>NZ_CP109603.1:4720419-6138339 GCF_025905425.1 Pseudomonas putida | reverse complement strand
CAATAGTTCTTCCGCAGGTCGAGACCGGCATACAGCGACGCCACTTCATCGGCGTAGCCATTGAACATTTGTGTCTGCCGCACATTGGGGCTGAACAGACCACTTGGCAGACGCCGCTCACGCGCCTGGGTCCAACGAGGGTGATCGACCTCAGGGTTAACATTGGCATAGAAGCCATACTCGTCTGGTGCCAGCCCCTCCCAGGTGGTTTGCGGCTGCTCGGCCACCAGGCTGATCCGCACGATCGACTTGATGCTCTTGAACCCGTACTTCCATGGCACCACCAACCGCAACGGTGCACCATTCTGGTTGGCCAACTCACGGCCATACATACCCACCGCCAGAATCGCCAACGGGTGCATCGCCTCATCCAGTCGCAGCCCTTCTCTATAAGGCCAGTCGATCAAGGCGAAGCCTGAACGTTGCCCCGGCATATGCTGCGGGTCGTTCAAGGTCTCGAAGCGCACATAGCGCGCGTTCGATGTCGGCTCCACCTGCTTCAATACTTGCGCGAGCGGGAAACCAAGCCAGGGGATGACCATCGACCAGGCCTCGACACAGCGCAATCGGTAGATGCGTTCTTCGAGTTGGTAGGGCTTGACGAAGTCTTCCAAGGCATAACGCCCAGGCTTGCCGACCTCGCCATCAATCACCACAGACCACGGCTCGGTCTTCAAGCTGCCGCCATTGGCAGCCGGGTCGCCCTTGTCAGGCCCGAACTCATAGAAGTTGTTGTAGTGGGTAGCATCCTTGAAGGGCGTAATCGCCTCATCCTTGACCGTTACCGCCTGCCATTGCGTGGCCGCAAGTTTGTCACTGAACCAGGCGGGTGCGGCGCCCGCTTCGACATCGGCATAGCGGCTGGGGTCGGCCGCACGCGCAAGGCTCGGCAGCGCGCCCAGGGCAAGGCCCGCCAACGAACCACCGAGCATGCTGCGACGAGAAAGATAGATGCCTTCGGGGGTGATCTCCGACGCCTTGCACTCGGACGATCTAGGTAGCTTGATGAGCATGGACGGCTCCATAGCACTGGATAACGGATGTACCAGTAAGACTATGGAGCCGGAGGGTTATTCCAGCATTAAATCATTATCACGACTTGCGGCGGCGAGACCGCAGCAGGAACTGGATCGGCCCAGAAGCTGCGTAGGCAAGGAAGATCAGCAGCAGGATGCGGGGCGGGTCGCTGAATACCACCGCGAATACCAGCACTACCGCCAGGATGGCCACGAACGGCACGCGCCCTTTGAGGTCGAGCTCCTTGAAGCTGTTGTACTTGATGTTGCTGACCATCAGCATGCCGGCAGCTGCCACCAGCAGCGCCACCAGGAACGACAGCTTCGAGCCCTGGATGCCGTAGTCACTGAAGGCCCACACAGTACCCGCAACCACGCCTGCAGCCGCCGGGCTGGCCAAGCCGATGAAGTAACGCTTGTCGGCGGTACCCACCTGGGTGTTGAAGCGCGCCAGCCGCAGAGCAGCGCCCGCCACATAGATGAAGGCGACCATCCAGCCAACCTTGCCCATGTCGCCCAATGCCCAGCCAAAGGCCAGCAATGCCGGCGCGACACCAAAGGCGACCATGTCCGACAGCGAGTCGTACTCGGCACCGAAGGCGCTCTGGGTGTTGGTCATGCGTGCCACACGGCCGTCGAGGCCATCGAGGACCATGGCGACGAAGATGGCGATGGCGGCAAAGGCGAAGTACTTGCTTGCCTCGCGCGGGTCACCGGCGCTCAGGGCACTCTGCGCGCTCATCGAGTTGATGATGGAATAGAAGCCGGCGAACAGGTTGGCGGTAGTGAACAGGTTAGGCAGCAGATAGATGCCGCGATGCCGGACCTTTCGCCCTTCGGCGTCATGCCCTTCTTCAACGTGCTCATCGACAGGTAGCAGGCTTTCGGCGTCGGAGGGCTTGTTCGGCTCTTCGGGACGTTCGCTCATGTAGGGTACCTTGCAACAGGATGGAATATGTTCGACACGGGCCTGCGAAACAGGTTCTGACGGCAGGCCACTGGTCTGCTTTATACCAGATGCCGGCTGCCTAAACGAAAAAACGCGGCCGAAGCCGCGTTTTTCATGTTGCAAGAAACTTAGTTCTTGGCTTTGTCGACGATCTTGTTCGCCGAGATCCAAGGCATCATCGAGCGCAGTTGCTCGCCGATGATTTCGATGCCGTGGGCAGCGTTGTTACGACGCTTGGCGGTCATCGATGGGTAGTTAGTGGCACCTTCGGAGATGAACATCTTCGCGTACTCGCCGTCCTGGATGCGCTTCAAAGCGTTGCGCATGGCCTTGCGGGATTCTTCGTTGATGACTTCTGGGCCGGTGACGTACTCACCGTACTCGGCGTTGTTGGAGATCGAGTAGTTCATGTTGGCGATGCCGCCTTCGTACATGAGGTCAACGATCAGCTTCAGCTCGTGCAAGCACTCGAAGTAGGCCATTTCTGGCGCGTAGCCCGCTTCGACCAGGGTTTCGAAACCGGCTTTGACCAGCTCTACGGTACCGCCACACAGAACAGCCTGCTCGCCGAACAGGTCGGTTTCAGTCTCGTCCTTGAAGGTGGTTTCGATGATGCCGGTACGGCCGCCACCGACGCCAGCGGCGTAGGACAGCGCAACGTTCTTGGCATTGCCCGAAGCGTCCTGGTAGATAGCGATCAGGTCAGGGATGCCGCCGCCTTTGACGAATTCGGAGCGAACGGTGTGGCCCGGGGCTTTCGGCGCGATCATGATCACGTCGAGGTCGGCACGCGGCACGACTTGGTTGTAGTGAATCGAGAAGCCGTGGGAGAAGGCCAGGGTTGCGCCTTTCTTAATGTTCGGCTCGATCTCGTTCTTGTACAGAGCGCCTTGGAACTCGTCCGGGGTCAGGATCATGACCAGGTCGGCAGCAGCGACAGCGGTAGCCACGTCGGCAACTTTCAGGCCGTGGGCTTCAGCTTTGGCAACGGTGGCCGAGCCTTTACGCAGACCGACGGTAACGTCTACACCGGAGTCTTTCAGGTTGCACGCCTGGGCGTGACCTTGGGAGCCGTAACCGATGATGGCGACTTTCTTACCCTGGATGATGGAAAGGTCGCAGTCTTTATCGTAGAAAACTTTCATGAAAATACCCCTGGTTATATCTCGGCCCCTGCGGAGCCATCGCTAATTTTTGAATTTAGATGCTGAGCACTTTGTCGCCACGGGCAATGCCGGTGACGCCACTGCGCACGGTTTCGAGAATCGATGCAGTGCCGATGGCCTGGATGAAGCTGTCCAGTTTGTCGCTGGTGCCGCTCAGTTGCACGGTGTACACACTGGCGGTCACATCGACGATCTGGCCACGGAAGATATCCGTGGTGCGCTTGATCTCGGCGCGCTGGGCTCCGGTGGCCTTAACCTTGACCAGCATCAGTTCGCGCTCGATGTGAGCACTTTCCGACAGGTCGACAAGCTTTACCACTTCGACAAGCTTGTTCAGGTTCTTGGTGATCTGCTCGATCACTTCGTCATGGCCAACGGTGGTCAGCGTCAGACGCGACAGGGTCGGGTCTTCGGTCGGCGCCACGGTCAGGCTTTCAATGTTGTAGTTACGCTGGGAGAACAGGCCAACGACGCGAGACAAGGCACCGGGTTCGTTTTCCAGCAGCAGGGAAATAATGTGCCGCATATCAGGTACGCTCCGTCTTGCTCAGCCACATGTCACGCATCGAGCCATCCTTGATCTGCATCGGATAGACGTGCTCGGTACGGTCAACCGCGATGTCGATGAACACCAGGCGGTCTTTCATCGCGAAAGCCTCTTCCAGCTTCGGCTTGAGGTCCTTCAGGCTGGTGATGCGGATACCCACATGGCCATAGGCCTCGGCCAACTTGATGAAGTCAGGCAGCGACTCGACATAGGAGTGCGAGTGACGGCCGTTGTACGCCATGTCCTGCCACTGACGGACCATGCCCAGCACACCGTTGTTCAGGTTGACGATTTTCACCGGCAAACCGTACTGCATGCAGGTGGACAGTTCCTGGATGTTCATCTGGATGCTGCCTTCGCCGGTGACGCACGCCACGTCCTGATCCGGGAAGTTGAGCTTGACGCCCATGGCCGCCGGGAAACCGAAGCCCATGGTGCCCAGGCCACCGGAGTTGATCCAGCGGTTCGGCTTGTTGAAGCGGTAGTACTGCGCCGCGAACATCTGGTGCTGGCCCACGTCGGAGGTAACAAAGGCATCGCCTTTGGTCACTTCGCACAGGGTTTCGATCACGGTCTGCGGCTTGATGACGCTGCCATCACCCTTGTTGTAGGGGAACAGGTCGCCGTCGCCACGCCATTCATCGATCTGCTTCCACCAGGCTTCTTGGGCGGCCTTGTCAGGCTGCTCGCCGATTTCCTTGAGGATGCCGAGCATCTCGGTCAGGACGCTGTCGACCGGGCCCACGATAGGCACGTCGGCCTTGATCATCTTGGAAATCGACGCCGGGTCGATGTCGATGTGGATGATCTTGGCATTCGGGCAGAACTTGGCCGGGCCGTTGACCACACGGTCATCGAAGCGCGCACCGACGGCAAAGATGACGTCTGCGTTGTGCATGGCCATGTTGGCCGTGAAGCTGCCGTGCATGCCGAGCATGCCGACGAACTGACGGTCGGTACCCGGGTAGCTACCCAGACCCATGAGGGTATTGGTAACCGGCAGGTTCAGCGACTTGGCGATTTCGGTCAGGGCTTCGGAGCCGCCACCGAGGATCACGCCACCACCGGCATAGACGATCGGGCGCTTGGCAGCCAGCAGCATCTCGGCGGCCTTGCGGATCTGGCCGGAGTGGCCACGTAACGCCGGGCTGTAGGAGCGCAGCTTGACCTTCTTCGGATAGACGTACTCGAACTTCTCGGCCGGGTTGGTCATATCTTTTGGAATGTCGACCACGACCGGGCCAGGACGGCCGGATTGCGCCAGGTAGAAGGCTTTTTTCAGTACTTCCGGAATCTCGGTGGCGTTCTTGATCATGAAGCTGTGCTTCACGATCGGCCGCGAGATACCGATCATGTCGGTTTCCTGGAAGGCATCGGTACCCACCATGGTGCTAGGCACCTGGCCGGACAGGATGACCATCGGAATCGAATCCATGTAGGCGGTGGCAATACCGGTAATGGCATTGGTCGCACCCGGGCCGGAGGTTACCAGCACAACACCGGCCTTGCCGGTGGCACGGGCGTAGCCGTCCGCCATATGGGTCGCAGCCTGTTCGTGGCGAACCAGGATGTGTTCGACTTCCGGTTCCTTGAACAGGGCGTCATAAACATGAAGGAGAGCACCACCAGGGTACCCGTAGATGTGCTTAACGCCTTCGTCACGCAAAAAGCGGACGACCATCTCAGCGCCAGATAAAAGCTCCACGTTGTTCACCTCTAAAACGCCAGAATACCGTCCCTAGTGGACGGGTCTTAATAGGTTTACTGCCAAGCAGAGCATGAGCGAACGTCAGCACTGACTGAGCAAGTATTGGGAGAGCCCCAGAGTGTTGCGGGGTTTTCCCACCCAGCGCGAGGTAACGCGTTGCGGGGTGTAACAGGTCGGCGCGGGTGTGCGCCTCATGATCTGCTTAGCGGGTCTGCTTCTGGCAGTCCCTCTACAGCGGAAGTTGGATTCTTGTGATTTGGCGGCTACAAGTCAAGAAAAATTATTGCCAATTTTTCCTCAAGATGAATCCCTGCCACCACTAAAAAGGATACCAGCAGCAGAATTAAGAAGATTTCCATAAAAAAGGGCCACAATCTGCGGCCCTTGAAGGAAAAAGAGAAGAAATCAGGCTCCAGAAGCGATCAATTGATCGAACTCTGCTAGCAGGCGCCGTAGCTCGCGACTCTGCTCGGGGCGATCGGTGAACACCGTTTCGGCCATCACCAGAATGCCCGAGGCATTGGGCAGCGCCTGACCGAGCTCGATGATGATCTTCATGCGTGGCAGGAAGATCCATTGCAGCCACTGCTCGAAGCTCATGGTATCGACGGCAAACGGCACCGTGCTCTCCAGTGCCTCATCGCTTGGCGGCTCATCGTCCCACCAGCCTTGCACGATCAACTCACGCTCGATCAGCAGCAGATGGTCGGCGATGTCCAGAATGCGTTGCTCGATCATCAAGAATTCACTCGCGCCTTCTGCCGCGCCAGCGCCGCACCGGCACTGTCGCCTTGTTTCTCACGTGCCTGGGCGATGGTGTTCCACAGTTCGGCCTGCAGGTCGGGACGGCCATTGGCGTAGGTCAGGGCTCGACGTGCCAACTGCTCGGCCTGCGCTGCGTCACCCTGGGACAGGCGCACCTGGGCCAGGCGGAACAGCACTTGTGGTTCACGCGGGGCGATACGCTGAGCGCGTTCCAGGCTCGACGAGGCACCGTTGAAATCACCACTGACCTGCTGTTGCTGGGCAGTCGTCAACAGCGCCAGCACGGGCCCGTCGAGTTGCTCGTCGGCAGACAGGCCACCGGATGCAGCGCCACTGCGCGGAATGCCGGTCGGCGCGCTGGGCGCTTTCGCCGTGCTGTTCATCGACGCGATGTCGAACGGTTCGTCGGCGATCGGGTTGGGATTGGTGGTCATCGGCCCGGTCGAGATCGGGCCTGGGGTGATCGGGCCAGGGGTAATTGGCGTGGTGCTGATTGGCGCCACCCCATTGCCGGCCGGGAACGTCTGGATGCTGGAGGCACCGGCACCCTGCGGGATCATCACCGTGACGCCGGAGTCCTCAGGCAGCGATTGCGCTTGTGAGGTGCCGCTGTTCATGCCAGCCGCCGAGCGGTTGGCCGTTACGCGTTCACTGTTGGACACGCGGGTGCTCGAATCGACCACCGGGATATTGCCACGCTGGACGCTGGAGCAACCCTGGAGCACCGCCAACGCCGTCAAGGCAGGAAACAGCCACTTATTCACTTCACACCTCATCAATGCAGCTCGTGCTTAATTCATCCAGCCTTTGACCCAGTCCATGACCGATTCTGCCGGATTCTGCTCACCGCCACAGGTCGCCCCGGCGGGCGGTTCGCTCCCGCGAATATACGGCATCTGCACCGCTCCCGGACAGCTGCCATCGGAACCTTGCCCACTGTACGGATCAATCCAGGCTTGCACGACGTTGTCTGGCTGCGGCATGTCCAGCGGCAGCGGGTCGGCCTTCTTCATGAAGCTGGTCCAGACCTGCAGGGCGCCAGTGGCCCCGGTGAACGGCGTCTTGCCGTTGTCGTCGCGGCCCATCCACACCACCGCCAGCAGGTCCTGGCTGAAGCCGGAGAACCAACTGTCACGCGAGTCGTTACTGGTACCGGTCTTGCCTGCCAAGGTCAGCGAGCGTGGCAACACGTTGTACACCGAACGGCCGGTGCCTTCGCGCATCACCCGCTGCATGGCGTTCTGTACCAAGTAGATGGAGCCTGGGTCGAAGGTCTGCTGGATCTGGAACGGATAACGCTTGAGCGGCGACCCTTCAGCCGTGAGCACGCTGCGGATACCGCGCATCGGTGTATTGAAGCCGCCGTTGGCGATGGTCTGGTACATGGTCGCGACCTGCATCGGCGACATGCCACCGGCACCCAGCAGCATCGCCGGGAAGGCCGGCCAGTCGACATTCACACCCAGTCGACCGATGGTCTTGATCACATTGGGCACACCCACTTCCAGGCCGATCTTGGCGGTCGACAGGTTGTAGGAGTTGGCCAGGCCCTGGTACAGGTAGATGGTGCCATGGGGACGGCGGTCGTAGTTCTGCGGGCGCCAGACCTGGCCGTTGGCACCCTTGACCGAGAACGGTTCATCCTGCACCCAGCTGGTCAGGGTGTATTTGCTCGGTTGCTCCAATGCGGTCAGGTACACCGCCGGTTTGACCAGCGAGCCAATCGGCCGCACTGCGTCAATGGCCCGGTTGAAGCCGGCAAAGCCCGACTGGCGGCTGCCGATCAACGCCTGGACTTCCCCGGTTTCCGGGTTGGTCACGACCATCGCCGACTCGACCTCGTCCGCCCCCTTGCGCCCGGACAGGCGCTTGAAGGTCTCGTTCATGGAGGTCTCGGCCTTCATCTGCAGGATCGGGTCAAAACTGGTGAAGATGCGCAGGCCTTCTTCGGTCAAGTCTTCGTCGCGGTAGTCCTGGCGCAACTGGCGCTTGACCAGGTCGAGGAAGGCCGGGAACGAGCTGTCGGCCAGGCTGCCGCGCTTGGTCACGCCCAGTGGCATTTTCTTCGCGGCCTCGATCACGTCCTTGCTCGCCACGCCCTGCTCGGCCAGCAGGTCGAGCACCAGGTTCCGGCGGGCCAGGGCGCGGTCAGGGTAACGCCGCGGGTTGTAGTAGGACGGCCCCTTGACCATGCCCACCAGCAACGCGATCTGGTGCAGCTTGAGCTCGGACAGCGGCTGGCTGAAGAAGAACTGGCTGGCCAGGCCAAAGCCGTGCACCGCACGTTGACCGTCCTGGCCGACGAACACTTCGTTGAGGTAGGCCTCGAGGATCTCGCGCTTGTCGTAGTGCAGCTCCAGCAGCACGGCCATCATCGCTTCGGTCAGCTTGCGGCTGAGGCTGCGTTCGCTGGTGAGGTAGAAGTTCTTCACCAACTGCTGGGTCAGGGTACTCCCCCCCTGGCGCATGGAGCCGGCCGAGGTGTTGACCCAGACCGCCCGGGCGATGGACTTGGGCGACACGCCGAAGTGGCTGTAGAAGTCACGGTCCTCCGTTGCCACCAGGGTTTCGAGCAGGTACGGCGGTACCTGATCGATCTTGATCAGGATGCGATCCTCAAGGTTTTTCGGGTAAATGCCGCCGATCATCAGCGGCTCAAGGCGCACTACATCAAGCTTGCCGCCGTTGGCGCCGGACAGCCCCGCAACGTAATCGCCAGAGAAGCGCACGCGAACGAACTGCGCCGGCTCCATCCCCTCGTAAAACTGGAAGCCACGGGTATTGAGGTCGACGGTATTACCGTTGACCGCCGCCGCGCCCGGGCCGTTGGCTGCGCTTTCACGGCGATAGCCCAGGGCGTCGAGTTCGGTGAGGAAGTCGTTTTTGCTCAGCTTCTGGCCGACGAACAGCTCCAGTGGGCGAGCATAGACCTTGGCCGGGATGGTCCAGCGCTTGCCAGAGAACTTCTCCTGGACGACAGCGTCGAGGTAAACCGCGAAGCCGGCGAGGATCACCAGGCCGACCAGGCTGAGCTTCAAAGCCCAGCCTAGCCAGGCGCGAGAGCGGCCGGTCGGGCGTTTCTGAGGGGTACGAGCGTTTCGAGTTCGAGTCATGGCGGCGGATTATACGCACTTTGTAATGGCTGGGCAGGCGCCCTCGGCGGTATGCAGGGACGGCACCATTGACCATAATGGCGCATTCGAATTCCCTGCCCCCGGAAGGATTTCCCGTGAGCCAAGCTCTTATCACTGCGTTGCAGAACCCAGCCCTCTACCCTCACCCCGTGGATGGGTTCCAACTCATCGAGACGCATATCTCCTGGGTCCTGCTCACTGGCGAGTACGCCTACAAGGTCAAGAAACCGATGAACTTCGGCTTCCTCGACTTCACCAACCTGGCTCAGCGCGAGCATTTCTGTAACGAAGAACTGCGCCTGAACCAGCGCCTGACCGAAGGCCTGTACCTGGAAGTCTTGCCGATCACCGGCAGCGCCGAAGCACCGCAAATCGGCGGTGAGGGTGTGGCTATCGAATACGCGCTAAAAATGCGCCAGTTCCCCCAGGGGCAAATGCTCAGCACCCTGCAAGCCAACGGCGAGCTCAACGCCGAGCACATCGACCAGATGGCCCGGCAGATTGCCGAATTCCACCTGCAGACCCCCAAGGTCCCGGCTGAGCAACCTTACGGCTCACCTGAAAGCGTGATGGCGCCGGTCGAGCAGAACTTCGAACAGATCCGACCGTTCCTCAGCGACAAGGCCGACCTGTTGCAACTGGATAACCTTCAGGCCTGGGCACGCAGCAGCTTCGAGCGGTTGAAAGGCCTGTTCGAAGCGCGCAAAGCCAACGGTTTCACCCGCGAATGCCACGGTGACATCCACCTGGGCAACGCCACCCTGATCGACGGCAAGGTGGTGATCTTCGACTGCATCGAGTTCAACGAACCGTTCCGCATGACCGATGTCTGGGCCGACACCGGCTTCCTCGCCATGGACCTGGAAGATCGCGGCCTCAAGTGCCTGGCGCGCCGCTTCATCAGCCAATACCTGGAGCTGACTGGCGACTATGAAGGCCTGGAAGTGCTCAACTTCTATAAAGCCTATCGCGCTCTGGTACGGGCCAAGGTGGCACTGTTCAGCATGCCGGCCAATGCCGATGGCGTGCAGCGGGCCACGACCCTGCGCACCTACCGCAACTACGCCAACCTGGCAGAAAGCTACAGCGCCATCCCTTCGCGGCTGCTGGCTATCACCCATGGCGTCTCGGCAGTGGGCAAGAGCCACGTGGCGATGCGCCTGGTCGAGGCCCTGGGGGCCGTTCGCGTGCGCTCAGATGTGGAACGCAAGCGCCTGTTCGGCGAACAGCCACACGCGAACGCTGGCCAGCTGACTGCCGGCATCTATGACCAGCAGGCCAGTGCTGCCACCTACCAACGGTTGCACGAGGTGGCGGCGACCATTTTGCGGGCCGGCTTCCCGGTCGTGCTGGATGCCACCTACCTCAAGCATGCACATCGTCAGGCTGCGGCGGATGTCGCCAACCAGACCGGCGTGCCCTTCCTGATCCTCGATTGCCAGGCACCGGAAGCGGTCATTGCCAGCTGGCTGGCGCAGCGCCAGGCCGAAAACACCGACCCGTCGGACGCTACGCTGGAGGTGGTCAAGGCGCAGCAGGCCAGCCGTGATGCGCTGAGCGAGGAAGAACAGCGGGTCAGCAAGCGCGTCGACACTCAAGACGCTGCCAGCATGGATCAGGTGATCGAGCAGGTGCGTCAGCGCTTGCCAGGCCTGTAAGGCTGCCGGCCTCTTCGTTTAGCCGCGAAGAGGCCGCTACTGACAAGCCCCAAGGCCCCGTATCCCGGCCTACTCGTCGCCACAGATGGCAAAAAGCCGCGCATTTTCCAACCCCCGCTACACTCCTCTCTGACCTGCTCGCGATTTATCCCCCAAGACCCGTTCAGCCATCGCAAGGAGGCTCGATGAACGATGAATTGCAGCATCTGAAGAATCTTGGCAAGACCTCTGCGCAGTGGTTGCACGCGGCCGGTATCCACAGTGCGTCGGATTTGCGCCGCCTGGGTGCGGTTGGTGCGTACCAGGCCGTGAAAACGCGGGGATTCCGGGCCTCTAAAGTGCTGTTGTATGCCATAGAAGGCGCTTTGTTGGACATGCACTGGAATGATTTGCCGATCGAACGAAAGGAAGCGCTCAATCAACAACTGGATGCAAAAAACCCTTCGCAAAAAAATTCGAAATAAACGTGCGAGGGGGATTGACTCCGAAATGAGAATCGTTATGATTATCACAACTGGTCGCGAGACTGGTTGGATAAACTGAAAGCCCCTGGTTCGGACTCTCAGATTATCTCCTCATCAGGCTAATCACGGTTATTGACCCGGCTCTTTGCCGGGTCTTTTTTTGCCTGGCGGTTTTGCACCGCGCGCGGGTGACAGCGCCGATACCCGTAACGTTACTTGCGCAGTTGAGCGCAATAGTCCTGTTCAGGCATGGCTGCCGTGTACCACACATAATCAGCCATGCCCGCCTCGACCGTCTCGCCCACCTCTGCCAGCAGCAACACCGCGCTGCGCCCCTGCGCGCCCAGGTCAGCCAGGTGCAACGGCACCCCCAGATCCTTGCGCACATGGTACGCACCAGCCAGCAGCAAGGCCGGCTGCGGGGCCTTCATCAACCGTTCGGCCATTCGCCTGTCGCGCTGCTGCTGAACGGCAAGCATGGCCGGCAGCTGGCTTTGTGGCAGCAAGCCGCAGTGCCCGGCACGCACCTGCTCAAGCAACGCGGCCTTGACTCTAGGCGCATTGGACTGTGCCCCCGGTAACGGAACCGGGTGCCGGTAGGCGTGGCGCATCTGCCCAGGTGAAAGGTTGGCGGCCAGCAGCGGGATGCCGTGTTGCAAGGCCTGCGTCACCAGCGGGCCGTACAACTGCCAGTCCCAGCCCTCTTCCCACGCCAACGCCTTGGGCAAGTCCGCGGGCAACTGTGGCTGAGCCTCAAGTTTGTCGACCAGCGGCTGCTGTTCAGGCTGCAGCATCTCCATCAACAGGCTACCTTGAACGCGCCGGCTCTGCAGGGCCTGCAACAACCACAACTGCAGTGCGTGGTGGTCGGGGTTGTCGTGCTTCTCCCCTACCAGCACACGCGGCGCATCGGCCAGCCGCGTGACCAGTTGTTCTGGGCTGATGAGCTGCCCGCTGGCCAGGTCTTTGATTTGCCCCAACTGCGCATGCTCGCGCCCTTCAGTACTCTGCCAGCCAGGCAACGGCGGCAGGCTGGCCTGGCATCCGCCCAGCGCCAACACCAGGCACAGCGAAAGACCGGACAGCAATGGATGGCGCATCGGTAATCCCTCCTAACGCGTGATGATCAGCGGATGGCCCCGCTCCGGATGAGCCTGTACCAGCACATCGATACCGAACACCGCCTTCAATGCCCCAGGCGTCAGCACTTCGTCGGGGGATGCCAGGGCATGGCAGCGGCCCTGTTCGAGCAACAGGATACGGTCACAGTAGCGTGCCGCCAGGTTCAGGTCATGCAGGATCACCAGCACCGCAGCGCCTCGGTCGGCAAAGCATCGTACCGCTTGCAGGGTCGTGTGCTGATGCAGCGGGTCGAGCATCGAGGTCGGCTCGTCAAGCAGCAGCGTAGTACCCAGCTCACCTGGCCACAGCTGCGCCAGCACACGGGCCAGGTGCACCCGCTGCCGCTCACCGCCCGACAACGCCAGGTAGCTGCGCCCCAGCAGGTGCCAGGCATCCGCCGCACGCAAGGCCGCTTCGACGATCTCGGCGTCCCGCACCTGGCCACTGCCATGCGGCATCCGCCCCATGCCCACCACTTCCTCGACCCGGAACGAAAAGCCCAGGCTGGACACCTGCGGCAGCACCGCCAGGCACTGTGCCCGCGCCTGACCGGCCCAATCGGCCAAGGGCCGGCCCTGCAAGGTCACCCGGCCCTGGCCTGGCGCCAATTCGCCACACAACACCCCCAGCAGGCTGCTCTTGCCCGCCCCATTGGGGCCGAGCACGCCCACTACCTGCCCTGGGTTCAATTGCAGGTGGATATCATGCAAAACCTCGTTGCTTCCCCGCCGCAGGTGCAGGCCCTCGACTTGCAACATCAGCTGCGCCCTCGAATCAGCAAAATCAGGAAAAACGGCGCCCCGATGAAGGCAGTGACAATGCCGATCGGCAGTTCGGCAGGCGCCAGCACCAGCCGCGCCACCAGGTCGGCGAACAGCATCAGAACGCCCCCGGCCAACAGCGAGGCGGGCAACACCACGCGGTGGTCGGGCCCTGCCAGCAGGCGCACCAGGTGCGGTACCACCAGGCCGATAAAACCGATCAGCCCTGCGGCGGCCACCGCCGCCCCCACCCCTAACGCGGTGCAGAACACCAGTTCGCGCTTGAGCCGCTCCACCTCGATGCCCAGGTGCCGTGCCTCCGACTCCCCTAGCAGCAAAGCGTTAAGCGCTCGCGCCCGGCGCGGCAACCACAGCGCTACGCCGGCAACCACCATCAGCAGCGGCCACAGCCGCTCGTAGCTGGCGCCGTTGAGGCTGCCCAGGTTCCAGAAGGTCAGTGTGCGCAAGGTGGCATCATCGGCCAGGTAGGAGAACAGGCCCACCGCCGCGCCCCCCAGTGCTGTCATCGCCACACCGGCCAGCAACATCGTGGCGACATTGGTCTGGCCGTCACGCCGCCCCAGGCGATAGACCAGTGCGGTCACCCCAAGCCCCCCGATAAAGGCACACAGCGACAACAGATAAGGCGCGAGCACCTCCGGCATTCCGCCAAACCAGCTGCCGCCCACAATGGCCACCGCAGCGCCCATTGCGGCTCCGGCGGCGACGCCCACCAGCCCAGGGTCAGCCAGCGGGTTGCGGAACAGGCCCTGCATGGCCACACCCGACAACGCCAGCACCGCACCGACCGCTAGCCCCAGCAGCGTGCGCGGTAGGCGAATCTGCCCGAGGATCATCTCGGCCTGCTGCAGGCCATCGCCGGCCACGGGCAGGCCCAGCAACCGCAGGCCGGCACGCAAGGTATCGAACAGCGGCAGGCTGACTGGGCCCAGGGCCAGGGACAGCCACACCGCCAACAGGCACAGCAGGCTCAGGCAGACGATCAGTGTGCGTGGCTGTACGCGCTGCTTCATTGCGCGAAGCTGACCTTGGCCGCCGGGTAGAAAGCACCAGCCAGCGTGCGCAGGGTCGCTGGCAGGCGTGGCCCAAGCCCGCCCACCAGCAGCGTTGGGTCGAGCGACACCAGGCGTTGCTCATGCACCGCGCGGGAGGCCGCCAGCGCCGGGTTCTCCTTGAGCAGCGCCTGCAGGGCTTGCTCGTCGGCCAACGCACGGTCGGAGAACACCACCACATCCGGGTCCAGCGCTGCCAGCGCCTCGTTGGAGAAGTTCTTGTAGCCCTGATGCTGCGCCAGGTTGCGCGCCCCGGCCTGGCGCAGCAGCCAATCGCCGGCAGTGCCTTGGCCTGCGATCAACGGCTTGGCACCGGCATGGCCGACCAGCAGCAACACCCCGGGCGCTTTCTGGCCTGCCTGGGCTTGCTTGACCTTGGCCTGCAGGGCATCCAGCTGCTGGCGATAGTCCGCTGCCAGCTCAGTGGCTTGTTGCTCAGCGCCAAGCAATTGCCCCAGATGCTTGAGGTTTTCATCCACCGCATCGAGCTCGGCCCTGCTCGAGAACAGTTCGACCCGCACGCCAGCCTTGCGGATCTGCGCCAGCACCGGTGGTGGGCCCATTTCTTCAGTGCCTATCAGCACGTCAGGGCGCAGGCTGAGAATGCCTTCGGCGGACAACTGGCGCTGATAGCCCACGCTCGGCAGCGCCTTCAATGATTCAGGGTGCTGGCTGGTGGTATCGACACCGACCAGACGCGATTCGCCGCCCAGCGCAGTGACCCACTCGCTCAGCGCGCCACCCGCGCTAACCCAACGCTGCGGCAATTCGGCAGCCAGGGCCTGGGTGGAAAGCACTAAGCCTGCGCACAGGGCGATCAGGGCGGCGGGACGGCGCATCATCGGATTTCCTTCTGAAGGCGGGCCGCGCGCCTTGTGGCGGGCGGCGTAACTGCGCACCATAGACGGCTGGGCGCATCGAATGCGGGCAATTTGATAATTATTCGCATTGAAGCGTCAAGCCATCACTTGTTTCATGAGCCGTCCTAGCCATGCACTTCCTTTGTACCTCCAGCGCGTTGGCCGAGGGCCACAGCCGCGCCTTCAGCGTAGACGGCGTCGACCTGCTCGGCGTGCGCCGCCAGGGCCAGGTGTACCTTTATCGCAACCGCTGCCCGCACCGGGGCATCCCCTTGAATTGGGCTGCGGATGCCTTTCTCGATGACAGCGCCAGCCTGATTCACTGCGCCCATCATGGCGCCTTGTTCCTGATAGAAAGTGGCGAATGCGTGGCCGGGCCTTGCGAAGGCGACGGGCTGCAGAGCCTGGGCTGCCATGAAGACAGCCAAGGCATCTGGCTCAAGGGTTGAGCAGCACCGGCAATCGGCGGTCGATGACGATGCGTTCGGCATCCAGTTGAGTGCCGTAGGCCAACACCTCCACCCCATCAGCCGCGGCAACGCGCAATGCCTGGGCGTAGGCCGCGTCGATTTCCTCTGCCGGGCGCACGGCGTCGATCCCGGTCAGGTTCACGCAATACAGCTGCACCGCTCGAATACCCTGGCGGGCCAACGTTGCCAGTTCGCGCAGGTGCTTGGCGCCGCGTTGGGTGACGGCGTCGGGGAAGGCGGCGACGCCAGTGTCCGGGTAGCCCAGGGTCACGCTCTTGACCTCGACATAGGCCGGGCCGGTGTCGAACTCCAGGCGAAAATCGATGCGGCTGCCCTCTTCGCCATAGGCCACTTCACGCCTGAGCGCAGTGAAACCGGCCAGTTCGCTGATGACCCCTGCACGCAACGCTTCTTCAACCAGCGCATTGGCGCGCCCGGTGTTCACGCAGGCCAGGCGCCCCTGGGGCGTTTCGCTGATTTCCCAGGTGCCCGGCAGCTTGCGCTTGGGGTCGTTGGAGCGGCTGAACCACACCTGCCCGCCTTCGCGCATGCAGTTGAGCATGGACCCGGTGTTCGGGCAGTGAATGGTCAACTGCTCGCCATTGGCCAGTTCGATGTCCGCGAGAAACCGTTTGTACCGGCGCAGCAGGCGCCCCTGCTCAAGTGGCGGAAAGAACACCCTCAGCCCTGCCAGCTGCGCAAGCCGCGGGCGATACGCTGCACCGCCTGCTCCAGGCGCGGCAGGCTCTGGGTGTAGGCAAAGCGCACATGATGCCCGGCCAGATGGCGGCCAAAATCCAGGCCAGGGGTAAATGCCAGGTGCTCGGTTTCGAGGAAGTGCCGGCAGAACGCGAAGGCATCACCGCCAAAGGCGCTGATGTCGGCATACAGGTAGAAAGCCCCCTGGGGCTCCACCGCAATGCCAAAGCCCAATTCGCGCAGGGCAGGCAACAGGTAGTCGCGACGGCGGGCAAACTCGGCACGACGCGCTTCCAGAATCGCCAGGGTTTGCGGCTGGAAACACGCCAGCGCGGCATGCTGGGCCATGCTCGGTGCGCTGATGTACAGGTTCTGCGCGAGTTTTTCCAGGTCCGCCACCGCGCCAGGTGGTGCCACCAGCCACCCCAGGCGCCAGCCGGTCATGCCGAAATACTTGGAAAAACTATTGAGCACAAAGGCGCCATCGTCCACTTCCAGCACACTCGGGGCGTCCATGCCGTAGGTCAGCCCGTGATAGATCTCGTCCACCACCAGGTGGCCGTGGCGTTCACGGGTGGCACGCGACAGGCTGGCCAGCTCGTCACGGTTCAGCACCGTTCCGGTGGGGTTGGCCGGCGAGGCGACCAGGGCACCGACCGTGTCCTTGTCCCAGTGGCGCTCGACCAAGTCGGCGGTCAGTTGATAATTGACCTCCGGCCCCACCGGCACCAGTTGCGCGCCACCTTCTACCAAGCGCAGGAAGTGCCGGTTGCACGGGTAGCCAGGGTCGGCCAGCAGCCAGTGCTTGCCCGGGTCCACCAACAGGCTGCTGGCCAGCAACAGCGCGCCCGAGCCACCCGGAGTGATCAGAATGCGCTCGGGGTCGACACTGAGCCCGTAACGCTGCCCATAGAAGCCGGCGATGGCCTCACGCAGCGCCGGCAGGCCACGGGCGGCGGTATAGCGGGTGTGGCCTGCGGCCAATGCGGCCTGGCCAGCCTCGACGATAGGCGCCGCCGTGGTGAAGTCCGGCTCGCCGATTTCCAGGTGGATCACATCAAAGCCGGCCGCTTGCAGCTCGTTGGCCCGCGCCAGCAACGCCATAACGTGAAAGGGTTCGATGGCGCGACTGCGCGCACTGTATGGGTGGGCCATGACCTTCTCTCAATTGGGTCTAAACTGGAGATTCTACCTCTGCATGCGACCGAACGTGTGGCTCGCGCCGCTGTCAATTAGCAGGATCGGGCGGGGTAGCGCACCCCCGATCTATCTGGTAAGTTCGGCGGCTCGCAGTCGCAGGGCCGGCGGGTGCCGGAGATGGAGCATCCTGCGCATTGGATCAGATGAGTAAGAGGCGGTCTATTCATGTCCACCGTAGAAAAGCAAAAAACCAGTCAGTCCATGTACGGTGTAGAGCCCTATAAAGAAACCAAGGGCGAGGAGTACATGGGGGAGCCCATGCGCAAGCATTTCACCAAACTTCTGGGTGCCTGGAAGCTTGAGTTGATGACGAGCGTGGACCAGACCGTGACCCACATGAAGGACGAAGCGGCCAACTTCCCTGACCCGGCCGACCGTGCCAGCCAGGAAGAGGAATTCGCCCTTGAACTGCGCAACCGCGACCGCGAGCGCAAGCTGATCAAGAAGATCGACAAGACCCTGCAGAAGATCCAGGACGAAGAATACGGCTGGTGCGACTCCTGCGGCATCGAGATCGGCCTGCGTCGCCTCGAAGCCCGTCCGACCGCCGACCTGTGCTTCGACTGCAAGGAAATCGCGGAGAAAAAGGAAAAAACCGTCGGCAAAGGCTGACCCTTTTCCCATCCGAACGGGGCGCATCTTGCGCCCCGTTTCATTTTCAGACGCACGACAACCATGAACGACTCCAGCTACATCGGGCGCTTCGCCCCTACCCCCAGCGGGTTTCTGCACTTCGGCTCGCTGGTCGCCGCCCTCGCCTCCTGGCTCGATGCCCGCGCCGTCAACGGCCGCTGGCTGCTGCGCATGGAAGATACCGACCCGCCCAGGGAAATGCCCGGCGCCCGCGATGCCATCTTGCAGACCCTGGAACGCTACGGGCTGGAATGGGATGGCGAGGTGGTGTTCCAGAGCCTGCGTCATGACGCCTATGCGGCAGTGGTCGATCGCCTGTTCAACATGGGCCTGGCCTATGCCTGTACCTGCTCGCGCAAGCAGCTGGAAGGGCACAACGGCATTTACCCAGGCTTGTGCCGCAACGCCGGGCATGCGCGCGAAGGCGCGGCGATTCGCCTAAGGGTGCCGGAGCTGATCTACCGTTTCACTGACCGGGTCCAGGGCGAGTTCCAACAGCACCTGGGCCGCGAGGTGGGTGACTTCGTCATCCAGCGCCGCGACGGGCTGTATGCGTACCAACTGGCGGTGGTGCTGGACGATGCCTGGCAGGGTGTTACCGATATCGTGCGCGGTGCCGACCTGCTCGACAACACACCGCGCCAGCTGTACCTGCAAGAGCTGCTAGGGTTCTCGCAGCCGCGTTACCTGCATATTCCGCTGATCGTGCAGCCGGATGGGCACAAGCTGGGCAAGTCGTACCGCTCGCCGCCCCTGCAGGCGGAGCATGCTACACCGCTGCTGTTGCGGGCATTGCGGGCGCTGGGGCAGGAAGCAGATCCCGACTTGCTGCTGGCAACGCCGGCTGAAGTGTTGGCGGTAGCCCGCAAGCAGTGGCGGCCGGAGGCGATTGCGCAGCGGCCTACCGTGCCAGAGGCTGATTTGCACTGAGTCCTCCACGGCCTCTTCGCGGGCAAGCCCGCTCCCACAGGATTTCCACCGTACTTCCAAGCGGTGCAGTACCTGTAGAAGCGGGCTTGCCCGCGAAGAGGCCCGCACAGGCAACCTACCGCTCAAAAACAAAAGCCCAATAATTTCAAACCCTTGGCTAACCCCACCGATTCCCGCTAGCATCCGCCCAATCTTTTGCGCCAATAATAAGTCCAAGCCCGCAGCGCCCAACCATCGAGGCCAGCATGTACATCTATCGTTTGGTCCTGCTTCTGGTCGTGGGGATCTACCTGTTCTCCCCGGCCATCATGGACTGGTGGATCGAACCGACCGGAGCCTGGTACCGCCCCTACCTGCTCTGGCTGATCCTGATCGTCGTCACCTTCATCCTGCAGAGCCAACGAGATGCCGATGAGCTTTAGCCTGACCCAGATGATCCTGATCAGCGCCGCGTACCTGATGGTGCTGTTCGGCGTGGCCTGGATCAGCGAGCGCGGGCTGATTCCCCGTTCGATCATTCGCCACCCGCTGACCTACACCCTGTCGCTGGGCGTGTATGCCAGTGCCTGGGCCTTCTATGGCTCGGTCGGCCTGGCCTACCAGTACGGCTATGGCTTCCTGGCCTGTTACCTGGGGGTCTCCGGGGCCTTCCTGCTGGCGCCGGTGCTGCTCTACCCGATCCTCAAAATCACCCGCACCTATCAGCTATCGTCACTGGCCGACCTGCTGGCGTTTCGTTTCCGTAGCACCTGGGCCGGCGCGCTGACCACCCTCATCATGCTGATCGGCGTCTTGCCATTGCTGGCCCTGCAGATCCAGGCAGTCGCCGATTCGATCAGCATCCTGACCGGCGAGCCCGTCAAGGCAAGGGTGGCATTCGCGTTCTGTGCGCTGATCATCCTGTTCACCATCTTCTTCGGTTCGCGGCATATCGCCACGCGCGAGAAGCACGAAGGGCTGGTGTTCGCCATTGCCTTCGAGTCGGTGATCAAACTGCTCGCCTTGGGCGGTATCGGGCTGTACGCCTTGTACGGCGTGTTCGGCGGCCCGCACGAGCTGGAAGTCTGGCTGCTGCAGAACCAGACCGCCCTGGCCGCACTGCACACCCCGCTGCAGGAAGGGCCATGGCGTACCCTGCTGCTGGTGTTCTTCGCCTCGGCCATCGTCATGCCGCACATGTACCACATGGCTTTCACCGAAAACCTCAACCCGCGCTCGCTGGTCAGTGCCAGCTGGGGCCTGCCGCTGTTCCTGCTGCTGATGAGCTTGGCCGTGCCGCTGGTGCTGTGGGCCGGCCTGCGCCTGGGCGCCAGCACCAACCCGGAGTACTTCACCCTGGGGCTCGGCATCGCGGCCAACAACAAGGCGCTGGCGCTGCTGGCCTACATCGGCGGGCTGTCAGCCGCTAGCGGGCTGATCATCGTCACCACCCTGGCGCTCTCGGGCATGGCCCTCAACCACCTGGTGCTGCCGCTCTACCAGCCGCCAGCCGAAGGCAACATCTACCGCTGGCTGAAGTGGACCCGTCGCGCGCTGATCGTCGCCATCATCACTGCCGGCTTCATGTTCTACCTGACCCAGAACAACCACCAAAGCCTGGCCAACCTGGGCATCGTCGCCTTTGTCGCCACCTTGCAGTTCCTGCCGGGTGTGCTCTCGGTATTGTACTGGCCGACCGCCAATCGCCGCGGTTTCATCGCCGGCCTTTTGGCCGGCACCCTGGTGTGGATGGTGACCATGCTGCTGCCGCTGCTGGGCAACCTGCAGGGCTTCTACATCCCGCTGCTGGACATGATCTATGTGCTCGACGACACCAGCTGGCACATGGCGGCCATCGCCTCGCTGGCGGCCAACGTCTTACTGTTTACCCTGATCTCGCTGTTTACCAATGCCAGCAGCGAAGAGGTCAGCGCCGCCGAAGCGTGCGCAGTGGACAACGTGCGCCGGCCCCAGCGCCGCGAGCTGCATGCGGCCTCGCCCCAGGAGTTCGCCACCCAGCTGGCCAAGCCGCTGGGCGCCAAGGCCGCACAGAAGGAAGTCGAACAGGCCCTGCGCGACCTCTACCTGCCGTTCGACGAGCGCCGCCCCTATGCGCTGCGCCGCCTGCGCGATCGCATCGAGGCCAACCTCTCGGGCCTCATGGGCCCGAGCGTGGCCCAGGACATGGTCGAGACCTTCCTGCCCTACAAGTCCGGCAACGAAAACTATGTCACCGAAGACATTCACTTCATCGAGAGCCGGCTTGAAGACTATCACTCGCGCCTGACCGGCCTTGCCGCCGAGCTCGACGCCCTGCGCCGCTACCACCGCCAGACCCTGCAAGAACTGCCCATGGGCGTCTGCTCCCTGGCCAAGGACCAGGAGATCCTGATGTGGAACAAGGCCATGGAAGAGCTCACCGGCATTGCAGCCAAGCACGTGGTAGGGTCGCGTCTGGTGACCATCGGCGAACCCTGGCGCGGCCTGCTGCAAGGCTTCATCGACGTGCCCGACGAACACCTGCACAAACAACGCCTGGCCCTCGACGGGCAACCCCGCTGGCTGAACCTGCACAAGGCCGCCATCGACGAGCCACTGGCACCGGGTAACAGTGGCCTGGTGCTGCTGGTCGAAGACCTGACCGAAACCCAGGCCCTGGAAGACAAGCTGGTGCACTCCGAGCGGCTGGCCAGCATCGGCCGCCTGGCCGCAGGCGTGGCCCACGAAATCGGCAACCCGATCACCGGCATCGCTTGCCTGGCGCAGAACCTGCGCGAGGAGCGCGAGGGCGACGGCGAGATCACCGAGCTGTCGAGCCAGATTCTCGAACAGACCAAAAGGGTCTCGCGCATCGTCCAGTCGTTGATGAGCTTCGCCCATGCCGGGGGCAGCCACCAGAACAGCGAAGAGCCGGTGTGCCTGGCCGAAGTGGCGCAGGATGCCATCGGTCTGCTGGCGTTGAACCGGCGCAATTTCGAAGTACAGTTCTTCAACCTCTGCGACCCGGAACATTGGGCCGAAGGGGATCCCCAGCGCCTGGCCCAGGTGCTGATCAACCTGCTCTCCAATGCCCGCGATGCGTCGCCGCCCGGCAGCGCCGTGCGCGTGCGCAGCGAAGTCAGCGAGCACACGGTCGATCTGATCGTCGAGGACGAGGGCAGCGGGATACCGAAAAGCATCATGGACCGCCTGTTCGAACCCTTCTTCACCACCAAGGACCCGGGCGAAGGAACCGGACTGGGGCTCGCTCTGGTCTATTCCATCGTGGAAGAGCATTATGGGCAAATCACCATCGACAGCCCGGCCGACATCGAACGGCAACGTGGCACCCGGATCCGCGTGACCCTGCCCCGGCATGTCGTAGCGACGTCCCCTGAAATTCGAGACCGTCGAGAGAATTGAATCAATGCCGCACATTCTGATCGTCGAAGACGAAACCATCATCCGCTCGGCCTTGCGTCGTCTGCTTGAGCGGAACCAGTACCAAGTCAGCGAAGCCGGCTCGGTGCAGGAAGCCCAGGAACGCTTCAGCATTGCCACCTTCGACCTGATCGTCAGCGACCTGCGCCTGCCCGGCGCACCTGGCACCGAGCTGATCAAGCTCGGCCAGGGCACCCCGGTGCTGATCATGACCAGCTATGCCAGCCTGCGCTCGGCAGTGGACTCGATGAAAATGGGCGCGGTGGACTACATCGCCAAGCCCTTCGACCACGACGAGATGCTCCAGGCCGTGGCACGCATTCTGCGCGACCGGCAAAGCGCACCCGCTGCTGCACCGGCCGCCGAGCCGCGCAGCAACGGCAAGGCCGCCGCTGCCGACAAGGGCAGCAGCGCGTCTGCCAATGGCGAGATCGGCATCATCGGCTCGTGCCCGCCGATGCAGGACATGTACAGCAAGATCCGCAAGGTCGCGCCGACTGACTCCAATGTGCTGATCCAGGGCGAATCGGGTACCGGCAAGGAGCTGGTCGCCCGCGCCCTGCACAACCTGTCACGCCGGGCCAAGGCACC
Source organism: Pseudomonas putida (assembly GCF_025905425.1). Taxonomy (NCBI): domain Bacteria; kingdom Pseudomonadati; phylum Pseudomonadota; class Gammaproteobacteria; order Pseudomonadales; family Pseudomonadaceae; genus Pseudomonas; species Pseudomonas putida. The sequence continues at coordinate 6,115,194 of NZ_CP109603.1, read as the reverse complement.
GATGATTTCGGTGAACTGCGCGGCCATTCCCGAGACCCTGATCGAGTCCGAGCTGTTCGGCCACGAAAAAGGCGCCTTCACCGGCGCCAGCGCAGGGCGCGCCGGGCTGGTGGAAGCGGCGGACGGCGGCACCTTGTTCCTCGACGAAATCGGCGAATTACCGCTGGAAGCGCAGGCGCGCCTGCTGCGCGTGCTGCAGGAAGGCGAAATTCGCCGGGTGGGCTCGGTGCAGTCGCAAAAGGTCGACGTGCGCCTCATCGCGGCAACTCACCGCGACCTGAAGAACCTGGCCAAGGCCGGCCAGTTCCGTGAAGACCTTTATTACCGCCTGCATGTGATCGCCCTGAAACTGCCCGCCCTGCGTGAGCGCGGCAGCGACGTCAACGAGATTGCCAGCGCCTTCCTGGCGCGTCAGAGCGCGCGCATCGGCCGTGATGACCTGCATTTTGCCGCCGACGCCGAGCAGGCCATTCGTCACTACAGCTGGCCGGGTAACGTGCGCGAGCTGGAAAACGCCGTGGAGCGTGCGGTGATTCTCAGCGAGAGCGCGGAAATTTCTGCCGACCTGCTGGGCATCGACATCGAACTGAGCGACCTGGACGACGACGACATCCTCGACAATGCCCTGTCCGTGGCCGGTGCCGGCAATGCCAGCCATGAGCCCACCGAGGATTTGTCGCTGGAGGACTACTTCCAGCACTTCGTCCTTGAGCACCAGGACCACATGACCGAGACAGAGCTGGCACGCAAGCTCGGCGTCAGCCGCAAATGCCTGTGGGAACGCCGCCAGCGCCTGGGCATCCCGCGGCGCAAGAGCAACGCTACCAGCGAGTAATACTCTGCGGGCCTGACTGGCCCTTTCGCGGGCAAGCCCGCTCCCACAGATGCTTGTGGGAGCGGGCTTGCCCGCGAAAGGGCCGGCAAAACCACCACGCACACCCCAGGTAACACATCAGCACCCGCAAAAATCTGTTACCCAAGCTTTCAGGCGTAACAGTTCCCGAGGTGTACGGTAACGAAATCCCACCATTTTCAGCCCGGCCAGATCCTCCAAAAACCTTCAAACCCTTGATTTCATTGGGTTTCGAAAAGTTGGCACGGCACCTGCTATATGCTTAGTACAAAAACAATAACAAGCACTGCAACTCAGAATAAGAACAAGACGAAACGGCTCACGCACAATAAAAACAAGACGGCGGAGGCGCAGCTAACTGATTCTTTTGGAGAGGATGCGTGTTTGGGGCTTGCCCCACGACCAGGTAGAGAACAACAAAAACTGCACTAAAAAGCAGCGCCTGAACTGGTTGGATCGACAGATCAACGTGACATCAGCGGCCAAAGCAATCCGTTTGCTCTTTACCCCTGGATTAGGGGTCGTCCACAAGCTTTGCGATTTGTGGACAGGGCACTCAACAAAAACAAGAAGCCCAGCAAAAAAATAATAAGAGCACGCAACGACTTCTTGGGGAGCTTAGGCTCCCCTTGTCGTTTCTCCCTTCTGGCAGGCATCCTGCTACCCGCCTACACCATTCCTTGAGTAAATGCTAGAATCCCCGCCCATCATGCGGCCATTCTCCTATTCTTGGCCGAACATTCCTTCAAACAGTGCATCCCATGCTGAAGAAGCTGTTCCAGTCGTTCCGCCCACCCGTACCGGGCCAGCACCACAGGCGCACCACGCCCGAGGTGATCAACAAGAGCCAACACTCGCTGCAACGCCACCAGTTCAGCCGCCATGCGGTGAACATCGTAGAGCGCCTGCAGAGTGCGGGCTACCAGGCATACCTGGTCGGTGGCTGTGTCCGCGACCTGATGCTGGGCATCACGCCGAAAGATTTCGACGTCGCCACCAGCGCCACGCCCGAGCAGGTCCGTGCCGAGTTTCGCAACGCGCGTATCATTGGTCGCCGCTTCAAGTTGGTCCACGTGCATTTCGGCCGTGAGATCATCGAAGTCGCCACCTTCCGCGCCCACCACTCCGATGACGACCAAGGTGATACCCACCGTTCGTCGCACAATGCCAGTGGTCGCATCCTGCGTGACAACGTGTACGGCACCTTGGAAGAAGACGCGCAACGCCGCGACTTCACCATCAATGCCCTCTACTACGATCCGGTCAGCGAGCGCATCCTCGATTACGCCAACGGCGTGCACGATGTGCGCAACCGCCTGTTGCGCCTGATCGGCGACCCGACCCATCGCTACCAGGAAGATCCGGTGCGCATGCTGCGTGCCGTGCGTTTCGCCGCCAAGCTCGACTTCGGTATCGAAAAGCACACGGTTCAACCGATCCGCGAGTTGGCCCCGCTGCTGCGCGAAATCCCGCCTGCGCGCCTGTTCGAGGAAAGCCTCAAGCTGTTCCTCTCCGGCCAGGGTGCGATTGCCTTCGAAATGCTGGTCGACCTGCAGTTGTTCGAGCCCTTGTTCCCCGCCAGTGCGCAAGCCCTGGACGAGCGCCCGACCTACACGCACACCCTGATCAGCCAGGCACTGAACAACACCGATCTGCGCGTCAAGCAGGGCAAGCCCGTCACACCGGCCTTCCTCTTCGCCGCGCTGCTCTGGCCAGCCCTGCCGGCCCGTGTACTGCACCTGCAGAACCAGGGTGTGCCGCCGATCCCGGCCATGAACGGTGCGGCTCACGACCTGATCGCCGAACAGTGCGCGCGCATTGCCATCCCCAAGCGCTTCACCCTGCCGATCCGCGAGATCTGGGACATGCAGGAGCGTCTGCCCCGTCGCAGCGGCAAGCGCGCCGACCAGTTGCTCGACAACCCGCGCTTCCGGGCCGGTTACGACTTCCTGCTGCTGCGTGAAAGCGCTGGCGAGGAAACCGACGACCTCGGCCAATGGTGGACTGACTACCAGGATGCCAATGACAGCGAACGCCGCGACATGATCCGCGAGCTGGGCAGCCGCGACGAAGGCACCAGCGCAGGCCCGCGCAAGCGCAAACGTAGCCCCAGCAAGCGCAAACGTGGTGGCGACGAGGCATCTGAGTGACCACGCGCGCCTACATCGGCCTGGGCAGCAACCTGGATGCACCTGCAGAACAACTGCAAAACGCCTTCCAGGCGCTCGACCAGGCCGTTGGCACCCGCCTGGTGGCCACCTCGAGCCTGTTCACCAGTGACTCGCTGCTGCCTGGCCAACCGCGTTACACCAACGCGGTGGCGGCGCTCGACACCTCGCTCGAACCGCTGGCCCTGCTCGACGCCCTGCAGGCGATAGAAAATGACCAGGGCCGTGTGCGCAAGGAGCGTTGGGGCCCGCGCACACTCGACCTGGATATCCTGCTGTTCGGCGATCATCTGATCGACGTGCCGCGCCTGCAGGTACCGCACTACCACATGCACGCCCGCGCCTTCGTGCTGTACCCACTGGCCGAACTGGTGCCAGACGGCTTCTGCCTGCCCGATGGCCGCGACCTTGGGCAACTGCTCAGCGCCTGCCCGTTCGTCGGCCTCGAGCGCCTGTAATACGGGCGTTCCAGGCAAGGGTAACGCCAGTAACACCCTGTTCGTAACAATGCGGTAACAGGGTGATTGACTTCCCACACCTCGCTCACGACTATAGGCGTCCCGTGTGGCACCCAAGTGCCGCATACCCGTATTTAGGCCCGGACGAACCTGTGCCCGAACATCACGCGCGATGATGTGCCGCTCCGGAAGATGACTACACGCGTTGTATGCAGTCGTTTTAACAGCGCCTGAACGAGGATTTTCCTACATGCCTGAAGTAACCCTGACCACCCTGCATGGCCTCAAGGCCAAGGGTGAAAAAATCACCATGCTGACCTGCTACGACGCCACCTTCGCCAAGGTCGCCAGCCAGGCCGGTGTCGAAGTGTTGCTGGTGGGCGACTCGCTGGGGATGGTCCTGCAGGGCCACGACAGCACACTGCCCGTCAGCACCGCGGAAATGGCCTACCACACCGCCTGCGTCAAGCGTGGCAACGATGGCGCGCTGATTCTGGCCGACCTGCCGTTCATGGCGCACGCCACCCCCGAGCAGGCCTTCGCCAACTGCGCCACGCTGATGCAGGCCGGCGCCCACATGATCAAGCTCGAAGGCGCCGCCTGGCTGGCCGAGACCATTCGCCTGCTGGCCGAGCGTGGCGTGCCGGTGTGCGCGCACATGGGCCTGACGCCACAGACCGTCAATGTGCTGGGCGGTTACAAGGTGCAGGGCCGTCAGGAAGCCCAGGCGCGGCAGATGCGTGCCGATGCCATTGCCCTGGAGCAGGCCGGCGCGGCCATGTTGCTGCTCGAATGCGTGCCGAGCGAACTGGCAGCGGAAATCACCCAGGCCGTGAGCATTCCGGTGATCGGCATCGGCGCCGGCAGCGCCACCGATGGCCAGGTACTGGTACTGCACGACATGCTCGGCCTGTCGCTGAGTGGCCGGGTACCGAAGTTCGTGAAGAACTTCATGGCCGGCCAGCCGGACATCGAAAGCGCCCTCGCCGCCTACGTCACAGCGGTCAAGGACGCAAGCTTCCCCGCCAGCGAACACGGGTTCAGCGCATGAACACAGTCAAGACCGTCCGCGAACTGCGCGCCGCCGTTGGCCGCGCTCGCGGCGAAGGCAAGCGTATCGCGTTCGTGCCGACCATGGGCAACCTGCACAGCGGCCATGCCGCCCTGGTGACCAAGGCCGCCCAGCGGGCTGACTTCGTCGTTGCCAGCATCTTCGTCAACCCGCTGCAGTTCGGCGCCAACGAAGACCTCGCCACCTACCCGCGCACCCTGGCCGCCGACCAGGAACGGTTGCTCCAGGCCGGCTGCAACTTGCTGTTTGCCCCGACTGTCGACGAGATGTACCCCGACGGCATGAGCGTGCAAACCCGGGTCAGCGTGCCGCAACTCTCCGAAGGCCTGTGCGGCGCCAGCCGGCCAGGGCATTTCGAGGGCGTGGCGACGGTGGTCAGCAAGCTGTTCAACATGGTCCAGCCAGACCTGGCCGTGTTCGGCGAGAAAGACTTCCAGCAGCTGGCGGTGATCCGCGCCATGGTGCGCGACCTGAACATGCCGATCCAGATCATCGGCGAGCCGACCGTGCGCGCCGAGGATGGCCTGGCGCTGTCGTCACGCAACGGCTACCTCACGCCCGAGCAACGTGTTACCGCGCCTGCGCTATACCGCACCCTGCAGCACATCGGGGCGGCCCTTGGTCGTGGGCAGCGAGACTTTGCGGCACTGGTAGCCGAAGGCCAGGCGCAACTGAGCGCCGCGGGTTTTCGTCCGGACTACCTGGAAATTCGCCACGCCGTGAACCTGCGCCCGGCCATGATCGATGATCGGGACCTGGTGGTGATTGCTGCGGCTTACCTGGGTAACACCCGGTTGATCGACAACCTGTACCTGCACGTGGAAGACAAGACCGCGTGATGCAGCCCGGAAGGGGCAGCAAATGCCCCTTCATATCCTGTCACGCCTGCCCATTCCCCCCGCGCCGCCTTTGCCTATAATGACTGCCTGCAACTGACAGCCAAGGCCAATGTCCAAGGCCTCACAACGCACCAAGGAACCTTCCGCAATGGCGTATTACCGTACTCCTCATGATGTGACGGCCCTGCCCGCCTGGCAGGCGCTCCAGCAACACCGCGACGCCATGCAAGACTTCAGCATGCGTGACGCCTTCGCCGCCGACGCCCATCGCTTTGACCAGTTCTCCCTGAGCAGCTGCGGCCTGTTCCTCGACTACTCGAAGAACCTGATCAACGAGCAAAGCCGGGACCTGCTGGTGAACCTGGCCAACGAAGTCGGCCTGCAAGAGGCGATCAAGTCGATGTTCAGCGGCGAGATCATCAACGCCTCCGAAGGCCGCCCGGTGTTGCACACTGCCCTGCGCCGCCCGGTGGGTGACAAGCTCAGCGTCAACGGCGTCAACGTGATGCCCGAAGTGCACAAGGTGCTCAACCAGATCACCGAGCTGGTCGGGCGCATCCACGACGGCCTGTGGCGCGGTTACAGCGAAAAACCGATCACCGACGTGGTCAACATCGGCATCGGCGGCTCGTTCCTCGGCCCGGAGCTGGTCTCCGAAGCACTGCTGCCCTACGCGCAACGCGGCGTACGCTGCCATTACCTGGCGAACATCGACGGCAGCGAGTTCCACGAACTGTCGGCCAACCTGCGCGCCGAAACCACCCTGTTCATCGTCTCATCGAAGTCGTTCAATACCCTCGAAACGCTGAAAAACGCCATGGCCGCGCGTACCTGGTACCTGGCCCAGGGCGGTTCGGAAGCGGAGCTGTATCGCCACTTCATCGCCGTCTCCAGCAACAAGGCCGCCGCCGTGGCTTTCGGTATCCGTGAAGAGAACATCTTCCCGATGTGGGACTGGGTGGGCGGGCGCTATTCGCTGTGGTCGGCCATCGGCTTGCCGATCGCCCTGGCCATCGGCACCGCCAACTTCAAGGAGCTGCTGTCTGGCGCCTACACCATGGATCAGCACTTCCAGACCGCGCCGTTCGACAAGAACATGCCGGTGCTGCTGGCCTTGCTGGGCGTCTGGTATGGCAACTTCTGGGGCGCCCGCAGCCACGCGATCCTGCCGTATGACCACTACCTGCGCAACATCACCAAGCACCTGCAACAGCTGGACATGGAGTCCAACGGCAAGAGCGTGCTGCAGGACGGCACGCCAGTGCAGACCGACACCGGCCCGGTAATCTGGGGTGGCGTGGGCTGTAACGGCCAGCATGCCTACCACCAGTTGCTGCACCAGGGCACCCAGCTGATTCCGGCCGACTTCATCGTGCCGGTGGTGAGCTTCAACCCGGTTGCCGACCACCATCAGTGGCTGTACGCCAACTGCCTGTCGCAGAGCCAGGCGCTGATGCTCGGCAAGACCCGTGACGAGGCCGAGACCGAACTGCGCGCCAAGGGCCTGAACGAAGCCGACATCGAGAAGCTGGCCCCGCACAAGGTGATCCCGGGCAACCGCCCGAGCAACACCCTGGTGGTCGAGCGCATCAGCCCGCGCCGCTTGGGCGCACTGGTGGCGATGTATGAGCACAAGGTCTTCGTGCAGAGCGTGATCTGGGGCATCAACGCCTTCGACCAATGGGGCGTGGAGCTGGGCAAAGAGCTGGGCAAGGGTGTCTACCAGCGCCTTGTCGGCAGCCAGGAAGACAGCGCCGAAGATGGCTCGACCCAGGGCCTGATCAACTACTTCCGCGGCCGTCACCGCGGCTGATCTGAAACCTTCGCCGGCCACTTCGCGGGCAAGCCCGCTCCCACAGATACTGCACAACCATCAAGCACTGTGCGGTCCCTGTGGGAGCGGGCTTGCCCGCGAAGAGGCCAGCACAGGTTGAACAGCTCTCCCAGCTACACTGTCCTATCGAATAGCCGTTGCAGTCCATCGCCCCTTACAAGAGCAGGACCACCCGCCATGTTCGATATCCGCAACTACCCCCATGCCCTGGCCGTCAGCCAATCCGCCACCCTCACTGACGACGATTACCGCCGCCTTTACCGCCAATCGGTGGAAGACCCCGACACCTTCTGGGCCGAGCAGGCCAAACGCCTGGACTGGATCAAACCCTGGTCGAGCGTGCAGCAGTGCGACCTGAAAACTGGCAAAGCCCGTTGGTTCGACGGTGGTCAGCTGAACGTCAGTTACAACTGCATCGACCGCCACCTGGCCCAGCGCGGCGAACAGACCGCCCTGCTCTGGGAGGGTGACGACCCCAAAGACGCCAAAGCCGTCACCTACCGCGAGCTGCACCGCCAGGTCTGCCGCCTGGCCAATGCCCTGAAAGCCCGCGGCGTGAAGAAAGGCGACCGGGTCTGCATCTACATGCCGATGATTCCCGAAGCGGCCTTCGCCATGCTCGCCTGCACGCGCTTGGGCGCCGTGCACTCGGTGGTATTCGGCGGCTTCTCGCCCGATGCCCTGCGTGATCGCATCCTCGATGCCGATTGCCGCACCGTGATCACGGCCGATGAAGGCATCCGCGGCGGCAAGCGCATCCCACTGAAGCTGAACGTCGACAAGGCGCTGACCAACTGCCCCAATGTCAGCAGCGTATTCGTCGTACAGCGTACGGGGGGTGACGTTGCCTGGAGCGACGGCCGTGACCTCTGGTATCACGAGGTCACGCAAAACGCAGGCGACGACTGCCCGCCTGAGCCGATGGAGGCGGAAGACCCGCTGTTCATCCTCTATACCTCCGGCAGCACCGGTAAACCCAAGGGCGTGCTGCACACCACTGGCGGCTACCTGCTGCAGGCCACGATGACCTTCAAGGTGGTCTTCGACTACCGCGATGGCGAAGTGTTCTGGTGCACAGCCGACGTCGGCTGGGTTACCGGCCACAGCTACATCGTCTATGGCCCGCTGGCCAATGGCGCCATTTCACTGATGTTCGAAGGTGTGCCCAACTACCCCGACACCTCGCGGTTCTGGCAGGTGGTGGACAAGCATCAGGTGAACATTTTCTACACGGCGCCCACCGCGTTGCGCGCATTGATGCGTGAAGGCTCCGGGCCGCTCAAGAGCACCACGCGCAAGAGCCTGCGCCTGCTCGGCAGCGTCGGCGAGCCGATCAACCCGGAAGCGTGGGAATGGTACTTCGAGGAAGTCGGCCAGAAGCGCTGCCCGATCGTCGATACCTGGTGGCAGACCGAGACCGGCGGCATCATGCTCACACCCTTGCCCAGCACGCAGAGGCTCAAGCCAGGCTGCGCCACCCAGCCCATGTTCGGTGTACAGCCGGTGCTGCTGGACGAAAAAGGCCAACTCATCGAAGGCCCCGGCGCGGGCGTGCTGGCCATCAAGGCCAGTTGGCCGGGGCAGATCCGCAGCGTCTATGGCGACCATCAACGCATGGTCGAAACCTACTTCAAACCCATGCCTGGCTACTACTTCACCGGTGACGGCGCACGCCGTGATGCCGATGGCGACTACTGGATAACCGGGCGCATCGACGACGTGATCAACGTGTCTGGCCACCGCATCGGCACTGCCGAGGTGGAAAGCGCGCTGGTCTTGCATGACAGCGTCGCCGAGGCGGCAGTGGTCGGCTACCCCCACGACCTCAAGGGCCAGGGCGTGTATGCCTTTGTCACCCCCATGAACGGTGTCGAGCCAAACGAGGCGCTCAAGGCCGAACTGCTGGCCCTGGTCAGCAAGGAAATCGGCAGCTTCGCCAAACCGGAACTGATTCAGTGGGCTCCGGCACTGCCCAAAACCCGCTCCGGCAAGATCATGCGGCGTATACTGCGCAAAATCGCCTGCAACGAGCTGGAAAACCTCGGCGATACCTCAACCCTGGCCGACCCGAGCGTGGTCCAGGGTTTGATCGACAAACGCCTTAACCAATAGCTGGCGGCCCCTGTTCATGGCCGCCCTGAACGACAGGTCGCCATGGAAGCCCTTCGCCGCCGTATCGAAACCCAGGTCATGAGCCTAACCGGGCTGGCCCTCGGCCAGCTCGACCTGGAATCGCCCAAGGGCGACCCAGGCCTGTTTGGCCCGCAGAGCATCAGTTGGCAGGTGCACGGCGATTTTCCGAGCATGCTGGTGGGCGGCATCAGTGCCCTCATGCTGCAACTGCTGCACCCCCTGGCCCTGGCCGGGGTGTGGGACCACTCGAACTTTCGCCAGGACCTGCTCGGCCGCTTGCGGCGCACCAGCCAGTTCATCTCCGGCACCACCTTTGGCTCGACCCGCGACGCCGAATGGCTGATTGAAAAGGTCCGTACCATTCACCTGCAGGTCACCGGCACCACTGCCGATGGCCGCCCCTATGCCGCCAGTGACCCAGGCTTGTTGACCTGGGTCCACGTGGCCGAGGTCAGCAGCTTTCTCGCCGCTCACCTGCGTTACCGCAACCCGCACCTGCCCCGCGCCGAGCAGGATGCCTACTACAACGAGATTGCCCTGATCGCCGAACGCCTTGGCGCCCGTGATGTACCGCGCTCCTGCCAGCAGGTCGAAGACTACCTCAGGCACATGCGCCCGCAACTGCAGTGCGATAGCCGCAGCCATGAGGTGGTCGACATCCTCCTCGCCGCCCCGGCGCCCAGCCGCCTGGCACAACCTGTCGGCAAGCTCATGCTGAACGCAGGCATCGACCTGCTGCCCGATTGGGCCCAGGCCATGCTCGGCCTACAACAAGGCCCTTTGCAGCGGCGCATGATCCGCCTAGGCCTGCAACGCACGGCGCCGGTACTGCGCTGGGCCATGCGCGACGGCTCGGCGCATCGGGCGAAACGCCGCATGGGTATCGAATGAGGCTAAATGGTCGCCTCAGCGGAACTGATTTAACGTGCCATACTCCAAGCTCTCCTGCTTAGACAGACGAAGCGACACATGTACAAAGGATTGACTCGCGCCCTCGGCGCCATGCTGGCCCTCGTAGCCCTGTATAGCCTCCTTGGCTTTCTCATTCTCCCCGGTGTTGCACTGCGCATTGCCAACCAGCAGCTGGCGCAATATGCCAGCGTGCCGGCGCACCTGCAGCGTATCGAACTGAACCCCTTCAGCCTCGAACTGACGCTGTGGGGCCTGCAGATCGGCGACCCCGGCAAGGAACAGGTCGGTTTCGAAAGGCTGTACGCCAACCTGTCGCTCGACAGCCTGTGGAGCGGTGCCCTGCACCTGACCGCGGTAGAGCTCGACAAACCGCGTAACGAAGTGCTGTTCGCCAAGGACGGTACGCTCAACCTGACCCAATTGTTCAAGCTGCCCCCCAGCGAAGCCAAGCCGGACCAGCCGCCCAGCGACCCGTTCCCGCTTCGCATCGCCCGCATCAAGCTCAAGGAAGGTTACCTGCACTTCCAGGATCAACGCCCGAGCGAGCCGATTGAGTTCCTCTACGACAACATGAACCTGGAGCTGAAAAACCTCAGCACCCTGCCGGACGACAATGCCGACATGACGTTGGTCGCCAACGGCCCGAATGGAGGGCGTATCGACTGGAGCGGTACCCTCAGCCTGTCGCCGATCGCCTCCGAAGGCACACTGAAGGTCACCGACGGCAAGATGAAGGCGTTCTGGCCGTATGTGCGTGATGCCGTGCCCCTGGTGCTGGAAGAAGGCATCATCAGCCTCGACACCCGCTACACCTTCAACCTGTCCAAGCAGACCGAGCTACGGCTGGACAACACCTCGGTAAAGGTAGCGCCGTTCGCCATCAAGGCACCGGATGGCCGGAAACTGGTGCGCCTGGCTAGCCTGGAAGTCAGCGAAACCTCCATCGACCTGGCCAAGCAACTGGTTACCGTCGGCAAGATTCGCAGCGACAAGCTCGAAACCTGGGCCGCCCTGGAAAAAGACGGCCAGCTCGACTGGCAAAAACTGTTCGCCAGCCAACCGGCCAAGGCCACGCCCAAAGAAAAGGCCGAACCGGCCGCCGCCGAACCTAAGCCTGAAACGCAAGCCACCAACGCGCCAGGCAAGCCCTGGCAAGTGCTGCTCAAGGACGTCCAACTGCGCAACTACACTGTGCACTTGGCAGACCGCAGCAAGAAGGAACCCGTGGCCCTGGATGTCGGCCCGCTCAATGTCGACCTGCAAGGCTTCGACAGCCTCAACCAGTCGCCCTTCACGCTCAAACTCGATACCGGTGTGGGCAAGCAAGGCAGGCTGCAGGCTGCAGGCCAGGTCAACCTGGCGCCAATCTGGGCCAAACTGGATGTCAGCACGCGCGACATCGACCTGCGTGTGGCCCAGGCCTACATCAGCCCGTTCATTCTGCTGGAGCTGCGCAGCGGCATGCTCGCCAGCGACCTCAAGGTCGACCTGAAAAGCACCGAGCCGCTGGCCTTCAACGTGACCGGCAAGGCCCAGGTCAACCAGCTGCATACGCTCGACACGATCAAGAGCCGCGACTTCGTGAAATGGCAGCAAGTGAACGTCGATGGCCTGTCCTATGTACACGGTGATGCCCTGTCGATCGACAAGGTGACCCTGCTGCAGCCTTATGCCCGCTTCATCATCAACGAAGACCGCACCACCAACGTCAACGACCTGCTGATTCCGCAGCCGGCCGATGCACCGGCATCGAAGTCCGCGAAACCGGCCAGCAACGACAAGCCGTTGGCCATACACATTGGCCAGATCGACATCAACGACGGCTCGGCCAACTTCGCCGACCTCTCCCTCACCCCCAACTTCGCCACGGCCGTGCAACAGCTCAACGGCCAGATCGGCACCCTCGACAACCGCAAGCCAACGCCCGCCAAGGTGGACATCAAGGGCAAGGTCGACCGTTATGCGCCGGTCACCATCAAGGGTGCGCTCAACCCGTTCAACCCACTGGCCAGCCTGGATATCGCCACCAGCTTCAAGCGGGTCGAGCTGACCACGCTGACACCCTACTCCGGCAAGTTCGCGGGCTTCCGTATCCGCAAGGGCCGGCTCAACCTCGACCTGCACTACCTGATCACCAACGGCCAGCTCAAGGCCGAGAACAAGGTGGTGGTCGAGCAATTGCAGTTGGGCGAGAAGGTCGACAGCCCGGACGCAGTGGACCTGCCGATCCGCCTGGCAGTCGCACTGCTCAAGGATACCGAGGGCAAGATTTCGATCGAGTTGCCGGTGTCCGGCGACCTCAACAACCCGCAGTTCAGCGTCATGCCGATCGTCTGGCAAACCCTGCGCAACCTGGTGCTGCGCGCGGCCCAGGCGCCGTTCAAGTTCATCGGCGGGCTGATTGCTGGCGGGGGTTCCGAGGACCTTGGCAATGTGGCGTTTGCCCCAGGCTCAAGTGAGCTCAGTGGTGACGCCCAGTCGTCCCTGGACAAGCTGGCCTCGGCACTCAAGGAGCGCCCGGAACTGCGCCTGGAAATCGAAGGTACCAGCGCGCAGAGCAGCGACGGCCCCTTGATCGCCCAGCAGCGTCTGGACCGCGAGTACCAGGCTACCTGGTACAAGATCCTGCAGCGCCGCGGCGACAAGGTACCTGCCAATGCCTCGATGCTGGTGGTCGATGACAGCGACAAGCCCGCGATGCTCGAAGGCATTTACCGCAATCGCCTCAAGCAGCAGCCCCCGGCCGAGTGGGAGCAACTGGGGCGCGACGAGCGCACCACCAAATTGCGCGAAGCGGTGATCAAGTCATGGGCCGAGAGCGCACCGTTGCTGCGGACCCTCGGCCAGGAGCGGGCCAGCAGCATCAAGGACTATTTGGTAGACAAGGGCAAGCTGGAAGACGACCGGGTGTACTTCATCGACACCACCCTGGGCAAGGCCGAAAGCGATGGCCGGGTGATTACGCCGATGCACCTGGATGCCGAGTAATCGCTGCTAGCAGGCCTGGCCTTTTCGCGGGCAAGCCCGCTCCCACAGATCCGTGTGGGAGCGGGCTTGCCCGCGAATAACCCAACACAACGCTCAGACCAACCGCTGCCCCGACACCGCCGGGTGATACAGCGGCTGTACCTTATTCCCCGCCGGGTCCAGCAGGTGGAAGCTGCGCGCCCCGTCACCATGGTTGAACGGGCGGTCCAGTAAGGTCACACCGCGTGCCTTGAAGTACTGGTACCAGGCTTCCAGCTCTTCCACGCTGTCGACGATGAAGCCGTAATGATCGAGCGTCTGCAAGCCATTGGCCGCCCCCGCACCGCGCCCCAGCGACAGGTTGTCGTTACCGCAGGTCAGGTAGACCAGGTCTTCGTTGGCCCGGTTCAGCACCTCCATGCCAAGTACATCGACGTAAAAACGCTCGCACTCCTCAAGATTGGGTACCAGCAAGGCAATGTGACGCAAGCCGTTCAAGCGACCAGGGCGGGCAGGTATTTCAGACATTGGCACGACTCCTTTTTTGTATACAATTCGCATCTGAATGTAAAACAAAAGGAGCTCTATGTGTATAGCCTGTTCATAAAGACGCGTGTGAAGCCCGGCTGCGCCGAGGCTTTTCTGGCTGCCATCAAGGTCAATGCCGCCGCGTCAGTCGCCAACGAACCCGGTTGCCTGGTGTTCGACGTCTGCCAAGACCGCCTCGAACCCGAGGTCATCTACCTCTACGAGATCTACCAGGACGACGCCGCCTATGAAGCACACACCCAGACGGCGCACTTTCGCGACAGCCGCCCGCTAGTTGAACCCCTGATCGCCGAGCAGGACTGCTTCGAGAGCGATGTAATCGCCCGCAACCCGGGCTTTTGAAGCTGCCAACGAAAAGCCCCGGCAGGTTGCCGGGGCTTTTTGTGTTGGTGGCCAAGTCCTTTTGGCCGACGGGACGTCCCTTATTCCGACTTCAGGCCGTCGGCCGACACGGCCTGAACGCCTTTGATCTTCTTGGCGATGGCCACGGCCATCTCTTTCTGCGAATCGGTCACTGCCACATCGGAAGACAGCGATACGACACCCTTGTTGGTTTCAACCTTGATATCACTGCCAGGCACACCTTTCTCGGTCATCAGGTCAGCCTTCACCTTGGTGGTGATCCAGGTATCGGAGGCCGCTTCCTTGGTTTTGGTCACCTCACCGGCCGCCAGCGTCATCGGGGCCTGGGTGGACTGTTGGGCGAATGCCGCGTTAGCCATGGTCAGGGTCAGAGCGGTAGCAGTAGCGGCAGCAATGGCGAACTTCTTCATGTGAGTCACTCCTGTTTTTCGAAAGGTCTGCGCCGTTATTCCTGGCTGCAGGTATGAAGGTAGATGCATGTGCTGTGCCAGCTTTTCAGATTTTATTTATTTCTTATAAATCAACTACTTAGACTTTACGCATCAATAGATGGATCGTGCAATTTGCAACCTGCGGGGTAAACCTGCGTGCAAGATGCAACTGTGCAAAAGGTTCCTTACAGGCAAAAAAAAGAGCCCCGAAGGGCTCTTTTTCTTTTGCGTGTCAGTCGCTTAGACGCCGGAGGCCTTGGCCGCAGCTACGTCTTTGATCGACAGCTTGATACGGCCGCGGTTGTCCACGTCCAGTACCAGTACTTCAACTTCCTGGCCTTCTTTCAGGATGTCGGTGACTTTCTCGACGCGAGCATCGCTCAGCATGGAGATGTGCACCAGGCCATCCTTGCCAGGCAGGATGTTGACGAAGGCACCGAAATCAACGATGCGCTCGACCTTGCCGACATAGATCTTGCCGATCTCGGCCTCAGCGGTGATGCCCAGGATGCGCTGACGAGCTGCTTCAGCCGCTTCCTTGGTTTCGCCGAAGATCTTGATCGAGCCGTCGTCTTCGATGTCGATCGAAGCCTTGGTCTCTTCGCAGATGGCGCGGATGGTGGCGCCGCCTTTGCCGATGACGTCACGGATCTTGTCGGTGTCGATCTTCATCGCGATCATGGTCGGGGCGTTGGCCGACAGCTCGGTACGCGATTGACCGATGATCTGGTTCATCTGGCCGAGGATGTTCAGGCGCGCTTCCAGGGCTTGGCCCAGGGCGATCTCCATGATCTCTTCGGTGATGCCGTTGATCTTGATGTCCATCTGCAGTGCAGTAACGCCTTTGGCGGTACCGGCAACCTTGAAGTCCATGTCGCCCAGGTGGTCTTCGTCACCCAGGATGTCGGTCAGGACTGCGAACTTCTCGCCTTCCTTGACCAGGCCCATGGCGATACCGGCAACCGGCGCCTTCATCGGCACACCAGCGTCCATCAGCGCCAGGGAAGCACCGCAGACCGAAGCCATGGAGCTGGAACCGTTGGACTCGGTGATTTCCGATACCACACGGATGGTGTACGGGAACACGTCGGCGGCAGGCAGCATGGCCTGTACCGAACGGCGGGCCAGACGGCCGTGGCCGATTTCACGACGGCCAGCACCGCCCATGCGGCCACACTCGCCCACCGAGAACGGCGGGAAGTTGTAGTGCAGCATGAAGGGGTCTTTCTTCTCGCCTTCGAGGGTGTCCAGCAGCTGAGCGTCACGGGCAGTACCCAGGGTCGCAACGACCAGGGCCTGGGTTTCGCCACGGGTGAACAGCGCCGAACCGTGAGTCTTCGGCAGAACGCCGACTTCGATGTTCAGCGGGCGAACGGTCTTGGTGTCACGACCGTCGATACGCGGCTTGCCGTTGACGATGTTTTCGCGAACGGTGCGGTATTCGATTTCGCCGAAGATTTCTTTGACTTCGGAGGCCGATGGCTGGCCTTCTTCACCGGAGAACTTGGCGATCGCCTGATCGCGCAGCTCGCCCAGGCGCGCGTAGCGGTCGGCCTTGACGGTGATGGTGTAGCCCTGCGAAACGCCTTCGCCGAATTCGGCGCGGATGGCGTTGAACAGTTCGGTGTTGGCAACGGCTGGTTTCCAGTCCCAGGTCGGCTTGGCAGCTTCGGCGGCCAGCTCTTTGACAGCCTGGATAACAGCCTGGAATTCGTCGTGGGCGAACAGCACGGCGCCCAGCATCTGGTCTTCGGTCAGCTCTTGGGCTTCCGATTCAACCATCAGCACGGCGTCGGAGGTACCGGCAACGACCATGTCCAGGCTGGAGGCAGCCAGTTGCTCGTAAGTCGGGTTCAGCAGGTAGCCGGTGCTTTCGTGGAAGGCAACGCGGGCGGCGCCAATCGGGCCTTCGAACGGAATGCCGGAGATAGCCAGGGCAGCCGAGGTACCGATCATCGCAGCGATGTCCGGATCGGTCTTCTTGCTGGTGGAAACCACGGTGCAGACGACCTGGACTTCGTTCATGAAGCCTTCAGGGAACAGCGGACGGATCGGACGGTCGATCAGGCGCGAGGTCAGGGTCTCTTTCTCGGAAGGACGGCCTTCACGCTTGAAGAAGCCACCCGGGATCTTGCCGGCGGCGTAGGTCTTTTCCTGGTAGTGGACCGACAGTGGGAAGAAACCCTTGCCTGGATCGGCCTGTTTGGCACCAACAACGGTCACCAGCACAGTGACGTCGTTGTCGACGGTAACCAGCACTGCGCCGGTTGCCTGACGGGCAATACGGCCCGTTTCGAGAGTAACGGTCGATTGACCGAACTGGAATGTCTTGATTACCGGGTTCACGGTTTCCTACCTTTTCAGTGGCTCTGGGGGGAACTGGTTTCTTGCGAATTCTTGGGCAGAACGGGGAATCGGCCCCATTGACCGTCCAGATACAACACGAGGCTGGGAGCCTGGCAGAAGCGCGGAAAACCGCTCATCTTAACCAGGCTGCCAACCTCGGAGATACGCATGGCGTGCCCAAAGACAACGCTGCCAGGCAGCGTTGCCAATGCATGAGACACGCCATGCACACCACTGGCCAGGCCGCTATTAGCGACGCAGGCCCAGGCGACCGATCAGGGCGCTGTAACGCGTGGTGTCTTTGCCCTTCAGGTAGTCCAGCAGCTTACGACGCTGGTTAACCATACGGATCAGGCCACGACGCGAGTGGTGGTCTTTACCGTTGGCCTTGAAGTGGCCTTGCAGCTTGTTGATGTTCGCGGTCAGCAGAGCAACCTGAACTTCCGGGCTACCAGTGTCGCCAGCAGCTTGCTGGTAGTCGGTAACGATTTGAGCTTTTTCTTCAACGCTGAGGGCCATGTGGCAACTCCTGATAACGGATCCCGCGAGCGGGGTCCAATAGGCCAGGGACAAATCCCTGTATTAATAAGAAAGGTGTGACCGTGCCTACTGACAGCCACCCTTGATTCCGTAGGGCTCGGCTGAAGCCTTACCCTGCGGTTTCGGTCATTCCGACCGAATCAGCCGACGTGGCGCAATGCGCCCGTCTTCACTCACTTCACCGATACCGATGAAGCGAGCATTGTGATCTTGTACCCGGACCATGCCAAACTGCGGCGCGTCCGGCGCGCGTACCGCCTGCCCATGCAGCCAGTAGAACGCACTGTGTTCGGACAGGCACACCAGGGGCCAGTCCAGCAGGCCGCTGTCGGAAGGCATCAGGAAGCGATCGAGTGCTTCGTTGCCGCCTTCGGCATGGACCTGTTCGAGTTCTTCGAGGGTCACCGTCTGTGCCAGCTCGAAGGGCCCGGCCTGGGTCCTGCGCAGCTCGGCGACATAGGCGCCACAGCCAAGGGCTTCGCCGATATCCTCCACCAGGGTGCGGATATAGGTGCCTTTGCTGCATCCTACACTCAGCCGTGCACGGGTGCCTTCGCTCTCGAGCAACTCCAAGCGGTTAATAGTAACAGAACGCGCCTCGCGCTCCACTACCTCTCCAGCACGTGCCAGCTTGTACAGCGGCTGGCCGTCACGCTTGAGCGCCGAGTACATCGGCGGTATCTGGCTGATCGGGCCGCGAAAACGTGGCAGCAGGGCCTCGATGTCGGCACGACCAACGGTCACCTCACGGGTCTGCAGGACCTCGCCTTCAGCATCGGCAGTATTGGTAGTCTGCCCCAGCTGCATGACGGTTTCGTAGCCCTTGTCGGAATCGAGCAGGTACTGCGAAAACTTGGTCGCTTCACCGAAGCACAACGGCAGAACGCCGGTTGCCAGCGGGTCGAGGCTGCCGGTGTGGCCAGCCTTCTCCGCGTTCAGCAACCAGCGGACTTTCTGCAGTGCCGCGTTGGAGGTAAAGCCAAGCGGCTTGTCGAGCAGGATGATGCCGCTGACATTGCGGCGGATACGTTTGACCTGGGCCACCGCTTACTCCTTGGTGTCCAGCTCGTCGGTATCCTTGTGCAGGCGGTCTTCGGCCACTGCACGCTCGATCAGCGCCGACAGGTGTACACCGCGGCTGACGCTTTCATCGAAGTGGAAATGCAGCTGGGGCACGCTGCGCAGTTGCATCGAGCGGCCCAGGTGCAGGCGCAGGAAGCTGGCGGCGCTGTTCAGCGCCTTGAGCGACTGCTGCACGGCATCCGGCGTTTCCTCGCCCATGACGGTGATGAACACCTTGGCATGGCCCACGTCACGGCTGACATCCACGGCAGTGATGGTCACCAGACCGACACGTGGATCTTTGACTTCGCGGCGGATCAGTTCGGCCAGCTCGCGCTGCATCTGATCACCGATACGTTGGGTACGGCTATATTCTTTGGCCATTCTTGCTACCTGTAACTTAAAGCGGCAAACGCCCGGTCAGGCTGATGCCTGACCGGGCGCTACCTATAAAGGCGCCGCCAACCGCCCTGTAGCGGGGGCTTGCGGCAAGCTCGCCCTTAGAGGGTACGAGCCACCTGGACTTTCTCGAAGACTTCGATCTTGTCGCCGACCTTGACGTCGTTGTAGCTCTTGACGCCAATACCGCACTCCATGCCCGAACGTACTTCGGCAGCGTCGTCCTTGAAGCGACGCAGCGATTCCAGCTCGCCTTCGAAGATCACAACGTCCTCGCGCAGTACGCGGATCGGACGGTTGCGGTACACGGTACCTTCGATGACCATACAGCCAGCGACGGCGCCGAACTTCGGCGAACGGAACACATCACGCACTTCGGCGACACCCAGGATGTTCTCGCGAACATCGCTGCCGAGCATGCCGGTCAGGGCTTTCTTGACGTCTTCGATGATGTCGTAGATCACGTTGTAGTAACGCATATCCAGACCTTCCTGCTCGACGATCTTGCGCGCACCGGCATCGGCACGCACGTTGAAGCCGAACAGCACCGCGTTGGACGCCAGCGCCAGGTTGGCGTCGCTCTCGGTGATACCACCAACGCCACCACCGATCACGCGAACCTGTACTTCGTCGTTGCCCAGGCCGCCGAGCGAGCCGTTCAACGCTTCCAGGGAACCACGCACATCGGTCTTGAGGACGATGTTGAGGGTCTTCTTCTCTTCCTGACCCATGGTCTCGAAGATGTTTTCCAGCTTGCCGGCGTGAGCACGGGCCAGCTTGACCTCGCGGTACTTGCCTTGACGGAACAGGGCAACTTCACGGGCTTTCTTCTCGTCAGCAACCACGGACAGCTCGTCACCGGCTTCCGGGGTACCGTCCAGGCCGAGGATCTCGACCGGGATCGACGGGCCAGCTTCCTTCACAGGCTTGCCGTTCTCGTCGAGCATGGCACGTACGCGGCCATAGTTGGAACCGCACAGCACCATGTCGCCCTGACGCAGGGTACCGTCCTGAACCAGGATGGTGGCCACTGGGCCACGGCCCTTGTCCAGGCGCGATTCGACGACGACACCACGACCAGGAGCGGTCGGAGTAGCGGTCAGTTCGAGGATCTCGGCCTGCAGCAGAACGGCTTCGAGCAGTTCGTCAACACCGGTACCCATCTTCGCCGAAACCTTGACGAACGGCGTGTCACCACCCCAGTCCTCGGAGGTAACGCCTTCGACGGACAGCTCGTTGCGGATACGATCGAGGTCCGCACCTGGCTTGTCGATCTTGTTCACTGCGACAACCAGTGGGACGCCAGCAGCCTTGGCATGCTGAACGGCTTCACGGGTTTGCGGCATCACGCCGTCGTCCGCCGCCACCACCAGGATGACGATGTCGGTCGCCTTGGCACCACGAGCACGCATTTGAGTGAACGCAGCGTGGCCCGGGGTATCGAGGAAGGTGACCATGCCGCGGTCGGTTTCCACGTGGTAGGCGCCGATGTGCTGGGTGATACCGCCGGCTTCGCCAGCAGCAACCTTGGCACGACGGATGTAGTCGAGCAGCGAGGTCTTACCGTGGTCAACGTGGCCCATGACGGTAACGACCGGGGCACGCGACGTGGCTTCACCTTCGAACTTCAGCGATTCGGCCAGGGAGTCTTCCAGCGCAGTATCGCTGACCAGCTTGACCTTGTGGCCCAGCTCTTCTGCGATCAGCTGAGCGGTTTCCTGGTCGAGCACCTGGTTGATGGTGACCGGAGTACCCATCTTGAACATGAACTTGACCACTTCAGCGCCCTTGACGGACATCTGGTTGGCCAGTTCAGAGACGGTAATCGTCTCGCCGATGGTCACGTCACGGATGACGGGGCCAGTCGGGCTCTGGAAGCCATGAGCATTACGCTTCTTCAGCTTGCCCTTGCCACGACCACCGCGACGACCGCCATCGCTCTCTTCTTCGGTAGTACGCGGAGCAGCACGTGGAGTCGGCGCTTTTTCCTTCTCCTTGACCTTGACCTTGATCGACACGCGAGGCGCTTCGCCACGACGACGATCGTCATCGCGAGTGCGGCTTTCGTTGCGACGGGTCTCGTCTTTCTTGCGCTCGGCGGCACGTGCAGCGGCATCTTCCGATGCCGGCGCGTCAGCGACTACCGGTGCAGGGGCAGCTGCGGCGGCAGCGGCAGGCGCGGCAGCCGGCTTGGCAGCTGGGGCTGCAGGGGCGGCATCAGCGGACTGACGACGGGCCTGCTCTTCGTTGCGCTGGCGAACGTCGGCGTCAACCTTGTCACGCGCAGCGTTTTCCGCCGCACGGCGCTCATCTTGCTCGCGCTTCTGCTCAGCCTGGATCTCTTCCGGGCTGCGCTGAACGAAAACTTTCTTCTTGCGTACTTCTACGCTAATGCTCTTGCTACCGGCGACACGCAGGGTGCTGGTGGTTTTGCGCTGCAAGGTAATCTTGCGCGGCTCTTCCGCCTTGCTCTTGTGGCTGCTTTTCAAATGAGTCAGCAGAGTCTGCTTCTCATTGTCGGTCACTACCTGACCGGCGTCGGTGTGCGGCAGACCTGCCTCACGCATCTGCTGCAGCAGGCGCTCTACCGGTGCCTCGACCTCTTGGGCCAGTTCTTTCACCGTGACTTGCGTCATGCACTTCTCTCCTCAGGCCGCGCCTAATTACTCGAACCAGTGGGCTCGGGCGGCCATGATCAACTTGCCGGCACGCTCTTCGTCGATGCCGTCGATGTCGAGCAGATCGTCGATCGACTGCTCGGCCAGGTCTTCGCGGTTAACCACGCCGCGCACCGCCAGTTCCGCCGCCAGGTCCTTGTCCATGCCCTCAAGGGAGAGCAGGTCTTCGGCCGGATGGGCGTCTGCCAGTTTTTCTTCGGTAGCGATGGCCTTGGTCAACAAACGGTCCTTGGCTCGAGCGCGGAGCTCATTGACGATATCTTCGTCAAAGCCATCGATGTTGAGCATTTCTTCCAACGGTACGTAGGCAATTTCTTCGAGGCTGGTAAAGCCTTCGTCGACCAGCACTTGGGCCAGCTCCTCGTCGACTTCCAGTTCATCGATGAAATTGCGCAGGATGTCACCGGTTTCTGCTTGCTGCTTGGCCTGGATGTCCTTTTCGGTCATCACGTTCAAGGTCCAGCCGGTCAACTGACTGGCCAAACGAACGTTCTGACCGCCACGGCCAATGGCCTGGGCAAGGTTGTCTTCGGCGACGGCGATGTCCATGGCATGGGCATCCTCGTCAACGATAATCGCCGCGACTTCAGCCGGCGACATGGCGTTGATGACGAACTGCGCCGGGTTATCGTCCCAGAGGACGATATCCACACGCTCACCACCCAACTCTCCGGATACGGCCTGGACGCGCGAACCGCGCATGCCGATACAGGCACCTTGCGGGTCGATACGCTTGTCCTTGGAGCGGACGGCGATCTTGGCTCGCGAACCCGGATCACGGGAGGCAGCCATGACTTCAATGAGGCCCTCGGCAATTTCCGGCACTTCAATGCGGAAAAGCTCGATCAGCATCTGTGGCGCAGTGCGCGACAGGATCAGCTGAGGACCACGGTTTTCAGTGCGGATTTCCTTGAGCAGTGCACGCAGGCGCACGCCAACCCGGAAAGTCTCGCGGGGAATGATGTCTTCGCGAGCCAGCAAGGCCTCGGCGTTGTTGCCCAGGTCAACGATGACGTTGTCGCGGGTAACTTTTTTGACGGTACCGGAGATGATCTCACCCACGCGTTCGCGGTAGGCATCGACCACCTGGGCGCGCTCGGCCTCACGGACCTTCTGCACGATGACCTGCTTGGCGGTCTGGGCGGCGATACGACCGAACTCGATAGACTCGATCTTCTCCTCGATCACGTCACCGACCTTGGCTTCAGGGTGGGTCTCGTGAATCTTGCTCAACCAGGTCTCGATCGCCGGATCATCAAGATCGGCTTCATCGACCACGGTCCAGCGACGGAAGGTCTCGTAGCTACCGGTGTGGCGGTTGATTTCCACACGCAGGTCGACTTCGTCCTCAAAACGTTTTTTGGTTGCAGTGGCCAGGGCCACTTCCAGCGCTTCGAAAATGACGCCGGGCGGTACACCTTTTTCGTTGGATACCGATTCAACAACCAGCAGTACTTCTTTGCTCATCGTACGCCTCGCCTTGCGCAAGCCATTAGGCCCGGATAGTCCGCCGGGCCCGGCACGTCTCAGTCAAAACTGGGAATAATATTGGCCTTGTCGATCGAGTCGATCGGCAACAGGAACTCCTGGTCGTCCACCTGGACCACCACATCCTGCTCCTCCACACCGCGGAGAAGGCCCTGGAAGTTACGACGACCCTCGAAGGGTGAGCGCAGCTTGATCTTCACTTGTTCGCCGGCATGCGAGGCAAACTGTTCAAGCGTGAACAGTGGGCGTTCCATGCCTGGAGAGGACACCTCAAGGGTGTATTCAGAGCTGATCGGATCTTCTACATCGAGAACACCGCTGATCTGGCGGCTGACGATTGCGCAGTCGTCCACCAGAATCCCGCCTTCTTTGTCGATATAGACGCGTAGTACCGAATGCTTGCCCTGGGAGACGAACTCGATCCCCCAGCATTCAAAGCCCAGCCCCGTAACCACCGGGGCCAACAAGGCCTGCAACTGTTCTAGCTTGCTCGACACCTGAACCCCCTCGTGCATGCTGTGCAAATAAAAAATGGGCGAAGCGCCCATCCCTGAAAGCGCCGTTGGACAACGACGCCGAAAAAACTGTTCGGCTAGCAAAAAGCCCCTGAAAAGGGGCTCCGCTGAAGCTGGTTGCGGGGGCTGGATTTGAACCAACGACCTTCGGGTTATGAGCCCGACGAGCTACC
Organism: Pseudomonas putida; assembly: GCF_025905425.1. NCBI lineage: Bacteria > Pseudomonadati > Pseudomonadota > Gammaproteobacteria > Pseudomonadales > Pseudomonadaceae > Pseudomonas > Pseudomonas putida. Next base: position 6,091,414 of record NZ_CP109603.1, on the reverse strand, counting down.
AAGCTGCTCCACCCCGCGACAAAGCTGGGGCGAAAGTATAAGACCGAACCCTGTACTGGGTCAATCCAACCTCCACCTACAAGAAAGCCCGCTTAAAGCGGGCTCTCTTGCTTCAATTGGTACCGAGAAGGGGACTCGAACCCCTACACCCTATGGGCACAACCACCTCAAGGTTGCGTGTCTACCAATTCCACCACCTCGGCAATACTACATCTTGAAACCCGTTACTTCTGCTCTTGAGCCGGAGGAGGTACATCACCCGTTGTAGGAGTGGTTTCGCTCTTCTGCTGTTGGAGCACCGGTACATCATCATTTACTGCCGGCTTCTGCTCTTTCACTTCCAACACTGCTGGATCTGGAAGGCCCGCCTGGGTCAGCTTGTGAGCTTGTTCCTTGGCGAAGTATCCTAACCCAAGTGCTGTCAAAAAGAAAGTGGCAGCGAGTATTGCAGTGAATTTACTTAGGAAGGTTGCAGAACCCTGGCTTCCGAACACAGTATTTGAAGCACCTGCGCCGAAAGATGCACCCGCTTCCGCACCCTTACCCTGTTGCAACAGAACCAGCACTACTAGCGACAGCGCTGCCAACAGATGAAAAACAACGATGACTGTTTCCAGCATTTGTTCAGTTTCCTGCGGCGCGACAAATTGCACCGAATTCGTCTGCGTTCAGGGACGCTCCACCAATGAGCCCCCCATCGATATCCGGCATGCCGAACAGTTCGGCCGCATTGGCCGCCTTCACGCTGCCGCCGTAGAGCAGCTGCACCTTCGCAGCCACTTCAGCATCTTCTGCCGCCAACTGACCGCGGATGGCTGCGTGCACATCCTGAGCCTGTTGTGGCGTGGCCGTTAGGCCAGTGCCGATGGCCCATACAGGCTCATAAGCAATTACTGCATTGGCAAAAGCCTTAACACCGAACGCTTCGATGATACTGCTTAGTTGACGCCCGACAACTTCGAGTGTCTTGCCCGCCTCGCGCTCTTCAAGGGTTTCCCCTATGCAAAGCACTGGCTTCAAACCTTTAGCCTGTGCGGCTGCAAACTTGCGGTTAAGCACTTCATCACTTTCGCCAATGATCTGACGACGCTCCGAATGCCCGACCAACACCAACTTGCAGCCCACTTCGGCCAGCTGCTCCGGGGAAACTTCCCCGGTCAGCGCACCCTGTTCGGGTTGTACAGCAGAATTCTGTGCGCCGACAGTTATTTCTTTACCTGCCAGGCCATCGATCACTTGATTGATGAACAAGGCCGGTGGAAACACCGCGACTTCCACTCCGCTCGGCAGGGCGAGATTGCTCAAGCCCTCGGTCAGCTCAGCGACGCTGGCGCGGGTACCGTGCATCTTCCAGTTACCAGCTACCATGGGGCGACGCATGCTTTACCTCGTCGGTCAAAGTGGGCGCAGATCTTACCCAACCAGATCTGCGCTGGCAAGCGCCTTCAGACACAAACTTCGCCGACCAGTTTCGCCAGCGCTTCGGCATGGGCGCGAACCTGACTTTCGTCATCGCCTTCGACCATGACCCGCACCAACGGCTCGGTGCCGGATTTGCGCAGCAGCACGCGACCACGACCGGCCATTGCCTCGGTAACCTTGGCACTGGCTTCCTTGACCGCTGGGTGCTCCAGAGGGTCGACCTTGCTTGCCCCATAGCGCACGTTGATCAGCACCTGAGGGCACTTGCGCAGGGCCTGACGGGCCTGGGCCAGCGTCTCTGCGCGACGCTTGAGCGCCATCAGCACCTGCAGTGCGGCGATGATCGCATCACCGGTGGTGGTGTGGTTGCAGCACACGACATGCCCGGAGTTTTCGCCACCGACCAGCCACTCGCGCTCGAGCAGCTCGGCCATGACGTAACGGTCGCCAACCTTGGCCCGCACGAACGGAATGTCCAGCTCCTTGAGCGCAAGCTCAAGGCCCAGGTTGCTCATCAGCGTACCCACTACCCCGCCCTGCAGCTTGCCGCGGTCATGCAGGTCACGCGCGATGATGAACAGCAATTCGTCACCATCGACGATGGCACCGGTGTGATCGACCATCAACACCCGGTCACCGTCGCCATCAAAGGCAATACCGAGGTCCGCATGACCGACCAGGACAGCAGCCTGCAGTGACTCGATGTGGGTCGAGCCGCAGCCTTCGTTGATGTTCAGCCCGTCGGGCTGAGCATTCAGAATGGTCACGTCGGCACCCAGCTCGCGGAACACGCTCGGCGCGACCTTGTACGTGGCGCCGTGGGCGCAATCGACCACCAGCTTGAGCCCTTCGAAGAGTGTGCTCGACGGCACGCTGCTCTTGCAGAACTCGATATAACGGCCGGCCGCGTCGTTGATACGCGAGACCTTGCCCAGCTTGCCCGACTCAACCACCGTCATGGGCTGATCGAGCAGCTCTTCGATCATCAGCTCGACTTCGTCAGGCAGCTTGGTGCCCTGGCCAGAGAAGAACTTGATGCCGTTGTCATCGTGCGGATTGTGCGAAGCGCTGATGACAATGCCGGCTTCGGCGTGGAACGTGCGCGTCAGGTAGGCGATGGCCGGGGTCGGCATCGGCCCGAGCAGCATCACATCGGCACCGGCCGCGGAAAGCCCGGCTTCGAGTGCAGATTCGAACATGTAACCGGAAATACGCGTGTCCTTGCCCACCAGCACACGGCAATGGCCTTGCTTGCGGAAGGCCATGCCGGCCGCCCAACCGAGCTTCAGCATGAAGTCCGGCGTAATCGGGAATTCGCCGACGCGGCCACGAATGCCGTCGGTACCAAAGTATTTTCTGCTCATAGCGACTCCAATGTTCTTATTCGGCGTTTTGTACCGCAGCGATCATGCGTACTACATCGACAGTTTCGGCCACATCATGGACGCGAAGGATGCTCGCCCCCTTGGTCATGGCCAACGCTGCCAGCGCCAAGCTGCCGTACAAACGCTCGCCGACCGGACGATCCAGCGTCAGGCCGATCATGCTCTTTCGTGAAACGCCCACCAACAGTGGGCGCCCAAGGCGATAGAGCGCTTCCATGTGCTTGAACAGGCTCAGGTTGTGCGCCAGCGTTTTGGCAAAACCGAAGCCTGGGTCAAGAATGATTCTGCTTGCATCGATGCCCGCCGATGCGCAGGCGGCCATCCGTTGCTCAAGATATCGCGTTACGTCAGCCGTCACATCATCGTAATGCGGGTCGTCCTGCATGTTGCCCGGCTCGCCACGCATGTGCATCAGGCAGACCGGCAGACCGGTATCAGCCGCGGCGTCCAGGGCACCATCGCGCTCCAGGGCGCGAACGTCGTTGATCAGGCCAGCCCCCAGCCGCGCAGACTCACGGATCACCGCAGGCGTGGACGTATCGACCGAAATGACCACATCCAGACAGCTGCTTATCGCCTCGACCATCGGCGCCACGCGCTCGATTTCTTCGGTCACGGACACTGCACGCGCACCTGGGCGGGTGGATTCGCCACCGATGTCGATCAGCGTGGCGCCGGCGGCCACCATCGCTTCGGCATGGCGCAGCGCTGCGTCGCGCTGACTGAAGCGCCCGCCATCGGAGAAGGAGTCGGGGGTGATATTGAGGATACCCATGACATGGGTACGCGACAAATCAAGAACCCGGTTGCCGCAAGGCAACCGGGTTGGGTACTGCACTGAACTCATAGATGCCCTTAGTGTTGAGCCGCTGGGCCGCCAATCGGCGATTCTGGGCGATCACCCTGGGCTGCAGGGGTACCTGAAGCCGAGTCACCATCCCAGTCCCGCGGTTCGCGAGGGGTACGGCCGGCCATGATATCGTCGATCTGCTCGGCGTCGATGGTCTCGTACTTCATCAGCGCGTCAGCCATGGCATCGAGCTTGTCGCGGTTGTCGGTCAGCAGTTGCTTGGCAGTGGCGTAGCACTGATCGATGATGCTGCGCACTTCCGAGTCGATCAGCTTGGCGGTTTCGCCCGACACGCTGGCGTGCTGGCTGCCGGCACTACGGCCGAGGAACACCTCACCCTCTTCTTCAGCATACATCAACGGGCCAAGCTTCTCGGAAAGGCCCCACTTGGTGACCATGTTCCGGGCAATCTGGCTGGCACGCATGATGTCGTTGGAGGCACCGGTGGTGACGCCATCGAAGCCCAGGGTCATCTCTTCGGCGATACGGCCGCCGTACAGCGAGCAGATCTGGCTGATCAGCGCACGCTTGGACAGGCTGTAACGGTCTTCCTCAGGCAGGAACATGGTCACACCCAGGGCACGACCACGCGGGATGATAGAGACCTTGTAGACCGGGTCATGCTCAGGCACCAGGCGACCCACGATGGCGTGACCGGCTTCGTGGTAGGCGGTGTTCTGCTTTTCCTTCTCGGACATGACCATGGACTTGCGCTCTGCGCCCATCATGATCTTGTCTTTGGCCAGTTCGAACTCTTTCATTTCGACCAGGCGCTTGTTGGAGCGGGCGGCAAACAGCGAAGCTTCGTTGACCAGGTTGGCCAGATCGGCACCGGAGAAGCCTGGAGTGCCACGGGCAATGACCGCCGGGTTGACGTTCTCGCCAACCGGCACCTTGCGCATGTGCACCTTGAGGATCTGCTCACGACCGCGAATGTCCGGCAGGCCGACCACCACCTGGCGGTCGAAACGACCAGGACGCAGCAGCGCCGGATCGAGGACGTCTGGACGGTTGGTGGCGGCGATGACGATGATGCCATCGTTCATCTCGAAGCCGTCCATCTCTACCAGCAACTGGTTGAGGGTTTGTTCACGCTCGTCGTGACCACCGCCCATGCCGGCGCCACGGTGGCGACCAACGGCATCGATTTCGTCGATGAAGATGATGCATGGCGCGTGCTTCTTGGCCTGCTCGAACATGTCGCGCACACGGCTGGCACCCACACCAACGAACATTTCAACGAAGTCCGAACCGGAAATGGTGAAGAACGGCACTTTCGCCTCACCTGCGATGGCCTTGGCCAGCAGAGTCTTACCGGTACCCGGAGGGCCGACCATCAGCACACCGCGCGGAATACGGCCGCCGAGGCGCTGGAACTTGCCCGGGTCGCGCAGGAACTCGACCAGTTCGCCGACCTCTTCCTTGGCTTCGTCGCAACCTGCGACGTCAGCCAGGGTGGTCTTGACCTGATCTTCGGACAGCAGGCGCGCCTTGCTCTTGCCGAAACTCATCGGCCCGCCTTTGCCGCCCGCGCCACCTTGCATCTGGCGCATGAAGAACATGAATACCGCAATGATTACCAGGATCGGGAAGCTGGCTACCAGCAACTGAGTCCAGATGCTCTGTTGCTCAGGCTGCTTGCCTTCGACGACGACGTGGTTGTCGACCAGGTCGCCGATCAGGCCATTGTCGGTAATGGCCGGGCGCACGGTCTTGAAGTTGTCGCCGTCGGCACGCTTGCCGGTAATGATGTAGCCGTCGACGGTCACACGCTCGACTTTCCCGTCTTTAACCTGTTGGATGAAGTCGGAGTAGTTGAGGGTCTGCGGCTCGTTAGGGCTGGAGAAGTTGTTCATCACTGTCACCAGGACAGCCGCGATGATCAACCACAGGATCAGATTCTTTGCCATGTCGTTCAATTCGCTACCCTCTGAGGCCGGCGCACGACGCAGCCGTGCCTCGCATGATATTCATCGCCCTAACTTACTACATTACCTACGCATCCGCAGGCACCGTCTGTAACCCTTTGTGAAACCTAGACTACACGAAGTTCGGACGATACAGACGGGGCGGCCGATTGGAATTAACTATCGACCATCCCGTAGCACGCCTTTCACACGCCTTTGAAACCTTTACCCAGCAGGTACTGCTCACGCGAGCGATCCCGCGAAGACGATGGCTTGCGCATCTGTACCTTGTCGAACTTGGTGCGCACGTCCTTTAGGTACATGTCAAAGCCTTCGCCCTGGAAAATCTTGATGAGGAAGTCACCACCAGGCTTGAGCACGCGGGTGGCCAGGTCCAGTGCCAATTCGCACAGGAACATGGCGCGTGGCATATCCACCTCAGGCGTACCACTCATATTGGGGGCCATGTCGGAAATCACAAGGTCTACGTGAGAATCACCGACGGCGTCGAGGATCTGCTGCAGGACTTCATCCTGAGTGAAGTCGCCTTGAATGAAGGTAACGTCAGGGATCGAGTCCATTTCCAGGATGTCCGAGGCGATCAGACGGCCTTGGCCACCAATCAGACGACTGGTCACCTGCGACCAGCCACCAGGCGCAGCGCCCAGGTCGATCACACTCATGCCAGGGCGGATCAGGCGGTCTTTCTCCTGGATCTCCAGCAGTTTGTAGCTCGCACGCGAGCGGTAGCCATCCTTCTGCGCCTGCTTCACAAAAGGGTCGTTAAAATGCTCTCGCAGCCAGTTAGCGCTGCTTTTGGAACGTTGTACCACGGGGCACCTCGATGATATGCGTCGTGATTGACTGGGCGGAGCCAGGGGCCCTCGGGTAAAATGCCTGTCAATTTTACAGAATCAGACGGAAAGGGTCAGATTATGCCGCTCAATAACGAGCAGAAGAAGCAATACAAGTCCATTGGTCATGACCTGAAGCCGGTCCTGATCGTTGCTGGCAACGGTGTTAACGAAGGCGTTGCCGCCGAACTGGAACGCGCACTCGCCGATCATGAACTGATCAAGGTCGAGATTCGCTCCGAAGATCGTGAAGAACGTGCCGCCGCCATTGCCGAATTGTGCAAGGTCGGCCGCGCTGAGCTGGTGCAGACCATCGGCAAGAAAGCGCTGATCTACCGCAAGAACCCACAGCCTAACAAACAGCTGTCCAACATCCACCGCTTCAAGTAACAGCGGCTCCGATCAGTGGCGCGCCTGGCGCGCCCTGACCGGTACTGGTTGGGCTACCAGCACGATGCCGGAAAAACCCAGCACCAGAAAACAGAACATCTGCCAACGCTCGCCCACGGAAACCCCGTAGCGCAACGTGTAGTAGCTGACGCAAGCGCCAAAGCCGAGCAACAGCATCTGCCCACGGAACTGCCGCCACCAGGCTGACAGGCCGTCCACCCTCGCCAATACCGCCAACTGGGTCAACAACCCAAGCAGCGCCACCCCGACCAACCAACGATCGATCTGGCCAGCGACGTCCTGCACCAGCAACGGCGCCAAGCCAGTGACTTTGAGCGCGGGCACCAGCCCCACATGGAACACCCACAAGCCGCCGACCCAGAAAACCTGGGCCAGCTGCCAGAGGATCCCTTCAAGGGATGGCGCCCGCAGGCGCCGGTCAGATGTGCTGGACTTCGACAATCTCGTACTCGACCGTGCCGCTTGGCGTCTTGATGACGACGATGTCGCCTTCTTCCTTGCCGATGATGGCACGGGCAATCGGCGCACCTGCCGAAAGCTTGCCGAGCTTGATGTTGGCTTCGTCCTCACCAACGATCTGGTACTTCACCCGCTCGTCGGTCTCGGTATTGGCCAGCTCAACGGTGGTGCCGAAAATGACCTTGCCGGTATGGGCAATGGTGGTCACGTCGATCACGACCGAGTTCTGCAGGCGGCCTTCGATATCGCGGATACGCGCTTCGACCATGCCCTGCTCCTCACGGGCGGCATGGTATTCGGCGTTTTCCTTGAGATCGCCCAGCTCGCGCGCCTCACCAATGGCCTGACTCAAGCGCGGGCGCTCGGTCTTGCTCAGGAAAAGGTGCTCTTCTTCCAGGGCGCGAGCGCCCTGGACGGTCATCGGGTATTTGGTAATGCTCATGCTTTGAGTCCTGCATGCAGATCCTGCAAGCGACGAACGGTCTTCTCAGGACCAAACTTCAACGCTTCGCAGATGGCTTCACCGGCCGCAATGGTGGTGGTGCAGTAAATCTTGTGCTGCAGCGCATTGCGACGAATCGAGTAGGAATCAGCGATCGACTGACGGCCTTCGGTGGTGTTGATGATCAGCGACACTTCGTCGTTCTTGATCATGTCTACCACGTGCGGGCGACCTTCGGTCACTTTGTTCACACGGCGCACTTTCAGGCCTGCCGCCTCGATAACCTTGGCGGTGCCGGCAGTAGCAACCACTTCGAAGCCCAGGGCGATCAGGTCGCGGGCAACGCCAGCCACTTGTGGCTTGTCGTCGTCACGCACGCTGATGAACGCAGTACCGCCGGTCGGCAACACTTCGCTGGCACCCATCTGGGCCTTGGCGAAGGCTTCACCGAAGCTATCGCCGACGCCCATGACTTCACCGGTCGATTTCATCTCAGGGCCGAGGATCGGGTCAACCCCTGGGAACTTGGCGAACGGGAAGACGGCTTCCTTGACGCTGTAGAAGTTCGGGATGATTTCCTGGGTGAAACCGATCTCTTTCAGGGTTTTGCCAGCCATGACACGGGCCGCGATCATCGCCAGGGAGGTGCCGATGCACTTGGAGACGAACGGTACGGTACGCGAAGCGCGCGGGTTGACTTCGATCACGTAGATCTTGTCGCCCTGCAGGGCCAGCTGAACGTTCATCAGGCCGACTACGCCCAGCTCCAAGGCCATTTTCTTGACCTGTTCGCGGACTTCGTCCTGCACGTGGGCCGGCAGCGAGTACGGTGGCAGCGAGCACGCCGAGTCACCGGAGTGAACACCCGCCTGCTCGATGTGCTGCATGATCGCGCCGATCACCACGTCAGTGCCGTCGCAGACCGCATCCACGTCCATCTCGATGGCGCAGTTGAGGAAGTGGTCGAGCAGTACCGGGCTGTCGTTGGAAACCTGTACCGCCTCACGCAGGTAGCGCTTGAGCTCGTCCAGTTCGTAGACGATCTCCATGGCGCGGCCACCCAGCACGTAGGACGGGCGCACCACCAGCGGGTAACCGATACCGCCAGCGGCACGGATTGCCTCTTCTTCGCTGCGCACGGTGGCGTTTGGCGGCTGCAGCAAGTTCAGGCGCTGAACCATCTGCTGGAAACGCTCACGGTCTTCGGCACGGTCGATGGCGTCTGGGCTGGTACCGATGATCGGTACGCCGGCCTCTTCCAGGGCGCGCGCCAGTTTCAACGGGGTCTGGCCGCCGTAATGGACGATCACGCCCTTCGGCTTCTCGACGCGGCAGACTTCCAGCACGTCTTCCAAGGTCAGCGGCTCGAAGTACAGACGGTCGGATGTGTCGTAGTCGGTGGAGACGGTTTCTGGGTTGCAGTTGACCATGATGGTCTCGTAACCGTCTTCACGCAGGGCCAGTGCCGCGTGTACGCAGCAGTAGTCGAACTCGATGCCTTGGCCGATACGGTTAGGGCCGCCACCCAGAATCATGATTTTGTCGCGGGTCGACGGGTTGGCCTCGCACTCTTCCTCGTAGGTCGAGTACAGGTAGGCGGTGTCGGTGGCGAACTCGGCAGCGCAGGTGTCGACGCGCTTGTAGACCGGGAACACTTCCAGCTTGTGGCGGTGGCGACGCAGGTTCTTGTCGGTGATGCCGAGCAGCACAGCCAAACGCTGGTCCGAGAAGCCCTTGCGCTTGAGGCGCAGCATCAGGTTCTTGTCGATGGCCGACAGGGCGAGGGTCTTGACCTTCTCTTCTTCCTTGATCAGATCTTCCATCTGAACCAGGAACCACATGTCGATGCCGGTCAGGGCAAAGATCTCTTCGCAGGTCATGCCCAAGCGCATGGCGTCGGCGACGTACCAGATGCGCTCGGCGCCCGGCACGGTCAGCTCGCGCTTGAGGATGCTGGCAGCTTCTGGGCTGGCCAGGTCGACTTTCGGGTCCAGACCGCAGGCACCGACTTCCAGGCCGCGCAGGGCTTTCTGCAGGGACTCCTGGAAGGTACGGCCGATGGCCATGACTTCACCCACGGACTTCATCTGGGTGGTCAGGCGGGCGTCGGCTTTCGGGAACTTCTCGAAGGCGAAACGCGGCAGCTTGGTGACGACGTAGTCGATCGACGGCTCGAAGGACGCTGGGGTGCGGCCGCCGGTGATGTCGTTCTGCAGCTCGTCGAGGGTGTAACCAATGGCCAGCTTGGCGGCGATCTTGGCGATCGGGAAGCCGGTGGCCTTCGAAGCCAGGGCGGACGAACGCGATACGCGCGGATTCATCTCGATGACGACCATGCGGCCGGTGTCTGGGCAGATACCGAACTGCACGTTGGAACCGCCAGTTTCGACACCGATTTCACGCAGCACCGCCAGCGAGGCGTTGCGCATGATCTGGTATTCCTTGTCGGTCAGGGTCTGCGCAGGGGCAACGGTGATCGAGTCACCGGTGTGCACGCCCATCGGGTCGAAGTTTTCGATCGAGCAGACGATGATGCAGTTGTCCTTTTTGTCGCGGACCACTTCCATCTCGTACTCTTTCCAGCCGATCAGCGATTCGTCGATCAGCAGCTCTTTGGTCGGCGACAGGTCCAGACCACGGGTGCAGATTTCTTCGAATTCTTCACGGTTGTAAGCAATACCGCCACCGGTGCCGCCCATGGTGAACGACGGGCGAATGATGCACGGGAAGCCGAGCTTTTCGAGGACCGCATAGGCCTCTTCCATGCTGTGGGCGATACCGGAGCGCGGGCACTCCAGGCCGATGTCCTTCATCGCCTTGTCGAAGCGCGAACGGTCTTCTGCCTTGTCGATGGTGTCAGCGTTGGCACCGATCATCTCTACGCCGAACTTCTCCAGAACGCCATGGCGCTCCAGGTCCAGGGCGCAGTTCAGTGCGGTCTGGCCACCCATGGTCGGCAGGACCGCGTCTGGGCGTTCTTTTTCGATGATCTTGGCTACCGACTGCCACTTGATCGGCTCGATGTAGGTAGCGTCGGCCATCGACGGGTCGGTCATGATGGTGGCTGGGTTGGAGTTCACCAGGATGACGCGGAAACCTTCCTCGCGCAGGGCTTTACAAGCCTGGGCGCCGGAGTAGTCGAATTCGCAGGCCTGGCCGATCACGATCGGGCCAGCGCCGAGAATCAGGATGCTTTTAATGTCTGTACGTTTTGGCATGGTTGTCACTCAAATCCGCGGGTCAGTCGGCAAGCCGTCTTGAACAATCTGGGTCAGGCGCTTCCGGGCGCGGCGCGAGCCGGCCCGGGGCCTTGATGCAGGATGCTCAGCGGCGCTTGGCCATGGCATCAGTGAAACGATCGAACAGTGGCGCGACGTCAGTCGGGCCTGGGCTCGCTTCAGGGTGGCCCTGGAAGCTGAACGCGCTCTTGTCGGTGCGCTCGATACCCTGCAGGGTGCCGTCGAACAGCGACTTGTGGATGGCGCGGACATTGCCCGGCAGGGTGGCTTCGTCAACGGCGAAACCGTGGTTCTGGCTGGTGATCATGACCACACCGGTGTCCAGGTCCTGGACGGGGTGGTTGGCGCCATGGTGGCCGTGGCCCATTTTCAGGGTATTGGCGCCGGAGGCCAACGCCAGCAGCTGGTGGCCCAGGCAGATGCCGAATACCGGGATCTCGGTTTCGAGGATCTCTTTGATCGCCTGGATCGCGTAGTCGCACGGCTCAGGGTCGCCAGGGCCGTTGGACAGGAACACGCCATCGGGGTTGAGGGCGAGCACTTCGCTGGCTGGGGTCTGGGCAGGCACCACGGTCACGCGGCAGCCACGGGCAACCAGCATGCGCAGGATGTTCAGCTTGACGCCGTAGTCGAAGGCGACCACGTGGTAGGGCAGCTCGGAGGCTTCCAGGGTCGGGTGGCTGTCGGTTTTCAGTTCCCAGACGCTTTCGCGCCACTCGTAGCGCTCCGTGGTGGAAACGACCTTGGCCAGGTCCATGCCCTTGAGGCCCGGGAAGGCGCGGGCAGCGGCGATGGCGGCTTCTTCGCTGATGTTGTCACCGGCGAGGATGCAGCCGTTCTGAGCGCCCTTTTCACGCAGGATACGGGTCAGGCGACGGGTGTCGATGCCAGCGATGGCGACGACGTTGTTGGCCTTGAGGTAGTCAGGCAGCGACTGGGTGTTACGCCAGTTGCTGGCCAGCAGCGGCAGGTCACGGATGACCAGGCCGGCGGACCAGACGCGGTTCGACTCGGCGTCTTCCGGCGTGGTGCCGGTGTTGCCAATGTGCGGATAGGTCAGGGTAACGATTTGCTGGGCGTAGGAAGGGTCTGTAAGGATTTCCTGGTAGCCGGTCATAGCGGTGTTGAATACCACCTCACCAACGGTCTGACCGTCGGCACCGATGGCTTCACCGCGAAAAATACTGCCGTCGGCAAGGGCGAGTATGGCTGGCTTTGTCAAGAAGACCTCCCGTAAATCAAGCATGAAAGGGCGATCGCAGGTTGCAAAAAAGCGGAGTGACGTATGGACACGTCACCCCGCTTTCATGTGCTGAATTCAATTCGCTGCGCGCTTTTAGTGGACACACTAAAGCTGTAGCTTACAGAAAAGTGCGTTTTGGGTCTACCGTATATGTGTCTCTAAAACACATGATTGCGACAGACCTGATGAACTGCGGTGGCTTGCCCGCGAAGAGACCACCGCAGCTCGAACGGCTCAGCGCAGTTCGAGCACATCCTGCATGTCGTACAGGCCCGGCTCGCGCCCGTCCAGCCACAGCGCAGCACGTACCGCACCCTTGGCAAACGTCATGCGGCTCGACGCCTTGTGGGTGATTTCCAGGCGCTCGCCTTCGGCGGCGAACAGCACGGTGTGGTCACCCACTACGTCACCGGCACGCACAGTGGCGAAGCCGATGGTCTTGCGATCACGCGCGCCTGTCTGGCCTTCACGGCCATACACTGCCACCTCCTGCAGGTCACGGCCCAACGCATTGGCAACCACTTCGCCCATGCGCAGCGCAGTACCCGACGGCGCATCGACCTTGTGCCGGTGGTGCGCCTCGATGATCTCGATGTCGACATCATCACCCAGCACCCGCGCCGCCATGTCCAGCAGCTTGAGGCTGAGGTTGACACCCACACTGAAGTTGGCGGCGAACACGATCGGAATTTCCTTGCCCGCGTCAGCCAGCAATTGCTTCTCTTCGACGCTGAAGCCAGTGGTACCGATGATCATGGCCTTGCCGTGCTTACGGCAGAAGGCCAGGTTCTTCAGGGTCACCGAAGGGTGCGTGAAGTCGATCAGCACGTCGAACTCGTCAATGACCTTGTGCAGATCATCGACGATTGGCACGCCAATGCGCCCCAACCCCGCCAGCTCGCCAGCATCGGCACCCACCAGGGTGCTGTCCGGACGATGGATGGCAGCCGTCAGGCCAGCCTTCGGGGCCTGATGCTGAACAGCCTCGATCAGGACCTTGCCCATCCGCCCTGCTGCGCCCATTACCGCAATACGTCGCATAACCTGTTCCTTGTCAGAGATCGCCGAAGAAGCGCTTCACACCATCGAACCAGCCACTGGCCTTGGGCGAATGGGAGCTGTCGCCTTCCAGCGAGTCACGCAGCTCTTCGAGCAGCTCGCGCTGACGACGGCTGAGGTTGACCGGGGTTTCCACCGCCACACGGCACAGCAGGTCGCCCGCACCACCGCCACGCACCGGCGCAACACCCTTGCCCCGCAAGCGGAACTGCTTGCCGGTCTGGGTACCTTCCGGAATCTTCAGCTTCACGCGGCCATCGAGGGTCGGCACTTCCAGCTCGCCACCCAGGGCCGCATCGGTATAGCTGATCGGCACTTCGCAGTACAGGTGCTTGCCATCGCGCTGGAAAATCTCGTGCTCACGCACGCTGATGACCACGTACAGGTCGCCAGTCGGGCCACCATGGGTACCGGCCTCGCCCTCGCCCGACAGGCGAATGCGGTCACCGGTATCGACACCCGCCGGCACCTTGACCGACAGCGTCTTGTATTCCTCGACACGGCCTTCGCCCTGGCACGCGCCGCAAGGGTCGGTGATGATCTTGCCCTGGCCATGGCAACGCGGGCAGGTCTGCTGCACCGAGAAGAAGCCTTGCTGCATGCGCACCTGGCCGATACCGCCGCAGGTCGGGCAGGTCGATGGGGTCGAGCCCTTCTTCGCGCCGGAGCCATCGCAAGGCGTGCAGTTGACCAGCGTGGGCACGCGGATATTGACCGTGGTGCCACGCACCGCTTCTTCCAGGTTCAGCTCCAGCGTGTAGCGCAGGTCGCTGCCACGCTGGGCGCCGCCACGACCACCGCCACGGCCACCGCCGAAGAAGTCACTGAACACATCGCCAAAGATGTCAGAGAAGTTGGCACCGCCAAAGCCTGCACCGCCGCCACCCATGCTTGGGTCGACGCCGGCATGGCCGTACTGGTCGAACGCCGCACGCTTGCTCGCGTCAGACAGTACTTCGTAGGCCTCGTTGGCCTCCTTGAACTTGTCTTCCGACTCTTTGTCACCCGGGTTGCGGTCTGGGTGGAACTTCATCGCCAGCCGGCGATAAGCCTTTTTCAGGTCAGCTTCACTGGCGCCGCGCTCGACACCCAGGACCTCATAATAATCACGCTTGGACATAGGTCATTTGCACCTTGTTGGGCGTTCGGCATCCGCGCCGCGCCATCAGCACCTGCCCGAATACCACGAAGGGCCTAGACAAATGCTGTAAAAATTCTCGAATTCCAGATACGCCAACGCGGGAGCAAGCCCCCGCGCGGCGACATCCTACCAGCTCACCGACAACCGCCGGTGAGCTGGCCGACAACATGCAACGATTACTTCTTGTCGTCGCCTTTCACTTCTTCGAACTCGGCGTCAACCACGTCATCGTGCTTGGCTTCCGGCTCGGCCTGCTGCGCGCCACCCTGAGGTTGTTCAGCCGACTGCTCGGCGTACATCTTCTGGGCAACCGGTGCGGAGACCTTGGACAGCTCTTCGACCTTGGCGTCAATCGCGGCCTTGTCGTCGCCTTTGACAGCGGCTTCCAGGGCAACCACAGCCGCTTCGATGGCGGTTTTCTCTTCAGCGGTGACCTTGTCACCTGCATCAGCGACCATCTTGCGGGTCGAGTGAACCAGCGCATCACCCTGGTTACGGGCAGCGGCCAGCTCTTCGAACTTGCGGTCTTCCTCGGCATTGGCCTCGGCATCACGCACCATGCGCTCGACTTCTTCATCCGACAGGCCGGAGTTGGCCTTGATCACGATCGACTGAGCCTTACCGGTGGCCTTGTCTTTCGCGCCGACGTGCAGAATGCCGTTGGCGTCGATGTCGAAGGTCACTTCGATCTGCGGAACACCGCGTGGCGCTGGTGGAATCTCGGCCAGGTCGAACTTGCCCAACGACTTGTTCTGCGAAGCTTGCTTGCGCTCACCCTGCAGCACGTGAATGGTCACTGCGCCCTGGTTGTCGTCGGCAGTCGAGAACACCTGCGACTTCTTGGTCGGAATGGTGGTGTTCTTCTCGATCAGCGCGGTCATCACGCCACCCATGGTTTCGATACCCAGGGTCAGCGGGCTGACGTCCAGCAGCAGTACGTCTTTCACATCACCGGCCAGAACGGCACCCTGGATGGCGGCGCCCATGGCGACGGCTTCGTCCGGGTTGACGTCCTTGCGTGCTTCCTTGCCGAAGAAGTCGGCAACGGTTTTCTGTACCAGCGGCATACGGGTCTGGCCGCCGACCAGGATCACGTCGTCGATCTTGCTGGCGTCGATGCCGGCGTCTTTCAGCGCGATGCGGCAAGGCTCGATGGTGCGTTGCACCAAGTCTTCTACCAGCGACTCCAGCTTGGCGCGGGAGATCTTCACGTTCAGGTGCTTAGGACCGGTGGCGTCTGCAGTGATGTACGGCAGGTTGACATCGGTCGACTGAGCGGACGACAGCTCGATCTTGGCCTTTTCAGCAGCTTCTTTCAGGCGCTGCATGGCCAGCGGGTCGCCCTTCAGGTTCATGCCGGACTCTTTCTTGAACTCCTCGACGAGGTAGTCGATCAGCAGCATGTCGAAGTCTTCGCCACCCAGGAAGGTGTCGCCGTTGGTAGCCAGTACTTCGAACTGGTGCTCACCGTCAACTTCGGCAATTTCGATGACCGAAACGTCGAAGGTACCGCCACCCAGGTCATAAACGATGACAGTGTGGTCGCCCTTGGCCTTGTCCATGCCGTACGCCAGTGCAGCAGCGGTCGGCTCGTTGATGATACGTTTTACGTCCAGACCCGCGATGCGGCCGGCGTCTTTGGTGGCCTGACGCTGGCTGTCGTTGAAGTAGGCCGGAACGGTGATGACCGCCTCGGTAACAGGCTCGCCGAGGTAGTCTTCGGCGGTCTTCTTCATTTTCTTCAGCACTTCGGCGCTGATTTGTGGCGGCGCCATTTTCTGGCCGTTGACTTCGACCCAGGCGTCACCGTTGTCAGCCTTGGCGATTTTGTACGGAACCAGCTGAATGTCTTTCTGCACGACTTGCTCATCGAAGCGGCGGCCAATCAGGCGCTTCACTGCGAACAGGGTGTTGTGCGGGTTGGTGACAGCCTGGCGCTTGGCCGACTGACCTACCAGGATTTCGCCATCGTTGGCGTAAGCCACGATCGAAGGGGTAGTACGCGCACCCTCGGCGTTTTCGATGACTTTGACGTTACCGTTTTCCAGGATGGAGACACACGAGTTGGTGGTCCCCAGGTCGATACCGATGATTTTGCCCATGTTAACTCTCCCGAAACTTGAATTTGGTAGCAGCGACTACTTTGGCCAACTGCAGTAATACTTGAAGGCTTGACACCTAGATGGGGTTGCCCCGGTGGATTTCAAGCCTTTTCATTGATCGAAGGTTGCGCTGCGCTCGGCGCCTTGCTGACCACCACCATGGCGGGGCGCAGCAGGCGGCCGTTGAGCAGGTAGCCCTTCTGGAACACGTTCAATACGCTGTTCGGCTCTACTTCGCCGTTTTCCTGCATGGCCATGGCCTGGTGGTGCTCAGGGTTGAACGGCTGGCCGTGCGGATCGACGGCTTCGAGGTTGTAGCGCTTGAGGGTGTCCTGGAACATCTTCAGGGTCAGCTCGACGCCTTCACGCGTGCTCTTGACTTGTTCGTCGTCAGGTTTGAGATGCGCCAGGGCCATCTCCAGGCTGTCGATCACCGGCAGCAGGTCGCCAGAAAACTTCTCGAGGGCGAACTTGCGGGCCTTCTCGACCTCCTGCTCAGCGCGACGAATGCTGTTCTGCGCTTCTGCAGCGACACGCAGCGACTGATCCTTGGCGGCGGCCAGCTGTTCCTCGAGCTCCAGAACACGGGCGCCGACATTCTCTGCACCGGTCTCTTCGACGTTAAGGTCTTTCTCATTCAGCTGTTCGTCAGCCATTGGGTCTCTCCTGCGCAAATTTCTGGATTACGAGCCAGGCTCGCCTTTGTTGTCGGCTATATGGGGCCGGAAAAACCAGCTTCAAGGGGCAGCATGGTTTTCCGGGCCTTATGAGAATCTCCGAACGGGCATTGTCAGGGTGGAAAAAAGTACTGTATAAATAACCAGACCTGACCCTTCGGGAGCCGCCCACATGCTGGTGCACCTGTCCATTCACAACTACGCCATCGTCGAACACCTCGACCTCGAACTTGCCCGCGGCATGTCCGTCATCACGGGCGAGACCGGCGCAGGCAAATCGATCATGCTCGACGCCCTCGGCCTGACCCTCGGCGACCGCGCAGACAGTGGCGTGGTGCGCCCCGGCGCAGACAAGGCAGACATCCTCGCCACCTTCGACCTGGCCGACATCCCCGAAGCCCGCACCTGGCTGGCCGAACGTGATCTGGACAACGATGGCCCGTGCATCCTGCGCCGGGTCATCACCGCCGAAGGTCGCAGCCGCGGTTACATCAACGGCACGCCCTGCCCACTGGGCGACCTCAAGTCGCTCGGCGAACTGCTGATCGACATCCACAGCCAGCATGAGCATCAGTCACTGCTCAAGACCGATACCCATCGGCGCCTGCTGGACGAGTACGCCGGCGCCATCGACCTGGCCCGCCAGGTACAACTGGCCGCCAAACGCTGGAACCAGACCCGCCTTGAGCGGGAACGCCTGTCCAATTCAGGTGACGAGCAACGCGCCCGCCACCAACTGCTCAGCTATCAGCTAGAAGAGCTGGACAACCTGGGCCTGGGCGAAAACGAGCTGGAGCAGCTAGAGCAGGAACACAAGAACCTGACCAATGCCGAAGCGCTGTTCGGCATCTGCCGCCAGGTCATCGACCAGTGCAGCGAGAGCGACTCGGGCAATGTGCTCAGCGCCCTCACCTCCAGCCTCAACCGGTTGGGCGCCGCCACCAACTCGCCCAAGGCCCTGGGCGAGGCCGCCACCCTGATCGCCAGTGCACAGATCCAGGTCGAGGAAGCCGTGGGCGAGCTCAATCGCTTTCTCGATCACTTCGACGCCGACCCAATGCGCCTGCAGGCCCTGGAAGAGCGTCTCGACACCATCTATACCCTGGCCCGCAAGCACCGCGTGCACCCCACCGAACTGCCGCATCTGCAGCAGCGGCTGATGGAAGAGCTGGAAAGCCTCAATGCCAGCGACGAGTCGATCGAGCGCCTGGGCGAAGAGCTGGCCGCCTACGCCCAGCACTACAAGGAACGGGCGCGCGAGCTGAGCGCCTTGCGCCAGCAGGCCGCTCAACAACTGGCGGTCGCCGTCGAGCAAGAAGTCCAACGCCTGGGCATGCCGGGGGGGCGCTTCTGTATCGAACTCACCCCTAACGAAGGCAACGACCTGTCGCCCCACGGCCTGGAGCAGATCGAATTGCTGGTAAGCGCTAACCCTGGGCAACCGCTCAAGGGCCTGGCCAAGGTGGCTTCGGGTGGCGAGCTGTCACGCATCAGCCTGGCGATCCAGGTGATTACCGCGCAGACCTCGCGCATCCCTACCCTGGTGTTCGACGAAGTCGACGTGGGCATCGGCGGCCCTACGGCCGAGATCGTCGGCCAACTGCTGCGCCGGCTGGGTGACCGCGGCCAGGTACTGACCGTGACCCACCTGCCACAGGTCGCGGCGCAAGGGCATCACCACCTGTTCGTGCACAAGGTGCGCAACAGCGACACCACCCACACGGCGG
This sequence comes from Pseudomonas putida, assembly GCF_025905425.1. Lineage (NCBI taxonomy): Bacteria > Pseudomonadati > Pseudomonadota > Gammaproteobacteria > Pseudomonadales > Pseudomonadaceae > Pseudomonas > Pseudomonas putida. Next base: position 6,072,496 of record NZ_CP109603.1, on the reverse strand, counting down.
TGGCCAGCCTGGGCAAGCGCGAGCGGGTCGAGGAAGTGGCGCGCATGCTGGGCGGCATCGACCTGACCAAGGAATCCCTGGCGCATGCGCGCAAGATGGTGGTCAGCGGCAAGGCTTGATTGCCCACCCCAAAAGCACAAAGGCGACCCGAAGGTCGCCTTTGCTGTTTATAACGATCGAAATCGTTACTTTTTCTTACGCACGTAGAGGACCAGATTGTGGTCCACCAGCTCGTAGCCATGCTCGGCCACGATCTCGCGCTGACGCTTCTCGATTTCAGCGTCCATGAACTCGATGACTTCACTGGTCTCCACGTTGACCATATGGTCGTGGTGACCGCCATCCGCCAGTTCGAAGACCGCGTGACCGCCGTCGAAGTTGTGGCGAACCACCAGACCCGCCGCTTCGAACTGGGTCAGCACGCGGTAGACGGTGGCCAGGCCGACGTCCTCGCCAGCCTCCATCAAGGCCTTGTAGACATCCTCGGCACTCATGTGACGCTGCTCGGTAGAATCGAGCATCTGAAGGATCTTTACTCGAGGCAGGGTAACCTTGAGACCGGCTTTGCGTAATTCGCTATTTTCAACCATGGTCAGCTTTCTCGCCGATGCTGCTTCGCAGCTTCTCTTAATACGGGTATGATCGGGGTTTACGTTGTCCAGCCAAGATAGTGGAAGTCGCCCACCGATGCAAAACACCAAGCTCTTGCTAACCAGCCTCACCCTAGTGGGACTGCTCGCACTCGCCGGTTGCTCGTTTCCCGGGGTTTACAAAATCGACATCCAGCAGGGCAATGTCGTCACGCAGGACATGATAGACCAATTACGCCCGGGAATGACCCGACGGCAAGTAAGGTTTATCATGGGCAACCCGCTGATTCAGGACACGTTCAACACCAACCGTTGGGACTACCTGTACAGCCTGCAGCCTGGTGGCGGAAAACGCCAGCAAGAGCGCATGAGCATTTTCTTCAACGAAAGCGACCAACTGGTCAACCTGTCTGGCGATTTCATGCCAGGCGTGAGCCGCGACCAGGAAATCCTGGGTGGCAGCAGCGACACCACGGTCAGCCCGGCGACTCAGCCAGAGCAGGCCACACCTCAGCCAGAAGAGAAACCGGCCAAGCCGGGTTCGGTGGAAGATTCCATCCAGCGCGAGATCGACACCATCGAGACCACCCCGGTCCCGACACCAGCACCGCTGGAAACCTCCCCGCAATAAACGCGGGCGGCAATAAAAAGCCCGGGCCTAGGCCCGGGCTTTTTTGTGCCCGACAAGCACTCAGGCATTAAGCTGCTTGGCGCGCTGGCAGAAGGCATCCACCAGGGTGTTGGCCGCCTGATTGAACAGCGGCCCCAACGTGGCCCGTACCAAGGGCCCTGCATAATCGAAGGACAGATCCAGGCTGATCTTGCAGGCCTTCTCGCCCAGTGGTTTGAACACCCACACGCCATGTAACTGGGAGAACGGCCCCTCTTCCAGATTCATTTCGATGGACTGCCCCGGCACCAGCACATTGCGCGTGACGAAATGCTGGCTCATGCCACCTTTGGCAACCTCAAGCTTGGCGCGCATGTGCGTGTCACTGGCCTCGATGACCGTGGACGCCGAGCACCATGGCAAGAATTGCGGGTAGCTGGCCACGTCATTGACCAGATCGTAAAGCGCCTGGGCGGGATACGGCAGCAGGGCAGAGCGTTGAATATGGGTAGTCATCCAGGCGTCACTTCCAAGGCTGGGTGGCGGCGCTTCGCAGCGCGCCAAAAGCAGGTTCTGTACCTACGACAGGGCCTGTATTGTCCGGTATTCATTGCAGTGGCTCAAGCACACCGAAATCCCATAGCCGACGACGCATCGAGTTGCCTATAATGCCGCCCCTATGGCTAAACAAAAGAAACATCCGACCGGGACCATCGCGCAAAACAAGAAAGCGCGACACGATTACTTCATCGAACACAAGTTCGAGGCCGGGCTGGTCCTGTCCGGTTGGGAAGTAAAGAGCCTGCGGGCCGGCAAGGCGCACCTGACCGACAGCTACGTGCTGCTCAAGGATGGCGAAGCCTGGCTGTTCGGCAGCCACATCACCCCGCTGACCACGGCCAGCACCCACGTCATCGCCGACCCTATCCGTTCACGCAAGCTGCTGCTGAACAAGCGCGAGCTCGAACGTGTGGAAGCGGCCGTGGCGCAGAAGGGCTACACCTGCGTGGCCCTGGCGCTGTACTGGAGCAAGCACCTTATCAAGTGCGAGATCGCGCTTGGCAAGGGCAAGAAGGAATTCGACAAGCGCGACACCGTGCGCGAACGCGATTCCAACCGCGAGCTGCAGCGTGCCGTGCGTAACAAGGGCAAGGAAGACTAGATCTTCTTTAGCCTGTGCGGGCCTCTTCGCGGGGCAAGCCCGCTCCCACAGGTAACCCACTGCCTTCAAATTTGGTGGGTTACGTGTGGGAGCGGGCTTGCCCCGCGAAGAGGCCCGTGCTGCAAACGCAAACCTCAGCGCCCGCTGCGCCGCTCCGCCCGCGCCACACGCTGCGCCTCTTCGTGCGCCTCATGCAGCACCTCCTGCACATACAAAATGTGCCGGCTGGAAACCTCCCGCGCATCCTCCGCCCTGCCCTCGACAATCGCCAGGTACAGCTCCCGGTGCTGACTGATCAGCATGTCCCGGGTTTCGGTCCGCTGCTGGTACATGCCGCCAATATTGGTCACCACGTTACGCTTTAGCAGGTCGAACAGGCCGCGAATGGTATGCAGCAAGACCGCGTTATGGCTGGCCTCAGCTATCGCCAGGTGAAAGCGCGCATCGGCCGCGCCCTCCTCCGCCCGGGTCACCTCGTCAACCCGGGTGTAGCAGTCCTGCAGCACGTCGAAGGCCGCTTTGAGCCGTGCCCGGTCAGGCTCGGTGGCGCGCTGGGCCGCGTAATAGGCGCAGGAAGCCTCCAGGGTATGGCGGAACTCAAGCAAGTCGCGCTGCGCCTCGGGGCTGTGCTCAAGCAACTGCAACAGCGGGTCGCTGAACGTCGAGCCCAGCGACTCTGCAACAAAGTTGCCACCGCCCTGACGACTGATCAGCAACCCCTTTGCCACCAGCTTCTGAATCGCCTCACGCAGTGACGGGCGCGACACACCGAACTGTTCGGCAAGGGCGCGCTCGGCCGGCAGCCGCTGGCCCGAGGTCAGCGTGCCTTCGAGAATCATCCCTTCCAACCGATCGACGATGTCGTCGGACAGGCGCCGTTGGCGGACCTGATCAAAAACCATCACATGCTCTCCACAAACCCCCGGCAGATATCAGGGGGCGCCTATTCTCGCCGATCCACGCCGTACACACACCCATCACCGGGTGTTTTTCCAAGGCCATCAGACGCCCGCTCATCGGCACGCGACCAAAGTTTTGTGTCGGACAAATTGACACACCCACGACAGCGCTTTTAACCTAGCGCCCAGACATTGTAAATTGGTCTTACCAATTATCCAATGCCAGTGCTGACCAACAACAATTAGGGGCCACCCCATATGCAAACCTGGCAACAACTCTATAGCCCGCTTGGTAGTCTTGGCCTGTCCGCACTGGCGGCAGTCATCCCTATCGTGTTCTTCTTCCTCGCCCTCGCCGTGTTCCGCCTCAAAGGCCACGTCGCCGGCAGCATCACCCTCGCGCTGTCGATCCTGGTGGCGATCTTCGCCTTCCAGATGCCTGTCGACATGGCCTTTGCCGCCGCGGGTTACGGCTTCTTCTACGGCCTCTGGCCAATTGCCTGGATCATCGTTGCCGCGGTGTTCCTGTACAAACTCACGGTCAAGAGCGGCCAGTTCGAAGTGATCCGCAGCTCGGTGCTGTCGATCACCGACGACCAGCGCCTGCAAGTGCTGCTGATCGGCTTCTGCTTCGGTGCCTTCCTCGAAGGCGCGGCCGGCTTCGGTGCACCCGTGGCCATCACGGCCGCGCTGCTGGTGGGCCTGGGCTTCAACCCGCTGTACGCCGCCGGCCTGTGCCTGATCGCCAACACCGCGCCGGTCGCCTTCGGCGCGCTGGGCATCCCGATCATCGTGGCCGGCCAGGTCACCGGCATCGACGCCTTCCACATTGGCGCCATGACCGGCCGCCAACTGCCGCTGCTGTCGCTGTTCGTGCCGTTCTGGCTGGTGTTCATGATGGACGGCCTGCGCGGCGTGAAAGAAACCTGGCCTGCAGCGCTGGTCGCCGGCCTGAGCTTTGCCGTAACCCAGTACTTCACCTCGAACTTCATCGGCCCAGAACTGCCGGACATCACCTCGGCCCTGGCCAGCCTGATCTGCCTGACCCTGTTCCTGAAAGTCTGGCAGCCCAAGCGTTCGTTCACCGAAGCCAAGGGCAGCGTCGGCGCCGCCGTCGTGCAATCCAGCGGCAGCCAGCCAACCCCTTACAGCTTCGGCGAGATCTTCAAGGCCTGGTCGCCGTTCCTGATCCTCACCGTGCTGGTCACCATCTGGACCCTGAAACCGTTCAAGGCCGCGTTCGCGCCGGGCGGTGCGATGTACAACTTCGTGTTCAACTTCGCCATCCCGCACCTTGACCAACTGGTGATCAAGACCGCCCCGATCGTCGCCGCGCCAACCGCCATGCCAGCGGTGTTCAAGCTCGACCCGATCTCCGCCACCGGCACCGCGATCTTCCTCTCGGCGCTGATCTCCATGGCGGTGCTCAAGATCAACTTCAAAACTGGTCTGACCACTTTCAAAGAGACGTTCTGGGAACTGCGCTGGCCCATCCTGTCGATCGGCATGGTGCTGGCCTTCGCCTTCGTCACCAACTACTCGGGCATGTCCTCGACCATGGCCCTGGTCCTGGCCGGCACCGGCGCCGCGTTCCCGTTCTTCTCGCCGTTCCTCGGCTGGCTGGGCGTGTTCCTGACAGGCTCGGACACCTCGTCCAACGCCCTGTTCAGCTCGCTGCAAGCCACCACCGCACACCAGATCGGGGTCAACGACACCCTGCTGGTGGCCGCCAACACCAGCGGCGGCGTGACCGGCAAGATGATTTCGCCGCAGTCCATCGCCGTGGCCTGCGCTGCCACCGGCCTGGTGGGCAAGGAATCCGACCTGTTCCGCTTCACCGTCAAGCACAGCCTGTTCTTCGCCACCATCGTGGGCCTGATCACCCTGATCCAGGCTTACTGGCTGACCGGCATGCTGGTTCATCACTAAAGTGAAAGGGGCCGGGCGCCACGCTGCGCCCGGCATTCCCCTCAAGCAACGCTGCGAGAATCCATGATCATTTCCGCCTCCACCGACTATCGCGCCGCGGCCCAACGCAAGCTGCCCCCCTTCCTCTTCCACTACGCCGACGGCGGCGCCTACGCCGAGCACACGTTGCGCCACAACGTCTCGGACCTGGCCAGCATCGCCCTGCGCCAGCGCGTGTTGAAGAACATGTCCGAGCTCAGCCTGGAAACCAAGCTGTTCGACGAAACCCTGAGCATGCCCGTGGCCCTGGCCCCGGTCGGCCTGACCGGCATGTACGCCCGCCGTGGCGAGGTCCAGGCGGCACGCGCCGCTGCGGCCCATGGCATTCCGTTCACCATGTCGACCGTGTCGGTGTGCCCGATCGAAGAAGTTGCCCCGGCCATCAACCGGCCGATGTGGTTCCAGCTGTATGTGCTCAAGGACCGCGGCTTCATGCGCAATGCGCTAGAGCGGGCCAAGGCGGCCGGGGTCAAGACCCTGGTGTTCACCGTCGACATGCCCGTACCCGGTGCCCGTTACCGCGACGCCCACTCCGGCATGAGCGGCAGCAACGGCCCGATGCGCCGCGTACTGCAAGCCATGACCCACCCTGAGTGGGCCTGGGACGTCGGCGTGATGGGCCGCCCACACGACCTCGGCAACATCTCCAAATACCGTGGCAACCCCACGGGCCTTGCCGACTACATCGGCTGGCTGGGCAACAACTTCGACCCGTCGATCTCCTGGAAAGACCTGGAGTGGATCCGCGACTACTGGGAGGGCCCGATGATCATCAAGGGCATCCTGGATGCCGACGATGCCCGCGACGCGGTCAAGTTCGGTGCCGACGGCATCGTCGTGTCCAACCACGGCGGCCGCCAGCTCGACGGCGTGCTGTCCAGCGCCCGCGCCCTGCCGGCGATTGCCGACGCGGTCAAGGGCGACCTGAAGATCCTCGCCGACTCCGGCATCCGCAGCGGCCTCGACGTGGTGCGCATGATCGCCATGGGCGCCGACACCGTGCTGATCGGCCGCGCCTTCCTCTGGGCCCTCGCCGTGCATGGCGAGGCCGGGGTGAAAAACCTGCTCGAACTGTTCGAGAAGGAAATGCGCGTGGCCATGGTGCTGACCGGCGCCAAGACGATCAGCGAGATCACCCGCGATTCGCTGGTGCGCGAACTGGGCGCCTGATTGCGCCCCCCACGAAACACCGCCTGATTGACCGGGGCATGCGGCGCACCAGACGCCGTGGCCCCGCGAGGAGATTGCATGAGCCTGCCCGCCGCGTTCCTGCGTGATGTCGAGCGCCTGATACCCGCCGAACGCCGTTTCGACGACCCGACCTCCACCCTGGCCTTCGGCACCGATGCCAGCTTCTATCGGCTGATCCCCAAGCTGGTGGTACGCGTCGAGTCCGAGGACGAAGTGGTCGGCCTGCTGCAGTTGGCCCAGCGCGAGCGCGTGCCGGTGACCTTCCGCGCCGCCGGCACCAGTTTGTCTGGGCAGGCCATCAGCGACTCGGTGCTGATTGTGCTCGGCGACAACTGGAACGGCCGTGAAATTCGCGGCCAGGGTGAGCAGATCCGCCTGCAACCCGGCGTCATAGGCGCCCAGGCCAACGCCTGGCTGGCCCCCTACGGCCGCAAGATCGGCCCAGACCCCGCCTCGATCAACGCCTGCAAGATCGGCGGCATCGTCGCCAACAACGCCAGCGGCATGTGCTGCGGCACTGCGCAAAACACCTATCACACCCTGGCGGGCCTGCGCCTGGTGCTGGCCGACGGCACCCGCCTGGACAGCGAAGACCCCGCCAGCGTCGCGGCCTTCAAGCGCAGCCATGCCGACCTGCTGGAAGCCCTGGCCCGCCTGGGCCGCGAAACCCGCGCCAACACCGAACTGGCAGACCGCATCCGCCACAAGTACCGGCTGAAGAACACCACCGGCCTGTCACTCAATGCCCTGGTGGACTACGACCAGCCGCTCGATATCCTGCAGCACTTGCTGGTCGGGTCTGAAGGCACGCTGGGCTTCATCAGCGCCGTCACCTACGACACCGTGCCCGACCACCCGCACAAGGCCAGCGCCTTGCTGGTGTTCCCCAGCGTCGAGAGCTGCTGCCGCGCGGTGACCGTGCTCAAGCGCCAGCCCGTGTCCGCCGTCGAACTGCTCGACCGCCGCAGCCTGCGCTCGGTACAAAACATGCCCGGTATGCCCCTGTGGGTAAAAGGCCTGTCAGACAACGCCTGCGCCCTGCTGATCGAGTCCCGCGCCGCCAGCCAGACGCTGCTGCATGAACAACTGCACCAGGTGATGGCATCGATTGCCGACTATCCCTTGGAGCAAAAGGTCGAGTTCAGCGAAGACCCAGCGGTGTACAACCAGCTGTGGAAAATCCGCAAGGACACCTTCCCCGCCGTCGGTGCCGTGCGCCAGACCGGCACCACAGTGATCATCGAAGACGTGACCTTCCCCGTCGAGCAACTGGCCGAAGGCGTCAACCGCCTGATCCAGCTGTTCGACAAGCACCACTACGACGAGGCGATCATCTTTGGCCATGCCCTGGAGGGCAACCTGCACTTCGTCTTCACCCAAGGCTTCAACAGCGCCGAAGAAGTCGCGCGTTACCAGGCCTTCATGGACGACGTGGCACAGCTGGTGGCCGTGGAGTTCGGTGGCTCGCTGAAAGCCGAGCACGGCACCGGGCGCAACATGGCGCCGTTCGTGGAACTGGAGTGGGGCCATGACGCCTACCAGTTGATGTGGGCACTCAAGCGCCTGCTCGACCCCAACGGCATCCTCAACCCCGACGTGGTGCTGAGTGAAGACCGGGATATCCACCTGAAAAACCTCAAGCCCTTGCCGGCTGCCGACGAAATCGTCGACAAGTGCATCGAATGCGGTTTCTGCGAACCGGTATGTCCGTCCAAGGGGCTGACCCTGAGCCCCCGCCAGCGCATCGTCATGTGGCGTGATATCCAGGCCAAGAAACGCGCCGGCGTCGACACGCGGGAGCTGCTCAAGACCTACCAATACCAAGGCCTCGACACCTGCGCCGCCACCGGCCTGTGCGCCCAACGTTGCCCGGTCGGCATCAACACCGGCGAGCTGGTGAAGAAGCTGCGCAGCCAAGCCGCCGAGCACGCAAAAACCGCCGACTGGCTGGCCGATCATTTCCACACGGCATTGAGTGGCGCCCGCCTGACCCTGACCGCCGCCAATGCTGCCCGCAAGCTGCTCGGCGCCCCACGCCTAAGCCGCCTGACCGCATCGCTGAGCAAAGCCAGCAACGGCCGACTGCCGCAGTGGACGCCGGCCATGCCGCAGCCGCTGCGCGCCATCGACTTCGGCCCCGCGAGCAACGATGCCCGCCCCCGCGTCGTGTACCTGGCTGCCTGCGTCTCACGCGTGATGGGCCCCGCCTATGCCGACCGCGAACAAAGTTCGCTGCTGGACAAGACCCGCGCCCTGCTGGAAAAAGCCGGTTACCAAGTCGTGTTCCCGGACAACGCCGACAGCCTCTGCTGCGGCCAGCCATTCGCCTCCAAGGGCTACCCGGAGCAGGCCGAGCACAAACGCCAGGAACTGATCAACGCCTTGCTCCATACCAGCCGCGGCGGCCTCGACCCAATCTACTGTGACACCAGCCCCTGTACCCTGCGCCTGGTGCAGGACCTGGGCGACACCCGCCTGGACCTGTACGACCCGGTGCGCTTCATCCGCACCCACCTGCTGGACAAACTGGAGTTCACCCCCCAGGACGAGCCGGTGGCCGTGCACGTGACCTGCAGCACCCAGCACCTGGGCGAAAGCCAGGCGCTGATCGACCTGGCGCGGCGGTGCAGCAAGCACGTGGTGATCCCGGAAGGCATTCACTGCTGCGGGTTTGCCGGTGATAAAGGCTTTACCACCCCAGAGCTCAATGCCCACTCGCTGCGCAGCCTGAAGGATGCGGTGCAGTATTGCAGCGAAGGCATTTCCACCAGCCGCACCTGTGAGATCGGGTTGTCGAGCCACAGCGGCATCGACTACCACGGCCTGGTCTACCTGGTAGACCGCGTCACCCGCCCCCGCAGCATCTAACAACTGCCGCAAGCGTTGTGAGAGCAACTGTCTTGCTCAAACGTCTAAAGTCGGCCCGATCCCTGTGGGAGCGGGCTTGCCCGCGAACACGGGCGAAGCCCGTGCCATCCCACCTCGACTTCCTAAGGTTTTCAGGGCTCGCGCGCCAGCACCAGCTCAGCCAACGCCCTGCTCATCTGCACGTTATGCACCGAGTTGACCAGCATGCCGATACCCGGCTCACCGGCATTGCCGCAGATGTATTCGTCCAAGGTGTCTTCAATCCCGCGCATCAGCTGAATGGCGTACAGCAACGCCTCTGGTGAGGGGACTTTGTTGTCGATGGTATAGAACGAACGTGGTGACGTTTGGCTGGGTGGATCAGGAACGAGTTTCTTCATGATGAATTCTCCGAGCTCACAAAAGGAGCTGTCACCCGCTTCCTCTCACAGAAGGAAGGCGGCAGCCGTACGCGGGGTGAGAGACCGGCGAACATCGGGATTCCGGCCAGGCCGAAGCCTGCCCACGAACGGCTGCCATAACACAGGCACGATGTAATCGCCGGGCTCTCACACCCGATCGCCAAACCACGGCGACCCAGGGAAACTAGCCCCTACGCCCATCATCGACAACAGAGAAACGGCTGCGGCGCCAGTAGGATAATTCCCAAACCCATTCCACCCGAAGCATTTAGTTTCAAGTTCAGAATTTACCTACAGCCCCGCCAGCATCCTGATTGAACCCTCGCCAAATTCGTACAGTCCACCTTACAGGCCCACCTTCCCGAGGCCTCAGAAGGAGACACCCATGAAAGGTACCGCGCTTTCGGCCCTCTTCGCGGCCGCCACCCTCCTGGCATCCCCGGCGTTTGCCGCCGACGACCTCTGCACCAACAACCTGCAGAAGATCGACGACAGCATGGCCACCGCCGGCGCCACCTCCGAAGGCCTCGACAAGGCCCTTACCGAGCACGTCGACAAAGCCAAGGCCGCGCAAGCCTCGGGCGACACCAAAGAATGCATAGCCATCACCAGTAAAGTGCTGGAACGCCTGGAAAAAACCGAGAAAGGCAGCGGCTCGGCCGGTGGCAGTGGTAGCTGAGCCTGAGGCGGGCGGCGGAACCTGTTGTCGACGCCGCCCGCTTTAGCGCGTATACTCAGCCTCACGTGCCGAAAGGTACGGTCAGCTAGAGCTGAGTGTGGGGCCGATTAGGATTCGACGCCGGTAGCGAAACTCTAGGTGCATGCCGAGTTGGTAACAGAACTCGTAAATCCACTGTTGCAACTTTCTATAGTTGCCAATGACGAAAACTACGAGGGTTACGCTCTCGCTGCGTAAGCAGCTGAGCCCGCTCTCCTGGTAGCTTCGGCTCCAGCAATCATCAGGGGATGCCTGTAAACCCGAAATGATTGTCATACAGAACAGGATCGTCGTGTAGCACGTTGGGGGCAAAGCGACTAAAACTTACCCAACTCATCCAAAGCACCCTGCCCGTCGGGCGGCTGCGGATTAAATCAGTAGACACGGCTAAGCATGTAGTACCGACAGCGGAGTACTGGCGGACGGGGGTTCAAATCCCCCCGGCTCCACCAAATGATCAATCAAAGACGTCCACGGACGTCTTTTTTTATGCCTGGAAGTCAGTGAAATCAAGGATTTACTGCTCTTTTGAGGGCCACAACGGTTTTTTGAGTTCCAGCCATCCCGGTATTCCCGGTGGTATTCCCGCCTACCTGGGGCTAATCTTGGGAATACCAAAAGGTGTCATGGAGCTCATCCCATGTGCGCTCAAACAGCTCGTCTCTCCGACCGCCAGCTCAAGGCGGTCAAGGCCAAAGACAAGGACTACGTCCTCACGGATGGCGACGGCCTGCAGCTTCGCGTCCGGGTCAACCGCTCGATGCAGTGGAATTTCAACTACAGGCATCCGGTCACCAAAAATCGAATCAACATGGCGCTCGGCTCCTACCCTGAGGTCACTCTGGCACAAGCTCGGCGGAAAGCGGTTGAGGCTAGGGAAGTACTTGCGCAGGGGATCGACCCCAAAGCTCAGCGCAATGATCTCGCGCAGGCCAAGCTAGCCGAGACGGAACATACATTCGAGAAAGTAGCTACCGCCTGGTTCGAGCTGAAAAAGGACTCGGTTACGCCTGCCTATGCCGAGGACATCTGGCGCTCACTCACTCTGCACGTTTTCCCGAGCATGAAATCGACTCCGATCTCGGAAGTCAGCGCACCGATGGTGATAAAAATCCTTCGCCCTATCGAAGCCAAAGGCAGTTTGGAAACGGTGAAGCGGCTTAGCCAGCGCCTCAACGAGATCATGACCTACGGGGCCAATTCGGGAATGATTTTCGCGAACCCGCTCAGCGGGATTCGGGCGGTATTCAAGAAACCGAAGAAAGAAAATATGGCGGCGCTACCTCCCGAGGAGCTTCCTGAGCTCATGCTGGAAATAGCGAATGCCAGTATCAAGCGCACGACCCGCTGCCTGATCGAATGGCAGTTGCACACCATGACTCGCCCCGCCGAGGCGGCAACTACTCGCTGGGTAGACATCGATTTTGAAAGGCGAGTCTGGACTATCCCACCGGAGCGGATGAAGAAGCGCCGCCCACACAACATCCCGTTGAGTGATCAAGCAGTTGCGCTGCTGGAATCACTTAAGACTCACAGCGGCCATCGCGAATACGTCTTCCCATCAGACAGAAACCCGCGCACCCACGCCAATAGTCAGACTGCCAACATGGCGTTGAAACGCATGGGGTTCCAGGACCGATTGGTCAGTCATGGCATGCGCTCCATGGCCAGCACCATTTTGAACGAGCATGGGTGGGATCCCGAGCTCATTGAGGTTGCCCTCGCACACGTAGACAGGGATGAGGTACGCAGCGCATACAACCGGGCCGACTATATCGAGCGGCGGCGTCCCATGATGGCTTGGTGGAGTCAGTACATCAAGCAAGCCGCCACTGGCAGCCTGCTTGCATCTGCCTACAGCGAAATTAGAGATAAAAAATAATTACGTTACTAGCTGCGAAGTATCCATTTTGTCGACCTCAGAAGGGAAGATTACTCCTTGGTCTAATGGCACAAAATTTGAAGATCACTATAGATTCATAGCGTATACTCCGGAAAACAGCATGTTACGTGCAAATCACAACCACTGAAAACACAGTATTATTTAAAATGAGCCACGCACAACGCCTTCAAGCCCTGATAGATAAGTTCGACAACAACATAAGTCACTACCAATCATCTCAATATAATGAAACCCAGCTCAGAACTGACTTCCTAGATGAGCTATTAACGATTTTCGGATGGGACATAACCAATAAAACAGGAAGAAAGACAAACGAACGCGAAGTATTGGTTGAAGAAGGGCTGAAAACAAAAGCAGGAGAGAACACAAAAAAACCTGACTACACATTTCGCTTATTTTCCGAGCGAAAATTCTTTGTAGAAGCCAAAAAACCAAGTGTTAAAATATTTTCTGACCCAGAACCTGCCAAGCAACTGCGTCGTTATGGCTTCACTGCAAAATTAAAAGTATCTGTACTTTCAAACTTTGAATACACTTCAATTTATGACTGCTCTAATCCAGTATCTGAAATAGATGCAGTAAGCAACTCCAGAGTAAAAACATACCACTACAAAGACCTTGTATCAAAGTACGACGAAATCAGCCGCCTCATAGGTAAAGAAAGCGTATATTCTGGACAATTTGAGCGCGAATGGAGCGATATCGGGAACAGGGTATCAAAATTCAGTATCGACAATTTATTCCTGGATCAAATTAACCGCTGGCGTGTAAGCCTTGCAAGGGAATTCCTAAAGCTTAAACCCGGAATTACCAGCATACAGCTTAATGATCTAACCCAAAATTACATAAACAGTATAGTTTTTCTAAGAGTCTGCGAAGACAGAGACCTTGAAGAACAAGAAACCCTCTATCAATTCGCAAAAGACAGAGACATTCAGTCACTACTCAAGCAGCTGAAAACTGCAGACAAAAAATATAATGCAGGGCTGTTTTCTCTATCTCACGCAGATTTACTACTTAGCAATACAGACTCAACAATATGGGAAATAATTGAGCAACTATACTTCCCGCTGAGCACTTACTCATTCTCCGTACTTTCATCTGACATTCTAGGAAACATATATGAAGTATTCCTAAGCGAGAAAATTGTTACCGACGACTCTGGGACAGTTTCGTTACAACGCAAGGAAGAGCACATCGATCGAGACGTTGTCACTACTCCCGACCATATCGTCAAAGAGATAATAAGACATACCATTACAGAACACTGCAAAAATAAGACAGCCGATGAAATCCTTGACTTAAAGTTTGCGGACATCGCATGCGGCTCGGGCGCGTTTTTGTTAGAGACATTTCAAACCTTACAAGACCTTATAACTGACTACTATATAGAGCACGACCGGAGCAAATTACAACAACTCTCGCAAAACACCTATAAGCTTAATTTCCCGATAAAGCGAAAGCTTCTAACAAGTTGCATATACGGAATTGATAAAGACTATAACGCAGTCAAAGCCTGTACATTCGGACTATTACTTAAGCTACTTGAAGGTGAAACCAAAGCAACAATAGGATATTCAAACCCACTTCTGCCCTGCCTAGATAATAATATTTTCTTTGGGAACAGTCTCATCGAAATCAATGATGTCATCAGCGACAGTGCTTTAGACATCAACCCATTCGATGTCCCGCATGAGTTCGATGTAATTATCGGTAATCCTCCGTACATGGCGACGGAGCACATGGTACAACTAACTCCGATTGAGCTGAACATATACAAAAAAAAATATCAGTCCGCCTATAAACAATTTGACAAATACTTCTTATTTGTGGAGCGGTCTATTCAGCTACTAAAACATGGCGGGGTGATTGGGTACATACTTCCATCAAAATTTACAAAAGTTGCTTCTGGTCGAGGACTACGCAAGCTTATTTCAGAAAAAAAATACTTGCATAAATTGATCTCCTTTGGTTCCAATCAAGTATTTAAAGAAAAAACCACTTACACTTGTTTGTTATTCCTAAAGAAATCCGAGCAATCGCAGTTTGAATTTCATGAAGTTCGAGACTTCAAGGCATGGCTCACCCGATCTGATAGATCTGAAGGTGTAAGTAGATACAGCGCAAGCTCTATAACCTCGGACACCTGGATCTTAGAGAGCGAGACAAACCAAATACTGGAAATGATGCACCGCGTATCCAAGCCACTTGGATCAATTCTAGGAGAGAAAGCCATTGCCAACGGCATTCAAACAAGTGCCAATGAATTTTACATACATAAAAAAATCAAGTCTATTGACGGCTACACCCATTTTTCATATAAGGGGAAGCCTTATCAAATTGAAGAGGCATTAACCAGGCCATACTTCGAGACGCAAAGAGCGCAGGATGCTCAGTTCTACACCTACAAAGATGTAGAGCCGAACTCTTTTGTGGTCTATCCGTACAAAAAAGAAGGTGAGCGGGTAGTTCTAATCCCTTACGAAGATCTCCATGAAAATTATCCAAAGGCATATGCTTTTATTAATACCTTGAAGATTCATCTTGATAATGGAAAACGCTCCATCCTCCCTACACCTTTAACCGAAAATGAGTGGTACCGATATGGGCGGAGCCAGGCACTAGAAAACTGTGATGTACCGCAAAAAATTATTGTTGGAATACTGTCTAACGGATATAAATACTCCATTGATAACAAGCGAACATTCGTATCCTCTGGCGGCACAGCTGGTTACAGCATAATAAACATACCAGCCTCTTGTAAGTATTCGATCTACTATATCCAAGCAATGCTTTCATCCAAATACTTAGAATGGTTTGCTTCGCATTACGGGGAAATATTTAGGGGCGGTTTCATCGCTCGAGGAACTAAAGTTCAAACTCGAATGCCTATTCCAATCGTAGACTTCGACAACGCTATACAGCTACGGCGCCATGATCAGATTTCTGAAATACAGAGACGGTTAAATGAGCTGCATTCCGAGATTGTAAAGGCAGACGATCGAGAATCTATCGTTATGAAAAGGCAATTTCATGCCTTGCAAGAAGAACTAAATTCCCTAGTCAAGGAGCTATTTAACTTAGGCGTGCTTGATTCGAAAATACCAAGCGTCAAAGAGCTATACGAAGCACTGTGACGTAGTCTGGGGCATCCGCCTAAAGCGAATGCCCCATTTGGTCATTACCAAATTTCAATTCGGAATTGGAACGATTCACCTTGTGCTGCATATAGGGTCAAAGTCTTACCAATAAGGTTTTCGTCCTGAACATATTTCAGAGCTGCCCCCCAGTGTAACCCCGTCGTATAGTTATCTTGATTTGACTCCCACGAATCTTTATGACTAATTTCCAAGTTGAATACACCACAACTTTTACCACCAATGACCAAATCAAAAGCTGCTTTGGTCATCTCTTTACCTTGTGTAGAAATCCAAGGTAGATGAGCAAAAATCTGATGTCGGAAATACACCGTTTGGTCAATACTATAATTTGATTGAGTTAACCGTAAAACTCCGGAGGCGTTAGAGTTCTGGAGTAGTTGCACATCGCCTCTTGGAAGATTTACCTTTTCCCAAATTTTCTGCAATGGCATAGTGTCTTCTTTCCCTAGTAAGCACAGTGAAGAAGTACCTATACACCATCCCTTCAAACAAAGTCAAGAGACCCGTCACTTCCAGTAGTCGGTCGGCGAACTCGTAAAAAGCGCCCAGTTTTAACAAGGGCGCCATTCACAAAATTATAAGATTTAGCCCATCAACAGTCGCCAAGAGTGCATACCATACAAGTATATGGCGATATTAATCATAGCCCACTTTAATTAATCTTGAGAGTTTCTTTGTCTGCGATTGCGCATATATATCCACGCACCAGCAATATCATCCACCTGTGAATTTTTAAGACCAATATTACGAAGGACAGCTAATCCATGACTCAAAAGCGCATCACGCATATTTGTATCTTTAATACTACTATCTAACGAGCCAAGATTCAGTGCCCCTTCCCCCGAAGACACTAGTAACAGCTTCTCAATTTCAGAGGGAACCAACTCCAACACGCCCCCGCCGTAGGTTCGCCCCTCTAGCTCCGCACTCAAAGCAGTCAATGGGTTAACAAATGCAGCCACCATTTGATCTGCAGGCTGCTTTAGTGAGGTAATCCTATAGGCTGTGTCAGTAGTAAAAGCCTTGGCTTTATTCAAAATCAAACGTGGTGCGTCATGCGAGCGCTTTAGCATTCCTATATCCGAGCTATACACGGACGGAACAGTGTACCAGCACCGTCGAACACTACACTTATACCGCGTATGGAGATTCTGGGCCTCGCCTGACTTAATATAATTAGCAATCTCAGGATAATACTCTGCAGAGCCTTCTGGAAATAAAAGAAAATTAGAAGGTAATCCTTTGCTGCTATTTATTCTGTGCTGCTTCTCATCATAGACTACTCCTGGGCAATGCTCGCTTCTGCCAAACATTTTATGCGCCCATCTTTGCAAGCGGTACGTCTCAACCACCTCGTCACTTACTAGGAAAAACTTATTCGCCCCAGTAACAATACCTACGTCAACCTTTGCTATATTTTTGAATCTATCGATTCCAGGTAATTCCTCAACATCCTCGATTAGGCTCCTAACATATGGACTCAAAAAAGCTGTAGTCCATTTGCCGTCTATCGCCTTACCACTGACTGGTACTGCTTTTTCGAACATCTCCTGGGGATCTTCATTAAGAAAGCTTCTGCCTGATACTGGCAACAAACCTAGGCCTTGGGTCGGCTGGGCTAAGTCGACTTTCTTTTCTGCCATCAAAATGACAGCCCCTTGAAGTGTGCCCTCGAACCAAATTTCCTCTGGGTCAATAATTACAATTTTTGAGCACTCATTTACCAACAAACTTCTAAGCGACTGTGCATGCAGCACATGGATTAGCTCTGATGGTAACACCATAGCTAAACGACCACCTGGTTTGAGCAGTGCCATTGACGCAATAACAAATGGAACCCAGGCATTCGTATGCTTAGTAAATTTACACTTACGGGATTTGAAAACCTTTTCCGCTATCGCCTGAAAATTCTCTGGAAGATATTGATACCTAATGAAAGGGGGATTACCTAAAACCCCATCAAATAGTTCTACACCACTGTTCAGGCGTGGCAGCGCCCAGGCCAGGAAATCCGCATTTACAACGTTCACGTTGAAATCAAAATTATCGGATAACGACTTAGACTTAGCAGCTTCAATAAAATCCAACTCAAATGCAGTGATAGCTTTCCCTTCACCCACACCCAGCTCGTTTACCGCTCTTAGAAATATACCATCACCACAGCTTGGCTCTAATATACTACTCGCCCCACTTTGATGGACCCAGCGAGTCAAAAATCCAGCAATATCTAATGGGGTATAGTATCCCCCCCTCAGTTTTTGCTCTGTTTCGTTGATCATGAAATTCATTGCTTCACCGACGCCGCCATAAGAACTCCACGGCGAATTGGAGCCAACTCACCACGTTCTTTAATGTGTTTTTCTGCAGCTCGAATAAACCAATCCTTTAAAGTTTCACCGTCGGCAGCTAAAACAGAGTAAAGGTCTCTCTTAAACGCGGGATCAACTTCAATTACAATTCGACCAGAACTACCCTTAGCCATTAGCTTTTTGACCCCAATATCACATATGTTACATAACATAGCATAATTACCCATCCCGCACAACATTCATGTGTAGGCGCAATACTTCAACCAGTCTGATCCGTTCACTTGATAGACGTTCTAAGTGCATGTGAGAACATGGATAAAAGCTTGGCGCTGGTTGATATTTGATTTTCAAAATATTCGAAATTACTTAGATTTCGCTTTACTAGCGGGTCCATCTGAACAAGGCGGCATGCCGCCCTGTTCAGATGGACCTCACTTAAAAAACCAAAAATACCATATCGGCCACTGGAAACTACGGGGTTCCATACACAGCCAATGCCATTTTCAACCGCAAAATACAGCTGGCGTGCCGCTTGACCCTCCAGGATTGCGGGCGTAGAAAAGACAGTGCAAAGGCTGTCGTTGACAGCACCCCAGGTGACCTGAGCCTTCAAGGTCACGCCGTTCCCGCGGTGGTTCTCCCCAAGGGCGATTCGCATCCGGCAGCTCGCCCGGTCACTACCCATGTGATGGATGCTCTTACACATATGGCGCTCGTGCGCCAATACACCGTACCCAGCTGCCCTGCAGCAACCTATCCGCTTGGCCGATTCCTGCGCCAACCTGTGCACGTCTCTTTCTCTGGAAAGAGACGGGCACTTCTACCACTGCTGCAGCCCTGATCGCACAAAGCTTTGCGGCATTCCCCCTCGTGACAATCAGCGTGACAAACGCCGATGTCACCAGCAAAAGCGCTGTAGATGATGGTGCCGCAGACCAAGGAATGGACTGCACCTGACTGACAGTCAGGTATGCCCCGGTTATCGCATTGCTGCGTTCACCCGGCTCAGGATCTTCAGGCGCTGGTTTAGTCAGCCAGCACCGCCTCCACCCGCCCACCGGCAACGGTGTTCAGGAGGCCAGATCATGAGATGCCCTTGCTCCCGGATGTAAGGAGCCGCCAGTCCTGCGTAGTGGACATTCCCCACAGGTCGCAGGGGCCTTGATCCCTGATAACACTCAACATTCTTGGCGGGATGACGTGGGGCGAGGATCGGAGAGCGAACGATGAGGTGACCGACATGGCTTTAGTGGGTGGACGCGATGGCCGCAATTTCGGCTACGGCAGGCAACTGAGCTATGCAGGGCCGCAAGCATTGAAAGACATGTTCGGCGGTGGCCATTACGGCACGGTCAAGGCGCACTGTGATCGGTGGCAGGCATTCGTGAAATGGTGCCGCTCAGAACAGGGGCCGGGTATCAATGATGCGCGGCAGATTGATCGGAAGGTGTTGGCGGACTATGCGGCGTACCTACGCGACGTGCTTAGCCGCGGTGACCTTGCTGTCAGCACCGCACAAAACCGCCTATCCAGCGTTAACAGGACTATGGCAGCGCTTCGCGGTGATCAGTACGTGAAGTTGCCAAGTCCGAGCAAGGCCTTGGGTATGCAGCGCACTGCGGTTCGCCAGTCGGTGCCGCAGGGCCAAGACCGTGCGCAGGTTAAACAAATCGCCAATGCGCTTTGCCGCCATCATCAGTTACGAGTTGCGGCGATCGTTCTGCTGGCGCGAGCCACCGGCATGCGCTTGCGTGAGGCAATCCTAGCCGACTTGCCACGGCTGAGCCGTGAGGCTAACGGCCTAGGCAGGATCAACATCCAGGATGGCACCAAAGGCGGCCGAGCTGGCGCCTCAGCGCCAAGATGGATTGCGGTGGACCACCATGTTCAAGACGCAATTAGTTTTGCACGGCAAGTGTCGCCTGCGAGTAGCCGTAACCTGATTGCGCCACGCGAAAGCTACTTTGACGTTCTGCAGAACATCGTCCGCCCGGCACGGGACATCCTGCATGCACACAACCTCAAGGGCTTCCATGAGCTACGAGCGGCGTACGCATGTGAGCGCTACGAGCAGATCACCCAACGCCCCGCGCCAATCAACGGCGGCCAATGTTGCCAGGTAGATAGGAACCTTGATCGTGAGGCCCGGTGGCAAATCAGCTGCGAGCTGGGGCACGGGCGGATCGACGTGGTCGCCGCCTACATTGGTGGCCCGGGCATGAGTAAGCCATTCGATATGGAGCTGTTTTGTAAGCGCTCCATAAACCCCACCTAACCAAAGATGGGCAGCGCACCTAGCTGTGTATGTGAGGTGTGCAATTCCATGGCAGTAGCGCTTCGTAGTCTTCGACTGAGCACGCCTGCGGCAGGCGTTCCAGTGCGTGGCGCAGCCACGCATAGGGTTCTTGGCCGTTGGCTTTGGCCGTTTCTACCAAGCTGTAAAGTTGTGCGCTGGCAGTGGCACCTTTGGGCGTGTCACTGAACAACCAGTTCTTTCTCCCGATGACAAACGGGCGGATCGCACGCTCGGCCGCGTTGTTGTCCATCGGCAAGTAGCCGTGCTCGACGTAGCGTTCCAATTTGCTCCAGTTGCTGGCCAAGTAACCGATGGCCTTGCCCAAGGCATTCTGCGTCGTGACCTGAGGTTGCGTTTTCTCTACCCAGTTTTTCAGCTGAGTCAGCAATGGCAGGCTGCGCTCCATGCGGGCAACCTTACGATCTTCGTCGTCACTGTCCTTCAAGTCGCGCTCGACGCCATAGAGCTTATTGATCAAGTTCAATGCGATGTCAGCGCGTCCTGTTTTGCCCTTGGGCTGTACTTTCTGCGCTTCGACGAACTTGCGGCGCGCGTGCGCCCAGCAGCCCAATCGCTCCAGCCCGTCCTGTGCGGCCAGCGCGTTGTAACCGGCGTAGTCGTCGGTCATGACATAGCCGCGATAGCCGTCCAGCAGGCGCACCGGCACCTCCTGCGCTCGGCTGGTGGTGTAGTCGAAAAGGATCACCGGGCGATCAGGTGGGCCGCCGGTTTGCACCCACATCCAGGATTGGCTGCTGGGCTCACGACCAGGCTCTTTCAACACCTGCACACGTGTTTCATCACAGTGGATGATCCGACTGTTCAACAGGCTTTCGCGCATCAGATTCAGCAGCGGCTGAAAGTGCTCGCTGCATTGAATCACCCAGCGTGCCAGGGTTTGGCGCGGGATATCGATACCGTGACGCCCCAGCACTTTTTCGAAGCGGTGAAGCGGCAAGCCGTCTACGTATTTAATGGTCAGCAGCATGGCCAGCACACTCGGGCTGGCCATGCTTTTCTCGATCATCTGGGCGGGCTTGTCCGCCGTTACGGGCGCTGACTCGCAGTCCCGGCAGCCGTACACCTTGCGAACATGTTTGATGACGCGAATCTGCATCGGGACGATTTCAAGCTGTTCGCTGACTTCTTCACCGATGGCATGTTTACGGCAGCCACAAGCGCAGGTCAGTTCATGCTCGGGCAGTTCGTGGACAACTTCGATACGCGGCAAATCAGCTGGCAGCGGCTTGCGCTTGCCACGGCGTTTGGTTGGCGCAACGACTTCTTCGTCGTCAGCCTCATCCAAGGGCTCGGCCAGGCTTTCCGCTTCGTCGAAGAGTGGCAACTGTGGTGTCGCCGTATCGCCAGTCTGCTCGGTCTTGCGCCCGAACAAGCGCTGGCGCAACAGCGCAACTTCCTCTTCGAGATGAACGATCTTGCCCTTGTCGGACGCGCGCTCGTGGATCATCTGCTCAAGCAGTTGCTTGAGCAGAACAGGATCGTCAGGGAGGTTTTCGGGCATGGAAATCATGCCGCGGATTATACCGAATCAGGCGACGTATCGAGGCGTCAAAACCTGATGCGGACGGTTGCGCCAGAGGTCGAAGCCATCGAGCAGCCAGTTCAGTTCCTGAACGGTCAGGACAATGGCGACGTCAGTCGGATCAGGTGAAGTTTTGAAACGTTCGGACTCCAGGCGTTTGAGCCAGAGGCAGAAGCCGTTGCGTTCCCAATACAGGATCTTCACGCGGTTGCGCGGCTTGTTGAGGAAGACGAAAAGCACTGGGTCGAACACCGCCACTTTGATATCGAGTTCGACCAGTGCGGCCAGTCCATCGATGGATTTTCGAAAGTCGACGGGCTTGGGGTAGAGGTACACTTTTTCGACTTTGGCGTCGGGTCGCATCATGGTCGGCGAGCTCCAGAAAGAAATCGGGAGCACAGCATCGAGGATCAGGTAAGCGCTTTGAATGTGGGGTTCATGGAGCGCTTACGCTGTTTTTGGCTGGAGTTCTGACCGGCTCGCACGCAACGCGGCAGCGTCATTTGGGGCAAGCGAAGGTGATTCAAGCTGAAATCGCAAAGCGGTGGCATCGGGAAACGCCTTGGGCTTGGCAAAGGAAGCACGTTGTCTGGTTTATTGACCATCATTTACACCACCACAGCGAATCGACGAAGTATTACTACAGTCTTACTGTGCGGCTGCTTGCTCGAAGAATGGGAAAATCTTGGATTTTCGTTCGCTAATCATCAGCCAGGCCGGGATCACTCGGCAGCTGCGTGCAGATTATCTCTGCAAATATCATGACGCACTCCTAAAAACTTTCTATTAGTATTCCGGGCGGTATTCCCCTGAATATTTTCACTCACTATATGCATTATAGATCATAGCGTTGCTGGATCGATTCAGATCACCCCGGCCCATAAAATTCTAAAAAAAAAGTCGCCCTAGGGCGTCTTCTTTTGTGCCTGGAATTCCGCAAAATCGCGGGCTTTAGGGCTACCGAGCAACCCTACGCCGAACTCACGGAATACTCATATACTCCCCTGCACTCCGCTTCCTCGCCCCCTTCGCCTTACCTATCCTCCACCCGAACACATTGCCCCCCTAAAACCGGTAGGCCTTTTTCACATCATGCTGCGGCCAGTACTCGCCAACTAAATTGCGACGTGGAAACGACGTGATATCTGCTGTACTAAGCCCGACACTATCAACTGTAATAATTTGCTGCACCACCCTATTGTAAAAAGCCCTAAAATGGTTAGCCCCCTTAATCGCAATGATCTTATGGTTACCCACATCCAAACCATGCAGCAAAAAAGGTTCCGTGTCATAAACCTGCTCTGCACGCGAAGCCACAATTACGTCCACCCCATTTATCACTAACCGACACATTGCTCCTAGATCAAATTTCACCCCTTCAAACATCGCCCCAGGGCGGTTTACAAATCGCCCATCCGTGATGGACTTCACGTAGGCCGTCGCTTGAATCGGCGTACCCTGAAAACGCCCCTGCTTGGCACCCAGTGAAATCTGTATCGTTGCCCCCACGCCCGCACGTTGCGCTTGTTGGACTACCGCAGCATCATTAATTGAGGCAAAACAGCACTCACCAGAAGGCAGGTTGGCCTCCAACAATGCACGTAAAAGATAGGTTCCATCACCGGGCGTACCGCCTCCGGGATTGTCCGCATACTCGTTAATCACGATAGGCCGCTTGTCACTCTTGAGTGCCAGGGCAATACCTTCATCAGGCGAAGGGTGCGTGGGCCTGAAGGATTCTCGATTTTCCCATATCCACTCGGCGACGGTATCTATACAGCTATTGGCGAGACCTTCATCGTTGTCCGTTGTGCAGATGACAGTCGGACACGGTGCGGCGATATCGGCGTAAGGAAACCCGTGAAACCAAGAGCAATCGATAACACCCGGCCGGCTCATAAGCTCTCGGCAGATTTCGTTGACCCGAAAGGGTATAAAACCTTCCTGTGTCGTTACGATATAGGGCAGCATCGGTAGGCGCCGGATAGCTGTAAACGGTTTAAAGCCTTCTCTCAGCATCCGCATAGTAAGTTCTACTGCCTCAACCCCGCGCATCAAAAAGTCTGTGTGGGGATACAGCCTGCAGGGAAGTGAGATATCGCAGGCTTCGTGCATCTGTGGAGTAACATTTCCATGAAGGTCATAGACAGCCGCTATTGGAATTTCGGGGCCCACTAAATTCCGCACCGCTTGAGCAAGGTCACCTTCAATATCTTCGACGCCCTGCGCAACCCCTGCCCCATGTAATGCTAGCAAAACACCCTGTACGGGCATAGCGCCACGGATACCAGAGAGTATTTCCTGCTTCATAGCCTCATAGGCGCCCGCCTCAATGATGGCGGATGGCGTTGCCTGGCCCAAAAACGTATTTTTTAGTTGAACACCGGCAAGCCTTGCGCCCTCGATAAAACCACCAACTTGATGGTTGGCGCCTTGGAAGGCATGCACGATCTCATCCCCCCAGTATTGTTCAAATGCACTCAGCGGCGTCGGGCCTGAAACCTCAGTAGTGTAGGTATTGGTCTCGTGAATGATGCCAGCAACGGCCAAGGTGATAGTCGGGTTAGCGAACACAGTAATACCTCCATGCCGTTAGCGGCTAAATTGGGTCTTGTCCAGCGTAAGGGATATGACTGCACCCACTAGAAGGGCACTGGCTATCAAATAAATCGCGGGCGTCGTGCTGTGGTAAGTGTCTCGAACCCATCCAATAAGATAAGGCGAAACAAAACCGCCCAAGTTGGCCAGGCTATTGATGACGCCAATGCATGCCGCAGCGGTGGCTCCGCCAAGGAATGTCGTCGGTAATGTCCACATGATGGGTGAAAAACTAATAATGCCGCCCGCTGCAATCGATAGGCAGAAAATAGCCATGTACAGGTTTTGCCCTGCGAAGGTGCTGGCGAAAAGCCCAACAGCGCCTGCCACCATCACCCCAGCCAAATGCCAACGACGCTCACCCAGCTTATCGGAGCTGCGGCCCACCAATACCATTGTGATCATGGCGAACAGGTACGGAATAGCACTGAGCAGGCCGATCTCAGTCGCTCCACTAGCGCCTGCATCCTTCACCAGGGTGGGCAAGTAGAAGCCGAGTGTGTAAAGCGCCATCATTGCAGCAAACGTCATGGCTATGATTTTAACAATGCGCGGATCACGCAAAACTTGCAGGAAGGACAAATGCTCCCGCGCGTGGTCGTCTTGTGCGATATCGCGCTCAATCAGGGCTCTTTGCTCGGTGCTCAGCCACTGAGCATCCTGAACCCTGTTGGACAAAATCAGCAGAACGCCAACCGCAAGTGGCAGGGTTGGCAGCGCCTCTAGAACAAACACCCATTGCCATCCGGGGTGTCCGCCGACCATATGAAAATGCTCCATGATCCAACCGGACAGGGGGTTTCCGATCAATCCAGCCATTGGAATGCCCGCTTGAAAAATGGCCGTCATCTTTGCGCGGCGACGGTTGGGAAACCAATAGGTAAGATAAAGAATAACACCGGGATAAAAACCGGCCTCTGCAACACCGAGCAGAAAACGCAGCGTGTAAAAGTGCCAGTCGGCTGTGACGAAGGCCATCATCGCGGAGAGGATGCCCCAGGTAATCATGATCCGCGCAATCCAGACGCGTGCCCCCACCCGGTGGAGAATCAAATTACTGGGCACCTCAAAAAGCAGATAGCCGATGAAGAACAGCCCAGCCCCAAGACCATAGGCCGCTTCGCTGAATTGTAAATCAGCCTGCATATTCAGCTTGGCAATACCGATGTTCACCCGGTCAAGGTAAGCCACCACATAGCAAAGCATCAAAAAAGGGATGAAGCGCAGAGCAACTTTACGATACGTTTTATCCGCAAAGGACTTTTCAGGGGTGCTGAGCGAAGCCTCTATAGAATAGCCCACTTGACTGCTCCTTGTAGTTTTTGAGATCGGCAGTTTAACAAAGGTGTGGCGAGCGCCTTACATCTGGCTCTTGATGCGCTCGGCTTTAGTGATAAACCCATGAAGTTCAATTGGCGGCACGAGAGACCCACCGGTAGCCCACATCACATGTGTCACGTTATTTAGATTAATCCCGTGATGTTTGACGTAAGCTTTACCCTCTGCTGAGTTAATTATCCAGTCTGGCCCTGAAAACCCTGCTGCAGCGGACGGCTCGACTTCGACACCCATCGAGTCTCTCAGTGCAAGTAGTTGGAGATAGAGATCATCATCCGCTACGGTGAATACCCCAGAAAGCTGTTTCCGCATCAAGGGGCAGACAAATTCTGAAGCCTGTCCGACCGCCAAGCCATCGGCTTCCGTTTTATTATCCAGGCCAATGTCGTACACAGAAACGGGGTCATCGCTGCCAGACGCCAACTGAACTAATACGCAAGGTGAAGCAACAGGCTCTGCGAAGAAGCAATGCACGTGCTCACCGAACAGGCCTTTTAATCCATAAGTAATCCCGCCTGGTGCGCCCCCTACGCCACAGGGTAGATAGACGAACAGTGGATTGTCAGCATCTACCGGACGCCCCTGCTCGGCGAGTTGTTCTGCAAGCCGAGCGGCGGCGGCGGCATAACCAAAAAATAGAAGGGGTGAGCGTTCATCATCGACAAAATGGCATTTATCCGATTGCAGTGCTAAAGCGCGTCCAGCCTCTACGGCCTCGGCATAGTCCCCCTCATGCTCAACCACCCGAACCCCACGGTTACGAAGGCGGTCTTTCTTCCACGCCTTTGCATCTGCCGACATATGGACCACTGCATCAAAACCGAGTGCGGCTGCCATCACGCCAATACTGAGGCCTAGGTTTCCAGTACTGCCTACCGTCACTGAGTACTGTGAAAAAAGGGCTCTGGCTCTCTTGCTTGCCAGAACTGTGTGATCTTCTCCCTGCGCAAAAAGGCCTTGCGCTGCTCCCACCTTCTCTGCAAAAGCGAGCACCTCATGGAAGCCGCCCCGTGCTTTGATCGACCCAGCGATTGGCAACTGGTCATCTCGCTTGATGAACCAGTGGCCAGGCTGTTCGCACCCTGGGAGCGTTGCCTGTTGGAATGGGCGGGCAGGCATGAGCGCAGATTCGATGACACCCTTGCTGGTCACCAGTTCCGGGAACAGTTGCACCAGCAGCGGGCCACATCGATCAAGCCGCGCTCGCGCTTCGTCAACACGAGGGTCTATTGAATTGGAGCCGGGGTCGCCCGCCGCCAGGTGGGGGTTGCACCATAGCAGGGGCTGCTTTGCCACAAGTTTTTCTACTAGAATTGCATCCAATTTTGCACAGTGCATCGTCGGTTCCCGATAGGATAGTTTTCAACGGATACTAGGGCTATCGGCAGCCTGTCGGTAGCGATGGTTTCTAAGGGTGGTATTAGGTGGGCTTATGGGTACGAATCTGGACACCTCACTGTTAGGCGGTCTCAGGTGTTTTGAGTCGTCGGGGCGTTTGCTGAGTTTCACGCGCGCTGCCGCAGAGCTGAACTTGACGCAAAGTGCAGTTAGCCAACAAATTAGACACCTGGAGAACAGGCTCGGATACCCGTTATTCGTGCGTCACCCCCGGGGGCTGGAGCTGACGTCGAAGGGCGTTGTGCTCATAGAAGTGACTTCTCGGCTCATTAACGAGTTGCAGCAAACGATAAACCGCCTCAGCCTGCTGAACGCCCCCTTGCAAATAAATTGCCTTCCCTCCTTCACGTTGCAATGGCTTATGCCCCGGCTGACGGACTTCAATCGTCAGGAGCCCGATATCTCTGTGAGGCTCAAAGCGGAGTTCCAGTCATTAGACAAGCATATGATGGATGCGTTAGACATCGACGTCGCCATCCGGTTTGACCCGGTCAGTTATAGTTATCTGCACGCGGATTTCATTATGGATGAATACCTCATCCCGGTAGCGACGCCCAACTATGTCAAGGAGCACCTGCAAGTAGATGGCCACATCTCGCTGGCTAACGCCGTTTTACTACACGATGCTTCGCCTTGGATGGATGCGCCCGAATATATCGAGTGGCGAACGTGGCTGGGCGCCCATATGCCAGACTATCAAGGTTCGATAGAGGGGCCTCAGTTTAACCTCTCCAGTTTGGCGATCAGCGCAGCGTTGAATGGGCAGGGTATCGCCATGGGACGTGCTGCACTGGTTTATGATGATTTGATGAGTGGGCGTTTAATTGACCCATTCAAAAAGCAGGTCATCGCACCTGCGCGCTATGTCATGCTACGCCGAGGCGATGAGGACCAGCGCGTACACATTTTTGCTGAATGGTTAAAGGCCGCCTGCAAACAGTTTGTGAGTGACAGGCGAGCCATTCTCAATCTCGCCTGACCGATTGGACCTTGGATCACGAGCCCCAATGTGCCACACCTGCCCCCTTCACCGCCCCGGCAGCACCAGGCCAGCGGTGAGCGCGTCGAGCAAAGCACTGACCTTGGGCAGCATCTGGCGGCTTTTGATCCACACCAGATTGATCGCCAACCCTTCGGTAGCCAAATGCGGAAGCACCTCCACCAACGTACCGTCCTCAAGCTGACGGCTGATCAACCACGTCGGTAGCTGTGCAATGCCACATCCCGCCAGTACCGCCGTTACCTGGCCCTCTCCGTCGCCCAACACATAGCGGGCGGGCATGACCCTGCGCTCGGTCTCGCCGGGCCGGCTTCCCGAAAAACGCCAAGGGCTGACCGTTCCATCTGCTCGGCCGTAGGCGATGCAGTGGTGACGCTCCAGGTCGCGGTCATGCAAAGGCGTGCCGTGCTTGCTCAAATAGGCCGGTGACGCACAAAAGATATGCCGCTCGCAGCCTAAGTAGCGATGCCCCAGTGCGGGCGGCCAGACATCAGAGCCGCCAACGCGTACGACGATATCGACGCCGTCTTCGACCGGGTCGATGAAGCGGTCAGAAAACGAAATGTGCGGCAGCAGCAAGGCGTGATCCTGGGCGAACCGCAGAATGACCGGCAGTGCCTGCAAACGGCCGAAGGCCGCAGGTAGGTCGATGCGCAGCCTGCCGCGAGGCTCGCTGTGCTCGGCGTGCAGCGACAACTCTGCTTCTTCAAGGCTGCCCAGCACACCCGTGCACGTGCGATAGAACGCTGTGCCGGCGTCGGTCAGTGCCAAACTGCGGGTTGTGCGATTGAACAACCGAACCCCAAGCCTGCTCTCCAGCCGGGCAATGCTTTTGCTGATGGCCGACCCCGTCAAATTCATGCGCTCGGCAGCAGTCTTGAAGCTGCCGGCATCCGCAGCACAGACAAATACATCGATGCCTTTCAAGCGCTCGGAAGAAAACATAAACCTCCTATTGATGAATTTGGTTCATTTCATTGGGTAAAACGTATCGTAAATCCGACCTGTTTTCATCGGTAAGCTGGCAATCACTGAATTCATCACCACAAGGGTATGTTCATGTCTTTGCACAAACCGACGGTCCTTATTACTGGCGCCAGCGGCCAGATTGGCAGCGCCACGCTGCGCGAGCTGCAGGCCGACGACTCCATCACGCTGGTGGCAGCCGTGCGTTCAGCCGCCAAAGCCGAGGCTTTTGCAGCCAGGGGTATTCGCACGGTCATGCTGGATTTTGATCGAGAAGAGACGCTGGCCCCTGCCTTGGAAGGCATCGACCGGGCCTTTCTGGTCACTGGCTACACCGTGGACATGCTGCGCCAGAGCAAGGCGTTTCTCGATAGCGCGAAACAGGCCGGGGTGAAACACATCGTGCATCTGGGCGCGTGCGGACGTGACGACACCACGGTGGGGCATTGGGCCTGGCATCAGTTTGTGGAGCGCTACATTGAATGGGCGGGGTTCACGTTTACCCATCTACGCCCGGAAGCCTTCATGCAGAACCTACTCAGCTACGACGGCACCCAAGCGGT
Organism: Pseudomonas putida; assembly: GCF_025905425.1. Lineage (NCBI taxonomy): Bacteria > Pseudomonadati > Pseudomonadota > Gammaproteobacteria > Pseudomonadales > Pseudomonadaceae > Pseudomonas > Pseudomonas putida. Next base: position 6,043,014 of record NZ_CP109603.1, on the reverse strand, counting down.
GAACGCTGGCGTCATTCAGCAATATACCGGCCATGCACCGTTCAGTTGGGTCGATGGCGATGACGTCGCCGCAGTTGCTGGCCAGGCGTTGCTACACCCCGACACCCACGCTGGGAAAACCTATCGGCTGGGCTACGACGCAAAATCCTACGACGAAATCGCGACAATCTTGACCGAGTTATTGGGGCAACCCTTCCGCTACGAAGCACTTTCACCGGCTGTGTTTCTGCAGAACATGCGCGCAGCCGGTGCCGAGATGGCGTACATGCAATGTGTGGCGGATAACTTCAAACGCATTGCCGCACGGGCCATTCCAGGGGTTGAAGAGACGTTTGACAATTTTGTGCAGATTACCGGCCGCGAGCCTGTTCGCTGGAAGGCGTTCATACACAAGCATCGCAGCGCATTTGCCTACTGAGCGCTGGCTCGGTAGCAGTGACTCTCACTCTGGCCATTAAGCAGCCCTACGCTCTGTACGAAAAGTTTTGTGGGAGCGGGCTTGCCCCGCGATGGAGTGCGAAGCGCTCCTGTACCTGATATCAAATAGTGTCAAAGACGCCGCGAATTCAGGCTTTGCTGCCGCGTTGCGGCAGATCGCGGGGCAAGCCCGCTCCCACAGCGATGGATGACCATACTTTTCGTACAAAACCTAGAGCATCTGCGCCAATCGAACCGCCACCTTCGATGCCTGTTCAGCACTGGCAATGTTGGTGAACCCAAGCACCAGCCCCTGCTTGGGTTCAGCCTCCAGGTACCACCGTGAAAGCGGTTCAACAGCAATGCCCAGGGCGCGAGCACGCTGCGCAATCTCAACATCATCACCTTCACGAAGCCCTACAACCAGGTGCATCCCCCCCGCTTGAGGGTCGATCAGCAAACGCCCCCCAAATTGCGCCCCCAGCGCCTCAACCAACCACCGCCGCCGAACCCCATAAAGGCTGCGCATTTTCTTCAGATGCCGCGCAAAGTGCCCCTCCTGCAAAAACGCACTGACAGTCGCCTGCAGCACCTGCGGGCAGTGGTTATGCAACCGGTCCGCCTGGCGAGCAAACGCCTCGCTCTGCTCCGCCGGCACCACCAGATAAGCCAAACGCAACCCCGGAAACAGCACCTTGCTAAAGGTCCCGGTGTAAAGCACGCGCCCCTGCTGGTCGAGGCTCTTGAGCGCGGGCAAGGGCTTACCCTGATAGCGGTACTCACTGTCGTAATCGTCCTCGATAACCCAGCTACCGCGCCGGTTGGCCCAGTCCAGCAACGCCAACCGGCGCGGCAATGACAAAGACACGCCAAGTGGGCTCTGGTGGGTCGGCGTAACCACGGCAAAGCGTGCATCCGGGGCACGGGCGATGCCCTGCGCGACGTCGAGCCCGTCCTCATCCACGGTGACCGGCACCAGCTGCGCACCGGCTTCCAGCAGGGCATTCCTGGCCATGAAGTAGCCGGGCTCTTCCAGCCAGCAGGCGTCGCCTTGGCGCATCAGTGTGTGGCTGATCAGGTCCAGGCACGCGCGATAACCTGCACACACGAACACCTGCTCCGGGTGGCAGGTAATACCCCGTGAAATGCCCAGGTAGGCCGCGATGGCCGCGCGCAAAGGGGCATGCCCTCGCGGGTCGGGGTAGACAAGCCCCTCAAGGCCTGCCTGGCGCAGTTGGCGGCCTGCCAACCTTGTCCAGAGCTTGCGGGGGAAGGCATCCAGCGCCGGCAACCCCATTTGCAGGGCCAACGGCAGCTCACCGCAATGGGTGGGCTGGTACTGTGCCGAGGCCACTGGAGCGCGGGGCGTAGGGGTGGATACGGGGGGCAGGTGCGGTGTGACCACCGTTCCGGCGGCGCCACGGGCGATCAAGTAGCCCTCCCCTATCAGCAACTGGTAAGCCGCCTCCACCGTGCCTCGCGCCAGGTTCAACTCCGCCGCCAACGCGCGCACTGCAGGTACCCGGTCGCCCGGGCGCAGGCGGCCGTCGGCGATGGACTCACGGAAGCGGTGATAGAGCTGACGATAGATCGGCTCTGACTGGCTGCGGTCCAGCGTGAAGGGAAGCATCTTGGCCCAGTCGTTTATGCACTTTTCGGCCCTGTAGCTTAAGTCATTGGCGCATTAAGGTCAGCCATCACTCCTACAGTGGACGACGGCTATGCCTTACACACTGCAACACCTCGAAGACCGGGATGGCTTTCAGGCGAGCTTCGATCTCATGCAGGTACTGCGCCCGCATGTCACCGATCGCGACAGCTATGTGGAGCAACTGGCTCGGCAAACTCAACAAGGCTACCGCCTACTGGCCGCGCTGGACGGTGAACAGGCTGTCGGCCTGGCCGGCTACCGCGAGCTGGAAAACCTGCTCTACGGGCGCTTCCTTTACGTAGACGACTTGGTGGTGCGGCCCGACGTGCAGCGCTGTAGCCTGGGGGCGCGGCTGCTTGGCGCGGTTCGCGAAGAGGCGGTGCGGCGCGGTTGCGCCCATTTCGTGTTGGACACCGGGCTGCACATGCCGTTGGCCCAACGTTTCTATTTTCGCCAGGGATTGCTGGCTCACGGCATGCACTTCACCCAGCGCCTTCAAACAGAGAATCAGCCATCATGAACACTGTGCTTTTGATCAATGCCAGCCCGCATGGCCACGTCTCCCATGCCAACCAGGTGGCACTGGAATTAGTGGCGTCTTTGCGCCGTCGGTATCCGCAGCTCGAACTGGTCGAACGCGACCTGGGCAAGTATCCGCTGCCACCGCTCGATAGGGACTACGCCCACGCCCTGGCTACCCCCACGCCGTTCGAGTCACCGGTGTTCGAGCTCTCGGAAGCACTGATCGGCGAGTTGGAACGCAGCGATATCCTGCTCATCGCCACGCCGATGCACAACTTCACGCTGCCCGCCGCACTCAAGCTCTGGGTCGATTACGTGCTGCGTATTCACCGGACATTCCGTTCAGGCCCGGAGGGCAAGACCGGGCTCCTGAAAGACCGTCCGGTGTACGTGCTGGTGGGCTCAGGTGGCTTTCACCAAGGCGAATCAGCGCGGCAACCGGACTTTCTGACGCCTTACCTGCGCCAGGTACTGAGTACGCTAGGCCTGTTCAATCCACATTTCACCTACCTTCAGGGCTTGGTGTTCGGTGATGCGGCCGTGCGTTTAGCGCTTGAAGATACCCGTGCTCGGCTGTCACAGGAGCCTCTGTTCAAAGACCTGCTGGGCGCTTGATCCAGTCACTGATGAAGGCCAAAGTGCCGGGCGCATAGGCGCGACGCCCAAGCGCCACGAACAAATACTCCTTCCATAGGGGCCATTGCGAGACCAACTGATAATTGAATAACCCTGCTCGCAACAGGCTATGCGTGGCGTTGGGGACGACAACCACTTGCCTTCCGCTGACACCCGTAAAGAGCGCCCGGTAGACGCTCGAGTCTTCGTCTGTATTGACATTCACATCCTGCGCACCCCACACCGCCAGCACCGGCCCTTTCATGGTTTTCAAGGCTGCCGTCACGTCTTCGTTGTAGTTTTTCAAGACGAAGTTGAAATGGTCACGGTCCATCTCAGGAAAAGCATGGGGGGCGTGTTGTGCTTTCAAATGGCCGAACACCTTGTCGTTCTGTCGGTATTGCGCACGCACCCTCGCGTCAATTTCAGCTGGAGTAAGCCCCTCGTCTGCCAATCGCAAGCGGGTGTAGTAGATGCCCTGGCGCCGCCAGTTTACCGCCCCGCCGATGATCACCGAGAAGTCTGGGTCACCTTCACTGGCCGCTCGCGGTATGACCCAGCCACCTTGAGAGAACCCCAGAAAACCTACTTTATGCACAGCAACGCCAGGTTCCTTGCGCACGCGAGCCAGTGCGGCCAGGGCTTCAGCAGCGCGATCTGACATCGACTGGTTGAGCCAATTGCCGCTGCTCTCCCCTATGCCTTGTTTGTCCCAGGTAAACACCCCTACCCCAGCGTCGAGCAGGCTATTGATAAGCGGCAAATACCCACGGGATGCGAAGCGGTCCATAGGGCCGTCGCCGTGAATGATCAGCACCACAGGCGCTGATTGCACATGCGTCGGCAGTAGCAGGGTTCCGACTAAATCCGCTTCACCTGAGCGAAAGCTCAAGGTCGAGACCCGCGCATCGTCGAGCTCAAAGTCGGCTACGTTCTGCACCACAAATACAGCCAGCCCTAAAAGCACCGAAACGCCACCTGCCAAAGCCAGAATCCAGAATTTTCTTGCCACTCCAACCTCCCCTTGCACCGGAACAAGCCGCTCGGCTCATCCCTTTGCGATTTATAGACTAAGCACTTAGTCTAGAATACACTCGCGCCGAGTGGAGCGTCCAGAGCGCCGTTGCGGCCTCGGCTCAGGGAAATCGATACAAGCAACGCTCACCGAGGGTGAGCAACCATTCAGCGCCTACAGGGCCGGAATACACATGACTGAACATGGCAAAGCAAAAGCCGACACCTACCATGACCTTGCAGCCAAGCATGTCTCGGCAAGCCGGATCATCGCGTTGTTCATCCCCTACAAAATGCAGATTGCGCGGGTCATCTGCCTGATCCTGGTGTGCTCGGCGATCGGCATGGCTTCTCCTTTCCTGCTGCGGGCGATTATTGACGAGGCGTTACCCGAGGCGAACATGCGCCTGCTGGTGTACCTGGCGGGTGGGCTGATTGGTGTTGCCGCTTTGACTGCCGGGCTGAGCACGCTGCAAATTGTGATGTCGACGAAGATCGGCCAGTCGATCATGCATGACCTGCGTGTGAGGCTTTACTCACACCTGCAATCGCTCTCGTTGTCGTTCTTCACGGCAACACGCTCTGGCGAAATCCAATCACGTATCGCCAGCGATATCGGCGGCCTGCAAACACTCGTCACCCATACCGCCAACGAGTTGGCGCGTAACTTCAGCATCGTGGTGATGACCACCATCGCCATGTTTCTGCTCGACTGGCGGCTTGCGTTGTTTTCAATGATTGCGGTGCCGATCTCCCTGCTGCTCAGCGACCGCGTCGGCAAGCTGCGCGAAACCATTACCCACGAACAGCAGGTGCGCCTTGGCGATATGTCTGCAGCGGTTCAAGAGTCGCTGTCGATTTCGGGTGTGATCCTGGCGCGTACCCTGGGGCGCGCTGCACATTTGACCCAACGCTTCACGCGTACCTCGAAAGAGGTCGCAAGCCTGGAAGTGCGCTCCCACACCGCAGGAGAGTGGCAGTGGCAGTTGATCCTGCTGATGTTGTCGATGTTCCCTGCACTCACCCTGTTGCTGGGCGGCTTTTTGATGAATGCGGGGGCTCCGGCCACGATCGGCACGCTGGTGGCAATGATCGCGCTGCAGGAGCAGTTGCTCTGGCCGTTGGAAGGGTTACTGGAGATCGGCCGTGAAATGCGCACCACCCGCGCCTTGTTCACCCGCGTTTTCGAGTATCTCGACCAGCCCGTAGAAATCACCGAAAAACCCGATGCCATCACCTTGGATCGGCAGCACATGCAAGGCGCGGTGCAACTGAGAAACGTCAGTTTCTCTTACCCAGCTAACCTGCAACCGACGCTGTCGGATGTATCCATCGATATTCCAGCCGGCTCCAGCGTCGCCATCGTAGGCTCCACAGGGTCGGGCAAGACCACGCTGGGGTACCTTCTGGCGCGCCTTTACGACGTTTCGGCCGGTGAAATCCGCTATGACGGCGTGGATGTGCGCACGCTGAGTTTTGAAACAGTGACCGATATGCTGGGCGTCGTCACCCAGGAACCCTATCTGCTCTACGCCTCCGTGGCGGAAAACCTTCGCTTCGCAAAACCCGACGCCACCGATGAAGAGTTGATCGCGGCGGCCAAGATCGCGCAAATCCACGACAGCCTGTCGGCCTTGCCCCAAGGCTATGACACGCTGGTTGGCGATCGCGGATACCGCTTCTCGGGGGGAGAAAAGCAGCGCCTTGCGCTCGCACGCACGATCTTGCGCAACCCGCCGATCCTGCTGCTCGATGAAGCGACCAGTGCGTTGGACACAAAAACCGAACGCGCCATGGAAGTGGCCCTGGCGGCCCTGTCAAAAGGTCGAACCACCATCACCATTGCACACCGCCTCTCCACCATTCGGCATGCTGATCAGATCGTCGTTCTCCAGCATGGCCGCGTTGTTGAATGCGGCACGCACACCGAGCTGGAGCACCTCAACGGGGTTTATGCCGGGCTCATCGCGAACATGAATGCAAATGCCGCTTGACCTCACCTTAACCTGAGGTTTTATAAGGGTTGTCGGTTTGCCTTCGCAAACCCTGCTCGCCGCGGCGGGTGAACTTACGAAGTGGAGCCGACATGAACAAGCATCACGCCTCTCCTGACACCAGCTCGCAATCCGAGTCAGCAGCAGCGCCTGTGGATAACCGCCCGGCCAGTGCGGGCTGGGCTGACCTGCTGTCAGGCGCGAATGGCGTGCGCTCGCTGGCATTGGCCGGGGGCGTCGTGCTCCATGCGATCAACGTCTACATTGCGACCACGATTCTGCCTTCAGTGGTCAGGGACATCGGCGGCATCGACTATTACGCATGGAATACCACGCTGTTCGTCGCCGCTTCCATCCTCGGCTCGGCACTGTCGGCGAGGTTGCTGGGCGGTGCGGGGCCGCGTGGCGCCTACATCGTCGCCACGCTGGTGTTTGCCAGCGGCGCCCTGCTGTGTGCGTTTGCCCCATCGATGCCGATCATGTTGGCCGGCCGCCTTGTTCAGGGGCTCGGCGGCGGTTTTCTGTTCGCCCTTTCTTACGCCATGATCCGGCTGGTTTTCGCTGAAGCCCTGTGGCCACGGGCGATGGCGCTGGTCTCGGGCATGTGGGGGGTGGCGACGTTGGTGGGCCCAGCAGTCGGCGGTATCTTCGCTGAGCTTGGCGCCTGGCGCGCCGCTTTTTGGTCGCTTATCCCGGTCGCCGTGTTGTTTGCGCTGCTGGCTGGCATCGTGCTGCCCAAACGCAGCGCTGAACGCTCAGGCCGCGCGCCGCTGCCACTGGTCCAATTGGTGTTTCTGACGTCGGCAGTGCTCGCCGTTTCAGCCGGCAGCGTCTCGCCCAGCGTGCTCTGGAACATCGCCGGCCTTGGCGCCGCCGTTATCCTCACAGCCTTGCTGATAGGGACCGAAAGCCGCTCACGTCACCGACTGCTGCCAACAGGTGCATTCAGCATCACATCGGCGCTGGGGGCACTGTATGCGACGATGTCGCTGCTGGCCGTCGCCGTGACCAGTGGCGAGATTTTCGTGCCGCTGTTCCTCCAGGTGCTCCACCATCAATCCCCCCTCGCCGCCGGCTATCTCGCCGCGCTCATGGCAGCCGGGTGGACGCTGGGGTCCCTTGCCAGTGCCGGGGCAAGTGGCAACGGCATCAGGCGCGCCATCCTCGCCGGCCCGATCCTTGGGTTGGCTGGCATGGTGACACTTGCCGTTTTGATGCGAACCGAAAGTGCAGGTGGCTGGCAAAGCATGACGCCGATCTGCCTCGCACTGGTAGCCATCGGGTTGGGAGTGGGCCTGGCGTGGCCGCATTTGCTAACCCGCGTGTTTCAGGTCGCGTCGGCTGGCGAGCAGGACTTGGCTGCGGCGTCCATCACCACCGTGCAACTGTTCGCCACTGCGCTCGGCGCAGCGCTGGCCGGCATGGTGGCAAACCTTGCCGGGCTTACTGACCCAGGCGGTATCGTGGGCACGGCAAGCGCTGCAGGTTGGCTGTTTGGCGTGTTCGCATTGGCGCCCCTGTTCGCCCTGTTTGCGGCCCAACGCGTGGTCCGCCAGCACGCCCAATCGGGGGCCATGCAGCAGCCGGCCTGCACGCGGTAGAACAGGGTGCAAGGCCTTATTCGAGAAAGCGCCGGATCATGCGCATCAGCGTTGGCGCATAGGCTTTGAGCTTGAAGTCCCGGTCCAGCACGGAGCGGGAGACTGCACCGTCAATGAGCGCGATGAGCCATGTAGCAGCGATCTTCGGGTCCAGGGATGCATCAATCTGACCTTGGGCGATGCCCCGCCGCAAAAGCGTAACCAGATCGCCCTTGATCGACGCCTCGCTGGCAGCGACCAAGGTTGCCATCTCGGGGTTGCGCATGCTCTCGGCAACGACCTCGACGCCGATCTTGGCGTAGACAGGGTCGGCGCACTGCTTGAGCAGGCCCTTTGCCAATTGCTCGATAGCCCGAATGGCATCGGGCTCTTCGGCAAGTTGGGCGAAGCGTTCGCTCATTTCACGCCGGTCTTCCTCCACAATGGCCTCGATCACGGCCTGTTTGTTGGGGAAGTAGTGGAACAGGTTGCCTGGGCTCATGCCCGCCGCTGCACAGATCTCGTTGGTCGAAGTGCCTCGAAAACCTTTCTCGGCAAAGCACGCCACAGCGGCGCCGAGGATTTGCTGCAGCTTGGCCTGGTGTTTCTCAGGGTCGACCTTTCTCATGTGTTCTCCGTGGTTGCAGGTGCCGACCTGCAATCGCACGGATTAGATCGACTACTTAGTCTCTCATTTGAAAAACCTCACACACAAGGCTGTGGGCGAAGCGAACCTGTAACCTGCGGATGCCTTGTATTACCAGCTGTAACTCAACTTGGCAGTGACTTCCCGCCCTGGGTTGTAATAATTCGCCGTCCCCGACCCCACCACATGCTGCTCGTCAAACAGGTTGCTGACATTCAGCGCCAGGTCAGTCCCCTTGGCAATCTGGTAATTCAACGCCGCATCAAACAACGTTGTGCCCTCGCTTTTCTTGGTGTTGGCGGCATCCATGTAGTAAGCCCCCACATACCGCGCCCCCAGCCCAACGCTCACGTCAGTATCAGGGATGCTGTAGTAGCTCCACAGCGAAGCAGAATGCTTCGGTGCAGTGGTGAATTCTTTACCCTTGAGCGACGAACCGTCATACAGCGCCCCACGCAGCACTTCGGACTCCATATACGAATAAGCGCCGATCACGCTGATGTCTTGCGTCACTTGCGCTTTGGCCTCCAGGTCGAGGCCGCGTACGCGCGACTCGCCAACTGTCTGCTGCTCGATGATGCCGCTCGGCAGCACCACGGCGATGGTGACGTTTTCCTGGGTCAGGTCATAAATGGCAGCGGAGAACAATGCGTCCATCCCCATGGGCGAATACTTCACGCCCACTTCGTACTGCCGACCCGTCTGCGGTGTAACGCCCACTTGAGGCGGCGAAACAGATTCGACCATGCTCACATAGGTCGAAACCTCATCGTTGACGATATAGGTCAACGCACCGCGGTAAGAGGTTTCAGAGAAGCTGTCGTTTTCACTCGCAGCGCCGCCGATGTATTCCTTGCTGGACAGGTCCATGGCGTCATTGCGCACACCTGCGGTCGCGATCAAGCGGTCGTAGAACGACAGGTTCTGTTGCAGGAAAACAGCCTTGGTCGTGGCGTCGTTCTTCTTGCGGGTATAGGGCGTGATGCCGCCAGGCACGCCGGTGAAGACCGGGTTGGCGATATCGATGGAAGGCGCCAGGCCGTAGACGGAGCTTTGCGTGGTGGTCGAGTCGAGATACTCCACCCCCACCAGGGTGCTGCTGTCGATGTGCTCGAACTGGGCATCGTATTGCAGCATGAGGTTGCCGTTGAGTTGATCGGCGTCGCTGTCGGTACCAAACACGTAGCGTGGAATCGTGGTGCCAACACGCGACGGGCTATCACTCAGGTAGGCGTAGCCAAAGTCATCACTCAACTCGCTGTAACGCAGGTTGCTGCGCAGCACGAAACCGTTGTCGAAATCGTGGGTGATGTTGCCGCTGAGGCTGGTGCGCTCGACGTTGTGGAAGTTGTAGCTGGGCTCACCGTAGAAATCGCTGCGGTCGTATTCCTTGTCCAGTGGATAACCACCGCTGTTCGGCGAACTGTCGGTTTTCAGGTAGTCCAGAATCACCGTGGCCGAGGTGTAGTCGGTCGGCGCCCAGGTCAGGCCACCCATCACGAAGCGGTTGTCGTCCTGCGAGTGGTCGTACTCGCGGTCGCTGTTCTGCATCTTGGCCGTGAAGCGACCGGCCACGGTTTTTTCGTCGTTCAGGGCATCGCCCACATCGATGCCAGTCTCGGCATGATCGTAGGAGCCATACGTGACATAGCCCTGGCCGAACTGCTCGAAGCGCGGCTGCTTGGTCACGAAGTTGACCGAGCCACCGGGGTCGGCCGGGCCGAACAGGGTGGAGTTGGCGCCGCGCAGAATCTCGATGCGCTCGTAGGCGTAAGGGTCTTCGCGCACACCGCGCATCGAGCTCAGGGTCAGGCCGTCACGGTAGGTGGTGGCCTGGAAGCCGCGGATCTGGAAGTAGTCGTTGCGATCGTCCGAGCCATAGAAGTCGCTGATAACGCCTGGGGTGTAGAGCAGGGCTTCTTCGGTGGTGCTGACGCTGCGCTGCTCCATTTCCTTGCGGGTAACGACAGACACAGACGCGGGCGTGTTGAGGATACTGGTCGCGACCTTGCCACCGACCCAAAGCTCCTTGGCGACCACCGAGTCGGCGTCGTCGTCAGCATTGGCCTTGACCTTGGCATTGATGATGACAGGCGCCAGCCGATAGTCCTCGGTCGCGCCAAGTTCGAGCGGGCCGGAAGGCTTGGTTTGCGCAATGATCAGGTAGGCATTCGTGCCATGCTGCTCCGGCTGTAACTCGGTCCCCTGCAACAATGACGACAGTGCTGCCGGCGTTTCGAGGGTGCCCTGCACGCCTTGGGTGGTGCGGTTGCCGATGCTCTGCGCATCGTAAGACAGGCTGATGCCCGCCTGGCGCGCAAAGCGGTCGAGTGCCGGCGCCAGCGGGCCACCCGGGATGTTCCACTGCTGTAGCGGGCTGTTGTGATCAGCGGGCACCGGTTGCGCAAGCGATGGCAATGCATAGCTGCTGACAACCAGCCCCAGGAAGGCGCCGTGCAGGGCTCGATTCAATGGATGGCGCTGTGGGGTCGAACTCATTTTCTCGCTCCGTGGAGTGCTGGCGGACTGGCCTGTATTCCGGCCTTCTCTACAAGCCGAACGAGAATGAGAAAACACCTCATTTATTTTCAGGTTTGTGCGCAGCACACGTCACACGCGCGCTATTGAGCCTCCCACACCGCCGTCCAGGCTTACCGTGCGCCCTATTCCTGCGTTGGATATGCCCCGTCGTCGCGGTCATTCAACTTCAGAATGTGCTCTTTGATGGAAGTACCCGCCAGGCTGACGAACGTCATATAAAAGTCCTTACCCAGATGCAGCAATGGCGAGCCTTTCAAGGATTCGGCGGCAGCCTTTATTGCAAATACCCCGAACTGTTCCGAGATGATTTCGACGCTGCGCGCACGCTTGGAGGGCTCGTCATATGGCTTCTGATACCAAGTGGCGATTTGGTAGTCGACATCTTCTCGTTCAAACACCGCATACACATGGCTGACCAGGGCTATGCTGGTTTCGCGAATCAAGCCAGGGTCGACATTGTGTTGCTCAAGCAGCGCTTCGATGGGTTGGTTCACGACAAACAGTAGGTCTGCCATCGTATAACCTGGCATCGGAGGGAACACGCCGGGAGGCAGTTCGAGGGTTGGGGCAGGTACGTCGTCATTGAACATGTGAAGCTCCTTCTTCAGCCTGAGTTGGCGCGCAGTGAATGACATTTGCCAATTGAATTAGTTGCGCGTCAAGAAGAAACAATCGCATTGCGCACGCTGCCTCATGACTGGCCCTCGGCCAAAAGCGCATCCTGCAGGGCCGGCAGTGGTCGGCTCAGTAACACGCCGACCAGCACCGCGAACAGCAGCGCCGCGACGCCCGCGACCTGCAGCACGGCTTCAAAACCACCGATGAACGCCTGGCGGGCCAAGGGCGCGACCGCTTCACGCAAGCCGGGGTCCAGCACGGCCAACGCCGCCTGCAGGTCGCCCGCGGCAACCCGCGTAGCCATCGTGGCAACCTGGCCAAGGTGCGCGGGCGCCACCGCTGCCATGGCCTCGTGCAGCAGCTGGCCGCTGCGGGCAGCCAGCACGCCGCCGAGCACACCGATGGCCAGCACAATCGCGCCGAAGCGCGTAGTGGTGCTCAGCCCCGAGGCCATGCCTGTCCGCTCACGAGGCACGCACGCCATGATGTTCTTTTGCGTATCGCCATTCAGCAGCCCGGCCCCCGCGCCCAGTACCACGCTCGCCAGAGCAAAAGCGGTATAGCCGCCGTAGCCAGCGGCCCAGGCACACAGCAGGTTACCCACGCCCACCAGCAAAAGCCCGAGGGCAAACACCTGGGCCGGGCTTAAGTGCATGGCCAGGCGCATGCCCACACGGGGTGTCAGCAGCATGGCCACAGCGAACGGCAGCATCCCCGCCCCTGCCGCCAGGGCCGACAGCTGCAGGCCGTTTTGCAGGTAGAGCGGCAGCAAGGTCATCATCACCTGGGCACAGGCCGCGTAGCCAAACATGCCCAAGAGGGCACCGACGAAGCGCCCGCTGCGCATCAGTCGCAGGTCGATCATCGGCCGTGTCTGGCTGCGCTCGACCATGATGAACAGCCCGAACAGGAATGCGCTGATCAGCAACCGCGCCAGAGTCTGGGCGCTGTCCCAACCGACCTGGTTGGCGTCGATCATGGCCCAGATCAAGTAGCCCAGGCTGCCGGCGAAGGTCAGGCTGCCCCAGGGGTCAAGGCGTGCTGCGGCGCTGTCGCGGGATGGCTCGACGCTGCGCAGCACCATCACGGCCAGCGCCGCCACCAGCGGCACGTTGATGTAGAAGATCCAGCGCCAGCCCAGCGTGCTGGCGATCACCCCGCCGAGCAGCGGCGCGAAGGTGATGGTGGCGCCCATGCAGGCGCCCCAGAATGCCCAGGCGCGCAAGCGTTCCTGGGGTCCGTGGAAGCGATGGCCAATGGCGGCGAGTGCCGAGGTCAGCAGCATGGCAGCGCCGATGCCCTTGGCCGCCCTGGCCAGGTCGAGGAACACCAGGCTGGGGGCTGCACCGCAGGCCAGCGAAGCGATGCCGAACACGACCAGGCCGATCAGCAGCATCCGCCGTCGGCCAAAGCGGTCGGCCAGGCTGCCGGCTGGCAGCAGGCAGGCGGCGAAGGCCAACAGGTAGGCGCTGACCACCCATTCGATATCGGCGAACGAGCCGGACAGGTCGCGGGCGATGCTGGGCAGGCTGACGGCGACGATGTTGGTGTCGAGGATGATCAGCGCACAGACCAGCGAGGCGGTGAGCAGGGTAAAGCGCGGGGAAGCGGGAGTAGGCATGGCAAGGCTCCGAAGGCGGGCTGGTTGCCATGCAGATCGCGGGCGGCCTGTGAGATCGTTGGGGCTGCTTTGCAGCCCATCGCAGCGGTTCGGCGCCCCAACAAGCCAGCTCCTACAGATACAGCGCAGGCCTTGAGTGCTGCACTGTATCTGTGGGAGCTGGCTTGCCTGCGATGGGGCGCGCAGCGGCCCCTGCGATATCACTGACAGCACCGATACCTTTGCCGCCATGGCATCAGCCTTGTAGTGTTGTCCTTACCTTAACGCCATCAGCCTCACGGCTTGTTAGCCGCCGCGGCCCGCGTCATTAGCTTGCAGGTAACACCGCATGGAAATCCGCCATTTCCGCTACTTCCTCTGCGTCGCCCAGCACGGCCACTTCACCCGTGCCGCAGAGCAGCTGGGCATCGCTCCGCCTACCCTCAGCCGGCAGATCCAGGACATGGAACGCGAGCTGGGCGTGCGCTTGTTCGAACGCAGCCAGCGCGAGGTGAACCTCACCGCCGCCGGCCAGGCGTTGCTGATCGAGGCCGAACACGCCGTACGCCAGTTCGATGCCGCGCAACTGGGCGCGCAGCGTGCAGGGCGCGGCGAAAGTGGGCGTATCGAATTGGGTTATGTAGCCTCTGCCGCCTACACGGGCATGCTGCAGCGGCAAGTGACCGGCTTCAGCGAAAGCCACCCCGGCGTGCGCCTGAACATCCGCGAACTGCCCATGGCCGAGTTGCCTGGCAGGGTGCGCGATGGCCTGCTCGACCTCGCCTACGTACGCTCGCCGATGGAGCTGCCGGAAGAACTGGAAGCCATCGCCCTGCACCAGGAAGGCTTCGTCCTCGCCCTGCCTGCCAGCTCGCGGATCAATGAGTTGCAACAGATCCCGGCCTCACGCCTGGCCAATGAGACCTTCATCCTCCCCGAGCAGATTTCCGGCACGCTCGAAGTGTCGGCGCAAGGTGGTTTCGTGCCACGACTCGGCCCGCAACCCGGCAGCCTGGTCGCGGTCATCACGTTGGTTTCATTGGGCCAGGGCATCGCCGTGGTGCCGGAGTCGGTTGTGCAGCGCATCAGCTTGGCGCAGGTGAATTACCGGCGCATCGCCGATTGCCAGGCCAGCTCATGGCTGAGCCTGATTCATCGGCGTTTTGAAAAGGCACCTGCGGTGATCAGGTACATCGAGATGATGCGCTGATCCCCGCAGTAAAAGTCTCACCAGTGGTGAGACTTTTTGCTTGGACGATCAAGCCAATCACCCCATCGACCGCGCCGCCACCGCCTGCGCATGCCCCCGCGATGTAACAATCCCCAGGAAGGAAATCACGATCGCCAGGCCCAGTGTCGAGCTCACTTCCACGCGATGCTCCGGGGTATACATCATCACCGCCAGCGCTGCCGCGATGAAGATGATCACAGCCCAGGTCAGCCATGGGAACAGCCACATGCGGAACTTCAGTTCGGCGTTCTCACGCTCCAGGCGGCGGCGCATGCGCAGCTGGGAGATGGCGATGACCATGTACACCAGCAGGGCGATGGCGCCGGAGCTGGCCAGCAGGAACTCGAACACCCCTTTGGGCGCGAAGTAGTTGAGGACGGCGATGGCCGCACCGATCAAGGTGCTGCCGAATACCGCCGAGCGCGGCACGCCGACCTTGGAGGTCTTGTTGAGGAAGGCCGGTGCGTCACCGCGTTTGGCCAGCGAGTACATCATCCGCGAGGCGATGTAGATCGACGAGTTCATGCAACTGGTCACCGCCACCAGCACCACCAGGTCGACCATGAAGGCCGCATTGGGGATGTTCATGATCTCCAGCGCACGCTGGTAGGACCCCACCACCGCCAGCTGCGGATCGTTCCACGGCACCACCGAAATGATCACGAAGATCGACAGGATGTAGAAGGTGCTGATCCGCCAGATCACCGAACGCGTGGCCTTGGCGATGTTGCGTGAAGGGTCGCTGGACTCGGAGGCGGCGATGGTCACAGCCTCGGTACCAATGAAGCTGAACATCACGGTGATGAACGCGCCGATGACGGCAGACCAGCCCTTGGGTGCAAAACCGCCGTGCTCGGCGATCAACCCGCTCAAACCGCTGACTTCACGGTTGGGCAGCCAGCCCATCAAGGCCGCGAAGCCCAGGCCGATGAAGCCGAGGATGGCGGTGACCTTGAGAATCGCGAACCAGAATTCGAACTCACCGTACTTGGCCACGCTGAACAGGTTGGTGCCTGCCAGCAACAGCACCGAGGCCAGGGCGAAGATCCAGCTGTCCACCTGTGGGAACCAGGCGTTGAGCACATGCCCCGCCGCCAATGCCTCGATGGGGATTACCAGCACCCAGAACCACCAGTACAACCAGCCAATGGTGTAGCCAGCCCAGCGGCCGATGGCCTGGTCGGCGTAGGTGGAGAAGGACCCGGTGTCAGGGTGCGCCACGGCCATCTCGCCGAGCATGCGCATGACCAGTACCACCAGGGTGCCGGCCACGAAGTAAGAAATTATGGTGGCTGGCCCGGCCGCGGCAATCGCGTGCCCGGAGCCTACGAAAAGTCCCGCACCGATAATGCCCGCGATGGACAGCATCGTAACGTGACGCGGCTTGAAACCTTGTGCAAGGTTGCCATCAGATCCCACGGTGTTCATTGATCTTGTTCTCTTTTTGCTAACACAAGGAAGGACGGGGGGCAGGCGTAGGCGAACACTATCTCCTAGAGAGTCAATCGGAATGACACGTCACTCACGCGCTATTGTTGGCCTTTTGCACGCATTCAGAGCAACGCACCAGCAGAATTCGGGGTCCATTTAAGCCCCGTAAGGCGTAGGGAAATTACACGAGAACGTCCCGCAAGTGTGCGATCACGACAACGCTTTTCCATTCCCGCCAGATGTCGCGATTGGCATGTCCAAACACGCCATCGGGCCGTCTGAAGCTATCGTTTTTCATTTGGGTGTGTATTGCCCTTGCACGCTTGCTACACGGTCAAGACTTGCTTGCTTGCACTGTAGGAGCAGCCTTGTGCTGCCCCCACAGCGATCACGCATGCCTGGGGTTGGCTCCGGGGCAGCGTGAGAAAGGCCTCAGCGCACCAGGCAGGGCCGCTTGTTGTCGAAGCTCCAGCCCGGTATCAGAAACTGCATCGCCACGCTGTCATCCCGCGCCCCGAGCCCCATGTTGCGGTAGCACTCGTGCGCCTTGGCCAACTGGTCCTCATCGAGCTCCACCCCCAGCCCCGGCCGCGCTGGCACGCGCACATGGCCGTCGACGATACGCAACGGCTCACGCGTCAGGCGCTGGCCGTCCTGCCAGATCCAGTGGGTGTCGATAGCCGTGATCTCACCCGGCGCCGCCGCCGCCACCTGGGTGAACATGGCCAGGGAGATATCGAAATGGTTGTTTGAATGCGAGCCCCAGGTCAGCCCCCAGTCATTGCACATCTGCGCCACCCGCACCGAGCCCTGCAAGGTCCAGAAGTGCGGGTCGGCCAGGGGGATGTCCACCGACTGCAGCTGGATCGCATGGCCCATCTGCCGCCAGTCGGTAGCGATCATGTTGGTGGCGGTGGGCAGCCCGGTGGCACGGCGAAACTCGGCCATCACTTCACGGCCCGAGTAACCGTTCTCGGCACCGCAGGGGTCTTCGGCATAGGCCAGCACACCGTGCTTGTCACGGCACAGGGCGATGGCCTCCTTGAGCGACCAGGCGCCGTTCGGGTCGAGGGTGATGCGCGCGTCGGGGAAGCGCTCGGCCAGGGCGGTCACCGCTTCCATCTCTTCCTCACCACGCAGTACGCCACCCTTGAGCTTGAAATCGCTGAAGCCATAGCGCTGCCTGGCGGCTTCGGCCAGGCGCACCACCGCGTCGGGCGTCAGGGCCTTCTCGTGGCGCACGCGCAACCAGTCATCGTCTGCGTCCGCTTCGTTGCGATACGCCAGGTCGGTCTGCTGGCGGTCGCCGATGTAGAACAGGTAACCCAGCATCTTCACCGCCTCACGCTGCTGCCCCTCGCCCAGCAGTGCGGCCATGGGCACGCTCAAGTGCTGGCCGAGCAGGTCGAGCATCGCAGACTCGATAGCCGTAACCGCGTGCACGGTAATGCGCAGGTCGAAGGTTTGCAGGCCACGGCCGCCGGCATCGCGGTTGGCGAAGGCCTGGCGCATGGCGTTGAGCACACGCTGGTAATGGCCGATGGGCTGGCCGACCACCAGGCTGCGGGCGTCCTCCAGCGTCTGGCGGATCTTCTCGCCTCCTGGCACCTCGCCCAGGCCGGTGTTGCCAGCGCTGTCGCGCAGCACCACCACGTTGCGGGTGAAGTACGGGCCATGGGCGCCACTGAGGTTGAGCAGCATGCTGTCGTGGCCAGCCACCGGGATCACGCGCAGGTCGGTGACCACGGGGGTGGCAGTGTGAACGGCGGGAGTGGTCTGCATGTTCATGGTTTTATCTCGCAGTCATCAGTGGGTCTGGCCCAGGGCCGAAGGCGCCTTGAGCTCATCGGAAGGGGCGCCCTTGGGGCGTGTGCGGACGAAGAACACGGCGATAGCCGCCAGCACCGACGTCACCGCCAGGCCATACAACCCGCCCTGGATCGAACCGGTTTGTTGTTCGAGTAGGCCGAAGGTGGTGGGGGCAACGAAGCCACCCAGGTTGCCGACCGAGTTGATCAGCGCAATCACTGCCGCCGCGATGCGGGCGTCCAAATAGCCCTGGGGGATCGGCCAGAACAGCGACGAAGCCGACTTGAACCCGATGGCAGCAAAGCAGATGGCGACAAAGGCGAACACTGGCCCACCGGTGGTGGACATGAACATGCCGATTGCGGCAATCACCAGCGCGGCAGCTACCCAGGCCTGCTGGAACTTCCAGCGGGTGGAGCCGGACGCGAAGGCGTACATCGCCAGAATCGAGATCAGCCAGGGGACCGAGTTGAACAAGCCAACCTGTAGGTCGCTGAGGTCGCCCATGCGCTTGATGATGCTCGGCAGCCAGAAGGTCGCGGCATAGATGGTCAGCTGAATGCAGAAGTAGATCAGGCAGAACAGTACGATCTGGCGATCCTTGAGCAGGCTCCACGCGGAAGGTTTGACGGCGCCCAGCGCCTCACGCTCACGCTGCTCGCCGTCGATGGCCTGGACCAGCGCCTCCTGCTCGGCCTGGCTCAACCACTTGGCATCCTGCGGTTTGGAGTCAAGCCAGAAGAACACGAAGAAACACAGCGTCACCGATGCCATGCCTTCGATGAACAGCATCCACTGCCAGCCGTGCAGGCCCAGCCCCTGAATCTGCATCAAGGCCCCGGCCAGCGGGCCGGAGATCAGCGACGCCAGCGCCGAACCGCTGAGGAAGATGGCAATCGCCTTGCCGCGCTCGGCGGCGGGTAGCCAGCGGGTGAAGTAGTAGATCACGCCGGGGAAAAACCCGGCCTCGGCAACACCCAGCAGAAAACGCAGCACATAGAACTGGGTTTCGGTCTGCACAAAGGCCATGGCCGTGGCCACCAGGCCCCAGGTGAACATGATGCGGGTCAGCCATAACCGTGCGCCGACACGCTGCAGGAGCATGTTGGAGGGCACTTCGAACAACGCATAGCCGATGAAGAACAGCCCGGCGCCAAAACCGAAGGCAGCGGCGCTGATGCCCAGGTCGCTTTCCAGGTGAGGGCGGACGAAGCCGATGTTGACGCGGTCGAGGTAGTTGACGATGAACATGATGACGAACAGCGGCAGGACGTGGCGCTTGACCTTGGCCACGGCAGTGGCCAGTACGTCGCCATCAGCCCGGGCAGGCGGAGCGAGGGTGTCGTTCACTTGCGGATCTCCCACTAGTTGTTTTTATGCGGGTTGTCTGACATGACAGTGGGGAGGAGCATATGCGCCGCAAGGTTGTACGACAAGATAGGTAAAGTCGTCAAAAAGGCAAAATACAAGCTGTCACAATGATAATATGCTGCGATCTTGCAAAAACAACAGCAGACGACGCTGCCTTCAAGATAAGAAAAACCAGCAGAAAATATTTTTATGAATTAGCTTGTCGTACAAGTTAAACGATGACTCGGAGCTCGCCATGGGCACAGCGAACATGCGTCTACGCGGCCACAGCCGCGCCCACGACCTGGTCTCCAGCCTTACCCAGCAGATCCTGCTGGGTACCTTCAAGCCAGGCGACAAGCTGCCGTCGGAAAACACCCTGGTGCGCGAGCACGGCGTCAGCCGTACCGTGGTGCGCGAAGCCTTGTCGAAGTTGCAGGCCTCAGGGCTGGTCGAGCCCCGCCACGGTATCGGTACCTTCGTGATAGAGCGCCAGCCCCAGGCAGGCCTGCGCGTTGGCGCGGAAAACGCCGCCAGCGTGCGCGACCTGCTGGAGCTGCGCATCGGCCTGGAAGGCCAGGCCGCCGCCCTCGCCGCGGTGCGCCGCGACGACGGGCACGTGGCCCGCATGCGTCAGGCATTGGACGATTATCAGGACCTGGCCGCCGCCGGCGACAGTTGCATCGAGGCCGACCGGCGCTTTCATCTGCTGATCGCCGAGGCCACCGGCAACCTGTACTTCAGCGAGATGATGGCCCAGCTTGGCAGCGGGCTGATCCCGCGCAATCGCATGGCCCTGGCCGAACGTGCCGGGGCCAGGCTGGCCAGGCATGCGTACCTGGCCAATCTGGAGCACGAGGCGATACTCAACGCCATCCGCCGCCAGGACCCGGATGCAGCGCGGGCCGCAATGTGCCTGCACCTGTCCAATAGCCGCGACAGATTGCTGCCTGAGTGAGCCTGTAGCGGCAATTACCAGGTCAGGCAGATCTTGCCGAAATGCCGATTGCTCTCCTGGTAGCGGAACGCATCGACGATCTGCTCCAGTTCGAAGTGCTTGTCCACCACCGGCCGCAGGCCATTGGCATCAATTGCCCGCACCATCGCCTGCTGCTGCGCCCGGCTGCCGACCAGCACGCCCTGCAGGCGAATCTGCCGCACCAGGGCCTGAACCAGGGGCAACTGCCCTGCCACCCCGGTGAGGATGCCAATCAACGACACATGCCCGCCAATGCGCGTGGCAATCATCGATTGCTCCAGGGTGGCCGGGCCGCCCACTTCGATCACATGGTCGACACCGCGATTGTGGGTGAGCTCACGCACCTTCTCACCCCAGGCCGGGGTGCTCTTGTAGTTGATCAGGTGGTCGGCGCCCAGCGCCTTGAGGCGTTCGAGCTTGGCATCGCTGGACGACGTCGCGATCACGGTTGCACCCGCCAGCTTGGCGAACTGCAAGGCGAAGATCGACACCCCGCCCGTGCCCTGCACCAGCACCGTATCGCCGGGCTTGAGGTGGTCATCGCTCATCAAGGCGCGCCAGGCGGTCAGGCCTGCTGTGGTCAGCGTGGCGGCCTCGGCGTGGCTGTAGCCCTTGGGCGCGAGGGTGAAGGACGTGGCGCGGGCGGTGACCTGCTCACGGGCGTAGCCGTCGAGGCCATCGCCAGGCACCCTGGCGAACCCTTCGACATTGGCCTGGCCGTCGAGCCAGTCCGGGAAGAAGGTGCTGACAACATTGTCGCCGACCTGGAACTCACTGACACCCGCGCCCACCGCCGTCACTTCGCCGGCACCGTCGGCCATGGGGATACGCCGCTCGCTCGGCCCCCACATGCCGCTGACCACGGCGAAGTCGTGGTAGTTGAGGGAACTGGCGTGCAAACGCACGGTGATCTCGCCGGCCTGTGGCGCAGGCGCCTCGCAGGTGCCGACCTGTACTTTGTCGTAGCCGCCGCCAGGTTGGACGTAGATGGCCTTGCTGCTCATGGCTGGGTCTCCATTCAGGGAAAAACTGCGGTTCAGCATAGCCAGTGCGGGCTGCCTCCCCTGTGGGAGCAGGTTTATCCGCGAAAAGGCCCGCACTGCCAATACACAAAAAATCAGCCAAGCATCGCGCGCAACGCCCGGCAATCCGCCGCATGCCAATCCACCAGATGCGGCCACGGGTTGTCCGGCAAGTTGACCAGTACGGTCCGCGCCCCGGCCGCACGCCCGCAATCCAGGTCAAAGCGATAGTCACCGACCATCACCAGTTCGCTGGGCGCCACACCCCAAGCCCCGGCGATCTTCAGCAGGCCATCCGGGCTAGGCTTGGGTTCGGCCTCATCACGGCCAAGCACATGCTCCACCGGGAAGCAGTCAGCCAGGCCAATGGCTTCCAGGGTGACATGCGCAAGCTCCCGGGCGTTGCGGGTGAGGATCGCCAACCGGCATCCCCGCCCAGCCAGCTCGCGCACCAGCTCCACCGCCCCCGTCGCGGCCTTTGAGGCCAGCGCCAGGTCGCGCTCATGTTCCAGCAGCCAGGCATGCTTGGCCGCCGATTGCGCCGCCGGCAAGGCCGCCAGGTGGGTCAGGATGTCGTGCTCGGGCGGGATCTCCAGCGCTTCGCGGATGGCCGCAAAATCGTGCACCGCCACGGTCAGGGTGCCGTCCATGTCGAACACCCAGTTGCGTACCTCGCCCAGGCTCATGCCCAGTCCTTGCGATGGCGAATCAGGCCTTCCTGGCTCGACGACGCCACCAGTTGCCCGGCCTGGTTGAAGATGCTGCCCCGGCAGAAGCCGCGGGCATTGCCGGCCCAAGGGCTGTCGGTGGCGTACAGCAACCACTCGTCGGCGCGCAGGTTGCCATGGAACCACAGCGAATGATCGAGGCTGGCGATCTGCATGTCGCGCTGCCACACCGATTTGCCATGGGGCAGCAAGGCGGTGGTCAGCAGGCCGAAGTCAGAGGCGTAGGCCAGCAGGTACTTGTGCAGCGCAGGCACGTCCGGCAGGTTGCCGTCGGCACGGAACCAGGCGTACTTCACCGGGTCGCCGGGCTTGGGGTTGAACGGGTCACGCTCGGTCACCGGGCGGATCTCGATCGGCTTGGCACACAGCACCTTGTCGCGGATCCGCTCAGGCAGGTGCTCGGCCATGGCACTGGCCAGTTCGACTTCGCTGGGCAGGTTTTCCGGGCCCACCACATCGGGCATCTGCGCCTGGTGCTCGAAGCCCTCTTCGTCGTACTGGAACGACGCGCTGCAGGTAAAGATGGTGTGGCCCTTCTGGATCGCCGTCACCCGGCGGGTGCTGAAGCTGCCACCGTCACGCACACGGTCCACCGAATACACCACCGGCAAGCTGGCATCGCCAGGGCGCAGGAAGTAACCGTGCAGCGAATGCACATGGCGCGCATCCTCGACCGTCTGGCTGGCCGCCGACAATGACTGGCCCAGCACCTGCCCGCCATACAGCTGGCGGAAGCCCAGGTCCTGGCTGCGTCCACGGAACAGGTTCTCCTCGATGGACTCGAGGCTCAACAGGTCGACCAGGTCGTCCAACACATGACTCATCGGGGGTTCTCCTAGCAAAGCAACTCAGCTCTACAACACTTTCATGAAGGCAAATGATACAGGGTTTGTCATTCGCACCGCGCATGGCCCTCCATTCAGCCGCGCAGGGTCTGCTCCCAGTGTGCACGGTCGATGCGGTACAGCACATGAGGGCGCAACGGGTGGCCGACAGGCAGGCGCGGGTGTTCGAAACTACCACTCGAGTCCTGGAGCATACCGATGGCCTGCATGACCTTCTGCGAGGGCAAGTTGCTCTGGCTAGTGAACGACACCACCTCATCCAGGCGCAATTGGGCGAAGGCGCAACGCAGGCAAGTCCAGGCCGCTTCACTGGCAAACCCCAGGCCCCAGTGGCGACGCGCCAGGCGCCAGCCGATTTCCACTGCGGGCGCGAAATCGGCCTCGAAACTGACGTTCAACAGCCCGGTCATGCCAATGAACGCGCCGCTGTCCTTGCGCTCCAGGGCCCACAGGCCGAAACCGTGCTCATTGAAATGGCCACGGATGCGCCCGATCAGGGCAGCCGCTTCCAGGCGCGTCAGGGGCGCGGGGAAGTAGCGCATCACCTGCGGATCGGCGCACAGCGCGGCGAACTCGCGCAGGTCGTCGTCGTGCCATTGGCGCAACACCAAGCGTGCGCTTTCCAGTTCCAGAATAGGGGTCATCGGGCGTGCTCCGGTTTTGCTGTCTTGCAGTTTACAGCGTAGGCGCGGGCGAACGATTCACTCAAGCAGCAGCACTTGAATGCAATTTTCACAGCGCCTTCACCGGCACCCGACAGGCCGTTTTCCAGAATGACGCCAGCCACGCCTACACCTGGCGTGGCCATGCCATCGGAGCGACGCATGCCACCGAGCAATACCCTGGGACACCCTGCCATCCACGCCCGGCGCAAGCGACGCTTGTCGCGCAAGGCCCTGGGGGCCGCCCTGGGCCTGTGCATGGTGGTGGCGGCGTTGACCACCTGGTTGGCAACGAGGACGCACATCGTGGACCTTGGCAACGAGCAACAATTGACTGACAGCGGCCTGTTGCAGGACTGGGCCGACGGCGCCGTGATCGTGATGATTCGCCATGCCGAACGCTGCGACAGCGCACCCGGCCCGTGCCTGGACGACCCCACCGGCATCACCGTGGCCGGCACCCAGGCGGCCACCCAGGTCGGCCAGGGCTTGCACACGCTGGGCCTGAGCAATGCCGATGTACTGAGCAGCCCTAAAGTGCGTACACGCCAGACCGCGCACTTCATTCTGGGGCAAGCGGTACCCAGCGCTGCCTGGCTGGAGAGCTGCGACAACCAGTTCGCCGATGAAGCCCTGGCGCGCAAACGGCCTGGGCACAACTTGGTGCTGGTGACCCACAACGGCTGCATCGACCATTTCCAGCGCCAGCAGCGGGTGGTTGGCGGGGAGCGGGAAAGCGGCTATGCCAGTGCGCTGTTCGTTTCGGTAGACGGCAACGGCAAGGCGCGGATCCTGGGCCGGTTGAACGAGCCAGATTGGCAGCGGGTGCTGGCCAGCACCGGCAAGTGACAACCTAGCGTGACAAGCCGGTTGCGCGGCGCTGCACAACTGGCAAGATCAGCACTGGCCCCCATTGCGAACCCACCATGCCGTTGCCGCTGATCTACCACGATGACTACAGCCCGGCGTTCCCCGCTGAACACCGCTTCCCGATGGACAAGTTTCGCCTGCTGCGCGACCACCTGGTCGACAGCGGCCTGACCCGCGACCAGGACCTGTTGCGCCCGCAGATCTGCCCCAACGACATCCTCGCGCTGGCCCACGACCGCAGCTACATCGAGCGCTACATGAGCGGCGACCTGTCCCGCGAGGACCAGCGTCGCCTCGGCCTGCCCTGGAGCGAGGCGCTGGCCCGGCGCACCGTGCGTGCCGTCGGTGGTTCGCTGCTGAGCGCCGAGCTGGCACTGGAGCATGGCATCGCCTGTCACCTCGCCGGTGGCACGCACCACGCCCATTACGACCACCCCGCCGGCTTTTGCATCTTCAACGACCTGGCCGTGATCAGCCGCTACCTGCTGGAAGCCGGGCGGGTGCACCGGGTGCTGATCTTCGATTGCGACGTGCACCAGGGCGATGGCACCGCACGGATACTGCACGACACACCCGACGCGATCACCGTGTCACTGCACTGTGAACAGAACTTCCCGGCCCGCAAGGCGCAAAGCGATTGGGATATCCCCCTGCCTCGCGGCATGGGCGACGCGGCCTACCTCAAGGTCGTGGACGATGCCCTCAACTACCTGCTGCCGCTCTACCAGCCAGACCTGGTGCTGTACGACGCCGGCGTGGATGTGCACAAGGACGACGCCCTGGGCTACCTGCAACTGACCGATGAAGGCCTGGCGGCACGCGACGAGCGGGTGATGCGCCAGTGCCTGGGCCGCGACATCCCCGTGGTGGGCGTGATCGGTGGCGGCTACAGCAAGGACCGCGCAGCCTTGGCGCGGCGCCATGGCATCCTGCATCACAGCGCGGCGAAGGTCATCGGTTGTTCACAATGACTGTGGAACCGCCTGTGGATAAGCTGCTGGAAAGCGGCTGCAGCCCTTTAGCCACGCTGCCTGTAAGGTATTGATCATTTTTTGATCAGTGCTTGCGCAAGCCCGGCTGCGCTAGAATGCGCACTCTTTTCCACAACCTGCCGCCGCCCATGCCCGATTTACGCCACTCCGCCCCTCCCCTTGTCGCCGTCATCGGTGGCGGCCCCGCCGGCCTGATGGCTGCCGAAGCGCTGGCCCAGGCGGGCTTGGCGGTCGAGGTGTTCGATGCCATGCCCTCGGTGGGCCGCAAGTTCCTGCTGGCAGGTGTCGGCGGCATGAACATCACCCATTCCGAGCCCTATCCGGCCTTCGTCGCGCGCTATGCCGAACGCCAGGGCGAATTGGGCGCCCTGCTGCGCGGCTTCGATGCCGACGCCTTGCGCCAGTGGATTCACGGCCTGGGTATCGAAACCTTCGTCGGCACTTCGGGCCGGGTCTTCCCTCGCGACATGAAGGCCGCCCCCTTGTTGCGCGCCTGGCTCAAGCGCCTGCGCGACAGCGGTGTAGTTATCCACACCCGCCATCGCTGGTTGGGTTGGAATGACGATGCCAGCCTGCGGATCGCTTATCCACAGGGTGAACGCGAGGTACATGTGGCCGCTGTGGTGCTTGCGTTGGGCGGGGGCAGTTGGGCGCGCCTAGGTTCCGACGGTGCGTGGCAGCCGCTGCTGGCTGAGCGGGCTGTGGATATCTCGCCCTTGCAGCCGAGCAACTGTGGTTTTGAAGTCGAAGGCTGGAGCGCCTTGCTCAAGGACAAGTTTGCCGGCGCACCGCTGAAAAACATTGCCCTGAGCGTGCCGGGCAGCCAGCCGCGTAAAGGTGAGTTCATCCTCACCGCACAAGGGGTCGAGGGCAGCCTGGTGTACGCCCTGTCAGCGCCGGTGCGCGAAGCCATCAACCGTGATGGCCGTGGCGTACTTGTGCTCGACCTGCTGCCGGACAAGGCTGTGGATAACATTGCCCAGGCGTTGGCCAGGCCGCGTGGCTCGCGCTCGATGGCCAAGCACCTGCACAGCCAGCTGGGCATCGACGGGGTCAAGGCAGCGCTGTTGCGGGAGCTGACCGATCAGGCCACGTTCGCCGACCCTCAAGCGCTGGCGCGGGCAATCAAGGGGTTGCCGATCACCTTGGTGCGCACCCGGCCGCTGGATGAAGCCATCAGCAGTGCGGGCGGGGTGCGCTTTGAAGGGCTGGATGAGGGGTTGATGGTCAAGGCATTGCCGGGGGTGTTCTGTGCCGGCGAGATGCTGGACTGGGAGGCGCCGACCGGGGGGTATCTGCTGACGGCGTGTTTTGCCAGCGGGCTGCGCGCTGGGCGGGCGGCGGCGGAATGGGTAGCGGGGCTGCCTGACAGGTAGCTGCAGCCCAACTTTCTGGGTGCAGTCCACTTTGTGGGAGCGGGCTTGCCCCGCGAATGAGGCCACCCAGTGCATGGCACCGGCTTCGCCGGTGTTCGCGGGGCAAGCCCGCTCCCACACGGCCCCCTGCCAAACCAACGTGGTGGTTCTACAGGGGCGCCCCCGGCGATATCAAGGCTTACGCTTACGCGGCCCACCATTGAAACTCGGCACCTTACGCACCGCTTTCACTGACGGCGCCGGGCTCGCCGCTTCGGCACTGTCCATCCAGCGCCCCAAACCACGTTTGGCGCTGTTCTCTTTCGGCTTTTTAGGCTTCTTCGGCTTCTTGATCACCTGCCCACTGGCATCGGTCATCGGCACGCGGTGCTCAGGGATAAAGTCCGGTTCTTCATGGCGCGGCAAGGTCTGGCGGATCAGCGTCTCGATCGACGCCAACATTTGCACCTCATCGGCACACACCAGCGAAATCGCCTCCCCTTTGTTGCCGGCACGGCCCGTACGACCAATGCGGTGCACATAATCCTCGGCAACGATCGGCAGGTCGAGGTTGACCACCAGCGGCAGGTCGTCGATATCCAGCCCGCGCGCTGCAACATCGGTCGCCACCAACACCTGGATTTCACGGGCCTTGAAGGTATCCAGCGCCCGCTGGCGCGTGGCCTGTGGGCGGTCGCCATGGATGCCATCGGCATTGATGCCTTCGCTCAGCAAACGCTCCACCAACTGGTCGACACCGTTGCGGGTCTTGGCAAACACCAGCACCTGGCTCCAGCGCTGCTTGCGCAGCAAATGGCAGAACAGGTCAGCCTTGCGCTTCTTGTCCACAGGCACCAGCCACTGCTTGACGGTGGTGGCGGCGGCATTGCGCGGGCTAACTTCGATGCTCAGCGGGTCGTTCAGGGCCAGGCCGGCAAGGACCCGGATCTGGTCCGAGAAGGTCGCGGAAAACAGCAGCGTCTGGCGCTTGCGCGGCAGCGCTGCGTACACCGACTGCAGCTCCTCGGCAAAACCCAGGTCGAGCATGCGGTCGGCTTCGTCGAGCACCAGGGTCTGGACCTGGTTGAACTTCACGGCGTTCTGCCGGAACAGATCGAGCAAGCGACCCGGCGTGGCCACCAGCAGGTCGACGCCACGGCGCAGGCGCATCATCTGCGGGTTGATGCTGACGCCGCCGTACACCGCATAGGTGCTCAGCGGCAGGTTCTCGGCATACTCGCGCACATTGTTGTGCACCTGCTCGGCCAGCTCGCGGGTGGGGACCAGTATCAGCGCGCGGATCGAGTTGCTGGCAACTTTCTCACCTTCAAGCGCCAGGCGCTGCAGCACCGGCAGGGCAAACCCTGCGGTCTTGCCGGTGCCGGTCTGGGCTGCGGCCATCAGGTCGCGGCCGGCCAGCACGGCAGGGATGGCCTGGGCCTGGACCGGGGTCGGGGTGGTGTAGTCCAGCTGCTGCAAGGTACGCAGCAAAGGTTCGATCAGGCCGAGTTTGGCGAAATTCATGGCAATACCGTCAGGGGGTTCAGCGAAGGCGGCAAGTTTACCGCAACACCCCGGCCTACTTGCAGATTTCGCCCTTCAGCGGTTGCGCAGGCTGTGGCGCTTTGCGCCATTGAGGCAGGCCGATCAGCACCACTGCGCCAATGATCACCGCCATCGCCACGCACTCTTCGGCACCGATTTGTTCGCCGGCGAAGACGATACCTAGCAGCACCGCCACCGCCGGGTTGACGTAGGCATAGCTGGTCGCGGCTGCGGGGCGCACATGCTTGAGCAGGTACATATAGGCACTGAACGCCAGGATCGAGCCGAAGAACACCAGGTAGGCCAGCGCGCCCCAACCGGCAGCGGTCGGCATCTGGGTCATGCGCTCGCCCGACACCACGCTGCCAAGCAGTAGCACTGCACCGCCCACCAGCATTTCGGCAGCACTGGCCATCGGCCCCTGGGGCAGCGGCAAGCTCTTGCTCCATACCGAACCGAATGCCCACGAAGCCGCCGCGAACAGGATCAGTGCCGCGCCAATCGGGCTTGCCTGCAAGTTGGAGCCGAGGTTGAGCAGCCCGATGCCGACCAGCCCAAGCCCGATCCCTGCCCACTCGAGCCGCGAGTTACGGTGGCCAAACAGCAGGCCGAACACCAGGGTGAACAGCGGCACCGTCGCCACCGCCAGTGCCGCCACGCCTGAGGCCACACCGGCGTGCTCAGCCACGGTCACGCCGCCGTTGCCACAACTGAGCAACAAAAAACCGATTGCCCCCGCCGCCCGCCACTGCGGCCAGGTCGGCGCCGGCACACCCCGCCAGCGCAGAAAGCCATACAGCAAGCCCCCAGCGATCAGAAAGCGTACCCCTGCCATGAGCATGGGTGGCCACGATTCGACGCCAATGCGAATAAACAGGTAAGTGGAACCCCAGACCAGATACAGGGCCATGAAGGCGCCAATGAGCAGGAGCGGGAAGCGACGGGAGGCAGGCATGGGAAAGTACTCGAAATCCGTTTACGGGTGACTTAGTTTAGAAAGGCCACTGCGTAAACTTAAGTTACAAAACAGCTTTAAATCACCCGAACACTTTGCAATGAACGGTTATTGTAGTGTTTTCCAAATGAATCGAAGCCGCACAGGAAAACCCCATGGACAAGTACGACCGCATGCTGCTCGCCGCCCTGCTCGAAAACGGCCGGGCCACGTTTGCGCAGTTGGCGCGTCAGGTGAATTTGTCGGCGCCTGCAGTGGCCGAACGGGTGGCAAAACTCGAAGCCAGCGGCGTCATCACCGGCTACGCGGCGAAGGTAGACCTGGAAAAGATCGGCCTGCCGATCCAGTGCGTAATCGAACTGCGCCTGGCCAGCCATGGCAATCAGCAGGCCTATGATGCGCTGGCACGCATCCCCGAACTGACCGAGTGCCATCGCGTCACCGGTGACCCCTGCGTGATCATGCAGGCGGCGGTGGGCTCGATGGGGGAGCTGGAGGCGCTGATCAACCGGGTTTCACAACTGGGCTTCAGCAAGACCTCGATCATTCTTTCCAGCGCAATCGAGCGACGGGTACCGCTCGATCATTTGCAGGGCCCGGGCAAAAAACAGCCATGAATGGCGGTCAATGCCGCAACAACAACCGCCCCTCGATCGGCACATAACGGCTGGCGGCGCGAATCAGTGACATCGCGGTAAGCCCAGGCACGCCATACACCACCGCTTCGGTGCCATGGCGCTGGATGACCCGCTCGAGCAACAGATCGAAGTCGCCATCACCGGAGGCCAGCACCACCTGGTCCACGCGGCTGGCCGCGTCGATCACATCAAGGGTGATGCCCACATCCCAGTCACCTTTGGCCGAGCCATCGCTGCGCTGGATGTACGGTTTCAGCCGCACCTCGAAACCGAGGTTGCGCAAAATCTGCTGAAACTGCTGTTGCTTGCTGTCACCGCGGTCGATGGCATAGGCCACGGCTTCGACGATCTGCCCTTCGCGGCTGATCTCGGCCCACAGCGCGGCGTAGTTGAAATGGCAACCGTGCGCCTGGCGCACGGTGTAGTAGAGGTTCTGCACGTCGGCGAACAACGCGATCTTTTTCACCTGGAACCTCTTCATCTGATGGAATTCGGGGCTGCCCTGCAGCCCCAAAATGCCAGCAGTATGCCAGACCCGTCAGACGTAGGAATCGTCGTCGGAGAAGAACCCGCCGTCATCGCTGCCATAATCGTTATCGGCGTAACTGCCCTGGTCGCTGCCCCAACCGCCGTTGTCGGCCACCTGCTGTTGCCCGCCTTGATCGTTCCAGCCGCCAGTATCGCTGGCCGGTGCTGGCTCGTCCTTGTTCACCTCTGCCACTTCCTCAGGTTGTGAGTTGTGGTTGAACAGGCTGCTTATACCCTGAGCAAGCAACACCCCGCCTGCCACACCGGCTGCGGTCTGCATCGCACCACCCAGGAAGCTGCTGGCACCACCGCGCGCTGGCGCTGCGCCGAAACCGGGCTGCTGTTGTTGCTGCGCTTGCTGCGGGTTGAAGCCCGGCGCGGACGGTTCGCGCCAGCCTCCGCCTGAAAAAGCGGGCGCCGAAGGCCGCTGCGGCTGCGTGGCCGGTGGCGCACTACGCCCACCGGAACCGAAGATGCTCGACAGGAAACCACCGCCGCTGTTGCTCGGGGTGCTGCTACCCGCACGGCTGGCCTCGACTTGCGCACGGGCTTGTTTGAGCTCCGCTTCCAGCTGCTTGTTCTG
Organism: Pseudomonas putida; assembly: GCF_025905425.1. Lineage (NCBI taxonomy): Bacteria > Pseudomonadati > Pseudomonadota > Gammaproteobacteria > Pseudomonadales > Pseudomonadaceae > Pseudomonas > Pseudomonas putida. The sequence continues at coordinate 6,012,293 of NZ_CP109603.1, read as the reverse complement.
CTCGTCCAGGCGCTTGATAGCCGCTTCCTGAACCAGAATCGCCTGGGCCATGTAATACGGCGCTGCCGGCTGCTGACGCACATGCTCTTCGATGCACGCCTGGGCCAGGGCATCGCGGGGCTGGCTCGGGTCTTCAGCTTGCTTGATGCGGCCGAACAGGCTATCGATCAGGGTTTGTTCTTCAGTGTTCATGAAGCTACCTCGTGGGGACGCGGGACAACGGACAGCGTCAAAGATGGGGGGTGCAGGCGCTGGATTCAATCACTGCGGCGGTGAAACTTTTTTCAGCAAGTGACAGCTGCGAGCCTGCTTTGGGCTAAAGTTAGGCCCCTGCTTTTACTGCCATGCGATGTTGACCGATGAATCCGCTGAGCGTTCTGCGCGACTCCCTGTACTTCTTCCGCCGCCACCTGCCAAGCATCATCCCACTGTGCTTGCCGCTGGTGGTGCTCGAAGCCCTGCTGACCCAACTGCTCTATCGGCAGATGGGCGACCAGGCCTCACCCGCCTACGGCATGCTGGTGAGCCTGCTGTTCTACCCGCTCTACAGCGCGGCGCTGATCCTCTACCTGGACACCCGCAGCAATGGCCAGGACATTTCCAAGCGTGATCTGTTCGCCCGCGCCCTACAGTTATGGCCGCAGCTAGCCCTGCTGATCCTGATCAGTTCGCTGCTGATCATGGCGGGCCTGGCACTGTTCGTCTTCCCCGGGGTGTGGATCATGATCAACCTGGTGTTCGCCGAATACCTACTGGTGCTGCGCGGCCTGCCTGTCGTGCAGTCGATGCGCGAGAGCGCGCGGATGACCACCGGCAATTTCATGCGCATCATGATCTGCGTGCTTGGGGTACTGGCACCGATCTGGCTGATCGACGGGCTGTTGCTGATGACCTTCCCGCAGCCGGCTCCGGGCATGGAGCTGGCCATGGACAGCCTGAGCGGTTTTTTGCAGCTGTTCAGTACGGTGGTGCTGTACCGCCTGTTCATGCTGTTGGAGGCTGATTCCGGCGCATGACGCTCAAGGCACCCCAAACCGGGCCAAGTTCACCTACCTGACAACGAGCTCGGCCCCTGCATGAAGATCAACTTAAGCCGAATCAGGTACCCCGTGGTTTGGCCCGCGCCGTGGCTTCAGCCACCAGCGGGTCATCCGGCCAGTAGTGCTTGGGGTAGCGGCCCTTGAGGTCCTTCTTTACCTCGGCATAGGTCGTGCGCCAGAAGTTGGCCAGGTCCTGGGTTACCTGCACGGGCCGGCGAGCGGGTGATAGCAGATGCAACTTGACCTGCTGACGCCCCTGGGCGATGCGTGGCGTGTCTGCCAGGCCAAACAGCTCCTGCAGACGCACCGCAAGAATGGGTGGGTTTTCACTGTAGTCCAGGCGAATGTTCGAGCCCGACGGCACGGCCAGATGCGCGGGCGCCCACTCGTCCAGGCGCTGCGGCAATGGCCACGGCAGCAGGTTGCGCAGGATCGACGACAGGTCCAGGGCGGCAAAATGGCTCAAGCGCGAAACCTTGCCCAGGTACGGCTGCAGCCAGTCTTCCAGGTTGGCCAGCAGGGCCTCGTCGCCCAGGTCGGGCCACTCACTGTGCCCGTTCTGGTCCAGGTCCAGTTGACGCAGCAACGCTACCCGCGCCTGCCACTGACGCAGTTCCGGCGTCCAGGTCAGCAGATTGAGGCCTTTACGCCGCACCAGGCCGATCAAGGCCCTGGCGCGGGCTTCGTCATCCAGGCCAGGCAACGGCTCGCGGCTGAGCACCAGCTCGCCGACCTTGGTCTGGCGTTCGGCGCGCAACACCTGTGCGCGGTCGTCCCAGTCGAGGATATCGACCCGTTCGACCTGCTCGGCCAGCACATCGTCCAGCAGCGCTGGGTCGAACTCGGCAGCCAGGTAGATACGTTCTTCCCGCTGGCCCTGGCGGCTCCCCAGGTCGGCAACCACCAGCCAGGGGCACTTCATCAAGGCATCAACTTCAGCGAACAAAGCCGCGCGGCCATTGGCCAGGCGATATTCAGCGCTGCCCTCGCGCCGCTGCTGGGCGACCCGGTCTGGGTAGGCCAGCGCCAGCAATGCGCCCAACCAGCGCGAGTGTTCGGGGTCGGCGACCCCTGCGCCCGCCCTGCCGCGTAGCAACCCGCGGTATTGCCGGGCCAACTGCCGCGCACGCTGCACGCCGCCCTGCCCGCCTCGGGACGCCTTGCTTTCACCGCTGATCAACGCCAGCCGGCTGTGCAGGTCGGCACCACCCCCGCGCTGGATATCACGCTCCCCCAGCAAGGCGGCGACATCACAGGCCATGGCGGCCAGCCCAAGATCCTGGCCACGCAGCAGCAAGTGGGCAATGCGCGGATGGGCCGGCAGTTCGGCCATGGCCTGGCCGTGTTCGCTGAGGTTGTCGCGGCTGCCGGCCTTGAACGCACTGAGCCGTGCCAGCAGGTCCTGGGCCTGGGAGAACGCCGCCGCTGGCGGCTGGTCCAGCCAGCGCAGCTGATCGGGCGTGACGCCCCAGCGGGCCAACTGCAAGGCCAGGCCTGCGAGGTCGGCCTGGAGTATTTCTGCGCTGCCGTGCGCGGCCAACTGGTCATGCTGTGCTTCGGACCATAGCCGGTAGCACACCCCTGGTTCCAGGCGGCCCGCCCGGCCGGCACGCTGGGTAGCGCTGGCACGGGAGATACGCTGGGTGTCGAGCCGGGTCATGCCACTGCCGGGGTCGAAACGCGGCACCCGCGCAAGGCCTGCGTCAACCACCACGCGCACGCCGTCGATGGTCAGGCTGGTTTCGGCGATGTTGGTGGCCAGCACCACTTTGCGCAGACCTGTTGGCGCCGGGTCGATCGCTGCGCGCTGGGCATTGAGGTCGAGTTCGCCATGCAATGGGCACAGCAAGATGTCGGAACGCTCGCCCAGCATGTCCTGAAGGCTCTGGTGAACCCGGCGGATTTCGGCCTGCCCGGGCAGGAATACCAGCACGCTACCGGGCTGTTCCGCCAACGCCTGGAGGACGCAATCGACGACCCGTGGCTCGATGAACTCGCCCGGCTGGGACGGCCGCCCCCAGTGGATGTCTACCGGGTACATGCGGCCTTCGCTGCTGACGACCGGTGCATCGTCGAGCAGCCGCGACAGGCGCTCGCCCTCCAGCGTCGCGGACATCAGCAGAATTTTCAGCGGCTCGTCACGCAGCAGCTCGCGCCCATTGAGGCTCAACGCCAAAGCGAGGTCAGCATCCAGGCTGCGCTCGTGGAACTCGTCGAAAATCAGCAGCCCCACGCCCTCCAGCGCAGGGTCCGCCTGCAGACGGCGGGTGAGGATACCCTCGGTGACCACCTCGATACGGGTCTTCGGCCCGACCTTGCTGTCCAGGCGGATGCGGTAGCCCACGGTTTCGCCGACCTTCTCGCCCAGCTCGCTGGCCAGCCTTTCGGCCGCCGCGCGGGCGGCCAGGCGCCGTGGTTCGAGCATCACGATGGTCTGCCCGGCCAGCCACGGCGCGCTCAGCAACGCCAGGGGCACGCGGGTGGTCTTGCCGGCGCCGGGGGGCGCTTCGAGCACAGCTTCGTCGCGGTTTTCCAGGGCCTGGCGCAAAGCGGGCAGAACGGTATCGATCGGTAATGAAATCATGGTGGTCCTCGAACAGTCGGGCGAGTATAACGGCGAACCCAGCCTGCTCTATCATGGTCTTAGCTTCAGGTGCTGGCGCTTCGCTTGCCCTGCTGAATACCTTTCGGAGATTTACATGCGTATCCCATCCCGCGTCATTGGCGGCGCCCTTATCGTCACCTTGCTGACCCAGCTGACGGCCTGCGGCACGCTGTTCTACCCAGACCGCCGCGGCCAGATCGACGGTAAGATCGACCCCGTGGTCGCCGCCATGGATGCCATTGGCATCTTGTTCTACGTGATCCCCGGGCTGATCGCCTTCGGCATCGACTTCGCCACCGGCGCCATCTACTACCCGGGTGGCCGCACAGCCCAGGTGGCCCCGGAAAAACTGCGCGAAGCGGTAAGCCCCGACGGCAAGATCGACAACCGCAAGTTGCAGGCCATCCTCGAAAGCGAGCTGGGCCAGCGCCTGCCGCTGAACGACCCGCGCCTGATCCAGCACCGTGGCAGCGTCGAGCAGTTGGCGGCCTACCAACTGGTACCGGCTGCCTGACCCGCACAAGGACATCACCCACAGCATGATCACCCCGGCTGAACACCAGCGCCTCTTGCGTCTGGCCACCCGCGCGTCACTGGCGGTGGCCAGCATCCTGGTCGTGAGCAAGGCGCTGGCCTGGTGGCTGAGCGGCTCGGTCAGCCTGCTGGCCGGGCTGACCGATTCGGCACTGGACGCCGTCGCCTCGTTTCTCAATCTGCTCGCCGTGCATTACGCCCTGCGCCCGGCCGATGACGACCACCGCTTCGGCCACGGCAAGGCCGAGGCCCTGGCTGGCATGGCCCAGGCGCTGTTCATCGGGGTCAGTGCGGTGTTGATCGGGGTGCAGGCGGTCGAACGCCTGCATACGCCACAACCGTTGGGCGATACCACGGTCGGCATCGCAGTGATGCTGCTTTCGCTGGTGCTGACCATTGCCCTGCTGGCGTTGCAACACAAGGTCATTCGCCTGACCGGCTCCACGGCGGTGCGGGCCGACTCACTGCACTACCGCTCAGACCTGCTGCTCAATGGCAGCATTCTGCTCGCCCTGCTGCTGACACAGTTTGGCTGGTCGCAACTGGATGCCTTGTTCGGCCTGGGCATTGCTGTCTACATCCTCTGGAGCGCTTTCCAGATCGCGCAAGAAAGTACCGCCATCCTGATGGACAAGGAGCTGCCCGGCGAGGTTGGCGAGGCGATGTCCGCCCTGGTGCTGGCCATCCCCGGCGTGAAGGGGGTGCATGACCTGCGTACACGGGTATCGGGCAACCAGTGGTTCGTGCAGTTGCATCTGGAACTGCCAGGGGAACTGGCGCTGCATGATGCCCATGGGTTGTGCGAGGCGGCATCAAGGGTGATCCGCCAGCGTTATCCACAGGCGGATGTGATGGTGCACGCGGACCCGGTGTAGGTGCGCGTCAGCTTCAGTTGATGCTGTATCCACGCCCGCTGAAACAGGCCCCCAGCGCCCGCCGATAGCTATCCGCAACATTGATCGGTGGTGCGTAGGCAGCCGTCGCCGGGTCGAACCCAGACTGGCTCACCGCCCAGCGATGGCACTGGTAGCGGTCCTGGTCCTGCTGTTCTTGCCCCTGGCCATACATCGGATAGGCCACCACGTCGTAACTGCCACTGACCGGTGCCACTGGCACAGGCGCGGGTGCAGCCATCGGTGGGTTGACCACCACGTACTCACGGCTGTCCGCCAGGTACTGGTAATAGGTATCGGCAACCAGGAAGAACAACGCCCCACCCAACCACACCTCACGGGCATACGAGGGCAGGTACTCAACCCTTGCGCCATAGGGTGGTGCCACGACGATGTAACGGCCACCATGCGGTCGATACCAGTAGCCACTCGAGTAGAAGTAGTCCTGCCCACGGTAAGGCACCTTCCAGTAGCGATCAGGGAAGCCGTCGATGGTCTGCCCTGGACGATACTGCGGCCCCGGCCCCCAGCCATTGCCATGACCGTCCGGGCGCCCCTGCCAGTGGCGGTTATCGCCATTGCGCCGAGGGATATCCTGGTAATAGCCTTCACGTGGCGGCTGCGTCTGGCGCACTTCATCGCGCGAGTTGAGCGGGGAACGGCCTGGGGTGGCGCCATTCGGGTCGCCGCCATGCCCTCCGTGCCCCTCATCCGGGCCTTGAGCCACAGCCCCCAGGCTGATGCTCAACGTAACCAAACCAACACCTGCCAACTGCCAGATGCGCGACTTCATGGTGCCCCTCTCGATCAAAAATGACTGCAGCCGCTGCCAGTCTACCGCGCCGGCCACACACCCAACTTAAAATCGCGGACATGAAAAAAGGGAGGCCGTTGGGCCTCCCTTTGGGAATTGTCGTCCGTGCTCGGCACTTGTGGCGCCGGCTCACCTCACGCCGTCTTCTGGACGGTGTGTAGCCCGGGGGCCTGGCGGATCCTGTTGGATGGCTGGGCCGCGACCGCCCGCCTAGGGCGCGTCGCCGTGGACTGATGTCCGGGCAGTGATTCTGTGGATAAAGATACCGAACCGGCGGCGACAGAGGATTGCGAAGATTGCTGAGATAAATAGCACTTGCGCAATTTTTCATCGTAGATTGATAATTCACCGCAATCGGAACAGAAAAGGCATATTCCATGAGCAAACTTGACCGCTACGACCTGAGCATTCTTGCCGAACTGCAGCGCGATGCGCGCATTTCCAACCAGGAGCTGGCCGAACGCATCGGCTTGTCGCCTTCGCCGTGCTCGCGTCGGGTCAAGCAACTGGAGGACGACGGCTACATCTCGCGTCAGGTTGCCCTGCTCGATCGCAAGAAGCTGGGGCTGAGCCTGACCGCCTATGTACTGATCGGCATGGACCGCCACACCCCGGAGCGCTTCGAGACCTTCGAGGCCGCCATCCGCAACCTACCGCAGGTGCTCGAATGCAGCCTGGTCACCGGTATGGACGCCGACTACCAGCTCAAGGTAGTGGTGCCAGACATGGACCACTACCAGAAACTGCTACTCGGCAGCCTGACCCGTATCGAAGGCGTCACCAGCGTGCGTTCGAGCTTCGTGCTGAACCAGGTACTGGCCAGTACCGAGCTGCCATTGACCCACCTGCGTTGAATACTTGGGCGCCCGGCGTATGATCGAGCGCTCAGCCTGCCTGGAGAACACTGATGGATCCCGCCGTATTCGAAGAATGGATGATGATCATCCTCGTCACCGTGTTGATCGGTTTCATGGGCTTTATCGTCTGGGACCTGGCGAAGAAGTCCAAGGCCGGGCGGTTTGGCACCATGATCCTGTTCTTCGTGCTGGGGCTTGGGGTATTGGCCTTTATCATCAAGAGCGTGGTGGTGGCGTTTCTGGAAGGGGTGTAACTGCCAGGCACGGGCAAGCCCACTCTCCTAGAACAAAACTTAACTCATTGATTTAGCAGCGACTCTGTGGGAGCGGGCTTGGCCCGCCACCACCGGCGAAGCCGGTGCCATGCGCCGCGTGGCCTCATTCGCGGGGCAAGCCCGCTCCCACAATGACCAGTGTTCTCTGCAGGGATTTGGGCAAGTTGCTAGGTTTTCCAGCTATCTGCGCAGCTTGGCCGGGACTTCGCGCCAACAGCCCTGCTCCAGCCCCTCCAGCGTCCAGTCACCAATCCGCACCCGCACCAGGCGCAAAGTAGGCAACCCTACCGCCGCCGTCATCCGTCGCACCTGTCGGTTACGCCCTTCGCGGATCACCAGCTCCAGCCAGCTGGTCGGCACGCTCTTGCGAAAGCGCACCGGCGGGTTGCGCGGCCACAGCTCGGGGTCTTCCAGGCGGCGAGCTTCAGCCGGCAAGGTCGGCCCATCGTTCAGCTCTACGCCCTCGCGCAGGCGTTGCAGCTGCTCGTCGCTCGGCTCACCTTCCACTTGTACCCAGTAAGTTTTGGCCAGCTTGTGCTTGGGGTCGGCGATGCGCGCCTGCAGGCCGCCATCGTTGGTCAGCAACAGCAGGCCTTCGCTGTCACGGTCCAGCCGCCCCGCCGGATAAACACCCGGAATGTCGATGAAGTCCTTGAGGGTCGCGCGCCCCTCGCCATCGCTGAACTGGGTCAGCACGTCGAACGGCTTGTTGAACAGGATCAGGCGCGGCTCGGCCGGCGGCGCCTTGGGCTGGCGACGCGGGTCGGCAGGCCGCGCCTGGGGGCGGCGCGGCTTGGAACGGGGTGGCAGGGGCATGGATCCTCAGCGGAACGGCGGCTCATCGAAGCTGCGCAGTTTACGCGAGTGCAACGAATTGAGCTCGGTACGTAGCAGGTCGAGTGCGGCAATGCCGATCTTCAAGTGCTGGCTGACCGCCCGGTTGTAGAACGCGTTGGCCGAACCCGGCAGCTTGATCTCGCTGTGCAGCGGCTTGTCGGAGACACACAGCAAGGTGCCATACGGAACCCGCAGCCGGTAGCCCTGGGCGGCAATGGTGCCACTCTCCATGTCCACCGCCACCGCACGTGACAGGTTGATCAATGGCCGCTCCTGGGCCCAGCGCAGTTCCCAGTTACGGTCGTCGTAGGTCAGCACGGTGCCCGTGCGCAGGCGCTTTTTCAGCTCTTCGCCACGCTCGCCGGTCACTTGTGCCGCAGCTTCCTGGAGGGCCATCTGCACCTCGGCCAAGGCCGGGATGGGAATGTTCGGCGGCACCACACGATCGAGAATACCGTCACGCCGCATGTAGGCATGCGCCAGCACGTAGTCACCGATAGTCTGCGACTGACGCAGGCCGCCACAGTGGCCGATCATCAGCCAGCAGTGCGGGCGCAGCACGGCCAGGTGGTCGGTGATGTTCTTGGCATTGGAAGGGCCGACGCCGATGTTGACCAAGGTTACGCCGTCACCGTCGGCGGCGATCAGGTGGTAGGCCGGCATCTGATAACGGTGCCATACCACACTGGCCACCAGGGCCTGGGTTTCGCCATGGTCCATGCCTTTTTCGATCAACACGTTGCCCGGCAGCACCATGCGTACGAAGCGCGGGTCGTCACGCAGTTGCTCAAGGCCATGGCTGATGAACTGGTCAACATAGCGGTGGTAGTTGGTCAGCAGGATCCAAGGCTGCACATGCCGCCAGTCGCTACCGGTGTAGTGCACCAGGCGGCGCAGCGAGAAGTCCACACGCGCCGCATCGAACAACGCCAGCGGCAGGGTTTCGGTGCTGTCCCAGTCGTACAGGCCATCGGCGATATTGTCGGTGGCTGCCGACAGGTCGGTGCTGGGGAACACCCGCGCCAGTTGCGCAGCGGTGATGCCACTGCCGGCCAGTTCGTCGCCCTGATCGACCACGTAGGGGTACGGAATGTTCTGCTCGCTGACACCCACTTCCACCGTCACGGTGTAGTCGTGCATCAGGGGGCGCAGTTGCTCCAGCAGGTAGCCACGGAAGGCGGCGGGCTGGGTGACGGTGACGCTGTAGGTGCCGGCTACCTGGACCTTGGCGTAGGCACGTGTGGTGGCCGCGACCTCACCCTGGCTGTAGTAGGTCAGGCGCAGCGCGGGATAACGGAACAGCCCCCGCGCTTCGGCGTCCGGTTCGGTTCGGTCTTTCAGGTATTGCTTGAGGGCCTGGCTGAGGGCACCGGTGGCCTGAGCATGCAGGGCCGCCAGACGGTCGACGGCCTGTTCTGGGGTATCAACGACTACAAAAGCGTGGCTCACACTGTGCTTCCTGTCTGGACATGCATGTGGACCATCTTGCCTGCCTTCGAGGGTAATTACATCCCCATTGATCAGCGTTGCCAGACCGGCGTGGCCCTTGCCACCAGTGCCTGCACATCCACACCCCGTGGCAACGCCCCATAGGCCCGACCACCACCGGCCAGGCGGCTGCCGATGAACGCATCGCTGACTACCGTATTACCCGCCTCCAGCAGCAGCTTGGCCTGCAGCGCCAGAGCAATATCCTCGGTCAACTGACGGGCGCGATACTGGATGTCCGCCGTATCGGCAAACGCCCCCTTGAGGTTGCCAATGTGCGCGGCCAATCGAGGGTCGCCATGGCCATCACCCAGTTCGGCAAACAAGGCATCGAGCACCCCAGGCTCCTTGGACAAGGCCCGCAGCACATCCAGGCACTGCACATTGCCTGAGCCTTCCCAGGTCGAGTTGACCGGCGCCTCGCGGTACAACCGTGGCAGGATGCTGTCTTCGACATACCCGGCCCCGCCCAGGCATTCGGCGGCCTCGTTGATCATGGCCGGGGCGCGTTTGCAGATCCAGTACTTGCCCACCGCCGTGACCAGCCGGGCAAAGTGTGCCTGCTGTGGATCATCGAGCTGCTCCAGGGCCTGCCCCATGCGCAGGCTCAGGGCCAACGCGGCCTCGCTTTCCAGCGCCAGGTCGGCGAGCACGTTCTGCATCAACGGCTGCTCGTTCAGCACCCGGCCGCCGACCTTGCGGTACGCGCAGTGGTGGGCGGCCTGGGTCAGGGCCTGGCGCATCAGGGCACTGGAGCCGACCATGCAGTCGAAACGGGTCATGGCCACCATTTCGATAATGGTCGGTACACCACGCCCTTCATCGCCCACCATCCACGCCAGAGCGCCACGGAACTCCACTTCGCTGGACGCATTGGAGCTGTTGCCCAACTTGTTCTTCAACCGCTGGATATAGAACTGGTTGCGGTTGTCATCCGGGCGGTGGCGGGGCAACAGAAAGCAGCTCAGGCCTTTTTCGGTCTGGGCCAGTGTCAGAAAGGCATCGCACATGGGCGCCGAGCAAAACCACTTGTGCCCGACCAGTTCATAGGCCTGGCCTGGCCCAGGTGCCCCCACCGGGTAGGCCCGTGTGGTATTGGCACGCACGTCGGTGCCACCCTGCTTCTCGGTCATGGCCATGCCGAGGGTGACCCCAGCCTTGTGCCGGTCGCCGATATTGCGCGGGTCGTATTCACGCGCCAGCACCTTCGGCAGCCAGTATTCAGCCAGCTCCGGCTGCAACCTGAGCGCCGGCACCGCGGCAAAGGTCATGGTCAGCGGGCAGCCCGTGCCGGCTTCGGCCTGGCTGTGCAGGTAGGTCATCGACGCGCGCGCCACATGCGCACCGGGGCGGGGTTCGGCCCACGGCAACGAGGGCAGGCCATGTTCGACTGCGGTGCGCATCAGTTCGTGATAGGCCGGGTGAAACTCGACCAGGTCGATACGATGGCCATAGCGGTCGTGGCTGCTGAATTCCGGTTTGTGCGCGTTAGCCAAAAAGCCCGCAGCCATCAGCGGCCCGCCGGCCAAGGCACCGTAAGCATCGATCCGCGATTCGGCCCAGCCAGCGCCAAAGCGCCGCGACCACTCCTGCAATGGCAGATCAAGGCGGTACAGGTTGGCGCCGTCGAGGGACGGAGGCTGGTTGGTGACTTCGTGGGTTTCAGCGTACTGGTGCAGGTTCATTGAGAGCTCCTGGATCCGGGCAGGCCTGAAAGTCCCAGTGAAGCATTCCCTGTGGGTCAGTCAAAGTGACATTAATGACTAAATATGAGGCGGGGAGCGCATGGTATAGGGGGGTATCAGGGCTGACAGGGGGACGCCAGGCGCTGAATGTGTTGTGGCAAACACCTGTCAGCCCTTACCAAAGGCTATGCCTTCAAAGCGAACGCCGCGTCTGCAGGATACTCGGGCTCATCTGCACCTGCGAAATCTCCACGTTCAAACTCAACTCGAACCGGCTACCCAACCCCCGCGTCGACTCATGCGACAACCGAGCCCCCAGCAACTCCCCCATCTGCCGGCAAATCGACAAGCCGATGCCCAGCCCACCATAACGCCGGGTCATCGAGCCATCGACCTGGTAGAAGCGCTGATACAGGGTCGCCTGGTCGAGGTCATCGAAGCCGATGCCACTGTCACTGACCGTAAAGGTGAGTGCCAGGTTGTCCGGCCCCTGACGACGACCGCGCACCTGCAGCATGACCCCGCCTTGATCGGTGAACTTCAGGCCGTTGTCCAGCAGGCACCCCAGGCAGCGGGTGAGCTTTTGCGCATCACCCAGCAGCGCGTCGGGCAGATCGGCAGGTATGTCCAGGCTCAGGTACAACCCTTTGCCCAGCGCCTGGCCGGCATGCGCGGCACGCAAGCCCTGCAGCATGCTGCGCAGGCTGAAAGGCGCAGGTTGCGCACGCAGACGACCGCCCTGCAGTTCGGAGAGGGTGAGGATGTCGTCGACCATGTCCATCATGCCCTGGGACGAACCGACCGCCGTACGATGGTACTGGGCCATTTCGGCATCCATGGGCAGCGTGCGCATCAGCTCCAGCGAACCGATCACACCATTCATCGGGGTGCGCAGCTCATGGGTGACCGTGGCCAGGAACTCATCCTTCAAGCGGTTGCTCCTGGCCAGCTGCAGGTTCAACTGCTCCAGTGTTCGCCCGGTTTCACGCAGGGTCTGCGCCTGCTGCTCGCGCAGGCTGTTGATACGGTCGGCCAGCGCCAGCGACAGCAGCGCCACCTCCAGCGCCGAGCCCAACTGGCTGGCATACATGGTGATGAACACGTTCGGCAGGTAACCCAGCACCATCAAGGTGTTGACCAACCCGCCCAGCAAAAACGCCGACCAGGCGATAATGAACCAGCGCGCCACCCGCAAACCGCGCGACCAGGCATACACGCCAGCGGCAAAGATGCTGACGGTGAACAGCAACGCCAGCACCGTGGCCATGCGCAGGGCGATGCCATAAGGCATGCTCACGGCCAGTACCATCACCAGCCCGCCCCCCAGCATCAACAGCTGCAACAACCGGTCGAAGCCACGGCTGATTTTGCCCAGTTGCAGGAAATGCCGGGCAAACTGGCAGCCGAACAAACCGGCAGCGCCAATGAACAGCGGCGTCGAGGCATTCGCCCACCAGGGGCTGTCCGGCCAGAAGTAGGCGACCCCCGCACCGTTCACCGAAACCTGATACAGGCCGAACGAGGCGATGTAGAGGATGTAGTAGAGGTAGCTGACATCCCGCACGCTGAGGTAGATGAACAGGTTGTACACCAGCATCACCAGCAACACGCCGTAGATCATGCCCAGTACGTACAGGCGCGTGGGCTGGTCCTCCATGTAGGCCTCGGCCGACCATAACGCCAGCGGTGCCTGCACCGAGCCCTGGCTGTGCAAACGCAGGTAGACGGTGGTCGCCTGGCCTGGGGGCAGCGGCAACTCGAACAGGTAGTTGTTCTGCCGGATCTGCCGGGTGGCGTAAGGCAAAGCGTCGCCCGTGCGCTGGGCCAGCCGGTAGGTACCGGCGCTGTCGGGCAGGTACAACTCGAGGTGGTCCAGGGGTGGGTAGGCCAGTTCCAGCAGCCATTGGCGGGGGGTGGCAGTGGCCGACGGCAGGTAACGCAGGTCAATCTTCAGCCAGAACACCGAGGTGGAATAACCGGCGTTCAGCACGTCTTCATGGTGGGGGCGGAAGGATTTGACGAACCCGGGGGCACTGACCTGGGCGATGCTGGCACTGCCATCGAGGTCTTCGTAAACCTGCATGGCCTTGCCCAATGGAAGATGCCGGGTAGCGTCGTCGAAATCGACCGCTCCGGCCAGCACGGGCAACAAGCCCAGAAGCACAATCAGCAAATAGCGCATACAGCCCCAGCATGGCCTGTCCGGTCGCGTCGCGGTTGCCTCCCATCCGTTTGAGACGACGTAATCCGGCAGAACCCGTTTGTCGAGTTATCCGAGCACTCTAGCATAGCTTCCCCACCTGGCAATCGGCCACCTTGAATCATGGTCTAATGGCTCTAAATCAGTACTTTCAGAAGTTTCACACGCAACAATCTGACCAGTTGATCAACAAAACACGTTTGTAGGACGATCCCCACAATTGGGTTTGGTGGTAAGCTCGCCGCCCATGAATACCTACAGCTCCCGCCCCGTTGTCCTCTGTCTCTCCGGCCACGACCCCAGTGGCGGCGCCGGCTTGCAGGCAGATATCGAAGCCCTGATCGCCCAAGGCTGTCACGCCGCACCTGCGGTGACTGCCCTGACCGTCCAGGATACCGTCAACGTTTCCGACTTCCGCGTGCTCGACCGCGAGTGGGTGCTGGCCCAGGCCAACGCCGTGCTGGCCGACTCCACGGTCGCCGCCGTCAAGCTTGGCATGCTCGGCTCCCTCGACATGGTCGACACCGTCGCCGAACTGCTGGCCGCCCACCCGCACCTGCCGCTGGTCTGCGACCCGGTGCTGCGAGCCGGTGGCGGTGGCCGCCTGGGCAAGGACGAGGTCGGCTATGCCGTGCGCGAACGCCTGCTGCCGCTGGCGACCATTGCCACGCCGAACCTGCCGGAAGCGCGCATTCTCGCCGAGCTGCCGGACGGCACGGCGGACGAGTGTGCCGAGAAACTGTTGCCGTTCTGTAGACACCTGTTGATTACCGGTGGTCACGGCGACGAAGACGAAATCCACAACCGCCTGTACAGCCGCGATGGCCAGCGCCATACCTGGACCTGCCAGCGCCTGCCAGGCAGCTATCACGGTTCGGGCTGCACCCTGGCCAGCGCCCTGGCGGGCCGACTGGCCTTGGGCGAAGCGCTGCAAAGTGCCGTGCGCAGTGCGCTCGAATACACCTGGCGCACCCTGCGTGACGCCGAGCAACTGGGCAAGGGACAGTTCGTCCCGCGCCGCCTGCCCCTGGACTTCTGTTCCTGATACGAGGCCTTCAGATGAAGCTACGCGGTCTGTATGCAATCACCGACAGCCAGCTGCTCGCCGGCCGTTTCCTGTCCCATGTCGAGGCGGCCCTGGATGGCGGCGTGTGCCTGCTGCAGTACCGCGACAAAAGTGACGACGCGGCCCAGCGCCTGCGCGAAGCCGAGGCACTGATGCGGCTCTGCGAGCGTTACGATACTCAGCTGATCATCAACGATGACGCCGAACTGGCCGCGCGCCTGGGCGTCGGCGTGCACCTGGGCCAAACCGACGGCCCACTCACCCCGGCCCGCGCCCTGCTCGGCCGCAACGCGATCATCGGCTCGACCTGCCACGCCCAGCTCGACCTGGCCCGCCAGGCCGCCAGCGAAGGCGCCAGCTACGTGGCCTTCGGCCGCTTTTTCAACTCCGTGACCAAACCGGGCGCACCGGCTGCCAGCCTCGACCTGCTGGAGCAGGCCCGCGCCCAGGTCAAACTGCCGATCGCCGTGATCGGCGGCGTCACCCTCGACAACGCTGCCCCGTTGGTTGCCCATGGCGCCGACCTGCTGGCAGTGATCCACGGCCTGTTTGGTACCGATAGCGCGCAGGAAGTCACCCGCCGCGCCCGTGCCTTCAACGCCCTGTTCGTTTCCTGATTCGAGAGAACTTTCCATGTCCCGTTCCGAAGCCCTGTTCGCCGCAGCCCAGAAGCACATCCCGGGTGGCGTCAACTCGCCGGTCCGCGCTTTCAAGAGCGTCGGCGGCACGCCGCTGTTCTTCAAGCATGCCGAAGGCGCCTACGTCGTTGACGAGGACGACAAGCGTTACGTCGATTATGTCGGTTCCTGGGGCCCGATGATTCTCGGCCACGGCCATCCAGAGGTGCTGGACTCGGTACGCAAGCAACTCGAACACGGCCTTTCCTATGGCGCCCCGACCGCCATGGAAACCGAGATGGCTGACCTGGTCTGCTCGATCGTGCCATCCATGGAGATGGTGCGCATGGTCAGCTCCGGCACCGAAGCCACCATGAGCGCCATCCGCCTGGCCCGTGGCTACACCGGCCGCGACGCCATCATCAAGTTCGAAGGCTGCTACCACGGTCACTCCGACAGCCTGCTGGTGAAAGCCGGCTCCGGCCTGCTGACCCAAGGTGTGCCAAGCTCGGCGGGCGTGCCGGCGGACTTCGCCAAACACACCCTGACCCTGCCGTTCAACGACATTGCCGCCGTCGAAAAAACCCTGGCCGACGTCGGCCAGACCGTGGCCTGTATCATTGTCGAGCCAGTAGCCGGCAACATGAACTGTGTACCGCCAGCGCCAGGCTTCCTCGAAGGCCTGCGCGAGCAGTGCGACAAGCATGGCGTGGTGTTGATCTTCGACGAAGTAATGACCGGTTTCCGCGTCTCGCTCGGCGGCGCCCAAGGCCACTACGGCATCACCCCTGACCTGTCGACCTTCGGCAAGATCGTCGGCGGCGGCATGCCGGTCGGCTGTTTTGGCGGCAAGCGCGAAATCATGGGCTGCATCGCCCCGCTCGGCCCGGTCTACCAGGCCGGCACCCTGTCGGGTAACCCGCTGGCCATGGCCGCTGGCCTGACCACCCTGAAGCTGATCAGCCGCCCAGGGTTCCACGCCGAACTGACCGACTTCACCAGCCGCATGCTCGACGGCCTGCAACAACGCGCCGATGCTGCTGGCGTGCCGTTCGTCACCACGCAGGCAGGTGCCATGTTCGGCCTGTACTTCAGCGGTGCCGACGACATCGTCACCTTCGACGACGTGATGGCCAGCGATGCCGATCGCTTCAAGCGCTTCTTCCACCTGATGCTGGACGGCGGCGTGTACCTGGCGCCAAGCGCATTCGAGGCGGGCTTCACCTCCATTGCCCACGGCGACAAGGAGCTGCAGATCACCTTGGATGCGGCTGAGAAGGCCTTTGCAGCCCTGAAGTAATGCCGAGTCTGTACCGGCCTCTTCGCGGGTAAACCCGCTCCCACAGGTGCCGCACCGGCCTTGAAAATGGTGCGGTCCCTGTGGGAGCGGGTTTACCCCGCGAAAGGGCCGTTACAGGAGATAAATAACCCCTCACAATCAGCTGACTTCCCCAACCAGACATAAATTCGAGTAAAACTTTGTAAGGTTGGCGCTGCTTATCCCATAATGTGCCACCAGAGACATTGGCCGCAGCTTTGCAGAGGTAAGTCGATCCCCATGAACCGCACCGGCCGCGCCCTGACCCTGGGCTGCCTGTTGCTTCTTCAGCCCCTGCTGGCCCTGGCGGAGGGTGGTAACTCGTTGCTGATTCCAGCGACGGGCCGCTGCACCCTGAATGTTCAGCCAGAAGACCTCGCCAATGCCCTCAAGGCCTGTGAGCAGACGGCGACGACGGGGGATGCCCAGGCGCAATTCGAACTGGGCGAGTACTACTACACCCAGACACCGAAAGACCTGAACAAGGCCCTGAACTGGTTCCAGAAGGCCTCGCTGCAAGGCCATGCCGAGGCCCAATACCGCCTTGGCGCCATGTTCTTCCGCGGCGAAGGGGTCAAGGCCAACAATGTGCAGGCCTACATTCTGCTGAAAATGGCTGCAGTCAACGGCGCCGAGGATGCGCTGGACATGGCTGACGAAGTCACCGAGCAAATGCCCCGCGACGAACTGGAGCACGCGACCCAGGTGCTTGGCCAGATCTTCCGCAAATACCTGCTCGAACTGCAAAACGCCGAAGGCCGTACGCCGTTCTCGCCACTCCCCTGAAACGCCCTACTTCTCCGGCATCGGCATGGGGAACGGCATCACATTGCCGCCGCCCTTGGCCTCGCTGATCTTCGCCGTACCCAGGCGCTCGACCTCGTCGATACGCACGATCGAGTGCATGGGCACGAAACTGCGGATCACACCCTCGAACTGGCTCTTGAGCTTTTCTTCACTGGGGTCGACCACCACCTGGGTGCGCTCGCCGAAGACGAACTCCTCGATTTCCAGAAAGCCCCACAGGTCGCTCTGATAGATCTGCTTGGCATACATCTCGAAGACCTGCCCCTGATTGAGGAAGATCACTTTATAGATGGCGGGTTCGCGTTTGCTCATGGTTGGCGGGATAACACATGCGTAAGAAAAGGCGGGCATCATACCCGTACCGGCCCCTTCGCGGGCAAGCCCGCTCCCACAGGTATGCACCCACCTGCAAAACGGTGCAGTACCTGTGGGAGCGTGCTTGCCCGCGAAGGGGCCAGAACAGGCACTACATACCTTGTGCCAACCCTTGATCGTTTCAGTGCTTTCGCCACTGCGATTCAAGGGTTATTCTTGAGCTCACATCCATTGCCGTCGGGCGGCTAAAAACGACCTTGAACGCACCCATAGAACCCCATCGTTTCATCCTCGAACCTTTCGAGGCCCACCGTTTCGCCAACTTGTGCGGGCAGTTCGACGAGCACCTGCGCCTGATCGAACAACGCCTGGCCATCGAGATCCGCAACCGTGGCAATCAGTTCGAACTGATCGGCGAACCCAAGACCACTTCCGCTGCCGAACAACTGCTGCGCCGCCTCTACCGCGAGGCCAAGGCCACTGACCTGTCGCCGGAAACGGTCCACCTGTACCTGCAGGAGTCGACCGTCGAGAACATCGACAACCCGGCGGTCAACGAGGTCAGCGTCTCGTTGCGCACGCGCAAGGGCAACATTCGCCCGCGCGGCGTCAACCAGCAGCGTTACGTCAAGGAAATCCTGGCCAACGACATCAACTTCGGTGTTGGCCCGGCCGGTACCGGCAAGACCTATCTCGCTGTGGCCTGCGCCGTCGATGCCCTGGAACGCGAGCAAGTGCGCCGCATCCTGCTGGTGCGTCCGGCGGTCGAAGCGGGCGAGAAGCTCGGCTTCCTGCCTGGCGACCTGGCGCAGAAGATCGACCCCTACCTGCGCCCGCTGTATGACGCCCTCTACGAAATGCTCGGTTTTGAACACGTGGCCAAGCTCATCGAGCGCCAGGTGATCGAGATCGCCCCGCTGGCCTACATGCGTGGCCGCACCCTGAACAACAGCTTCATCATCCTCGACGAAAGCCAGAACACCACGCTGGAACAGATGAAGATGTTCCTCACCCGCATCGGCTTCGGCTCGACGGCGGTGATCACCGGTGACATCACCCAGGTCGACCTGCCGCGTGGCACGAAGTCGGGCTTGGCGCATGTGATCGAGGTGCTCAAAGACGTTCCGGGTATCAGTTTTACCCATTTCCAACCCAAAGATGTGGTTCGTCACCCACTGGTGCAACGCATCGTCGAGGCCTACGACCGCTTCGAAGGCCGTCAGGCCAAGCCAGAGGCGCCCGGCAAAGATGCTTGAACTCGACCTACAACGGGCCACGGACGCCGCCGCCCCTGACGATGCCGCCTTCCGCCGCTGGTGCGAGCTGGCCTTGCGCCAGCGCAGCGCCGACTCGGAGATGACCATTCGCCTGGTCGATGAAGCCGAAGGCCGCGAGCTGAACCACACCTACCGGCACAAGGACTACGCGACCAACGTGCTGTCGTTCCCGGCCGACGTGCCTGATGACCTGCTCGATATCCCGTTGCTGGGCGACCTGGTGATCTGCGTGGCGGTGGTCGAGCGCGAGGCTGCCGAACAGGGCAAAACCCTGGAGGCGCACTGGGCGCACCTGGTCATCCACGGCTGCCTGCACCTGCTCGGCTACGATCACATCGACGATGAGGAAGCCGAGGAAATGGAAGCCCTGGAACGGGAATTGCTGGCAGAACTGGGTCATCCTGACCCGTATGCCGACGATGAAAACGAAACAATCACACACTGACACTGCAAGGATCACGAGAACCGCCATGAGCGAAGATCGATCGAGCAACGGGCAAAAGTCCTGGCTGGGCAAACTGACCCAGGCTTTTGCCCATGAGCCGAAAAACCGCCAGGAGCTCCTTGAGCTGCTGCGCGAAGCCCATCAGAACAAACTGCTCGACAGCGAAGCGCTGACCATTGTCGAAGGCGCCATTCAGGTCGCCGACCTGCAGGTGCGCGACATCATGGTGCCGCGCTCTCAGATGAACAGCATCAAGGCAGGCCAGTCGCCTCGCGAGTTTCTGCCGGCGGTGATCGACGCCGCGCACTCGCGCTATCCGGTGATCGGCGAAAGCCACGACGATGTGCTGGGCATCCTGCTCGCCAAGGACCTGCTGCCGCTGATCCTCAAGGAAAACGGCGACAGCTTCAACATCAAGGACCTGCTGCGCCCGGCCACCTTCGTGCCGGAGTCCAAGCGCCTGAACGTGCTGTTGCGCGAGTTCCGCGCCAACCATAACCACATGGCCATCGTCATCGACGAATACGGCGGCGTGGCGGGCCTGGTGACCATCGAGGACGTGCTGGAACAGATCGTCGGCGACATCGAGGACGAACATGACGTCGAGGAAGACAGCTACATCAAGCCGCTGCCCAGCGGCGACTTCCTGGTCAAGGCGCTGACCCCGATCGAGAACTTCAACGAGTTCTTCGACAGCACCTTCTCCGATGACGAATTCGACACGGTTGGCGGCCTGGTGATGAGCGCGTTCGGGCACCTGCCCAAGCGCAACGAAACCACCGAGATCGGGGCCTACAAGTTCCGCATTCTCAATGCCGACAGCCGGCGGATACACCTGCTGCGCCTGACACCGATCACCCGCTAAGGACAATCATGCGTTGGATCACCCGCCCCGGCTGGCCCGGTAACCTGCTGGCCATGGCGGCCGGCGCTTCCACCCTCCTGGCCCTGGCGCCGTTCGACATCTGGCCGCTGGCCCTGCTGTCGATCGCCCTGCTCTACCTTGGCCTGCGCGAGCTCAGCCCGCGCCAGGCCATGGGCCGCGGCTGGTGTTTCGGCTTTGGCCTGTACGGCGCCGGCACCTGGTGGATCTACGTCAGCATGAACACCTACGGCGGCGCCTCGCCGCTGCTGGCGATCCTGCTGCTCTTGGCGTTCTTCGCCGCCCTTGCCTGGTTCTTCGCCTTGCCCGCGTGGCTTTGGGCGCGCTGGCTGCGGCGCAACGAGGCACCGCTGGCCGATGCCTTGTGCTTCGCGGCCCTGTGGCTGCTGCAAGAGGCCTTCCGCGGCTGGTTCCTCACCGGCTTCCCTTGGCTCTACGCGGGCTACAGCCAGCTCGACGGCCCCCTGGCCGGCTTGGCCCCCTTGGGTGGCGTGTGGTTGATCTCCTTCACCCTGGCGCTCAGCGCCGCCTTGCTGTGCAACCTGCACCGCCTGCGTGCCCGGCCCTCGTTCCTGGCCGTCGCCGGCGTGCTGTTGCTGGCGCCCTGGGTACTGGGCATGGCACTCAAGGACCACGCCTGGACCACGCCTGCAGGCGATCCGCTCAAGGTGGCCGCCATTCAGGGTAATGTGGCGCAGGACCTGAAATGGGACCCAGCCCACATCGACGCACAGCTGGCGCTGTACCGTGACATGAGCTTCACCTCCAAGCCGGTAGACCTGCTGATCTGGCCCGAAACCGCGGTGCCGGTGCTAAAGGACCAGGCCCAGGGCTACATCGACGTGATGGGCCGCTTTGCCGCCGAGCGCCATTCGGCGCTGATCACTGGTGTGCCGGTACGTGAGGTGGTGCATCACCAGCGCCGCTACTACAACGGCATCACCGTGACCGGCGAAGGTGACGGCACCTACCTCAAGCAGAAACTGGTGCCCTTCGGCGAGTACGTGCCCTTGCAGGACATGCTGCGTGGCGTGATCGAGTTCTTCAACCTGCCCATGTCGGACTTCGCCCGAGGCCCCGAAGACCAGCCGTTGCTGCAGGCCAAGGGTTACCAGATCGCACCGTACATCTGCTATGAAGTGGTCTACCCGGAGTTCGCGGCGAGCCTGGCGGCGCGCAGCGACCTGCTGCTGACCATCAGCAACGACACCTGGTTCGGCAGGTCGATCGGCCCGCTGCAGCACCTGCAGATGGCCCAGATGCGCGCACTGGAAGCCGGCCGCTGGATGATCCGCGCCACCAACAACGGCGTGACCGCGCTGATCGACCCGTTCGGGCGCATTACCACGCAAATTCCGCAGTTCCAGCAGGCGGTGCTGTATGGCGAGGTGGTACCGATGCAGCAACTGACGCCTTATCTTCAGTGGCGCTCTTGGCCGCTGGCGATTGTCTGCGTGCTGCTGCTGGGCTGGGCGTTGCTGGCGGGGCGCATCGCCAAGACTGTCTGATGCAGCCTGCACTGGCCTCTTCGCGGGGCACGCCCGCTCCCACAGGCACTCTTGCTCTTAGGGCAGAGTTGTAATTGTGGGAGCGGGCTTGCCCACGAAGAGGCCGGCACAGGCAACCCAGCTTCAATAGAACACCCGATACCCCACCAACCCCACCATTTCATTCAGCAACTGCCCGCTCTGCCACATCGCCCGGCTCTCCGGCAGCAAACCGGCAAACGGCCGGGCATGATCGCGGCCCAGGAAACCCATCGGCGCCGGCACCACCTCGAACCCCGCCTGTTCAAAGCTGAAGCGCGAACGTTGCATATGCCAGGCCTGGGTTACCACCACCACGCGGCGAATACCCAGTGGCTGCAGAATGTCTGCCGTGAACCGGGCGTTCTCCCAGGTAGTGCGGCTGGCCTCCTCTTTCCATTTCACCTGGACACCAAAGTCCTCACGCAAGCGATCGGCCATCAAACGCGCCTCGCTGGGCGGCGTACCGTAGTGCAAGCCACCGCTGGTCAGCACCGGCAAACCCGAAGCCTTGGCCAGCCGTGCGGCAAAGCGCATGCGTTCAAGGGCCGTTGCGGTGGGCTGATCATCGCCCCCCCAGGCCGGGTCGCCGCGCTCACGCCCCGCCCCCAGCACCACAATCGCATCCGCCCGGCTCGCCAGGGCGGCCCAGTCGCTCACGGCCAGCGGCGGCTCGCTTTCCAGCACACGGGCGGTTTCCTGCACCACCAGCGGCAGGCTCATCAGCCACAAACCGCCAAGCCCCACCGCAAAACACAGCCCAGCCAGCCGCGGGCGTCGCTTGCGCAGCCACCACGCCGCCAACAGCAACACGAACAGGACGCCAGGCGGCATCAGCCATTGCTTGATGAAGTATCGGATTGGCATCGGCTACACCTCCATGGAAGGCGTGCAGCCTAAGAGGATCGACGCCGGGCAACAAGTGTGCCGCCGGCGACGATCGTGAGAAGTGTATTGAAGAACCGGCGCGCGATGGCCTGCGCCTGGCGTCCTGAACGGCTAACGATGTGGCAGCGTCCTGGATCTCGCCGTGCTGGCGGGGCGTTTCTTGTCCTTGAGCCAGATGATCTTGGCCGATGTCGGCTCCGCTTGCGGGTAACTGCCGGCACAGGCATTTTGGCGCTCCGGAAGGGTTTCCAGGTAAGCCTTGATCACTTCGAACTCTGCGTGGCTAAGGCCGCGCAACTCCAGCTCGGCTGGCATCTCGTCGCGCAATCGTACCGACGTCCTGGCAACTTCCAATGCCAGGCCAAGGCGGTCGATCAGGCGTTCGTAAAGCTCCGGTTTGATTACGGGTAGCTGCGTCTCTCCCATCCGTTCACCTCATTGAAGATAAGAATATCTCCCCCCACACCTGAGCTTAGCGTCACTCTTAAAAGCAGCCGTTTGCCGCGACCAGCGGGCATTCGCAATCAAGGTTTCCCACGATGCGCAGCGCTGCTGTATGCTACGGCGTTCACTCTAAACGACACCGGAGTACCGGTTGCAGCGAGGTTCCGCTGCCTGGAACAAGGTCTCTTCTCTCTCAGCCAAAAGTAGCCATGCACGAACAATACACGCCCCGTGATATCGAAGCCGCCGCCCAGAACTTCTGGGACGAGCAACAATCGTTCGCTGTTACCGAACAGCCAGGCAAAGACACTTACTATTGCCTATCGATGTTCCCGTACCCGAGCGGCAAGCTACACATGGGCCACGTGCGCAACTACACCATCGGTGACGTGATTGCCCGCTACCAGCGCATGCTGGGCAAGAACGTCCTGCAGCCGATGGGCTGGGACGCTTTCGGCATGCCCGCGGAAAACGCGGCGATGAAAAACAACGTCGCCCCGGCCAAGTGGACCTACGAAAACATCGACTACATGAAGACCCAGCTCAAGAGCCTGGGCCTGGCCATCGACTGGGCACGTGAAGTCACTACCTGCAAGCCGGATTACTACCGCTGGGAACAGTGGCTGTTCACCCGCCTGTTCGAAAAAGGCATCATCTACCGCAAGAACGGTACCGTGAACTGGGACCCGGCCGACCAGACCGTGCTCGCCAACGAGCAGGTCATCGACGGCCGCGGCTGGCGTTCGGGCGCGCTGATCGAAAAGCGCGAAATCCCGATGTACTACTTCCGCATCACCGACTATGCAGACGAGCTGCTGGAAAGCCTCGACGAGTTGCCGGGCTGGCCTGAACAGGTCAAGACCATGCAGCGCAACTGGATCGGCAAGTCGCGCGGCATGGAAGTGCAGTTCCCGTTCGACCAGGCCAGCATCGGCCACCAAGGCACCCTCAAGGTCTTCACTACCCGTCCTGACACGCTGATGGGCGCCACCTACGTCGCCGTCGCCGCCGAACACCCGCTGGCCACCCAGGCCGCCCAGGGCAACCCGGCGCTGCAGGCGTTCATCGACGAGTGCAAGAGCGGCAGCGTTGCCGAGGCCGACATGGCCACCCAGGAGAAGAAGGGCATGCCCACTTCCCTGCTGGTCGAACACCCGCTGACGGGCGAAAAACTGCCGGTCTGGGTCGCCAACTACGTACTGATGCACTACGGCGACGGCGCCGTGATGGCCGTACCGGCCCACGACGAGCGCGACTTCGAGTTCGCCCGCAAGTACAACCTGCCGGTCAAGGCCGTGGTGCGCACCAGCGCAGGCGATGACGTCGGCAACGAATGGCTGCCCGCTTACAACGAGTACGGCCAGCTGATCAATTCCGGCGAGTTCGACGGCCTGGACTTCGCCGGCGCCTTCGACGCCATCGAAGCCGCCCTGATCCGCAAGGACCTCGGCAAGTCGCGTACCCAGTTCCGCCTGCGCGACTGGGGCATCAGCCGTCAGCGCTACTGGGGCTGCCCGATCCCGATCATCCACTGCCCGTCCTGCGGCGACGTGCCGGTACCGGAAGACCAACTGCCGGTTACCCTGCCGGAGAACGTGGTACCGGACGGCGCCGGCTCGCCGCTGGCGCGCATGCCTGAATTCTACGAATGCACCTGCCCGAAATGCGGCACTGCGGCCAAGCGCGAAACCGACACCATGGACACCTTCGTCGAGTCGTCCTGGTACTTCGCCCGCTACGCCTCGCCAAACTACGACCAGGGTCTGGTCGACCCGAAAGCGGCCAACCACTGGCTGCCGGTCGACCAGTACATCGGCGGCATCGAGCACGCGATCCTGCACCTGCTGTATGCACGCTTCTTCCACAAGCTGATGCGTGACGAAGGCCTGGTCACCTCGAACGAGCCGTTCAAGAACCTGCTGACCCAAGGCATGGTGATCGCCGAGACCTACTACCGCGTCGCCAGCAACGGCGGCAAGGACTGGTTCAACCCGGCCGACGTCGAGATCGAACGTGACGCCAAGGCCAAGATCATTGGCGCCCGCCTGAAGACCGACGGCCTGCCGGTGGAAATCGGCGGCACCGAGAAGATGTCGAAGTCCAAGAACAACGGCGTCGACCCGCAATCGATGATCGAAGCCTACGGCGCCGACACCTGCCGCCTGTTCATGATGTTCGCTTCGCCACCCGACATGAGCCTGGAGTGGTCCGATTCCGGCGTCGAAGGCGCAAGCCGCTTCCTGCGTCGTGTCTGGCGCCTGGCCCAGAGCCACGTCAGCCAGGGTCTGCCGGGCAAGCTGGATGTCGCCGCGCTGGATGACGCGCAAAAAGTCATCCGCCGCGCCATCCACGCTGCCATCAAGCAGGCCAGCAACGACGTGGGTCAGTTCCACAAGTTCAACACCGCCATCGCCCAGGTGATGACCGTGATGAACGTGCTGGAGAAGGCCCCGCAAGCAACCGAACAGGACCGCGCCCTGCTGCAGGAAGGCCTGGAGGCTGTGACCTTGCTGCTGGCCCCGATCACCCCGCACATCTCCCATGAGCTGTGGCTGCATCTGGGCCACGCAGAGTCGGTAATCGATGCCGCCTGGCCGAGCGTCGATGAGCAGGCACTGGTGCAGGACACCGTTACCCTGGTGGTTCAGGTCAACGGTAAACTGCGCGGCCAGGTCGAGATGCCGGCCGCGGCCAGCCGCGAAGAAGTCGAAGCCGCCGCCCGCAGCAACGAAAATGTCCTGCGCTTCATCGATGGCCTGACCATCCGCAAGGTCATCGTGGTACCGGGCAAGCTGGTCAACATCGTCGCCAATTGATGGCACGCCCGCCCGCAGCCACTGCGGGCGGGCGGTACAGGCCCAAGAGGGAGCAACAACATGATCAAACGCAATCTGCTGGTAATCGGCCTGGCCGTTTTGCTCAGCGCCTGCGGTTTCCAGCTGCGCGGCACCGGCTCCACCGAGCTGAACGTCAAGGAGATGGACGTCAGCGCGCGTAATGCCTATGGCGAAACAGTGACCGAACTGCGCCAGGTCCTGGAGCGCAGCGGCGTCAACGTCCACGCGGGCGCACCTTACCGCCTGGTGCTGACCAACGAGCAGGAAAGCCAGCGCGCCGCGACCTACAGCGGTGGCAGCCGCTCGGCCGAGTACGAGCTGACCACGGTGCTGGACTACAGCATCCAGGGCCTGAACAACCTGGAACTGCTCACCGACAAACTGGAAGTCCGCAAGATCTACATGCGTGACGCGTCCAACATCACAGGTTCCGAGCAAGAAGCCAACCGGGCACGCGAAGAGATGCGCCGCGACCTGGTCAACGCCATGGTCGTACGCCTGCAGATGCTGACCCCGGCGCAACTGGACGAGCTGCAGCGCAAAGCCGACGAACGCGCCAAGGCGCAAGCCGACGCGCTGGAAGCGGCTCGCCACCAGCAGGCCGAAACGCCGCAGCAGTCGCCACTGGAAGTTCCGGGCAACTGAGCCCGTGCGGGGCACCCAGGTGCCCCGCCTGTTTCCGATGAAACTCGCCCCCGCCCAACTCAACAAGCACCTTCAAGGCACTCTGGCACCGGTTTACGTGGTCAGTGGCGACGACCCGTTGCTGTGCCAGGAAGCCGCCGACGCCATCCGTGCCGCTGCGCGCCAGCAAGGTTTCGACGAACGCCAGGTGTTCAGTGCCGACGCCAATTTCGACTGGGGCACCCTGCTCCAGGCGGGCGCCAGCCTGTCCCTGTTCGCCCAACGCCGCCTGCTGGAGCTGCGCCTGCCCTCCGGCAAACCTGGCGACAAGGGTGCTGCCGCGTTGATGGAGTATTGCGCCAACCCGGCTGAGGACACGCTGCTGCTGATCAGCCTGCCCAAACTCGACGGCAGCGCGCAGAAGACCAAGTGGGGCAAGGCACTGATCGAAGGTGCCCACTGCCAGTTCATCCAGATCTGGCCGGTGGATGCCCACCAGCTCCCCCAATGGATCAACCAGCGGCTGTCGCAGGCCGGCCTTTCGGCACAGCGCGATGCTGTCGACCTGATTGCCGCACGTGTCGAAGGCAACCTGCTGGCCGCCGCCCAGGAAATCGAAAAGCTCAAGCTGCTTGCCGAGGGCAATCAGATCACCGTGGAGACCGTGCAGTCGGCCGTCGCCGACAGCGCCCGCTTCGATGTCTTCGGGCTGGTCGATGCCATTCTCAATGGCGAAGCCGCGCATGCCCTGCGCATGCTCGAAGGCCTGCGCGGTGAAGGCGTGGAGCCGCCGGTGATTCTGTGGGCCTTGGCCCGCGAGCTGCGCCAACTGTCCGGGCTTGCCCAGCAGTTCAGCCAGGGCGTACCGCTGGACAAGGCATTCAGCCAAGCGCGGCCACCGGTGTGGGACAAACGTCGCCCGCTGGTCAGCAAAGCCCTGCAGCGCCTGTCTGCGCAGCGCTGGGCTCAGCTGCTGCAAGATGCTCAGCGTATCGATGCGCAGATCAAGGGCCAGGCCGAAGGTTCGCCCTGGACCGGCCTGGCACGGCTGTCGCTGCTGATGGCGGGCCAGCGGCTAGCGCTCCCTCCCGAATAGCCGGGGCCGCTCCTACAGGCAGCCCTGAGCCCCGAACCATATACACAATCAATTGGCCCTCCCCCACCCAGGGGCCTACAGTGCGCCTCGAACACCATCCATCGGGAACCCGCACCATGAGCAAAAAGCCGAAAAAGCACGGCCCCAACAAGGCCAAGTCCATCGTCGCCCAGCCCCTGTTCCGCTGCCGCCAGGAACAACCAGACAAGGGCAAAGGCAGCTACCGCCGCGAAGCCTTCCAATCGAGAGATTGGGAGGCTTCTTACTTTTTGGCCGCATGAAAGCATCGAAAGCGCAGGCATGGTATGGTCAGCACCTGACCTGAAATTCTGGATCTGTGCATGCTCCTCAGTCTTCTCCCCCGTTGGAAATCCCGTCAACTGATCGCGGCCTCCAGCTTCATCCTGCTCGTCGCCTGCGCGGAAAAACCCACCGCCGCCGATGCCTTGCCGCTGGCCCCTGCCCAGCCCGCCCCGGTGGTGAACCTGCCCGGTGCAACGCCCGACGCCAGCACTACTGAGATCCAGCCTCTGCAAACGTTCGCGCAATGGCAGGCTGGCTTCCGCCAACAGGCCCTGCAGGCCGGTATTTCGCCAACCACCTTCGACCGTGCATTCGTCGGTGTAACCCCCGACATGGACGTGATCAAGGCCGACCGCAGCCAACCTGAATTCACCCGCCCCGTGTGGGAATACCTGGAAGGCGCCCTGTCGCCACTGCGCGTGCGCAATGGCAAGAAACTGCTGGAGCAGAATGCGGAACTGTTGAGCCGCATCGAGCAGCGCTATGGCGTGGACCGCCAGGTGCTGGTTTCGGTATGGGGTATGGAAAGCAACTTCGGCCAGTTCCAGGGCAGCAAGTCGGTCATTCGCTCGCTGGCGACCCTGGCCTACGAAGGCCGCCGCCCACAGTTCGCTCAGGACCAGCTGATTGCCGCCCTGCAGATCCTGCAGAACGGCGATATCCAGCCTGAGGCCATGCGCGGTTCATGGGCCGGCGCCATGGGCCAGACCCAGTTCATCCCGACCACCTACAACACCCATGCGGTGGATTTCGACGGCGATGGCCGCCGGGACATCTGGAACAGCACCCCCGACGCCTTGGCCTCGACCGCGCACTATCTGCAAAGCTCCGGCTGGAAACGTGGCCAGCCTTGGGGCTTTGAAGTGCAAGTACCGGCAGGCTTCGACTTCTGGCTGGCCGATGGTTCGCTGCGCAAGCCGGTGAGTGAATGGCTGCAACTGGGCGTGAAGCTGCCCGCCGGCACCCAGTTGCCCGCCAACAGCAACCAGCTGTCCGCCGCCCTGCTGCTGCCTGCGGGTGCACGCGGCCCGGCGTTCCTGGTGCTGGACAATTTCCGCGCCATTCTCAAGTACAACAACTCATCGTCCTATGCCCTGGCCGTGAGCCTGCTGGGTGATCGGTTCTCGGGCTGGGGCTTCATTGCCGGCAGCTGGCCGAAGGAAGACCTGCCATTGAGCCGCAGCGAGCGCATGGAACTGCAAAACCTGCTCAATGCCAGCGGGCATGACGCCGGCAATGCCGATGGCATCATTGGCGCCAATACCCGCAAGGCCATTCGCAATGCCCAGCAAGGGTTTGGGTGGGCGGCGGATGGGTATCCGACGCACAAGCTGCTTGAGAGCCTGCGTCAGCGTTAACGCCATTGCGGCCCTTCGCGGGGCAAGCCCGCTCCCTCAGGAACTGCGGCGACCTTAAGGCCTGCACAGTACCGGTGGCAGCGGGCTTGCCCGCGAAGGGCTGCACAGCAGCCCCCTCAAGCCCTAAACAAGTCCTGCTGCAACACCAGGCTCATCTTCTCGCTGTCCAGCACCACCTCAGCCCCCAGCGGCAAGCACACATTCGGGTCACAATGCCCACTGCGCCACCCGGCCAGCACCGGCACACCCAGCGGCCCGAAAATGTCCTGCAGCAGCGGCGCCAACGCCGCCACGGTGATCCCTGCAAAATCCCCTACCAACACGCCCCTCACCCCGTCAAGCTTGCCCGCCAGGCGCAACTGGGTCAGTAAACGATCCACCCGAAACAGCGGTTCGTTGACGTCCTCGATAAACAAGATGCACCCCTGCGTTTCGATCTCTGCCACGGTGCCCAGGGTCGCGCCGAGCATCGACAGGTTGCCACCCAGCAAACGCCCACTGGCAATACCCGGCACCACGCAGTTCAAGGCAAAGTCGGCAGGATGCGCAATCGCATCCCCGGCCCCAACCTGCCCAATCAACTGCGCTATGAGCGACGACTCGGTCGGCTCAAGCTTGGCGCCCAGCAGATCGGCGTTCAGCATCGCCCCATGGAAGGTAAGTAAACCAGTGTTCCGGTAGATGGCCGTGTGCAGCGCGGTGATGTCGCTGTAGCCGATCAGTGGCTTGGGATTGCGGCGAACGAGGTCAAAATCGAGCTGGTCGAGCAGGCGCATGCTGCCGTAGCCGCCGCGCATGCACAGGATCGCGTCGATAGCCGGGTCTGCGAAGGCATCGTGAAGGTCCTGCAGCCGCTGCTGATCTGAGCCCGCCAGGTAGCCCTGGGCCTGATCAACGCCCGGGTAGATACGACAGCGATAGCCACGTTCGGCAAACCACTGGCTGGCTTTTTGCGCATCCAGGCGTGCCGGCCCGGCCGGCGCGACGATGGCAAAGCAGGCATCCTCCCGCAGTACGGCGGGCAGGCGGGACTCGAAGGTTTCGGCGCAATTCATCGCAACTCCTTGCAGCGCAGGGCACAAAAACAAAAATGCCGATGCCGCCTTTCGGCGCGCATCGGCATGTGTGACTCAGACCAGGCTCAGAGCTTGATCTTGGCTTCGTGGGCCTGCTGGTCAGCATGGTACGAAGAACGTACCAGCGGGCCGGAGGCCACGTTCTTGAAGCCCATCTTGTAGCCTTCTTCGGCGAACCAGGCGAAGGTGTCCGGGTGCACGAAACGCTGCACCGGCAAGTGGCTGCGCGACGGCTGCAGGTACTGGCCGAGGGTCAGCATGTCGATCTCGTGCTCGCGCATGCGGTGCATCACTTCGATGACTTCTTCGTCGGTCTCGCCCAGGCCGAGCATCAGGCCCGATTTGGTCGGTACGTGCGGGACCATCTGCTTGAACTTCTGCAGCAGGTCCAGCGACCAGTCATAGTCCGAACCCGGACGCGCGGCCTTGTACAGGCGCGGTACGGTTTCCAGGTTGTGGTTGAAGACATCCGGCGGCTCTTGCGCGGTGATCTCCAGGGCCACATCCATACGGCCACGGTAGTCCGGGACCAGGGTTTCCAGTTGCACACCTGGCGACAAGGCGCGGATCTCGCGAATGCAGTCGGCGAAGTGCTGGGCACCACCGTCACGCAGGTCGTCGCGGTCCACCGAGGTGATCACCACGTACTTCAGGCGCAGGTCGGCAATGGCGACGGCGAGGTTTTTCGGCTCGTCGAGGTCCAGTGGCTTCGGTCGGCCGTGGCCCACGTCGCAGAATGGGCAACGACGGGTGCAAATGTCACCCATGATCATGAAGGTCGCGGTACCGCCAGAGAAGCACTCGCCCAGGTTCGGGCAAGAGGCCTCTTCGCAGACGCTGTGCAGCTTGTGCTTGCGCAGCAGTTGCTTGATGCGGTCTACCTCGGGCGAGACCGGGATGCGCACGCGGATCCAGTCGGGCTTTTTCGGCAGCTCATCGGTCGGGATGATCTTCACAGGGATGCGCGCCACCTTGTCGGCGCCACGCAGTTTGACCCCAGCTTCCACCTTCTTCGGCGCAGGGCGCGAGGTGACATCCTGGGTAGGTATCAGGTTCGGCACGGCTTCTTGCACAGTTGTCATATTCAGTCGATTCCGCCCGTGAGGGTCGTCTGCTCAGCGTAGTCGAGGTGCTTGACCAGCTGTCCGCGCAGCCTTGTCCTGACCTCGTTGAGTTCGATCGGGCCTGCCTGATCGCGTAGCTGGGTCATGGCCAGCCCCGCATAACCGCAGGGGTTGATTCGGCGGAATGGCGCAAGGTCCATGTCCACGTTCAGGGCAAGGCCGTGGAAGGAACGGCCGTTGCGGATTCGCAGGCCGAGGGAGGCGATTTTCGCTCCATCGACATAGACACCCGGGGCGTCGGGCTTGGCCGCGGCCTGGACATCGTAACTGGCAAGCAGGTCGATAAGGGTCTGCTCGATACGGCTGACCAGCTCACGTACACCAAAACCCAGCCGGCGCACATCCAGTAGCAGGTAGGCCACCAACTGCCCGGGGCCATGGTAGGTCACCTGGCCACCACGGTCGGTCTGCACCACCGGGATATCGCCCGGAATCAGCAGGTGCTCGGCCTTGCCGGCCTGGCCCTGGGTGAAGACCGAAGGGTGTTCGACCAGCCAGATTTCGTCCTGGCTGTCGGGCCCTCGCTGCTCGGTAAAGCGACGCATGGCTTCCAGCACCGGTTCATAGGGCTGCAGGCCAAGATCGCGAAAACCGAGACAGGCGGACATCAGAGCACCATTTTCACGATGCCGGTGGCACGCAGTGCACTGTTGATGTCGTGCAGCTGGTTCTCGCTCTCGGCAACGATGTGCAGTTGCACCGTGGTGTACTTGCCTTCCTTGCTCTGGCGCTCGGCCAGGGTAGCGAGGTCGACCTTGGCGTATTTGCTGAGGATTTCGATGACCGTGTCCTTGAAACCGACAACGGTATCGCCAATGACCTTGATCGGGTAATCGGCGCAGGGGAACTCGATCTTGTGCGACTTGACGTCAGGTTCGCTCATGGCGGAAACGGCCTCGTAAGCCGTGGCAACAACAACGCCCCCGCATGAACAGCGGGAGCGTGGCAGGTCACGTTATCAGTTGAACAACCCGTAGAAGAATAGACGGATGCTATCCCACATACGGCGGAAGAAACCACCTTCCTCGACGCCATCAAGGGCGATCAGGTCGGCGCTGTGAACCACGTTCTCGTCCAGTTTGACTTCCACTTTGCCGATCACGTCACCTTTGGCGATCGGTGCGGTGAGCTGCGGGTTCATGGTCATCGAAGCCTGCAGGCGCTTCAATTGGCCTTTAGGCATAGTCATGGTCAGGTCGTTGGCCAGGCCAGCTTTAACCTGGCTGGTGGCGCCCTTCCAGACCGGGGCCTGAGTCAGCTCGGTGCCCTTCTGGTAGAAGGTCTGGGTTTCGAAGAAGCGGAAGCCGTAGGTCAGCAGCTTCTGGGTTTCGGCAGCACGAGACTGCTCGCTGTTGGTGCCAAACACCACGGCGATCAGGCGCTGGCCGTCACGTACGGCCGAAGCCACCATGCAATAACCGGCTTCGTCGGTGTGGCCGGTCTTCAGGCCATCGACGGTCTTGTCACGCCACAGCAGCAGGTTGCGGTTCGGCTGCTTGATGTTGTTCCAGTAGAACTCTTTCTGCGAGTAGATCGCATAGTGGGCCGGGTCGACGTCGATGATCGCGCGCGCCAGCAGGGCCATGTCGTGCGCCGAAGAGTAGTGCTCCGGGTTCGGCAGGCCGGTCGGGTTCATGAAGTGGCTGTTGGCCATACCCAGGTCGGTGGCCGTCTTGTTCATCATGTCGGCGAAAGCGTCTTCGCTGCCGGCAATGTGCTCGGCCAGGGCGACGGAAGCGTCGTTACCCGACTGGATGATGATGCCGTGCAGCAGGTCGCTGACGGTCACCTGGCTGCCAACCTTGATGAACATGCGCGAACCGCCGGTACGCCAGGCGTTTTCGCTGACGGTGACCGGATCGTTTTCACCGATCTGGCCACGACGAATGTCCAGGGTGGCGATGTAGGCGGTCATCAGCTTGGTCAGGCTGGCTGGCGGCAGGCGCTCGTCACCGTTGTTCTCGACCAGCACGTTGCCGCTGGACGCGTCCATGAGTACGTAGGACTTGGCTGCCAGTTGCGGTGGTGCCGGCATCATCTGCTCTGCCGCGAAAGCAGCAGGCGTGATCATCAGCAGTACGGGCAGGCAAAGTCGTTTGGCAAGGTTGGTGATGTTCATCCGTCTCTCGAAAATCGCTAATGGTCTGAGATGTTCCCTGGGCTACAGCGTGTGCCCAGCGCCAGTCAGTCTAGTTTTTAAGGCCTTGGGCCGAGCCCACGCAGTGCGGCTTTATGTCGCTGCGGGCAAAAGCCGTCATTGTACATGCGCGCGCCCGGCAATTCATGACAAAACCTGTAGGAGCGGCCTTGTGTCGCGAAAGGGCCGCTCCTACTAAAGCTGTCAGTCTGCTGTGACCAGCTTTGCCTGCCCCAAGTTCGCCAGGCGAATGCTGTCTTGCGCCTGCTGGAGCTCACCCTGGCTGCCGATCGGCCCCAGGCGCACGCGGTGCAAGGTCTGCTGGTTACGCACGATGGAACTGATGAACACCGGCGCACTGACCATGGTGCTCAGCTTCGAACGCAGCAGTTCGGCGGCGTCCGGGTTGGCGAAGGCACCCACCTGCAGGAAGCTGCCGCCGTTGCCGGCCGGCACATTGTTGCCGCCGACCTGTACGGGTACCACTGGCGCCGCGTGTTGCTGCGGCGGCGGGGTCCACTGCTCGACGCGCCCGGTGCTGGCCGGGATCGACTGGGTCTGGGCGACCTGCGGCTCCTTCAGCACCAACGGTGGTTGCTGGCCACGCTGGGCCCACCATTGTTGCGGGTCGATCCCCTCGACGCGCACATGCGCAGTGCCGATTTCGGCGTAGCCGAGCTTCTTCGCCGCCGCGTAGGACAGGTCGATGATGCGGTCGGAATAGAACGGGCCGCGGTCGTTGACCCGCAGGACCACGCTGCGACCGTTGGCCAGGTTGGTCACCCGCACATAGGCCGGCAGCGGCAAGGTCTTGTGCGCCGCACTCATGCCGTACAGGTCGTAGAGCTCGCCGTTGGCGGTGTTCTGGCCATGGAATTTGGTGCCATACCACGACGCGGTGCCCTCGGCGCGGTAGTTGCGCGACTCCTGCATCGGGTAGTAGGTCTTGCCCAGCACCGTGTAGGGGTTGGCCTTGTAGTTGCCCGTGTGCACGGTCGGTGTGGCATCGGGGATCTTGTTCACATCCACGTCCCACCACGGCGCGCCGTCCTTGTGGGCACGGTTGATGTCCAGGCCGGGCTGGGCGCGGACAGTATTGCCGCTTTTCTGGGTGGTGGTCGGGCGGCTGGAGGAGCAGCTGACCAGCAGCATGCCGACAGTCATGCAGGTCAGCAGCTTGAAGGTATTGGCAGAGATGATTGCGCGCATTACTTGACGCCCCGTGCTTGGACCAGCTGTTCCGAAAGCTGATGCACCGCCATGGCATACATCACGCTGCGGTTGTAGCGAGTGATCGCGTAGAAGTTCTTCAGGCCCATCCAGTACTCAGGGCCGTTTTCGCCCTCCAGGCGGAAGGCGGTAACCGGCAGATCATCGCGCAGCGCATCATGACTCGACCAGCCCAGCGCTCGCAACTCCCCGACGGTCTTCACCGGCTCGATGCCGGTGGTCAGGCCTTCATCGGCTCGCTCGCCCTGCACCATGGCACGGCTGACCACACCTTCGCCGGCCACCCAGCCATGGCGCTTGAAGTAACTGGCAACGCTGCCGATGGCATCGTCCGGGTTGTTCCAGATATTGATGTGGCCGTCGCCGTCAAAGTCCACGGCATAGTTGCGAAAGCTGCTCGGCATGAACTGCGGCAGGCCCATGG
The DNA here is from genome assembly GCF_025905425.1 of Pseudomonas putida. NCBI lineage: Bacteria > Pseudomonadati > Pseudomonadota > Gammaproteobacteria > Pseudomonadales > Pseudomonadaceae > Pseudomonas > Pseudomonas putida. The sequence goes on along the minus strand of NZ_CP109603.1, from coordinate 5,977,270 downwards.
CGCCGGCGTAGGAGCCTTTGAGCGTGAGCGGGTCAAGCTGCTCTTCGCGGGCCAGCAGCAGGAACTCGCGCAACTCTTTGCGGAAGAATTCGGCCCGAGGCGGGTAGTCGAAGCCCAGCGTCGACAGGGCGTCGATGACCCGATAGTTGCCGGTATTGCGGCCAAAGAAGGTCTCTACGCCGATGATCGAGACGATGACTTGCGCCGGCACCCCGTATTCCTGCTCGGCACGTGCCAGCACCGCTTCGTGCTGGCGCCAGAAGTCCACACCACGGGCGATGCGCGCGTCGGTGATGAACATCGGCCGGTAGTCCTTCCAGGGCTTGACCCGCTCGGCCGGACGCGAGATGGCATCAAGGATCGACTGCTTGCGCTGGACCTCGCGGAATACACCTGTCAGCTGCTCGCTGGCAAAACCGTAGTCGCGGGCCATTTCGCCAACGAACTCAGCCACCTGAGGCGAGCCGTCGTAGTCGCCGGCATGGGCCAGCTGGACAGCGCCGAACAGGCCCACCGCGCCGATCCACGGCGCACAACGGGCAGCCCAGTTACGCACTGCTTGCATGAAATTCTTCACCTTATTCAAACCTGTGCGATCCATTTGCGGTGCGTATGGATCGACATCAGAACGCCAAACGCTGACAGCAGCGTCACCAACGAAGTTCCGCCATAGCTGATGAAGGGCAGCGGCACGCCCACCACGGGCAGAAGGCCGCTGACCATACCGATATTGACGAACACGTATACAAAGAAGGTCATCGTCAGGCTGCCTGCCAGCAGCTTGCCGAACAGGGTCTGCGCCTGGGCCGTGATCATCAGGCCGCGACCGATCAGCAGCAGATAGACGATCAGCAGCAGGCAGATGCCCACCAGGCCGAACTCCTCACCCAGCACCGCGATGATGAAGTCGGTGTGGCTCTCGGGCAAAAAGTCCAGGTGCGACTGGGTACCCAGCAGCCAGCCCTTGCCGAAGACCCCGCCCGAGCCGATCGCGGCCTTGGACTGGATGATGTTCCAGCCGGTGCCCAGCGGGTCGCTTTCCGGGTCAAGGAAGGTCAGCACACGTTGCTTCTGGTAGTCGTGCATGACAAAGAACCACATGGCCACCGCCACCGGCACCGCCGCAGCCACCACACTGACGATCCAGCGCCAGCGCAACCCGCCCATGAACAGCACGAACGCACCGGAGGCGAGAATCAGCAGCGCCGTCCCCAGGTCAGGCTGGCGGACGATGAGAATGAACGGCACACCGATCAGGACAAGGCTGATCGCCACATGCTTGAGGTGCGGCGGCAAGGTGCGCTTGGACAAGTACCAGGCGATGGTCGCCGGCATGATGATCTTCATGAATTCCGAGGGCTGGAAGCGGATCACCCCGGGAATGTTGATCCAGCGCGTGGCACCCATGGCGTTATGGCCCATGACGTCCACCACCACCAGCAGCAGCACACCGACCAGGTAGGCCAACGGCACCCAGCGCGCCATGAAGCGCGGCTCCAGCTGGGCGATGACGAACATCGACACCAGACCGATACCGAACGAGGTGGCTTGTTTGAGCAGCAGGTCCCAGTTCTTGCCACTGGCCGAATAGAGGACGAACAGGCTACCGGCCGCCAGGGCCAGGAGAATGACCAGCAAGGGGCCATCGATATGAATGCGCTGCAGAAAGCTGGCGCGCCGACGCATCACATCCTCGCTGGAGAGCATGCGATCGAAATTGTTCATCACGGGGCCAACTCCTGAGCAACAGTCGCTGGCGCGAACTCGGTTTTCAGACGGCCGTTCTCATCGAGCAGCCAGGCGTCCATCACCTGACGCATCACCGGCGCGGCAACCCGACCCCCGGCCTCGCCATTCTCGATCATGACCGCGATCACGATCTTGGGATCCTGTGCCGGCGCGAAGCCCACGAACAAGGCGTGGTCACGGTGGCGTTCCTGGACCTTGTTACGGTCGTACTTCTCGCCCTGCTTGATGGCCACCACCTGGGCAGTACCGCTCTTGCCGGCAATGCGATACTGGGCGCCGGCGGCAGCGGCCCGAGCGGTACCCCGCGCGTTGTGCATCACCTGCTCCATACCGTGAGTCACCTTGGCCCAGTCAGACGGGTCACGCAGCACGATATCGTCGATCGGGCTTTCGTCCACCGGCGGCTGGCCTTCGATGGTGCGGGCCAAGTGAGGGCGCCGCCACTTACCCTTGCTAGCGATCAGCGCGGTGGCCTGAGCCATCTGCAAGGGGGTGGTCTGCATGTAGCCCTGGCCGATACCGAGAATCAGCGTTTCACCCGGGAACCAGGCCTGGCGGCGGGTGGCACGCTTCCATTCACGTGTCGGCATCAGCCCGGAAGATTCCTCGAACATGTCCAGCGAGACCTTCTGGCCCAGGCCGAATTTGTTCATATAGCTGGACAAACGGTCGATGCCCATTTTGTGCGCCAGGTCGTAGAAGTAGGTGTCATTGGAGCGCATGATCGCCAGGTCGAGGTCGACCCAGCCATCGCCACTGCGGTTCCAGTTGCGGTATTTATGGTCATAGTTGGGCAACTGGTAGTAGCCCGGGTCGAACACCCTGCTACTGGCCGTCACCACACCACTGTCGAGGCCGGCGATGGCAACTGCCGGTTTGATGGTCGAGCCCGGCGGATACAGGCCACGCAGCACACGGTTGAACAGCGGCCGGTCGATCGAATCACGCAGCTCGGCATAGGCTTTGAAGCTGATACCGGTGACGAACAGATTGGGGTCGAAGCTGGGCTGGCTGACCATCGCCAAGACCTCGCCGCTACGCGGGTCAAGCGCGACCACGGCGCCGCGCCGGCCACCCAGGGCAGCCTCGGCGGCTTCCTGCAGCTTGATGTCCAGGCTCAGGACAATGTCCTTGCCAGGCTTCGGGTCGGTACGCTTGAGCACTCGCAGCACGCGGCCGCGGGCGTTGGTCTCGACTTCCTCGTAACCTACCTGGCCGTGCAGGGCATCTTCGTAGAAGCGCTCGATACCGGTCTTGCCGATATGGTGCGTGCCGCTGTAGTTCACAGGGTCCAGGGTTTTCAGTTCTTTCTCGTTGATGCGCCCGACATACCCCACCGAGTGCGCGAAGTGCGCACCTTGCGGGTAGTGCCGAACCAACTGCGCGACCACTTCCACGCCCGGCAGGCGGAATTGGTTCACCGCCACCCGGGCGATCTGCTCTTCATTCAGCTCGAACAGGATAGGCACCGGCTCGAACGGCCGACGCCCCTGGCGCATGCGTTTTTCGAAGAGGGCGCGGTCGTCCTCTGTCAGCTCCAGCACTTCGACGATGTTGTCCAGTACTTCCTGCCAATTACCCGCACGTTCGCGGGTCATGGACAGGCTGAAGCTGGGCCGGTTATCGGCGATGATCACCCCGTTGCGGTCGAAGATCAGCCCGCGGGTCGGCGGGATCGGCTGCACATGCACCCGGTTGTTCTCCGACAGCGTCGAGTGGTAGTCGTACTGGATGATCTGCAGGTAGTACAGCCGCGCGATCAAGACGCAGATAAGCAGCACGATCGCCACCGCGCCGACCACGACGCGGTTACGCACCAGGCGGGCGTCTTTCTCGTGGTCCTTGAGACGAATCGGCTGCGACATCGGACTACTTACAGGCTCATTTGTGGTAAGGGTGCCCGGACAACACGGTCCAGGCGCGATAGATCTGCTCGCCGATGAGTATCCTTACCAACGGGTGCGGCAACGTCAGCGGCGACAACGACCAGCGTTGCTCGGCGCGTGCGCAGACCTCAGGTGCCAGCCCTTCCGGGCCGCCCACCATCAAATTCACCGTGCGCGCATCCAGGCGCCAGCGGTCCAGCTCGGTCGCCAGTTGCTCGGTACTCCAGGGCTTGCCATGGACCTCGAGGGTGACGATGCGTTCCCCAGGCTGAACCTTGCTCAGCATGGCTTCGCCCTCCTGACGGATCAGGCGAGCGACGTCGGCATTCTTGCCACGGGTGTTCAGCGGGATTTCCACCAGCTCAAGCGACAGCTCAGGGGGCAGGCGCTTGGCATATTCATGCCAACCGTCCTCGACCCACTTGGGCATGCGCGAGCCGACCGCGATCAGGCGCAGACGCACAGCGCTTTCCTTATTCGCGGTCTTTGAGCTTTTCGGAGTACTCGTGGACGTGCTCCGGGCTGTGGTGCTTGCCATCAGCGGCACGGCTTTGCTCGGCGCCCTGCCACAGGCGTTCCAGGTCGTAGAACTGGCGGGCAGCGGCGGTCATCATGTGCACGATGACGTCGTTCAGGTCCAGCAACACCCAGTCGCTGTCGCCCTTGCCTTCTTCACCCAGCGGCTGGGCGCCTTTGGCCTTGACTGCTTCACGGACCTTTTCGGCCATCGCGTTGATCTGGCGGTTGGAGGTACCGGTGGCAATGATCATGTAGTCGGTCAGGCTGTGCTTTTCGCGCACGTCGATGACCTGGATGTCCTGGGCCTTGACGTCTTCCAGCGCTGCCTTGGTCACTGCGACCAGTTCGTCGCCGTAAATTTTCTGCTTGGTCATATAAAACTCGTTCAACTCGTTGGATGAGGCGCCAGAGGCACCGTCAGTTAGGCGCACGATAGAGTTCGTGCGCCTCGATATAGGCCAGTACGGCGTCCGGCACCAGGAACCTCACCGATTTGCCGCTGGCCAGCAGCTGTCGGATCTGTGTAGCCGACACCGCAAGCGGCGTCTGCCAGACGAACGAAATATTTCCCGCCGGGCCGGACATGGCGGTGGGATCGCTCTCGGAGCGCGCAGCCAGCAGGTTGCGCAGCTCGTCAGGGGGTTCAACGTCGGCATCCGGGCGTTGCAGCACCAGGATGTGACAGTATTGCAGCAGCTCTTCCCAGCGATGCCAGCCGGGCAACCCACAAAAGGCATCCCAGCCCAGCACCAGGAACAACTGGTCGTTCGTGCCCAGTTCGGCGCGGATCGACTCCAGGGTGTCGATGGTGTACGACGGCTTGTCGCGGGCAAGCTCGCGGGCGTCCACACTCAGGCGCTCGGCACCCTGCACGGCGCTGCGCACCATCGCCAGGCGATCCTGCGCAGCCACTTGCGGCGTGTCGCGGTGTGGCGGCCGGGCGTTGGGCAGCAGGCGCAACTCGTCCAACGCCATGAACTCGGCCACTTCCAGCGCGCTGCGCAGGTGGCCGATGTGCACGGGGTCGAAGGTACCGCCTAGAATGCCGATGCGCCGGACTGCCTGGGCCTTGCTCAACTCAGCAGGACTCCTGGCCGCGCAGTTGGCCGTCGCCGATCACCACGTACTTCTCGCAGGTCAGCCCTTCCAGGCCGACCGGGCCACGGGCATGCAGCTTGTCGGTGGAAATACCGATCTCCGCCCCCAGGCCGTATTCGAAACCGTCGGCGAAGCAGGTCGGGGTATTGAGCATCACCGATGCCGAGTCGACCTCGGCCATGAACTGGCGGGCCTGCCCCTGGTGTTCGGTGATGATCGAATCGGTGTGGTGCGAGCCATAATGATTGATGTGCTCGATGGCCTGGTCCAGGTCATCGACTACACGAATCGACAGGATCGCATCCAGGTATTCAGTGTGCCAATCGTCTTCGCTGGCCGGCTTAGCATCGATGATTGCGCACGTGCGCTCGCAGCCACGCAGCTCGACGCCCTTTTCCAGGAAGCGACGGGCCATTTCCGGCAGAAAACGTTCGGCCACGCGCTGGTCGACCAGCAGGGTTTCCATGGCGCCACAGATGCCGTAGCGGTAGGTCTTGGCGTTGAAGGCGACGCGCCAGGCCTTGTCCAGGTCGGCATGTTCGCTGACGTAGACGTGGCAGATGCCGTCCAGGTGTTTGATCACCGGTACTCGCGCATCGCGGCTGATACGCTCGATCAGGCCACGGCCTCCGCGCGGTACGATGACATCGACGAACTCCGGCATGCTGATCAGCGCGCCCACAGCTTCGCGGTCGGTGGTCTCGACCACCTGCACCACTGCCGCTGGCAGGCCGGCCTCAGCCAGGCCACGCTGGATGCAGGTGGCGATGGCACGGTTGGAGTGAATCGCCTCGGAACCACCCCGCAGGATGGTCGCATTGCCGCTTTTCAGGCACAGGCTGGCCGCATCGATGGTCACGTTCGGGCGCGATTCGTAGATGATCCCGATCACCCCCAGCGGTGCGCGCATCTTGCCAACCTGAATACCCGATGGACGGTAGCTCATGTCGCGGATGGCACCGACCGGGTCGGGCAGGCCGGCCACCTGGCGCAGGCCGGTGATCATGCCGTCGATACGCGCCGGGGTCAGCGCCAGGCGGTCGAGCAGCGCAGGCTCCAGGCCGTTGGCACGGCCCGCGGCGAGGTCCAGCTCGTTGGCGGCGGCCAGCTCGGCACGCGCGGCGTCCAGGGCGTCGGCGGCCGCTTGCAAGGCGCGGTTTTTCTGCGCAGTACTGGCACGGCCGATCACCCGGGAAGCCTGGCGGGCAGCGCGACCCAAACGGGTCATATAGTCAAGAACGGACTCAGTCATGGGTTCGGTGTCTTGGCGAAGGGGAAATCGGCTGATTATAACTGCCGCGCAGGTGTACGCCCAGCGGCGGGTGGCGGATGGTAGAAAATGGCCGAAGCCAATGTGTGGGAAAGATGTAACCGGGGTTATCGAAATTTCTATCTCCTGTTGTCGCCCATTCGCGGGCAAGCCCGCTCCCACAGGGTTTTTGCGAGCATCTGTGGGAGCGGGCTTGCCCGCGAATGGGCGACAGGTTCAGCCTCGATTAAGCCATTCATTGCTATCATCCCCGCCTCCTCAGCCGCGAACTGCCCGCATGTCAGCCCTGCCCGACAGCTTTTTCGACCGTGACGCCCAAACCCTGGCCAAAGCGCTGCTGGGCAAGGTCATTCGCCATCGCCAGGGCGACCTGTGGCTGGCCGCGCGCATCATCGAGACCGAGGCCTACTACCTGACCGAAAAAGGCAGCCACGCTTCGCTCGGCTACACCGAAAAACGCAAGGCGCTGTTCCTTGATGGCGGCCACATCTACATGTACTACGCCCGCGGTGGCGATTCGTTGAATTTCAGTGCCCAAGGCCCAGGCAATGCAGTGCTGATCAAATCCGCCTACCCTTGGCAGGATGCCATCTCGAACGCCAACAGCCTGGCGCAGATGCAGTTGAACAACCCGGATGCCAGCGGCAACCTGCGCCCGGCAGAGCGCCTGTGTGCGGGCCAAACCCTGCTGTGCCGGGCATTGGGCCTGAAAGTGCCCCACTGGGACGCCCAGCGGTTCGACCCTGAGCGCCTTTACGTCGAAGACTGCGGCATCGCCGTGCCTCGGGTAGTCCAGGCTGCCCGCCTGGGTATCCCCCATGGCCGCGACGAGCACCTGCCTTATCGCTTCGTCGACGCCGAATACGCCCGCTTCTGTACGCGGAACCCGATACGTCGCGGCCAAGTCGAAGGTCGGGACTTCTTCATACACGAACAAGGAAGCTGAAACATGGGCCAATGGCTCGACAGCCTGACCGGCTGGCTAAGCGCAAACCCTCAGTGGCTTGGCCTGGCGATTTTCCTGGTGGCCTGCATCGAGTGCCTGGCCATTGCCGGCATCATTGTGCCCGGCACGGTGTTGCTGTTCGCGGTCGCCGTGCTGGCCGGCAGCGGCACCTTCAGCCTGGGCGAGACACTGCTGCTGGGCTTTCTCGGCGGTTTGCTGGGTGACGCCGTGTCATACACGATCGGCAAGTACTTCCACCAAAACATCCGCCGCCTGCCACTGCTGCGCCACCACCCGGAATGGATCGGCAGCGCCGAAACCTACTTCCAGCGCTACGGCATCGCCAGCCTGCTGGTCGGGCGTTTCATAGGGCCGCTACGGCCCATGCTGCCGATGGTCGCTGGCATGTTCGACATGCCGCTGCCGCGCTTCATTGCCGTGAGCCTGGTGGCAGGCGCCGGCTGGTCCGTTGCCTACCTGCTGCCCGGCTGGGCCACCGGCGCGGCCATGCGCCTGCCGTTACCCGAAGGCTTCTGGCTGGATGCCGGCATCATTGCGGGCACTTTGGCGGTGCTCATCGGCCTGAGCCTGAGCAGCAGCCTGCGCGACCAACGCCACGGCACGCGACTGATCGCCGGTTTGAGCTTCGCGGCCCTGGCCGGTGTGTTCCTGGGCTGGCCCTACCTGCACGAATTCGATCAGGGCGTGATGACACTGGTGCAGGAGCATCGCAGCCAGGTCATCGACGGCGCCGTCGTGCTGGTGACGCGCCTGGGTGATTTTCGCACCCAATTTTTCCTCGGTGGGCTGCTGACCGGCCTGTTGCTGCTCGCCCGGCAATGGCGACATGCCCTGTTTGCGGGCGGCGCATTGATGGGGACGGCGCTTGCCAACGGCACGCTCAAATGGCTGTTCGCCCGCGCACGGCCTGAGGTGCTGACCGACCCACTGACGAGTTACAGCATGCCCAGCGGCCACAGCTCGGCGTCGTTTGCGTTCTTTCTGGTGATGGCGGTGCTAGCGGGACGAGGTCAGCCGCCACGGATGCGACTGACCTGGGTGTTGCTGGGGTGCATTCCCGCCCTGGCGATTGCCTTGTCGCGGGTTTACCTGGGGGCGCACTGGCCGACCGATATTCTGGCCGGCGCCCTGCTGGCGTGCTGCGTCTGTGCGCTGAGCTTGACCTTGACGCAGTACCGGCAGCCGCTTAGAGCACTGCCGCTGCGGGTGTGGTGGCTAGTGTTGCCGGCGTGTATCGCGCTGCTCGCGTTCTTTGCCATGCATGCGTTGCCACAGGCTTTGGAGCGGTATCAGTATTGAGGGTGGCTGTTGCGGCCTCTTCGCGGGGCAAGCCCGCTCCCACAGGTGGTGCATTGCAGGCTGCCTGTGGCTGCGGGCTTGCCCCGCGAAGAGGCCGGTACAGGCCACACTGATCAATCAGGCAAACAACTCACCCTGAATCCGCTCCAGCAGCCTCTGAATCTCTTCCAGCCGCAACTGCGGCGAGTCGATGGTCAGCAGATCCAGCTTGTCCTCTTCCATGAACGGCAGCAGATACGCCAGCTGATTGGCCAACGCTTGCCGCCCCTCCACCGGTCGCGGCATGTCCAGCGCCTCGACCATCGGATGCTCGCCCAAGGCAACCAGCAACGCCAGCAGGTCATCGTCCGCCTCGCCCAGCGGGCTGTCCGCAAGCTCCGGCAGCCACTGCACCTGCCCGACCAGCAACTGGTCCTTCTGCACTTCGGTCTGTTCCAGGTTGAAACGCCGCACACCTTCGACGCGGATACCCAGCAGGCCGTTATCCTGCTGCACGAAATCGCGGATCATCGCTTCGCAGCCGATCGACGCGACCACCGGTGGCGCCTTGCCGACCTGCTCACCTTCAAGAATGCACACCACACCAAAGCCCCCGCCCTGCTTCATGCAGCGGCCAATCATGTCCAGGTAGCGCGCCTCAAAAATCTGCAGATCGAGAAAACAACCGGGAAACAGCACAGTATTGAGGGGAAACAGCGGTAGCGTCATCACAACTCCTCAAGCCACCAGGCTGACCGCAAGCGGCAGGAACACCGCCGTGGCCACCCCCATCAGGCTCATCGCCAGCGCGGCGAACGCGCCGCATTCGTCACTTTCCTGCAAGGCTACCGAAGTGCCCACCGCATGCGCGGTGACACCCAACGACATGCCGCGCGCTTCAGGGCTGTGCACACCAAGCCGGGTCAACAGCGCCGGGCCGAAGATCGCGCCGATCACCCCGGTGATCAGCACGAACACAGCAGCCAGCGCTGCCACGCCGCCAATCTGCTCCGCCACCAGCATGGCAATCGGTGAAGTCACCGACTTGGGCGCCATGGTCATCAGGATCATGTGTTCGGCACCGAACCACCAGCCCAGCAGCAGGCAGCAGACGGTGGCGAACAGGCCTCCGACTACCAGCGTAGTAAAGGTTGGCCAGAACAGCTGACGAATGCGCCGCAGGTTGAGATAGAGCGGTACGGCCAGGGCCACGGTAGCAGGCCCCAGCAGCGTGTTCATGATCTCGGTGGTTTTGCGGTACTCGCGGTAGTCGATGCCACACACAAGCAGCACGCCAATCACCAGCAGCATTGAGACCAGCACCGGCTGCAGGAAGATCCAGCGGGTCTTTTCGTAGGCAGCGAGCACCACCTGATAAGCCCCGAGGGTAATCCCGATGCCGAACAAGGGGTGGTGGATGACCGCGTCGAGCGCACCTTGCCAATCGAGCATCATGGCTGCTCCCCGCGCTTGCCCTGGCGGTGGATCAGCTTCTGCATCAGCACGCCAACGAATACCAAGGTCAGCAGGCACGAAATAAACAGCGCACCGGCAATCGCCCAGAAGTCGGCGGCGATATCCTTGGCGTACACCATCACCCCCACCGCCGGCGGCACCAGTAACAGCGGCAGGTAGCGCAACAGGCTGCTGGCGGCTTCATTGAGCGGCTTGCCGACTTCGCCCCTGAGCATCAGGAACGCCAGCAGCAGCAACAGACCAATGATCGGCCCCGGCAGAAACGGCACAAACAGGTGATTGATCGCCGTACCCAGCAGCTGGAACAGCACCAGCCAGGTCAAACCACGCAACAGCATAAGCATCTCCCTCGGGCATGGCGGCCATTATAAGCACGCCACGGCTATAAGCCGATATTCGCCGAAAAAGGCTCAACTTGACTGAAAGGGTTCGCCGTGCTGATCTTGTACTTTCGTACCAACTGACAACCCTGGAGAGTCGCGATGCCTTATGTACCGGTTACAGAGCTTTCGCAGTACGTTGGCAAGGAACTGGGACGTTCCGCCTGGCTGACCATCGACCAGCAGCGCATCAACCTGTTTGCCGAGGCCACGGGTGATTTTCAGTTCATTCACGTCGACCCTGAAAAGGCCGCCAAAACACCCTTCGGCGGCACCATTGCCCATGGCTTTCTGACCTTGTCGCTGATCCCCACGCTGATGAACGACATCCTCATACTGCCGCAAGGGCTGAAGATGGTCGTGAACTACGGACTGGACAGTGTGCGCTTCATTCAACCGGTCAAGGTGAACAGCCAGGTTCGGCTGAAGGTCGACCTTGCCGAGGTGCTGGAGAAAAAGCCCGGGCAATGGCTGCTCAAGGCTATCGCCACGCTGGAGATCGAAGGGGAAGAAAAGCCTGCCTATATAGCAGAGTCCCTTTCGCTCTGTTTTGTCTGAACGATTGTCGGGGCGCTGCGCGCCCCATTCGCGACTTGCCCCCGATACAATCCACAAACACCCCACACTCGCGTAAACTGCCAGCCTTCGCGCAGCCTCGGGCTGCCCCTGTCGATTTACCAAAGGTGCCCGCCATGCCCTGGCTGCAAGTACGCCTGGCCATCAGCCCGGAACAAGCCGAAACCTACGAAGACGCCCTGCTCGAAGTCGGCGCGGTCTCGGTCACGTTCGTGGACGCAGAAGATCAGCCGATCTTCGAACCCGACCTCAACACCACACCATTGTGGTCGCACACCCACTTGCTGGCCCTGTTCGAGGCCGATGCCGAACCTGAGCAGGTGTTCGCCCACGTCCGCCTGCTGACCGGCACCGAGCTGCCCGAGCACCAGGCCGAAGTGATCGAGGACCAGGACTGGGAACGCAGCTGGATGGACAACTTCCAGCCCATGCGCTTCGGCCGCCGCCTGTGGATCGTGCCAAGCTGGCACGAAGCCCCGGAAAAGGACGCGGTAAACTTGCTGCTCGACCCCGGCCTTGCGTTTGGCACCGGCACCCATCCGACCACTGCCCTGTGCCTGGAATGGCTCGACGGCCAGCAACTCGAAGGCACCCAGGTGCTCGACTTCGGCTGCGGCTCGGGGATTCTGGCCATCGCGGCATTGCTGCTGGGCGCGCGCGAAGCGGTCGGTACCGACATCGACGTGCAGGCCATTGAAGCCTCGCGCGACAATGCCCAGCGCAACGGTATCGCCGATCAGAAGCTGGCGTTGTACCTGCCCGAGCACATGCCAGCCATGCAGGCCGACGTACTGGTTGCCAACATCCTTGCCGGCCCGCTGGTCGCGCTGGCGCCACAGCTGTCCGGCCTGGTTCGCCCTGGTGGCCTGCTGGCTCTGTCGGGCATCCTTGCCGAACAAGGCGAGGACGTGGCTGCTGCCTACGCCGCCGACTTCGAGCTGGACCCGATCGCCGTGCGCGACGGTTGGGTGCGCATCAGTGGTCGCCGTCGTTAAGCGCGCCTAGAATAACCTCTGTATAACCCCGGATCGCCGCATGACCGACAGTTTCGTCACCCAGTGCCCGCATTGCCAGACCAGCTTTCGCGTCACCCATCACCAGTTGAGTGTGGCGCGCGGCGTGGTGCGTTGCGGCCATTGCCTGCAGGTGTTCAACGCCGCCAAGCAGCTGCTGGAGCAGAACCGTCCCGGCGCTGGCGAAGCGCCCGTGGCACCGCCAGCACCGGCAGCGCCTGCCGAGACGGTCGCCGAGCCTGCGGTCACGCCCGATCCGCCCGTCAGCGAACGCCCACTGGCCATCGAGGAAGACTGGGCCCTCACCGCCCAGGCCCTGGATGAACTGGACCTGGACCAGGAACTGGCCCGCCTCGAACAGCGCGGCGACCCTGCCGAGTCTCGCCCGGCCCGTGCCGACAACGGCTTGCAGGCCCGCCGCGACGAGCATCAGCCGGACGCGCATGCCGACAAGCTGTTCGGCAACGCCACCGACGACCGCTTCGAGCCACAACAGGCGCCGGCCCCTGCACCGGTCCTGCTGGAACAGGAACCTCTGGACCTGGAGCCGGCCCCGGGTGATCGCACCGAGCCGACCCTGGGCGGCCACCTGGACCTGGACATCGACGATGAGCCGCCCGTGCGCCGGGGCATCGAGGCCGACGAGCACCATGCGTTCGTCAGCGAGCACTTCGCCACCAGCGATGATGCAGCCCCGGAAAAGGGCCTCAACGCCCGCGACGACGACGAACTGGACCTGCACCTGTCAGCCCGTGACGACGACCCGGTCGAGCCGCTGCCCGGCGAACGCCTGGAGCCAGGCTTGTCCGGCAAACCCGAGCGCACGCCGCGCAAGGAACCGCTGGTCGATGTGGTCGACGACCCGCTGCAACTGGGCTGGGAAAAGCCCCAGGCCAACTGGGGCAAGCGCTTGCTGTGGGGGCTGCTGACGCTGCTGGCAGCAGGCCTTCTGGCCTTCCAGTACATCTGGTTCCACTTCGACGAAATGGCCCGTCAGGACCAGTACCGGCCGATCTTCCAGCAATTGTGCCCGGTGTTCGGCTGCCAAGTGCCGACCCGCGTCGACATTGCACGCATCAAGAGCAGCAACCTGGTGGTGCGCAGCCATCCTGACTTCAAGGGTGCGCTGATCGTCGACGCAATCATCTACAACCGCGCCCCGTTCGCCCAGCCGTTCCCGCTGCTGGAGCTACGGTTCGCCGACCTCAATGGCCAGTTGATCGCCAGCCGACGCTTCAAGCCCAGCGAGTACCTCTCCGGCGAATTGGCCGGGCGTGGCGAGATGCCCAGCCAGACCCCGATCCACATCGCCCTGGACATCCTCGATCCGGGCCCCAAGGCTGTGAACTACAGCCTCAGCTTCCGCTCGCCGGAGTAATCAGCTGATCCTGGGGGCACTCCGCGCCCCCAGGTTCGCCTACCCGTACCAAAAGTCATAAGCCGGCAACTGTTCAGATTTTATCCAAATCCATCTTTATCCGGTCACCGAGAGCGGGTATCATGCCCACCCTTTTTCGAACTCCAAGATTCGGCCCCACAACAGGGATCACCTATGTCGGCGGTACGCATCGGCCCATACACACTGCGAAACAACCTGATCCTCGCCCCCATGGCCGGGGTCACGGACCAGCCTTTCCGAACACTTTGCAAGCGCCTTGGCGCAGGCATGGTGGTGTCGGAGATGGTGTCCAGCGACATGAGCCTGTGGAACAGCCGCAAGTCGAGCCTGCGCCGCATCCACGAAGGCGATCCCGAGCCACGCTCGGTACAGATCGCCGGTGGTGACGCGCAAATGATGGCGGCGGCGGCAAAGGCCAACGTCGAAGCGGGTGCCCAGATCATCGACATCAACATGGGCTGCCCGGCAAAAAAAGTCTGCAACAAAGCTGCAGGCTCTGCTTTATTGAAAGATGAAGCCTTGGTCAGCGAGATTCTCCACGCCGTGGTAAGCGCCGTGGACGTCCCGGTGACGCTGAAGATCCGCACAGGGTGGGATCGGGCGAACAAGAACGGCCTGAATGTGGCGAAGATCGCTGAGCAGGCCGGCATCCAGGCGCTGGCGGTGCATGGCCGCACACGCGCCGACCTGTACACCGGCGAGGCCGAATACGACACCATCGCTGCCATCAAGCAGTCGGTGTCTATCCCGGTATTTGCCAACGGCGATATCACTTCGCCAGAAAAGGCCCGGGCGGTACTGGACGCCACCGGGGTCGATGGCCTGTTGATCGGCCGCGCCGCCCAGGGGCGGCCATGGATCTTTCGCGAGATCGAGCATTACCTGCGGACCGGCGAACAGTTGCCGGCCCCGCAGCTGGACGAAGTGGAACGCATCCTGCTAGAGCACCTGGCCGCGCTGCATGCCTTCTATGGCGATGTGATGGGCGTACGTATCGCCCGCAAGCACGTTGGCTGGTACCTGGTGACACGACCCGGCGGCAAGGAGTTTCGCTCCCGGTTCAATGCTTTGGAAGACACACAAGCGCAGTGCGCCAACGTTCGCGCGTTTTTCAGTGAACGTCGACAGAGCCTTGAGACAGAGGACGGACAAGGGGTGGCCGCATGACGATGATGACCGAGACATTTGTGAGTGGAACAACGCCCGTGAGCGACAACGCCAACCTGAAACAGCACCTCAACACGCCGAGCGAAGAGGGCCAGACCCTTCGCGACAGCGTCGAGAAGGCGCTGCACAACTACTTCGCCCACCTGGAAGGCGCGACCGTCACGGACGTGTACAACCTGGTGCTCTCCGAAGTCGAGGCGCCCCTGCTTGAAAGCGTGATGAACTACGTGAAGGGCAACCAGACCAAGGCCAGCGAGATGCTCGGGCTCAACCGAGGCACCCTGCGCAAGAAGCTCAAGCAGTACGACTTGCTGTAAGCCAGAATCCCAATCAGAAAAGGCGGCTCCCTGAACAGAGGCGCCTTTTTTGCTGACTCCACCGCGTTATGGAATCCGAAATGACCGACCAGACTACCCGCCTGCCAGTCCGCCGCGCCCTGATCAGCGTCTCCGACAAGACCGGTATCCTCGAATTCGCCCGTGAGCTGCAGCAGCTCGGTGTCGAGATCCTGTCCACTGGCGGCACCTACAAGCTGCTCAAGGATAACGGCGTGAACGCGGTGGAAGTGGCCGACTACACCGGCTTCGCCGAAATGATGGATGGCCGGGTCAAGACCCTGCACCCGAAAATCCACGGCGGCATTCTGGGCCGTCGCGGCATCGACGACGCCATCATGAACGAGCACGGCATCAAGCCGATCGACCTGGTCGCCGTCAACCTGTACCCCTTCGAAGCCACCATCTCCAAGCCAGGCTGCGACCTGCCGACCGCCATCGAGAACATCGACATCGGTGGCCCGACCATGGTCCGCTCGGCCGCCAAGAACCACAAAGACGTTGCCATCGTGGTCAACGCCAGCGACTACGCCAACGTCCTCGACGGCCTGAAAGCCGGTGGCCTGACCTACGCCCAGCGCTTCGACCTGATGCTCAAGGCCTTCGAGCACACGGCCGCCTATGACGGCATGATCGCCAACTACATGGGCACCATCGACCAAGCCAAGGACACCCTGAGCACAGAAGCGCGCAGCGAGTTCCCGCGCACCTTCAACAGCCAGTTCGTCAAAGCCCAGGAAATGCGCTACGGCGAGAACCCGCACCAGAGCGCGGCGTTCTATGTCGAAGCCAAGAAGGGTGAAGCCAGCATCTCCACCGCCATCCAGCTGCAAGGCAAAGAGTTGTCGTTCAACAACGTGGCCGACACCGACGCCGCGCTGGAGTGCGTGAAGAGCTTCGTCAAACCTGCCTGCGTCATCGTCAAGCACGCCAACCCGTGCGGCGTGGCCGTGGTACCGGAAGACGAAGGCGGCATCCGCAAGGCCTACGACCTGGCCTACGCCACCGACACCGAGTCGGCCTTTGGCGGCATCATTGCCTTCAACCGCGAGCTCGACGGCGAAACCGCCAAGGCCATCGTCGAGCGCCAGTTCGTCGAAGTGATCATCGCCCCGAAAATCTCCCAGGCCGCCCGCGACGTGGTTGCCGCCAAGCAGAACGTACGTCTGCTGGAGTGCGGCGAATGGCCCGCTGAGCGTACTGCTGGCTGGGACTTCAAGCGTGTCAACGGTGGTTTGCTGGTACAGAGCCGCGATAACGGCATGATCACTGCCGATGACCTGAAAATCGTTACCAAGCGTGCGCCGACCGAGCAAGAGATCCACGACCTGGTGTTCGCCTGGAAAGTGGCCAAGTTCGTCAAGTCCAACGCCATCGTCTACGCCAAGCAGCGCCAGACCATCGGCGTCGGCGCCGGCCAGATGAGCCGCGTCAACTCCGCGCGCATTGCTGCAATCAAGGCCGAGCATGCTGGCCTGCAGGTACAAGGCGCGGTCATGGCGTCGGATGCGTTCTTCCCGTTCCGTGACGGCATCGACAATGCGGCTAAAGTGGGTATCAGCGCCGTGATCCAGCCAGGTGGTTCGATGCGTGATGCCGAAGTCATCGCCGCAGCCGACGAAGCCGGCATCGCGATGGTGTTCACCGGTATGCGCCACTTCCGCCACTAATTACATGGATCCCGGGGCTGGCAACGGCCCTGTGGGAGCGGGCTTGCCCCGCGAATACGATGGTGCATTCACCGCCGCATTCGCGGGGCAAGCCCGCTCTCACAGGTCTACTGCTAGCCTCGAGATCACCTGAATCGAGGTTTTGACATGAAAGTTTTGATCATCGGCAGCGGCGGCCGTGAGCACGCCCTGGCCTGGAAAGTCGCCCAGGACCCACGCGTCGAGAAAGTCTTCGTTGCCCCAGGCAACGCCGGCACCGCCACTGAAGCCAAGTGCGAAAACGTCGCCATCGACGTCAATGCCCTGGAGCAACTGGCCGACTTCGCCGAACAGAACGTGCAGCTGACCATCGTCGGCCCTGAAGCGCCACTGGTCGCCGGTGTCGTCGACCTGTTCCGCAGCCGTAACCTGGACTGCTTCGGCCCTACCAAGGGCGCGGCGCAGCTGGAAGGCTCCAAGGCCTTCACCAAGGATTTCCTGGCGCGTCACAAGATCCCGACCGCTGACTACCAGAACTTCACCGAAATCGAGCCAGCCCTGGCCTACCTGCAGGAAAAGGGTGCGCCGATTGTGATCAAGGCCGACGGCCTGGCTGCGGGCAAAGGCGTCATCGTCGCCATGACCCTGCAGGAAGCCGAAGACGCCGTGCGTGACATGCTGGCAGGCAACGCCTTTGGCGATGCCGGCTCGCGTGTGGTGATCGAAGAGTTCCTGGACGGCGAAGAAGCCAGCTTCATCGTCATGGTCGACGGCCACAACGTGCTGCCGATGGCCACCAGCCAGGACCACAAACGCGTCGGCGACGCCGACACCGGCCCGAACACCGGTGGCATGGGCGCCTACTCCCCTGCCCCGGTGGTTACCGCCGACGTGCACCAGCGCGTGATGGACCAGGTCATCTGGCCAACCGTGCGCGGCATGGCCGAGGAAGGCAACGTCTACACCGGCTTCCTGTATGCCGGCCTGATGATCGACAAGGCGGGCAACCCCAAGGTCATCGAGTTCAACTGCCGCTTCGGCGACCCGGAAACCCAACCGGTCATGCTGCGCCTCGAATCGAGCCTGGTGCTGCTGATCGAAGCGGCTTTCGCCAAGGCCCTGGACAAGGTTGAAGCCCAGTGGGACCCACGGCCGAGCCTGGGCGTTGTGCTGGCTGCCGGTGGCTACCCAGGCGACTACGCCAAAGGTGACGCGATCAGCGGCCTGGACGCAGCGGCCAAGCTCGAAGGCAAGGTGTTCCATGCTGGCACTACCCTCAAAGATGGCCAGGTGGTGACCGCCGGCGGCCGTGTGCTCTGCGCCACCGCCCTGGGCGAGACCGTCGAAGCCGCTCAGCAGCAGGCCTACCGCCTGGCAGAGCAGGTCAAATGGGACGGCAGCTTCTACCGTACCGACATCGGCTACCGGGCCATCGCCCGCGAGCGCGGTGAACACCAGCAGTAACCTTTACCGAAGTGCCGTGACGCCTTGCGCCCACGGCCTTCGGCTCGTCGACAGGGCCCTGTGTGGGCCTTGCCTTCGAGTTGGCGCGCCGCGCATAGTTAGTATCCGGCACCTCGGCTAAGAAGGGATTTCGTAGTGCGTCGGCTTCGGATTGCCACAGCTCTGATCGTCAGCTTGCTGACCTTGCTCTGCCTGCTCCCGGCCTCGGCCGACGAGGGCGGAGGCTGGTCCGTTCTGCTCGACGAACAGGCCAACCTGCAATTGAGCGACGTGCGCTCCGATCGCTATCGCAACCAGTTCAGCCCACTGCTGCTCGGCGACCTGGATGCGGCCCCCGCAGAACAAGCCCTGTGGCTGCACTATCGCCTGGAACCCGGCGATCAGGAGCAACTGCTACGGGTGTTCGCCCCAGACCTTTCAGGCCTGGACCTCTACGCCCTCGATGGCGACAAATTACTCCGTCAGCTGCACCACGGGCGCCAGGCCGGCAATGCCAGCCCGACCCTGCGCGGCAGCGACCATGTGCTGCCACTGCCCAACAGCAAGCAGCCGCTGGACATCTACCTGCGTCTGGTCTCCGAGCACCAGCTGCGCCCGGCCATCAGCCTGGAGCCCGCTGCCGTGGCCGCCTCGGACCAAAGCCAACCGCTGCTGTTCGGCATGCTCTTCGGCGGCCTGGTGATGCTGATCCTGCACAACCTGATCCGCTTCCTCTACAGCCGCTCCAGCACCACCTTGATTCTGGCCGTGTACCACGGGCTGATGATGCTCAGCGGGTTGATCCTGCTCAACCTCAGCGGCCCTTGGTGGCATGTGTGGCATAGCGCGCAAACGCCAGCCGCCTACCTCACGCTGGTCCTCGCGGGCCTGGCCGGCCTGTATTTCACCCTGCATTTTTTCGCGCCGTGCCATTCGCCGCGGCTGAACCGCCTGTTGCAAGGCGAGATGCTGGTGGCTGCGCTCAGCGGCCTGGTGCTGCTGTTCGTCGACACCTTGCCACTCAACCTGATGACTTATGCCCTGCTGGCCCTGGGCAGCGTCAGCATGCTGCTGGTCAGCGCCTATCACTGGTACAAGGGCTACGCGCCCGCACGCCTGTTCACCCTCGCCATGGGGGTCTACAACCTCGGCGGCCTGGTATTGCTGCCAGCACTACTGGGCCTGACCCGTACGTCGACGCCCTGGCTGCTGTGCGTGCTCATGGGCCTGACCGTCATCTGCGGCCTGCTGCTCAACCTGGCGGTCAGCGAACGCCTGCGGCGCATGAGCGAAGAGCGCTTCAGCGCCAGCCGCGCCCTGGCTGCCAGCGATGCCGAGATCAACGCCAAGGCCGAGTTCCTGGCCAAGATCAGCCACGAAATCCGCACCCCGATGAACGGCGTGCTAGGCATGACCGAGCTGCTGCTCGGCACGCCGCTGTCGGTCAAGCAGCGCGATTATGTGCAGACCATCCACAGCGCCGGCAACGAGCTGCTGACGCTGATCAACGAGATTCTCGACATCTCCAAGCTGGAGTCACGGCAGATCGAATTGGACGATGTGCAGTTCGACCTCAATGCGTTGATCGAGGACTGCCTGAACATCTTCCGGGCAAAGGCCGAGCAGCAGAACATCGAGCTAATCAGCTTTACCCAGCCACAGGTGCCGCGCGTGATCAGTGGCGACCCGACGCGCCTGCGTCAGGCGCTGTCGAGCCTGCTGGAAAATGCCCTGAAAAACACCGACCAGGGGGAAATCCTGCTGGTGGTGGCACTCGACCAGCGCGGCGCCGCGCCGCGCTTGCGCATTGCCGTGCAGGACAGCGGCGAACCGTTGCCGGCCGCCGAACGCGAAGCGCTGTTGCAAGCCGAGCTGCACAGCCACCACTTCCTCTCCAGCAACAAGCTGGGTGGCCACCTCGGGCTGGTCATCGCCAAGCAACTGATCGGCCTGATGCAGGGCGAATTCGGCATCAAGAGCAGCAGTGGCATGGGCAACACGCTGTGGCTGACCCTGCCGCTGGACCCTTCGCGCCTGGAACAACCCCCAGCCGACCTCGACGGGCCGCTACGCGATGCCCGTGTCCTGGTGGTGGACGACAACGACACCTGCCGCAAGGTGCTGGTGCAGCAGTGCAGCGCGTGGGGCATGAATGTCAGCGCAGTGCCGTCCGGCAAGGAAGCGCTGGCGTTGCTGCGCACCAAGGCCCACTTGCGCGACTACTTCGATGCCGTGCTACTGGACCAGAACATGCCCGGCATGACCGGTATGCAGTTGGCCGCCAAGATCAAGGAAGACCCAAGCCTGAACCACGACATCCTGGTGGTGATGCTCACCGGCATCAGCAATGCACCGAGCAAGGTCATCGCGCGCAATGCCGGGGTCAAGCGGATCCTCGCCAAACCGGTGGCGGGCTATACACTGAAGACCACCCTGGCCGAAGAGTTGGCCCAGCGCGGCCGTGAGCAAGCGGTGCCAGCCACCCTCCCCGGCATCCCGCAAGCCTTGGACCTGCCCAGCGACTTCCGCGTGCTGGTCGCCGAAGACAACAGCATCTCGACCAAAGTAATCCGCGGCATGCTCGGCAAGCTCAACCTGGAGCCAGACACGGCCTGTAATGGTGAAGAGGCGTTGCAAGCGATGAAAGCGCAGCGTTATGACCTGGTGCTGATGGACTGCGAGATGCCCGTGTTGGACGGTTTCTCGGCAACCCAGCAACTGCGCGCGTGGGAAACCGCACACCAGCGTCAGCGAACGCCAGTGGTGGCGCTGACCGCGCATATCCTCGCCGAGCACAAGGAGCGCGCCAAGCTGGCGGGCATGGATGGGCACATGGCCAAGCCGGTTGAGTTGTCGCAATTGCGCGAGCTGATCCAGTATTGGGCGAATCACCGGGAAGCCAAGACGGATCCGGCGCCTATCCCGTAAACACTGCCGATGATGTTCCTACAGGCCCCACCGCAGCCGAGGATCCACGCCCATGCTTCATGAGTTGTTCAGCGTCTACCTGAAAATGCTCGTGCTCTACAGCCCATTCTTCGTGCTGTCGTGCTTCATCAGCCTGACCCGCGGTCACTCCAGCAAGGAACGCAAACAGCTGGCCTGGAAGGTGGCCTTTGCCGCACTGGTCGCCAGTGTTCTGCTGTACCTGTTCGGCAGGGCGATCTTCGGTATTTTCGGCATCACCGCCGACGCCTTCCGCATCGGTGCTGGCAGCGTGCTGTTCATCTCCGCGCTGGGCATGGCCCAAGGCAAACCCGCCGTGCAGGCCGACAACGTGCAGCAGGATGTGACTATCGTGCCGCTGACCATCCCGCTGACCGTCGGCCCCGGCACCATCGGCGCCCTGCTGGTGATGGGCGTGGGCCAGCCGCACTGGGACGACAAGCTGCTGGCCATCGTCAGTATCGCCTTGGCCAGCTTCACGGTGGGCCTGGTGCTGTACCTCTCGCACGGCATCGAGCGGATTCTCGGCGACCAGGGCCTGCAGATCGTCAGCCGTTTGATGGGGCTGTTCGTCTGTGCCCTGGCGGCGCAAATCATCTTTACCGGGATCAAGGGTTATCTCGTGCTCTAGATCTCCATTTCATGGATCTCCTTCAGCGCGATTTTCACCAGCGCACGCTCAACCGCACTGCGGCGCTCCTGGTCGAACAGGCGTGTATTGAAACGTACCAGCTCTGCGGTTACCTGCGTGTCGCGGCGCTCACGAAACATAAACCCGGCCGTGAAAGCCGCGACGTTGCCGGCCTCGTGATACACCACGATGTCCACGTAATTACCACTCACCGGGGCGCAGGACAAAAGCTGAAACTGTGCCCGGTCCTTGCTGCGCGATTCAAAATGCAGCAACGGCTTGCCGTTCTTCTTCAATGCCTCAAGCGCCAGTGCCATGTTGCTCGAATGCTGAACGCCTGCGATGGCGTCGATTTTGCTCAGCGCCTGGTCAACGATTTTCGGCCGTTGAGGGTCCGGCCAGTGCACCTCTTCAGCCGACTTCGCGTCCCACCCCAGATACATCAACTTCTTGCGATAGTACTGATACTGGTCCTGCGCGTTTTCCTTGGCCATGTCCTGCAGGGTCACGGTCTCGGCCCACAGCGCAGCGAGCTTGACGGCCTTGCGCTGCCCCTGGCTGACACCGGGGATGAAAGAGACCAGGCTGGCACCGACGACAGTGGCTTCATGTGTTTGCATGGCTAACCTCCGGCTTCAGTACGCCCAAGTTCCTGATCCGCCCTGCGTATTGCTTGTGTTCGAGCAACGCGTGCAGCCCTTGGCGGTCAGCTTCCGCCACGTGATCACCCAGCGTTGCAAGGGTGGTGCGCAGATCGACCTTATCGCTGGGTGACGGCGATAACGCCGTGCAAGGGTGGATTTGCGCAGCGGGCAGCACGCTCTTCAACGCCAGCCCGCACAGGTCCAGGGATGCGTCGGGCAGCATCACACCCACCTCATACACCACGTGGGCTGCCTGGCCCTGTTCGACCACGGTGAAGGGCCGCAGGTATGGTTGCACCTCATCGTGCGAGAGTTTGACAATGGCTGCCTGCAGGTAGCCTGCCAGGCTTGGATGACGAGCCTGCAAGCCATCTGTAAGGCGTTGAGTCAGCGGCGCGTTGCCCTGCTGGGGCTGATAATCACTGCGACTGTAGGGGATCACCCAACCACGCGCCTCCAAGGCTGTGCGGTAGCTGCTGTACCAGCGCGCGTAATCGGCAAAGCGTGATCCATGCAGTTTGTCCGCACGCAACTGCGCGAACAGCACCGAGTCCAGCGCATATTGCCGGGACGGCAATGCCGTTTCGGCAACCAACAAGGCCGTGCCGCCAACGAGCCACAAGGAATAGACGTCCTTACTCATCGGAATACCTCGACGTTCAAACACATTGAAAAAGGGGGCCCGAAAGCCCCGCTGTTGTGTCAGATCTCGAATTCGCTGGCTGCCTTGACGGCCTTGTTGATCAGCTTTTGCTCGATCGACTCACGAACCGCGTCGTTGTAGACCACTTCGTTGAAACTGAGCACAGCCGAGCCACAGTAGCGGTCCTTACTGGCGCTCTTCCATTCGAACACTGTGGTATTGAGGTCGTTTTCGCTCGGCGAGGCACTGAAGGCGTTGACCAGCATGAACAGTTCGCCTTCGGGCGTTTCGATACAGGCCCCCAGCCCCGTGGTCGAGACCGGATGCCCTTTGAGATTTTGCTGGTAGATCTTCTGGGCTTCCTCGATATTTCCCAACGCGCTGATGGCATCGCCCGCCAGCTTTGCCATGGCCTCACCCAGTGGCCCACCGAGCAATGCCTTACCTGCGGCGCTGGCGACCTTGAAGGCAATCGGCCCCAGCGTCAGCGACAGGCTCTGGTCGTAGTCGCGCTCGTAGGAACGCTTACCCACCACCCAACCCAAGGTGCGCATCACTTCCAGAAACTTGTTGAACCAGGCTTCGGATTCGCCATCGCGGTCATGCAGCTTGGACGCCACGCGGGAAGCAAACTGGAACGTGGTCTTGGCATCGCGCCGGCTTTGCGCCGACATGCCTGCGCTGAGCGCCAGCAGCGACTGTTCGACAACGGCAATGCTGTTGCCGCTGATAGTGGTTTCATCGGTCATGTGCAGGGTCCTTTGAAGGCCCCCGACGGGTATCGTCGAGGGGCCTTCACCCTATGCCGTAAACCAGCAGGGAACAGGCATGAACAGGTTCCCTCGGTGCCTCAATTGGCTGTCGGGTACCAACGCGGGGTGTACACCCACTGCGTGCCATCGGCCCTCGGGAACTGGCAGGTCGTGGAAGAGCCCAGCAGGACCATGGTGCGCATGTCGACCATTTCTGGCACCAGCTCGGCCAGGGAGACGACCTTGAGCGTCTGCCCAGGCCTACCGATGTCGCGGCCAAGGACTACAGGCGTTGTCCCATTTCGGTGCCGGCGCACGATGTCCAGGGCACACCCCAGCTGCCACGGCCGTGACCGGGAAATCGGGTTGTAGAACGCCAACACAAGGTCGGCTTGAGCGGCCAGGTCCAGGCGCTGCTCGATAACTGACCAAGGTTTGAGATTGTCCGACAGCGACATCACACAGAAGTCATGCCCCAGCGGTGCCCCGGCCTGGGCGGCGGTTGCCAGCGAAGCCGAAACACCCGGCAGAATCTCCAGATCGACCCGATGCCAGGCCGGGTCGCTGGATGCGTGCAGCGCTTCGAGCACGGCCGCGGCCATGGCGAACACACCCGGGTCCCCCGACGACACCACCACCACCGAACGCCCTTGTGCAGCAAGCTCGAAGGCATGGCGTGCGCGCTGCATCTCTTCGCGGTTATCGGTGCAATGCTGCACCTGGTCGGCACGGAACGGCCCGGCCATGCGCACGTAGGTTTCGTAGCCGAGAATGTCCTGGGCGCGTGCCAGTTCGGCTTTGACCGCCGGCACCATCAATTCGGCCGCGCCAGGGCCAAGGCCGATCACTGCCAACCGGCCACGGCGGCGGCCGACCTGCTCGGCATCCACGGGGGCCGAAGCTACGGCGATGACTGCATCCGCCTGCTCGATCAACTGTGCCTCTGGCAGCGCCTGGGCAACCATGCCGCGCAAATCGCCAGGCTTGGCCGCAAAACGCAGCGCCACGCCAAGGGCCTGTGCAGCCTCGTGCAAGGCTGTATCGGCCATGGCGAGCTCGCCCGCCAGCAAGCAGGCCAGCGACTGCTCGGCAATGCCCGCATCCTGCAGTGCTGCGCGAATGCTCTGCAGGTTGCCGGTATCGACGCCAACCACCACCGACCGAGGATGGATCAGCAACTCGTCCCGATTGCTCGGGCGCGCCTGATGGCCAACATGAATGGTACGCTGGGCCGACTCGCTGGCAGGCAGTTGCGCCTGATCCAGCCAAGGCGCATCCCCTTCGACGCGCACCGTCTCGCCGGCCAATAGGTCGGAGACAAAACGCTTGCCTTGCTCGATATCCGCCAGGGCATAGCCCTGTGGCGGGTTCAGCAGGCAGGTGCCAAAGCGCAGCTCGCCACTGGTGGTGATCGCAGCCGCCACGCCAAGTGCCTCGCCAATCTCGCGCGCCATCACGTTTACACCACTCAAGCCACCGAGCAGTGGCACGACCGCGCTGCCATCCTCCGCCACCGCCAACACGGGCGGCTCGACGCCTTTCTCGCTGAGCACGCAGGCCAAGCTGCGGATGACGATACCGGCGGCGCACAAGGCGATGATCGGGGTGTCCTGCTGATACAGCGCGCGCAGGGTGTCGCCAAACGAGGCATAAGACTGATCGGCGCCCTCGACCCGGCCACTCAGGCCATGAATCACTGCCTGTGGATAACGCTGCTGGATACGCTGCGCCGTGGCCAGGCTGCCGGGGCCCAGAATGACGATTGCCGGCGCCTTGTGCATGCTCATCCCTGCCATTTTTCACCCGGCACGATGATCAGCGAGAAGTACGGCGACGACTGCGGGTCGACGTCCGCCAGCGGCACGATCTTCTGGTTGGCCATGGTCGCGCGCTCGACATACAGCGCACGCCCGTCCAGGCCCAGTTCGGCCAGCACGCCACGCACCTTGGGGAAGTTGCGGCCAAGCTTCATGATCACCGCTGCATCGGCATCGGCCAGGCGCCGCTTGAGCTCCTCGGCCGGCAGCACGCCCGACAGCACCGACAGGCTCTGGTTGCGGTACACCAACGGCGCGCCGAGCACCGAGGCGCCCCCGAGCATCGAGCAGACGCCGGGAATCACTTCAGCCTCATAGCGCTGCGCCAGGCGGTCATGCAGGTACATGTAGGAGCCGTAGAAGAACGGGTCGCCCTCGCAGATCACCGCCACGTCGCGGCCGGCATCCAGATGCTCGGCAACCTGCACGCTGGCTTCATCGTAAAAGTCGCTGATCACCTGTTCATAGGACAGCGGTGCCGGCAGGGCCTCGGTGGTGACCGGGTAGACCAGCGGCAGCAAGGTTTGCTCTGGCTGCAGGTGCGCCTCGATGATGCCGAACGCGTTGCCGCGCTTGCCCTTGGCCACGAAGTAGCCAACCACCGGCGCCTCGCGCAACAGGCGCAGCGCTTTGACGGTGATCAATTCAGGGTCGCCGGGGCCTACGCCCAGGCCGAGCAGACGTCCACGTGGCGCCATCATTCCACCTCCGTGGCAAGGGCGTTGACCGCAGCAGCGGCCATCGCGCTACCGCCCAGGCGGCCTTGCATGATCACAAACGGCACGCCACGGCTGTCGGCGGCGAGCATGGCCTTGGATTCTGCGGCACCGACGAAGCCAACCGGGAAGCCGAGGATGAGCGCAGGCTTGGGTGCGCCGGCGTCGATCATTTCCAGCAGGTAGAACAGTGCTGTCGGGGCGTTGCCGATCACCACCACGCTGCCTTCCAGGTACGGCCGCCACAGCTCCAGGGCCACGGCGGAACGGGTATTGCCGGCGTCCTTGGCCAGGCCTGGCACGCTTGGGTCGCGCAGGGTGCAAATGACTTTGTTGTCTGCTGGCAGGCGGGCCCGGGTGATGCCTTCGGCGACCATGTGCGCATCGCACAGGATCGGCGCGCCGTTAAGCAGCGCCTCACGCCCGGCCCGGCCAGCGCCTTCGGAGAACTGCAGGCCATCGATGGCGTCGACCATGCCGCAGGCATGGATCACGCGTACAGCGAGTTTTTCGAGGTCTGCGGGTATCCGCTCGAGTCGGGCTTCCTCACGGATGATCCGGAAGGAATTGCGATAGATCTCCTGACCATCGCGGATGTAGTCAATCATCAAGGTGCTCCGTCGGCAGGTCGAGCATGGCGCCTGCTTCGTTCAAGGTGAGGTCGATGCCGCGCAGGGCGCCAAAGCCCGGCAGGCGCGCATCGCGCACATACAAGTCGTAACGGCCCGGTGAACGGGCCAGCAAGGTGGCCGGGGCAACATGGGCCACGGCGCAAGATCGGGGGCAGCCGGACAGGTGCACGCTGCCTGGCACGCCAGGGCCCAGCAGCGCGGCCAAGGCCACGGCATCGGCCTTGGTCTCGCCCTGGGCCTTGGCGCAACCACGGCTGCCGGTGCAGGCGCTGATACGGGCCAGCGGCTCATGGCTGTGGCAAAGCAGGCCCAATGCGGACAGTTGGCCCTGGGCCTGCTCGATATGGCCTGGGTCGAGGTTGGTCAGCACCAGGCTTTGCCAAGGGCTCAGGCGCAGGCTGCCGTCACCCAGGTGGCGGGCGATGCGCGCGGCACCTCGCAGCATCGCTGGGGTCAACCGGCCCTGTGGCGGGGCCACACCCAGGGCGAGGCCGTGGCCCTGTGGCAGCACACCCAGCCATGTGGGCTGGCTGTGCGGGCGACGCCACTGGAGCACGGCGGCATCGCGACGGATGTCCAGGCCGAGCCCTTCGACGAAAACACTGGCCGAACAGTTTTCCAGCAACTGGCGCATGCGCGATTGCTGCGCAGACGCCAGGTCAAGGAAACGCTCCAGCACCGCACGTACCAGCGCCAGGCCCTGCGCCAACGGCACCGCACCGAGCACCTGAGCGTCGGCCGGGCAGCCCGCCAAGCCGAACGCCAACCACGTCTGGTGTTCCAGATGCAGGGCCGAAAGCCACAGATCATGAGGATGTTCGAGCATCGCCAGGCCTTCGCCGGCATCCAGTTGCACGGCGAACTTGGCCGACAACTGGTGAAAACGCGGTGTGCGTTCCAGCATGTCGAGGATCTGCCCTGCCAGCGGCCGGGCATCCAGCAACATGGCCGGATCATGCCCGGCCAGCGGGCTGAGCATCAGGTTGCGCACATCGTCACCGGCGGCATCGCGCGGGCCCAGGCCGGCAGCGAGCAGCCTGGCGACCAGGCCGCCATGGTCGTTGCCGATACCGCGGATCTGCAAGTTGCCGCGGTTGGTGGCCTCGATCACCCCGCCCGCGAAACACTCGGCGGCCTCGGCCACCGCATCGGCCTGATCGGCCAGCAGCAGACCGCCCGGCAGCTTGATCCGGCAAATCCCGCCGTCAAGGGCACTGACGATGCGCCACAACCCCGGGCAAGCCGAGGGGCGAGGTGAAACGTCGGAGGGATGAGCCTGCTTCAAAGGGGTGTCCGGCAATCTGTGAAAGTGCGCTTGAGTGTAGAAGGCGCGGTATTATGCCTGCTTTGTCCGGCGGCATGAAAAGCCGGTGGTCGAGCTTATTGTTTACCCGGGGCCGCTTCGTGCCCCTTCGCGGGCAAGCCCGCCCCTACAGGGATCACGCTGCACCTGTGGGAGCGGGCTTGCCCGCGAAGGGGCGCGAAGCGGCCCCAGAAATGGCGGATTGAAACACATGGCACCCTGGCTGACAGTAGTAGGCATCGGTGAAGACGGCTTCAATGGCCTTGGCAAGCAGGCCCGGCGTGCCCTGCTGGGCGCTTCGCGGATCTTCGGCAGCCCTCGCCAACTGGCCTTGCTGCCGCGCTGCGTGGTCGGCGAGCGGCTAAGCTGGCCAACCCCGTTCTCTCTGGCGCCCGTGCTCGCCCAGCGCGGCGAACCCATTTGCGTGCTGGCCAGCGGCGACCCGATGTTCTACGGCGTCGGTGCCAGCCTGGCACGCCAGGTGCCCGCCAGCGAGATGCGGGTGCTGTCGATGCCGTCCTCTTGCGCCCTGGCCGCCGCCCGACTGGGCTGGCCGCTGCAGGATGTGCAGGTGGTGTCGGTGGTCGCCCGCCCGCTGGCGGCGCTCAATGTGCACCTGCACAGCGGTGCTCGCCTGCTGGTGCTGAGCAACGACGGTGACAGCCCCGCCGCAATTGCCGCACAGCTGTGCGAGCGTGGCTTCGGGCCAAGCCGCCTGCGCGTGTTCGAACACCTCGGTGGCACCGAGGAACGTGAACGGGCGGGCAGCGCCCAGGACTGGCCTCACGCTCAGGTTGCAGCGCTCAACCTGGTGGCCATCGAGTGCCTCGCCGCGCCCAATGCACCGCGCCTGGCACGGGTAGCCGGGCTGCCGGACACCGCCTTCGAGCATGACGGCCAACTGACCAAGCGCGATGTCCGCGCTATCACCCTGGCCCGCCTCGCGCCACAACCCGGCGAGCTGCTGTGGGACGTGGGCGCAGGCTGTGGGTCGATCGGCATCGAGTGGATGCGCGCCCACCCCGCCTGCCGTGCGCTGGCCATCGAGGCCGACGAAGGGCGCCAGGGGTTTATCGAACACAATCGCGATGCATTGGGCGTGCCCGGCCTGCAACTGGTCCGCGGCAAGGCGCCCGAGGCGCTGGCAGGCCTTGAGCAGCCCGATGCGATCTTCATCGGTGGCGGGGTGACACGTGAAGGCGTACTCGACCTGTGCTGGCAGCGCCTGCGCCCCGGTGGGCGGCTGGTGGCCAACGCGGTAACCCTGCAAAGCGAGTTGACCCTGGCGCTTTTTCGCGAACGTCACGGTGGCGAACTGACCCGGGTTCATGTTGCCCAGGCACAGCCGTTGGGGGCGTTTGACACCTGGCGCCAGGCACTGCCGATCACCTTGCTGGACGTGGTGAAGCCCGCCGATGCGTGAAGAAACCCACGAACAGCCCGCACCGCTGCGCAGCGGCCTGACCACCGGCAGCTGCGCCACCGCCACCAGCCTCGCGGCGGCGCGTCTGTTGCTGACCGGCGTCTGCAGCGATGCAGTGAGCATCACCCTGCCCAAGGGCAAGGTGGTGCAGATGCGCCTGGAGTTTTGCCGTCGCGAGGGCGAACGTGCCGAAGCGGGCACCCTCAAGGACGCCGGCGACGACCCGGATGTGACCCATGGTGCCCTGCTGTTCAGCCAGGTCCGTTTGCTGGCGGAGCCCGGCGTGCGCTTCGTTGCCGGCGAAGGCGTCGGTACCGTGACACGCCCCGGGCTGGTGCTGGCGGTGGGCGAACCAGCCATCAACCCGGTGCCCCGGCGCATGATAGGCGAACACCTGCAACGCCTGGCGGAGGAGTGTGCCTACCACGGCGGCTTTGAAATAACGGTCAATGTGCAGGGCGGAGCACTGCTGGCACTCAAAACCATGAACCCGCGCCTGGGCATCCTCGGCGGGCTGTCGATCCTGGGTACCAGCGGCATCGTCCGGCCGTTTTCCTGCGCGGCCTACATCGCCTCGATCCATCAAGGTATCGACGTCGCCCACACCAACGGCTACACACACATCGCCGCCTGCACCGGCAACGCCAGCGAAGACACCATGCGCCGGGTCTACGGCCTGCCGGAAATCGCCCTGATCGAAATGGGCGACTTCGTCGGCGCGGTGCTCAAGCACCTGCGCAAGGTACCGGTGCCGCGCCTGAGCCTGTGCGGGGGGTTCGGCAAGATCAGCAAGCTTGCCGCCGGGCACATGGACCTGCACAGCCGCCATTCGAGCATCGACCTGCCACAACTGGCCGGCTGGGCGGCGGATATCGGCGCCGACGCAAACCTTCAGGCCGCGATCATCGCCGCCAACACCAGCCAGCAAGCCCTGGCGCTGGCGCATGCCGCTGGCATCGCCCTGGGCGACGCCGTTTGCGCACACGCGCTGGCCTTCGCCCGCAGCGTGGTGCCGCCGCAGGTGCAAGTAGAGGTGTTCGCCATCGACCGCCAAGGTGGCATCGTCGGCCAGGCAGGTGTGCAATGACCGCGCGCATCCTGCTGCTGGGCGGCGTCACCGAAGCCCTGGCCATCGCCCGCCAGTTGGGCCCGCAGCACATCTACAGCCTGGCGGGCATCGGCCGCGTACCGCAGGACCTGACCTGCCAGGTACGGGTCGGCGGCTATGGCGGTGCTGAAGGCCTCGCCCAGTACCTGCGTGAGGCGGGCATCACCCTGCTGATCGATGCCACCCACCCCTATGCCGCGCAAATCAGCCGCAACGCCGCCATTGCCTCGCGTAGCGCAGGTATTCCCTGCTGGGCGCTACGCCGCCCCGCCTGGCAGGCACAGCCGGGTGACGATTGGCGCGAAGTGGACGACTGGGCGGGGCTGATCGAAGCACTCGCGCCGTTCCGGCGACCGCTGTTCACGCTGGGGCGTGAGCCGCTACAACATCTGGCAGAGATCCCGCCGGAGCAGTTCTGGACCTTGCGCGCACTGGAGGCCTGCCCCGGTAACGAACGCTGCGAAGTGATCGGCGCACGCGGGCCCTTCCGCATTGAAGACGAACGTGCGTTGTTCGCGCGCCGCAAGATCGATGTGCTGATCAGCAAGAACAGCGGCAGCGTAGCGACCGAGCCAAAGCTGGACGTGGCGCGGGAGCTAGGGGTGCCGGTGTTGATTCTGCGCCGGCCGGAACTTCTGGGAGTCGATCGGACATTCAGCTCACCTGCTGATTTGACTGCAGCACTCAGCCCCAACGGCTAACGCTGCGGCAGGCGCTGGGCAACTCCCCTTTTCTGACACGAAGTTCAGACGGTTCACATGCCGCTTGAATAGCCTATGGCGGCCCCTCTGCCTTAGACTTCAGCCCTCTCCCCCGGAAGGCTTCATTCATATGGACATGCAATGGTGGATCTGGCTGGTCTTCGGTATCGCGCTGACCCTGCTCGAACTGGTCCTGCCCACGTTCTTCATTCTCTGGTTCGGCATCGGTGCCGTGCTGGTTTCGCTCATCTCGCTCGCCGCGCCCAGCCTGCAACTGGATATGCAGATGCTGCTGTGGGTGCTGCTTTCTTCAGCCACCACTGCGCTGTGGTTCAAAGTGTTTCGGCGCAAAAAGCCAGATGTGCGCTGGACAGCCGACAGCGTGATCGGTGAAGTCGGCCTGCTGACCGCCAGCGTTTCCGAGTTTCAGAAAGGCCGCGTGCGTTTCCAGAAGCCGATCCTCGGCAATGAGGAATGGACCTGCGTCGCCGACACTGACATCCCGTCCGGCGAGCGTGTGCGCCTTACCGCCATCGAAGGCAATACCGCCCGCGTCATCCGGGCCTGAATCCGTACAAAAAGGAAGTTCGTATCATGACCAGCCTTATCGTCGTGGGCGCCCTCGCCCTGTTCGTCCTGATCACCGTGTTCAAGGGGGTGCGCATCGTGCCTCAGGGCGAAGAATGGATCGTCGAGCGCCTGGGCCGCTACAACAACACCCTCAAGCCCGGCCTGAACATCGTCATTCCCTACGTGGACGTGGTCGCTTATCGCCTGCCCACCAAAGACATCATCCTCGATGTGCAGCAGCAGGAAATCATCACCAAGGACAACGCGGTGATCGTTGCCAATGCCCTGTGCTTCGCCAAGGTGGTCGACCCGCAGAAGGCCTCTTACGGCGTACAGAACTTCTCCTTCGCCGTCACCAGCCTGACCATGACTTCGCTGCGTGCCATCGTCGGTGCCATGGACCTGGACGAAGCCTTGTCCAGCCGTGAGCAGATCAAGGCCCGCCTGCGCGAGGCGATGTCCGAGCAGACCGAAGACTGGGGCGTGACCGTGCGCTCGGTGGAAATCCAGGACATCAAGCCATCCGAGAACATGCAACTGGCCATGGAGCGCCAGGCGGCAGCAGAGCGTGAGCGCAAGGCCGACGTGACCCGCGCCGAAGGTGCCAAACAGGCGGCGATCCTCGAAGCCGAAGCACGCCTGCAATCGGCCAAGCTGGATGCCGAGGCGCAGATCAACCTGGCCGAGGCTTCGGCGCGGGCGATCTCGCTGGTAAAAGAGGCGGTGGGTAACGAGACCGTGCCGGCCATGTACTTGCTGGGCGAACGGTACATCGGGGCGATGGAGAACCTGGCCAGCAGCGACAATGCCAAAGTCGTGGTGTTGCCAGCGGACCTGCAGGAGACCGTGCGCGGCTTGATGGGCCGCAACAAGGCTTGAGAATGTCGGGGCTGCTCTGCGGCCCATTCGCGGGACAAGCCCGCTCCCACAGGAACTGCGCAACTCCAGAGGTCAGCGCTGTGCCTGTGGGAGCGGGCTTGTCCCGCGAATGGGCTGCAGAGCAGCCCCAGAAACCACCACCAACTGCGTCACTTCACCGCACCCCGCCTTTTTTACCTATACTCCGCCTTACAATACCCGCCACGATTCCTGACCGGATCTCTCCATGCCCCCACGTCGGCACATTGCCTGGATAGCCTGCCTAGCAGTGCTGTTCAACCTGCTGGCCATGCCGCTGTCCTCTGCCGCGCCCAAGGGCCCGGCAGAGCAGTTGCTGTGGGGGGCTTTCTGTTCCAGCATGGCCAACAAGGCCAAAGTCGACGTCCAGGCCCTGGCCAAAATCGACCTCGGCCCGCAAAGCGATGACAGCGCCAGCATGATGAACTGCTGGTGCTGCTCCGGTGCCGCGCCGCTGCTGGCTTTACCGGGCTACCCGCCGCAGTTGCACAACCCGCCGACAATGACCGCGGGGCATTCGCCGCAGCTTGCCGACTACCAACCCACGCCGCGCCAGTTATGGCCCGCGCTCAATCCCCGTGCCTCTCCCCTGGTCTGAGTTACTCACGCTGTCTGCCTGAACCTGAACAGATCGGAGACTCACCATGCTCAAGCAAGCTCTCGTCGTGGCCGCCCTGCTGCTGCCCAGCGCCTTCGCCACAGCCCACGAATACACCGTGGGCGACCTGCACATCGCGCACCCCTGGTCGCTGCAACTGCCACCGAATGCCCCCAACGTCGCCGCGTATTTCGTCGTGCACAACAATGGCCAGGCCGATGACCGCCTGCTGAGTGTCGACAGCCCCATCAGCGATGACGCCCAGTTGCACGAGCACGCCATGACAGCCAGCGGCACCATGAAGATGCAACAGGTGCCCAACGTGGTGGTGCCCGCCGGCAAGGACGTGACCTTCGCCCCTAGCGCCTACCACGTGATGCTGATGCAGCCCAAGGACCGCAGCCTGCTCAGCGACGGCAAGCGTTTCCCTTTGACTCTGCACTTCGAGAAAGCCGGTGACGTCACCGTCGAAGTCGCCGTGCAGAAAGAGGCGCCCTCGGGCCAGCCCCAGGCCCACGAACACGCGCACTGACCATTAGCTGACAGGCACTCGTCATGAGCCTGCCGCGCAACAGCACCAGCCGTACCACCCGCCCTGAACGCAGGCGCGTCGGTGGCAGCTGGCTGAGCCTGTTCGCCATGTGGATGATCTTCATCGGCCCGCTGATTTCCCAGTCGATGCCGATGGATCACCACGCCGGCATGAGCATGCCGATGGACATGTCGATGTCCACCGAGCATGAGCATGGCGCAGACTCGCATCACGGCCATGGCGACGACGGCCAGCTGCATGTGATGTGGGAAAAGTGCGGCTACTGCAGCCTGCTGTTCAACTGCCCCGCACTGCCACAAACCCTCAGCCCGCTCAGTGCCGGCGTCGTAGCCCCCTCCACCCACCTGATTGCCCCCACGCGCCAGGGGCATGCCCGGCAGGCTGTATTCCCTGGCGCGCGCAGCCGCGCGCCGCCTTCCTCGATCAGCGTCTGAAACCACATTGTCCGCACGGAGCCAGGAGGCTTCGCGCACACCCATGACTGATCGACTGGAATCATTATGTCTGGCTGCACCCCTGTTTTTGCCCTGTCCCTGCGCGGGACCATCGCCGCCCTGTGCGGTTCGCTGATTGCGCCCATGGCCCTGGCCACCGACCTTGGCCATGAAGGCCACGTGCACGACGCGCCCGAACTGAGCCCGACGGTGATCACCGCCGTGGCGCCCAGCTCGCCGCTGACCGTGGTCACCAACCCGAAAGACCCACGCCAACCCGTACCTGCCAGCGACGGTGCCGATTACCTCAAGACCATCCCTGGTTTCTCGGCTATCCGCTCCGGCGGTACCAACGGCGACCCGGTGTTGCGCGGCATGTTCGGTTCGCGCCTGAACATCCTCACCAATGGCGGCGTCATGCTGGGTGCCTGCCCTAACCGCATGGACGCACCGACCTCGTACATCTCGCCGGAAACCTACGACCGCCTGACCGTGATCAAAGGCCCGCAAAGCGTGATCTGGGGCCCTGGCGGTTCCGCCGGGACCATCCTCTTCGAACGCGAGCCGGAAAAGTTCGGTACCCTGGGCAGCCGTGTCAACGCAAGCCTCTTGGCCGGCTCCAATGGCCGCTTCGACAAGGTACTCGACGCCGCCGCCGGCAACAGCCAAGGCTATGCCCGCTTCGTCGGCAACCAGTCGCGCTCGGACGACTACCACGACGGCAACGATGACACCGTGCCGTCGCGCTGGGACAAATGGAACGGCGATGTAGCCCTCGGCTGGACACCCGACCCGGACACCCTGCTGGAACTCACCGCCGGCAAGGGCGATGGCGAAGCACGCTATGCCGGGCGCGGCATGGACGGCTCGCAGTTCAAGCGCGAGAGCCTGGGGCTGCGCTTCGAAAAGTCCAACCTCGGCGAGGTGCTCGACAAGGTCGAGGCACAGGTCTACTACAACTACGCCGACCACGTGATGGACAACTACAGCCTGCGCACGCCCTCCGGCAGCGGCATGATGGGCATGCCGATGGTCAGCAACGTCGACCGCCGCACCATGGGCGCCAGGGTCAAGGCGACCTGGCGCTGGGCTGACGTGCAACTGGTCAGCGGCATCGATGCGCAGACCAACGAGCATCGCAAGCGCGGTGGCATGGGCGTCGATGCGCACAAGGGCCAGGCGTGGACCAAAGATGCCGACTTCCATAACTACGGTGCCTTCAGCGAGCTGACCTGGTACGTCAGCGGCGAAGACCGGCTGATCTCCGGCGCCCGCCTCGACCGTGCCTCGGCCCGTGATTTTCGCCAAGGCGTCGCCACCGAAGGCGATACCCGCGCCGATACACTGCCCAGCGGCTTCATCCGCTACGAGCACGACCTGGCAGCGATCCCGGCCACCACCTACATCGGCCTCGGCCACGCCCAGCGCTTCCCCGACTACTGGGAGCTGTTCTCGCCCAAGCTGGCGCCAGCCGGCGCGGCCAATGCCTTCGACGGCATCAAGCCAGAGAAGACCACCCAGCTCGACTTCGGCATCCAGTACCGCGACGCGCGCCTGGAAGCCTGGGCCTCGGGTTATGTCGGGCAGATCCGTGACTACATCCTGTTCGACTACCGCACCGGCATGATGGGCATGAGCACCTCCCAGGCCCAGAACATCGACGCCCGCATCATGGGCGGCGAGCTGGGTGCCGCTTACAAGCTCAGCGAAAA
Organism: Pseudomonas putida; assembly: GCF_025905425.1. Lineage (NCBI taxonomy): Bacteria > Pseudomonadati > Pseudomonadota > Gammaproteobacteria > Pseudomonadales > Pseudomonadaceae > Pseudomonas > Pseudomonas putida. The sequence goes on along the minus strand of NZ_CP109603.1, from coordinate 5,940,985 downwards.
CTGGAAGGCCGACGCTACCCTGGCCTACGCTTGGGGCAAGAACAGCAGTGATGGCAAAGCGCTACCGCAAATGCCACCCCTGGAGAGCCGTCTGGGCCTGACCTACAGCCGCGACGTCTGGAGTGTCGGTGCGCTGTGGCGGCTGGTGGCCGCGCAAAACCGCATCGCCGAAAACCAGGGCAACGTAGTCGGCAAGGACTACGACAAGAGCGCAGGCTTCGGCGTGTTCTCGCTCAATGGTGCCTACAAGGTGAACAACAACCTCAAGCTCAGCGCAGGGGTCGACAACCTGTTCGACAAAACCTACGCCGAGCACTTGAACCTGGCCGGGAACGCCGGGTTCGGCTACCCGGCCACAGACCCACAGCCGGTGAACGAGCCAGGCAGGACCTTCTGGACCAAGGTCGATTTCAGCTTCTGACAATAACAATGGGCGCGGCTACGGTCGCGCCCCTCACCTGGTCAAACAGGAGGTTCCCATGAGCGGAACACGCGTGTCTTTCTACAACCTGGCCTGGCGTTGGCACTTTTACGCGGGGCTGTTCGTCGCCCCGTTCATGATCCTGCTGGCGATCACCGGGATCATCTACTTGTTCAAGCCGCAGCTCGACCCGCTGCTGTACCGCGACTTGATGGTGGTCGAAGCCGGCCACCACCGACAGGCCGCAGACACCCTGCTCGCCGAGGTACGCCAGGCGTATCCGCAAGGCCATGTCGGCCAATACCTGCCGCCCCTCGATGCCGAGCGCAGCGCGCAGTTCGTGGTGCATGACGGCGGGCGCGAACTGAACGTGTTCGTCGACCCCTACAGCGGCAAGCTGCTCGGTGAGCAGGATGGCAAACAGAACTTGCAGGCGGTTGCCCGCGCCCTGCATGGCGAATTGATGGTTGGCACGGTGGGCGATCGCCTGGTGGAGCTGGCCGCGGGCTGGGGCATTGTGCTGGTGGTGTCCGGCTTGTATCTCTGGTGGCCACGCGGGCGCAGCAGCGCTGGCGTGCTGTGGCCGCGTTTTTCCGCGCGCGGTCGGCTGCTGTGGCGTGACCTGCATGCGGTGACGGGGTTCTGGGGCTCGGCCCTGCTGCTGTTGATGCTGCTCAGTGGCATGACCTGGACGGGCATGTGGGGCAAGCAGTATGCCGATTTGTGGAACCGCTTCCCGGCAGCGATGTGGAACGACGTGCCCAAATCCGACCAGCAGGCCCGGGAGCTCAACAGCGCCCATCGTCAGACCGTGCCTTGGGCGGTGGAGAACACCCCCATGCCGCAGTCCGGCGCACATGCCGAACATGCCGGGCATCACATGATGTCGAACGCCCCGGCGGCGCCGCAGGTGAGCGTGCAACAGGTCGAGGACATTGCCACTGCGCGCCAGGTGGCGCCGGGCTACAGCATCACCTTGCCGACGACGGCAGACGGTGTGTTCACCGTCGCGGTATTCGCTGACGACCCGCGCAACGACGCCACCCTGCATATCGATCAGTACACCGGCAAGGTACTGGCCGACGTGCGCTGGCAGGATTACAGCCCGGTTGCACGGGCTACCGAACTGGGCGTGATGCTGCACGAAGGCAAGATGTTCGGGGCGTTTAACCAGATCATCATTCTGCTGGTGTGTCTGATGATCCTGCTGGGTTCGGTCAGTGGCCTGGTGATGTGGTGGAAACGCCGGCCCGCGGGCGGGCTGGGTGTGCCGCCGCTGCGTCATGACTTGCCGCGCTGGAAAACGGCTGTTGGGGTGATGGTGGCGCTGGGGGTGATGTTCCCGCTGGTGGGGGTATCGATGGTGGTGATGTGGGGGGTGGACAGCTTGATGGTGCGGCGTAGGGTGATGGCCAGCGCCTGATTGCAGTATTGAGCATACCGGCCTCTTCGCGGGGCAAGCCCGCTCCCACAGGTCTCGCGTTGCTGTGGGAGCGGGCTTGCCCCGCGAAGAGGCCAGGCGCTGCACCGCAAAGGTCGTGTCGATCTGTCGCGCCCCGAATTGGGACGCCCGTGTTAGCCTACTTGGCTTTCACAAAAAAAGACTGACCCTCAATGGAATGCAGCCAATGACCCGGACCTCTTCCCCGCCCGCTGAAGAGCAGCATCTGCAGCGCAACCTGACCAACCGCCACATTCAGCTCATCGCCATCGGCGGCGCCATCGGCACCGGCCTGTTCATGGGCTCGGGCAAGACCATCAGCCTCGCCGGCCCATCGATCATCTTCGTCTACATGATCATCGGCTTCATGCTGTTCTTCGTCATGCGCGCCATGGGCGAACTGCTGCTGTCGAACCTCAACTACAAGTCGTTCATCGACTTCTCGGCAGACCTGCTCGGCCCCTGGGCCGGCTACTTCACCGGCTGGACCTACTGGTTCTGCTGGGTAGTCACCGGTATCGCCGACGTGGTCGCGATCGCCGCCTACACGCAATTCTGGTTCCCGGACCTGCCGCAGTGGATACCCGCGCTAACCTGCGTGGCAGTGCTTTTGTCACTGAACCTGGTGACCGTGAAAATGTTCGGTGAGATGGAGTTCTGGTTCGCCCTGATCAAGATCGTCGCCATCCTCGGCCTGGTCGCCACCGGCCTGTACATGGTCATCACCGGCTTCGAATCGCCGAGCGGGCGCACCGCGCAACTGGCCAACCTGTGGAATGACGGCGGCATGTTCCCCAACGGCCTGATGGGCTTCTTCGCCGGTTTCCAGATTGCCGTGTTCGCCTTTGTCGGTATCGAACTGGTCGGCACCACCGCCGCCGAAGCGAAGAACCCCGAGCGCACGCTGCCACGGGCGATCAACTCGATCCCGATCCGTATCATCATGTTCTACGTGCTGGCGCTGATCGCGATCATGGCCGTGACCCCATGGCGCGACGTGGTACCGGGCAAGAGCCCGTTCGTCGAGCTGTTCGTGCTGGCCGGCCTGCCGGCAGCGGCCAGCATCATCAACTTCGTGGTACTGACCTCGGCAGCCTCGTCGGCCAACAGTGGCGTGTTCTCCACCAGCCGCATGCTCTATGGCCTGGCCCAGGAAGGTGACGCGCCCAAGGCACTGGAAAAACTGTCGAGCCGCGCGGTACCGGCCAACGGCCTGTATTTCTCCTGCACTTGCCTGTTGCTGGGCGCGGTGCTGATCTACCTGATTCCCGACGTGGTCGAGGCGTTTACCCTGATCACCACGGTGTCGGCGGTGCTGTTCATGTTCGTCTGGACGCTGATCCTGCTGTCGTACCTCAGCTACCGCAAACGCCGTGCTGCACTGCACCAAGCGTCGAAGTACAAAATGCCCGGCGGGCGCTTCATGTGCTACGTGTGCCTGGCGTTCTTTGCCGGCATTCTGGTGCTGCTGAGCCTGGAGGCGGACACCCGCTCGGCCTTGCTGGTTACGCCGATCTGGTTCGTGCTGCTGGCAGTGACCTACCAGGGTGTGCGCAGCAAGCGCCATCCACGCACGGCGGTGCGTAACGGCTGATAACACTGGGGCCGCCGCGCGGCCCCAATGCTGTGCACGCGAATCATTCAGGCACCATCCTGGGCCTTCTCCACGCCCTATTTCCTCGCACAGCCTCTCTATTTCGCACCTTCTGCCACTCGGCACACCCCTTGCAACGCCCCTCCCGCTTGGCCAACACGATAAAAACTCAGCGGAGAGAGCACATGAAGCGTCGCAGTCTGATCAAGGCCTTTACCCTCAGCGCATCGATTGCGGCGATGGGCCTTAGCTGGAGCATTCAGGCCGCCGAGACCATCAAGGTCGGCATCCTGCATTCGCTGTCGGGGACCATGGCCATTTCCGAAACGTCGCTCAAGGACATGGCGCTGATGACCATCGAGCAGATCAACGCCAAGGGTGGGGTGAACGGCAAGATGCTCGAAGCGGTGGTGGTCGACCCAGCGTCCAACTGGCCGCTGTTCGCTGAGAAGAGCCGCCAGCTGCTGACCCAGGACAAGGTGGCGGTGGTATTTGGCTGCTGGACCTCGGTGTCGCGCAAGTCAGTGCTGCCGGTGTTCGAAGAGCTCAACGGCCTGCTGTTCTACCCGGTGCAATACGAAGGCGAAGAGATGTCGCCGAACGTTTTCTACACCGGCGCCGCGCCTAATCAGCAGGCCATCCCTGCCGTGGAATACCTGATGAGTGAAGACGGCGGCAGCGCCAAGCGTTTCTTCCTGCTGGGCACCGACTACGTCTACCCGCGCACCACCAACAAGATCTTGCGCGCCTTCTTGCACAGCAAAGGCGTAGCCGACAAGGACATCGAAGAGGTCTACACGCCATTCGGCCACAGCGACTACCAGACCATCGTCGCCAACATCAAGAAGTTCTCCGCCGGCGGCAAAACGGCAGTCATCTCCACCGTCAACGGCGACTCCAACGTGCCGTTCTACAAGGAGCTGGCCAACCAGGGCCTGAAGGCCACCGACGTGCCGGTGGTGGCGTTCTCGGTAGGCGAAGAAGAGCTGCGCGGCATCGACACCAAGCCGCTGGTGGGCCACCTGGCGGCGTGGAACTACTTCGAGTCGGTGGATAACCCGGTCAACCAGAAGTTCGTCGCCGACTGGAAGGCCTACGCCAAAGCCAAGAACCTGCCCGGCGCTGACAAAGCCGTGACCAACGACCCGATGGAGGCCACCTACGTGGGCATCCACATGTGGGCGCAGGCGGCCGAGAAAGCCCAGTCCACCGATGTCGACAAGGTGCGCGAGGCGTTGGCTGGCCAGAGCTTCCAGGCCCCGTCCGGTTTCACCCTGACCATGGACAAGACCAACCACCACCTGCACAAGCCGGTGATGATCGGCGAGATCCAGGATGACGGGCAGTTCAGCGTGGTCTGGGAAACCGAGCAGCCATTGCGCGCACAGCCTTGGAGCCCGTTCATTCCGGGTAACGACAAACGCCCGGACTATGCAGTGAAAGGTAACTGAGTGCATGGGGCCGCCTTGCGGCCCATTCGCGGGGCAAGCCCGCTCCCACAGGGATTGCTTTACACAGGTCCACTGTGGGAGCGGGCTTGTCCCGCGAAGAATCCACCGCCGATTTCCAGGATTACTCGCATGCTCAGACTCCTGCTCACCCTGCTCCTGCTCATACCCCTGGCAACCCAGGCCAGCGAGGGCGAATTCTTCCTCACCGCCAAGCCCCCCGAGCAAGCCCGTTTGCTCGAAGGCTGGGCGGCGCAACCCGATGCCGCGCGCCTACCGCTGCTGGACAACCTGCGCCAGGGCCGCATCGCCGAAGGCGACACCCGCAAGGTGCGCCTGAATAACCGCCTGCGCGGCCTGATCGACAACGCGCTGGCCAGCCACCAACTGCTCAGCGACAACCACGACACACGCCTGGCCGCCGCCCAGCAACTGCAAAAGAGCGCGCAGCCTGCACAGATGGCCTTCCTCGACCGCCGCTTTGCCAACGAACCGGACGCAGCGGTACACGCCGCCCTCGGCCTGGCCTTGGCCAACCTGCAACTGGGCGCCAGCGAGCCTGCTGTACGTCTGGCCGCCGTGCGCCTGCTGGGCGAGACCGGCGACCCGGTCGCCCGCACGCGCCTGGAGGCCCTGCTGCAACCCGACGCGGAAACCGACGCAGCCGTGCGCACCGCCGCTGAAACCAGCCTGGCCCAGGTCAAACGCAAACTCATGGTCGGCGAACTGCTCGGCCAGGCCTTCAGCGGCCTGTCGCTGGGCTCGATCCTGCTGCTGGCGGCCTTAGGCCTGGCGATCACCTTCGGCCTGCTCGGGGTGATCAACATGGCCCATGGCGAGATGCTCATGCTCGGCGCCTACAGCACCTACATGGTCCAGGTGCTGCTGCAGCGCTACGCCCCCGGCGCGATCGAGTTCTACCCGCTGATTGCCCTGCCCGTGGCCTTCGCCGTCAGCGCCGGGGTCGGCATGGCGCTGGAACGCACAGTGATCCGTCACCTTTACGGCCGCCCACTGGAAACCCTGTTGGCGACCTGGGGAATCAGCCTGATCCTGATCCAGGCCATCCGCCTGCTGTTCGGCGCGCAGAACGTCGAAGTCAGCAACCCGGCGTGGTTGTCCGGGGGTGTTCAACTGCTGCCCAATCTGGTGCTGCCGTACAACCGCCTGGTGATCATCGGCTTCGCCCTCGCCGTGGTGTTGCTCACTTGGCTGCTGCTCAACCGCACGCGGCTTGGCCTGAACGTGCGCGCAGTGACCCAGAACCGCAACATGGCCGCCTGCTGTGGCGTGTCCACCGGGCGCGTCGACATGCTCGCCTTCGGCCTGGGTTCGGGCATCGCCGGGCTCGGTGGTGTGGCCCTGAGCCAAGTCGGCAACGTTGGCCCGGACCTGGGCCAGAGCTACATCATCGACTCGTTCCTGGTGGTGGTGCTCGGCGGTGTCGGGCAACTGGCCGGCAGCCTCTGGGCCGCCTTCGGCTTAGGGATAGCCAACAAGCTGCTGGAGCCGCAGATCGGTGCGGTGCTTGGCAAGATCCTCATCCTTGCGTTGATCATTCTGTTCATCCAGAAGCGCCCGCAAGGCCTGTTCGCCCTCAAGGGACGGGTAATCGACTGATGAACCAGCCACTGCTTGTCACCGCTTCGCAAAAAGCCGGGCCGCGCCTGTCGCTGGCCATCGGCGCCGTCGTCGTCCTGCTGTTGCTGGCGCTGCCGTTACTATCGCTGCTGCCGGCGGACCACACGCTGCAAGTCTCGGCCTACACCCTGACCCTGGTCGGCAAGATCCTCTGCTACGCCATCGTCGCGCTGGCCCTGGACCTGGTCTGGGGCTATGCCGGGCTGCTGTCGCTGGGCCACGGTCTGTTCTTTGCCCTCGGCGGCTACGCCATGGGCATGTATCTGATGCGCCAGGCCGCTGGGGACGGGCTGCCGGGCTTCATGACCTTCCTGTCGTGGACCGAACTGCCTTGGTACTGGGCCGGCACCCAGCACTTTGCTTGGGCCATGTGCCTGGTGGTGCTGGCGCCGGGCTTGCTGGCACTGGTATTCGGCTTTTTCGCCTTCCGCTCGCGGATCAAGGGCGTGTACTTCTCGATCATGACCCAGGCCCTGACCTTCGCCGGCATGCTGCTGTTCTTTCGCAACGAAACGGGGTTTGGCGGCAACAACGGCTTCACCAGTTTTCGCACCATTCTCGGCTTCGACATTGCCGCGCAAGGCACGCGCGCGGTGCTGTTTCTGCTCACCGTCGGCCTGCTGCTGGCCAGCCTGTACCTGTGCTGGCGCCTGACCCAAAGCAAATTCGGCCGCTTGCTCACCGCCGTGCGTGACGCCGAGAACCGCCTGATGTTCTGCGGCTATGACCCGCGCGGTTTCAAACTGCTGGTGTGGGTGCTCAGCGCCGTGCTGTGTGGCCTGGCCGGCGCGCTGTACGTGCCTCAGGTGGGCATCATCAACCCCAGCGAAATGTCGCCGACCAACTCCATCGAAGCCGCGGTGTGGGTCGCCCTGGGCGGGCGTGGCACGTTGATCGGCCCGCTGCTCGGCGCCGGCCTGGTCAATGGCATGAAGAGCTGGTTCACCGTGGCGTTCCCCGAGTTCTGGCTGTTTTTCCTCGGTGCGCTGTTCATTCTCGTCACCCTGTACCTGCCCAAGGGCGTGGTCGGCATGCTGAAGAAAAGGAGCCAGCCATGAGAGGCGTGCCCCCTGTGCACCCGGAGTTCATGCTTGAACCGGTGTTCGACAACCTCGGCAGCGGCCGTGACGCCATCGGCCTGGGCAGCCGCCGCACAGCGGGCCTGGACACCCGCCACGGCACGGTGCTGAGCCTGGAAGGCATCAGCGTCAGCTTCGATGGCTTCAAGGCCCTTAACGCGCTCAACCTGTACATCGGCGTAGGCGAGTTGCGCTGCATCATCGGCCCCAACGGCGCGGGCAAGACCACCATGATGGACGTGATCACCGGCAAGACCCGCCCCGACACCGGCAGCGCATTCTTTGGCGACACCCTCGACCTCACCCGCATGAGCGAATACCAGATCGCCCAGGCCGGTATCGGCCGCAAGTTCCAGAAACCGACGGTGTTCGAAGCGCTGACGGTGTTCGAGAACTTGGAGCTGGCGCTGAAGGCCGACAAGTCGGTGTGGGCCAGCCTGGCCGCGCGTTTGAGTGGTGAGCAGCAGCAGCGCATTGACGCGGTGCTCGCCACCCTGCGCTTGCAGCCTCTGGCGCAGCGCCAGGCTGGGCTGCTGTCCCACGGCCAGAAGCAGTTCCTGGAGATCGGCATGTTGCTGGTGCAGGAGCCGCAACTGTTGCTGCTCGACGAGCCGGTGGCCGGCATGACCGATGCCGAGACCGAATTCACCGCTGAACTGTTCAAGGGCCTGGCCGGCAAGCATTCGCTGATGGTGGTGGAGCATGACATGGGGTTTGTCGGCAGCATTGCTGACCATGTGACAGTGCTGCACCAGGGCAGCGTGCTGGCGGAGGGCTCGCTGGAGCAGGTGCAGGCGGATGAACGCGTGGTCGAGGTGTACCTGGGCCGATGATCTTCGCAGCCTGTGCCGGCCCTTTCGCGGGGCAAGCCCGCTCCCACAGGTACACCACTGGATTTGGGCACTGTGGTGTACCTGTGGGAGCGGGCTTGCCCCGCGAAAGGGCCGGTGCAGCCAGAGTAAAAAACAGGAACACTCTCATGCTCAAAATCGACACCCTGCACCAATACTACGGCGGCAGCCACATCCTGCGCGGCCTGTCCTTCGAGGCCAAGGTCGGCGAAGTCACCTGCCTGCTGGGCCGCAACGGCGTGGGCAAGACCACCCTGCTGCGCTGCCTGATGGGCCTGGTCGCCGCCCGCGAAGGCAGCGTCGAATGGGAAGGCAAGCCGATCACCACGCTCAAGCCCCAGCAACGGGTCCAGGCCGGCATTGCCTACGTGCCCCAGGGCCGCGAGATCTTCCCGCGCCTGACCGTCGAGGAAAACCTGCTGATGGGCCTGTCGCGCTTCCCCGCCCGCGAGGCCCGTGAAGTGCCCGCCTTCATCTACGAATTGTTCCCAGTACTCGAACAAATGAAACAGCGCCGGGGCGGCGACTTGTCCGGCGGCCAGCAGCAACAGCTGGCCATTGGCCGAGCGCTGGCCAGCCGGCCACGCCTGTTGATCCTCGACGAGCCCACCGAAGGCATACAGCCCTCGGTGATCAAGGAAATCGGCGCGGTCATCCGGCGCCTCGCCGAACGTGGCGACATGGCCATCTTGCTGGTGGAGCAGTTCTACGATTTCGCCGAAGCACTGGCCGACCAGTATCTGGTAATGGCCCGTGGCGAGATCATCCAGCGCGGGCGCGGGGAAAACATGCAGGCAGAAGGTGTACGCGGGCTGGTAACCATTTAATCTGCGCCCATCAACCTTGTGAGACGCTGCAATGAGCCAGGAAATTCGCGACGCCTTGCCCGCCGACGTGCAGGGCATCCTCGACATCTACAACGACGCCGTGCGTAACACCACGGCGATCTGGAACGAAACCCCGGTGGACCTGGCCAACCGCCAGGCCTGGTTCGAGGCCCGCGCACAGCAGGGCTACCCGATTCTGGTGGCGGTAGATGAGACGGGCGTGCTGGGCTATGCATCGTTCGGCGACTGGCGGCCGTTCGAAGGGTTTCGCCACACCGTGGAGCACTCGGTGTACATTCGTGGCGACCAGCGCGGCAAAGGCCTGGGGCCGCAGTTGATGGTCGCATTGATCGAGCGCGCGCGGGGCTGTGGCAAGCATGTGATGGTGGCGGCGATCGAAAGTGGCAATGCGGCGTCGGTACGCCTGCACGAACGGCTGGGGTTCGTGGTGACCGGGCAGATGCCGCAGGTGGGGGTGAAGTTTGGGCGGTGGCTGGATTTGACCTTCATGCAGTTGGTGCTGAATCCAGGGGCTGAGCCCGCTTAAGCTTTATGCTGCCTGCACCGGCCTCTTCGCGGGGCAAGCCCGCTCCCACAGGTACCCCACTGCATTCAGATTGAGTGGAGTAACTGTGGGAGCGGGCTTGCCCCGCGGAGGCCCTGACAGGCAAACACATCTACATCTGTGTAAACCGCCCCAGCCGCTGCTTGAGCATCTCCCACAGGTACCCCACTGCATTCAGATTGAGTGGAGTAACTGTGGGAGCGGGCTTGCCCCGCGAAGAGGCCCTGACAGGCAAACACATCTACATCTGGGTAAACCGCCCCAGCCGCTGCTTGAGCATCTCCCACAGGTACCCCACTGCATTCAGAGTGAGTGGAGTTACTGTGGGAGCGGGCTTGCCCCGCGAAGAGGCCCTGACAGGCAAACACATCTACATCTGGGTAAACCGCCCCAGCCGCTGCCTCAGCATGCTGTTCTCACTGCGCAACTGCTGCACTTCCTGCAACAGCTCCAGCGCCAGCGCCACGCCTTCCCACTCCAGCTCCAGCTCCTGGTGCAGCTTCGCCGCCCGCTTGGCCAGCAGCGGCGCCTGATCATCGAACAGCCAGTCCTCCGGCGTTCGCCCTTTCGGTTCAACAATACCGTGCTCGACGATCTCGACCACGTAGTCGGCCGTGATGTCGGCCTCCTGGCAAAGGGTGCGCATGTCCAGTTGAACGATCAGGGTGCTGCTCATGATCACTTACTCCATTGTGCCCTCGGGTTGAACGCGGCCGTCTCGGAAAGCTTGGCCCACAGTTCACGGGTAGACGCGTCGGATGCAGTCGGCATGACCACTTTGAGCTGCGCATAGAGGTTGCCACGCTCGCCGTGCTTGTTGGCCAGGCCCTTGCCCGGCACACGCAGGCGCTGGCCGCTCTGGCTGTCGGGGCGGATGGTCAGGTTGATCTTGCCGTCCAAGGTCGGCACCGCCACCTTGGCGCCCAGCGCAGCCTCCCACGGTGCCAATGGCACCGTGATGATCAAGTCATGACCTTCGACATCGAACAGCGGATGCGGTGCCATGCGAATGGTCAGGAACAGGTCGCCATTGGCCCCGCCGCCACTGCCTGGTGCACCCTGGCCCTTGAGGCGGATGCGCTCGCCGTCGGTCACCCCGGCGGGGATCTTGACGTTCAGGGTCTTGGTGGTGAACCCGGTGCGCTGCCCGGCGGCATTGGTTTGCGGCACTTGGAAGCTGATCTGCTTGGATTCCTTGCTCAGGGTTTCCTCAAGGAAAACCGCCAGTTCCAGCTCCACGTCCTGCCCTCGCCTGCCTGCGCTGCGCTGTTGCCGGGCGCCGCCAAAGGGGCTGCCCCCTCGTGCGCCAAAAATCGAGCTGAAGAAGTCGGAGAAGTCGCCGCCTTCGAAACCACCGCCCGCACCACCGCCCCGGTTTTCCCAGCCTGGCGGTGCCTGGAACGGCCGGCCATGCTGGCCGCCGTACTTGCGGATCTCGTCGAATTCGGCACGTTTCTGCGCGTCGCCCAGCACTTCGTAGGCCTCGTTGGCCTCTTTGAATTTGTCCTCGGCGTCGCGCTCCTTGCTGACATCGGGGTGATACTTGCGTGCCAGCTTGCGGTACGCGGCCTTGATGGCCTTGTCATCCGCCGTGGGCTCTACGCCGAGTATCTTGTAATAGTCTTTGAAGTCCATTTATGGATCACCAATGTGAATTTGCGTGTTGCAACTGAAGATAGGGGTCAAGCATAGCCTTTCAAGGCCCGCTTGGGATTGCTGCATGGCAGACGACTGGTCTTGATTCTGTTGCCAACTGGCATAAACTGCGCGGCCGTTTTGCCTCCGGAAGTTTTTTTCCCATGTCTGACGTATCCCCGGCCCGCGCCCTTGGCATCGACTTTGGCACCTCCAACTCCACGGTCGGCTGGCACCGCCCCGGTGTCGAGTCGCTGATTGCCCTGGAAGACGGCAAGATCACCCTGCCTTCGGTGGTCTTCTTCAACATCGAGGAGCGTCGCCCGGTGTATGGCCGCCTGGCGTTGCACGAGTACCTGGAAGGCTACGAAGGCCGCCTGATGCGCTCGCTCAAGAGCCTGCTCGGTTCCAAGCTGATCAAGCACGACACCAGCGTGCTGGGCAGCGCCCTGCCGTTCAAGGACCTGCTGGGCATGTTTATCGGCGAGCTGAAAAAGCGCGCCGAAACTGCCGCCGAGCGCAGCTTCGAGCAAGTCGTGCTGGGTCGCCCGGTGTTTTTTGTCGATGAAGACCCGGCCGCCGACCAGGAAGCCGAGGACACCCTGGCCGACGTGGCGCGCAAGATCGGTTTCAAGGACGTGTCGTTCCAGTACGAACCGATTGCCGCAGCCTTCGACTACGAGTCGAGCATCAGCCGTGAAGAGCTGGTACTGATCGTCGATATCGGCGGCGGTACCTCCGACTTTACCCTGATCCGCCTGTCGCCCGAGCGCCACCTGGTGGCCGAACGCCAAAGCGATATCCTCGCCACCGGCGGTGTGCACATTGGCGGTACCGATTTCGACAAGCAGCTGAGCCTACAGGGCGTGATGCCGCTGTTCGGCTATGGCAGCCGGATGAAGAGCGGCGCGTTGATGCCGACCAGCTACCACCTGAACCTGGCCACCTGGCACACCATCAACGCCCTGTATTCGCAAAAGTCGCAGCTGGCCTTGGGCAACATGCGCTATGACATCGAGGACACCCTGGGTATCGACCGCCTGTTCCAGCTGATTGAGCAGCGTGCTGGCCACTGGTTGGCGATGGAAGTGGAAGCCAGCAAGATCGAGCTGACCGAGCACGACAGCCGCCACATCGACCTGCGCCGGGTAGAGCCTGAGCTGACGGCACAGCTGACCCGCGCGGTGTTCGAAGACGCCATCAATGGCCTGCTGGAGCGCGTGCGCGGCAGCGTCAGCGAGCTGCTGAACAAGGCCGGGGTGAGCGAAGGGCAGGTGGATACGGTGTTCTTTACCGGCGGTTCGAGCGGGATTCCGGCGCTGCGTAACAGCGTGGCGGCGATGCTGCCTAATGCGCGGCATGTGGAAGGCAATATCTTCGGCAGCATTGGTAGCGGGTTGGCGATCGAGGCGCGCAAGCGGTACGGGACAGCCTGAGGTTTTCTCTACCGCCTGAGTGGGCCTCTTCGCGGGCAAGCCCGCTCCCACTGGTACTCCACTGTACTTGAACACTGTGGTGTACCTGTGGGAGCGGGCTTGCCCCGAAGAGGCCCATTCAGGCTAGACCAGCTCCACCCGCTTGAGCTCACTCTTCAGGTAGGCATAGTAGATCGGCCCCGCCACCACCCCCGGCAAGCCGAATGCCGCCTCGAACACCAGCATCGCCAGCAGCAGCTCCCATGACTTGGCACTGATCTGCCCGCCCACGATCCGCGCGTTGAGGAAGTACTCGACTTTGTGGATAACGATCAGATACCCCAACGCCGCCATCGCCACCCAGATCGACAATGACAGCCCGACAATGGTGATCAGGGTGTTGGACATCAGGTTGCCGATCACCGGCAGCAGGCCGAGCAGGAAGGTCAGCACGATCAGCGTCTTGGTCAGCGGCAGGTGCACACCAAACATCGGCAGCACCACGGCCAGGAAAATGCCCGTGAAGGTGGTGTTGAGCAGCGAGATCTTGATCTGCGCGAAGACAATGTTGCGAAACGCCTGCACCAGCAGGCTCAGGCGTTCGAACAAGGCTGCCGCCAACGGCTTGCGCCGAGAAATGTCAGGGATACGCTGCAGGGCAACGATGGCCCCGAGGATCATGCCGATCAGCAAGGTGACGAACATGTGCGCCATGCCCTTGCCCACCAGTTGCAGCTCGCCCAGGTGGCTCTTGAGCCAGTCGCCGATGGCCACTTTGAACTCGGCGGCACTGGCCGGCAGGTAGCCTTCGATGAACGGCGGCAACTGCCCACGGGCCCGCTCGACCAGGGCCATGAACTTGTCCAGCGAAGCCCCGGGGTTCTCCGCCTCGTGCAGCAGGAAGCTGAACGCGCCAGCGATCAGCAGGGTCAGGGTACTGACCACCAAGGTGCCGAGCAGGGCCACGGCCAGCCAGCGGGCGCGTTGCCCGGCAATCAGTGGCTGCAACCGCGGCGTGAGCATGTTGACCAGTTCGAACACCAGCAAACCGGCAAGCAGGCTCGGCAGCAGCTTCAGGGGCAGCGCCAGCAACAGGCCGGCAAACACGATGATCCAACTGGCCAGGGTGACCTGGCGGGGGGTGAAAGTCATACAGCCTCAGGGGCAGACAACGGAAAAGACCCGCAGTCTGCCAGCCTTCGTCCTACAGGCATAGGCGCAGGTCATTTCTTCTTAAGGCAGTCGCTCATGAACGCCTTGCGTTCGTCACCCTTGAGTGCTTTGGTGCTGGCATCGGCGTTGCAGGTCTTCATCTTTTCCTGCTGGGTGGCAGGCACGCTCTTCTTCAGGCAGTTGCTCATGAACGCCTTGCGCTCATCGCCCTTGAGCGCCTTGGCGGTGGCGTCGGCATTGCACGTGGTCATCTTTTCCTGTTGCGCGGTGGCGGCGAATCCCTGCGCGCTGAACAACACAGCCAATACCAGCAATGGCATTTGCAACAGCTTCATGGAGTGGTCTCCTGGTCTCCGCGCCCAATGCACGGTGGTGCAACTGAGTGTAGACAAAAATGCTTACACCCCAGCCCGCGCCTGACGCCGGTACTGCTCCGGGGTGCAGTGGGCCTGGCGCTGGAACATGGCAATGAATGCCGAGGCGCTGCTGTAGCCGAGGTCGAAGGCAATGGCCTGGATAGGCAAGCCCGCTTCCAGCGCCTCGATAGCCCGCAGAAAGCGCAGGCGCAGGCGCCACTCGCCAAAACTGATGCCCAGTTCGCGGATGAACTGACGGGCCAGGGTCCGTTCGCTGACATGCACCTGCGCCGCCCAGTCGGCCAGCGGGCGATTGTCACCCGGGGCGTGGCTCAAACCGTCGAGCACCTGGCCCAGGCCCTCGCTGCGGGCGAAGGGCAGGTAGCAGGTCTGGGTCGGCGCCAGCAGCAACTGGTCGAGCAGCACCTGCACCAGGCGCTGGTCGCGCTCGTCCTGCGCCACGCTCAGCTCACGCCGAGCGAAGTCGCCGAGGATGGCCTTGAGGATATCGCTGATGACCAGGCTGCACGGCTGTTGCGGCAGGTCGGCGCACAGGCTGCGGTCCAGGTAGACCGAGCGATAGACGATGGCCTGTGGGTTGTAACAGCCATGTTCGGTGCCCGGCGGCACCCACACGGCATAGTGCGGCGGCGAAAGGAAACGCTGGCCTTCGACGTCCAGGTGCATGACGCCGTGGGCGGCGTAGTTCAGCTGGCCCCAGGCGTGGCAGTGGGGGGCGCTGTGGGTGCGAGCGCCGAATTCGTCGTGGCGAAAGTACACCGGCGCCGGGAGTTGGTCGAAACCTGGGATCACGAGGTATTTGCGCGGCATGCTGTCTGCTTCAAAGGGCGGGTTGTCTGGATACAAGTATAGGCTTGTGAACAGACAGCGGATAATACCGGGCTATAGGGGCCTGCTGCGCAGGCCTTCGCGGGCAAGCCCGCTTGTGTCTTGGAGAGGGAATAGAATCTGAAGTGAGAGCGGTGAATGGCAAGCTGATAGCCCGAGGTGCCCAGAGCACGTGTGGGAGCAAAAGCTGCCATTCACCGTTCCACTTTGGCGAGAGCCCGAACAGTTGGATGAGGGGCGTAATCTCGAATCACAAGCGTGGGCCAAGCCAAAGCGCTCTCACTCCTTGAGTTTAAGAGGGTTTGGCCATGTCTTCCTCTGTCGGCATCGATGTTTCCAGTGCCACACTTGCTGTTCACATCCGCCCTGAGGGGGTGAACTTCAGTGTTTCCAATGACTTGAAGGGATTCCAACTGCTCGTCGAAAAGCTTGGCGGGTATGCAGTTTCAATGGTCTTGCTCGAAGCTACCGGTGGCTACGAGTGCAATGTCCTCAAAGCGCTGCAGGATGCCGATTTTCCGGTTTGCCGGATCAATCCCAGTCGTGCCCGGGACTTTGCCAAGTCGATGGGTAAACGCGCCAAGACCGATCCCATTGACGCAGCTGTTTTGGCTCACCTGGCTGAAGTTATGCCCCCACGGCCTTGCCAGGTGATGACACCCGAGCGGGCCTTGCTGCGCGAACTGCTTATGCAGCGGGATCGCTTCGTCCAACAGCGCGACGATGACAAGCGGCGCCTGAAGCAGGCGCGGGCTCCCAGTGTTTGTTTGCGGTTGGAACAACACATCGCCTATCTGAAGGGTGAAATTCGAGCGCTGGAACAAGAGATCGCACAGCAGGCAGCAGCTTTGCCTGATGACCGGGTTAAACAGCTCACTCAAGTCAAAGGAATTGGTCTGATTACTGCCGGAAAGCTGATGGCCTTGCTGCCAGAGCTGGGCCAGGTGGATAAGAAGGAAATTGCCGCCTTGGTCGGTGTTGCGCCGTTCAACCAGGACAGCGGCAAGCAGTCGGGCAAGCGTTCAATCTGGGGGGGGCGCTCACAAGTCAGGCGGGCGCTCTATATGGCCTGCTGGGTGGTGATACGGCACAACAAGGACTTCTGCGAGCGCTACAAAGCACTGCGAGCCCAGGGGAAGTGCGCGAAAGTATCGGTGGTGGCGTGTATGCGAGTATTGATAGTGAGGCTAAATGCGATGCTCAAGACCGGAACGCCCTGGAAGGAGCAAATAGCTCATTCGTAGGAGCAAGCCTTGCTGGCGATGCCCGGCACAGCCGGGCCTGGGGCGCTACGCGCCCCATCGCCGGCAAGGCCAGCTTCCACAAGAAGACAGTTGCTCCCACAGCTAGAGCGCTGCCCCTGTATCTGTGGGAGTGGGCTTACCCGCGAAGGGCTGCAAGGCAGCCCCAACCTGGCCAAACCGAGTAACCGCGATATGAACTACACCTTCCCCCTCCTCGCCATCCTCATCTGGGCTGGCAACACCGTGGTCACCAAGCTGTCCGCCGGTGCCATCCACCCCGCCGAGATCGGCTTCTACCGCTGGCTGCTGGCTGGCCTGCTGTTCACCCCGTTTCTGCTGCCCGCCGTGTGGCGCAACCGCACCGCCATCCGCCCGCACCTGGGCAAGGTGTTCGTCCTCGGCGTGCTGGGCATGGCCCTGTACCAGAGCCTGGCGTACTTCGCCGCCAGCATCACCAGCGCCACCAACATGGGCATCATCCTCTCGCTGATGCCGTTGATGTCGCTGGCCCTGTCCATCGCCTGGCTCGGTCAGCGCCTGAGCTACGGTGCTTTGGCCGGCGCGGTGGTGTCGTTCTTCGGCGTGCTGGAAGTGGTCAGTGCGGGCCAACCAGGTGCCTTGCTGGAGCAGGGCCTGAACAGCGGCGACCTGCTGATGCTGGTGGCCACCCTGGCCTACGCGCTGTACAGCTTCCTGCTGAAGAAATGGCAGCTGCGCCTGCCGCCCTTGCAGTTGTTGTACTTGCAGGTGCTGGTGGCCATCGTTGTGTTGCTGCCGCTGTTCCTGCTGTCGCAGAAGACCGGGCTGAACGCTCGCAACATCGGCCTGGTGCTGTACGCTTGCGTGCTGGCCTCGATGATCGCACCGCTGGTATGGATGCAAGCCGTGCATCGCCTGGGGCCAAGCCGCACCACACTGTTCTTCAACCTGCTGCCACTGGCAACCGCCTTGATCGCCGCCGTGGTGCTGGAGGAACAACTGGCCAGCTACCACCTGGTCGGCGGCCTGCTGACCCTGGTCGGGGTGATTCTTGCCGAACGCTGGACCACACCCGTGCGCCGCCTTACAACCCCGCAGCCTTGAGCCGGGCCGCGTGCTCGGTGAACAGCCGCACCGGTTCCGCGCCCTTGCCCACCGCCCCCAGCGACTGGTTGACGATGTCCAGGTGGTCGAGCGGATAGTCATCACCGATCACCTGCCCCAGGTGTGAGCTGAAGCGCCCGACCATGCCATCACAATGGCCCTTTTCCTTGACGAAACTGCGGGCGAACAGGCGGCAAAAGCGGTTGCTGCCGTCAAAACGGTTGCGCCCCTGGTCGGTAAGGCCGGGCTGCAAGGTGCCCGACCAGGAGTAGTAGCGCACGCCATTGACCTCAGCCGGCCCTTCACCGCCCCAGGTGTCGGGCAGGCCCTGTGGATACGCCTGGTTGAACAGCGCCACCCCGGCGCTGGTCAGCGACTGGTGCGAGGCGTGCACATCGATGGGCAAGCGGTCACGCCGCCAACCGGTTTCCAGCCCTACCAGCAGCACTGCCAGGCCATGCAGCACGGCCTTGAGAATACGCCCCTGAGGTGAATCGCCAGGCGCCGTGCGCTCCAGGTGATCGGCCAGTTCAGAGCCATGATTGGGCCCGGCCACCGACGTCACCGAAGCCACCCGGTCGGGCCGTTTCGCGGCCGCATAGCGCGCATCCAGGGCGCCCTGGCTATGGCCGATGAGGTTGACCTTGGGCGCGCCGCTGCGCTGGCAGATGTCTTCGATGATCGCCAGCAACTGCTCGCCGCGTACTTCGCTGGAATGCAACGGCGACACCTGCACGGCATGTACCCGCGCGCCGCCCTTGCGCAAGGCCGGCACAATCCCGAACCAGTAGGGGTAGAGCAGCACCCGAACGAAACCGAGCATGCCCGGCACCAGCACCACAGGGTATCGCGTAGCCAGTTCCTGCCCCATTGCCCTGCCCCTCTCCGTGGACGACGGCCCACACTACAGCGGCTTCGATGACCATCGCAATCGAACTCCTGACGCGCCGCGCGGTTCCAAACCAGAACAAACCCCTGAGCAAGGAGCGGGACCATGTACAAGCAGACCCTGGCAATCCTTCTGGCCAGCGCAACCCTCGCCGCCTGCGGCAGCCGCCCGGAAAACCCGGTGGATTACGTCACTTACCGCGATGAGCCGCTGGTCAAGCAGGTCGAACACGGCATGACCATGCAGAAGGTCATTGCCATCGGTGGTAGCCCCTCCAACGTGATCGACCTGCCGCATGGGGGCACCTGCAACGACTACATCCTCAACCGCGACGGCCAGCAGCAGCCCTACTACGTGCGTTTCGACGCCACCGGGCATGTCGATGCGAAGGGCTTCAAGACCTGCAAGCAACGAGAAGAGGACAGCGACGCCGTCCACGGCGCGTGAGCCTTCGGTACACCTTGCCCCCCCGTCCTGATCCGTTTGGAGATAACCATGAGCAACGTTGAACTGACCGATGTGAAAACCCTGCGCGAACGTGCCCGCCAGCACGTCGAGCAAGGCGCGGTGACCGAGGGTTACCACGCCGACCGTACCGAAATCCTGCGCCTGCTGAACGAGTCGCTGGCTACCGAGCTGGTCTGCGTGCTGCGTTACAAGCGCCACTACTTCATGGCCAGCGGTATCAAGGCCAGCGTTGCGGCCGAGGAGTTTCTCGAACATGCCAACCAGGAAGCCGAGCATGCCGACAAGCTGGCCGAGCGGATCGTGCAGTTGGGTGGCGAGCCGGATTTCAACCCGGATAACCTGACCAAGAATTCCCATGCCCAGTACGTGGCGGGCAGTAATCTGAAAGAAATGGTGCTGGAAGACCTGGTCGCCGAACGCATCGCGATCGACAGCTACCGGGAGATCATTCAGTACATTGGGGATAGCGACCCGACCACGCGGCGTATCTTCGAAGACATCCTGGCGCAGGAAGAAGAGCATGCGGACGATATGTCCGATC
This sequence comes from Pseudomonas putida, assembly GCF_025905425.1. Taxonomy (NCBI): domain Bacteria; kingdom Pseudomonadati; phylum Pseudomonadota; class Gammaproteobacteria; order Pseudomonadales; family Pseudomonadaceae; genus Pseudomonas; species Pseudomonas putida. The sequence continues at coordinate 5,921,465 of NZ_CP109603.1, read as the reverse complement.
TGCTGCAAGGGCTGTAATCGCTGGGGCTGCTTTGCAGCCCTTTCGCGGCACAAGGCCGCTCCCACAAGTGCTCCGCAAAGCCTGAACCTGTGGGAGCGGCCTTGCCGGGGCGCCGGACCGGCCGGAATGGGCCGCAAAGCGGCCCCCCTTCACCTATTTCTTGCCTTTGACCTCAGTCAGCGCCTTGCCCGCCTTCATCTGCTGCAACAACGGCGTGCACTGATTAGGCTCATCGCCACTGCTCGGCGCGATTAATGCCAGCAGCCCCGCCGCCGGCCCCGCGACCACCCCTAATGCCACCATCCCCGCACCACGCAAGGCCAACGGCAGCGCCTGCACACCCGCACTGGGCTTGGCGAATGGCCCCCGTACATACAGCGGCGAACGCAACGAGAACAGCCGCAGGCCTTTGGATTCCGGGGTGATCTTCAGATCAAGCTGCTCACTGGCAAAGTTGGCCGTGCCATTGATGTAGATAATCGCGTTCTCGGTATCGAAGATGAACAGGCGCGTTGTCGCCAGCCCATCCTTGATGCCGACATCGGCCGCCGCGCAGTTGATCTGCACATCCTCGTCGCCGAACAACTTGCCAATCACGTAGTTGCCCACGTTCAACCCGGCGATTTCCATCAGGCTGCGGCTGATCGCGCCATCATTGATCAGCATGCGCAGGTCGCCATTGGCCGTGCCCAGCAGCGCTGCGACCGAGTTACCGCGGCCGGTGATGTCAGCATCGCCGTTGAGTTCGCCAAAGCTGGTCTGCATCGGCGCAAAACTGGGGAACAACTGCTTGAGCTTGAAGCCCCGCGCAGTCAGCTGCGCGCGGCCCTGCAAGGGTACGCTGCGCCCGTCCAGGCGGATCCTGGAGGCCAGGTTGCCGCCAGCCACGCCAAAGCGCAGCGGTTCCAGGCGCAGCAGGCCATCTTCCAAAATCACGTGGGCAGACAGGTCATTGAACGGCAATTGTTCACTGTGGACGATGCGCTTACCGGCAAATTCGACGTCGGCATCCATGGCCCGCCAGCGTTCGGTACGGAACTCCTCCACCGGCAGCACCTTGCCTGCCGGCTGCTTGCTGGCCCCGCCGCGTGCCTTCTGTTCGGCGTTGGAATCGGCCCCGATCAGCGGCGCCAGGTCCTTGAACAACAGCTGGTTCGAGACCAGCTTACCGGACAGCTTGGGCCGTGGCTGGCTGGCGACGAAGGCCAGGTCACCGTGGATATCACTGTCGCCGATCTTGCCGTTGAAGCCTTGGTAATTGAAGGTCGCGCCCTGCGCGGCATGCAGGTTGGCATTGAGGTGGCCGTCGGTGGCATAGGCCGGTGTATCCGGCAAGGTCACGCCGGTCAGCGGGTAGAGGTTGCCCAGGCTTTTGCCGGACAGCCGCAGGCGCAGATCAAGCGCGCCGAGGTTGCGCGGGTCGGTCAGGGTACCGGCAAGCACCACATGGGTATCGGCGATGCGTACGTCGGCCTGCAAGGGGAAGGGTTGGCTGGCGTCCTGCAGTGCCAGCAGGCCACCGATCTTGCCAGTGCCGGACACCGGCTGGCCTTTGTAGCGGCCCTGCGCCTTGAGGCCGAAGGCATAGTCCTGGGCACCGCCGGTTTGCTCGGCATGTGCCTTGCCGACGATGTCGCTGAACGGGATCGGCTTGCCCAGCGGGTCGATCTGCACCTTCATGCTGGTCTTCAGGGTCTGGTCGTCGAGGCTGACATTGCCTTGATCAAAACCAATGGCGCCGATATCCAGCTGCCATTTCGAGGGCTCTGCGTGTTCGTCCTTGGGGCCGAAGTCGAAGGCCCAGTTGGCACGGCCATCGGCCAGGCGGGTAAGGCTGGCGGTCGGTTTGGTCAGGTTGATACGCGGGATGACGATCTGCTGGAACACCAGCGGCAGCGGCGCCAGGCGGAACTCGACACGTTCGAGGCCGACCATGGTCGGCGCCTTGAGCCACTCGGGGTTGCCCAGGGTCAGGTCTTCGGCGATGAAATGCGGCCAAGGCACCCACGCGCGCCAACCGCCTTCTTCAGGTTCGGTACGCCACTGCACTGCAAGGTTGCCATTGATTGCGAAAGGCCTGTGCAGGGCCTCGGAGACCTTCTCGTTGAGCAACGGCTTGACGCGGTTCCAGTCGAAGGTGGCGATTACCACCACCAGTATGGCCAGCAGGGTCAACAGGGTGGCAAGGGTCCAGACGAGGATTCTGGCGGGTCGCGTCATTGCGTGATTCTCCTGACGGCATGGCACGTAGCGGGTGCCGATGGCACTCATTAACTCGGACTGATGAAAACCCGCTGGGTTTTATCTGTGGCGCCATGATAGCGAAGTTTTTCCTGGCTTCTTGCTCAGCATTTGGTCAGGCCAGCGGCGTAGCGTTACTCGCCAAAGATAGAGGCAAACAGCCACTATTCACGTCGAGATAGCCGCTTTAGAGCCTCTGGCGACCTCTATCAATGCTGTCGATTGTTACCATTATCCTTATGAACTTTTCTCTGGCGTTACCGGGCGTAGCATTGGCTCCGTACCCACTTTCCAGCCCCCCAGAGGAGCACCGAAATCATGAAACGCCACCTGCTGACCCTGACCCTGTCCATCCTTGCTGCCAACGCCTTCGCCCTGCCAGCTGCCGATCAGCACCTCTCCGCCGAATCGCGCTCCAGCGCCGCTGAAATCGCCCAGCCGCTGAAAACCGTTGCCGAAGGTGGTTCTGATCGCCTCATCGAACAAAGTGGCCGCGTTGCCGAAGGTGGCTCGGACCGCCTGATCGAACAAAGTGGCCGCGTAGCTGAAGGTGGCTCGGACCGACTGATCGAACAAAGTGGCCGTGTTGCTGAAGGTGGCTCGGACCGCTTGATCGAACAAAGTGGCCGCGTAGCTGAAGGTGGCTCGGACCGCTTGATCGAACAAAGTGGCCGCGTAGCTGAAGGTGGCTCGGATCGCCTGGTTGAACTCAGCCGTGTGAGCTGATCGCCATGGCCGAAAAGAACAACCTGCAGCACAATGCCTGCTCACCTCCAAGCCCGGTCCATTGACCGGGCTTCGTTTTATTATCTAGAGTGCCCTGCCTCGACCGACACAGAATCCTGACCCATGCTGCCGCGTGCCGAACAGAAGCTACAGACCCGCCAGGCCCTGCTCGATGCCGCCTGCCAGCTCATGGAGAGTGGCCGTGGCTTCGGCAGCATCAGCCTGCGCGAAGTGGCGAAAACGGCGGGTATCGTGCCGACCGGTTTCTACCGGCATTTTTCCGACATGGACGCTCTCGGCCTGGCCCTGGTGGCCGAGGTCGATACCACCTTCCGCCAGACTATCCGCCTGGTGCGCCAGAACGAATTCGAGTTTGGCGGCATCACCGACGCCTCGGTGCGTATCTTCCTCGACGTGGTCGCCGCCCACCGGGCCCAGTTCCTGTTCCTGGCCCGTGAGCAATACGGCGGCTCGCAGGCGGTTCGCCAGGCGATTGCACGCCTGCGCCAAGACATCAGTGACGACCTGGCTACTGACCTCGCGCGCATGAAACGTTGGCAGCACCTGGACGGCGCGGCGCTGGCGGTGATGGCCGACCTTGTGGTGAAGACGGTGTTCGCCACCCTGCCCGAGCTGATCGACAACCCCGACGCGGGTTATCCACAGGCCCTGACCGCACAGGAAAAGATCACCCAGCAGTTGCGCTTCATCTTCGTCGGCGCACGGCATTGGCAAGGGCTGAGCAACCCGAGCTGATCTGTGGGCTGTAATCGCCTCTTCGCGGGCAAGCCCGCTCCCACACGAATGGCACCGTTTTCAAGAGCAGTTCAACGACCTGTAGGAGCGGGGCTTGCTCGCGAAGAGGCCCACGTAAACAACCCAAAACCCCAGTTCTGCTACCATGGCGCACTGCCCGATTGTGACGAGCGCTTTCATGTCCGACCCCCGCCCCACCCCGCCCGAACTGGCCCGCTTCAACCAGCACTTCGCCGAGCGTATCGTGCCGTTGTGGCAAGGCCCGGGCTGGAATGTCGAAATGGCCCTGCCCTTTGAGGCCCTGGATGCCCAGCACCGGCCATTGCCGGTTCAGCGCTACCGGGCGATGGCCTGTGCGCGCCAGCTGTACCTGTTCAGCAGCCGCATCGAGCAACCGGGCTCGGCAGAGCGGGCGGCGGCGTTGTTCCGCTCGCTGCAGCGGCATTTTCATGATGCCGAACACGGCGGCTGGTTCTACAGCATCGATGCCGAAGGCAAGCCGCTGGACCGCCGCAAAGACCTCTACACCCACGCGTTCATCGTGTTTGCCTGCGCGCATTACTGGGGCAAGGTCGGCGACAGCCTGGTGGCCTCCGCGCTGAACGCTGCCCTGGAAATCGTCAGTGAGCAGTTCGCCCGCGACGACGGCCTGTACGAGGCCAGCCTCGGTGAAGACTGGGCCGACCTGGGCAGCGGCCCACTGCAGAACCCGCAGATGCACCTGGCCGAAGCTTTCCTGCAGGTGCTTGCCGTGCGTGAAGATCACGGCGTGCAGCAGGCGTTGCTGCAACTGTGCGATGCCCTGCAGGCGCAGTTCATCGAACCGCAGCATGGCCTGATGCTGGAAAAACCACGCGGGGCTGTGGATAACTGGTTCGAACCCGGCCATCAATTCGAGTGGTTCTATCTGCTCGATACCTCGGCACTGCTACGCGAAACCCCACTGCACGCTTCGATTGCCCGCGCGTTCGATTATGCCGAACAGTGCGGAGTGAAGGATTCGGCCGTATTGGCGATGTTGGCAGTGGACGGCAAGGTGATCGATGCCACCCAGCGGATCTGGGCCCAGGCGGAGTACTTGCGGGCGCTGGTATTACGCGCGGGGAGTGAAGCGAAGCTGGCTGCGCAGTTGCGGGCGCTGGAGCAGCGGTTCCTGCATGATGGCGGCTGGTATGAGTGCCGGGACAGTGAGGGTGCCGTCAGCCGGCATGACATGCCTTCGACTACGCCTTATCACTTGGCGACTTGCCTGGAAGGCTTGCAGCGCTTGAGCTAACGCATTCGCGGGGCAAGCCCGCTCCCACAGGTATTTGTGCACGGCGCTTTACCTAATGAAATGGTCCTCCCAGTGAAAGCTTAGGCTTTCACTGGGAGGCTTGGGAGGACCATCGATGTGGGAGCGGGCTTGCCCCGCGAAGAGGCCTTCGGATTAACCTTTGACCGAACGGTCGATCGAGAACCCAGCCCAGTCCTGGCTCACCGGCATCAGCTCCAGGCTGTTGATGTTGATGTGCGCCGGCTGGTTGAGGATCCAGAAAATGGTCTCGGCAATATCCTGCGGCTGGATCGGCTCGGCACCGGCGTAGGTCGCGTCATACTTGGCCTGATCACCCCCAAAGCGCACCAGCGAAAACTCACTCTCGCACAGCCCCGGCTCGATGTTGCTGACACGCACGCCCGTGCCACGCAGGTCGCAACGCAGGCTCAGCGAGAACTGCCCGACAAACGCCTTGGTGCCGCCATACACGTTGCTGCCCGGGTACGGGTAATTGCCCGCCACCGAGCCGACGTTGAGGATCGACGCACCACGCCCGTGGGCGATCAACCGGGGCAGCAGCAGGCGCGTGGTGTACATCAGGCCCTTGATGTTGGTGTCGACCATGGTTTCCCAGTCGTCCAGGCTGCAGTTTTGCGCCGCATCGACGCCCAGCGCGAGGCCTGCATTGTTGACCAGGCCGCGTAGCGTGTCGAAACCAGGCGGCAGCGTGGCGATGGCATGCTCCATGGCCTTCCGGTCGCGCACATCCAGCACCAGCCCGTGTACTTCGGTCTTGGCCGACAGTTCGGCGCACAGGGCGTCCAGGCGTTCCTTGCGGCGGCCCGTGAGGATCAGCTTCCAGCCGGCCTCGGCGAAACGTCGGGCAGTGGCTTCACCGAAACCAGAAGTCGCGCCAGTGATGAATACGGTGGACGTCATGCTGTGTTCCTCGCTGTGGATTAATGTCGGCAGGGGGTTGCAGCATGCCTTCGTACCCCGCAGGCAGCAAGCTATTGAAGCAACTGATCAAATATTGATCACTTTGGTCAAAGCCCCGTTGTAGACGGCCTGGCGCCAGCTATGCGCACGTTATCCACAAGGCTTTCCCCACGGATTGGGGGCAACTCTTGTGCTTGGCGGAACCCTTTCAGCCATCAGCGGTCGGTGGATATCATCTGCAGTGATGGCGCAAAGCTTTCAATCATGCCGCTTGCAGCGGTCTGTCCAACGTTTTTACACAGATTTATCCACAGGCTTTCAGGCTACTTGCGCACAGCAGGGTGTGGGTAAAATCCGCTGGAAAATCATCCACAAGAGCAAAGCGATCAAAAAATGATCAATACCCTGCAGGGCTTGATAACAAAGGGCTCTAGCGAGGTGCACCCATGTTTTCCACAGGCGGCTCCACATTATCCGTGGGTAAAAGACGGCTGTGGAAACAATGGCTTGCGATGAGGTTGTAAGTCGGCTTGAGCACGATGTGCGACAAGTTGTCCACATCTGTGGTTAGAGTGATTGGGGCTGACTTGCAGCCCCGAATTACACCTCAGTGCCCGCCCAGATAAGCGCTGCGCACTTCTTCGTTCACCAACAACTCCTGCCCCGTCCCGGTCATGCGGATCTGCCCGTTGACCATCACATACGCACGGTCCGACAGCTTCAGCGCATGGTTGGCGTTCTGCTCCACCAGGAAAATGGTCATCCCGGTCTTGGCCAGTTCACGCAAGGTCGAGAAGATCTGCTTGACCACGATCGGCGCCAACCCCAGTGACGGCTCATCGAGCAGCAGCAACTTCGGTCGGCTCATCAGCGCACGGGCGATGGCGAGCATCTGCTGCTCACCGCCCGACATGGTCATCGCCCGCTGGGTACGCCGCTCCTTCAGCCGCGGGAACAGCTCGTACATGCGCTCCATGTCCTCCTTGGCATATTTGTCGCCAATCGGGATGGTGCCCATCATCAGGTTTTCCTCGACCGTCATGTCGGGGAACACCCGCCGCCCTTCCGGCGACTGGGCGATACCGTTGGAGGCGATGTAGTGCGAGGACTTGCGGGTGATGTCGGTACCGCGGTACACGATGTGCCCCGACGACGCGCGCGGTTGGCCGAAAATCGACATCAGCAGGGTCGACTTGCCGGCACCGTTGGCGCCGATCAGGCTCACCGTCTCGCCCTCGTTGATGTGCATCGACACCTTCTTCAGGGCCTGGATCGGCCCGTAGAACACATCCAGGTCTTTCAGTTCGAGAATGGGTGCACTCATACCAGTTCCTCTTCGTCTGCACCCAGGTAGGCGGCAATCACCGTCGGGTTGTTGCGGATTTCCTGTGGCGCGCCTTCGGCGATCACGTTGCCATGGTCGAGCACGACGATATGGTCGGAGATGCTCATGACCATGCCCATGTCGTGTTCGATCAGCACCACGGTGATGTCGTGCTCGTCACGCAGCACGCGGATCATGCCACTCAGGGCCTCGGTTTCCTGCGGGTTGAGGCCGGCGGCCGGTTCGTCCAGGCAGATGATCTTAGGCCGCGTGCACATGGCCCGGGCAATCTCCAGGCGACGCTGCTGGCCGTAAGACAACTCACCGGCCAGGCGGTTGGCGCAGTCGACCAGGTCGACCACCTCCAGCCAGTAGAACGCATGGTCCAGCGCATCGCTCTCGGCCTTGCGGTAGGCCTTGGTGTTGAGCACCCCGGCCAGCAGGTTGCGGTTGACCCACATGTGCTGGGCCACCAGCAGGTTCTCCACTACCGACATTTCCTTGAACAGGCGAATGTTCTGGAAGGTTCGGGCAAGCCCCGCGCGGTTGACCAGGTGGGTGCCGCCGAACATCTTGTAGTACAGGCGGTTGGCAAAGCGGGCAGGCGAAACAAAGTCCGCCGGCTGGAAGCGCTCGCCGAGCAACTGGATGACGTTGGTCTGGCTGCCGCGCACGTTCAGCTCAATACGCCCACCGCTGGCCTTGTAGAAACCGGTCAGGCAGTTGAACACCGTGGTCTTGCCAGCACCGTTGGGGCCGATCAGCGCGAAGATCTGGTTGCGCCGGACCTTGAGGCTCACGTCGCTCAGCGCCTTGATGCCGCCAAACTGCATCATCAGGTTGTCGACCGACAGAATGATATCGTCGCTCATGGCGCCACTCCTTTACGCGGGACCACACCGGTACGGCTGATGCGGATCAGCCCACGCGGTCGCCAGATCATCATCAACACCATCAATACGCCAAACAGCAACACCCGGTATTCGGAGAAGCTGCGCAGCAGCTCTGGCGCCACAGTCAGCACGAATGCCGCGATCACCACACCGACGGTCGAGCCCATGCCGCCCAGTACGACAATGGCGAGGATCAACGCCGACTCGAAGAAGGTGAATGAAGACGGGTTGACGAAGCCCTGGTAAGTGGCAAAGAACACACCGGCAAGGCCCGCAGTGGATGCCCCGAGGGTGAACGCCGAGAGCTTGACCAGCACGTGGTTCAGGCCCATCGAGCGGCAGGCGATTTCGTCTTCGCGCAGCGCTTCCCAGGCGCGGCCGACCGGCATGCGCGTCAACCGGTGCTTGATGTACAGCACTGCCAGCACCACCAGGAACAGCACGGCGTAGATGAACACGAACTTCAGGTTGGCGTTGTAATCGAAGCCGAAGAACTCGTGGATCGGCACCCCGCCGTCCTTGGCCCGACGGCCGAACTCCAAGCCGAAAAAGGTTGGCGACGGCGCCGGCATGCCGTTCGGCCCGCCGGTGAACGACAACCAGTTGTTCAATATCAGACGGATGATCTCGCCAAAGCCCAGGGTCACGATCGCCAAGTAGTCACCGTGCATGCGTAACACCGGGAAGCCGAGTATGCACCCCGCCAGCGCTGCGGCGATGGCCGCCAGTGGCAGCACGCTCCAGAAGCCCAGGCCCAGGTACTGGTAGCCCAGCGCCAGGCCGTAGGCACCGATGGCGTAGAACGCCACGTAACCCAGGTCGAGCAGCCCCGCCAGGCCGACCACGATGTTCAGGCCAAGGCCCAGCAATACGTAGATCAGGCCGAGGATGACCACGGTCAGCAGGTACTTGTTGGCAAAGATCGGGAACACGATGGCGATCACGATCAGCGCCGGGATGATGTAGCGCAGGCGCGACTTGTAGTTCGGTGCGTTGACATGCACGCCCGAGCCACCGCTGTCGAAGCCCTGGAGCATGCGGCGCCCGACGCCCGTCTGCAGGTACAAACTGAGCAGGAAGCGCCCGACCATCACGCCGCCGACCAGCCAGGCCACACGGCGGGGTTCGGCATTGAAGGTGTAGCCGTCGAGCACCACGCCGACGACAGGGCCAAAGACAATAAGCGCCAGCAGGCCGGCGACTAAGGTCTCCAGCAGGCTGCGTTTGAGGTCGAAACCGGTGGTTTCGGAAACAGGGGCAGTTTTGGCAGTGGACATGTTCACACCTTAGCCACGAGCGGGCGACCCAACAGGCCTTGGGGACGGAAGATGAGGATCATCACCAGCAGCGAGAAGCTGAACACGTCCTTGTAGTCGGAGTTGATCAGGCCAGAGAACAGCGACTCGGAGATGCCCAGGATGATGCCGCCGAGCATGGCCCCCGGTAGCGAGCCGATGCCGCCCAGTACGGCCGCCGTGAACGCCTTGATGCCGATGATGAAGCCGGCATAGAAGTCGAAGGTGCCGTAGTTCATGGTGATCAGCACGCCGGCCAGGGCGGCCATTACCGCACCGATGACGAACACGTAGGAAATCACCCGGTCGGTGTTGATGCCCAGGATCGAGGCCATCTTGCGGTCCTGCTGCGTGGCGCGGCACATGCGGCCGAGCTTGGTGTACTTGATCACGTAGGTGAGCAGGCCCATGCCGACGAACGCGGCAATCAGGATAAAGATCTTGGTGTAGGTCAGTTGCACGAAGCCTGTGCCCACCTCTACCCGCATGGCGCCTTCAAGCAGGGTCGGCACGCCTTGCTGGCGAGCGCCCTGGCTGATCTGTGCGTAGTTTTGCAGGATCAACGAAATGCCGATGGCACTGATCAGCGGTGCCAGCCGGGTGGAGTTGCGCAGGGGCTTGTAGGCGATGCGTTCGATGGTGAAGCCATAAACGCCCGTGACGACGACGGTGAACAACAGTGTGCCCAGCATCAGTAGCGGGAACGACTCGACGCCGAAATAGGCCAGCAATGCCAGGCTGATTGCCGCGAGGTACGCGGAAATCATATACACCTCGCCGTGCGCGAAGTTGATCATGCCGATAATGCCATAGACCATTGTGTAGCCGATGGCGATCAGGCCATAGACCGACCCGAGGGTCAGGCCGTTGACCAGCTGCTGCAGGAAAATACCATCCATAACGCAATCTCACCTGAGTGAGACTGCACAAGTGCCGACCACGGCAGGTCCCGGATGAAGCGGCCCTCGCAGCGCAGAACTGTGCAGATCTCCGAATAAAGACAGGTACCGCAGGGGCATTGGCCCGGGCGCGTGCCCGGGCTGGCTGCCGTTATTATTTTTGTTTATCCAGCTGGTGGTACTTGCCGTCCTTGTCCCACTGGTAGACCACGTAGTCGGACACGGTCAGGTCGCCCTTGCTGTCCCACTTTTTCTCGCCCATGACGGTCTTGACCGGGTTGGCCTTGAGCCACTTGGCGGCGTCCTCGCCTTTGTTCGACTTGGCGCCGTTGAATGCGGCGGCAAGTGCCTGCAGCGAGGCATAGGCGTACAGGGTGTAGCCTTCAGGCTCGGTACCGTTCTTGCGGAACTCTTCCACGACGGCCTTGCTGTCGGGCAACAGGCGTGGGTCGGCGCCGAAGGTCATGTAGACGCCATCGACGTACTGCGGGCCACCAGCCGTGGAGACCAGCTCATCGGTGACGATGCCGTCATCGGACATGAACTTGACGTCCTTCAGGCCTTGTTCGCGCAGTTGGCGTACCAGCGGGCCGGCTTCGGGGTGCAGGCCACCGAAATAGACCACATCGGCGCCGGTGGAACGGATCTTGGTGACCACAGCGCTGAAGTCTTTCTCGCCGCGGGTCAGGCCCTCGTACAGCACAGGCTTGACGCCGCGCTTCTCCAGCTGCGCCTTGGTGGCATCGGCCAGGCCTTGGCCGTAGGTGTCCTTGTCGTGCAGCACGGCAACCTTCTTGCCCTTGAGCACATCGACGATGTAGTCACCGGCAACGATGCCTTGCTGGTCGTCACGGCCGCACATGCGGAACATGCCGCTGAGCCCGCGCTCGGTCACCTGTGGGTTGGTCGAACCGGGGGTAATGGCGATGATGCCCGCTTCGTCATACACCTCGGACGCCGGGATGGTGTTGGAAGAACAGAAGTGCCCCACCACACCGACGACCTTGTCCTGATCGGCCAGGCGGTTGGCCACGGCCACGGCCTGCTTGGGTTCGCAGGCGTCATCGCCTTTTACCAGGACGATCTTCTCGCCGTTGACCCCGCCTTCGGCGTTAATCTTGTCGGCTGCCGCCTGGGCACCTTTCATGTACTGCTCGCCAAACGCTGCGTTGGCACCGGTCATCGGGCCTGCGACGCCGATCTTGATGTCGGCCTGAACATACGAAGAAACACCCAGTGCTGTAGCTACGGCCAGAGCCAGGAAACCTTTCTTGTAAAACGTCTGCGACATGAGGTGGTGCTCCTAGAGTTTTTTTTGGTTGGCACTACAACTTCTCAACCCTGTGCTCTGAGCAAGGGCCGTGCCATTGGTTTTGTATTCCGGGAAAACACACTGTGAAGGTAGCCGGCAGGCGACCGACGGCCTTTTCTTTATTGAGCGTGCAACCGTCTGCCCTGCGGCAGGCGCCACCACTCGTACAGACAAGGAGCAACCGTTAAGTGCCATCATTGCAACCCTGGCAAGTGTTTACGTGCAACCGCCCTGTAACAGCCGACGTCACCGAAGTGCACACCGCTGGTGCGCGACTGCTACAGGCAGCACCGTTTGAAGGCTAGCTGGTGCACGGAAAAAAACCTGTTTTGGCATTCTCGATGCCCAGCCTGGGAGCGGGCTTGCCCGCGAATGGGCCGCACAGAAACATGAAATTGCAAAAGACTGGCACAATGGCCGCCATTCGCCGCTTTGGAGCCCCCTGATGAGCGAAAGCGCATTCGCCGAGCGCATCGTGCACAACCTGCTCGACACCGACTTCTACAAACTCACCATGATGCAGGGCGTGCTGCACAACTACCCGGACGCCGACGTGGAATGGGAGTTCCGCTGCCGCAACGGCGAAGACCTGCGCCCGTACCTCGGCGAGATTCGCAACCAGCTCGAACTGCTCAGCGAGCTGACCCTGGATGAGGGCCAACTGGCCTTTCTAGAACGCATCAGCTTCCTCAAGCCCGACTTCCTGCGGTTTTTGCGCCTGTTCCGCTTCAACCTGCGCTACGTGCACATCGGTATCGAACACGATCAACTGTTTCTGCGCCTGCGTGGCCCTTGGCTGCACGTGATCCTCTTCGAAGTGCCCTTGCTGGCCATCATCAGCGAAGTGCGCAACCGTCACCTGCACCCGCACATGCGCCTGGCTGAAGCCCGTGACCAGCTGTACCGCAAGTTCGATTGGTTGCGCGCCCATGCCAGTGACGACGAGCTGGCCGACCTGCAGGTGGCCGACTTCGGTACCCGCCGGCGTTTTTCCAGCCGTGTGCAGGAAGAGGTGGTACGGGTACTGCGCGATGACTTCCCGGCCCGTTTCGTTGGCACCAGCAACGTCGACCTGGCATGGAAACTGGATATCAAGCCGCTGGGCACCATGGCCCACGAATGGATCATGGCCCACCAACAGCTCGGCCCGCGGTTGATCGACAGCCAGAGCGCCGCGCTGGACTGCTGGGTACGCGAGTACCGCGGCCTGCTGGGCATCGCCCTGACCGACTGCATCACCATGGACGCCTTCCTCAACGATTTCGACCTGTACTTCGCCAAGCTCTTCGACGGCCTGCGCCACGACTCGGGCGAGCCGGTGGCCTGGGCGGAAAAAGCCATCGTCCATTATCAGAAGCTGGGCATCGACCCGATGACCAAGACCCTGGTGTTTTCCGACGGCCTCAACCTGACCCGCTCGCTGGAAATCTTCCGCGCTCTGCGCGGTCGCATCAACGTCAGTTTCGGCATTGGTACCAACCTGACCTGCGACATACCGGGTGTGGCACCGATGAACATCGTGCTTAAAATGACCGACTGCAACGGCTCGCCGGTGGCGAAGATCTCGGACGAGGCGGCCAAGACCCAATGCCGCGACGAGAATTTCGTTGCCTACATGCGCCACGTTTTCAAAATCCCCAGCAAGGAGTAACCCATGCAAGCCGTTCAGCGAGAGATTGCCCAAGCGCTCAAAGTGCAGCCGCCGTTCGCCGATGCCGCCGCGCTCGACAACGAAGTGGCCCGGCGTGTGGCGTTCATCAAGGGCTGCCTGGCCAATGCCCGGCTCAAGACGCTGGTATTGGGCATCAGCGGCGGCGTCGACTCACTGACCGCTGCCCTGCTTGCCCAGCGCGCGATCAACGAGCTACGCGCTGAAACCGGCGATAAGGCCTACACCTTCATTGCCGTACGCTTGCCCTATCAGGTGCAGCATGACGAGCATGACGCCCAGGCGTGCCTTGAAGTGATCAAGGCCGATGAAGTGCACACTGTGGATATCGCCCCGGCAGTGAGGGCATTGGCAGCTGAAGTGGTGGAGTTGAAGAACGGCTCGCCGACGCTGGTGGATTTCGTTGTCGGCAACGTCAAGGCGCGTACCCGCATGGTCGCCCAATACACCATTGCCGGTGCCCGTGCGGGCCTTGTGATCGGCACTGATCATGCGGCCGAAGCGGTGATGGGTTTCTTTACCAAGTTTGGTGATGGCGCGTGCGACCTGGCACCGCTGAGCGGGCTGGTGAAGAACCAGGTACGGGCGATTGCGCGCCGCTTTGGTGCGCCGGAGTCGCTGGTGGAGAAAGTACCGACTGCGGACCTGGAAGACCTGGAGCCGGGCAAACCGGACGAGGCTTCGCATGGGGTGACCTACCAGCAGATCGATGCGTTCCTGCATGGGCTGCCGGTCGATCAGGTGGCGTTCGACATCATCGTCGCGACCTACCGCAAGACCCAACACAAGCGCGAACTGCCGTTCGCCCCCTAAAAGCTTCGCGGGGCAAGCCCGCTCCCACAGATACCCCGCTAGTCTGAGTTCAGTACGGAACCTGTGTGGGAGCCAGCTTGCCCCGCGAATGGAGGGCAAAGCCCTCCTATTGCCTCAAGTCATTACTTGACGACAACCTTGCCTTTCATCATCGAGATGTGGCCCGGGAAGGTGCAGAAGAAGCTGTAGTCGCCACCGGCTTCCAGCTTGGAGGTGTCGAACTTCACTTCGGTTTCTTTCTCAGGTGCACCGATCATCGCCGTGTGGGCAATGATGTTGGCGTTATCTTCTTTCAGATAGCCCTTCTCGATGCCCTGGCCCATGCCTTCGGTGGCAATACCCTGCATGTCGGCAGTCTTGCTGATCACCAGGTTATGGCCCATGACGTTCTTCGGCAGGTTGCCGGAGTGGGTCAATTTGACGGTGAACTCCTTGCAGCTCTTGTCGACGGTGAATTCCTTGGTGGTATAGGACATCTGGTCCGTCGATTCGACAGTCACCGAGCACTCGGCTGCGAAGACAGAGGCGCTGGCGAGGGTCAGCAGGGATACCGCTACAGCTTTCGCAAACATCATGAATCTCCTTGGCAGGGTTTTATCAATTGCGAGACTGCCTGAAACCGTTCAGCCCCTTGCTGATATGAGTCAAGGGGGTGTCAAGTGGCCAGCCAGTTGAATTGTTCAATGGATTGTATACAACCAATCTAAGGGCACATCATGCCCTTTTATTGGAGGATGGGACAACCTCTCATTTAGGAGCAATACCAAATGCGCATGTCCAGCTTCATCAACAGCCTGCTTGCCGCCTATGCCCAGGGTGCCACTGGCGCCGTCTGCGAATTCTCCCGCCCGGAATGAAAGCGGCCTTGGAACTGCCACGCATGCGCCGTACCCTGTCACCCTGAGTGACTGGAGATGAGCAATGCCTGTACGTTCTGTTTGTGTCTTCTGCGGCGCCAGCATCGGCGCCAACCCTGCCTACCGTGAAGCGGCCATCGCACTTGGCCAGGCCATCGCCCGGCGCGGCCTGACCCTGGTCTATGGTGGCGGCGCTGTCGGCTTGATGGGCGTGGTGGCCGATGCGGCCATGGCAGCCGGTGGTGAAGTGATCGGGATCATCCCGCAAAGCCTGCTGGACGCCGAGGTGGGCCACAAGGGCCTGACCCGCCTGGAAGTAGTCGATGGCATGCACGCGCGCAAAGCGCGCATGGCCGAACTCAGCGATGCGTTCATCGCGCTGCCGGGTGGGCTGGGTACGCTGGAGGAGTTGTTCGAGGTGTGGACCTGGGGGCAGCTGGGCTATCACGCCAAGCCGCTGGGGCTGCTCGATGTGAATGGCTTCTATGAAAAGCTGGGCGGGTTCCTCGACCACATAGTCGAAGAAGGTTTTGTGCGGCCAGCGCATCGGGCCATGTTGCTGCTGGGTCAACAACCGGATGCATTGCTGGACGGGATGAATGAATTTGTCGCGCCGGTGGCGCCGAAGTGGGTCGACAAGCGGCCTGATTGATTTCGAGATTTTGGGACCGCTTTGCGGTCCTTTCGCGACACAAGGCCGCTCCTACAGGGGAATACGCCCTCTGTAGGAGCGGCCTTGTGTCGCGAAAGGGCTGTAAAGCAGCCCCTGAAATCAACGCGGAATAACGGGCTGACGCGGCTTCTTACCCTTACCGCTACCCTTGGCCGCTTCCTTGCGCTCCTTGGCCGCCTGCTGGTTGCGGGCAAATGCTTCGGCCTTGGCCTTCTCACGCTTGTCCCACGGCTTGCTGCCATCGCTGCCACGCGGTGGCAGGCCAGTGTGCTGGGTCAGAATCTTCTGGTCCTTGCCCACCTTGTGGCTGCCGGCCGGGGTCGAGTTCTTGCGCCGGGCACTCTGGTAGGTGTCGGACTGCGGCTGGTGCAGCGGAATCAGCTGGTGCTTGCCCGGCCCGATCAAATCGGCACGGCCCATGCGCTCCAGCGCCTCACGCAGCATCGGCCAGCCTTTTGGGTCGTGATAGCGCAAAAACGCCTTGTGCAGACGACGCTGCTCGTCGCTCTTGACGATCTCGACCCCTTCGCTTTTGTACGTCACCTTGCGCAGCGGGTTCTTGCCCGAGTGGTACATGGCTGTGGCCGACGCCATTGGCGAGGGGTAGAACGCCTGCACCTGGTCGGCGCGGAAGCCGTTGCCCTTGAGCCACAGGGCCAGGTTCATCATGTCTTCGTCGGTGGTGCCCGGGTGCGCGGCGATGAAGTACGGGATCAGGTACTGCTCCTTGCCCGCTTCTTTCGAGAACTTCTCGAACATGCGCTTGAAGCGGTCGTAGGTACCGATGCCCGGCTTCATCATCTTGTCCAGCGGGCCACGCTCGGTGTGCTCCGGGGCAATCTTCAGGTAGCCGCCCACGTGGTGGGTGACCAGCTCCTTGACGTACTCCGGCGATTCCACCGCCAGGTCGTAGCGCAGGCCCGAGGCGATCAGGATCTTCTTCACACCCGGCAAGGCACGCGCCTTGCGGTACAGCTCGATCAGCGAGCTGTGGTCGGTGTTGAGGTTCTCGCAAATACCCGGGAACACGCACGACGGCTTGCGGCAGTGTTTCTCGATCTCGTGGCTTTTGCAGGCGATGCGGTACATGTTGGCGGTCGGGCCGCCAAGGTCGGAGACCACGCCGGTAAAGCCCGGCACCTTGTCACGCATCTCCTCGATCTCGTGCAGGATCGATTCGTGGGAACGGTTCTGGATGATCCGCCCTTCGTGCTCGGTGATCGAGCAGAAGGTGCAGCCACCGAAGCAGCCACGCATGATGTTCACCGAGAAGCGGATCATCTCGTAGGCCGGGATGCGCTCCTTGCCATAGGCCGGGTGCGGGATGCGCGCATAGGGCATGCCGAACACGTAGTCCATCTCTTCGGTGGTCATGGGGATGGGTGGCGGGTTGAACCACACATCCACTTCACCGTGCTTCTGCACCAGGGCGCGGGCGTTGCCTGGGTTGGTTTCCAGGTGCAGCACGCGGTTGGCGTGGGCGTACAGCACCGGGTCGTTGCGCACCTTCTCGAACGACGGCAGGCGGATCACCGACTTGTCCCGGGTCATGCCTGGGCTGTCGAGAATCTGCACCACCTTGGCTTCGTTCGGGTCTTCCACGTCACCTTTGGCCTGCTCGATGGCGCAGGCCTGGGTGTCCTGGGTGTTGACGTAGGGGTTGATGATCTTGTCGACCCGGCCTGGGCGGTCGATACGGGTGGAGTCGATCTCGAACCAGCCCTGAGGCGTATCACGGCGCACGAACGCGGTACCGCGCACGTCGGTGATGTGCTCGATGCTCTCACCCTGGGACAGGCGCTGGGCGACTTCGACAATGGCCCGCTCGGCGTTGCCGTACAGCAGGATGTCGGCGCTGGCGTCGATCAGGATCGAATGGCGGACCTTGTCCTGCCAGTAATCGTAATGGGCAATGCGGCGCAGCGAAGCCTCGATGCCACCGAGCACGATCGGCACGTGCTTGTAGGCTTCCTTGCAGCGCTGGCTGTACACCAGGCTGGCGCGGTCCGGGCGCTTGCCGGCCATGCCGCCAGGGGTGTAGGCATCGTCGGAACGGATCTTTTTGTCCGCGGTGTAGCGGTTGATCATCGAGTCCATGTTGCCGGCCGCGACGCCGAAGAACAGGTTCGGCTCGCCCAGCTTCATGAAGTCGTCTTTGGACTGCCAGTTAGGCTGGGCGATGATGCCCACCCGGAAGCCCTGGGCTTCCAGCAGACGGCCGATGATGGCCATGCCGAACGACGCGTGGTCGACGTAGGCATCCCCGGTCACGATGATGATGTCGCAGGAATCCCAGCCGAGCTGATCCATCTCCTCCCTGCTCATTGGCAGGAACGGTGCTGGCCCGAAGCATTCGGCCCAGTACTTGGGATAGTCGTAGAGTGGTTTGGCTGCTTGCATGTCAGTGACCGGTTCTGGTGTTCAGGGAAATCGCGGGCGCGGAATATAGCACAAATTTTGATCAAATCCGACGACAGAGGTCGGATTCATCTGCAATACGCAAACCCTGCGTTTATTCGTCGTCATCAAAGTTGTACATGCCCGGCGCGAGGTTCTCGAAGCGGGTGTACTTGCCGATGAAGGCCAGGCGGATGAAGCCGATAGGGCCGTTACGCTGTTTGCCGATGATGATTTCGGCAATGCCCTTGTGCTCGGTTTCCGGGTGATACACCTCGTCACGGTAAACGAACATGATCACGTCGGCGTCCTGCTCGATTGCACCGGATTCCCGCAAGTCGGAGTTCACCGGGCGTTTGTTCGGCCGCTGTTCCAGGGAGCGGTTGAGCTGCGACAGGGCGATGACTGGGCAGTTGAACTCTTTGGCCAGGGCCTTGAGCGAGCGGGAGATCTCGGAAATCTCGTTGGTCCGGTTGTCACCGGAAGAGCCCGGGATCTGCATCAGCTGCAGGTAGTCGACCATGATCATGCCGATCTCACCGTGTTCACGGGCCAGGCGACGGGTGCGTGCACGCATTTCCGATGGGCTGATGCCCGCGGTGTCGTCGATGAACAGCTTGCGGTCGTTGAGCAGGTTGACCGCCGAGGTCAGGCGCGGCCAGTCGTCGTCGTCCAACTGGCCGGAACGCACCTTGGTCTGGTCGATGCGGCCCAGGGACGAGAGCATACGCATGATCAGCGATTCACCTGGCATCTCGAGGGAGAACACCAACACCGCCTTGTCGCTGCGCAGCACGGCGTTTTCCACCAGGTTCATGGCGAAGGTGGTCTTACCCATCGACGGACGGCCGGCGACGATGATCAGGTCGGCCGCCTGCAGGCCACTGGTCTTGCCATCGAGGTCGGTGTAGCCGGTGGAAATACCGGTGATGTCGCTGTCGGAGTTGAACAGCGTGTCGATGCGGTCGATGGCCTTGGTCAACAGCTCGTTGACCCCCACCGGGCCGCCGGTCTTCGGCCGCGCCTCGGCGATCTGGAAGATCTGCCGCTCGGCGTCGTCGAGGATCTCTTCGGCATTGCGCCCTTGCGGGTTGAACGCGTTGTCGGCGATGTCGGTGCTGATGCTGATCAGCTGACGCAACGTGGCCCGCTCGCGAATGATCGCGGCATAAGCCTTGATGTTGGCCACCGACGGGGTGTTCTTGGCCAGCTCCGCCAGGTAGGCCAGGCCGCCGACTTGCGACGACACGCCCTCCTTGTCCAACTGCTCGTGCAACGTGACCACATCGAACGGATGGTTCAGGTCGACCAGCTTGTGGATGGCGCGGAAGATCAGGCGATGGTCATGCCGATAGAAATCGCCATCCGACACCTGATCCAGTACCCGCTCCCAGGCGTTGTTGTCCAGCATCAGGCCACCGAGCACAGCCTGTTCGGCCTCGATGGAATGCGGCGGCACCTTAAGGGATGCGGTTTGCAGGTCAAGCTGTTCGGAGGTGGTGATCTCGTTCATGGCCACGAATAAATTCTGGGGGACGAAAAAGACAAAGGGCACGGCCTGTAAAAGACAGGACCGTGCCCGATGTTAACCGGCTGGGCCGCGTGCGGCCAGCCAGTCAGCGCAGCTTAGGCAGCTACGACGACCACACGTACGGTGGCTTCAACGTCGCTGTGCAGGTGCACGGCTACGTCGTATTCGCCAACCTGACGGATGGTGCCGTTCGGCAGACGCACTTCAGCTTTGGCCACTTCAACGCCGGAGGCGGTCAGGGCGTCAGCGATGTCGTGGGTGCCGATCGAACCGAACAGCTTGCCTTCGTCGCCAGCGGTGGCAGTGATGGTCACTTCCAGCTCGGCCAGTTGGGCAGCGCGGCTTTCAGCCGACGATTTACGGTCTGCAGCTGCTTTTTCCAGCTCGGCGCGACGCTCTTCGAACGCAGCCAGGTTGGCGGCGTTGGCAACGGTGGCCTTGCCGAATGGCAGCAGGAAGTTACGGCCGTAACCAGCCTTAACTTTTACTTTGTCGCCCAGGTTGCCCAGGTTAGCGACTTTTTCCAGCAGGATCAGTTCCATTTGGTAAAACCTCTTAACTTTTAACCTTCACCGTTCGCGGAGTCATTCCCCTCAGGGGACTTGCGACCGCGAAAATCAATCAGGCTGTCGACAATGGCCAAAACCACGAGCAACGGATAAATCAGCTGCATGATCAGCGGCAGCGTCACGTACATGCCCACCAGCCAGAAACCGGCCAATCGGCCCTGTGCCACCAGCCCATGCATCAAGGCGATGCCGGCCAGGACGAGCACCAGGCTGGACGCGGAGGCCAGGACGATGAACTGTGGCCCGATGAACGGACCCAGCACCATCACTGCCACCAGAGCCAGCATGGTGACCCGCGGCAACTTCAGGGCGCGAAACTCGCGACCGAAGCCTCCAGGGTTGTACAACGCAGCCTGCCAATAACGCGCCAGCATCAAAGCCAGCACGCTGAACAGCTGCAGCATCACCGCCGTTGAAGCGACCAGCACAGGGCCGATCAGCTCACCGGGGATAACCGGCTTGCCTTCGATTTGCGGCAGCGCTTGTGCAAGCGCCTTGGCCAACACCTCGAAGGTTTCACGCAGTACCGTGTCCAGGATGAGGCTGTAAACCAGCCCCAACACAACACTGGACATCAACACCCGGCTCCAGGAATGCCCGGCACGCAACATGGCGGCCAGCCCCAGGGTCCCTAACAGCACCAACAAGGTGCTTGGGTCGCCAAAGGCCCAGATGGCCACCGCAGGCAAAAGCCCGAACGCGATGACCGTTGAAGCATCCTTGAACCCGCGCCGCAGAAGCACGAGGCTCCCGGCAGCGGCACTCAACCAGAACAACAGCGGTAACACGGCACTGATGACCACCACCAGGGTGGCCTGCACACGACCGCGCATGATGAAATCAGCTAACGCTCGCATGCTTATCCCTTACTGCTTGTCGACGACCCGGTCTCAGCGGCCGTGGCTGTCGGTGTAGGGCAGCAGGGCCAGGAAGCGGGCGCGCTTGATAGCGGTAGCCAGCTGACGCTGATAACGAGCTTTGGTACCGGTGATACGGCTTGGAACGATCTTGCCGGTTTCGGATACGTAAGCTTTCAGGGTGTTGAGATCTTTGAAGTCGATCTCTTTCACGTCTTCAGCAGTGAAGCGGCAGAATTTACGACGACGGAAGAAACGTGCCATGTAATAGGCTCCTCAAAAGGTCCGTGGATTACTCGTCAGCGTTATCGCTGGAGTCGCTGTCATTGCTGTCATCGCCTTCGGCGGAGTCAGAATGCTCAGGACGCTCACGACGCTCACGGCGCTCGCTGCGGTTCTCTTCTGCCTTGAGCATCTCGGACTGACCGGTTACGGCTTCGTCGCGACGGATGACCAGGTTACGGATCACGGCATCGTTGTAGCGGAAGTTGTCTTCCAGCTCGGCCAGGGCCTTGCCGGTGCACTCAACGTTCAGCATCACGTAGTGAGCCTTGTGAACATTGTTGATTGCGTAGGCCAGTTGACGACGGCCCCAGTCTTCCAGGCGGTGGATTTTGCCACCATCTTCTTCGATCAGCTTGGTGTAACGCTCAACCATGCCGCCGACTTGCTCGCTCTGGTCCGGGTGAACCAGAAAGATGATTTCGTAATGACGCATGAATGCTCCTTACGGGTTAGTAGTCTGCCAGAACGCTGGTCAGACAAGGAGTGAATGACACTGTATGTCTTGCCATGGAGGGGAGGCACATGAGCGCCTGCCAGCTCGGCAAGGGGCGCAATTGTAGAGAAGGCAAGACAGACAAGCAAGGTGATTGGCGATTATTTGAACAGCCGGAAACATATTTTGCCTGCACCAACCCTTCGCGGGGCAAGCCCGCTCCCACAGGCCTACTGCAACCTCAGCCATTGCAGTAATCCTGTGGGAGCGGGCTTGCCCCGCGAAGAGGCCAGCACAGACTGAATATCAGCGCTTGGCTTGACGCTGGCGCACTGCCTCAAACAGGCAAACGCCGGTCGCCACCGAAACGTTCAGGCTGCTGACGCTACCGCCCATCGGCAACTTGACCAGAAAATCGCAATGCTCACGGGTCAGGCGGCGCATACCTTTGCCTTCTGCCCCCATGATCATCACCAGAGGCCCGGTCAGGTCCTGCTGGTAGATCTCCTGCTCAGCCTCGCCAGCCGTGCCAACCACCCACAGCCCACGTTGCTGAAGCTTTTCAAGGGTACGCGCCAAATTGGTCACAGCCACCAGCGGGATCGTTTCCGCAGCGCCGCAGGCAACTTTGCGCACAACCGGCGTCAGGGTCGCCGACTTGTCCTTGGGCACCACCACCGCCGTGGCACCGGCAGCATCGGCGGTGCGCAGGCAGGCGCCGAGGTTGTGCGGGTCGGTGACGCCGTCCAGGACCAGGATCAGCGGCGGCGTTTCAGTGCGCTCGAGCAATTCCTCGAGCATCAACTCACCCCACACCTGGCTCGGGCTAACCTCGGCGACCACGCCCTGGTGCACGCCTTCGACCCAGGCATCCAGCTCACGGCGTTCAGCCTGGCCGACCGCTACGCGGTTTTCCGACGCCAGTTCCAGCAGCTTCTGCAGACGCGGCTCGCTGCGCCCTTCCGACAGCCAGATTTGCTTGACCCGCTTGGGGTGGTGCTGCAACAACGCCTGCACGGCGTGTACGCCGTAGATCTTTTCCAGCTGACTCATGACTTGCTCTTGCTCTTGCGGGGCGCACCGGACTTCGGCGGGCCTTTGCGATGTTTGGTCGGCTTGCCGGATGGCTTGCCACCTTTCTCCGACTTGCTGCCGGCACCGCTGCGAGCGTCGGTCATCAACGCCTTCTTCATCTCGCGGCTCTTGCGCACTTCAGCGTTACGCTGCACGGCATCTTTCGGGAAGTAGGCCTCGGACGCCTCGCTCTTGCGGCTGCGCGGCTTGGGCGTGGCTTTCGCTTCAGTGGCCGGTTGCTGCTGCTCGGGCTTGTCGCCCGCTGGCGCGGCGCCACGCTGCTTGCGACCGATCGGGCCACTGAGGGTCTTCTCGGAGACTTCGAAGTCGATCTTGCGCTCGTCCAGGTCGACGCGCATGACCTTGACTTCGATCGTGTCGCCCAGGCGGAAGCTGCGCCCGGTACGCTCGCCGGACAGGCGATGATGAACCGGGTCGAAGTGGTAGTAGTCGCCCGGCAGCGCACTGACGTGCACCAGGCCTTCCACGTAGATGTCCGTCAGCTCAACAAACAACCCGAAACCGGTCACTGCAGTGATCACGCCTGGGAAGGTCTCGCCCACGCGGTCCTTCATGTACTCGCATTTGAGCCAGTTGACCACATCGCGCGTCGCCTCATCGGCGCGACGCTCGGTCATCGAGCACTGCTCGCCAAGCTGCTCGAGGGTGTTCTCGTCGTACGGGTAGATACGCGCCTTGGGAATGCTCATGGCGCCGGCACGTTTGACGTGCGGGGTGTCCACCTTGGAGCGGATGATGCTGCGGATGGCGCGGTGCACCAGCAGATCCGGGTAACGGCGAATCGGCGAGGTGAAGTGGGTGTAAGCCTCGTAATTCAGGCCGAAGTGGCCGTTGTTGTCGGTGCTGTACACCGCCTGGCTCAGCGAACGCAGCATCACGGTCTGGATCAGGTGGAAGTCCGGGCGCTCGGCGATGCTTGCCAGCAAGGCCTGGTAGTCCTTCGGCGACGGGTCCTTGCCCTTGTGCAGCGACAAACCCAGTTCACCGAGGAAAGCGCGCAGTTTCTCCAGGCGCTCCGGCGGCGGGCCATCGTGAACACGGTACAGGGCCGGCACGCCGTGCTTCTGCAGGAACTCGGCGGTGGCCACGTTGGCCGCCAGCATGCATTCCTCGATCAGCTTGTGGGCATCGTTGCGCACGGTCGGGCGGATCTCGGCGATCTTGCGCTGATCACCGAAGATGATGCGGGTTTCCTGGGTCTCGAAGTCGATCGCGCCGCGGGCGTGACGCGCATCCAGCAGCACCTTGTAGAGCGCGTAGAGGCTCTTGAGGTCTGGCAGGACTTCCTTGTACTGCTCGCGCAGCGCCTTCCCTTCACGGGTGCGGGCATGCTCGAGCATGCTGCTGACCTTGTTGTAGGTCAGGCGGGCATGGGAGTGAATCACGCCTTCGTAGAACTGGTAGTCGACCATCTGGCCGGCCTTGTTGATGGTCATCTCGCAGACCATGGCCAGGCGATCAACGTGCGGGTTCAGCGAGCACAGGCCGTTGGACAGCTCTTCGGGGAGCATCGGCACCACGCGCTCGGGGAAGTACACCGAGTTACCACGTTGCTGGGCCTCGACGTCCAGGGCAGAGCCCAGGCGCACGTAGCTTGAAACGTCGGCAATCGCCACGTACAGGCGCCAACCGCCAGAGAACAAGCGCAGCTTGCCCAACGGCTCGCAATAGACTGCGTCGTCGAAGTCGCGGGCATCTTCGCCGTCGATGGTGACGAAAGGCAGGTGGCGCAGGTCGATGCGCTTTTCCTTGTCCTTCTCTTCCACTTCGGAGCGGAACTTGCGCGCTTCCTTGACCACGTCTTCAGGCCAGACGTGCGGAATGTCATAGCTGCGCAGGGCAACGTCGATTTCCATGCCCGGCGCCATGTAGTTGCCGATCACCTCGACCACATCACCTTGCGGCTGGAAACGCGGGGTTGGCCAGTGAGTGATCTTGATCTCGACGAACTGGCCGATCTTGGCGCCGCCATTGCGACCGGCGGTCACCAGCACTTCTTGCTGGATCTTCGGATTGTCCGGCGTCACATAGCCGATACCGCCTTCTTCGTAGTAGCGGCCAACCACGCTTTCGTGGGCGCGGGAGATGACTTCTACCAATACGCCTTCGCGGCGGCCACGGCGGTCGGTACCGGAGACACGCGCCAGGGCGCGGTCGCCATCGAACACCAGGCGCATCTGCGACGGACTGAGGAACAGGTCATCGCTCTTGTCATCGGGGATGAGGAAGCCAAAGCCATCGCGGTGGCCGGACACGCGACCACAGATAAGGTCCAGCTTGTCTACCGGGGCATAGGTGCCGCGCCGGGTATAGATAAGCTGGCCGTCGCGCTCCATGGCACGCAAGCGGCGGCGCAGGGCTTCAATCTGGTCTTCCTCGTACAGACCGAATTCTGCCGCCAGCTCCTCGCGGGCGGCCGGCTCGCCGCGATCGGCAAGGCGCTGGAGGATCAGCTCACGGCTGGGGATAGGGTTGTCGTATTTTTCCGCTTCGCGAGCGGCCTCGGGATCGAGGGATTGCCAATCGGCCATCAGAAGGGGTTCACCTTGGGGTATATAGATAGGAATTCTGGCATAGGCGTATTGAAACCGGAAATGACAGCCTTGGACAGCCCCCCAGCGATGGGTCGAGGAAGGCGTAATAGGGCTGAAGAATCAACAAGTTGAATTTTTTGAAATATTTTTCGATCAGGGGCTTTACAGCCCTCAGGACCGTCCGTATAGTGCGCACCACAACGACGGACAGACGACGTTGTAGTTGAGATGAAACGCGATGTAAAGCATCATGTGACCTCGACGAAATGTGTGCCCAGGTGGCGGAATTGGTAGACGCGCTGGTTTCAGGTATCAGTGACCGCAAGGTCGTGGAAGTTCGAGTCTTCTCCTGGGCACCAAGTATTATCAAGTAATAGATGACCAAGGATCTGTTACTACTGTATGAAGCGAACGATAGTCGCCTTCATCAGACGATGTAAAGCTTTGCCCAGGTGGCGGAATTGGTAGACGCGCTGGTTTCAGGTATCAGTGACCGCAAGGTCGTGGAAGTTCGAGTCTTCTCCTGGGCACCATATAAAAACCCACTAGCTTGCTAGTGGGTTTTTTCTTGCCTGCGTTTTTTATCCCTTCGCTACCGCCCTCCCCTCCGGCCAGAATTCAGCTGCTCGACGATCGTCTGCCCATGAATTTCTTGTCACACGGCCACTTGAGAAACGATTTCGTTTACCATTGTTTCCAAATATGTAGCCGTAAGCGAGGAAGTACCCGCATGACGATCCGTCCGCAACCGCTGATGCGCACCCTGGCCGCCGCTGTACTGAGCCTGGTGATCGGCGCTCCGGCCGCCATGGCAGACGCACCGGTCACACTGACCCTGTACAACGGGCAGCACAAGGAAATCGGCGATGCCATCGCCAAGGCCTACGAGGCCAAGACCGGCATTCACATCAATATCCGCAAGGGCAGCAGCAACCAGCTGGCCAGCCAGATCATCGAAGAAGGCGAGCGCTCGCCGGCCGACATCATCTACACCGAAGAGTCGCCGCCGCTGAACAACCTGGGCGAGCTAGGCCTGCTGGCGAAGATCGACGACGCCACCTTGAACATGCTGCCCAAGGAATACGTGGCTGCCAACGGCACCTGGATGGGCGTCACCGCCCGTACCCGCGTGGTGGTGTTCAACCCCAAGAAAATCGATGAGAAAGACCTGCCGCAATCGGTAATGGACTTCGCCGACCCTGAGTGGGACGGCCGCGTGGGTTTCGTGCCGACCAGCGGTGCCTTCCAGGAACAGGCCGTGGCCATTCTGAAGATGCACGGGCGTGAGGCTGCCGAAGAGTGGCTGACCGGCCTGAAAGCCTTCGGCAAGACCTACACCAACAACATGGTAGCGCTCAAAGCCGTGGAAAAAGGCGAAGTCGCCGCCGTGCTGGTGAACAACTACTACTGGTATGCCCTTGAGCGTGAGCGCGGCAAGCTGGACTCCAAGCTGTACTACCTGGCCGACGGCGATGCCGGTGGCCTGGTGACCATCTCCGGCGCCGCTGCGGTCAAGGCCAGCAAGCATCCCAAGGAAGCCCAGGCCCTGCTCAACTGGATGGCCAGCGAAGAAGGCCAGCGTGTGATCACCCAGACCACCGCCGAATACCCGCTGCACAAGGGCATGATGTCCGACCGTGGCCTGAAGCCGTTCGAAGAGCTGCGCCCGCCGAAGATCTCCCCGGCCGACCTCGGCAATGCCGAAGAAGCCTTGGAACTTGAACGTGAGGTCGGTCTGCTCTGATGACTGCCGCCCTGTCCGAGCCGACGCCGGTACGTTACGTACCGCGCCGCAAGCGCCCCTCGATCTGGGTGGTGCTGCCTGTGCTGTTCCTGGTGGCGATGAGCCTGCTGCCACTGGCGTATGTCGCCCTCAAAGCCTGGGAAGCAGGCTGGCGAGAGGCCCTGCACCTGCTCTGGCGCCCGTTCGTCTGGGGCCTGATGCGCAACACCCTGATGCTCATGTTCGGGGTGACACTGGTGTGCATGGTGGTCGGGCTGGCCCTGGCCTGGCTGCTCGAACGCAGCAACCTGGCGGGCCGCCGACTGTGGGGCGTGGTGCTGTGCTTGCCGTTTGCAGTGCCGTCATTCGTCAGCAGCTTCACCTGGGTATCGCTGAGCTCGGACTTCGAAGGCCTTGGCGGGGCCATCCTGGTCATGGCGCTGTCCAAGTACCCACTGGTGTTCCTGCCGGTGGCGGCCACCCTGCGCAACGTCGATACCTCGCTTGAAGAGTCGGCGCGCACGCTGGGATGCAGCCGCTGGGGCGTGTTCATCAAGGTAACCCTGCCGTTGCTGTGGCCATCGATGCTGGGCGGCGCGTTACTGATCGCCCTGCACATGCTGGTGGAATTTGGTGCACTGTCGATCCTCGGCCTGCAAACCTTCACCACGGCGATCTACCAGCAGTTCGAGCTGGAATTCAGCAACGCCAACGCAGCCATGCTATCGGCCGTGCTGCTGGCGCTGTGCCTGATCATGCTGTGGCTGGAACTGCGTGTGCGCGGCAAGGCCCGTCATGTGCGCATCGGCCAAGGCGTGGCACGCCGCGCGCAACCTGTGCGCCTGCACAGGTGGGCGCCATTGGCGCAGCTGTTCTGCGTGGCCCTGGCGGTGCTGGGCAGCGGTATTCCGCTGGCCATGCTCGGCTACTGGCTGAGTGTCGGCTCGTCGGCGGCCTTCCCGGTCGCAGACATCTCCAAAGCACTGCTCACCTCGCTGTCGGTATCACTGGGTGGCGCGGGCTTCTGCGTACTGCTGGCACTGCCGATCAGCTTCCTGGTGGTGCGCTACAAAGGCCGCCTGGCGATCTGGGCCGAACGCCTGCCCTACCTGCTGCATGCCCTGCCAGGCCTGGTGATCGCGCTGACGCTGGTGTTCTTCGCTTTGCACTACGTGCCGGCGATGTACCAGACCACCGCACTGTTGCTGCTGGCCTACGCGCTGCTGTTCCTGCCGCTGGCCCAGGCTCCGGTGCGCACCGCCTTGAACAAGGCCTCGCCAACGCTCGAAGAAGCCGCCCGCACCCTGGGTGCCAGCAGCTTCACGGCGTTCTGCCGGGTGACCCTGCCGATCATCTTCCCGGCGCTGGCGGCGGCCTTCGCCCTGGTATTTCTCGATGCCATGAAGGAGCTGACCGCTACCCTGCTACTCAGCCCGACCGGCATGACTACCCTGGCCACCGAGGTCTGGGCGCATACCGCCAACGTCGAATTCGCGGCTGCGGCGCCTTACGCGGCCCTGCTGATCGTGGTGTCGGGGTTACCGGTTTATCTGCTGACTACGCGGATGTACCTGAGCAAGCCTTGAAGCAGGCTCAGGCCGCCTTGCGGCCTGAGTTTCGCCGCTCGATATTGCGCAGCATGCGCCGGACGATCGGGCCATGGGCCAGGCCGACCGGCAGCATGTACAGGCGCCCGAACCGGTTGAAGCACTGCACCGAGGTTGTCACGCTCAGCCGCTGCTGGCCTGCCTCCGGCTCAACCAGATCGATGCACACCATGACCGCCAGGTGCGTATCACGAGAGGTCAGCACCAGTTGCTGCTGGCTGATCGCTTCGACGGTGAAAAAGTCCAGGAACTCGCCGACCGCTGGCACTTGGCTGGGGTTGCGCAAGGAGAAACCCTGGATCTCGGTAACGTTGAACCGGCGAGATATGGCATCGCGAAGACGAAAAGCGGTCGCCAGCCAGCCCGGAACGTCCGAGGTCATCGCGCAGTAGGCTTCGAGGGCGGACATCGGGGCGGTTACTGGCACTGAATGGCAGTGAAGAAAATCAAGCTGGGCCGGGCTGGCAAGTAATTGAGCATTCTCGGGGACCCGGGTTAGAGCCGGTGACATGAGCAACTCCCTTTGTCATTTGTCGCCAGCAGCTTAGCAAAGTCAAAGGCCCAGTTAGGAGCGGCCTTGCCGGGGCGCCGGACCGGTCGGAAAGGGCCGCATAGCGGCCCCAGCAATCTCAGCAGCCACGCAAGCCTGAGTTCGTTACGCCCTGAACTGCCCCAGGCTGGCCCGGAGCTGCGCCGCCAGGTCATCCAGCACCTTGCTGCTGGCCGTGGTCTGCATCACCACTTCAGCCGAGCGTTCGGCCTGGGCATGGATAGTCTCCACCCGCCCACGCACCGCTTGCGCACCGTACGCCTGCTGCTCAGCCGCGCGGGTAGCCAGCCCGATCGCCGCATGCACTTGCTCGACCGCCACCTGGACCGACTGCTGGCGGCGCTCGTTTTCGCGCAGCACCAACAACCCTTCGCCGGCCTTGAGCCCCGCCTGGCTGATGGTCGCCACGGCCTCTTTGGCACCTTTTTGCAGGGCGGCGATGTGCGCCTGGATATCCCCCGTCGAACTTTGCGTCTTGCTCGCCAGCGCGCGCACTTCATCGGCCACCACGGCAAAACCGCGCCCCGTCTCACCGGCACGGGCCGCCTCGATGGCCGCATTCAACGCCAGCAAGTTGGTCTGTTCGGCAATGCCGTGGATGACTGTCAGCACCACCTCGATCTGCTCACTTTGCTTGGCCAGCCGTTCGATCACATGGGAGCCGGTCTCCACCTGGCCTGCCAGGCTTTCGATCAAGCCGGCGAGCTGGGTCGAGGTACGGCTGTTCTCATCCGTCGCCTGACGGATATCCACCACCTGTTGCAGTGCAGACTGCATGGCATGGCTCTCGGCCTGGGCCTCATCGGCCATGCTCGACAGATCACGCAGGCTGGCCGCCACTTCATCGCGCTGCAACGCGGCAGCGGCATCGGCACCGGCACTGCGCCGGGCCATGGCGCCAATCTCGACACCGGTACGCTGCGCCACCTCCCCCGCCTCGCGGACGATGGGCTGCAGCTTGTCGACAAAGCGGTTGACCGCCGAGGCCATGTCACCGATCTCGTCGCGGCTGTCGAGGGCGACGCGCTTGGTCAGGTCTCCTTCACCGGCAGCCAGGTCGTTGAGGGCAGCGATCAACAGGCGCAGCTTGCTCAGCACCCTGCGGCCAAGCACCACGGCAACCACCAGCAACACACCCAGGCCCACCAGGACCAGGCCAAGGCCGATGCGCCAGCGCAGTTCGGCGGCGGCCTCGCGCACGGTCTGCGCGGTGTTGGCCTGCATGGCCGTGGCACTGCTCTGCGCCGTCTGCAGCCGTTCGCGCAGGGTCTTGCCACTGTCGGCGGCGGCACCGCCGAGGCTGTCGCCTACCAACTGCTCGCCACTGGCGATCAGGGCGGCGAAGCGCTGGTCGAGGGCCGCAAGCGCCTGATCGACACCGGCGGTCGAAACCCCCATCAATACCTTGCCGATTTCCGCGCCATTGGGGTTGATCGACGCTTCGACAAAATACACCGCCGGGTCGCGGCGAGCCGCATCGATCACCTTGTCCAGCGCCCGCTCGCCCTGCCCCTTGTCCATCAACGCCTGGTTGATCGGGTTTTGCCGGTTGAGGTAGCGGGTCAGGTGCTGGCCCTGGGCGTCGTCGTAAACCACGAACAGCACATTGGGATTGCGCTGGGCGCGGCGTGCGAAGTCGGAGAGCACCGGCACATCGTTGTCCCAGATAGCCCGCGGGGCGACCGAAGCCAGCAGCTCGGCCATGTCGTTGGCAGAATCTTTGAGGTTCTTTTCCAACGTTGTGCGCAGTTGTTGCTGCTCGTCTTGCAGGCGTGCGGACAAACCTGCGCTCAGACGCTGGCGGGTGCTGCTGGACAGGCTGTCGAGCCCGGAGCGCACATCCTGCCCGGCCTGCTCCAGCTCGCTGGCAAGTTTGCGGCTGTCATTGCCCAGCCGCTCGCCCAGGTCGGCCTCCAGAGCGGTGACCGTGCTTCGGGTCAGCGCAACGGCAACCAGCACCTGCACCAAAAGAGCGATACCAAGGGCAACAAACACAGGCCGCAAGAGGCGGCTTCGTAACAGTGAGAGGATGGCAGACACGGTGTAACCCTCGTGTTTTCTGGCGCCACTATTTTGATGGCCACTACAGAAACTTCTTACAGCAAGGGTTGTGCCGGGGGCAGCGGGGATATGTGCCAAGTTTTAGCAAGGTGATTGCCTACACGGGCCTCTTCGCAGGGCAAGCCCGCTCCCACAGTGATCTCCACGGACCTTGCAGCCACTGCAGAGATCCTGGACTGCCCCCAAGAAGTTGGACATCAATCCAACCCTTGGGGGATCTATGGGCAAGTACACCGAGCAGTTCAAGCTCACCGCGATTGCAGCCTACCTTGATGGCAGCAATGGCTTCCGAAAAGTGGCTCGCCACTTTGGCCTTGATTTCAGCCTGCTGCGACGGTGGGTTGCCAGTCATCAGGCCGGCTCCAGCGAAGAGTTCAAGCGCCAGGTGCTGAAGTACATGCATGAACACCGGCTCTCTTTGCGCCAAACTGCGGCACACTTTGATCTCGGACAGTCTTCTCAGATAGGCATTTGGCAGCGGCAGTACTACAGTGGTAGGCCCGCAGCGCCTACTGCCGCCAAACTAAGAAAGCCGAGACCCGTGCCAAAGAAGATTAAGCCAGCCAAGCCCACCGATACCGACGACGCGCAAAAGCCCCGAGAGCAGCTGATGGCTGAGCTCGAGTTTCTGCGTATGGAGAACGCTGTCCTAAAGGAGTTAAAGGCTATGCGGGAGGAGAAGGAGCGAATACAGACGAAAAAGTCCTGATCGTCTGCAAACTCAAGCACAGATTCCCTTTTCCTGACCTTTTGCGGTTGGTCAGATTGGCGCGCAGCACCTTCTACTACCAGGTCAAAAGCCAGCAGCAGCCGGACAAGCATGCTGCGCTCAAAGAGCAGATACAGCGTATCTATTACGAGCAGAAAAAGCGCTACGGCTATCGACGCGTGGCGCTCGCGATCAGAAATAGCGGGACCTTGGTCAACAAGAAGGTCGTTGAGCGACTGATGGCTGAACTCGGTCTGAAATCGGTCGTGCGCCCCAAGAAATACCGCTCCTACCGGGGCGTTGTCGGCAAACTGGCAGCGAACCTCTTGGAGCGCAACTTCGTCGCCCAACGGCCCAACCAAAAATGGGTGACCGACGTAACCGAGTTCAAGGTCGCCGAGCAGAAGCTCTATCTCTCACCCGTGATGGACCTGTACAACGCTGAGATCGTGGCTTACGAAACGGCCAGCCGGCCATGCTACAGCCTGGTTGGGAACATGCTGGACAAGGCGCTTGATGGCCTGGGCGAGAAGCCAAAACTGGTGATCCACTCAGACCAAGGGTGGCACTACCAACAGCCTCAATATCGCCACAAGCTCTACCAGCGCGGCGTAAAGCAGAGCATGTCGCGCAAAGGTAATTGCCTGGACAATGCAGCTATGGAAAGCTTCTTCGGCACACTCAAGTCTGAGTTTTTCCACCTGAAGCGATTTGAAACCGTCGAAGAACTGAAAGCAGGTCTGGATGAGTACATTCACTACTACAACCATGACCGCATCAAGCTAAGACTCAAAGGCCTGAGCCCTGTCGATTACAGGGCCCAGGCGGCTAGCTAAACTGTCCAACTTTCTGGGGGCAGTCCATCCTGTGGGAGCGGGCTTGCCCCGCGAAGAGGCCGGTGCAGGCCTACACATGAAAACGCCGCGATCCCTTTCGGGACCGCGGCGTCAGATCAGCCGTGAAAGCGGATCAGGCGAACGGATGACGCAGCACGATGGTCTCGTTGCGGTCCGGGCCGGTGGAGATGATGTCGATCGGCGCGCCGGTCAGCTCCTCGATGCGCTTGATGTAAGCGCGAGCAGCTTCTGGCAGCTCTTCCAGGGTCTTGGCACCCAGGGTCGACTCGCTCCAGCCTGGCATCTCTTCGTACACCGGCTCCAGGCCGATGTAGCTGTCGGCATCGGAAGGTGCGTCAATGACAGCACCGTTCTCGTTCTTGTAGCCAACGCAGATGTTGATGGTTTCCAGGCCGTCCAGTACGTCCAGCTTGGTCAGGCAGATGCCCGAGATGCTGTTGACGTCGATGGCGCGACGCAGGATGACGGCATCGAACCAGCCGCAACGACGGGCACGGCCGGTGGTCGAACCGAACTCATGGCCGCGCTTGGCCAGGGTGGCGCCAGTCTCGTCGAACAGTTCGGTCGGGAACGGACCGGAGCCGACGCGCGTGGTGTAGGCCTTGGTGATACCGAGGATGTAGTCCAGGTACATCGGGCCAACGCCGGAACCGGTGGAGATACCGCCAGCAGTGGTGTTGGAGCTGGTGACGTACGGGTAGGTACCGTGGTCGATGTCCAGCAACGAGCCCTGGGCACCTTCGAACATGATGTCCTTGCCGGCGCGACGCAGGTTGTGCAGTTCGGCGGTGACGTCGAGCATCATCGGCTTGAGCTGCTCGGCGTAGGCCATGCACTCGTCCAGGGTCTGCTGGAAGTCGATGGCCGGCTCTTTGTAATAGTTCACCAGCTGGAAGTTGTGGTAGTCCAGCAGCTCACCGAGCTTGGCGGCGAAACGCTCACGGTGGAACAGATCGCCAACGCGCAGGCCACGGCGTGCGACCTTGTCTTCGTACGCTGGGCCAATGCCACGGCCGGTGGTGCCGATTTTGGCTTCGCCACGGGCTTTTTCGCGGGCCTGGTCCAGGGCCACGTGGTACGACAGAATCAGCGGAGCAGCAGGGCTGATACGCAGGCGCTCGCGCACCGGTACACCCTTCTCTTCCAGCTTGGTGATTTCACGCATCAGGGCATCTGGAGCAACGACCACGCCGTTGCCGATCAGGCACTGAACGCCTTCACGCAGGATGCCGGACGGAATCAGGTGCAGAACGGTTTTTTCACCGTTGATCACCAGGGTGTGGCCCGCGTTGTGGCCACCCTGGTAGCGCACTACGGCGGCAGCATGTTCGGTCAGCAGATCGACGATCTTGCCTTTGCCCTCATCACCCCATTGGGTGCCCAGGACGACGACATTCTTACCCATTACATTGGTCCTCATTCACGCAAACTTGGTTGCCGGCCTACTGCCGACGCAGAAACTCAATGGGTCAGCGGCAGTACCTGCCAGCGCCCGTCTTGCTGAATCAATTGCCGATCACAATCCGCCTCGAGAGCAGCACTCAACGGCTGGCCAGGCAGAGCCTGAACCACACGCTGGCCCTCGTTGCGCAACTGGCAGACCTGCTGCCAGAGGGCCGCGTCGCCACTGTCGGGCATCCAGATGCCGCCAGTTGGCAATACGACCTCCGCTCGCCCCAGTGTGACCAGGGTCTTCAAATCCGTGGAGAATCCGGTGGCCGGGCGTGCCCGGCCAAAATCGGCGCCGATGTCGTCATAGCGCCCGCCCTGGGCGATCGATTGACCTTCGCCCGGCACGAACACGGCGAACACCACACCGGTGTGGTAGTTGTAACCGCGCAGCTCGCCCAGGTCGAAATACAGCGGCAGGTCCGGGTAGCGCGACGCCAGGCGATCGGCGATCGCCAGCAGGTCGTCCAGCGCCGCCAGTACGCTGGCCGGGGCACGGCCCAGGCGCACGCGGGCTTCGGCCAGCACTTCACGGCCACCGCACAGCTCGACCAGGGCGCGCAGCATGTTGCCCAAGTCCTTCGGCAAGTCGGCGGTCAGTGCCTGCACTTCATCGACCGACTTGCGCTGCAGGGCGTCGAACAGCTGTTGCTCGACCGCGCCCGACAGGCCAGCGGCACGCGCCAGGCCACGGTAGATGCCGACATGGCCGAGGTCCATGTGCACGTCCGCCACGTCGGTCAGTTGCAGCGTGGCGAGCATCAGGCTGATGACTTCGACATCGCTGGTGGGGCTGGCGTCGCCGTACAGCTCGGCACCCAGCTGAATCGGGCTGCGCGAGGTGGACAGGGCACGCGGCTGGGCATGCAGCACGCTGCCGGCATAGCACAGGCGGCTCGGGCCTTCACGGCGCAGGGTGTGGGCGTCGATGCGCGCCACCTGCGGGGTGAAGTCGGCGCGAAAGCCCATCAGGCGACCGGACTGCGGGTCGACCACCTTGAAGGTGCGCTGATCCAGGTCCTGGCCGGCGCCGGTCAACAGCGACTCCAGGTACTCGATATGCGGGGTGACGACCAGTTCGTAGCCCCAACTCTGGAACAGGTCCAACACCTGGCGACGCGCGATCTCGATACGCGCAGCCTCAGGTGGCAGTACTTCCTCGATGCCATCTGGCAGCAGCCAGCGGTCTACCGTTGCCATTACGCCATTTCCCCTCTGGTCCGGGCGGCCTGCCTGTGGCGAGCCGTCAGTAAAGCAGGTATCGCGCACAGCAGCGGGCAGCACTGATCCCAGCGCAGCCACCGTACCCAATACCCTCGAATTGCCTTGCGCACTGACCAAACCGTCAACTGGCGGCTTGCCAATCAACCTTGCAGACGCAAAAAAGCCGGGAAATTTCCCGGCTGCCTCATCATACACCCCTTTTCATTCAGGATGCACCCCGCCTGGTGTTTTAGCTGCCAGGCGGGGCGTTACCCCAACAAAAACGGGCTCAGAGCATCAAGGCTTGCTCTTGTCCAGGTAACGGAAGAACTCGTTCTTCGGGTCCAGGACAAGCACGTCGCTCTTGCTGGAGAAGCTCTCGCGATACGCCTGCAGGCTACGGTGGAACGCATAGAAATCAGCGTCCTGGCTGTAGGCCTTGGCGTAGATGGCAGCCGCCTGGGCGTCACCATCACCGCGGGTTTCTTCAGCTTCGCGATAGGCTTCGGCCAACAGTACACGACGCTGACGATCGGCATCCGCACGGATACCTTCGGCCAGTTCGTTACCCTTGGCGCGATGCTCGCGGGCTTCACGCTCACGCTCGGTGCTCATACGGTCGAACACGCTGCGGTTGACTTCCTTCGGCAGGTCGATGGCCTTGACGCGAACGTCGACAACCTCGATACCCAGCTCCTTGTTGGCCATGCGGTTCAGCGAAGCGGTGATGTCAGCCATCAGCGCGTCACGCTCACCGGATACCACCTCGTGCAAGGTACGTTTACCGAACTGGTCACGCAGGCCGCTTTCCAAACGACGCGACAGACGCTCGTCGGCGATCTGCTTGAGGCCGGAAGTGGCGGTGTAGAAGCGCTCGGCATCCTTGACGCGCCACTTGGCGTAGGCGTCGACCATGACCGCTTTCTTCTCCAGCGTGAGGAACCGCTGGGTCGGAGCATCAAGGGTCATCAGACGGGCGTCGAACTTGCGCACCTGGTTCACATAAGGAACCTTCACATGCAGGCCTGGCTGGACATCCGCCTGGACCACACGACCGAATTGCAGCAGCACGGCACGTTCGGTCTGCGCCACGATGTAGAAGCAGTTCCAGGCCACCACGGCCAGCACCACAGCGGCGATCAGGGCGATCAGCGATCTATTGCTCATCAGCGGCTCTCCCTAGTGCGCAGCGGCTGTTGTTGCTGTTGCAGGTCCTGCGCCGCACGCGCGGCCGCATCGTTGACCGACGCAGACACGCTGCTGGTCGGTGCGGACGTGTTGCGGCTGCCTTCG
Organism: Pseudomonas putida; assembly: GCF_025905425.1. Lineage (NCBI taxonomy): Bacteria > Pseudomonadati > Pseudomonadota > Gammaproteobacteria > Pseudomonadales > Pseudomonadaceae > Pseudomonas > Pseudomonas putida. Next base: position 5,884,657 of record NZ_CP109603.1, on the reverse strand, counting down.
ACCATCTTGTCCAGCGGCAGGTAGAGCAGGTTGTTCTGCCCGTCCTTGGTTGCCACCATGACCTTGCTCGAGTTGCTGTAAACCTCTTGCATGGTTTCCAGGTACAGACGCTGACGGGTGACGTCAGGTGCCTTGTGATACTCGGTAACCAGCTTGGTGAAGCGATCCGCCTCACCCTTGGCGCGGGCAATCACTTCGTCGCGGTAACCGTTGGCGTCCTCGATGATGCGCTGGGCCTGACCACGGGCTTCCGGCACCACGCCATTGGCGTAGGACTCGGCCTGGTTGCGGGCACGTTGCTCATCTTCACGGGCGCGGATCACGTCGTCGAAGGCTTCCTGCACTTCACGCGGGGCTGCCGCGCTCTGTACGTTGACCTGGGTGACGGTGATACCGGTACGGTAGTTGTCGAGGAAACGCTGCAGGCGCTCGCGGATATCCACGGCCATCTGCTCACGGCCTTCGGTCAGCACCTGGTCCATCGAGGTGGAACCCACCACGTGGCGCAGGGCGCTGTCGGTCGCATGCTGCAGGCTCACCTCGGGCTGGTCGACGTTGAGCACGAAGTCCTGCAGGTTGGTGATCTTGTACTGGACGGTCAGCGGCACCTCGACGATGTTCTCGTCTTCGGTCAGCATCTGCCCCTGCTTGGTGTAGGCACGCTCACGCGTGACGTTTTCCAGGTACTTGCGATCAATCGGCGGGAAGTAGATGTTCAGGCCGGGACCTACCGTCTCGTAGTACTTGCCGAAGCGCAGCACCACGGCCTGCTCCTGCTCGTCGACCACGTACACGGCACTGTACAGCCAGATTGCAGCCAGCACCGCCAGGCCAATGCCCAGCAGGCCGTAGCCGCCACCCTTGCCGACACTGCGGTCACCGCCGCCACGTTTCTTGCCGCTGCCGAACATGCCGTTCAGGCTGTCCTGCAGTTTGCGGAAGGCCTCGTCCAGATCCGGCGGACCTTTCTTGTCACCACCGCCGCCACCGCCACCACGGCGGCCGCCCCAGGGATCCTGATTGTTCGAGTTGCCACCCGGCTCGTTCCAAGCCATAGCGCTCTCCATCTGATAAAGCAAAGACGCGCCCACGGCGCGCCGTCCAATGCTACAGAATGCCTGTCACTGCTGCCCGGCGACCTCGACGAGCATTTATTGCAAAGTGTGTTGCTCGACAAACACTTGCGGCTCCATGCCTTCGCGACTGACCAGACGATTCAACTCGACCCTGGGCAGTCGCACGCTCAGCAGGCTGCGCCCTTCTTCATCATGCTCTTCACTCTGCACGGCACCCAAGGCAAAGAATTGCGCGCGCAAGCGGGCAAAACGCTGCTCCAGGCACAGGGTGCCGACAAACAGATCATCCCCCAGCAACTCGGCAATCGCCTGGCCAACCAGCTCCAGGCCACGTCCATCTCGTGCCGATACCCAGACCCGCTCCGGCTTGCCATCGGCATCGCGCTGGATCTGCGGCTCGACATCTTCAAGCAGGTCGAGTTTGTTATAGACCTCGAGGATCGGCAAGCCTTCGGCACCGATCTCGCCCAATACCGCCAGAACCTGTTCGATCTGCTCCATGCGGTCCGGCTCATGCGCATCGATCACATGCAGCAGCAGGTCGGAGTTGCTCGACTCTTCGAGCGTAGCCCGAAAAGCCTCGACCAGCTTGTGCGGCAGGTGGCGAATGAAACCGACGGTGTCGGCCAGCACGATCGGCCCAAGGTCGTCCAGTTCGAGCCGGCGCAGGGTCGGGTCGAGGGTGGCGAAGAGCTGGTCGGCGGCGTAGACATCGGATTGGGTCAGGGCGTTGAACAGGGTGGACTTGCCGGCGTTGGTGTAACCCACCAGCGAAACCGACGGGATATCGGCGCGGCGTCGGCCGCGACGGGCCTGCTCGCGCTGGCTGCGCACCTTCTCCAGGCGTGCCTTGATCTGACGCAGGCGCACCCGCAGCAGACGGCGGTCGGTTTCAAGCTGGGTTTCCCCCGGGCCGCGCAGGCCGATACCGCCTTTTTGCCGCTCAAGGTGGGTCCAGCCGCGTACCAGCCGCGTGCTCATGTGCTCGAGCTGGGCCAGTTCGACCTGCAGCTTGCCTTCATGGGTACGCGCCCGCTGGGCGAAAATATCGAGAATCAGGCCGGTGCGATCAAGCACGCGACACTCGAAGACACGTTCGAGGTTGCGTTCCTGGCTAGGCGTGAGGGTGTGATTGAATATCACCAGGTCTACCTCATCGGCGTTGACCAGGTCGCGCAGTTCTTCGACCTTGCCGCTGCCAATCAGGTATTTGGCCGTAGGCTGATGCCGTGACACGGTCACCAGCGAGACGATGTCCGCCCCGGCCGACAAAGCCAACTCCTGAAACTCCTGCGGGTCTTCGCGCGCCTCAGGGTTCTGACCTTCCAAGTGAACGAGCAGCGCCCGTTCACCACCACCGTGGCGCTCAAAGAACAATGCAGGCTCCTATCAGGCGTTGCCTGGCTCGCTATCACCGTGTTCGGAATCGGACGGGCTTGGCAGGCGAACCGGACGCGCAGGAACCACGGTCGAAATGGCGTGCTTGTACACCATCTGGCTGACGGTGTTCTTCAGCAGCACAACGAACTGGTCAAAGGATTCGATCGAGCCCTGCAGCTTGATCCCGTTAACCAGGTAGATGGAAACCGGAACCTTTTCTTTTCTCAAAGTGTTCAAGTAAGGGTCTTGTAGCGAATGCCCTTTTGACATATGCCGCACTCCTGTAAGGATAAATAATAGAAAATCAAGAAAATCGATAAATTAGGCCGCCCCTTCGCAAGAATAGACGGCAATTAGCAGGGACTCAGCTCAATATGGAGACGCTTCCCAGGTATTTCAAGGTGCGGGACAGATTGTCGCAGGCCAGGCTATCGAGCCAGTGCACGTCGGACCAACCGCGCAACCAGGTGAACTGCCGCTTGGCCAGCTGGCGAGTGGCAATGATACCGCGTTCTTGCATCTCATTCTCACTTAGCTTGCCATCGAGGTAGTCCCAGACTTGCCTGTACCCCACTGCCCGTATAGACGGCAACCCGGCGTGCAAGTCACTTCTGGCTCGCAGCGATCGGACCTCGTCGATGAAGCCCTGTTCCAGCATCTGCGAAAATCGTAACGCAATTCGCTGATGCAAAATGTGACGATCTGTAGGAGCGATCGCCAAACTCGCGACAGTATAGGGCAAATGTCCGTCAGCGCCTGCGTCTGCGCCGCGACTTTCCGCGAATTGACGCTGGCGATGAGCCGTCATGCTTTCACCGCTCACCCGGTAAACCTCAAGCGCGCGGATCACCCGCTGCGGGTCATTCGGATGGATGCGCGCCGCCGACTCCGGGTCCACTTCAGCCAGCTGACGGTGCAGCTCGGCCAGGCCCAGCTCACGTGCCACAGCTTCCAGTTCGGCACGCACGGTGGCGTCTGCCGCCGGCATATCCGCCAGGCCATCGATCAAGGCCCTGTAATAAAGCATGGTTCCGCCGACCAGCAGCGGGATCTTGCCGCGTGCGGTGATTTCAGCCATAGCCTGCAAGGCATCGGTGCAAAAATGCGCCGCGGAGTAGCTTTCGGCCGGGTCGAGAATGTCGATCAGCCGGTGCGGGTGCGCTGCCAACAGTTCTTTGGAAGGCTTGGCGGTACCGATGTCCATGCCACGGTAGACCAGCGCCGAATCGACGCTGATCAGCTCACAGGGCAGGACCTTGGTCAGCTCGATGGCAAGGTCAGTCTTACCGGCCGCCGTCGGGCCCATCAGGAATATTGCTGGGGGCTTGCCGCTCATGTCATCGACCGCGCAGGAAAAGTTTGTCCAGGTCGTCCAGGCCCATCTGGGTCCAGGTCGGTCGGCCATGGTTGCACTGGCCGCTGCGCTCGGTGTTTTCCATATCGCGCAGCAGTGCGTTCATCTCGGGGATGGCCAGGCGCCGGTTGGCGCGCACGGCGCCGTGGCAGGCCATGGTGCCGAGCAGTTCGTTGAGGTGCGCCTGAATGCGGTCGCTGGTGCCGTATTCCATCAGGTCGGCGAGTACATCCTGCACCAGTCGGTTGGCCTCGGCCTGTTTGAGCAACGCCGGGATCTGCCGGATCGCCAGGGTCTCGGGGCCCAGGCGCTGCAGCTCGAAGCCCAGGCGCTGGAACCATTGCGCGTGCTCTTCGGCGCAGTCGGCTTCGCGCTGGCTCAAGGCTAGCGACTCAGGCACCAACAGCGGCTGACCGCTCAGGCCTTCGCTGGCCATGGCCACCTTGAGCCGCTCGTACATAATCCGCTCGTGCGCGGCATGCATGTCCACCAGCACCAGGCCGACAGCATTCTCGGCCAGAATATAGATGCCTTTGAGCTGAGCCAGGGCATAGCCCAGCGGCGGAATGTCACCCTGGCTTTCGGGCAGCGACGAGGGTGCACCGGCACCGTCGTTCAGCGGCTTGTAGAACTCGCGATAGACCGCCTGCGTCTCGGCTGCCAGCAACGGCTGGGACGCACGCGGGCTGTATTGGGACTGATAGCCCGAGCCACTGCCGCCATTGGAAATCGAAAACTGCGGTGCCCGAGGCTGTTCGAGCACCGGCGAGGCCAAGCGCATCTCACCCTGCGGGCCAAACTCACCGGCTTGCTGGCCACTGGGGCGGACGATTTCGGCAGCCGCGGCAGGCGCGGCCAACTGGTCCTCGGGGCGCACGTCGGCGAGGGCACGGTGCAAGGTGCCATAAAGGAAGTCGTGCACCGAACGCCCTTCGCGGAAGCGCACTTCGTGCTTGGTCGGGTGCACGTTGACGTCGACGCCGTTGGGCTCAAGTTCGAGGAACAGCACAAAAGTCGGATGCCGACCGTTGAACAGCACGTCCCGGTAGGCCTGGCGCACGGCGTGGGCGACCAGCTTGTCGCGCACCGCCCGGCCGTTGACGAAGAAGTACTGCAGGTCCGCCTGGCTGCGCGAGAAGGTTGGCAGACCCACCCAGCCCCACAGGCGCAGGCCGTTGCGCTCGACATCGATGGGCAGCGCCTGCTCCATGAAACCCGGGCCGCAGATGGCGCCAACCCGTCGCGCACGCGCGGTTTCATCATGGGCCTCATGCAGGCTGAGGACGCTCTTGCCGTTGTGGCGCAGGTGGAAGGCGACATCGAAGCGGGCCAGGGCCAGGCGACGGATGACTTCCTGCAGGTGATCGAATTCGGTCTTCTCGGCCTTGAGGAACTTGCGCCGAGCCGGGGTGTTGAAGAACAGGTCACGCACTTCGACCGAGGTCCCGACCGGGTGCGCGGCGGGTTGCACGCGCGGGGTCATGTCGCGGCCTTCGGTCTCGACCTGCCAGGCTTCGCTGCCATCGGCCGTGCGCGACGTCAGGGTCAGGCGCGCTACCGAACTGATCGAGGCCAGGGCCTCGCCCCGGAACCCCAAGCTCAGCACGCCTTCGAGGTCTTCCAGTTCGCGGATCTTGCTGGTGGCGTGACGGGCCAGGGCCAGCGGCAGGTCATCGGCGGAAATCCCGCCGCCATCGTCGCGCACCCGCAGCAACTTGACCCCGCCCTGCTCGACGTCGACGTCGATGCGCCGGGCACCGGAGTCGAGGCTGTTTTCCAGCAGCTCCTTGGCCACGGAAGCCGGGCGCTCGACCACCTCACCGGCGGCAATCTGGTTAGCCAGCCGCGGGCTGAGCAGCTGGATGCGCGAACCACCACTCATTGCTGTGAAGCCAGGGTGGTGGCCGGTACATCCAGACGCTGGCCGACTTTCAGCTCATCGGTCTTGAGGCTGTTGGTGCTGCGCAGGCTGGCCACGCTGACCTGATAGCGAACCGCAAGCATGGCCAGGGTTTCACCCGGGCGCACCGTGTGCTCACGTGGGCCGGCAGCGATCTTGCCGGTGTCGCGCAACCAGGCGATATACGTGCCTGGTGGTGGATTTTGCTGGAAGAACTGACGCACGCCGGTATGGATCGAACGAGCCAGGGCCTGCTGATGGCTGCGGGTGGCCAGTTTGGCTGCTTCGTTGGCGTTGGAGATAAACCCGGTTTCAACGAGGATCGACGGAATATCTGGCGACTTGAGCACCATGAAACCTGCTTGCTCCACACGCTGTTTGTGCAGGGAAGTGATGCGCCCCATGTTGCCCAGCACCTTCTGCCCCACATTAAGGCTGGAGCTGAGGGTGGCGGTCATCGACAGGTCGAGCAACACGCCAGCCAGCATGCGGTCCTTGTCGTCGAGGCTGACGTTGCCGGCGCCGCCGATCAGGTCGGAGCGGTTTTCCGTGTCGGCCAGCCAGCGCGCGGTCTCGGACGTCGCACCACGGTCGGACAGGGCAAATACCGAGGCACCAAAGGCGGCCTTGGACGGCGCGGCGTCGGCGTGGATCGAGACGAACAGGTCGGCGCCCTTCTTGCGGGCAATTTCGGTGCGTTTGCGCAACGGGATGAAGTAGTCACCGGTACGGGTCAGCTCGGCGCGAAAGCCCCTCTCGCTGTTGATCTGGCGCTGCAGTTCCTGGGCGATCTGCAACACGATGTCTTTTTCGTGCTGGCCGCGGGAGCCGGAGGCGCCCGGGTCTTCACCGCCGTGACCGGCGTCGATTGCGACCACGATGTCACGTTTGCCGCTAGGCACCGGTGGCAGCTTGATGGCCGGCTGGGCCGGGCTCACCGGCACCGCAGGCGTGGTCACCGGCGTTTGCACTGGGGTCGGGGGCGGAGGCGGCGTAGTGGCAGCGACGGCATCGGCTTCCTGGTCGTACAGGTCGACCACCAGACGGTTGCCGTATTGGGCGTTGGGTGCCAGGGTGAAACTCTTGGGCGTGACCGACTTTTTCAGGTCGACCACCACCCGCAGGTCGGTAGGCGTACGCTGGGCCGACCGTACACTGCTGATCGGCGTATTCGACGTGGCCACGTTCAACGGCGCGGCCAGGGTGGCGCCATTGATGTCGATAACCAGGCGATCCGGTGCGCTGAGGGTGAAGACGCTGTGCTGCACGGGGCCAGACAGGTCGAAGACCAGCCGCGTGTTGTCTGGCGCGCGCCACAGGCGCATGCTCTTGACTTGAGTGACGGCCAGAGCGTCAACGGTCACCGTTGTCAGCAGCAGCCCAACGATGGCGACCAGTGCGCGTATGCGCATACCTACCCCACTTACTGTTTTTAGTGTTTGCCCAGTGCCACGCACCAAGCCTCGCCGCGAGCCCCCTGCGGCGAAAGGTTCAGCGAGCGCCCGCTCGCTTGGGGGCTTATGGTAATGGTCAGGTCAGGCTTTGGCAAAACGCCCGCACCCTTTTGTGGCCACTCGAACAGGCACAGCGCATCGCCCTCGAAGTAGTCACGTATGCCCATGTACTCCAGCTCCTCCGGATCGACCAGGCGGTACAGGTCGAAATGGAAAGCGCGCACCTCACCAATCTCGTACGGTTCGACCACGGTGAAGGTCGGGCTCTTGACTGCACCAGTATGGCCCAAGCCACGGATCAGGCCACGCGAGAGCGTGGTCTTGCCCGCCCCCAGGTCACCTTCGAGAAAAATCACGCCATGACCGCCGGTCACTTCGGCAAGCCGCGCACCAAACGCGACCATGGCCGCTTCATCGGCCAGAAACAGGTTTAAGCCAGACACGCAGAATGCTCCTCCAACAACTCACGAATGACCGGCGCCAGATCACTGGCTGCCAGGCCTCTACCCTTGACGCCCAGGCGCTCGCCCGCACAGGCATGCAACCAGACCCCCAGACCTGCGGCATGCCAGGCTTCCAGCCCTTGAGCCAGCAGCGCCGCCAGCACACCGGTCAGGACGTCGCCAAGGCCCGCACCGGCCATTGCCGGATGACCACGATCACACCGCGCCAGCTGCCCGCTCGGGTCGGCCACCAGGGTACCGGCGCCCTTGAGCACGCAGACGCTGGCATAGCTGCGGGCCAGCTTGCGCGCAGCACCTGGGCGGTCTGCCTGCACGGCCTCGGTGGAAACCCCCAGCAAACGCGCCGCTTCCCCCGGGTGCGGGGTCAGGATGCTGCCACTGGGCAGGGCCAGGGGCGTGCGCGCCAGCAGGTTCAGGGCATCGGCATCCCAAACTTGCGGGCGCTCGGCGTTAGCCACTGCCGACAACAGGCTACGGCCCCACGCCGCCTGCCCCAGCCCTGGGCCGACCACCAGTACCGAGGCGCGCTCCAGCACGCCCATCAACTGATTGGCCGAACTCACGCCCAGGCACATGGTTTCCGGCAGGCGGGCCAGGCTCGCACCGACGTGTTCCGGCCGCGTCGCCACACTGACCAGCCCGGCGCCACAACGCAGCGCTGCTTCGGCGCTGAGCAGCACCGCGCCGCCGGTGCCGAGGTCGCCGCCGACCACCAGCACATGGCCGAAGTCACCTTTATGGGCATGCGCATGCCTTGCCGGCAGCTGCGCGACGGTCACGCTGCTGAGCAGTTGTGGGGCATGGGTGGTGTGTTTGGTCTGGGGCATGGGGTCAAAGGCTCCAATGTCTGGCAGAATTATACGCACCTGAGCCCGTATTGCCTGCCCATCCATGTCTGCTTGCACACTTGACCTCGCCGCCCTGGCCCAATCGATCAAGAATTGGGGCCAAGAACTCGGTTTTGCCCATGTCGGCATCGCCGGTGTGGACCTTGGCGAGCACGAAAAGCACCTGCAGCGCTGGCTCGACGCCGGCTACCAGGGCGAGATGGAATACCTGGCCGCTCACGACGGCAAACGCGCACACCCTGACCAGTTGATCCCCGGCACGGTACGGGTGGTCTCGCTGCGCATGGACTACTTGCCCGGCGACACGCAGATGGCGCAACGCCTGGCCCAGCCGGAAAAAGCCTACGTTTCACGCTATGCCTTGGGCCGCGACTACCACAAGCTGGTGCGCAAACGCGTGCAGCACCTGGCCGATCGCATCCAGGAAGACATTGGCCCATTCGGTTACCGGGCCTTCGTCGACAGCGCCCCGGTGCTGGAAAAGGCGATTGCCGAGCAGGCCGGGCTGGGTTGGATCGGCAAGAATACCCTGCTGCTCAACCGCAAGGCGGGTAGCTACTTTTTCCTTGCCGAGCTGTTCGTCGACCTGCCGTTGCCGGTGGACGAAGCCCATACCAGCGAGCATTGCGGGCGTTGCCAGGCATGCCTGGACATCTGCCCGACCCAAGCCTTTGTCGGGCCCTATGTGCTGGATGCCCGACGCTGCATTTCCTACCTGACCATCGAACTGAAGGGCGCGATTCCCGTCGAGTTGCGCTCGATGATGGGCAACCGGGTGTTTGGATGCGACGACTGCCAGATCGTATGCCCGTGGAACCGTTTTGCCCGGCCCACGCAGGAAAATGACTTCCAGCCGCGGCATGGATTGGAAAATGCCGAGCTGGCCGAGATGTTCTTGTGGGACGAGAAGACTTTCCTGCGCAAGACCGAGGGCGGGCCGTTGCGGCGTGCGGGTTATGAGCGCTGGTTGCGTAACCTGGCGGTGGGGTTGGGCAATGCGCCTTCGACGATTCCGGTGATCGAGGCCCTGAAGTCACGGCGCGAGGACGCCTCGGAGCTGGTGCGCGAGCATGTGGCGTGGGCGCTGGAGCGGCACGGGCAAGCATAGGTAGCGTTGAGTTCGCCGGGCGGTTTTCAGCGCCTGCGAGATCAAGCGCCGCCTGCGCGGCGCTTCGCGGGGCAAGCCCGCTCCCACATTTGTTTCGGGCCAGTTATTCCTGAGGCATTGACGCGCGGCCCCTTGGTGCCCGCCTCAATATCGTGTTGTACAAACCCGAAATAAATGTGGGAGCGGGCTTGCCCCGCGAAGCGCCGCGCAGGCGGCGCTCGATCTCATAGGCGCAAAAAGGCTTGGGCGAACACTCACTGCTGGTCGTTGTAGTGGAACTTGGGCATTTCCCAATGGAACCGAATCGCCAGCAACCGCAGCAGGAACCCACCAAACAAGGTCAGCAACATGGCTTGCTCCGCCGGCAGCTGGAAGTGCACACAGCCCAGATAGAACCATGCCGCCGCGAACGACACGCTGGCATACAGCTCGCGGCGGAACACCAGCGGGATGTCGTTACAGAAGATATCGCGCAAGATCCCACCAAATACACCGGTGATCACTCCGCTGATCGACGCCACCAGCATGCCCTGCCCCATTTCCAGCGCCGTCATGCAACCGATCAAGGTAAACGCCACCAACCCGAGGGCGTCGAGCACCAGGAACATCGAGCGCAGTCGGCGCATCATGGGCGCGATGAAAATCGTCAGCAGTGCCGCGCAACTGGTCAGCACCAGGTACTCCGGGTGTTTCACCCAGGTCAGCGGGTAGTGCCCAAGCAGCACATCGCGCACCGAGCCGCCACCCAGGGCGGTGACGCAGGCAATCAACACCACGCCGAACCAGTCCATGCCGCGCCGGCCAGCAGACAATGCGCCGGTCATGGCTTCAGCGGTGATGGCGATGAGGTAGAGCATCAACAACATGGTGCGAGTCCGTGCGAGAAAGGCGCGCAGTCTAACCAGTTGCCCAGGGCACCAAAAGAGGGCGCAGACACAATATCTGCGCCCTCCCGGTTCACACCTTGATGAAGTGCTCGCGGTAATGGCGCAGCTCGGCGATCGACTCACGGATATCGTCCAGCGCCAGGTGGGTCCCACCCTTCTTGAAACTGTCGCGCACATTCGGCGCCCAGCGTGCAGCCAGCTCCTTGAGGGTCGAGACGTCGAGGTTGCGGTAGTGGAAGTAGTTTTCCAGGTTACGCATGTGGCGATACAGGAAACGGCGGTCCTGGCAGATGCTGTTGCCACAGATGGGCGACTTGCCTTTCGGCACCCACTGTTCGAGGAAGGCAATGGTCTGCGCCTCGGCCTCAGCCATGCTGACCTTGCTCTCGCGCACACGCTGAGTCAGCCCAGAGCCCCCATGGGTACGGGTATTCCATTCGTCCATGCGCGCCAGCACTTCGTCACTGTGGTGAATAGCGATCACCGGGCCTTCGGCCAGGGTGTTCAGATCGCTGTCGGTGACAATCGTGGCCATCTCGATGATGACGTCGCTGTCCGGATCCAGGCCGGTCATTTCCAGGTCGATCCAGATCAGGTTCTGTGGGTTGTGCATGCAGGGGCTCCTCGTATAGGCCGTCATAGTAGCCTAGCGGGGGCGGCTGGCGCATGCGCGGCGCAAAGGTAAGCAGAATGGTCGGCCGCCCGGCATGCTAAACTGCCTGCCGTTTTCAATCTGTCTCAGCACGGAATCTTCATGGCCAAACGCCAGCTCAATCGTCGCCAGAACTGGCGTATCGAAAAAATCCAGAACGAGCGCGCCGCTCGCGCCGCCAAACGCGAGCAGCACACGCTGCAGGAGCTGGAAGGTGGCGACCTGGGGCCAGAGCAACTGGGCCTGGTGATCGCGCACTTTGGCGTGCAGGTCGAGGTCGAGGCCCAGGACGGCGATACAGCTGGGCAGGTCTTCCGCTGCCACCTGCGGGCCAACCTGCCTGCGCTGGTCACTGGCGACCGCGTGGTCTGGCGGGCGGGTAACCAGGGCATCGGCGTAATCGTCGCGCAGATGCCGCGCAGTACCGAGCTCTGCCGGCCCAACAACCACGGCCAGCTCAAGCCGGTGGCGGCCAACGTCGACCTGATCGTGATCGTCTTCGCGCCAGCGCCCGAACCCCATCCAAACCTGATCGACCGCTACCTGGTAGCCGCCGAGCATGCCGGCATCCGCCCGCTGCTGCTGCTGAACAAGGCTGACCTGATCAACGACGAGAACGGCCCGGCCCTGCATGCGCTGCTCGAAGTCTATCGCGACCTCGGCTACCCATTGCTGGAGGTCTCGGCCCACCAGGGTGATGGCATGCAACGCCTGCAGCAGATGCTGGACGGGCACATCAGCGTGTTCGTCGGCCAGTCAGGTGTGGGCAAGTCGTCCCTGGTCAACAGCCTGCTGCCGGCCGCCGACACCCGTGTCGGTGACCTTTCCGAATGGTCCGGCCAGGGCACGCACACCACCACCACCGCACGCCTGTACCACTTCCCCAACGGTGGCGACCTGATCGACTCGCCGGGTATTCGCGAATTCGGCCTGGGCCATGTCAGCCGTGATGACGTGGAAGGTGGTTTCATCGAGTTCCGCGACCTGTTCGGCACCTGCCGCTTCCGCGACTGCAAACATGACCGCGAGCCGGGCTGCGCGCTGCTCAAGGCGCTGGACGATGGCCGCATCAAGCAGCAGCGCATGAACAGCTACCGCTCGATCATCGCCAGCCTGCCGGAAGACAGCTACTAGGCCAGCTGACTTGTAGGAATTATTACCGGGGCACGTAGGATCGCTCCGGTTTTCCAGTCGTCTATTGCCCCTTCTTCTGCTTTCGCTGATGGTCATGGCTTCTATCAGAGAGGCCAACCGCCATGCCGGTTTTTATCAGCTACCGCCACGAAGAGCGGCTCGACGCGTTCATCCTCAATGAGCGCCTGCTGCTCGAAGGCATACCGACCCAACTGGTGCAGTTCGACAGCGATGGGCAGACCCGCGATGACCTCCATGGCAGTTTCTGCCAGCAGATGAGCGACGCGACTCACTGGGTCGGGGTATTGCCCGTCGGCGCCGCCGAAGACTGGTGGACCGCATGGCTGCTGGGGGCTGCGGCAATGGCCTGCCGCCGGGTGAGCTTCTATTGCAAAGGGCCAGAACCCCTACCGGAATGCCTGGGCAGGTGGCCGACCATGCGTGAGCGGGCGCATATCGACCTGTTCGTACGTGCTTATCACGACGAGCGCACGTTCGAACGGGCCATGCCACTGCCGCCTGGGCGAGGGCTGGGTGCCGACCGGGATAACGCCGATTTCTTTCATGCCGATCTCAAGGCCAAGATCCGCCGGGGGTTTTGAATGCAGGGGGCAGCGTTGCCGCCCCCATCAATCACTGCTCTTTGGCTTCGTCCATCTTCAGCGTCCCATCCTCGAAGATGTTCAGCTTCTGGCGCAGCTCTCGCGGCTGCATCGGCGCCTGCTCAGCCTCTGGCACCGCCGGGGCCGAAGCCCCCGGCGCGGTCTCGGCTGGAGGTGCAGGCGCGGCCGGTGGCGTTTCCGGCGCGGCCTGCTCACCCTCGATGTCACGCTGGGCCTTCTTGGTCAGCACGATGATGTCGATGCGCCGGTTGACCGGGTTCAGAGGGTCCTTGCGATCGAACAACGACGACGACGCGTAACCCACCACCCGGGCCACCTGCTCCTCCGGATAGCCACCGGTTACCAGCGCGCGCCGCGCCGCGTTGGCACGGTTGGCCGACAACTCCCAGTTGCCGAACTCACCGGTGCCGGCGAACGGCTTGGCATCGGTGTGGCCGCTGACGCTGATCTTGTTCGGCACCGCCTTGATGGTGTCTGCCATGGCCAGCAGGATGTCTTCGAAATACGGCTGCAGACGCGCGCTGCCGAGGTCGAACATTGGCCGGTTCTCGGCATCCATGATCTGGATACGCAAGCCGTCCTGGGTGATCTCGAACAGGATCTGGTCCTTGAACTTCTGCAACTGCGGGTTTTCTTCGACCTTGTTCTGCAGCTCCTGCAGCAACAGCTCAAGGCGCTCGCGCTCGACCTGCTCGGCCATGGTCTCGACCTGGTCCTTGTTCAGCTGAACCGTCGACTCCTGCGTCGGTTCGGTCCTCACCTCAGGGTTGATGGTCTTATCCGGCGCCATCTCAGGCGAGCCACCCAGGTCGATGACGTAGGGTGTGCCGCTCTCGGAAAACCCGATAGGGTCCTGGAAGTAGCCGGCAATGGCGATTTTCTGCTCAGGGGTGGCTGTGGATAACAGCCACAGCACCAGGAAAAACGCCATCATCGCCGTGGCGAAGTCGGCAAAGGCGATTTTCCAGGCGCCGCCATGGTGGCCGCCGCCGAAGCGCTTGACGCGCTTGATGATTATCGGCTGATTGTTCTCCATGACTCAGCGACCGCGAACCGCTTGTTCCAGCTCGGCAAAACTTGGGCGATGTTTCGGGTAGAGCACCTTGCGCCCGAATTCGACAGCCAGGGATGGCGGCATGCCGGAGGCCGACGCAACCAGCGAGGCTTTGATCGACTCGTACAGGTTGAGCTCTTCTTTGGCATCGTGCTCCAGGCACTTGGCCAAGGGGCCAAAGAAGCCATAGGCCGCCAAGATACCGAAGAAGGTACCGACCAGCGCCGCACCCACGTGCATGCCGATGGCCGCCTGGTCGCCGTCGCCGAGCGACGCCATGGTCACCACAATGCCGAGTACGGCCGCAACGATACCGAAGCCCGGCATGCCGTCGGCAATGCCGGTCACCGCATGGGAGGGGTGTTCGAGCTCTTCCTTCATGCTCAGCAGCTCCATGTCGAACAAGCCTTCGAGCTCGTGCGGTGCCATGTTGCCGGTGGACATGATGCGCAAGTAGTCGCAGACGTACGCGGTCATGCGCTCATCAGCCAGCACGGTGGGGTACTTGGCGAAGATCGGGCTGGCCGCGGCGTCCTCGATATCACTCTCGATGGCCATCATGCCTTCACGACGGCTCTTGTTGAGGATTTCGTACACCAGGCCCAGCACCTCCAGGTAGAAGGCATGGGTAAAGCGCGAGCCGAACATCTTCATCGACTTCTTGATGACGTGCATGGTCATGTGGCCAGGGTTGGCCTGCAGGAATGCACCGAAAGCCGCACCGCCGATGATCAGCACTTCGAACGGCTGGATCAGCGCCGCGATCTTGCCGTGGGAGAGCACGTATCCGCCGAGCACGCTCGCGAATACGACGATGATGCCGATAATTTTAGCCATAGGTTCAAAGCACTTGCTGTCGTGGTCAGGGTGAGAGACGGGAGCTTTAAAACTCTTCTTCTACTTATCGGCAGAACTGCGCCAGACTATAGCCACTCAAAGCGAAAAGCCAGTTCGGACTGATGTCAAAATGCCAATTGAAACCAAGGTGCCCGCTCAGCCGCCACGTACGTTAGAGGCCTGGGTAAAGCTGCTGGAGAGTGTTCGCATACCCGTGCCGAAACAGAGTTACGACCGGGTCCTGGCTGCCATAAATGACAGCCGCCGCTCCCTGCGCGATATCGCCGAACTGATGCAGGATAGCCCGGCACTGGTGCTTTCGGTAATGCGCGAGGCCAATCACCCGGCCAATGCCAGCCAGGCAGAGCCTGCCGAGAGCCTGGAAATCGCCCTTAACCGGCTAGGCCTGACGCGCATCGAACAGTTGCTCAAACGCCTGCCCTCGCTGCCGGCCGACGAGATCCCGCCTGTACTGAGCCAATTCCAACTGATCAGCCAGCACGCCTCGCAGCAAGCCAGCGGCCTGTTCGCCAGCCGACTGGCGCGCTTGTGGCAAGAAATCCACTGGGGCAGCCTGCTGTTCCTCTCCCCGCTCTGGCCGCTGGCCCTGGCCTACCCGAATCTGCTCGATACCTGGGAGTTGCGGGTTATCCACAAGGGTGAGAAGGCCGCTCAGGTGGAACAGGAGTTGTTTGGCGTGCGCATCATGGCGCTGTGCCAGACCATGGCAGAGTACTGGCGCCTGCCCCAGTGGGTGACCCAGGGCTACCGAATGCTGCTGGACGAACGCGACCAATTGGCCCAGGTATTCAACATTGCCCGCGAGCAGGACGTGCTGAGCCAGCAACACCGCCTGGACGAGGAACCCGGCCTGCGTCGCTGGTTCAACCAGCCGGCCAATACCGTGTTACTGGCCAACGGCCTGGCCTTGGCAGCCCAGGTAGGCTGGGACAATCCGCACTTGCTGCGCTGGCAACTGTTGACCGCCCTGTACCTGCAGACGTCGCTGGAAGACGTGCAGCAACAGGTTCACCAACAAGCTGCGGCCAGCGCCCGCCGCCATGCGCGCCAGGCACTGTTCCACCCGGCCGAAGCGCTGATCTGGCCCTGGCAGCAACGCCGCCCGCACCCGGGCATGCTGGCGCCACCACCGCCCAATAGCGAAGAGCTGAGCCGCTGGCGCAAGCTGTGCCAGGACCTGCTGGCGCAACCCAGCCCGTTCACCAATACCGTGCACCTGGCCACCCAGGCACGCGAGGCCCTGCTGGCTTGCGGCATGCAACGCATCATGCTGCTGACCCTGGACAAGGCAACCGACTACCTGCGTGTGCAGCAGACCGCCGGCTTGCCCAAGGAAGCGGCGGCCATGGCCCTGCAGGTAGCGCAGAGCAAGTTGCTGCAAAAACTGATGAGCCAGGCCGGGCAACTGCGCCTTACCCCGGACAACCACAGCCAGTTCTCGGCCCTGCTGCCTGCCCCGCTGCGTGCGTTCTTCCGTAGCGAGCACTTGCTGTTGCGCTCGCTGGCAGTCAACGACCAGGTTCTGATGCTGGCGGTGGCCGACCAAAGCGGCAAACCGCTGGCGGATATCAGCGTGCAAGCCTTTGGTAAAACCGCGCAATGCATCGAACGCGCGCTGTCCGTGTTTGCCAACCGCAAGGGCTGAGCCTTGCGCTACAATCGCCCCTCTTTCCACACTGGAGACCGTGGATGACTGACTTTTCCGGCCTGCCCCTGGTGATCGAAGCCGCAGACCTGCTGCCGCGCCTGGATTCGCCACAGCTGATCCTGGTCGACCTGAGCAGCGCCAACCGCTATGTCAGCGGCCATATCCCCGGCGCACGCTTCGTCGAAGGCAAGCGTACCCAGTTGGGCCAGCCACCCGCCCCCGGTTTGCTGCCGGCCCTGGGCGACCTGGAAAAACTGTTCAGTGAACTCGGCCACCGCAACGATGCCGTGTATGTGGTGTATGACGATGAAGGCGGCGGCTGGGCCGGGCGCTTCATCTGGTTGCTCGACGTGATCGGCCACAAGGCCTACCACTACCTCAATGGCGGTATCCAGGCCTGGCCGGCAGACAAGCTCACCACCGAGGTGCCTGCCAGCGGTAACGCGCCGGCGCACCTGCACATCCACGGCGAACCTACTGCCACCCGCGAGTACCTGCAAAGCCGTCTGGGCGCCGATGACCTGGTAATCTGGGACGCACGCGGCCCGCAGGAATTCAGCGGCGAGAAGGTGCTGGCAGCCAAGGGTGGGCACATTCCCGGCGCGATCAACTTCGAGTGGACTGCCGGCATGGACCTCAACGATCACCTGCGCATCCGCCAGGACATCGCCGACGTCCTCAACAACCTGGGCATCACCCCCGACAAGGAAGTGATCACCCACTGCCAGACCCACCGCCGCTCCGGCTTCACCTACCTGGTGGCAAAATCCCTCGGTTACCCACGCGTCAAGGCCTACGCCGGCTCGTGGAGCGAATGGGGCAACCACCCGGACACGCCTGTAGAAGTTTAAGGAACCTGCATGAAATCCCGTTTGTTCATCATCAGCCAGTACCTGCTGCCGCACCACCTGCTGTCGCGGCTGGCCGGCTGCATTGCCGAGTGCCGTGCACGCTGGTTCAAAAATGCCTTCACCGCCTGGTTCGCCAAGCGCTACCAGGTAAACATGTCCGAGGCCCTGGTCGAGGACTTGAGCGCTTACGAGCACTTCAATGCGTTCTTCACCCGTGCCCTGAAGCCCGGCGCCCGTCCGCTGGATGAAACCCCTGGCGCCATTCTGTGCCCGGCCGACGGTGCTGTCAGCCAGCTTGGCCCGATCGAGCACGGCCGCATCTTCCAGGCCAAGGGCCACGGTTTCAGCGCGCAGGAGCTGCTGGGCGGCGACCCGGCCATGGCTGCACCGTTCATGGGCGGTGAATTTGCCACCATCTACCTGTCGCCAAAGGATTACCACCGCGTGCACATGCCGCTGGCCGGTACTCTGCGCGAAATGGTGTATGTCCCGGGTCGCCTGTTCTCGGTGAACCAGACCACTGCGGAAAACGTCCCCGAGCTGTTTGCCCGTAACGAGCGGGTCGTCTGCCTGTTCGACACTGAGCGCGGGCCGATGGCCGTGGTGCTGGTGGGTGCAATGATCGTTGCCTCGATCGAAACGGTCTGGGCAGGCCTGGTAACGCCGCCCAAGCGTGAGCTGAAGACCTTCCGTTACGACGAAGCCAGCCGTGCGCCGATCCACCTGGAAAAAGGCGCCGAGTTGGGCCGCTTCAAACTGGGTTCGACCGCCATCGTGCTGTTCGGGCCAGAGCAGGTGAAGTGGGCTGAAAGCCTGGGTGCCGGCTCGGCGGTGCGCATGGGCCAGCAACTGGCAGCGCCTGTGCAGGCTTGATTGCCTGATAGATCTTGGGGCTGCAAAGCAGCCCCAAAAGCTCGAATCAACCGCGCGCGTCGCGGTCTCGCAGCCCCAGCAGATACAGCACACCGTCCAGCCCCAAGGTCGAAATCGCCTGTTTGGCCGATTGACGCACCAGCGGCTTGGCACGGAAGGCCACGCCCAGGCCCGCCAGCGACAGCATCGGCAGGTCGTTGGCGCCATCACCCACAGCGATGGTCTGGTCCAGTTGCAGGCCCTCTTCGCTGGCCAGTTGCTGCAGCAGTTCTGCCTTGCGCTGAGCATCGACGATCGGCTCCACGGCCACGCCGGTCACCTTGCCGTCCACCACTTCCAGCTCGTTGGCGAACACGTAGTCGATACCCAGGCGCGCCTGCACCTGGCGGGCGAAGTAAGTGAAGCCACCGGACAGGATCGCAGTCTTGTAACCCAGGCGCTTGAGCTCGGCGAACAGGTTCTCGGCACCTTCGGTCAAGCGCAGCGATGCGCCAATTTCATCCAGCACCCCCACATCCAGGCCCTTGAGCAACGCCATGCGCTCCTTGAAGCTGGCGCGGAAGTCCAGTTCGCCGCGCATCGCCCGCTCGGTGATCGCTGCCACCTGCTCGCCGACGCCCGCGGCCTTGGCCAGTTCGTCGATGACTTCGGCCTCGATCAGGGTCGAGTCCATGTCGAACACCGCCAGGCGGCGATTGCGACGGAACAGGTCGTCCTTCTGGAAGGCGATGTCGACACTTAATTCTTCTGCCAGAGCAAAGAAGTCCGCGCGCAGCGCCTGGCCATCGCTCGGCTCGCCGCGCACAGAGATTTCGATGGCTGCCTTGCCGTTCTCGGTGTCAGCATCCAGGCCCACGCGGGCAGACAAGCGCTCGATGCGCTCGATGGTCAGGCCGTACTGGCTGATGACCGCGCTGACCCGTTGCAATTGCTCTGGGGTGATCTTGCGGCTGAGCAGGGTGACGATATGGCGCGCATCGCCGTGACCATCGGCCCAATGCTGGTAATCCGCCTCGGAAATCGGCGTATAGCGGGCCTGCAGATTCAGCTCATGGGCCTTGCTCTGCACGCTTTGCAACAGGCTGGTGGCCACTTCGTTGTCCGGAATATCGACCAGAATGCCGAACGACAAAGTGCCGTGCATGACCGCCAGGCCGATGTCGAGGATGTTCACACCACCCTGCAGCAGGACGCCGGTGATGGCCGCAGTGAGACCTGGACGGTCTTCACCTGTGATGTTGATCAGGACGATTTCGCGCAAGACCGGACTCCGACTTCGATGAAAAATGCGCATTCTACCGATTTTCCGTGACCATCGGGCGCGAACGATACTTTGCCGACAAAACCGGTGTCGCTATACTGCCCCTCACTTTTATGCCATTAAGAGCCGAGCTCTGTGAACCGGCCCACCCCCGTCAAGCCAGACAACTTCTTCCTGATGATCTATCGTGCCCTGAGTCAACGTCGCGTCCCTCTGGCGCTGCGCATCGCCTTCACCAACATTTTCTTGGTGGCGCTGGCGCTGGTCATCTACGCCTGCGTGATGGGCCTGCAGTTCAAGCAGGCCATGCACGAGCAGGCCGACGCCTTGGGCCAGAGCCTGACCACGCAGACGGCCACGTCGGCAACTGAGCTGTTGGTGTCAAACGACATCCTCAGCCTCAACGTGCTGCTGGGCAATCTGGTGAAAAACCCGCTGGTGGCCCATGCGGCCATCTACAGCGTGGACAACCGCATCCTCGCCGAAGCCGGGCAACGCCCACGCAACAGCCTGCTGGGCGAAGCCGAAGGCCTGTACCAGACCAAAATCACCTTCCAGGATGTCACGGCTGGGCAACTGCGCATCAGCCTGGACATGAGCCAGTTCCAGCAGCCGATGCTCATCAGCCTGCAGAGCATGGGCATCCTCGCCGCCATCCTGCTGGCCTTGGCACTGAGCCTGAGCTTGCGCCAGGCCCGCCACATCACCACGCCGCTGCTGCAGCTGCGGGTCTGGCTGCGCGACCCGCACCCTTACACCCCGGCCACTGACCGCCAGGACGAAATCGGCGATATCGCCCGCCAGCTGCATGCTCGCCTGGCCCCGCCGCCACCGCCTGAGCCTGAGCCAGAGCTGGAAGACGAGGACGAAGAAGACACCTTCGACGACCTGCACGAGGCCGCCCCGGCGCCCAAGGCGGCCCCGCGCGCCAAGGTTGTCGCCCAGGTTGACGAAGAAGACGATGAAGCCTTTGCCGGGCTGCTGGACAACGAGGACAGTGCGCCCAAGGCTGTGCCATTCGAGTCTGACGAGCCGCAGAACACTGCTGTGCTGGCCGTGCAGCTCGGCTCTCAGGAGCAACTGCGCCGCCTGCCGCGCACGCGCCTGACCGAGTTGCTGGAACGCTACCGCGACTGCCTGGAGCACGCCGCCTCACTGTATGACGGTGAAACCCACACGCTCAACGACGGCAGCACCCTGGTGCTGTTCCACAGCCGCGACTGTGGCGAGGACTACCTGACCAATGCGATTTGCTGTGGCGAACTGCTGCGCGCGCTTGGCCATGCCCTGCAGATCGAAGTGGCCGACAGCGGCATTACCCTGCAACTGCAGTTGGGCCTGGCCCTGGGCAACGACCTGCAAGGGCTGGAGCTGGTCGACCTGCTGATGGCCGAAAAGGCCCAGGATGCCCTGGCACTGTCGCAGCACAGCCGCAACCTGCTGTTGGTGGAGCGCCAGATCAGTGATGACGCACTGATTCGTCAGCGCGCACGGATCCGCCCGATTGCCAGCCCGGAAGGCGCGTGTTGCGTGGAGCGGCTGATGGAGCCGTATCCGTCGATGCTGGAGCGCCAGCTGGCGCGGATGCACGAGCGCCGCGCCTGACGTTTGTAGGAGCGGCCTTGCGTCGCGAAAGGGCCGCGCAGCAGATAAAAAAGCCCGCACATGTGCGGGCTTTTTCGTATCTGACGGAACCATCAGAACCGATAGACTTCCATATCGGTACGGATCGGCGAAGCCATCGGGATCTTGGACTTCTCTGGAGCCTTCTTGACCTGTACCGGTGCAGCCGGCTTTTTCGGCGCTTCTTCAGCGATGGCTGGCTGGTTGGCCAACGGTTTGACCGCCGTGCTCAGTTGCTCGGCCAGCTTCTGCAGCAATTGCCCTTGAGCCTGCACCTGCGACGCTTCGCTACCCTCATGCTGCTGTTCGAGGTGAACGATGCGGTTGTCGCGTACATGGCCACGACGGTCGAGCAGGCGCCATTGGGCATCGAGAATCGCCGGTTGGTCCTTGCCGGAGTCCAGGCGGGTAATCGACAGCAAGACTTGCACGTCCGGGCTGAAACCGGCGGTCGCCGGAGCCAGCACCACGCGCTGGCTGTCCAGACGCCAGGCCAGCTGGCGCACCAGCAACTGGTCGATGTCAGACGAGAGGCTGCCGGCCCAACGACCGTCGGTCGCCGAACTCAGGCTGCCATCGGCCTGACGCTGCAGGAAGGTTTCGCGTTGCAGGTAATCGGCAACCGACACCGGGCCGAGCACCACAGCCATGCCTGCGCTTTGCGACGGCTGGCCGGGATCACCGCTGTCGAGCTGGTACAAGGCAACCGGCTGATGCATGCTGCATCCGCCCAGCCCTAAAAGGCCCGTCATCAACAGCGCAAATGGAAGGCGCAGAAGTTTCATCATCCCATCCAGGCGGTCGCCACAGGCAGACCGCAGTGATACTCATGTAGATTCAATCGGGCACACGGCCACGCCGGCACCGCAAGGGCCATATCATCCGCGAAATAGCTGTCCGACTCCAGCATTTCTGCCTGGAACGGCTCTGAAATTGCCGTTCCAGACATTTCAGCGGGTTACGCCGGGCCTTCCACCTGCAACCCATCGACACGCTGGAAGCCGCGTGGCAGCTTGCTGCCGCGCCGGCCCCGTTCGCCCTTGTAGTGCTCCAGATCGTCCGCTTTAAGCGATAGCGTACGCTTGCCAGCTTGCAATACAAGGGTCGCGCCTTCGGCTATTACAGCCAGATCGGTGACAAATTCTTCACGGCTGGCGACCCGATCGCCCGGCACGCCGATGATCTTGTTGCCCTTGCCTTTACCCAGTTGCGGCAAGTCGCTGACCTTGAACACCAGCAGACGGCCCTCGGTGGTGACCGCCGCCAGCCAGTCCTGCTCGCGGTTGGCCACCAGCCGCGGGGTCATGACCTTGGCCCCGTTGGGCAGGCTGAGCAGGCCCTTGCCGGCCTTGTTCTTGGCCTGCAGGTCTTCGCCCTTGACCACAAAACCGTACCCGGCATCCGAAGCCACCACATACAGGGCGTCATCGTCAGGCAACAGCACGCACTCGAATGTCGCCCCAGGCGGCGGCGTCAGGCGGCCGGTCAGCGGCTCGCCCTGCCCCCGCGCAGACGGCAGGGTATGCGCGGCCACCGAGTAGCTGCGGCCGGTGGAGTCGATCAACACGGCAAACTGGTTGGAGCGCCCGGCGGCTGCGGCCTTGAAACCATCGCCGGCCTTGTACGAAAGGCCGGTGGCATCGATGTCGTGGCCCTTGGCGCAGCGCACCCAGCCTTTTTCCGACAACACGACAGTGACCGGCTCGGTCGGCATCAGCTCGTTTTCCGACAGTGCCTTGGCTTCGGCACGTTCGACGATGGGCGAACGGCGGTCGTCGCCATAGGTCTCGGCGTCTTTGATCAGTTCGGTGCGGACCAGCTTGCGCAGCTTGGCGTCGCTGCCGAGCAGGGCCAGCAGCTTGGCCTGCTCCTTGAGCAGTTCGTCCTGTTCGCCGCGAATTTTCATTTCTTCAAGGCGCGCCAGCTGTCGCAGGCGGGTCTCAAGAATGTAGTCGGCCTGGATTTCCGTCAGCTGGAAGCGCTCGATCAGTGCCTGCTTGGGATGCTCCTCGGTGCGGATGATGTGAATCACTTCATCCAGGTTGAGGAAAGCCTTCAGCAAACCTTCAAGCAGGTGCAGGCGCTTCTCGACCTTGTCCAGGCGGTGCTGCAGCCGGCGGCGGACGGTATTGGTGCGAAATTCCAGCCATTCCAGCAACAGTGCCCGCAGATTCTTCAACTGCGGCCGGCCATCCAGGCCAATGATGTTGACGTTGACCCGGTAGCTGCTTTCCAGCTCGGTGGTGGCGAACAGGTGCTGCATCAGTTCGTCGGCATCCACCCGATTGGAACGCGGGATGATGACGATACGGCACGGGTTCTCGTGGTCCGATTCGTCACGCAGGTCGGCCACCATCGGCAGCTTCTTGGCCTGCATCTGAGCGGCGATCTGCTCCAGCACCTTGGCCCCTGAGACCTGGTGCGGCAGCGCGGTGACCACCACATCGCCATCTTCGACGCGATAAACGGCACGCATGCGGATCGAGCCGCGCCCGGTTTCGTAAATCTTCAGGATCTCGGCGCGGGGCGTGATGATTTCGGCTTCAGTCGGGTAGTCCGGGCCCTGGATATGCTCGCACAACTGCTCGACCGTGGCCTTGGGCTCGTCCAGCAGGCGCACGCAGGCACTGGCGACTTCACGCAGGTTGTGCGGCGGCACGTCGGTGGCCATGCCCACGGCAATACCGGTGGTGCCGTTGAGCAGGATGTTGGGCAGCCGCGCCGGCAGTACCGCGGGCTCCTCCAGGGTACCGTCGAAGTTCGGCACCCAGTCCACGGTGCCCTGACCTACTTCGTTGAGCAACACTTCGGCGTAGCGCGACAGGCGCGCCTCGGTGTAACGCATGGCGGCGAACGACTTCGGATCGTCCGGCGCACCCCAGTTGCCCTGGCCATCGACCAGGGTGTAGCGGTAGCTGAACGGCTGCGCCATCAACACCATGGCTTCGTAGCAGGCCGAGTCGCCGTGGGGGTGGAACTTGCCGAGCACGTCGCCGACGGTACGCGCCGACTTCTTGTGCTTGGCATCGGCATCGAGCCCCAACTCGCTCATGGCGTAGACGATGCGTCGCTGCACCGGCTTCAGGCCGTCGCCGATGTGCGGCAGGGCCCGGTCCATGATCACGTACATGGAGTAGTTGAGGTAGGCCTGTTCGGTGAAGTCAGCCAGCGAGCGGCGTTCGACGCCGTCGAGGCTGAGTTCCAGTGGGTCGCTCATGCGGGCCTCGTCATTTCAGGTTCTGGCGCAGCAGCATGGTGCCGCCGCGCTGGGTAAATTCAAGTTGTTTCAGGGCGCTCATGCCGAGCAGCACGGTCTGGCCGTCCAGGCCCGGTACCACGGTTGCGCGCACGTCCTGCAAGCGGATATCGCCCAGTTGCAGGGTGTTCAAGCGGGTACGGTAGCCTTCGGTGCGACCATTTGCGGTGCTGAGCAGCACCGGGCTGCCTCGCGCAAGGTCAAGCTCACCGGCCAGTGCTTCGGGGATGGCCACGTCGGTAGCGCCAGTGTCGAGCATGAAATGCACGGCCTGGCCGTTGATCGCGCCATCCACCACGAAGTGCCCCTGACCATTGCTCAAGAGGCGCACCTCGATGAAGCCTTCGCCACGCGATGACTGCACCTGGGCATTGGGATTGCGCTGGCTATCCTCCCATTGGCCGAAAAAACGTGTGGCAAGGAACAACGCCGCCGCCCAGGCGACGATCATCAATACCTTGCCGGCACGCTTGCCCGGTGCCTGGCTCATGGCTTGGCGCTCCAGCCGCCCTCTGGCGCCTCGAAGCGCCAGACGATCGGGCGCGCCTCGCCATCGGCGCGGCTGCCAAAGTTGTTATCCAGGCCAATCCACGCGCCTTTGGCATCGATCACCAGGGCTTCTGCCAGGCCGAACGGCTGATCGTAACGGCGGTGCTCGACCAGCGCATCGGCGGCGAACGACCAGCAACGCTCGACCTTACCGCTGTCCGCGTCGCGGCGGCAGATGCGATAGGCGTTACGCTCCAGGGTATACAGCTTGCCCTCGAACCAGGCCAGGTCGGCAAAGTCACGCGACAGCGCGCGTGGGTTGGGCATCTGTGGCGGCTGCATCTCGACACCCGCCTCGCTCAGCAGCACGCAACTGCGCCCGCAGGTCCAGACCGATTGCTGGCGCTCGATGGCCACCAGCCCCCGGCGCTCGCGCTCGGCCGCCAGCCAAATGCGGTCGCCTGCCGGGTTGATCGTCAGGCCTTCGAACAAGGCGTTGAAGTTCAGCAGCATGCCGCTGGCCCGGGCTTGTCGCACCATGGCCGGGTCGATTTTCAGCCAGTCCGGCTCGCCTTCGAGGGGGATCTGCAAGACAGCGGCGTGGGCCTCGCTGACCAGGTAAAGATTACCGGCCTGGTCACAGGTGATGCCTTCGAAGTCCAGCTCGCCACCGCGAACATAGGAGGCCGCCCAGTTGCGTGACTTCAGCCCCCACGGCAGGCCACTCTCCGGTACCGGCGGCGGGGTGAAAGTCAGCGGCTGGGCGCGCCACACCGCATTTTGCTGATCGAACCGGTAGATGCGGTCGTCATCACGATCTGAAACGCCCCATAACCCGCCTCGGCACTGCGCCAGGCCGGACAGGTTGCCACCGCGCATGCCCTCGATCGGGTGCTCGGCAGTCATCTTCAACTGCGGCCAGTGGCCCGCCAGGCTCGGCAAGGCAAACAGTGCAAGGCAAGCGGCGAGAAGCAGCCGAATCAAACCATGACCTCGGCAAGGTTGCCTTTGGTTTCCAGCCAGCTCTTGCGATCACCCGCGCGCTTCTTGGCAAGCAGCTTGTCCATCAGCTCGCAGGTAGCCTGCACGTCTTCTAGCGTCAGCTGAACCAGGCGTCGGGTGTTCGGGTCCATGGTGGTTTCGCGCAGCTGTGGCGGGTTCATCTCGCCCAACCCTTTGAATCGCGTGACTTGCGGCTTGCCCCGCTTCTTCTCGGCCACCAGGCGGTCGAGAATCCCATCGCGTTCGGCTTCATCGAGCGCGTAGTAGATTTCCTTGCCCAAATCGATGCGGTAGAGCGGCGGCATGGCCACGTAGACATGACCGGCCTCCACCAATGGGCGGAAATGCTGGACGAACAGCGCGCACAGCAGCGTGGCGATGTGCAAGCCATCCGAGTCGGCGTCGGCGAGGATGCAGATTTTGCCGTAACGCAGTTGCGACAGGTCGGCGGCGCCTGGGTCGACGCCGATGGCCACGGCGATGTTGTGCACCTCCTGGCTGGCCAATACTTCACCACCGTCCACTTCCCAGGTGTTGAGGATCTTGCCGCGCAGCGGCAGGATCGCCTGGAACTCTTTGTCCCGCGCCTGCTTGGCCGAACCACCGGCAGAGTCACCCTCGACCAGGAACAGCTCGGCGCGCATCGGGTCCTGGCCCGCGCAATCCGCCAGTTTGCCCGGCAGCGCCGGCCCCTGGGTGATGCGTTTGCGCTCGACCTTCTTGCTGGCCTTGAGCCGACGGCCGGCGTTGCTGATGGCCAGTTCCGCCAATTGCATGCCCAGCTCGGGGTGGGCGTTGAGCCACAGGCTGAAGGCGTCCTTGACCACACCGGAAACGAAGGCGGCCGCCTCACGGGACGACAGGCGCTCTTTGGTCTGCCCGGAGAACTGCGGCTCCTGCATTTTCATCGAGAGCACGAAAGTAATGCGTTCCCAGACGTCTTCCGGCGCCAGCTTGACCCCACGGGGCAGCAGGTTGCGGAATTCGCAGAACTCGCGCATGGCATCCAGCAGGCCTTGGCGCAGACCGTTGACGTGGGTACCGCCCTGGGCGGTGGGGATCAGGTTGACGTAGCTTTCCTGAACGCTGTCGCCGCCTTCGGGCAGCCACAGCAAGGCCCAGTCTACCGCCTCCTTGTTGCCGGCCAGGCTGCCGCAGAACGGCTCGTCCGGCAGGCGCAGGTACTCGTTGACCGAGTCGACCAGGTAAGAACGCAGGCCGTCCTCGTAATGCCACTCGACCTTCTCGCCGCTGGCCTTGTCCTCGAAGCTGACCAGCAGGCCCGGGCACAGCACGGCCTTGGCCTTGAGCACGTGCTTGAGGCGGCTGATGGAGAATTTTGGCGAATCGAAGTATTTGGGGTCGGGGCTGAAGTACACGCTGGTACCGGTGTTGCGCTTGCCGACCGAGCCGACCACTTCCAGTTCGCTGGCCTTGAAGCCATCGGCGAACGTCATCTGGTACTCGTTGCCGTCACGCTTGACGCGTACGCGCACCTGGGTCGACAGGGCGTTGACCACCGAGATGCCCACCCCGTGCAGGCCACCGGAGAACTGGTAGTTTTTGTTGGAGAACTTGCCGCCAGCGTGCAGCTTGGTGAGGATCAGCTCGACCCCGGACACGCCTTCTTCCGGGTGAATATCCACTGGCATACCACGGCCATCGTCGCTGACTTCCAGCGAGTGGTCGGCGTGGAGGATGACCTGCACCGAACGGGCATGACCGGCCAGGGCTTCGTCGACACTGTTGTCGATGACCTCCTGGGCCAAGTGGTTCGGTCGGCTGGTATCGGTGTACATGCCCGGTCGCTTGCGGACCGGATCAAGGCCCGAGAGGACTTCGATGGCGTCTGCGTTATAGGCGCTAGCGCTGGGATTGGCCATGGGGTCTCGTCGTCAGTCAGGTGAATGCAAGAAGCTCAGAATACAAGGTCAGAGCACAGAAAAGTCGAGCGACGCATACACGCCAGGGGCAATGCCGGCAAAGGCCAGCAGTGCCGGCAGGCGCTCGACGAAGCCCTGGAAGCTATGGTCGCCACCGGCCTGGATACGTAGGGCACACGCACGGTAATAGCGCTCGGCGTGGCGATAGTCCAGGGTTTCATCGGCGGTCTGCAACCACACTTGATAGCGGTTGGCGTCCTCGGGGGCTGGCACTTCCAGCTCGGCCAGGGCCTGCACGTGATCGTGGGTCAGCTCCCAGGCCTCATCGGTGTAGAGGTTGCGCTGGGTGCCGAGGTAGCCATCGAACAAGCGGTGCGGTGCCACTGCCGGGTTGATCAGCAAGGCCTTGAGGCCGTGGCGCTCGGCCAGATAGGTGGCATAGTAGCCGCCGAGCGAACTGCCGACCAGCAAGGGCTCGCCCAGCTCGGCGATGGCGCGCTCCAGTTGGGCGATGGCCTGGCGCGGATGATGGTGCAAGGCCGGCACGCGCAGTTGCTCGGGCAGCCCCAGCTGTTGCATGACCGCTTCGAGCTGACGCGCCTTCTTGGACAGCGGCGAGCTGTTGAAGCCATGGATATAGAGGATGGAACCCGACATGCTGCCCCCGGAATCTGCGGCTTCGCGCCCTTGTTGCGGGCGCAGGGACGCGCAGTGTAGCGCGTTCGCCGGCTTTTGACGCAGTGACGGGGATTTCGCAACACTTTCTGCAAAACCTGGGGGCGCTTCGCCCCCCTTTCGCGGCGCAAGGCCGCTCCCACAGAAGAATGCATTCGCGCTTGCCAACGCTATCCCTGTGGGAGCGGCCTTGCGCCGCGAAAGGGCTGCGCAGCAGCCCCGGGGTCGTCAATACCCCGGGCTGTCGAAATCCAGCTTCACCTCAAAGTCCCGCGCCCGTTCCACGCCGGTCTCCAACCGCCCGTCGGCATGCAAGCGCATCCAGCGATAGCCAGGCTGCTCTTCGCTCACTTTGAAGTCCTCGCTTTGCGCAGCGAACTGAATGCAGGTCGACGGCGTGGCCATCAAGCGCAGCCCATCGCGCATTTCGTCCCAGGTCTGGTGCACATGCCCCCAGAGCAACGCCCGCACCTGTGGATAACGTTCGACGATGGCGAACAGCGCCTGGGCATTGCGCAGCCCGATAGGCGCGATCCAGGCGCAGCCGATATCCACAGGCTGATGATGCAAGCACACCAGGCAATGGCGCTCGCCAGCGGTTTTCAACGCGTGCTCCAGAATGCTCAGCTGAGCCTCCTCAAGCAGGCCATGGGTCGCCCCCAGTACCGCTGAGTCGAGCATCACGATGCGCCAGCCACCTAAATCGGTCACCGCGTGTACCAGGTCTGTGCCCTGCGCGATTTCGGCCATGACCCTGGCTTCGTCATGGTTGCCCGGCAACCAGCGGGTCGCTACGCCAAACGCCCCGGTCAGCTCGCGGAACGCTTCATAGGACGCCACGCTGGCGTCTTGGGAAAGATCCCCGGTGCACAGCAGCAGATCGATGCACGGTTGCTCGCGCCGCACCTGGGCGACCACATGGCGCAGGCTGTCACGGGTGTTCAGGCCAAGCATGGTGCCGGCCGGGTCGGCGAACAGGTGGGCATCGGTGAGTTGCACCACATGCACGGGGCGGGTTGGGTCTAGGTGCGGCAACGGCCGTCTCCTCGATCGGATTCAGCCCGAATTATGGCCGGGCAACGGTTGCGAGCAAACACCCGGAACCGACCCACGTCACATTTCAGCGAACGCTTGCCAATTCGTGACCGCAGGCCAGGCAGTGGCTCAGCCATTCGCCGAGGAACAGATTGAGCTGCGCTTTTTCATCCGGCTGGTGCATACCCGCATTCGGGTACGGGTAGATACTGCGCAGACGCCGGGCATGCTCGGCACTGACCACCTCGGCCATGCGCGCATCGTGGTACACCTGAACCTCCAGGTGCGGCACCGGCAGCCACGGCAAGCTGTGCTCCTGGCGCACGTGCAGCGTGGTGGTGTAAGGGCAGGCCAGCACCACATCGAGCACCAGCACACCGAGCATCTGATCGCCCTGGGCCATGCCGATGCGACGCGAGCTCTGGGTGGTGCGCATGTCAGGCAACAAGCGCATCAAGCGGGCGTAATTGGCCTCGCAGGCTGCTTGCAGCCCGACCAGGTCGACCCGATATCGCTCGCGCAGCAGGTTCACTTCCACATACCTCGAACTTCGTCTCTGTTGAGCGCCAGCCATTGCAGGCCAATGATCGTCGCCGCGTTGCAGATACGGCCGTCACGCACCGCCTGCAAGGCATCTTCGAACGACCAGACGCGTACACGGATGTCCTCGCCCTCTTCTTCCAGACCATGCAGGCCGCCCGCACCCTCGCTGGTGCAACGCCCCAGGAACAGATGGACGTATTCGTCACTGCCGCCGGGCGACGGGAAGTAGCGGGTCATCGGCCACAAGGCGCTGAACTTCAGGCCAGCCTCTTCTTCAGCCTCGCGGTGCGCAACCTCTTCAGGTTGCTCGTCCTTGTCGATCAGCCCGGCGACCATCTCGATGAGCCACGGGTTGCCGACCTTGTCGAGGGCACCGACACGAAACTGCTCGATCAGTACCACTTCATCGCGCAGTGGATCGTAAGGCAACACGCAAACGGCATCGTGACGCACGAACAGCTCGCGACTGATCTCCCGCCCCATGCCCCCGGCGAACAGCTCGTGGCGCAGGTGCACCTTGTCGAGCTTGTAGAAGCCCTGGAAGCAGTTGGCCCGCTTGACGATCTCGACCGCCTTGGGGACTGAATTCAACGTGTCTGACATGGAAATCCTCATTACCTCAAGTACCGCATCGCGCCATCCTACTCTGCACGTTGGCGCGTTTCACCCCTTTCTAGCGACCGTTCGCGCACTCGGGACAGCGCGCCTTCTGTCTGTTAGCTTAGTGGCGAACTGACGGTCGCGCCGACGGTCAAAGGCCGACTTTTCCCTGTTCTGCAAGGATCATCATGACACTTGTCAAACTGACTTCCGTGGCCGTGCTGGCACTGGCCCTGGGTGCCTGCCAGAGCCTGTTCACGCCCAATTATCGAGCACCACTTGAGGTCAAGCGCGACGCTTGGGAGCACGTCAAACCCGGCTGCAGCGAAAGCGACTGCCCCCTGGTTAACATCGACACCATTCACTTCCCGGCCCTGCCCAAGCTCGACGGCATTGTCGAACAGCGCCTGCTGCAACTGACCGAAGACAACCAGCGCGGCGCCGCGCCGACCACCTTGCAGGCCTATGAGCAGCAGTATCTGGCCAGTGCCGACAAGCGCAACAGCAGCTACCTGCAGGCCAAGGTACGCGAGCAGCATGACGGACTGGTGATCATCGAGCTGTCCAGCTACCTGGACAGCGGTGGCGCCCATGGCATGCCGGGGCGCGGTTTCATCAACTATTCGCGCAAGCAGGACAAGGTACTGACCCTGCAGGACATGCTGGTGCCCGGCCAGGAAGAGACCTTCTGGAAAACCGTCGAAGAGTCGCACCGCGCGTGGATGATCAGCGTCGGCATGGACAAGGACGCCGAGTTCGTCAAAACCTGGCCCTTCAAGAAGTCGCCGCACATCGCCCTGACGTACGGCGCGGTGGTGGTCAAGTATGAGGTCTATGCCATCGCGCCCTATTCCATGGGCCACGTCGAGCTGAAAATCCCCTACCCGCGCCTGAACGGCGTGATCAAGCCCGAGCTGTTTCCCGGCCGCGGCTGAAGCTCAGTAGCGCATGCAGCACACCTGCCAGCACCAGTGCCGGCAGGGTCGCGCCCAGGTCCGGTGCTTGCGCGGCAATCAGGTGATAAGCCGCCACACCCACGGCCCAGGCCAGCAACGCCTGCCAGTGCAGGCCATCGATTTGCGACGGCAAGCGGCGGTGACGGATCACGTAGTGGTCCATCAGCACCACGCCGAACAGCGGCGCAAACACCGACCCGATCAGCAGCAGGAAGTTCTCGTACTGGGCCAGCGGCGCGAACAGCGCGATCAACGTGCACAGCACGCCGATGGCCAAGGCCAGGTGCTCAACCTTCAGGCGTACCAGCACGCCCGTGGAGACGGCGGCCGAGTGGATATCGGCAAAGGCTTTTTCCGACTCGTCCAGCAGAATCAACAGTAACGGAATACCCAGCCCGGCACCCGCAAGGGCCAGCAGCAAGGCATTGGCTTCGCCACTGGGGGCAAAGGCCAGGGTGTAGGCGACGCCCAGGCTCATCAGCCAGGTATTGCCGATGAAGTAGCCCAGCACGGTACCGCCGAAGACGCGCTTGCCACTGCGGGCGAACCGCGAGTAGTCGGCGATCAGCGGCAACCACGACAGCGGCATGGCGATGACGATGTCGAAGCCAACGGCCAGTGACATCGAGCCGTCACCGGCGCGGCGCCACAGGTCAGCCAGGTCTGCCTTGGCGAACAGGTTCCAGGTCAACCACAGGCATGCCCCCAGCAGCACCCAGATCCCCCACGCGCGCAACACCTTGCGCACGAACGCCAGCGGCCCGCTGACCGCAAGCAGGGTCGCCAGGGCACCGAAACACAGGGTCCAGAGCATGGGGCTGTTCCACGCGCTGGTTTCACCGAACGTCCGCGCACCGAGCAGGCTGGCAGCGTCGCGCATGACGATGATCTCGAACGAACCCCAGCCCACCAGTTGCAGCAGGTTGAGCAATGCCGGCAGCCGCGCGCCATGGCTGCCCAGGCTGAGCCGCAGGGTGCCCATGGCCGACAGGCCGGTATCGCTGCCGATGACGCCGGCCGCCCCAAGCAACAGCACGCCCACACCGGTGCCGAGCGCGATGGCCAGCACCGCGCCGGCCAGGCCCAGGCCTGGGGCGAGCATGGCGCCGACCTGCAGCACCATCAGGCCGATGCCGAGGGAGAACCACAGTGCAAACAGGTCGCCAAAGCCGAAGATGCGCTGGCTGGTGGGGACCGGGTGGTCAGGGGAGAAATGGCTGGGGGTTGTCATTGTCATGTTCGCCGGAAAGAGGAGGAGTCGCACACCCCCTCAGGTGGGAGCGGGCTTGCCCCGCGAAGGCGTCGGGCCTGCCAATCGCATTGGCCCAGCTGACGCTTTCGCGGGGCAAGCCCGCTGCCACAGGGGGACTGTGGCGAGTTTTATACTTTTTTGTACAGCTGGCTGCCTTCCTGGCGGAACCGCTCGGCCTGCTCGCGCATGCCGTCTTCAACCGTCACATCCACGGCTTCGATCTTGGCGGCGTATTCACGCACTTCCTGGGTGATTTTCATCGAGCAGAACTTCGGCCCGCACATCGAGCAGAAGTGCGCGACCTTGGCCGACTCCTTGGGCAGGGTTTCGTCGTGGTACGCGCGGGCGGTGTCCGGGTCGAGGCCCAGGTTGAACTGGTCTTCCCAGCGGAATTCGAAACGCGCCTTGGACAAGGCGTTGTCACGAATCTGCGCGCCTGGGTGGCCCTTGGCAAGGTCGGCGACATGGGCAGCGATCTTGTAGGTGATGATGCCGGTCTTGACGTCGTCCTTGTTCGGCAGGCCCAGGTGCTCCTTGGGCGTCACGTAGCACAGCATGGCGCAACCGAACCAGCCGATCATCGCCGCACCAATACCCGAGGTGATGTGGTCGTAACCCGGCGCAATGTCGGTGGTCAGCGGGCCAAGGGTGTAGAACGGCGCCTCGTCGCAGCATTCCAGCTGCTTGTCCATGTTCTCCTTGATCAACTGCATCGGTACGTGGCCCGGGCCTTCGATCATGCATTGCACGTCGTGCTTCCAGGCGATTTTGGTCAGCTCGCCGAGGGTTTCCAGCTCACCGAACTGAGCAGCATCGTTGGCGTCGGCAATCGAGCCCGGGCGCAGGCCATCGCCCAGCGAGAAGCTGACGTCGTAGGCCTTCATGATTTCGCAAATTTCGTCGAAGTGGGTGTACAGGAAGTTTTCCTGGTGATGCGCCAGGCACCACTTGGCCATGATCGAGCCACCACGGCTGACGATGCCAGTGACGCGCTTGGCAGTCAGCGGTACATAACGCAGCAGTACACCGGCATGGATGGTGAAGTAGTCCACGCCCTGCTCGGCCTGCTCGATCAGGGTGTCGCGGAACAGCTCCCAGGTCAGGTCCTCGGCCACGCCGCCGACTTTTTCCAGGGCCTGGTAGATCGGCACGGTACCGATCGGCACCGGCGAGTTGCGGATGATCCACTCGCGGGTTTCGTGAATGTGCTTGCCGGTGGACAGGTCCATGACCGTGTCCGAGCCCCAGCGGATGCCCCAGGTCAGCTTGGCCACTTCTTCCTCGATCGAGGAACCCAGGGCGCTGTTGCCGATGTTGCCGTTGATCTTCACCAGGAAGTTGCGGCCGATAATCATCGGCTCCAGCTCGGTGTGGTTGATGTTGGCCGGGATGATCGCGCGGCCGCGGGCGATTTCCTCGCGGACGAACTCGGGGGTGATTTCTTTCGGGATGTTGGCGCCAAAGCTGTGGCCAGGGTGCTGCTGGTCAAGCAGGCCGGCAGCACGGGCTTCCTGCAGCTTCATGTTCTCGCGGATGGCCACGTATTCCATCTCGGCGGTGATGATGCCCTGGCGGGCATAGTGCATCTGCGAGACGTTGACGCCCGCCTTGGCGCGGCGCGGATTGCGCACGTGGTTGAAGCGCAGCTTGGCCAGCTCTTCATCGTTCAGGCGCTGCTGGCCGAAGTTCGAGCTCAGGCCGCCCAGGCGCTCGGTGTCGCCGCGGGCGTCGATCCAGGCCGAACGCACATCGGCCAGGCCCTTGCGCACGTCGATGATGACGTTGGGGTCGGTGTACGGGCCGGAAGTGTCGTAGACCAGCACCGGGGCATTGGTTTCGCCGCCGAAGTCGGTAGGGGTGTCGTGCAGGCTGATTTCGCGCATGGGCACGCGGATGTCCGGGCGGGAGCCCTCGACATAGACCTTGCGCGAACGGGGGAACGGTTGCACGGACTGCTGATCGACTTGTGCCGATTCGCTGAGGTTGATCGTTTTTTCTTGTTTGCTCATCACGGGCTCTCCAGACAGCTTCCTAGCGGATGGAATGTCGGGGAGAACCTGAAAGACGCGGACGCACCCCTTTTTGGGTGTGCAGTGCCGGATACATGGGGGTGCCGTGAGCTGCTTGCAGCTAAGACAATCCCGGACCTGGCACAAGAGGCTCCCCGGGAAGGTGAGCAATCTTGTTCCCTACGCAGGCGCTAACCTGATCAGGTTCAACGGGATCCGCAACTTTGCGATCTCAGCCTTTGCTTCAAGGCACCCCGACAAGAACATGCGCAGTCTAGACTGGAGTGGTCGGCAAAGCCAAGCAGGTAAATGCGGGCGATGATGAAAGGCGTACCGGGCGATTGTTGCCGGGGACGCATGGCACTACACTGGCCCATCGCTCGATACTCAACAGTTCAGTAATTAAATTTCGTACAAGGATTGCCTCTATGCTGCGCAAACTCTCACTGGCGATAGCCGTGTCTTGTGCGTCCAACGGAGTGGTCTGGGCAGCGGATGTGCCCACGACGGTGAAGACCGACCTGGTCAGCGTCTACCAGGAAGCGGTCGATAACAACGCCGATCTTGCTGCGGCCCGCGCCGATTATGGCGCTCGTCGCGAAGTGGTGCCGCAGGCCCGTGCCGGGCTGCTGCCCAACCTGTCGGCGGGTGCCGAAATGATGAATACCCGCACCAAGCTCGACGAGCCCTCGATTACCTCCAACCGCAGTGGCAATTCTTGGAGTGCGACCCTGGCGCAGCCGGTGTTCCGTGCCGACCGCTGGTTCCAGTTGCAGGCCGCCGAGGCCGTCAACGAGCAGGCGGCGCTGGAGCTGTCGGCCACCGAGCAGAACCTCATTCTGCAGACCGCGCAAAGCTACTTCGCCGTGCTGCGGGCCCAGGACAACCTGGCCGCGACCAAGGCTGAAGAGTCCGCCTTCAAGCGCCAGCTCGACCAGTCCAACGAGCGTTTCGACGTGGGCCTGTCCGACAAGACCGACGTCTTGCAGTCCCAGGCCAGCTACGACACGGCCCGGGCCAACCGGATCATCGCCGAGCGCCAGGTACAGGATGCCTTCGAAGCCCTGGTGACATTGACCAACCGCGAGTATTCGTCGATCCAGGGCGTTGTCCACACCCTGCCGATACAGGTACCCGCGCCCAATGACGCCAAATCCTGGGTAGAGACAGCTGCCCGCCAGAACCTCAACCTGCTGGCAACCAACTACGCCGTCAATGCCGCCGAAGAAACCCTGCGCCAGCGCAAGGCCGGCCACGCCCCGACCGTGGATGCGGTAGCCAAATACCAGAAAGGCGATAACGACAGCCTTGGTTTCACCAACTCGCCCGTGCAGCCAAACGTGCGTTACGGCAGTGATGTGGAGCAGACCAGCATCGGCCTGCAGCTGAACATCCCGATTTACAGCGGCGGCCTGACCAGCTCGCAAGTGCGCGAGGCTTACCAGCGCCTGAGCCAGACCGAGCAACAGCGCGAAAGCCTGCGCCGCCAGGTGGTGGAAAACACCCGCAACCTGCACCGGGCGGTGAACACCGATGTGGAACAGGTGCAGGCGCGTAAACAATCGATCATTTCCAACCAGAGCGCACTGGAAGCCACCGAAATCGGCTACCAGGTCGGTACCCGCAACATCGTCGACGTGCTCGATGCTCAGCGCCAGCTGTACACCTCGGTGCGTGATTACAACAACAGCCGCTATGACTACATTCTCGACAACCTGAGCCTGAAGCAGGCCGCCGGGACCTTGAGCCCGCAAGACCTGGTGGATCTTAAGCGGTACCTGAAACCCGACTACAACCCGGACAAGGACTTCCTGCCACCAGACTTGGCGGCAGCGGCAGCAAAGAACTTCGAACGCAGGCCCTGATTCAAGGCAACGCACGGCCCCTGTAGGAGCGCCCTTTCGCGACACAAGGCCGCTCCTACAGGGATCGGGGCGCTGCGGGTCGCAGGGTTAAAATTTAGCCGATGAGTTTGCCTAGACCATCCAGCAGCCGCTGCAAAGCCCCCTGATTGGCCCGCATCACCGCCCTGCCCGCCTCGCCCATGCGCTGACGATCCTGCGGCAATTCGATCAACCGCCGCACCGCCTCGGCCAGCCCTTCGGCATCCTCGATCTGCTGCAACGCCCCGGCTTCTTTCAGCATCGCGCTGATCTCCAGGAAGTTGAACACATGCGGCCCCATGATCACCGGCAATGCCAGCGCCGCAGGTTCCAGCGGATTGTGGCCACCGGTCGCCACCAGGCTGCCGCCGACAAAGGCGATATCGGCCAGGGCATACAGAAACAGCAACTCGCCCATGGTATCGCCGAGCAGCACGCGGGTCTGGCCATCGACCGAGGTGCCGACAGAGCGACGCACGGTAGTGAGCTGTTCGCTGCACAAGGCATGCACCGCATCGAACCGTTCAGGGTGACGCGGCACCAGGATCAGCAGCGCAT
This sequence comes from Pseudomonas putida, assembly GCF_025905425.1. Classification (NCBI taxonomy): domain Bacteria; kingdom Pseudomonadati; phylum Pseudomonadota; class Gammaproteobacteria; order Pseudomonadales; family Pseudomonadaceae; genus Pseudomonas; species Pseudomonas putida. The sequence continues at coordinate 5,847,468 of NZ_CP109603.1, read as the reverse complement.
CGCCATGCACCTGCAGCAGCTTCTGATGAGCCTGCAGGATCAGCGCATCCTCGCCGTCATGGGTACTGGCGGCGATCCACACCGGGCGCTGGCGTGCGCCCCATTGCTCGCGCAGCGCTTCGGCGCGTGGCAGCAGTTGCTCGTCGATCTTCAGATCGAACTTGATCGAACCGGTCACCTGCACGCATTCAGGACGCGCACCCAGGTCGCGAAAGCGCTGGGCCTCGGTCTCCGTCTGTACCGCAATCAGGTTCATCTCGGCGAGCATCGGCCGGGTCAGCTTGGCAAAACGCCCATATCCACGGGCGGAGCGTTCGGACAACCGGGCATTGGCCAGGGCCACCGGGATGCCACGCTTGGCACACTGGTGGATGTGGTTGGGCCACAGCTCGGTTTCCATGATGATGCCCAGCTTCGGCTTCACATGGTCGAGAAAACGCCCTGCCGCCCATGGCAGGTCGTAGGGCAAGTAGCAATGCTGAACACGCGGCTCATCGGCGAACATCGCGCGTATCCGCTCGGACCCGGTCGGGGTCATGCAGGTGAGTGTGATCGGCAGGTCCGGGTAGGCCTTGAGCAAAGCCCGCACCATCGGCGCTGCAGCAATGCTCTCACCCACCGACACCGCATGCACCCAGATGCCGCCCTGGCGCATGGCTGGCAGGTTGAAGGCGAAGCGCTCGCCGATGCGCTGGCCGTAGGCCGGGGCCTTGCGCGCCCGCAGGAACAGGCGCAGCGCAACCAGCGGCAGGCCCAGGTGAAACAGCAAGGTATAGAGTGTTCTGTTCATGGCGGCGAAGTTTACCCGATCGCGCGCAGGTGCACCGCAAAGCGCTCGGCCAGCCATTGCGCGGCCGGGCCCAGTGGCTCGTCACGGCGCCAGGCCAGTTCTACGACCAGTGCCGGCGGCCGCCACTCGCTGGCGAGCTCGACCATTTGCGCCTGGTAAGTGGGGTACTGCACCACGTGCCGGGGCAACCACGCCCAACCCAGGCCACGCATCAGCAGCTCGGCCATGGCGTAGAAGCTGTCAGCGCGCCAGATCTGCGGGCTGATCGCCTCACCGCCGGGGTAGCCACTCTGCTGCGGGGTGATCAAGAGCTGGCGATGGCGTGCCAACTGCTGGCGGTTGACCCTTGCCTGCTGCGCGAGCGGATGGCCGATCGCGCACACCGTGACCATCTCCACACTCCCCAGGGCACGGCGCTCCAGCGAAGCCGGCATGCTCTCATGATGAAAGAACAGGCCAAGGTCGGCACGCCGCTCCACCAGCTTGCGTGCCACATCGCCCTGGGCGCCGCTGGCCAGTTGCACTTCCAGGTACGGGTAGCGGCTGGCCAGTTCATCAAGGCTGTCGATAACCGGCTGATAGGGCATGGCCTCGTCCTGGGCGACCCGCAACAAGGCTTCCTGGCCGCGCATCAGGGCCAAGGCACGACCGTCCAGCCGTTCGCACTGGCGCAGCAACTCGCGGGCGTCCTCCAGCAGCGCGGTGCCGTTTTCGGTCAGTTTCGGCTGGCGGCCACTGCTGCGGTCGAACAGGGTCACGCCCAGGTCCGCCTCAAGCAAGGCAATGGCATTGCTGACCGCCGACTGGGCTTTACGCTGCTCACGGGCAACGGCGGAAAACGAGCGCAGTTCGACAACACGCACGAAGGTCCGCAGTTGCTCCAGGTTCCACTGTTCGGCCATCAACCTATCTCCAGGGGTGATAGGTAATGACTTTACCCCATCCAGGCACCGTCTAGAATGCCCAACCAGTCACCGGAGAATCGCCATGAATGCCTACACCTACCTCGCCATCGCCATCTGCGCCGAAGTCATCGCCACCGCCTCCATGAAAGCGGTGAAGGGCCTGAGCACGCCGCTGCCTTTGCTGTTGATGGTGGTCGGTTATGGCATCGCCTTCTGGATGTTGACCCTGGTGGTGCGCAGCATTCCGGTGGGTATCGCTTATGCCATCTGGTCGGGACTGGGGATCGTGCTGATCAGCGTGGCGGCACTGGTGATTTATGGGCAGAAGCTGGATGTGCCGGCAATGCTGGGCATGGCGATGATCGTGGGCGGGGTGGTTGTGATTCAGCTGTTTTCGAAAACTGCCGGGCATTGATACGGGCTGTATACTTGCCAGCTGTCCCAGTCTTCGAGGTACCGCCATGCCAACCGCCATTTCCACTGACGTGCTGATCGTCGGCGCCGGGGTCGCAGGCCTCTGGCTCAATGCCCGGTTGCGCCGCCAGGGGTATTCGACCGTGCTGGTGGAACGCGCCAGCCTCGGTGGCGAGCAAACCATCAAGTCCCAGGGCATCATCCACGGCGGCACCAAATACGCGCTGCACGGCGCCCTGACCGGCGCGTCGGAAGCCATTGCCGACATGCCGCGCCGCTGGCGCGAAGCCTTGGCTGGCGATGGCGAGCTGCCGCTGGGCAAGACCCGCCTGCTGTCCGATGCGCACTACCTCTGGTCCCCCGGCACTCTGGCCGGCAACCTGACCAGTTTCTTCGCCAGCAAGGCCGTGCGCGGCCGCGTCGATCAGGTCAAGGGTGAGCAACTGCCGCCTGCCCTGCAGGACCGTGCCTTCAAGGGCAAGGTCTATCGCCTGGCCGAGCTGGTCATCGACGTGCCCAGCCTGCTGGCCAACCTGGCTGAGCTGGCCGGCGACAGCCTGCTTGCTGGCGAGCGTATCGAACCCCTGCGTGAAGGCGATGAGCTGGTTGGCCTGCGCGTGGACGACCGTGAAATCCGTGCACAACGTATCGTGCTCAGCGCTGGCGCCGGCACCGAAGACATACTGCAAGCCCTGGGCCTGAACCAGCCGGCTATGCAACGCCGCCCCTTGCACATGGTCATGGCCAAGGGGCCGAACCTCAAGCCTTTGTATGCACACTGCCTGGGCGGTGGGCCCAAGCCGCGCGTCACCATTACCACCCACCCGGCGGCCGACGGCCAGTGGGTCTGGTACCTCGGCGGCGACCTGGCCGAAGCCGATGGCGTGGCCCGCGAGCCAGCCGCGCAGATTGCAGCGGCGCAAAAGGAAATCGCCAACCTGCTGCCTTGGGTCGACCAAGGCCAGGTACGCTGGGCAACCTTGCGTGTCGATCGCGCCGAGCCTGCGCAATCCGGCCTGGTGCGCCCGGATAACGCCTTCATCGCTGACCAGCAACGTCTGCTGGTTGGCTGGCCGACCAAGCTGGCACTGGCCCCGGACTTCAGCGACCGGGTAATCGCCATGCTGGAGCGCGACGGCATCCGCCCAACTGCGCAGGCCGACCTCGCCGGCCTGCCCCGCCCTGCGCTGGGCGTGCCAGCCTGGGAGCAACTGCTGCCATGAGCCTGCCGACCCTGCACGACTTCCATCGCCCCCTGGGCAGCACCGGCCTCACGGTCTCGCCGCTGGGCCTGGGCACGGTCAAACTTGGCCGCGACCAGGGCGTGAAATACCCCACCGGCTTCACCATCCCCGGCGATGATGAGGCCCGCCTGTTGCTGGCCCAGGCCCGCGAGCTGGGTATCAACCTGATCGACACCGCACCCGCCTACGGCCGCAGCGAAGAACGCCTCGGCCCGCTGCTGCGCGGCCAGCGTGATGAGTGGGTGATCGTCAGCAAGGTCGGCGAAGAGTTCGACAACGGCCACTCGCACTTCGACTTCAGCGCCGCCCATACCCGCCGCTCCGTGGAGCGCAGCCTGCGCCTGCTGGAAACCGACCACATCGAGCTGGTGCTGGTGCACTCCGACGGCAATGACCTGGCCATCCTTGAACAGCAGGAGGTCTACCAGACGCTTGCCGCGCTCAAGCAAGAAGGCAAGATCCTTGGCTTTGGGCTGTCCGGCAAGACCGTCGCTGGCGGCCTCAAAGCGCTGGAACAGGGCGACTGCGCCATGGTCACCTACAATCTGAACGAGCAGGCAGAACGCCCGGTGCTGGACTACGCTGCCGAACACGGCAAGGCGATTCTGGTAAAAAAGGCCCTGGCCAGCGGCCACATCTGCCTGGCACCTGGAGTCGACCCGGTGCAGGCCAGCTTCGAGCTGCTGTTCGCCCACCCAGGCGTCAGCAGTGCTATCGTCGGCACCATCAATCCGTTGCACCTGGCCCACAACGTGGCCACCGTCGCCCGTATTCTGGGCCAGCATTGAGCCGCCCTCGCGGGCGTCCGACAGGAGGAGGAACCTCGTGCCGCGTACGCTGATCCGCAAGAACCCGAGCAACTTCAAAACACTGCCGCTGCATGTCGAGGCCAGCGCCGAAGGCCTGGTCTACCAGAGCATCGGCATGCCACTGAACTTCGCCCAGACCCAACAGCGGCGCCGGGCCATCCAGTTGCCCGATGCACATCGTTTCGTCGCAGAACTGGCCAACCTGGGCGTATCGGTACGCCTGACCCTGCACTGGCAAAACCGTGATTACTGGGTATTGGTGCGCCAGCGGCGCCAGGACCGCGGCGACGTAGTGCTGAAGCTGATTTCTGGCTATGTGCCTGCTCAAGAGCTCAACTTGCCGCTGCACACCGCCGTCCAGGAAGTGGCCGAAGAGTGCCTGCTGGAAACTCCGGAGGGTTGGCTGGGTGGGCGTTTCAACGACACCTGGCTACCGGCCCCCTACGCCGCCGCATTGCATTACCGCGAGGCACTGCCCTTTGTGCTAACGCCTGAGTCTGGCGCCGCAAGGCCGGTGCATTGCGGCAACCTGATGCTGCTCGAACGGCCACGCGCCTATGTGCACCTGCCGACCGCCTCGTTGCAGCTGATCTATGACATGCGCCTGCAGGTGCCCAGGGACGCCAAGAAACTCAGCCTGTTCCATGTCGATGAACGTCTGGAAGGTGACCAACTGGTGGCCCGGCTCAATCGCAAACGCCCAGACCTGTACCTGATGCCATTGAAGGACGGTCAACCCTTGGCCGAACTCTATACCTTGAAAAAGGACGAGTTGGTGCCGGCGAGCACACGCGGGCTTTACCTGGCCGAAAGCTTTGCCCAGCAGGAAGGCTGGGTGGTGAAGGATGAGCGGATCCGCTGGCGGGATTGGGTGAAGCAGCAGGGGTTGGTGGAGGTCAAGCCCGGCCGGGCTTCACACCTGCAACGGTTTGGCGACAAGGCTCGGGCGCTGCTGGAGCGAGCGCGGACTTCGCTGCACAAGTAGATGTTGGGGCCGCATTGCGGCCCCAATTACATCAGTGCTTGCGGATTTTCTCGACAATCGCGGTGGTCGAGCTGTTTTCGACCAACCCCAGTACCTTCACGGTACCGCCATAAGCCTTGACGATATCGGCTCCCACCACTTGGTCGATGCCATAGTCACCGCCTTTGACCAACACATCCGGCTTGACCTGGCTTAGCAGGTTTTCCGGCGTACCCTCTGGGAAGCTGATCACCCAATCCACAGCCCCCAGCCCTGCCAGTACAGCCATGCGGCGGTCGACGCTGTTGATCGGGCGACCCGGGCCTTTCAGGCGGCTGACCGACGCATCGTCGTTGACCGCGACAATCAGCCGATCGCCCTGGGCGCGCGCCTGCTCCAGGTAGGTGACATGGCCGGCATGCAGAATGTCGAAGCAACCGTTGGTGAAGACGATCTTCTCGTTGTGAGCGCGTGCGTCATCGATCGCCAGCAGCAATTGCTCAAGGCCCAGCACACCACGCTCGGAACCTTCCTCGCGCTGGATCGCCCGGCGCAGCTCAGGTGCGCTGATCGCGGCGGTACCCAGTTTGCCAACCACGATGCCCGCCGCCAGATTGGCCAGCGCGACCGCGTGCGGCAGGTCCTCACCGGCAGCAATGGCCGCTGCGAGGGTGGAGATCACCGTATCGCCGGCACCGGTAACATCGAACACTTCGCGGGCTCGGGCCGGCAGGTGCAGCGCTGGCTGGCCAGTACGCAGCAGGGTCATGCCATGCTCGCCACGGGTCACCAGCAAGGCGCCCAGGTCCAGGTCCAGCAGCAGTTGCAGGCCTTTGGCGACCAGTTCCGCCTCATCGGCGCAACGGCCAACAATGGCCTCGAACTCGCTGAGGTTAGGGGTGATCAGGCTGGCGCCGCGGTAGATGGAAAAGTCCTTGCCCTTGGGGTCGGCCAGCACCGGAATGGCCTTGGCACGCGCCGCCTGGATCAGGCTCTGGTGGTTTTTCAGTGCGCCTTTGCCGTAGTCGGACAACACCAGCACCTTGACGCCATCGAGCAAGCTGTCGACCTCTGCGCCCAGCGACAACGGGTCGGTGGCGAACGGCTCTTCGAAATCGATACGCAGCAGCTGCTGGTGGCGGCTCATGACCCGCAACTTGACGATGGTCGGCTGGTGCGCGATGCGCTGGAACACCGAGCGCACGCCCGCGGCTTGCAGGCTGTTGGCCAGGCTGTCGGCCGCCTCGTCCTGGCCGGTGACACCGATCAGCGACGCCGGCGCACCCAGGGCGGCGATGTTCAAGGCCACGTTGGCCGCGCCGCCGGGGCGATCCTCGATCTGATCGACCTTGACCACCGGGACTGGCGCTTCAGGCGAGATACGCGAAGTACCGCCATGCCAGTAGCGGTCGAGCATGACATCGCCGACCACCAGTACCGGGGCTTGATCGAAACGCGGCATGGACAACTTCATGGGCAACCCATATGAAAATAATGAACAGGGGCAGGATATTAGCACAGGGCAAGCGACGGCTTTATGGCCAGATCGGGCCCTTGAAAATTCCGGTGACAATCGGGGCCGGCACGGCCCCGATCAAAGAGGTTCAGGTGATATCGGCCTTGGCCGGTTCATCCAGGCCCATGGCATGCAGGCGGGCATAATGGCCATTAGCCTGAAGCAGCTCGGCATGGGTGCCGCGCTCCACGAGGCGGCCCTGGTCCATGACCAAGATCTGGTCGGCCTTCTCGATGGTCGACAGGCGGTGGGCGATCACCAGCGTGGTACGGCCCTCCATCACATGATCCAGTGCAGCCTGGATGTGCCGCTCGGACTCGGTATCCAGTGCCGAGGTCGCCTCGTCAAGAATCAGCAGCGGCGCATCCTTGAGCAACGCCCGTGCAATCGCCAGGCGCTGGCGCTGGCCGCCGGAAAGCAGCACGCCGTTCTCGCCGACCTCGGTGTCGAAGCCCTTCGGCAGCTTGTCGACGAACTCTTTGGCGTAGGCATCGGCAGCCGCCGCCTCGATGTCCTCGCGCGGCGCACCGGCCAGATCACCGTAGGCAATGTTGTTGGCGACCGTGTCGTTGAACAAGGTGACGTGCTGGGTAACCTGGGAAACATGGCGACGCAGATTGCGCAGTCGATAGTTTTCGATCTCCACGCCGTCGAGCAGGATCTGCCCCTTGTCGTGGTGATAGAAGCGCGGAATCAACGCCGCCAGGGTCGACTTGCCACTGCCGGAGCGACCCACCAGGGCGATCATCTGCCCAGGCTCGGCGTTAAAGCTGATGTCGCTCAGCACCTCACGGTCGGTGCCTGGGTAGGTGAAGCTCAGGTTGCGCACTTCCAGACGGCCTTCGACCTGCGCCTTCTCGATGGTGCCAGTGTCCACCTCTGGCTCTTCGTCGAGCTGCTCGAAGATGCTTTCTGCGCCAGCAAGGCCCTTCTGGATAGTCGAGCTGACTTCGGACAACTGGCGGATCGGTTTCGGCAGCAAGCCGGCTGCGGTGATGTAGGCCACCAGGTCACCGGCAGTGGAATCACCACGAAGGTAAAGCACCAGGAACATCAAGGCCGCCATGGCCGAGTAGATCACCAGTTGCAGCATCGGCGTGTACAGCGAGCCGGTCTTGGTCATGCGCAGCTGCTTGTCGGTGTTGCTCTGGCTGGCACGGCCAAAACGCTGCTGTTCGTACGCCTCGCCGCCAAAGCTGCGCACCACGCGATAACCCTGGATGGTCTCGGACGCGACGTGCGTCACGTCGCCCATGGCCACCTGGATCTTCTTGCTCTGCTTGCGGAATTTCTTGCTGGCGACGCTGACCATCACCGCGATCACCGGCAGGATGGCAACCATCACCAGGGTCAGGTGCCAGTTCATCCACAGCAGGTAGGCGAACAGGAAGACAACGGTCAAGCCCTCGCGGATCACCACCTTGATTGCATCGGTCGCAGCCCCAGTGACCATGGTCACGTTGAAGGTGATGCGCGAGATCAGGTGCCCCGAGTTGTGGTTGTCGAAGTAGCGGTTAGGCAGCACCAACAGCTTGTTGAACAACTCGACACGCAGGTCATGCACCAGGCACAGGGAAACCTTGGCCAGGAAATAGTTACCCAGGAACGAGCCCAGACCCTGCCAGGCCGCGATCAGGATGATCAGCAATGGCACCGCCTGCAGCAACTGCAGGTCGCGCAGGTACGGCACGGTAGGGAACAACACCGCTTGCGGATTGCTCAGGCCATCGACGAAGTACTTGAGAATGCCGGCCAGCATCGGCTGGGTCGAGGCGAAGATCACGAAACCGACGATGCTCAGCAGGAAAATGCCGGCATAGGGTTTCACGTAGCTCAGCAGCCGGAAGTAGATCTTCAGGCTGGAGGTGTGCTCCGCGGTTCGCGGTGTTTCGGCCATCATCGAGCTCGCTGTTCAGGTTGAACCGGAAATTTTACCACACGCGTCATTTTCGGCACGCCCCCAGGGCAACAACATGGCCAGGCCGACCGGCAACCAGCTGATGAACCACTCCGCACGCGGCGTGCCAGTGAGGCTGGCGGCATCGAACTGCATGGCCAGGGTCGAGTAGACCCAGAAGCACAAGAGGATCTTGCCGAACAGTGTGCCACTTGCCCGGAGGATTTCACCGAGGGTGTACAACCACACGATCACCCACAGCAGCATGCCCGGCAGGCCCATCTCCACCGCAACGTGGGTGAACATGTTGTGGGTATGGTCGAAGTGCTTGCCGACCGCGCTCACGTCGTAACCCGCGCCCAGGCCCAGGCCGGTCCACGGGTGGGCGGCAATCATGTCCACCACGGCGTTGAAGATCTCCGGCCGATAGGACGAGCCGCGCTTGGCGATCAGGTCGTACATGACAATAAACGCAGCGCCAGTGGCGATGACCGCCAGGATCGAGAACACCCGGCTGTGACGATCACGGAACCACAACGGCGCGATCACCACCGTGATCACCAGGGCCAGGATCGCTCCACGGCTCTGGCTGAGCACCGCAAAGGCGCCCAGGCAGGCCAGCGCCGCCAGCCAAAGCAACTGCATGCCGCGCTTTTGCGGCGGCTCGTACAGCAGGAAGAGCGCGGCGGCACCGACCACATAGGCCCCCAGGATGGGGTGGGAAATTTCACCGATACCCGACAGCCGGGCCAGCAGCGATCTGCCCTGCAACCCGTAGAAGTTGATGATCGAGACCAGTGCGGCGACCGCCAGCAAACCGCTACCCAGCAGCAGCAATTGGCGAACCCGGGCCAGCCCCAGCTGCGCCAGCAACGGGAACGCCATCAAGAACACCAGAATGTAGATCAGACGCTTGATTTCACGCCCCGGCTCTTCGGCAGGCGACCAGGCCAGGCTCAGCCCACTCCAGGCCAACAGCAGCAAAATACTGCCCCACAATGCCGGTTGACGCTGCCAGGCCTGGGCCAGCACCTGCCGGGCAGACCACGCCAGCACGAGTGTCGGCAACCACAAGAACAACACCAGCCCTTGCTGGTAGATCTTGTTGCTGGGCGCCAATGCAATCGCCGCCAGGAACCAGACCAGACCCATTCCCAACCAGGCCCGAGCCCAGTTTTTTTGATACAACATCCTTCTCCCCCGATGAATCAAAGACACCATCCATGGTGCTACCGCATTATTTTCGGCATTATTGCCGGTCATTTTGCTCGCCAGACGACAAGGCTCTATTCATGCAATGCTCCCGGCTCACCCAGGTCGACTTCGATCAGCTGACACTAGGCGCACAGGTGCTAGAGGCAGACAGCCATGGCGCCAAAGTCTACCTGCTCAAGGATGGTAATTTCCTTAAGGTTTTTCGCCGTAAGCGATTGATTTCATCTGCGCTGCTGCGCCCCTACTCCCAGCGCTTCGTCGACAACGCCGCGCGCTTGGCGCAACTGGGCATTCCCACCCTTGAGGTGATCAGCCAGCACAAGCTCGACCTGCCAGGCAGAACCGCGGTGCTGTATCGCCCGCTGCCCGGGCGGACCCTGTTGCAGATGTCGCGCGACGCCGACTTCAGTTGGGACACCTATCTGCCACGGTTGATCGATCTGATCCGCCAACTGCACCGCTCGGGCGTCTACTTCCGCTCGCTGCACCTGGGCAATGTCGTGGTCACCCCCGATCAGCACCTGGGGTTGATCGACGTCGCCGACATGCGTTTCCTGCGCCCGCCGTTGTCTGCACGCATGATTCGACGCAACGTGCAGCACATGGTGCGCTACATCGAGCGGGAGAACCTGGGTGACCAGTTCCCCCTCGCCGACTTCGAGGCAGCCCTGCTGGCCCGCTGAGCGTCAACCGCGCAGCAGGCTTTGCGAACCATTCTGAAATGCCTGCCAGGCCTGCTCCGGTGCCAGCGCCTGGCGCTGCCGGGCGGCCACGGCCGCGCTGTCTGGCACGCTGCAATGCTCTATGGCCTCGGCCCAGGCGCACTCGTCGGCAATCGGCAGGTAGCCCCCGGTGTCCAGCAACTGCTCACGAAACACCAGCAGATCGCTGCAGACCACCGGCACATCGGCCATCACCGCCTCTTGTACCACCAGCCCCAGGCCCTCTGAACGCGAAGGCACCAGCAGCCAGTCAAATGCCCGGTACAGCTGTTGCAGGTCTTCTCGGTGGCCGCACAGGTGAACACGCCCGGCCAGGCCCAGCTCGTCGAGGCGCGCTTGCAACACGGCATGCAGGGGGCCTTCACCGATAATTGCCAGCTGCAGATCGGGCTTGCGGATAACCGCCTTGGCAAACGCCTCGATCAGCATTTCAAACCCTTTGCTCTCCACCAGCCGCCCCACCGCGCCAAGCACTTGCCCGCTACCTGGCAGCAACGCCAGCGCCTGCCTGGCCTGCTCCCGGCTCAACAGCGGTTCGACGAAGGCCCGAGGGTCGAGCGCCATGCGCAAGGTCTGTACCGGTCTGCCGAGATCATGTTCAAGGGTTTCGGCAAGCGTGTGCGAAACCGCGGCGATGCTCAAGCGCTCGGGCGGGAGCGCGCGCAACAGGCGAATATCACTCGCCGTCAGGCGCGTCTTGCCGTGGAACAGCACCTTGGCACGCACCCCGGGAATCTGCTGCAAAAGCGGCAGTACCAGCCTCGCGACGCCGACGCCGTCGAGCAGCACGATCTCGGCCTGGGCCTCGGCCAGCGCCTTGCGCAAACGCATGCGCAGCCAGGGCCGCAGCAGGCGCCACAGGTGACGCCCCTTGAGCGCACGCGGCGGCATGTGCCACTCCCGGGTCGAACCGAGCCCACAGCAAAGCCCGCTGCCCAGCAGCAGCCAGTTGCTGATCCGGGCATCGGGCCCTGCGTGAGACAGCACCTGCCGATGAACCTTGTGGATGGACATGTACGGCGAACCGCCTGCCCACATCATATTGACGATGTTCATGGGGTTAGCGCCCCTCTCCCGCTCAAGTCAGGTGGGACTGCGACTTCATTGAACAAAAATGGTGATACCCATGCCGATCACGGCACCCGCCACCAGCGTCAATGCCAGCTTTATCCGATCACGTTGACGACGCTTGGCCTTGCGCTCCACTTCCACGGGCAATGTCACGTGATTACCAAAACCAGTGTGCAATACTGCGTCACCCTCCAGGGTGACCGCTGTCAGATTTAACTCAGCATAGCGACGGGAAAGCGCCTTTTCTCCAGCATAGGCGGCAAATGGCGCACAGCGCTGATAATCGCTCAAACGACGCAGGCCGGGGTTGAGCGAAAACGCTTGCCACTCTGCCTTATCGGAAAGCAGCGGATAGCAAGGCACACCCGCGATCACCTGACGATCGCCCAGGTGGATGTAAGGGCTGTGCACGGACAGGTCATGGGCATGGCTGCGCAGCCAGACCTGCAGCAGGTTCGGGCTGACCTCAAGGATCGCCCGGGAGTCTTCGACGAAGCCTTGGCGATAGAAATGCCAGTCATCTTCGCAATGGAAGATGTAAGGCGTCTTGACGTGGCTGTAGGCCAGGTCGATAGACGGCAGCTGGCCCAGTTTTGGCCGATTGACGAACACCTTGCAGTGCGGTTTCCAGTGCTCTGGCACAGCCCCATGCACGGCTTCGTCACCTGAATCTTCGGTGATGAAAACTTCGCGAATGGGCGCAGTGTTGTAGCGATCGAAACTCTCAAGGGTGTCTTTGAGCAGCTCGAACCGCCCACAGCTGGTCACGACAAGCGTGACATCACTCTCATTTGAAAAGCGCACCGGACTCCCTCCGCATTGCGACAATCGACTTCCAGCACCCGCTCCGTAGGCACGAAAGTGCTTTATTAAATGCCCAGTTTCAGGCGTAACCGCTGCCAGGCAGACAACGGCGGATGAGGCCTGAGCGCAGGGCGCATGTGGTCGACGATGCTACGTCCAACTTCACCGAAACTGAAACGAGAAACCGCCAGATGGCGGCCGTTTTCAGCAATCCGCTGGGCCAGCGCAGGGTCTGCCCGCAAACTGCGAAGCTTTTCCTGGAGGGTCGGGATGCTGTCGTAGAACACCACGTTGTGCATGTCCTGCAGGCCCAGGGCGCGGTTTTCTTCCTCGCCCTGATCGAACGCCAGCAACACACAGCCACAGGCCATGGCCTCGAAGTTCTTGATCATGTATTCGCCCATGCCGACGTCGGCACTGACGAAGAAACGAATACGGTTGAGCGTGTTGCAGTAGTCCTCGCCCGACTTGGTGCGGGTTACTACCAGGTTCTCGACCCGCCCCAGCTCGTCCAGCAGCGCCTTGCGCCCACTGTAGGCAACGCTGTTGGTGCTGCCCACGAACGCCAGCTCGATATCGCGCTCACGCCCCTGGTCAGTCAGCAGGCGCTCATCGTAGCCCTTGGGCACGAAGACCGCGTCAAAGCCTTCCTGGCGCAGGCGCTCGCTGACCATGTAGCCCGAACTGATCACCCGCGCCCACGGCAGCTTACGGTAATGCGCGCTGAACTTGCCGGTGTACTTGCAGGGGATGTAGTTCTGGTAGGCGTCATGTTCGAGGATGACCAGGTTCGGCACCGTCTGGATGAACGCCACCTGGCGGATCTCCTGCTTGAAGCGCAGGAAGAACACGATGCGGTCATAACGTTCAACCTGCACTTCACGCTTGAAGTAGCGGCGCAGGTTACGCTGGTCTTCACTGGTCAGCCAGCGCAGGTCACATTCGCAGTTGGCCGCGACGCCATCGTACAGGCGGTCGAGGATCGCCCGCTGTTCCTTCTGCACCAGAAATAAGACTTTCATTGCGTTCCTTGGGCGCGCTGCGCCATCGCGGTCAACCATAGGCATTGTTTACAGCTCTCGGCGCCAGAACAGTTCATGTCGGCGCACAGCCTTGCGGAAGAATTCGTTCTCGCCATAGGGCGATGGCCGGCGCCCGGCCAGCCAGCGTTGCAACAACCGGCGCAGGCGGCGCTTGAACGGCGCGGGTGGCTGCAGGTCGTGCATCATGCCCAAGGCCATGGCCTTGTCGTGCTGGGTCGGCAGGTCCAGCACCAGCGCGCACGGCGCCCAGGGCTGCTCGGCGCTCAGTTGCGGCGGCAAGGCCACGCCGTCGCCGCTGTCGCCCATCGGCCAACGGTCGTTGTCATGCAGGTGGTTGGCGTAGCACAGCAGCGTTTGCGGCTGCCAGGCCAGCCCCTGCAAGACTTCCAGTACCGCAGCCTGGGCACAGATATGGTCCGGGTGCGGGTCGAGTTGCGGGTGTGGCATTACCAGCACCTCTGGCCGGGCCATCTCCAGCAACGCACGCAGGTCGGCCAGCAGGTTGTGCCAGGTCGGCGCACCATCACTGTCGGCAGGCAGCGCAAAGGGGTTGAACTGGCGGAACGGGCGGATATCGGCCATGTCGGCTTCGCGTGAAGCGGCCGGCACATCCGGCGCCGCCTGCATGGCGGGCAATTGCAGGCAGAAGTAGCCCAACTGCACGCAACGCGATTCCGGCACGCCGGCCCAACGCGGTACGGCAATGCTGTCCCAGGCGCGCAAACGCCCTTTCAGACGCGCCGCCTCGGCCTTGCCCAGGCCCATCTGTTGATAGTGTTCGGCTTCGATCTCGCCGGCAGTCAGGGTGACCACCCAGGTTTCGTCGGCTTGGCTGTACAGGCCATAAGCTGCCAGTTCGGCATCATCGGCATGCGGCGCAATCACCATCACCCGGCGGCGCTGCAGCTCGACGCTGGGGGTTATCCACAGGCGCGGTTCGCCCTGCAGCCGACAATGGCGGCCACGCACACGCAGCGTACCGGCCTTGAGCGATGCGGCCATGCCGGTCAGGTTGAGGAAGCGAAGCCCATCGACACCGCGCTCGAAAGCCTGCCGATCACTGAATTCACCTGCCAACAGTTCTACCCGAGGGTCAAGGAATCGCCCCAACCAGCTGCTCTTTACCCGCAGCTCCAGGACGAGGGTTTCGTCACCCTTGAGCGCCGCGTCGGCCTTCAGCAGCCCACCCTGCAGGCTGGCCGCCACTGCATGGGTTTGATCACCGAAGTCGTAGGCGTAGTCCTCACCCGGCGCGTAGAACAGGTGGTCAGCGAACCAGGCCTCATGGGCGGCCCAGGCCAGCGGCAGCAACAAAAGCGGTAACCACCACCAGGCCAGCACACCCAACGCGATCAGCGCGGCCAGGCCTGCGAGCAGGCCCAGGCGCTTGTTGCGCCGATGGCGCTTGAGCAACTGCTGTTTGCGGCTCACGCCTGGAACACCGGCACGGGGTTGCACCAACGGTCCTTGTACTCGCGGTCGGCACGACCGAACGAGAACCGCAGCGGCTTGCTACGCGCCCGGGCGTCTTCCCAGGCGGCCTGGGTATTGAGGAAGCTCAGCACGCTACCAGGGCTGAACGCCTTGGTCTCAGGGTCAACGCCGCCATTGACGTACTCGACGCTGATCCACTCGGGCGCTTCGACCCGGTATACCAGCTGAATCGCGATGGGCTTGTCGTCCAGCAGCAGCACCGAGCCGATCAGCAGCTCGCGCAAGCGCTCGAGCACCTCGTCCAGGCGCTCGGCACCGGTGGCCGGGAAGCCCCAGCGGCGCTGGAACAGCTCACGGTACATCGCGGCAATCTGGCCGGCGTCAAAGTCACTGATCGGCCGTACCACCCCGCCCGCCTCCTCCAGCAAACGCAACTCGCGGCGCTGGTTGTAACGGAACTTCTTCGACAGGTCTTCATGGGCGCGGGCCATGGCCAACTGCTCGGTCTGCGCCTTGAGGCCGGTAAAACGACCCTGGTTCAGCTCGGACAGGTAACGCGCGCCATGGCGCAGCGGCGCGCCGGCATCGGCGGCGGCCGGCAGAATGATCTCGGCATTGCCCAGGTCGAACAGGCCTTTCTTGCCCGCGCGTTTGAGCACGTCCTTGGACAGCGCCAAGTGGCGCCCCCAGGTCGGGATTGCCGCCTTCAACTCGCCGCCTTGCAGCCAACCCAGGTAGCGCACGGGAATCTGCGCCAGCTCGGCCAACTGCTCGACCACCTGCGGATGCGTGGCAACGCTGCCACCAAAACGCGCCCAGGCCTCGGCATAGGCCTTGGCGTCGATGACTTGCCAACCGCGCTCGCGGAAGGCTTGAATACGATTAAGCATCACGCCTGCGCCACCACGCTACGCACCTGCGGCAGTTGCCAGAAGGCTTCGCGCACAGCGGAGTCGGAGAAACGCTGGTGCAGGCGTTGCAGCATGTGCTCGGCGCATACCTCGCGCTGCTGCTCGTCCAGCGTGGCCATATGCTTCAGGCCTTGAGCCAGCTGCACAGCATCACCGAGCGGGAACAGCACGCCAACACCCTCGACCACTTCGCGGGCACCACCACAGGCCGTGGCCAGTACCGGTACGCCCGCGACCATGGCTTCGAGCAGGACCATGCCGAACGGCTCGTGATCGGAACTCAGGGCAAAGACATCGAACGCCGTGAAATAGCGCCGGGCATCCGGCACCTGGCCGAGGAAATCCACCTGGCCGGCGATGCCGAGCTCGGCAGCCAGTGCCTTGAGCGTGGCTTCCAGGCGGCCTTTACCCAAAATCGCCAGGCGCGCGCCGGCGGGAAGCCCCGGCAACGCTTCGGCAAAACCACGCAACAGCGTAGCCTGGTCCTTGTCCGGGTGCAGGCGGCCGACGTTGCCGACGATCCACGCCTGAGGGTCCAGGCCAAGGGCCTGGCGCGCCGCGTCACGTGGCACCAAGGCAGCTTGCAGGGCCTCGATGTCGATACGGTTGTACAGGGTCTGGATGCGTTCGGCCGGCCACTGCGGCAGGCAGCGGCGCATGTCGTCACGCACCGCATCGGACACGCCCAGCAGGCTCAAGCGCTTGCTGAACAGGTTGGCAAACAGCCGCCGCCCTTTGCGCTGGTAGTCGCCAAAGGCGTGGTGCACGCCGATCACCGGCAGGCCGGTGCCCAGCAAGGCCACATAGATCGGCTTGAAACGGTGGGCGATGCAGAAACTGAAATTGCGCTCGGCCGCAATCCGCCGCAAGGCACGGATGGCGCCGAGTTTCAGGCCACGCACGGCCTTGGAGCTGAACTCCAGGAACAGCACCTCGTCCGACGCGCAGCCCGCCGCGACCTGCGGGTCGGCGGCGCCGGTGAGAAATACCGTGGTGACCTGATAGCCACGCCCCTGGAACAGGCTGGCGTACTGACGGGCACAGTCCAGGAACGGCCCGTCATAGCCATGGCAGAACTGCAGGATGCGCGGTTCAGAGCGGCTGGTCATACGCGGCCGCGCCGTCCTTCACTACCAGGATGTCTTCCATGATCAGGTACTGCAGGTCCGAGCCGAAGAACATGTTCAGGGCATCGGTCGGCGAGCAGATCATCGGTTCACCACGGCGGTTCAGCGAGGTGTTCAGCGACACGCCGTTGCCGGTCAGGTCTTCCAGCGCCTTCATCATGTCGTAGTAACGCGGGTTGTACTCGCGCTTGAGCACCTGGGCACGCGAAGTGCCGTCTTCGTGGACCACTTCCGGTACACGGGTTTTCCACTCCTCAGCCACTTCGAAGGTGAAGGTCATGAACGGCGCCGGGTGATCGACCTTGATCATCTGCGGGGCGACGGTGTCGAGCATCGACGGGCAGAACGGTCTCCAGCGCTCGCGGAACTTGATTTGGTGGTTGATGCGGTCAGCCACGCCTTCAACGCTCGGGCAGCCGATGATCGAACGACCACCCAAGGCGCGCGGGCCGAACTCCATGCGGCCCTGGAACCAGGCCACCGGGTTGCCGTCGACCATGATCTTGGCGATCTGCTCGGGCATGTTGTCAAGCTTGCGCCACTTCGGCTGGTCCGGGTGGCGGGCGCAGGCAGCGATCACGTCCTCGTTGGAGTACGACGGGCCGAGGTAGACGTGCTCCATCTTCTCGACCGGCACGCCACGGGCGTGGGAAACATAGGCAGCGGCACCCACCGCAGTACCGGCATCACCGGAAGCGGGCTGGACGAACAGCTCCTTAACATCCGGGCGGGCAATGATCTTCTGGTTGAGCTTGACGTTCAGTGCGCAGCCGCCGGCGAAGGCCAGCTTGCCGGTCTGCTTCAAGGTATCGCCCAGGTAGTGGTCGATCATCTGCAAGGCCAGCTTCTCGAACAGCGCTTGCATGCTGGCGGCGTAGTGGATGTATGGCTCGTCGGCGATATCGCCTTCGCGCTTGGGGCCCAGCCACTCGATCAACTTCGGCGAGAAGTAGAAACCCTTGCCCTTCTCTTTATAGCGGCGCAGGCCGATGACGTTGGCGTATTCGGTGTTGATCACCAATTCGCCATTCTCGAAGCTGGCCAGGCGCGAGAAGTCGTATTTGCTGGCATCGCCGTACGGCGCCATGCCCATGACCTTGAACTCGCCGTCGAGCATCTCGAAACCGAGGAACTCGGTGATCGCGCCATACAGGCCGCCCAGGGAGTCCGGGTCGAAGAATTCCTTGATCTTGTGGATCTTGCCGTTTTCGCCGTAGCCGAAGAAGGTGGTGGCGTACTCGCCCTTACCGTCGATGCCGAGGATCGCGGTCTTTTCCTTGAAGCCCGAGCAGTGGTAGGCGCTGGAGGCGTGGGCCAGGTGGTGCTCGACCGGTTCGATCTTGACCTTTTTCGGGTCGAAGCCCAGTTGCTCCAGGCACCAGAGGATCTTCTTGCGGTAGCGCTTGTAGCGACGGTTGCCCATCAGGATCGCGTCGAGGGCGCGGTCCGGGGCGTACCAGTAACGCTTGGCATAGTGCCAGCGAGCCTTGCCGAACAGGCTGATCGGGGCAAACGGAATGGCTACCACGTCGACGTCGGATGGCTTGATGCCGGCCTGCTCCAGGCAGAACTTCGCCGACTCGTAGGGCATGCGGTTCTTCGCATGCTTGTCACGCACGAAGCGCTCTTCTTCGGCGGCGGCAATCAGCTTGCCGTCAATGTACAGGGCCGCGGAAGGGTCATGGCTAAGGGCGCCGGACAGGCCAAGAATCGTCAATGCCAAGGGATTAGCCTCTTCATTCGGTAGAGATGCGCCAACGGCCTCGTGGGCGGATGGCGGCTAAAGGGCGGGATTATAACGCAAAGATCAGCAGAGGCACTGCATTAACCTGTGGGAGCGGGCTTGCCCGCGAAGCAGGCACCGCGGTGCTTGGCACCGGCTTTGCCGGTGTTCGCGGGCAAGCCCGCTCCCACAGGAGATTTGTGGCGCCTGCTTACTCAGCGATCAGCCAGTCCATGCGGAAGCTGCCATCAGTCTGCGCCAGCTCTTTCGCCAGCCACGGCAGCAGCTCCTTGAGTTCGTCTTCCAGCCCCCATGGCGGGTTGGCGATGGCCAGGCCAGAGCCGTTCAAGCCCTGTGGGCTGTCCTGATGGTGCACGTACAACTCGACCCGCAGCAGCTTCGGCGCGCCAGTGCTGGTCAGGTCCTGGTAGAAACGGGTCAGCGAGCGCTGATCCTTGATCGGGTACCAGATGGCCGCGACGGTCTGGCGCATGCGGCCAATCGCCTCTTTCAGCGATTGGGTGCAACGCTTGAGCTCGTCGGCCTGCTCGAATGGCGGGTCGATCAGCATGATCGCGCGCTTTTCCTGCACCGGCAGCAAGGCGCGCGGCACATGCCAGCCTTCGCCCAGGTGGACGAAGACGCGCGGGTCCTTCTTCATGTTCTCTTTGAGCAGCGGCCCGTCTTCGGGGTGCTTCTCGTTGAGCAGGGCGCGGTCCTGCTGACGCATCAGGCGGCGGGCCAGCTCGGGCGAGCCTGGGTAGTAGCGCAGCTCGCCATCGGCATTGAGGCGCTTGATGATGCGCAGGTAATCGCCTGCCATGGCCGGCAGGTCGTCGCGATTCCACAACCGGGCAACGCCTTCGAGGTATTCACCGGTGCGGGTCGCCTGGTCGCCCTGCAGGTCATACAGGCCAAGGCCTGCGTGGGTATCGATATAGGCGAACGGCTGTTCCTTGCGCGACATCAGGGCGATGAGGCGGGTCAGCACGATGTGTTTGAGGACGTCGGCGTGGTTGCCGGCGTGGAAGGCGTGACGATAGTTCATGGCAACTCCTGCGGGGGTGGCAAGTTTACCTTGCCTTGCAGGCGGAGTCAGGCCTGGCTGTCGATCAGCGTCAGGCCCATTCGCGGGCAAGCCCGCTCCCACCGGTACATCACAACCCTCAAGGGGGTGTCGTATCGGTGGGAGCGGGCTTGCCCGCGAAAAGCGCAACACCGAATCAGCAGGTGTTACTTGTCAGCGTGATACGCCGCATCAGCCGTCTCGAAGCGCTGAATCATAGCCTTCGAAGGGCTGCCCAGCTTGCTCACTACGAAGATGGCGATGCTGGCCAACAGGAAGCCCGGGATGATTTCGTACAAACCCCAGGTATCGATCTGCTTCCACAAGATCACGGTCAGCGCGCCGACCACGATCCCGGCCAGTGCGCCGTTGCGGGTCATGCCCTTCCACAGCACCGAGATCAGCACAACCGGACCAAAGGCAGCGCCGAAGCCTGCCCAGGCGTATGCCACCAGGCCCAGCACGCGGTTTTCCGGGTTGGCCGCCATGGCGATGGCGATCAGCGCCACCGCCAGCACCATCAGACGGCCGACCCAGACCAGCTCAAGCTGGGAGGCATTCTTGCGCAGGAAGGCTTTGTAGAAGTCTTCGGTCAAGGCACTGGAACACACCAGCAGCTGGCAGCTCAGGGTACTCATCACCGCCGCCAGGATGGCCGACAGCAGCACGCCAGCGATCCATGGGTTGAACAGGATCTTCGCCAGCTCGATGAACACACGCTCATGGTTCTCGGTGACCGGGCCTGCAAGGTCAGGGTGTGCCGAGAAGTAAGCGATGCCGAAGAAGCCCACGGCGCAAGTGCCGGCCAGGCACAGAATCATCCAGGTCATGGAGATGCGGCGGGCGTTGGCGATCGACTTGACCGAGTCGGCGGCCATGAAACGCGCCAGGATATGCGGCTGGCCGAAGTAACCCAGGCCCCAACCCATCAGCGAGATGATGCCGACGAAGGTTGCACCTTTGAGCATGTCGAAGTTCGCCGGGTTCTGCGCTTCGATGGCTAGGAAGGTGGTGTCGAAGCCGCCCGTGGAGATCAGCACGATGACCGGGGTGAGGATCAGCGCGAAGATCATCAGCGAGGCCTGCACGGTATCGGTCCAGCTCACCGCCAGGAAACCACCGACGAAGGTGTAGGCGATGGTTGCCGCAGCACCGGCCCACAGCGCGGTCTCGTACGGCATGCCAAAGGTGCTTTCGAACAGGCGGGCACCGGCGACGATGCCAGAGGCGCAATAGATGGTGAAGAACACCAGAATGACGATGGCCGAGATGATCCGCAGCAGGCCGCTCTGGTCTTCGAAACGGCTGGAGAAGTAGTCCGGCAGGGTCAGCGCATCGCCGTTGTGCTCGGTCTGCACCCGCAGGCGGCCGGCAACGAACAGCCAGTTCAGGTAGGCACCAACGGTCAGGCCGATGGCGATCCAGGCTTCGGACAGGCCCGAGAAGTAGATGGCGCCCGGCAGGCCCATCAGCAGCCAGCCGCTCATGTCGGAGGCGCCGGCGGACAGCGCGGTAACCACGCTACCCAGGCTGCGACCGCCCAGGATGTAATCGGAAAGGTTGTTGGTGGAGCGATAGGCAGCGAAGCCGATCAGCACCATTGCCGCGATGTAGATCACGAAGGTGATCGTTAGTGGATTGCCCATGCGTGTGCCCTGGCGTTTGTTTTTATCTCTTGCAGCCCGCCACGAGACGGTTGCACCCAGGCGGCGCATCCTATGCAACAACGCAAAGCAGGTGCAACCATTTTTCTTTTACAAGTTGCACCCGCCGACGCATTTTCAGTAAATGCCGCTTTTTTGCTCCCTTTTGGAGCAAAAACCGTAATTTTCAGAAGAAAACGCACCGAATCCGACCCTTTTCAGGGTGTGGAATTGCGCATCAGACGAGTTGCACCTTTTACACAAAAAATTAGGGTTGCACCTGGTTGCACCCGAAATGTCCTACAAGATACTCTTGGCGCCAGCTTAGGCCACAGCCGTGGCAATAACGAGGATAAGAAATGGCGACGACCACCCTTGGGGTCAAACTCGACGACCCAACCCGTGAGCGACTCAAAGCCGCTGCGCAGTCTATCGACCGCACGCCGCATTGGTTGATCAAGCAAGCGATCTTCAACTACCTGGAGAAGCTCGAGGGTGGTGCCACCCTGACCGAACTCAACGGTCACACCAGCAGCCTGGCCGACGATGCCGGCGAAGTACAAGCGGACCACGCCCACCAGTGCTTCCTGGAGTTCGCCGAAAGCATCCTGCCGCAATCGGTCCTGCGCTCGGCCATCACCGCCGCGTATCGCCGCCCCGAGCAGGAAGTCATTCCGATGCTGCTGGAGCAGGCCCGCCTGAGCGCGCCATTGGCAGAAGCCACCAATAAAATGGCGGCCGGCATCGCCGAAAAACTGCGTAACCAGAAGAGCGCTGGCGGCCGTGCTGGCATCGTTCAGGGCCTGCTGCAGGAATTCTCGCTGTCTTCGCAGGAAGGCGTGGCACTGATGTGCCTGGCCGAAGCGCTGCTGCGCATCCCTGATAAAGGCACCCGTGACGCGCTGATCCGCGACAAGATCAGCACCGGCAACTGGCAGCCGCACCTGGGCAACAGCCCATCGCTGTTCGTCAACGCCGCGACCTGGGGCCTGCTGCTGACCGGCAAGCTGGTGTCCACCCATAACGAATCCGGCCTGACCTCCTCGCTCACCCGCATTATTGGCAAAAGCGGCGAGCCGATGATCCGCAAGGGCGTCGACATGGCCATGCGCCTGATGGGCGAACAGTTCGTCACTGGTGAAACCATCGCCGAAGCCCTGGCCAATGCCAGCCGTTTCGAGTCCAAGGGCTTCCGTTATTCCTACGACATGCTCGGCGAAGCCGCACTGACCGAGCACGACGCACAGAAGTACCTGGCGTCCTACGAGCAAGCGATCCATTCGATCGGCAAGGCCTCCCATGGCCGTGGCATCTATGAAGGCCCGGGCATCTCGATCAAGCTGTCGGCGTTGCACCCGCGCTACAGCCGCGCCCAGTACGAACGCGTGATGGAAGAGCTGTACCCGCGCCTGCTGTCGCTGACCCTGCTGGCCAAACAGTACGACATTGGCCTGAACATCGACGCTGAAGAGGCCGACCGCCTGGAGCTGTCGCTCGACCTGCTCGAACGCCTGTGCTTCGAGCCTTCGCTGGCCGGCTGGAACGGCATCGGTTTCGTCATCCAGGCCTACCAGAAGCGCTGCCCATATGTAATCGACTACGTCATCGATCTGGCCAAGCGCAGCCGCCACCGCCTGATGATCCGCCTGGTGAAAGGCGCCTACTGGGACAGCGAAATCAAGCGCGCCCAAGTCGAAGGCCTGGAAGGCTACCCGGTCTACACCCGCAAGGTGTACACCGATGTGTCCTACGTTGCCTGCGCCCGCAAGCTGCTGGCCGTGCCAGAAGCCATCTACCCGCAGTTCGCCACCCACAACGCCCACACCCTGTCGGCCATCTACCACATCGCCGGTCAGAACTATTACCCGGGCCAGTACGAGTTCCAGTGCCTGCACGGCATGGGCGAGCCGCTGTACGAACAGGTTGTCGGCAAGATCTCCGAAGGCAAGTTGAACCGCCCGTGCCGCGTCTATGCGCCGGTCGGCACCCACGAAACCCTGCTGGCCTACCTGGTCCGCCGCCTGCTTGAAAACGGCGCCAACACCTCGTTCGTCAACCGCATCGCCGACCACTCCATTTCCATCCAGGAACTGGTCGCCGACCCGGTCGCCAGCATCGAGCGCATGGGCACCCAGGAAGGCAGCCTCGGCCTGCCGCACCCGCGCATCCCGCTGCCGCGTGACCTGTATGGCACTGAGCGGGCCAACTCGGCCGGCATCGACATGGCCAACGAACACCGCCTGGCGTCGCTGTCCTGCGCCATGCTGGCTACCGCCCACAACGACTGGAAAGCCACCCCGCTGCTGGCCTGCGCCGCCAGCGAGGCCGCTGCCGCGCCGGTGCTGAACCCGGCGGACCACCGCGACGTGGTCGGCCATGTGCAAGAAGCCACTGTTGCCGATGTCGATAACGCCATCCAGTGCGCGCTCAACGCCGCGCCGATCTGGCAGGCCACCCCGCCCGCCGAGCGCGCCGCCATTCTGGAACGCACCGCCGACCTGATGGAGGCCGAGATCCAGCCGCTGATGGGCTTGCTCATCCGTGAGGCGGGCAAGACCTTCGCCAACGCCATCGCCGAAGTGCGCGAGGCCGTGGACTTCCTGCGCTACTACGCGGTGCAGGCACGCAACGACTTCAGCAACGACGCCCACCGCCCACTGGGCCCAGTGGTGTGCATCAGCCCGTGGAACTTCCCGCTGGCGATCTTCAGCGGCCAGGTGGCCGCAGCCCTGGCTGCCGGCAACCCGGTACTGGCCAAGCCAGCCGAGCAGACCCCGCTGATCGCCGCCCAAGCCGTGCGCCTGCTGCTGGAAGCCGGCATCCCCGAAGGCGTGCTGCAGTTGCTGCCAGGCCGTGGCGAAACCGTCGGTGCCGGCCTGGTCGGTGACGAGCGCGTCAAAGGCGTGATGTTCACTGGTTCCACCGAAGTGGCCCGCCTACTGCAGCGCAACGTCGCTGGTCGCCTCGACAACCAGGGTCGCCCGATCCCGCTGATCGCCGAAACCGGCGGCCAGAACGCGATGATCGTCGACTCCTCGGCACTGACCGAGCAGGTGGTGATCGACGTGGTCTCGTCGGCCTTCGACAGCGCTGGCCAGCGTTGCTCGGCACTGCGCGTGCTGTGCCTGCAGGAAGACTCCGCCGACCGCGTAATCGAAATGCTCAAGGGCGCCATGGCTGAAAGCCGCCTGGGCAATCCAGACCGCCTCGCCGTAGACATCGGCCCGGTGATCGACGCCGAAGCCAAGGCGGGTATCGAGAAGCACATCCAGGGCATGCGCGAGAAAGGCCGCTCGGCCTATCAAGTCGCCATCGCCGATGCTGCCGAGGTCAAGCGCGGCACCTTCGTCATGCCGACCCTGATCGAGCTGGACAGCTTCGACGAGCTCAAACGCGAGATCTTCGGCCCAGTGCTGCACGTGGTGCGCTACAACCGCCGCAACCTCGATCAACTGATCGAGCAGATCAACAACTCCGGTTACGGCCTGACCCTGGGTGTGCACACCCGCATCGACGAAACCATTGCAAAGGTGGTGGAGAACGCCAACGCCGGCAACATGTACGTCAACCGCAACATCGTTGGCGCGGTGGTCGGCGTTCAACCGTTCGGTGGTGAAGGCCTGTCCGGCACCGGTCCGAAAGCCGGCGGCCCGCTGTACCTGTACCGCCTGCTGTCGACTCGCCCGGCCGACGCCATTGGCCGCCACTTCCAGCTTCAGGATGGTGAAGGCAAGCCCGACCGTACCCTGCACGAACAGCTGATCAAGCCGCTGCACAGCCTCAAGGCCTGGGCCGAGAGCAACCAGCAGGCCGACCTGGCTGCACTGTGCACCCAGTTTGCCGGCCAGTCGCAAAGCGGCATTGCCCGCCTACTGCCAGGCCCGACCGGCGAGCGCAACAGCTACACCATCCTGCCGCGCGAGCACGTACTGTGCCTGGCGGACAACGAAGCCGACCTGCTGGCGCAGTTTGCCGCAGTCCTGGCCGTTGGCAGCTCGGCGGTATGGGCTGACGGCGAACCGGGCAAAGCCCTGCGCGCCCGCCTGCCACGTGAACTGCAGGCCAAGGTCAAGCTGGTCGCGGACTGGAACAAGGATGAAGTGGCATTCGACGCTGTGATCCACCATGGCGACTCGGACCAGCTGCGTAGCGTGTGCCAGCAGGTGGCCAAGCGTGCCGGTGCGATCGTCGGTGTGCACGGGCTGTCCAGCGGCGATCATCAGATTGCGCTGGAGCGCTTGGTGATCGAGCGGGCGGTGAGTGTGAATACTGCTGCTGCGGGTGGTAACGCCAGCCTGATGACCATCGGCTGATGGCTGCGGGTTGTTGATGAAAAAGGAGAGCCTCGGCTCTCCTTTTTTATGGGGTTTCTATAGGGTTTGAGTGTGTGGTTGGGCTGCCAGGTGCCTGGCTTGGTTTCTTCAGAGGGGCGCAGATCGAGCGCCGCGCGGGCGGCGCTCGATCTCATAGGCGCTGAAAGAAGAATGGCAGGCACCTGTCAGCCTTAACCGAATATTCCGCCGAACACGCAGAATCGAAATCGCTAAGAAATGGCGTGACACCCCGATTTAATCCAGCGACCACGACAAAGCCCACATAAACAGCATCCATACTTCCCCAAAACAAACCAACCCAGCGCTGCGGTTCGATTAGTGACACGCTCTACCTCACTTATCCCCAAGATGAAGCACGATTGCAGCTTCACCGCCCGCCAGACTTCGATAAGTACAAAGACTGCAATACCGTAGAAGATCAGTCAGCCCACGGCCCTACATCCCACTCACAAGCCTTGCAGGCATTCAGGCTCTTTTAAACCCATATCACCCGCATCTATTGACCTGTTCCCAAATCCGCACTCCCACCTAGACTCGGCCAATGCCCGCTCAAGGACCGCCCCATGCCCGAGACCCTGCTCAGCCCCCGCAACCTCGCCTTTGAACTCTATGAAGTCCTCGACGCCGAAGCCCTGGCCCAGCGCCCGCGCTTCGCCGAGCACAGCCGCGAGACCTTCGACGCCGCGCTGGCCACGGCTCGCACCATCGCCGAAAGGTACTTTGCCCCGCACAACCGCAAGGCCGATGAAAACGAGCCGCGTTTTGTGGACGGCTGCGCCGAGCTGATCCCCGAGGTAAAACCCGCCGTCGATGCCTTCCTCGAAGCCGGCTTCCTCAACGCCAACCGCGACTTCGAGGTCGGTGGCATGCAGCTGCCCAGCTTGGTCTCACAAGCCTGCTTCGCCCACTTCCAGGCTGCCAACGCCGGCACCACCGCCTACCCATTCCTGACCATGGGCGCGGCCAATCTGATCGAAAACTTCGGCACCGATGAGCAAAAGCGCCTGTTCCTGCAACCGATGATCGAAGGCCGCTACTTCGGCACCATGGCCCTGACCGAACCGCATGCGGGCTCTTCGCTGGCCGACATCCGCACCCGCGCAGAACCTGCCGGCGATGGCAGCTACCGGCTCAAGGGCAACAAGATCTTCATCTCCGGCGGCGACCACGAACTGTCGGAAAACATCGTGCACATGGTCCTGGCCAAGCTGCCGGACGCCCCAGCTGGCGTGAAGGGCATCTCGCTGTTCATCGTGCCCAAGTATCGGGTCAATCAGGACGGCAGCCGCGGCGAGCGCAACGACGTGCTGCTGGCCGGCCTGTTCCACAAGATGGGCTGGCGCGGCACCACCTCGACCGCGCTCAACTTTGGT
The DNA here is from genome assembly GCF_025905425.1 of Pseudomonas putida. Taxonomy (NCBI): domain Bacteria; kingdom Pseudomonadati; phylum Pseudomonadota; class Gammaproteobacteria; order Pseudomonadales; family Pseudomonadaceae; genus Pseudomonas; species Pseudomonas putida. The sequence goes on along the minus strand of NZ_CP109603.1, from coordinate 5,820,463 downwards.
GACCATGGCCAATGCGTCGGCTACCTGGTCGGCCAACCGCATCAGGGCTTGGCCTGCATGTTCCAAATGATGAACGAGGCACGCATCGGCGTCGGCATGGGCGCGGTGATGCTGGGTTACGCCGGCTACCTCTACTCCCTGGAATACGCACGCCAACGCCCCCAAGGACGGTTGCCGGACAACAAGGACCCGCACAGCCCCGCAGTCCCTATCATTGAACACAGCGACGTGAAACGCATGCTGCTGGCACAAAAGGCTTACGTTGAAGGTGCCTTCGACCTTGGGCTGTACGCCGCACGCCTGATCGACGACACCCAGACCGCCGACGACGAAAGCACACGGCAACAGGCCCAGACGCTACTCGACTTGCTGACCCCGATCGTCAAGTCCTGGCCGTCGGCGTATTGCCTTAAAGCCAACGAGCTGGCCATACAGATCCTCGGTGGCCACGGCTATACCCGCGAATACCCGGTCGAGCAGTACTACCGCGACAACCGCCTGAACCCAATCCACGAGGGCACTGAAGGTATCCAGTCGCTCGACCTGCTCGGGCGCAAGCTTGCGCAAAATGGTGGCGCCGGGCTTAAGCAACTGATCCGCCTGATCGCCAGCACGGCCGAGCGCGCCAGCCATCATCCAGGCCTCGACACCCTGCGCCAGCCACTGGAACAACTGGTCAATCGCCTGCAAGCCGTTACCCTCGCCCTGCTGGGCGATCTGGCCCAGGGCAAAGTCACTGCCGCACTGGCCAACTCGGCCTTGTACCTCAAGGCCTTCGGCCACTGCGTGATCGGCTGGCGCTGGCTGGAACAGGCCATTCGCGCCGAGCTTGGCGTGCTCAATGGCAACCCCGCCGACCGCGACTTCTACCTTGGCAAGCTACAAGCCGCGCGTTATTTCCTGACCTGGGAAGTACCAGGCTGCCATAGTGAACTGGCCTTGCTCGAGGTGCGCGACGATACCTGCCTAGCCATGCAAGACGAGTGGTTCTAGGCGCCACTGTGTAAACAGAGGCTCGCGCATGTTTGGTTCCAGCGCACTGCTGCACGCGCCAACCTCTATCTGTCACCCGTGTCGCTCAGCGCATTTGCAGGCGTGGGCGACCTGCCGGGATGGCGAGTAATGGCAATGCCTGCCGCGACCACCGCAATGCCTACGTAGGTTGTCCAATGGATCACGTCCCCGAACATCAGTGCCGCCCATAACAACGTCACAGGTGGCTCCAGGTAGACCAGCGCCGAGACGCGGGTCGCCGAGAGCTTTGTGAGCAATATCCACAGGCTCAAGTAGGCAATGAACGTGGAGAACAGGGTCAACCATGCGACAGCCGCCCAGACCTGTGTGCTGGCAGGCACTTCGATCAAACCCAGCGGCAAGCCTGTAGCCGTGAGCAGTAAGAGCGTCGCAGTCGATTGCAGAAACAGCGGCATCAGCAGACCGTCCTTGCTGTGATCGGTCGCCATGATCGATTGCCGGCGCTGATACAGGGTGGCAATGGACAGTGTGATCGCGGCGATGAGCGGCAGGGCGTACAGCCAGAGGCTAAGCTGACTCGCGGACAAGCTGTGCTCTGCGAAAATGATCATGCTGACACCAGCGAACCCCACCCCAAGCCCCAGCCACTCCTGCCGACCACTGCGCTCATGCGGGTTGTTGTTCATCGATGCCGTGATCAAGGGCTGCAGCGCACAAATGATGGCGGCAATCCCCGCCGGTAGCCCGCCTCGGATGGCGATGTAAACACTGACCAAGTAAGCAAACTGTGCCAAAAAGCCGATGACGGCGTTATAGCGTATCTGCGCCCACGTAAGCGCCTGCAGCCGACGTACAACAAAGGGCAGCAGGCAGATGCTGACCAGCAGAAAACGCCAGAACAGCAGGTTTATCGCACCCGCGTCTTCCGTACCAAGCCGGGCGCCAATGAAGCCCGAACTCCAAGAAAGAACAAAGATGACTTGCAGCAATATCAGATATGGCGCACTGCTTGGCATGTTCACGCCCCTGTGTAATGCAATTCCTCGAACGTAATCGGCTCGATGCCTATACGTGAAAACTGTCGGGCAGCCGATCGGTGTAACGCCCAACGCAACCCCAACCATTTGGGGATCGTCGCAGGAATGCCGTCGTCGGAAGCCAAGTGCCAGAAACAGTTGGAATCGTCAGCAAAGTAGGGGCAATGAAAGGACAGCACCAATGACATGCGTCGCCCGCTGATCACCGGGCGCACACCGTGGAACAATCGGCTGCCGTAGATGAACAAGGCATCGCCAGGCGCGTCCAGCCTTGCGCTTTCGAAGGTGCGGTGATCCAGCGCATCAAAGGTATCGACAGTGCCGTTGTGGAACAGGAACTCGCCCCCGCTGTAGTCGGAGCACCCCGACAGCACGATATTCAGCACATAGTTGGTGCCGTCTGTGTGCCACATGCCGAGTTGCTGCTGTTGCTCGACAGGCTTGGGGTAGAAATAGTTGACCTGCGATCGCGCATTGACCATGGGGTAAGGCACCAGCGGCACGCCTGCAATGCGCGATACGGCCAACAGGAATGAACGGCTGCACATCATGTCGTTGATGAACGATGACAAAGCCGTCACCCCTCGCGTACGCCGTGAAATGATCCAGTCGCTGTCGCCCGCCCCCTCCTCCAGACGGCTGCAGATGCCTTGCAAGGCCGAAACGCCCTCGGGCGTGAACAGCCGATGCACAACCGCCACCCCAGTGATGCTGTCCACCGCGATTTTGGCGTGTGGGCTGTGGGCATACCCAAGCTGCCCAAGTGTTCGGGTGTCACTGAGGATGGGCCCGTGCTGGCAAAGCAAATCGTCCGACCAGGGCAACTGCTCACTTAGGCAGATCGGCGATGGCCGCGGCGTGCGCTTCAATGTCGACTTGAGCGCCAGCTTCACGCGCCCTACGCCGCGTTCGAACAGGGGTAAGGTGTCTGAAGAAGGATTCATGATGTGTCTGTCCCCGTAGAGTCACTACTGAAGGTACTTCGCGATCTGATAGCGCACCGAGCCATCACCACTGGCGAACTCGTCCACCACATTGCAGTTGCAATGCCGGGCCCTGATGCGACGGAACTGTTCGGGCGTGTACTTGAGGCAGATGTTGGTCAGTAGATACCCACGTTGCTGCAGGCGCTGCACAGGCTGCAGGGTCACTACGACATGGATCGGTTCATCCTGAATGCGTAGCGGTACGAGCATCGCTTCGTGCTCGCCCGAGGGGATGAAGCCTTGTTGAAGCGCGACCGCTCGGGAGAACTGGAGCATGCAGGGGTTGGCGTAGAACTTGAGGATGGTACTTTCCAGGCCTTCCTCGTAGACCTGCATTTCCGAAAGAATGTAGGTGGTGCTACCTGCAAGGCTACGAATCAGCCGCCCAGTGCTTACTGGCAGCTCGTTACCTTCCTGGAACCCAAGCAAGGTGATCAGGGTGAGCTCCTGATCGTGACGCAAATCATCATGGGTAACAGTGCGGTAATCAGCAGCGATGTAATTGAAACTGCCATCCTCCCGCACGATGGGACCCACGGCATCGCTCATCGCGGCTTCCGAGGTCTGGTTGATATCGATGGCGGTGTAGCGGATGGAGCTGGACGTCTCGACCATTCGCTTCAGCAAGCAGGCGCTCTTGATCGGCTCGGGGCCCAGCTCGACATAGTGCACGCGGCGCCCACTGCTCAGCGCTGCCAACCGCTTGGCAACTTCGTCGATGACGGTCTTGAGCGCCCCCTGCCCCTCTGCGTCAGCACAGAGCCCGCTCTGACCCACGCCTTGCTCATTCAAGGCGCGCATGAGCAGAAATATCTCGTGGTTGAAACGATGGGCGCTTTCAGGTCCCGGCTCAGGCTGGGCCAAGGTCGAGTACTTCTCATGGTTCTCGACAGTCCATAAGCGTGCGTGCTGGTAAGCGGGGTTGCGTACGAGTGCATCTACCACGAAGTCGTTCAGGCTCATCCGTATCATTCCATTGCAATTCAGGGGGCATGCGGGCTTCGACCCCACAGTAAGAGTGGGTATAAAGGCTGTACAGTTGATTAAATCGAAGCGCTGATTCGATCCAACCAAATCAGGTGGTTCCATGGGCAAAGGCCTCGACATCGATGTACTGAGAACCTTCCAGGCAGTGGCCCGGCTAGGCCGTTTCAAGGCGGCGGCCGACTACGTCCACCGCAGCCCATCGGCGGTGACGACGCAAATCCAGAAGCTGGAGGGAAAGATCGGGCAACAATTGTTCACGCGCAGTAACCAGTCCGTAGAGCTAACCCCTGCGGGTCGCCAGTTGTTGGGCGAGGCGACACGTTTCTTGATGGCCCACGACAGGCTGCTGGCTACGCTGTCACCACAGCAGATGACCGGCAAGGTGCGTCTGGGAGTACCCGATGGCTATGCCGCCAACCTGATGAATGACTTTCTGCCAGTGTTCGTCGCCAATAATCCGAAACTGGAGCTGGAGGCTGTAGCGCGATCCAGCGCAGAGCTCATCGACCTGTTTGCGCGACAACGACTGGACTTGGCAGTAGCGGTCAGCAGTGAAGACTGGCAACAAGGCGAGTGGCTTCGCTCGACTCAGCCTCGCTGGGCCGCAGCGCCTGGATTCAGCCATGATCCCAGTCGCCCCTTACCGTTGGCACTGCAGTTGAAAGGTTGCCCATACCGGGAGGCTGCCTTGCAGGCATTGAAAGCCCACGGCATTTCGTACCGTGTTCTGCTGGAAAGCGCCAACTGGCACGCAGTGCTGGCCTGCATGAGAAGTGGCCTGGCCGTCGGCATTGTCGAGGGACTGGATAGCGCCGATACATCGCTCGCGTACGTGGAGGGGCTGAGCTTGCCCGACCTCGAAAAGCACCACGTCTATTTGCTGACGGACACCTCTCACCATGTCGCGTCGCACCTGAATGCTATGTTGAAGGGCGCCATCCAGAAAGAGGGGGTAGCAACGCCGCCCCCTTGCTGGGAGGGCGGCGATTGAACGCCCTCGCGTTATTTCCTGACCAGGGAAGTAGCTGGCTGCCATAATGAGCTCGCATTGCTCGAGGACGGCGATCAAACGTGCCTGAGTATGCGAGTGGAGTGGTTCTAGGGGGAGCCACCACTGACTCGGAGGTTCCCGCATGTTCGATTCCAGCGCCCTGTTGCGCCAGCGCTTTGCGGCGCTGCGCAGTACGGCCGAGTTGTTTTCCCTGCGTCATGTGAAACAGTCGCACCAGTCGCTGTCGGTTCGCCGCAACGTAGCCGAGCCGCCGTTCTTCAGCCAGGACGAGGGCGCCATGCTCACCGTGCGGGTCAATGGCGTGGAGGCTTATGCGGCCACGGCAGACCTGTCCCAGCAAGGCCTGCAACAGGCGCTCGAACGCGCCGAGGCGCTGGCCCGGCAAATCGCCCGGCACAGCCTGCTGGACCTGCGTGAGCAACCGGTGACCAGCGCCCGCCACGACCACGTTTCGCCCCACTTCGATCAGCCCATGCCCAGCCTTGCCGACTGCCTTGGCCTGCTCGCCGCCGAATCGGCCAGCGTGCCCCAGGACAGCCGCCTGGTGGACTGGCAGGCTGGCCTGGGCATGAGCCTGGTCGAGCAGACTTACCTCAACAGCGCCGGCGCCGAGCTGCGCCACGCCCAGCGCTTTTTGTTCCCAGGCTTGAGCGTGACCGCCAGCGATGGCCAGGACAGCCAGAGCCGCAGCCTGGGCCGGGACAACTTCGGCCAGCAGGGTGGCTTTGAAATCATCGAGCGCTGTGGCTTGGTCGGCGCTGCCAACCGGGTCGCCGACGAAGCACTGCAACTGCTGCTCGCTCCCAATACCCCCAGCGGCCAGCGCGAACTGCTGTTGATGCCTGACCAGATGATGCTGCAGATCCATGAGTCCATCGGCCACCCGCTGGAGATGGACCGCATTCTTGGCGACGAACGCAACTACGCCGGCACCAGCTTCGTCAACGCCAGCGATTTCGGCCACCTGCAATACGGCTCGACGCTGCTCAACGTGACCTTCGACCCGACCATCGGTGAAGAGCTGGCCAGCTACAGCTACGACGATGACGGCACCCAGGCCAGCAAGCAGTTCCTGATCCGCGACGGCCTGCTGCTGCGGCCGTTGGGCGGCGCCCTGTCGCAGTTCCGCTCGGGCCTGGACGGCGTGGCCAACAGCCGTGCCTGCGGCTGGAACCGTGCGCCGATCGACCGCATGGCCAACCTCAACATCGAGCCGGGCGACCGGTCGCTGGCGCAACTGGTCCAGGGCATCGAGCATGGCATCCTGATGCGTACCAACCGCTCCTGGTCCATCGACGATGCACGCAACAAGTTCCAGTTCGGCTGCGAGTGGGGCCAACTGATCGAAAACGGCGAGCTCAAGGGCATCGTCAAGAACCCCAACTACCGCGGCATCTCGGCGCAGTTCTGGCGCAACCTGTCGGCAGTCGGCGACCGCAGCACCTTCCAGGTGCTCGGCACACCCAACTGCGGCAAGGGCGAACCCAACCAGGTGGTACGGGTCGGCCATGCGTCGCCGGCCTGTGTGTTCAGCCAGATCGATGTATTTGGAGGCGACGCCTGATGAGCGCCATACCCCAGCAACGTTTCGAAAGCCTGCTTGGCGCCCTGCGCGACGCCCTTCAGCCGGGCGAACAGTTCACCTTCGGCTACAGCGCCGAGCAGTCGCAGTTCGTGCGCTTCAACCACGCCAAGGTGCGCCAGGCCGGTGAGGTCGGCCAGGCCAGTGTGCAGCTGCGCCTGATTCATGATGGCCGCCAGGCCGAGCAGCAGTTCACCCTGGGCGATGATGCCGTGCTGGACCGCGCGCGCCTGGCCGATGCCCTCGGCCAATTGCGCCAGACCCTGCCTCTGTTGGCGGTCGACCCCTACCTGCGCCTGGACGAAACCCCTTGGAACAGCCACAGCCAGCAGGGCCACACGCTGCCGGATCTGGATGAAGTACTGGCCTTGATCGAGCGTGAAGCAGGCGACCTGGACCTGGTCGGCATCTACGCCGCTGGGCCGATCTGTCGCGGCTTCGCCAGCTCGTTCGGGGCCTTTGGCTGGCACCAGGCCAACAGCTTCAACATGGACTGGAGCCTGTTCCACGGCAACGGCCAGGCAGTGAAAGCCAACTATGCCGGGCAAGCCTGGAGCGCTGATGAATTCGTCGCGCGTCTGCGCCAGGCCCGCGAGCAACTGGCGTACCTGGGCCGCCCCGCAATCACCTTGAAACCCGGCAGCTACCGCGCCTACCTGGCACCGGCGGCCATGGACGAGATTGCCGGTATGCTGTGCTGGGGCGGGTTTTCTGCGCAGGCCCTGGCCACCGGCAATAGCGCCCTGCAGCGCCTGTATAACGGCGATGCACGCCTGAGCCCGCTGGTCAGCTTCAACGAACAGGTCAGCGGCTCGTTGAGCCCGGCGTTTTCCGATGAGGGTTCACCCCGCCTTGACGTTGCGTTGATCGCGCAAGGCCAGGCCGTGCAGCGCTTGATCAGCGCACGCAGCGCGGCCGAATTCGACCTGATGGCAAATGGCGCCGACAGCTATGAGTCGCCTTGCGCCTTGAGCCTGGCGGCGGGCAACCTGGCCAGTGAAGCCATCCTCGAACGGCTTGGCACCGGGCTGTATATCAGCAACCTGTGGTACCTCAACTACTCGGACCTACCGGCAGCGCGCATGACCGGCCTGACCCGCTTTGCCACCTTCTGGGTGGAGAATGGCGAGATTCAGGGGCCGGTAAGCACCATGCGCTTCGATGACAGCCTGTACAGTTTGCTGGGTAGCCAGTTGGAGGACCTGACCCGCGAGCGCGAGATGATTCTCTCCACCAGTACCTATGGACAGCGCAGTACCGGGTCGAGTCATTTGCCGGGGGCTCTGGTCAAAGGCCTTACCCTGACATTGTGATTGGACTTGCCGGCGTCTTCGCGGGGCAATCCCGCTCCCAGCCTCGTGGGAGCGGGCTTGCCCCGCGAAGACGCCGGTACTGACAAACGAGGACGTCATGCCCGAACGCACCCCGCTGGACCCCGTCACCGCCCGCTGGATCCCCTGGGTCGTGGCCATCGCCTTCTTCATGCAGTCCCTGGACGGCACCATCCTCAACACCGCGCTGCCGGCCATGGCCCGCTCGCTGGAAGAAGACCCGCTTCGCATGCAAGGCGTGATCATCGCCTACATGCTCACCGTGGCCTTGTTGATCCCCGCCTCCGGCTGGCTCGCCGACCGCTTCGGCACCAAGCACATCTTCTTCAGCGCGATCCTGTTGTTCAGCTTCGGCTCGCTGCTGTGCGCCGCCGCCGACAGCCTCGGTTTTCTGATCCTGGCCCGGGTGGTTCAAGGCCTGGGCGGCGCATTGATGCTGCCGGTCGGCCGGCTGGTGGTACTGCGCGCCTACCCACGCACCGAGCTGGTGCGGATCATGAGTTTCATCACCATCCCCGGCCTGCTCGGCCCCCTGCTTGGCCCAACGGTCGGCGGCTGGCTGGTGGAGATCCTCAGCTGGCACTGGATCTTCCTGCTTAACCTGCCGGTCGGCGCCATCGGCTGTTATGCCGTGTGGAAGTTCATCCCCGACCTGCGCGGCGCTGAGCGCACCAGCTTCGACGGCCCAGGTTTTCTGCTGTTCGGTGCGGCGATGGTGCTGATCACCATCGCCATGGAAGGCCTGGGCGAGTTGCACTTGCCGCATTTGCGGGTGATGTTGCTGCTGTTCGCCGGCATGGCCTGCCTGGCCGCCTACTGGCTGCGCGCAGGGCGCGATCCCGAGCCGCTGTTCTCGCCCAGCCTGTTCCGCGTGCGCACCTTTGCCATCGGCATCCTCGGCAACCTGTTCGCCCGCCTGGGCAGCGGCGCCCTGCCCTTCCTGGTGCCACTGCTGTTGCAGGTAGCCCTGGGCTATTCGCCCGCCCAGGCCGGCATGAGCATGATCCCGCTGGCGGCGGCGGCGATGCTTGCCAAGTCCATCGCCCGGCCGCTGATCGAGCGTTTTGGCTACCGCATCATCCTCACCGGCAATACCCTGCTGCTGGGCCTGCTGCTGGCTAGCCTCGGCCTGATCGACGAGCAGACACCCTACGCCATGCTGCTGATACACCTGGGCCTGCTCGGTGCGGTCAACTCCATGCAGTTCACGGCCATGAACACGGTGACCCTGATCGACCTCGACGATGCCAGCGCCAGCAGCGGCAACAGCCTGCTGTCAGTGGTCGCGCAATTGGCCCTGAGCCTGGGTGTGGCCTGCGCCGGGGCATTGCTGGGTGGCTTCACTACGGCGGGCAGTGCCGAAGGGGTCGAGAGCACATTGGGCGCGTTCCAGCTGACCTTCGTGACCATCGGCATCATGGCCATGCTGGCAGCGGCGATCTTCCTGCAACTGGCGCCGACAGACGGAAGGCGTGCCCGTCGTCCGGAACAACACATGGAGTCGTAGGGCGAATGGCCATGAGGCTGGTAGACTGTGCGGCATTTTTCGCTTCGCTACACAGGCCCGCCTCGTGACCACCGAATCCACCGCCTTTGCCACCCTGCCGCTGTCCGCCGCCATGCTGGCCAACCTGGACGCCCTCGGCTATGCCTCGATGACGCCGATTCAGGCCCAGAGCCTGCCGGTCATCCTCAAGGGCCAGGACCTGATCGCCCAGGCCAAGACCGGCAGCGGCAAGACCGCTGCGTTCGGCATCGGCCTGCTGAACCCAATCAACCCGCGTTACTTCGGTTGCCAGGCCTTGGTCCTGTGCCCGACGCGCGAGCTCGCCGACCAGGTCGCCAAGGAGTTGCGCCGCCTGGCCCGCGCCGAGGACAACATCAAGATCCTGACCCTCTGTGGCGGCGTTTCGCTGGGCCCACAGATTGCTTCGCTGGAGCACGGCGCGCACATCATCGTCGGCACCCCGGGGCGCATCCAGCAGCACCTGGACAAAGGCACGCTGGTGCTCGATGGCCTGAACACCCTGATCCTGGACGAAGCTGACCGCATGCTCGACATGGGCTTCTTCGACGCTATCGCCAGCATCATCGGCAAGACCCCGGCACGCCGCCAGACCCTGCTGTTCTCGGCCACCTACCCGGCCGGCATCAAGCAGCTTGCCGCCGACTTCATGCGCAACCCGCAGCAGGTCAAGGTCGAAAGCCTGCACACCGACAACCAGATCGAACAACGCTTCATCGAAATCGACGCGCAACAACGCCTCGAAGCGGTGACCCGCGTGCTGGGCCACTATCGCCCGCAATCGTGCGTGGCGTTCTGCTTCACCAAGCAGCAGTGTGAAGACGTGGTCGCCCACCTCACGGCCAAGGGCATCGTCGCCCAGGCCCTGCACGGTGACCTCGAACAGCGCGACCGCGATCAGGTGCTGGCCATGTTCGCCAACCGCAGCAGCTCGGTGCTGGTGGCGACCGACGTGGCCGCCCGCGGCCTGGATATCGACGGCCTGGATATGGTGCTCAACGTCGAGCTGGCGCGTGACGCGGAAATCCACGTGCACCGTGTCGGCCGTACCGGCCGTGCCGGTGAGAAAGGTGTGGCGATCAGCCTGGTAGCCCCGGCCGAAGGGCACCGCGCCCAGGCCATCGAAGCGCTGCAGAAAAGCCCGCTGCGCTGGGACCAGTTGGACAGCCTGAAGAACAAGGGCGGCGAGCCGCTGCTGCCGGTGATGAGCACCTTGTGCATCGCTGCCGGGCGTAAGGACAAGCTGCGTCCGGGTGACATCCTCGGTGCGCTGACCGGCGATGCCGGTATCCCGGGCAAGCAGGTGGGCAAGATCGCCATCTTCGACTTCCAGGCCTTCGTGGCGGTGGAACGGGCCCTGGCCAAGCAGGCCATGCAGCGCCTGAACAGCGGCAAGATCAAGGGCCGGGCCCTGAAAGTCCGCATTATCTAAACTTATTCTGGGGCTGCTATGCAGCCCATTCGCGGGGCAAGCCCGCTCCCACAGGACCTCCACAGCCCTTGAGCCTGGCGGAGTACCTGTGGGAGCGGGCTTGCCCCACGAATGGGCTGCACAGCGGCCCCAGCTACCAAGAGGTCTATCGTGCACACCACAGACGTGATCATCCTCGGCGCTGGCGCCGCTGGCCTGATGTGCGCCCAGCTCAGCGCCCGCCGTGGCCGCCGAGTGCTGCTGCTCGACCACGCCAATAAGCCAGGCAAGAAGATCCTGATGTCTGGCGGCGGGCGCTGCAACTTCACCAACATGTACACCGAGCCTGCCAACTTCCTCTCGCACAACGCGCACTTCTGCAAGTCGGCGCTGGCCCGCTATACCCAGTGGGACTTCATCGAGCTGGTGGCCAAGCACGGCGTGCCGTATCACGAGAAAAAACTCGGGCAGCTGTTCTGCGACAACAAGTCCAGCGACATCCTCAACATGCTCCTGGCCGAGTGCGACGAAGCCGGTGCCGAGCTGCGCATGGAAACCAGCATCTCGCACATCGAGAAGACTGAAAACGGCTACCTGCTGCAGACCAGTGCCGGGCAGTTCGCCTGCCAGTCGTTGGTGATCGCCACCGGCGGCCTATCGATCCCGACCCTGGGTGCTACCGGTTTCGGCTACCAGGTGGCCCGTCAGTTTGGCCATACCCTGCTGCCGACACGCGCCGGTCTGGTGCCGTTCACCATCACCGAGCCCCAACTCAAGGCATTGTGCACGGAACTGTCGGGCACTTCGCTGGACTGCACGGCCAGCTGCAACGGCACCAGCTTTCGCGAAAACCTGCTATTCACCCACCGCGGCCTGAGTGGCCCGGCGATCTTGCAGATCTCCTCGTTCTGGGAGGCCGGCGACACGGTAGAGATCAACCTGCTGCCAGACCGCGACGCACTGACCTGGCTGCAACAGCAACAGGCCGAGCGCGCCAATGCAGAACTCAAAACCGTGCTCGGCGAAGTGTTCACCCGCAAGCTGGCCAACCTGCTGGCCGAGCAGTGGTTCGAATCGAAGCCGATGAAGCAGTACACGCCGGCAGAACTGGCACAGATCGCCGAAAAACTGGCGGCCTGGCAAGTGGTACCTGCCGGCACCGAGGGCTATCGCACTGCCGAGGTGACGCTGGGCGGCGTGGATACCCGCGAGGTGTCGTCCAAGACCATGGAGTCGCTCAAGAGCCCGGGGCTGTACTTCATTGGCGAGGTGCTGGATGTAACCGGCCACCTGGGCGGTTTCAATTTCCAGTGGGCCTGGGCATCGGCTAACGCTGCGGCGCAGTTCGTGTAGAGTAGAATCCATTCAGCAGCACGGAACGCTTCTTGCTGGTCCGTGCGGCAATGTATTCATTCGATCACAGCCCAAGGCCATCATGTCATCGAGCTCGTTCCGTCAGTCACTGCGTCGCCTGTGGGGCCAAGACAAGTTCAGCTACAGCATCCGGGTAACGGTCGCCCTTACCGGCAGCATGGCCTTGTGCTGGTACCAGGATGAAATGGCCCTGCTGATCCCGTTGTTCCTGGGCATTATCGCCAGTGCCCTGGCCGAGACCGACGACAGTTGGCAAGGCCGCCTCAGCGCCCTGGCCGTGACCCTGGTGTGCTTTGCCATCGCCGCTCTGGCCGTCGAACTGCTGTTCCCCTACCCATGGGTCTTCGCCGTTGCACTGGCCTTGGCGGCTTTCGGCCTGACCATGCTCGGCGCCCTGGGCGAGCGTTATGGCGCCATCGCCTCGGCGACGCTGATCACGGCGGTATACACCATGATCGGCGTGGACCAGCGCGGCGGCGAGGTCACCGATTTCTGGCACGAGCCGATGCTGCTGGTGGCGGGCGCGGCCTGGTATGGCCTGCTGTCGGTGCTGTGGCAGGCGCTGTTCTCCAATCAGCCGGTGCAGCAAAGCCTGGCCAAGCTGTTTTTCGAGCTGGGCCGCTACCTCAAGCTCAAGGCCAATCTGTTCGAACCTGTGCGCAACCATGACCTGGAGGCCCGGCGGCTGGAGCTGGCCCAGCAAAATGGCAAGGTGGTCGCGGCGCTCAACGCCGCCAAGGAAATCATCCTGCACCGGGTTGGCAACAGCCAGCCAAACTCCAAGGTCAGCCGCTACCTGAAGCTGTACTTCCTGGCCCAGGACATCCACGAACGGGTAAGCGCCTCGCACTACCCCTACAACGCGCTGGCCGAAGCGTTCTTCCACAGCGACGTGATGTTCCGCTGCCAGCGCCTGCTGCGTCATCAAGGCTCGGCCTGCCAGGACCTGGCGCGCTCAATCCGTCTGCGTCAGCCGTTTGTCCTCGACAGCCGGTTTGCCGACACCCTGGAAGACCTCAACGCCTCCCTGGAGCACCTGCGCAACCAGAACAACCCCGCCTGGCGAAGCCTGCTGCGTTCGCTACGGGCACTGGCGGCCAACCTTGCCACCCTGGACCGCCTGTTGGGCGCCGCCAGCAACCCGGACAGCCTGGCCGATGCCAGTGACAGCAGCCTGCTGGACCGTTCGCCACGCTCGCTGAAGGATGTCTGGAGCCGCCTGCGCACCCAGCTGACGCCGACCTCGCTGCTGTTCCGCCACGCCCTGCGCCTGCCCCTGGCGCTGTCGATCGGCTATGGCATGGTGCACCTGATCCACCCCACGCAGGGCTATTGGATCATCCTCACCACGCTGTTCGTCTGCCAACCCAACTACGGCGCGACGCGGCGCAAGCTGGGGCAGCGGATTGTCGGCACGGCCATCGGCCTGACGGTGGGCTGGGCACTGTTTGACCTGTTCCCCAACCCGATCATCCAGTCGATGTTCGCCGTGGTCGCCGGGGTGGTGTTCTTCGTCAACCGCACCACTCGATACACCTTGGCGACCGCAGCGATCACGTTGATGGTGCTGTTCTGCTTCAACCAGATCGGCGACGGCTATGGGCTGTTCCTGCCGCGCCTGTTCGATACCCTGGTGGGCAGCCTGATCGCCATTCTGGCGGTGTTCCTGTTCCTGCCCGACTGGCAAGGCCGGCGCCTGAACAAGGCGCTGGCCAACACCCTGGCCTGCGCCAGCGTGTACCTGCGCCAGATCATGCAGCAGTATGCCCACGGTAAACGCGACGACCTCGCCTACCGCCTGGCCCGCCGCAACGCCCACAACGCCGATGCGGCGCTGTCCACCACGCTGGCGAACATGCTCATGGAGCCGGGGCACTTTCGCAAGGAAGCGGACGTCGGCTTCCGCTTCCTGGTGCTGTCGCACACGCTGCTCAGCTACCTCTCCGGGTTGGGCGCGCACCGTGATACCGCCTTGCCCGCGGAGGTTCAGGAGCAATTGATCGAGGGTGCTGGGCAAAGCCTGGCCAACAGCCTGGACGAGATTGCCAATGGCCTGGCGGCGCGGCTACCGGTGGCGATCCACAGTGATGCCGAAGAAGCGTTGGCCAATGCCCTGGAGCAGATGCCGGAAGAGCTGGATGAACATCAGCGACTGGTGCAAACCCAGCTGGCACTGATCTGCCGGCAGCTGGGGCCGTTACGCACGCTGGCGGCGCACTTGGTCAAGGAAAGCACACCGGCCTAAATGCTGAGTGGCCGGCACAGGCAATAGAGATCAAAAGCCATGCTGGCGCAGCAAGCGCGCATAACTGCCATCGGTTTTCATGGCCGCGATCGCCCGCTCGAAACGTTCGACTATCTGCTGGTGTTCCGGGTGTTTCAGGCTGACCAGAATATGCAGGCTGTTCTGCGCCAGTGGCGGGTCGACCAGCTCCACACCATCACGCACCGCCTGCGGTTCGCGCTGCAGGTTGTAATGGGCCACGTACTCATCCTCAACCGCCAGGTTTACCCTGCCGGCCGCCAGCATGCGCACCGCCGACGAGAAGTTACGCACCGCCACCTTGTGCAAGCGGGTGTCGCCGTCAAAATCGGGCGAATAGGCATAATCGCGCACCACGGCAATGCTGTAGGGGTACAGATCGGATTGGTGCTGGTAACCGAAGGCCTCGCCTTTGCGTTTGAGCAGGCGGACCTTGTTGTTCAGGTAGGCGTTGGAAAAATGCCCGATGCGGGTCCGTGAGTCGTTGTACCAGGCATTGATCAAGATGTCGTAACGCCCTTCGCTGACGCCCATCAAGGCCCGTGCCCACGGCGCCTCCTCGAACGCACTGGCGTAACCGGCCCTGGCCAGTGCGGTAGTGACGATGCTGGTTGCCAGGCCGCCGCCCGGCATACTGGCATCGGTAAACGGTGGCCAGCTATCCGCAACTAGCCGCAGCTTGTCATGACCCAGCACGGGCGTGGCCAGCATGGCTGCCAGCAATCCCAGAACACATAGCAGTGGCCGCATGCTCAAGTCCTTTCGCAATAGAGGGCGCACACTGTGTAGGCGGCCTTCGCCGCAACTGCCGAGGAGATTACACAAAGCTGAGGCTCAGGGCAGCGGACAATAGTGTCATTTTGCCTCTATTTTGGCCGAAGCCTGCATGACACGGTCTGCAGCAATCCGCCACTCGTCGACGGCCTGTGGATTTGCGATGATCGACGTCCCATTCAAGGAGTTCGTGCCAATGTCCATCGACTGGCTCTGCAAGCACCACACCGACCTCGGCAAGGACCAGCTCTACGCCATCCTGCAATTGCGCACCGAAGTGTTCGTGGTCGAGCAACGCTGCGCCTACCAGGAAGTCGATGGCCAGGACCTGAGCGGCGATACCCTGCACCTGATGGCTTGGCAGGACGACAAGCTGGTGGCCTATCTGCGCCTGCTCGACCCGCAATCCCAGGGGGGCGATGTGGTGATCGGGCGCGTGGTGACATCACCTGCAGCGCGTGGGCTCAAGTTGGGGCATCCGTTGCTGCTCAAGGGGCTGGAGGCTGCCGAGCATTGCTGGCCAGGGACGCCGGTGTATCTGTCGGCGCAAGCGCATCTGCAAGGGTTTTATGCACGGCATGGGTTCGAGGTGGTGGGTGAGGAATACCTTGAAGATGACATTCCCCATATTGGCATGCGCAAGGGCTGAGAAAGCCGGGGGCACTGTGGGAGCGGCGATGCGGCGGTCCCACAATGACCATTGTTCCCTGCGCGACAGCGCAACCCCAAGAGGCTGGGCAATCTCCCCAAGAGATCACGCCAGCTTTAGAGAGTGAGGCAGGTCAGGGATAACCCAGCACTTCTCGGATCTGGCGCATATGCCGGGTGATCCACTGCTTGTCGATCGCGCCCCAGTCATGAATGCGGTAGTGCCCGGCATGATTGCGCGCGCCCTCCTGCTGCTCGAACTCACAGACGATATCCAGGTCGGCCAGGGCGGCGATGGTGTCCTGGGCCGTGCGGCGTGGCATGCCGGTGGCCTCCATCAGGGCCGGCACGCTGGTCGCCGTCTGGCTGTCGATCAGCCAGGCTACGTACAGGCGGCGGTAGAAGCTGCTCTTGGTCTTGCTCACTTCCATGCTGCGTGGTCCTTAACAGTTGCCCGGCAGCTCCCGATAGGTCAGGTAGACGCGCAGGTCGAATTCCAGTTGGTGGTAGTCCGGCTCCATGTGCTGACAGAGCTGGTAAAACGCCTTGCTATGATCGCGCTCACGCAGGTGCGCCAGCTCGTGCACCACGATCATGCGCAGAAACTGCGGCGCGGCTTCCTTGAACAAGGAGGCGATGCGGATTTCCTTCTTCGCCTTGAGCTTGCCACCCTGAACGCGCGATACCGCAGTGTTGAGCCCCAGGGCACGGTGGGTCAGATCGAGGCGGTTGTCGAACAGCACCTTGTCCAGGTTGGGCGCGCTGCGCAGGTACTGTTGCCGCAGGTCCTGGGCATAACCGTACAGCGCCTTGTCGCTTTGCACGTCATGGCGGTCGGGGTAGCGACGCTGCAGGTACTCGCCCAGGCGGTCGCTGTCGATCATCTGCCGCACCTGCTCCTGCAGGTGTGGCGGGTAGGCTTGCAAGTAACGTAATACGGTCATGGCACTGCTTCGGCATGGCGAAGGGCGATTCTAGCCAATCATGGCCGGGGCCAGGAGAAAATCGCCGGAAAGCCACTGGCATCGGCCGCAGTCATGGGGTGCGCCACCAAAAAACCCTGCACATAGGCGCAACCGTTTGCCTTGAGCCACGCAGCTTGGGCCTGGGTTTCCACGCCCTCGGCGATCACCGTGATGCGGTAGTCGGCGCACAAGCCGATCACGCTGCGCACCAGCGCGGCATCCACCGTAGAGTCCGGCAGGCGTGCGACCAGGTGCCGGTCAAGCTTGAGGGTGTCGATCGGCAAGTCACGCAGCATGCGCAGCGAACAGTCACCCGCGCCAAAATCATCTAGCGCCACCCGCACGCCCAGTTCGCGCAGGCGGTGTATCTGCTTCACCGCTGCGTCGATGTTGTACATCAACGACATCTCCGCCACCTCGACTTCAAGTTGCGCCGGGTTCAGCTGGTAATCCTGGATCACCCGCTGCAGCTCCTCGACCAGCCCCGGCATGACGAACTGGGCACGGCTCAGGCTGATGCCCAGCACCAGATCCTGGGCGAAACGGTCGCACCAGGCCTGGCGCTGGGCCGCGCCCTGGCGGTAGATCCAGCTGGCCAGGCGGTTGATCAGCCGGGCTTCCTCAAGCAAAGGGATGAACAGCCCAGGCGGCACATCGCCGACACTGGGGTGCTGCCAGCGCAGCAACGCCTCGAAACCGCGCAGGTGGCCGTCGGCAAAACCCACCTGGGGCTGATACACCAGGCTGAAATCCTGCTGTTCGATGGCGGCACGTACGCTGTCTTCGAGCATCAACCGTGAGCGCGCGCGGCCGTTGAGTTCCTGGTCGTAGAAACGGTACTGCTGGCGCCCGGCCTGCTTGGCCGCATACATCGCCGCATCGGCCGCGCGCAGCAGGCCTTCGACGGTGGCGCCGCACTCAGGGTAGGTGGCGATGCCAATGCTGACCCCCAGGCACACATCCAGCCCGTCGATTTGCTGGCTGATCGCGATGCGCTCGAGCAATCGCTCGGCGTAACGCCCGGCCTGCTCGGGGTAGGGCAAGCTGTCGAACAACGCCGTGAACTCATCGCCGCCCATCCGGGCCAGCAAAGCCTCGTTTCCCAGACAGTCCTTGAGCTGTTCGGCAACCCAGCGCAGGACGCGATCGCCCGCTTCATGGCCCAGCGAGTCATTGATCCGCTTGAAGCCATCAAGGTCCATGTACATCAGCGCCTGCGCCTTGTCCGAGCGCTCGTTGCGCAGCAGTACGCCCTCTGCGGACTGATAGAAACCCCGACGGTTGAGCAGGCCGGTCAGTGGGTCGGTCACCGCCTGATACTCAAGCTGCTGGTGCAGGTTGCGCACCACCGACATGTCCAGCACCGTCACCACCATCGCCTGCTGATCGGACGGCAACGGGGCACAGGACAGCGCCACCGGCACCAGTTCGCCGCCCAGGGTGCGCAGCTGGGCATCGTGCACACGAAAAATCTGCCGCCCCAGGTAGGCCCGGTAGAAGTCCGACTCGTTCCACAGATCGGCATTGGCCAACTGCACCAGGTCAAGCAACTGGGCACCCTGCAATTGCTCGACCGGGGCGGCCAGCAACCTTGAGATGGCCGGGTTGGCAAAACTGATGGTGCCTGCGGCATTCACCACAAGAATGCCTTCGGCGGCGTTCTCCAGGATCGAGGCATTGAATGCCCTGGCGGCTTCCAGCTCGCGGCTCAGGCGTTGCAGCATGCGCCGGTTACGCTGCTGGTCGAGCAGCGCCTGGACCTTGGGCTTGAGAATCTGCGGGTCGAACGGCTTGAACATGTAGTCCACCGCGCCACTGGCGTAGCCCTTGAGCACAGCGGCCTCGGACTGCTCGTTGGCGGTGAGGAAAATGATCGGGGTCAGCCGCGTACGCTGGCTGCCACGCATCAGCCGGGCGACTTCAAAGCCGTCCATCTCCGGCATTTGTACATCCAGCAAGACCAGGTCGACGTCGTGTTCGAGCAAGGCACTCAGGGCTTCCATCCCTGAACTTGCAGTCAATACTTGCCAATCCTGCCGGGCCAGCAAGGCCCGCATGCTGATGAGGTTCTCGGGGTAATCGTCTACCACCAGTAGCACCGAGCTGCCATCCAGTGGCTGAGGTTGAAGGTGAGCGCCATCCATGCTGCTTCTCTATTTTGTGACCGACTTCAAATTGCGGTTGGATCCGATAAGTACTCTAGACCCGAGTCTGTAACACGCAATGCAATCAGAACGCTATCAGTGCCTAAACTGTACGGTAGCCGACTAACGGTTGCTCTGCCGCGAATATCTGCCGGCGTTTTCGCAGGCAAAAAAAACCCGCATTTCTGCGGGTTTTTCAGGGCGACCTGGGGATCAGTTGACCTTGGCGGCCAACTCACCTTTCAGGTAACGCTGGTACATGCCTTCCAGGGAGATCGGCTTGATCTTGGAAGCATTGCCGGCGGTGCCGAACGCTTCGTAACGAGCGATGCACACGTCACGCATGGCTTTTACGGTTTCACCGAAGAACTTACGCGGGTCGAACTCGCTTGGGTTCTGCGCCATCAGGCGACGCATGGCACCGGTGGACGCCAGGCGCAGGTCGGTGTCGATGTTGACCTTGCGCACGCCGTGCTTGATGCCTTCGACGATCTCTTCAACCGGTACACCGTAGGTTTCTTTGATGTCGCCGCCGTACTGGTTGATGATCGCCAGCCACTCTTGCGGTACCGAAGACGAACCGTGCATGACCAGGTGGGTGTTGGGGATGCGCTTGTGGATTTCCTTGATGCGGTCGATCGCCAGCACGTCACCGGTAGGTGGCTTGGTGAACTTGTACGCACCGTGGCTGGTGCCGATGGCGATGGCCAGGGCATCGACCTGGGTCTTCTTGACGAAGTCGGCCGCTTCTTCCGGGTCGGTCAGCATCTGGCTGTGATCCAGCACGCCTTCGGCGCCGATACCGTCTTCTTCACCGGCCATGCCAGTTTCCAGCGAACCCAGGCAGCCCAGCTCGCCTTCTACCGAAACGCCACAGGCGTGTGCCATGGCAACGGTCTGCTGGGTAACGCGGACGTTGTAGTCGTAGTCGGTCGGGGTCTTGCCGTCTTCGCCCAGCGAGCCGTCCATCATCACCGAGCTGAAGCCCAGCTGGATCGAACGCTGGCAGACGTCAGGGCTGGTGCCGTGGTCCTGGTGCATGCACACCGGGATGTGCGGGAATTCTTCGATGGCGGCCAGGATCAGGTGGCGCAGGAAGGGCGCGCCGGCGTATTTGCGGGCACCGGCCGAAGCCTGGACGATAACCGGAGAGTCGGTCTTGTCGGCGGCCTCCATGATTGCGCGCATTTGCTCGAGGTTGTTGACGTTGAAAGCTGGTACGCCGTAACCGAACTCGGCGGCGTGGTCCAGCATCTGGCGCATGCTAATGAGTGCCATTGTGTATCTCTCTCCCGACAAGCGTCGTTTGTTTCGTGCAAGCCTGCCGCAGGGGCGGTTGCTGTTCAAGTAGTGTGGGCCACCTTGGCGGCCCGGCCAGTCACGGTGCCTTGCAGCCCCGCCCAATCAGATCGTTGGTTGCCACCCAATACACCAGGCCTTCATCGCCCTTGGTGTGGAAAGCCAGCACGCCATCGCTGTACAAATCGCCTGAGGCGCCCGGCTCGGACTTGAGCCGGTAGACCTGGTCGCCGCCACCGAGGCGCACGTCGACCGCTTCGAATTGTGCATCAGCGAAGCGCCACAGCACTTCGGTCTGGGTGTCACAGACCCAACGGGTCCAAACATCTGCCGGGGCGGGTTGCGCCGGCTGCAGCAGTGAGCATCCTGCCAGTGTCGCCAGGGCCGCTACGGCCATAAGCGCTTTCATTGAATATCCTCTAGATGACCACACAGTCGCCACTTGGTTGCCTGCACCGGGCAAAGCCCGATGAAGGGCCCCGATCAGGGGCAGCCAGGCGCCTTGTGCTGGTGATCTTCGTCATACTTTTCCAGGCCATCCGGGCCCAGGCGCTTGTTGATGACCGGCACGGTCTCGGCCTGCCACTCGGACTGGTAGCAGCCGCCCTTGGGCAAGCGCGACGCGGTTGCGTCCGAAGACGGGCTGCCGGAGCAGGCGCTCAGCAGGCCGACCAGGATCATCACAGGCAATTGCTTGACCATCAGGTCGCTCCCTTTGCCAAGCGCCAACGTCATCAGGCCTTGGCCCGCTCTTCCAGGATTGCCACAGCCGGCAGAACCTTACCCTCGACGAACTCGAGGAAGGCGCCACCACCGGTAGAAATGTAGGAGATATCGGCGCCAACGCCATATTTGTCGATTGCCGCCAGGGTGTCACCGCCACCGGCGATAGAGAACGCAGGGCTTTCGGCGATAGCCTTGGCCAGAACCTGGGTGCCGTTGCCGAACTGGTCGAACTCGAACACGCCAACCGGGCCGTTCCACAGGATGGTCTGTGACGACTTCAGCAACTCGGCGAAGTTGGCTGCGGTTTGTGGGCCGATGTCCAGAATCATGTCGTCGGCGGCGACGTCGGCAATGGCCTTGACGGTCGCTTCGGCGCTTTCGGCGAATTCCTTGGCGACTACCACGTCAACCGGCAGCGGTACATTGACCTTGGCGGCGATGGCCTTGGCGGTGTCGACCAGGTCCGGCTCGTACAGCGACTTGCCGACCGGATGACCGGCAGCTGCCAGGAAGGTGTTGGCGATACCGCCCCCGACGATCAGCAGGTCGCAGACAGCGCTCAGGCTGTTCAGCACGTCGAGCTTGGTCGACACCTTGGAGCCGGCGACGATGGCCGCCATCGGCTTGGCCGGGGCTTTCAGCGCCTTGCCCAGGGCATCCAGCTCGGCAGCCAGCAGTGGGCCTGCAGCAGCCACCTTGGCGAACTTGGCAACGCCATGGGTCGAACCCTCGGCGCGGTGGGCGGTACCGAAAGCGTCCATCACGAACACGTCGCACAGGGCCGCGTATTTGTGCGCCAGCTCGTCGGCGTTCTTTTTCTCGCCCTTGTTGAAGCGCACGTTCTCGAACAGCACCAGGTCACCGGCCTTGACCTCGACACCGTCCAGGTAGTCGGCGATCAGCGGCACGTCACGGCCCAGGGCCTTGCTCAGGTACTCGGCGACCGGCTTGAGGCTGTTCTCGGCCGAGAACTCACCTTCGGTCGGGCGGCCCAGGTGCGAGCAGACCATTACCGCCGCACCCTTCTCCAGGGCCAGCTTGATGGTCGGCAGCGCTGCCAGGATACGCGCGTCGCTGGCTACCACACCGTCCTTTACAGGCACGTTGAGGTCTTCGCGGATCAGTACGCGTTTACCTTGCAGGTCGAGGTCGGTCATCTTCAACACGGTCATGAATGCAGTCCTTTAGGGCTGTTTGTTGCGGGTTGGTTGAACGACGTGCAGATAGTGTTCGGCAACGTCGAGCATACGGTTGGCAAACCCCCATTCGTTGTCGAACCAAGCCAGCAGGTTCACCAGGCGGGGGCCGGAAACACGGGTCTGGCTGGCATCGACGATGGCCGAATGCGGGTCGTGGTTGAAATCACAGCTGGCGTGAGGCAGCTCGGTATAGGCCAGCAATCCTTTGAGCGGGCCCTCCAGGGCTGCCTCGCGCAGCACCCGGTTGACCTCGGCGGCGCTGGTGTCGCGGGCGGTCTGCAGGGTGATGTCCAGGCACGAGACGTTGACGGTCGGCACGCGTACCGCTTTGGCCTGGATTCGCCCGGCAAGTTCCGGCAGCAGCCGCTCAATGCCGCGCGCCAGCCCCGTGGACACCGGGATCACCGACTGGAACGCAGAACGCGTGCGGCGCAGGTCTTCGTGGTGGTAAGCGTCGATCACCGGCTGGTCGTTCATCGCCGAGTGGATGGTGGTGATCTGCACGTATTCGATGCCGAACGCCTGGTCCAGCACACGCAACAGCGGCACGCCGCAGTTGGTGGTGCACGACGCGTTGGACACCAGCCGCTCGCTGCCGGTCAGGCACGCCTGGTTGATGCCGTAGACCACCGTGGCGTCCACGTCCGCCTCGCTGGCCATGGGTTGCGAGAACAGCACCCGTGGCGCACCGGCATCGAGGAAGCGCTGGCCGTCGACACGGGTGTTGTAGGCGCCGGAGCACTCCAGCACCAGGTCGATGTCCAGGGCGGCCCAGTCGATGCCTTCGGGCGTGGCACTGCGCAACACCTTCACGCAGTCGCCATTGATATGCAGACAATCGCCATCGACCCTCACCTCACCGGGGAAACGCCCGTGGGTGGAGTCGAAGCGTGTCAGGTACTCGAGGCTGGCCTGATCGGCCAGGTCGTTCAGCGCGACAATCTCGAAACCGGCCTTTGCCCCCCGCTCGAACAACGCGCGCAGGACACAGCGGCCGATGCGGCCATAACCGTTGAGTGCAACTTTGTAGGGACGCGGGTGGGGCATAGGTAGCTCTTGAACTCCGGCGGTTGAACGGGGCCGCCATGCGGCCCATTCGCGGCACAAGGCCGCTCCCACAGGGTACTGCGACTCTGCAGATCCTGTGGGAGCGGCCTTGTGCCGCGAATGAGGGCCAGCAGCCCTCACTTTGCCTGTATCAGTCTTCCAGCAGCTCTTCGGCAGTACCCAGGATGTTCTCCAGGGTGAAGCCGAACTCTTCGAACAGTGCAGAGGCCGGGGCCGACTCACCATAGGTGGTCATGCCGATGATACGACCTTCCAGGCCGACGTACTTGTACCAGAAGTCGGCATGGGCGGCTTCGATGGCGATGCGCGCACCGACTTGCAGCGGCAGTACGGACTGCTTGTAGCTTGCGTCCTGGGCGTCGAATACGCTGGTGCTCGGCATCGACACAACGCGCACCTTGCGGCCTTGTTCGGTCAGTTTGTCGAACGCCTGAACGGCCAGGCCCACTTCGGAACCGGTGGCGATCAGGATCAGCTCAGGCTCGCCGGCGCAGTCTTTGAGCACGTAACCGCCACGGGCGATGTCGGCGATCTGCTGGGCGTCACGGTCCTGATGCTGCAGGTTCTGACGCGAGAAGATCAGCGCCGATGGGCCGTCCTTGCGCTCCAGGGCGTGCTTCCAGGACACGGCGGATTCCACCGCATCGGCTGGACGCCAGGTGTCCAGGTTCGGCGTGCTGCGCAGGCTGCTCAGCTGCTCGATCGGCTGGTGAGTCGGGCCATCTTCACCCAGGCCGATGGAATCGTGGGTGTAAACGTGGATCACGCGCTGCTTCATCAGTGCAGACATGCGCACGGCGTTGCGGGCGTATTCCATGAACATCAGGAAGGTCGCGCCGTAAGGCACCAGGCCGCCATGCAGGGCGACGCCGTTCATGATCGCGGTCATGCCAAACTCGCGCACGCCGTAGTACATGTAGTTGCCGTTGGCATCTTCATGGCTGACGCCCTTGCAACCTTTCCACAGGGTCAGGTTGGAACCGGCCAGGTCAGCCGAGCCGCCGAGCAACTCTGGCAGCAGTGGGCCGAAGGCGTTCAGGGCGTTCTGGCTGGCTTTGCGGCTGGCGATGGTTTCGCCTTTGGCAGCGACTTCAGCGATGTAGGCAGCGGCTTTTTCCGCGAAGTCGGCCGGCAGTTCGCCGCTCAGACGGCGCTTGAGCTCGCCGGCCAGCTCTGGGAAGGCAGCGGCGTAGGCGTCGAAACGCTTGTTCCACGCGGCTTCGGCCTTGGCACCGGCTTCTTTGGCATCCCACTCGGCGTAGATGTCGGCAGGCACTTCGAACGGACCGTGGTTCCAGTTCAGTTCCTTGCGGGCCAGGGCGATTTCGTCGTTGCCCAGCGGAGCGCCGTGGCAGTCTTCCTTGCCCTGCTTGTTCGGCGAACCGAAACCGATGATGGTCTTGCAGCAGATCAGGGTCGGGCGATCGCTCTTACGGGCAGTCTCGATGGCGGTGCGGATTTCTTCAGCGTCGTGGCCATCGACGTTACGGATCACCAGCCAGTTGTACGACTCGAAACGCTTCGGCGTGTCGTCGGTGAACCAGCCTTCCACTTCACCGTCGATGGAGATGCCGTTGTCGTCATAGAAGGCGACCAGCTTGTTCAGGCCCAGGGTGCCGGCCAGCGAGGCGACTTCGTGGGAGATGCCTTCCATCATGCAGCCGTCG
Source organism: Pseudomonas putida (assembly GCF_025905425.1). Taxonomy (NCBI): domain Bacteria; kingdom Pseudomonadati; phylum Pseudomonadota; class Gammaproteobacteria; order Pseudomonadales; family Pseudomonadaceae; genus Pseudomonas; species Pseudomonas putida. Next base: position 5,795,490 of record NZ_CP109603.1, on the reverse strand, counting down.
CCGAGGAACACATAAGTGTTGTGGTCGACGATTTTGTGGCCGTCACGGTTGAACTGGGCGCCCAGTACTTTTTCGGCCAGGGCGAAGCCCACGGCGTTGGCCAGGCCTTGGCCCAGCGGGCCGGTGGTGGTCTCGACACCCGGGGTGTAGCCGAACTCCGGGTGGCCCGGGGTACGGCTGTGCAGCTGGCGGAACGACTTGAGGTCGTCGATGGTGACATCGTAGCCAGTCAGGTGCAGCAGCGAGTAGATCAGCATCGAGCCGTGGCCGTTGGACAGCACGAAGCGGTCACGGTCGGCGAAGCTCGGGTTGCTCGGGTTGTGCTTCAGATAGTCGCGCCAAAGCACTTCGGCGATATCCGCCATGCCCATAGGGGCACCTGGGTGGCCGCTGTTGGCCTTTTGCACGGCATCCATGCTGAGGGCACGAATGGCGTTGGCACGTTCACGACGGCTGGGCATCGCTGATCTCCTGGGGGCTTGAATAAGTGGTATTACGAAAAAAGGCGGCCATTTTCGCCCACTGGGGGGGCTGGGGGCAAACATTAAAGCTGCGAGCGGCAAGCTTTAAGCTGCAAGCGAAAGCAGACCCGCACGCGGAACGCTCTATTCTTGCAGCTTGAGCCTTGCGGCTTGCAGCTCATCGCCAATATCAAAACTTTTTGATATTGATCTTGCGGGGTCAGCGATGCCTGTCTAGACTGCCGCCCCATGAACCTCCGTGCGCAATCGATCCCTCAGCGAAGCGACACACTGGCCGCCCTGTGCAAAGCCAGTGGTGACGAGCTGCGTCTGAATGTTTTGCGCGCGCTGGCCAGCGACTCGTTTGGCGTGCTGGAACTGGCGCAGATCTTCGACATCGGCCAGTCCGGCATGAGCCACCACCTCAAGGTGCTGGCCCAGGCCGAGCTAGTGGCTACGCGCCGCGAAGGCAACGCCATTTTCTATCGCCGCGCCCTGCCCGACAGCCTGCGCCTGGGCGGGCGCCTGCACACGGCGCTGCTCGAAGAAGTCGATGACCTGACCTTGCCACCCGAGGTGCAGGCACGTATCGCCCTGGTGCAGCAGCGTCGCGCAGCCACCAGCCAGGACTTTTTCCAGCGAGTGGAAGAAAAATTCCGCGCCCAGCAAGACCTGATCGCCGGCCTGCCGCAGTACCGCGAAAGCCTGCTGGCGTTGCTCGACACACTCAATTTTGGCCCGGCTGCCAGTGCGTTGGAGGTCGGCCCCGGTGACGGCGGCTTCCTCCCGGACCTGGCACGGCGCTTCGGCACGGTCACCGCGCTGGACAACAGCCCGACCATGCTCGAGCTGGCCCGCCAAGTCTGCCAGCGCGAAGGCCTGGACAATGTGAACCTGCAGTTGGCCGATGCACTGGATACAACGGATGTGGCAGCCGACTGCGTAGTGCTGAACATGGTCCTGCACCATTTCAGCGACCCGGCCCTGGCCTTGCGCCTGTTGGCCAAACGGGTGAAAGCGGGCGGCAGCCTGCTGGTCACCGAACTGTGCAGCCATGACCAGGGGTGGGCGCGGGATGCCTGCGGCGACCTCTGGCTAGGCTTCGAGCAGGACGACCTGGCCCGTTGGGCCAATAGTGCCGGGCTGGTCCCCGGGGACAGCCTGTACGTAGGCTTGCGTAACGGTTTCCAGATACAGGTCCGCCATTTCCAGCGGGCGACTGGCGACATACACCATCGGTAAATTTTAGGAACCCTTCGAGATGAGCGAATACTCCCTTTTCACCTCCGAGTCCGTGTCCGAAGGGCATCCGGACAAGATCGCCGACCAGATTTCGGACGCCGTCCTCGATGCCATCATCGCTCAGGACAAATACGCCCGTGTGGCCTGCGAAACCCTGGTCAAGACCGGTGTCGCCATTATCGCCGGCGAAGTGTCCACTTCCGCCTGGGTCGACCTCGAAGAGCTGGTACGTAAAGTCATCATCGACATCGGCTACAACAGCTCCGACGTCGGCTTCGACGGCGCCACCTGCGCCGTGATGAACATCATCGGCAAGCAGTCCGTGGACATCGCCCAGGGCGTCGACCGCTCCAAGCCGGAAGACCAGGGTGCCGGCGACCAGGGCCTGATGTTCGGCTACGCCAGCAACGAAACCGACGTACTGATGCCAGCCCCGATCTGCTTCTCGCACCGTCTGGTCGAGCGCCAGGCCGAAGCGCGCAAGTCGCGCCTGCTGCCGTGGCTGCGCCCGGACGCCAAGTCCCAGGTCACCTGCCGCTACGAAAATGGCAAAGTGGTCGGGATCGACGCGGTGGTCCTGTCGACCCAGCACAACCCGGAAGTCTCGCAAAAAGACCTGCAAGAAGCGGTGATGGAGCTGATCGTCAAGCACACCCTGCCTGCCGAACTGCTGCACAAAGGCACCCAGTACCACATCAACCCGACCGGCAACTTCATCATCGGTGGCCCGGTGGGTGACTGCGGCCTGACCGGCCGCAAAATCATCGTCGACTCCTACGGCGGCATGGCCCGTCACGGTGGCGGCGCGTTCTCCGGCAAGGACCCGTCCAAGGTCGACCGTTCTGCTGCCTACGCCGGTCGCTACGTGGCCAAGAACATCGTCGCCGCAGGCCTGGCCGAGCGCTGTGAGATCCAGGTGTCCTACGCCATCGGCGTGGCCCAGCCGACGTCCATCTCGATCAACACCTTCGGTACCGGCAAGGTCTCCGACGACAAGATCGTACAGCTGGTGCGCGAGTGCTTCGACCTGCGTCCGTACGCCATCACCAAGATGCTCGACCTGCTCCACCCGATGTACCAGGAAACCGCTGCCTACGGCCACTTCGGCCGCACCCCGCAGCAGAAGACGGTCGGCGACGACACCTTCACCACCTTCACCTGGGAGCGTACCGATCGCGCCCAGTCGCTGCGTGACGCTGCCGGCCTGTAAGTTTCCTACAGCGGTAGATGAAAGCCCCTGCCGAGCAATCGGCAGGGGTTTTTTTGTGACATATCGGCTGACAACTGTTCACGGCACCCGGCGCCCCGCCTGCCTAGGCTGAGGGTTCCTACTCGCCATGCAAGGATGCTGGCCATGCCGTTCATGCTGTTGTTCGCACTGCTGCTGTCGCTACAGGCCCCGCTGGCACGGGCCAACCCGTGCCCCGACTGGCCCGTGAAACAGGCTGACGCCGAGGTTGCCCAACTGCGCGACAGAATTGCCCAATGGGATGATCACTACCATCGCCAGGGCATCTCGTTGGTGGCAGATGAGCTCTATGACCAGAGCCGGCAACGCCTGAAGCAATTGCAGCAATGCTTTGGCCTGCTGCAACCCCAGGCGCCACTGGCTACAGCACGTGGCACTGTCCCCCATCCTATCCCTCACACGGGCGTCAACAAGCTCGACGACGAGCACGCCGTCGGGCGCTGGATGGCCGGCAAGACAGGCCTGTGGATCCAGCCCAAGGTCGATGGCGTGGCGGTTTCCCTGTTCTATCGACAGGGGCAGCTGGTGCAGTTGCTGAGCCGGGGTGATGGGGTACAAGGGCAGGACTGGAGCCGCCATATCCCTCAACTAGGGTCGATCACGCGGCAACTGCCTCAGGCGCGAGACCTGTCGTTGCAGGGTGAACTGTACCTGCGCCTGGGCGCACATGTGCAAGCTCAGGCAGGCAGCGTCAACGCACGTGGCACCGTGGCCGGGCTGCTCGCCCGCAATCAGCTTGGCATCGAACAAGGCGCCGGTATCGGCCTGCTCGTCTGGGATTGGCCGCAGGGCCCCGACAGCCAGGCCGAACGCCTCTCGCAGTTAGCGCAATTGGGCTTCCCCGACAGCCAGCGCTATAGCGTCGCGATTGACGACGCCCCCCAGGCCGCGCACTGGCGCCTGCACTGGTACCGCTCACCACTGCCCTTTGCCACAGATGGTGTGATCCTGCGCCAGGACGCCCGGCCACCCGCCGAGCGCTGGCAGGCCAAGGCGCCCTATTGGATCGTCGCCTGGAAGCACCCCTACTCCCAGGCCCTGGCAGAGGTACGCGACGTACGCTTTCGGGTCGGCCGCACAGGCAGGGTCACGCCCGTTCTGCAGCTACAACCCGTCAAGCTGGACGACCGGCTGATTACACAGGTGAGCCTTGGCTCACTGGCGCGTTGGCAGAACCTGGACATTGCCCCCGGCGATCATGTAGCAATCAGCCTGGCGGGGCTGACCATCCCGCGCTTCGAGCAAGTGGTACACCGTGCGGCCTGGCGCCAATCGGTACAGGCGCCGCAGCCAGGTCGCTATCACCCACACAGTTGCTGGCACGCAGGCGAAGGCTGCAACGAACAGTTCATCGCACGGCTCACATGGCTCAGTGGCAAGCAGGGGTTGGCCATGCCGCGCACCGGGCCGGGTACGTGGCGGCGCCTGGTCGATGCGGGGCTGGTCACTTCGATGACCGACTGGTTGCTGCTTGATCCTCTGCGCCTGGGCCAGGTACCCGGCATCAGCGAAGCGACAGCCACACAGCTGCTACACGCCTTCGAAAGCGCCCGTTCACAGCCCTTCTCCCGCTGGATGCGAGCGCTCGGTGCACCCGCCCCCGGTGGCACGCCACTGGACGGCGACTGGGCGCAGCTGTCCTCGCGCACGGCCGCTGACTGGCAAGCTTTGCCTGGCGTCGGCACAGTGCGTTCGCGTCAGCTTGAAGCGTTTTTCATGGCCAAGGAGACTCAAGCCATCGCTGCGCAATTAAACGAGGCCGGTGTCCACGCGTTCCAATTCAGTGATAAACGCCCCGTGCAATGATTTTTTACCAAATCCCATGCAAGGAAAGCCTGAGTTTCAGCCCGAAAAACCCAACAAGGGTTCCTAAATGGGCAAAACCAAGGCAGGATTTCTCCCAACTTTTCTGCCCTGCCCCGTTCAGGAGGCTTTTCATGAAACCTATTTCGACTCTTTTCCTGCTCGCAACGCTTGGTTTGGCTGCCGGCGCCGCGCAAGCCGCCCAGCCGGATGCCGGCCTGACCGGCTGCGCCGCCAAACGCAGCGCTATCGAGAACCAACTGAAAATTGCCCGCGATCATGGCAACAGTGACCAGGTCGCGGGGCTTGAGCAGGCGCTCGAAGGCGCAAAAAACTGCACCGATAGCAGCCTGCGTAAAGAGCGCGAACAAAAAGTACTCGATGCACGTCACGAAGTTGCGCAGCGCGAAAAAGACCTGAAGAAGGCCGAAAAGAAAGGCGATGCAGAAAAGATAAACAAGCGTAAGGACAAACTCGCAGAATCCAGAAAGGAACTGCAGGAAGCCGTGGACGAACTGGACCGCTGACAGGCCCGGATTACGCTGCCTGCATTGGCCCCATCACCGGTTTCTCGGCGATGGGGCCAATGCATTTGCCCTCAATGATTGCGAAACTCGGTATGACAGGCCTTGCACGCTGCCTCGACCTTGTCCATCGACCCTTTCAACCGCGCCGCGTCCGGCGACTGGCCCCGGGTCGCATCGACCAACTCACCGGTCACGCCCTCCAGTTGCCGGGCAAGCTCATGGAACCGGGCCTGGCGCTCCCACACCTCGGCTCGCGCGCTGCTGTCGCCCCCATCACGCGCCTGAGGAAAGTGCTGCCACGGTTGATGCGACAAGCTATCGAGCTTCACTGCCCCTTCGGAGAACTTCACCCCGTCGAACGGCAAACGACCGCGCAGCATGCCGCCCAAGTCCTCGCTGGCCTTGAGCATGTCCTTGAAGATCACCTTTCGCTGGCCCAGCGGCGAGTTTGGGTCAACACGGTCACAGGCACTCAGGGCAAGGGCTGCGAGCAGAACAACGGTCAATCGCTTGAACATCACGGTCTCTACGGCCTACAAAATGGGCGGCCAGTATCGCTGCCCACGGGCCAAAGACCAATAGCCATACAAAAAACAGGGGCGAAGCTTCATGTTCGTCCATGACAGGAATCCACTCATGAAATCTGCCCTGCGCCACCTGGCCTGGACACTCCCGGCGCTAGCCCTGCTGGCCGGCTGCAACGGCGGCGAGAACGCCAAGCCTGAACCCCATGCCATTGCCACCTACGCCAATGCCACCTGGCAGGACCTGCCCAGCGTCAGCGACGCCGACCTGGTAGCCGGCTTCCACGCGTGGCGCAATGGCTGCGAAAAGCTCAAGCGTGATGCGGTCTGGGCCGCTACCTGTGAGGCCGCTGCCAACGTGCCCGACGATGCCCTGCAAATACGCGCTTTCCTGCAGCAAAACCTGCAGGTCTATGGGCTGCGTTCGGCCGAAAACAACGCCAACGGCTTGATCACCGGTTACTACGAGCCGGTCTACCCAGGCAGCCTGAAACCGACTGAAACCAACCACGTCGCGGTGTACGGCGTGCCCGACGACATGATCGTGGTCGACCTCGCCAGCGTGTATCCGGAGCTCAAGGGCAAGCGCCTGCGTGGGCGCCTAGATGGCCGGGTGCTCAAGCCCTACGACACTGCCGAAGTCATCAACCGTGAGGGCGTCAAGGCCCCGGTGCTGGCTTGGCTGACCGACCCGATGGACCTGCAGTTCCTGCAGATCCAGGGTTCGGGCCGGGTCCAACTGGAAGATGGCCGTCAGCTGCGCCTGGGTTATGCCGACCAGAATGGCCACCCCTATCGGCCGATCGGTCGCTGGCTGGTGGAACAGGGCCAATTGAAGAAGGAAGAGGTCAGCATGGGCAGCATTCATGCCTGGGCCCAGGCCAACCCCCAGCGGGTACCGCAACTGCTGGCCAGCAACCCCAGCTACGTGTTTTTCAGCACCCGCCCCGACAGCAACGAAGGCCCGCGCGGCTCACTCAACGTGCCGCTGACCGCAGGGTACAGCGTGGCCATCGACCGCAAGGTGATTCCACTGGGCAGCCTGCTTTGGTTGTCTACCACGCGCCCGGATGGTACGCCGGTGGTGCGGCCTGTTGGGGCTCAGGATACCGGGGGTGCCATTGCCGGCGAGGTGCGCGCAGACCTGTTCTGGGGGACCGGGCCTGAAGCGGGCGAGCTGGCCGGGAACATGAAACAGCAAGGGCAGATCTGGATGCTTTGGCCTAAAGGCAAACCGCTGCCTGAAGTACCGAAAGTGCCTTGATCGAGGCTGGGCTCTTCGCGGGCAAGCCCGCTCCCACAGTAATCGTGCTAACCCTGAAGGATGCACGATCCTTGTGGGAGCGGGCTTGCCCGCGAAGAAGCACCTCGGTGTCAGATGGAAATCACGAAAAACGACACGATCAGCGCCAACCCTGCAAACCACACCACTGATCGCAACGCCGCCCAGTCTGCCAGGTAGCAGATGATGTAGAGCAACCGGCTGGTGATGTACATCACGCCCAGCACGTCCTGCGTCACTTGCTCGGCATTGCCGACGATATCGGCCACCAGCACCGCCGCCGCAAACGCCGGAAACGCTTCATAGCTGTTCTGCTGCGCCGCATGGGCACGGCGTGGCAGGCCCGATAGCGTGTCGAGGAAGGCACGCGGATCGTGGTTGTCCTTGAGGCCGAAGCGGCCACTGCTTACCTTGGCGATCAATGCACAAAGCGGCGGCAGTACCAGCGCGATCAGGATGCACCACAGGGCAACGGTCATGGACAGGATTCCTTGTTCAATAGTCAGGTTAGAGCTTCATTACCAGCATGCCTGCCAGCACCAGCCCGCAAGCTAGGAGTCTTGGCCCGCCAAAAGGTTCTTTGAGGTAGCGCATACCCAGCAGCACCACCAAGATCACGCTCAACTCCCTCAGCGCCGCCGCCTCGGCCACCGAGCCCAGGTGCATGGCCCATAGCACCAGCGCATAACTGAACAACACACAAACCCCCACGGCCAAGCCCAGCCGCCACTGGGTTCGCCAGAACAGCACGAACGGTGCCCGCCGCGCCACACTGGCCAGCAACGGGAATGGCCAGGCACTGAGCAAGGTCAGCCATACCAGGTAGTCCCAAGGCTTGCCCCACAACCGCACCGCCTGGCCGTCGAACCAGGTGTAGCAACCGATGCACAGGCCAATCAGCGCCACCACCGGCAGCATCGACCAGGGCAGACGATCACCACCTCCCCCCTGCCACAGCAGGCACGCCATGCCGCAAGGGATGAGCAGAATGCCGATGATCTGCTGCTGGCTCAGCGATTCCCCGGCAAAGGCAAGGGTCAACCCCAGCACCACCAGCGGCGACAGGCCGCGCATCAGAGGATAGACCAGCCCCAGGTCACCAACGCGGTAAGCCTGGATCAGCAGGTAGCGGTACAGCTGCTCGGCCAGCGCCGAGGCGACCAACCAGGGCCAGATTTCGGCAGGAGGCACCTCGACGAAAGCGACAGCCAGCACGGCAAAGGCCAGTGCAACCGTGTCCATACTGGCGATCACTAACAGGCGCTCGCCACTGAATTTGATCAGGGTGTTCCAGGTCGCATGCAAGAGGGCGGCGACCAATACCAGGGAAGTTGCCAACACGCCTTCAGGTCCTTGTGACGTTATTGATGCATGAATATATCGCCTTCAGAAGGGAGCAGTCTGGTATGTGCAGGTCGAAAGATCTTCAGCGCTTATGAGATCGAGCGCCGCGCGGGCGGCGCTCGATGTAAAAACCAACGCACAACTCAAGCCCAGCACATGGCAGCCCAGATACATCCTTACTCGGAATGATTCCAACAATTCCGGTCAAAGGTGTGTCCCGAAGCCCTCGCCAGGTCATCAAAGAACTGCCCGAGCCATTCGGGTTACGACTTGGAAGCCATTTTTACAGGATTCGGGATGCTTGAATTAGTTGCCGCGTTTATCTGCCTCACCACCCTCCTCACCTACGTCAACTACCGCTTCATCGGCCTGCCGCCCGCCATTGGCGTGATGGTCACGGCACTGCTGTTCTCGCTGATGCTGCAAGGCCTGAGCCTGATTGGCTTCCCTGGCCTGGAAGAGCGCGTCGAAGGCCTGATGAACCAGATCGACTTCAACGACTTGCTGATGCACTGGATGCTGGCCTTCCTGCTGTTCGCCGGTGCCTTGCATGTCAACCTCTCGGACCTGCGCAGCTACCGCTGGCCGATCGGCCTGCTGGCCACCATTGGCGTACTGATCGCCACCGTGGTTATCGGCTACCTGTCGCACTGGGTGTTCGCGATGTTCGGCTGGCAGGTGCCGCTGATCTACTGCCTGCTGTTCGGCGCGCTGATCTCGCCCACCGACCCGATTGCCGTACTCGGCGCGTTGCGGACCGCCAATGCATCCAAGCCACTGAAGACCACCATTGTTGGCGAGTCGCTGTTCAACGATGGCACTGCGGTGGTGGTGTTCACCGTGCTGCTGGGCATCATCCAGCTCGGCGAAACCCCCAGTGTTTATGACACGGCCATCCTGTTCGCCCGCGAGGCCATTGGCGGCGTGGTGTTCGGCGGCCTGATCGGCTACGCCACCTACCGCATGATCAAAAGTATCGAGCAGTACCAGGTCGAGGTCATGCTGACCCTGGCGCTGGTCATCGGTGGCTCGGCGATGTGCTATGAACTGCACGTTTCAGCACCGATCGCCATGGTGGTGGCCGGCCTGATCATCGGCAACATGGGGCGCAACCTGGCGATGAACGACATGACCCGTCGCTACATGGACGGCTTCTGGGAGTTGATCGATGACATGCTCAACGCCCTGCTGTTTGCGCTGATCGGCCTCGAACTGCTGCTGCTGCCGTTCAACTGGATGCACCTGGCGGCAGGTGGCGTGCTGGCGTTGGCGGTATTGCTGTCACGGCTGTTGACCGTAGCGCCGGCGATCGTGCTGCTGCGGCGCTGGCGCCCGGTGCCCAAAGGGACTGTGCGGGTGCTGACCTGGGGCGGCCTGCGCGGTGGCGTGTCGGTAGCGCTGGCACTGTCGCTGCCACTGGGCGAAGAGCGTGACCTGCTGCTGTCGATCACCTACATCGTGGTGCTGTCGTCGATCCTGGTGCAGGGGCTGAGCATCGGCCGGGTGGTGCGCAAGGTCAGCGCCCAACCTTGAGATTGCCGGGGCCGCTTTGCGGCCCCGAAATGTCTACTCGACTGCCGAGTCCGGGAACTGGTCCTGCACGTACTTGATCTCGGTACGCCCATGCGCCGCCGGCAGGCCATCTTCGCCGAGGTTGACGAAGACCATCTTATCGACAGTCAGGATGCTCTTGCGGGTGATCTTGTTACGCACTTCGCACTTGAGGGTGATCGAGGTACGGCCAAATTCGGTGGCGGTGATGCCCAACTCGATGATGTCGCCCTGGCGCGAAGCACTGACGAAGTTGATCTCCGACATGTACTTGGTCACCACGCGCTGGTTGCCCAGCTGGACGATGGCGTAGATGGCCGCCTCTTCGTCGATCCAGCGCAACAGGCTGCCACCGAACAGGGTGCCATTGGGGTTGAGGTCTTCGGGTTTTACCCATTTGCGGGTGTGAAAGTTCATCTGTACTCCTGACCTGCTTGGCTAACGTGCACTCATGATGGCAGAGCCGCCGCTACCGCTCCATTGAACATCGACTATCGTCTCGATTAATCGACAGAAAACCTTGGGTGAAGCTCCCGGTCGCGGCTATAATCTGTGCCGTTTTACATGGTCACCCCCAGCGGGGCCATGCCCGCCACCTGTCCGAGGGGCGCTGCAGCAGGCTAGACCTGTCAGGCTCGGATGGGGCGTTGTCCGCTCCTGCGGACGCTCAACGCACAACGGCGCCCATTCGCACACTACGAATGGAGGCTCTCATGAGCGCTGTAAACACGCCTGCTGGTTTTACCGATTTCAAAGTCGCTGACATCTCCCTGGCCGCCTGGGGCCGTCGCGAAACCATCATCGCCGAATCGGAAATGCCTGCACTGATGGGCCTGCGTCGCAAGTACCTCACTGAGCAACCGCTCAAGGGTGCGAAGATTCTGGGCTGCATCCACATGACCATTCAGACTGCCGTGCTGATCGAAACCCTGGTTGCCCTGGGTGCCGAAGTGCGCTGGTCGTCCTGCAACATCTTCTCCACCCAGGACCAGGCCGCTGCCTCCATTGCCGCCGCCGGCATCCCAGTGTTCGCCTGGAAAGGCGAAACCGAAGAAGAGTACGAGTGGTGCCTGGAGCAGACCATCCTCAAGGATGGCCAGCCATGGGACGCCAACATGATCCTCGACGACGGCGGCGACCTGACCGAACTGCTACACAAGAAATACCCGGCCGTGCTGGACCGCGTCCACGGCGTCACCGAAGAGACCACCACCGGCGTGCACCGCCTGCTGGACATGCTGGCCAAGGGCGAGCTGAAAGTCCCGGCGATCAACGTCAACGACTCGGTCACCAAGAGCAAGAACGACAACAAGTACGGCTGCCGTCACAGCCTGAACGACGCCATCAAGCGCGGTACCGACCACCTGCTGTCGGGCAAACAAGCCCTGGTGATCGGCTACGGTGACGTGGGCAAGGGTTCGGCCCAGTCGCTGCGTCAGGAAGGCATGATCGTCAAGGTCACCGAAGTTGACCCGATCTGCGCCATGCAAGCCTGCATGGACGGTTTCGAGCTGGTCTCGCCGTTCATCGACGGTATCAACGACGGCACCGAAGCCAGCATCGACAAGGCCCTGCTGGGCAAGATCGACCTGATCGTGACCACCACCGGTAACGTCAACGTCTGCGACGCCAACATGCTCAAGGCCCTGAAGAAGCGTGCCGTGGTCTGCAACATCGGCCACTTCGACAACGAAATCGACACCGCCTTCATGCGCAAGAACTGGGCGTGGGAAGAGGTCAAGCCGCAGGTGCACAAGATCCACCGTACCGGCGCTGGCGACTTCGACCCGCAGAACGACGACTACCTGATCCTGCTGGCCGAAGGCCGCCTGGTCAACCTGGGCAACGCCACTGGCCACCCAAGCCGCATCATGGACGGCTCGTTCGCCAACCAGGTGCTGGCACAGATCTTCCTGTTCGAGCAGAAGTACGCCGACCTGTCGGCCGAGAAGAAAGCCGAACGCCTGACCGTTGAAGTGCTGCCCAAGAAGCTCGACGAAGAAGTGGCCCTGGAAATGGTCCGTGGTTTCGGCGGCGTCGTCACCCAGCTGACCAAGCAGCAAGCCGACTACATCGGTGTGACTGTCGAAGGCCCGTTCAAGCCGCACGCTTACCGCTACTAAGCGACAAGCGCCAGGCGGCCTGCCGCCTGGCGCTTGTAGTCGTTGAATCTTGATCGATGCCCGAGCCAGGCCGGCCCCCACCGCCCTGGCTTTTACTTGCAGCTCGCGGCTCATGGCTTGCAGCTGAGGAAACAGAGATGTCACAAGAACGCCGCTACAGTTTCGAATTCTTCCCGACCAAGACCGATGCCGGTCACGAAAAGCTGATGGGCGTTGCCCGCCAGTTGGCCGCCTACAACCCGGACTTTTTCTCCTGCACCTACGGTGCCGGTGGCTCTACCCGCGACCGCACGCTCAATACCGTGCTGCAGCTGGAGAGCGAAGTGAAGGTGCCTGCCGCACCGCACCTGTCGTGCGTCGGCGACACCAAGCAAGAGCTGCGCGCCCTGCTTGCCGAATACAAGGCAGCGGGCATCAAACGCATCGTCGCCCTGCGCGGCGACTTGCCCTCCGGCATGGGCATGGCCAGCGGCGAGCTGCGCTACGCCAGTGACCTGGTCGAGTTCATCCGCCAGGAAACCGGTGATCACTTCCACCTGGAAGTGGCCGCCTACCCGGAGATGCATCCGCAGGCCCGCAATTTCGAGATCGACCTTGCCAACTTCGTGCACAAGGTCAAGGCCGGTGCCGACAGCGCCATCACCCAGTATTTCTTCAACGCCGACAGCTATTTCTACTTTGTCGAGCGCGCGCAGAAACTGGGCGTCGAGGTCCCGGTGGTGCCCGGCATCATGCCGATCACCAACTACAGCAAGCTGGCACGCTTCTCCGACGCCTGTGGCGCCGAGATTCCACGTTGGATCCGCAAGCAGCTCGAAGCCTATGCCGACGACACCGCCAGCATTCAGGCATTCGGCGAAGAAGTGATCACCCGCATGTGCGAGCAACTGCTGCAAGGCGGCGCACCGGGCCTGCACTTCTATACGCTGAACCAAGCCGAAGCGAGCCTCGCGATCTGGAACAACCTGAAGCTGCCTCGCTGAAACTTCTTGGCAATATTCTGTTTAAGAAATAGTTAAGGCTTTGGTCATAGACTAAGGCCTTATTTATTTTCCGGTTAAACAGGTCTTGCCTGACATGCAGCATTCCCAGCCATCGCGCCCTCAGCTCGTCTACCTGGCTTTCGGCCCGGCCACCTATCATCAGGAAGCCTGCTTCAGTATCGTCAGTGCCCTTGCCCACCTGGACCGGTCGGCAGGCGAGACCCTCGACATCCAGGTCTACACCGACAACCCGCAGCCCTATGCCAAGCTTCCGGTCACGCTGCACCTGCTCGACGAAGCCACGCGCAAGGCGTGGAACGCGCCCCACGGCTACCACTTTCGCAGCAAGCATGTGCTGCTCCAGCAGGTGCTCAAGCATCATTCGCTGGCCGTGCTGATCGACACCGACACGTTCTTCAGGCAATCACCGATGCGGCTGTTCGAGCGGGTCAAACCTGGGCATCTGCTGTGCAACGCCATCGGCGCGCGCTACGGCGCGAACCAAAAGTGCCTGCTGTACAAGAACCTGCTGACCCTCCTCCAGGCTCGGGGCCTGGCCGACTGCCAGATGCCGCTGATCAACTCAGGTGTGATCGGCCTCACCGCCGAAGACGCGCTGACGCTGGAGCACTCCATCGCCATGATGGACGAGTTCTACCCGCTGGCCCGCGAGGCCTATACCCTCGAAGAGTTCTGCCTGGCAGTGGCGGCCTACCGCAAACTGGAACTGGCCGAATGCACCGACGTCATTCACCACTACTGGAGCCGCAAGGCCCAGTTCCGCGCCAAGATCCAGGCCTGGCTGCGCAAGCACGGTGACGCGCCGCTGTGCGAGGCTGCGCTGGCCGATGTTGCGCGGGTCAACGATCAACTGCCACGGCCCCCGACCCTGCACCGGCTGGGCTTCAAGGCGCTGAGCCTGACCCTGCCCAGCCAAGCGCGGCAATTTGCCCGCGAACTGCTCTATGGCAGCTACCCCTACCCCAATGAGTTCGACCGCGCCTGCGCATCGGCCTGGTGGGACAAAGCCCTGGAGAACTTCAATGCGCGCCATGGCCGCATCGAACCCGAGCAACTGCGCCAGTGCCTGCGTCACCCTGGCCTGCGTCTTTCGCTCGGGGAACGGCGCAAGGATATCGAAGCGCATCTGCTCGGGTCGACGCAGGCCTGAACAGGCCGCTCTTCACTGGCCTTGAGCAGGCCGAGCGCGTAATCTGCGGGCCATGTCCGTCATCACCCGCCTGTTCTGGATCCTGCTGCTCGCCTGCCTGAGCCCGTTGGCCCTGGCGGAACGCCTGCGCCTGGTGTCCGACGACTGGGCGCCGTATGTCTACTTGCAGGACGGCCAGCCCCGAGGCATCGACTACGAAGTCACCACCCAGGTGTTCAGGCGCCTGGGCGTAGAAGTGGAATGGCAATTCCTACCGTGGAAGCGCTGCCTGGCGATGATCGAGCAAGGGCTGGCCGACGGTATTGTGGATATCTTTCAGATCGACACACGCAAGCCTTTTCTGATCTACCCAACGGAGCCCATGTCGGATGTCGAGTTCGTGCTGTTTCAGGCGCGCGCCCGCCGCCATGCCGTCAACGGGCTGGACGACCTCGCGGGGCTGGCCGTAGGTACATCGCCCGGCTACACATACGGCGCGCTTTTTAACGACTCGCCCCGTTTTCGCCGCGAAGCGGCCCCTACCCATGAAGCCAACTTCGGCAAGCTGATGCTTGGCCGAATCGATTTACTGATTACCGACCGCAGGGTTGGCCGCTACCTGATGCAGCAGTTGGGCCTGGAAAAGCAGGTCGAAGAGCTGCCACTGGTGGTAAGCCGACAGGCGCAATACCTGGGGCTGACCCGTAAACCCGGACGAGAGGCGTTGGCCCAGGCGTTCGCCGAAGAGTTACAGCGCTTCAAGCAGGAACCCGCCTACGCAGCCATCAACAACCGCTACACAGGCGACATTGGAAACATTCTCAACGCCGTTGAGCAGCAGGAAAGCAGCACGTCGCGATAGCTCTGTTATACTCGGGCCTTCCCGCCAGGCTTACGCCCGGACGCTCGGCCTAGCAACAGGCATCCCGATCGGCAACGACGCCTTACCGCGTCAGCCCTCCGTTTCCTGGATGTGCAGTGAAAGCCAAGCTGGACCGGACGCGATCGCATCTCACCGATGCCCGTCGCGCCAGGCAGAACATCCCTACGGGCCCAGCCCACACGAGAACAGGATTGCCCATGTCCTTTGCTTCCCTCGGTCTCTCCGAGGCTCTTGTCCGCGCTATCGAGGCTGCGGGCTATACCCAGCCGACTCCGGTGCAACAGCGGGCTGTTCCCGCCGTGTTGCAAGGCCGCGATCTGATGGTCGCTGCGCAGACAGGTACTGGTAAAACCGGCGGTTTCGCCTTGCCGATCCTGGAGCGCCTGTTCCCGGGTGGCCACCCCGACAAGTCGCAGCGCCATGGCCCACGCCAGCCCCGCGTACTGGTCCTGACTCCGACCCGCGAACTGGCTGCCCAGGTGCATGACAGCTTCAAGGTTTATGCCCGTGACCTGCCGCTGGTCAGCGCCTGCGTCTTCGGCGGTGTCGGCATGAACCCACAGATCCAGGCCATCGCCAAAGGCGTCGATGTCCTCGTGGCGTGCCCTGGCCGCCTGCTCGACCTGGCCGGGCAAGGCAAGGTAGACCTGTCCCATGTGGAAATCCTGGTCCTCGACGAAGCCGACCGCATGCTCGACATGGGCTTCATCCACGACGTCAAGAAGGTCCTTGCCCGCCTCCCGGCCAAGCGCCAGAACCTGCTGTTCTCGGCAACCTTCTCCAAAGACATCACCGACCTGGCCGACAAGCTCCTGCACAACCCGGAGCGCATCGAGGTCACCCCGCCGAACACCACGGTCGAACGCATCGAGCAGCGCGTCTATCGCCTGCCTGCCAGCCACAAGCGTGCGCTGCTGGCCCACCTGATCACCCTGGGTGCGTGGGAGCAGGTACTGGTCTTCACCCGTACCAAGCACGGCGCCAACCGCCTGGCCGAGTACCTGGAAAAGCACGGCCTGACCGCCGCCGCCATCCACGGCAACAAGAGCCAGAACGCTCGCACCAAAGCCCTGGCCGACTTCAAGGCCAACGCTGTACGGGTACTGGTTGCCACCGACATCGCCGCCCGCGGCCTGGACATCGATCAGTTGCCCCATGTGGTCAACTTCGAGCTGCCCAATGTCGAAGAAGACTACGTCCACCGTATCGGCCGTACTGGTCGTGCGGGCCGTTCAGGTGAGGCCATTTCCCTGGTCGCGCCAGATGAAGAGAAGCTGCTCAAGAGCATCGAGCGCGTCACCAAGCAGAAGATTGCCGACGGTGATCTGATGGGCTTTGACGCAAGCCAGGTAGAGGCCGAGAAGCCGGAAGTTCGCGAACGCCCGCAGAACACCGGCCGTGGCGGTCGCAACCAGCCACGCGGCGAAGGCGGCAAAGACGCCAACGGTGGCCGCAAGGACAAAGGCAAGGATAAAGGCAAGGCCAAGCCGCACGCTGCCGACAAGCCGGCCGACAAGGAAAAGTCTGGCGACAAGCCGCAGCAGCAGCGCAAGCCGCGTGACAACAAGCCACGCCAGCAGCAAGCCAGCCAGAACGGCGCGCCAAAAACGCAGGCCGACCGTGCTCCGGATGAGTTCCTGGACGATGACGTCGACAACTTCGGCAACCGCGCCGACTACGTCAGCCCGTACCAAGGCAAAAACCAGGGGCGTAACCGTCGTCCTGGCAGCGGCACTGGCACTGGCGCAGGTCAAAGCCAGAGCCAAGGTGCTGGCACGCGCAGCAACAGCGGTGGCCAGGGTCGCAGCAATAATGGTGGCGCTCAACCACGCAACGCCAACGGCGAGAAACGCCCACCGCGTAACGCCAATGGCGGCGGCGCACGCCGTGATGGCGGTGGCCGCGGCCGCCCTTCGCGCGATGATGCTGCGCGTCAAGAACCGGCAGTGCGTAGCTCGCGTGAGCCACAGAGCCAGCCGGTCATCATCCGCAAGGAGTCCAAGCTCGATCGTTACCCAACGCCTGAGCAACTGGACGACCTGCCAAGCCGCCCACGCAGTGAGCGCCCAGCGCTGCTGACCCGTAAGAGCTGATACCAGCCCATACAACAAAACGCCGCCCAATAGGGCGGCGTTTTTTTTTGCAGGTAGTGCGAATTACTTCTGCTTCACGCCTTCAACGCTGATATCCAGGTCCAGGGTCTGCGAAGTCGCGCCTGGGCCCTTGATGCCGAAGTCGTTCAGGTTCAGCGTGGTGGTGGCGTTGAAGCCAGCGCGCTCGCCACCCCATGGGTCCTTGCCTTCACCGTTGAAGGTGGCCTTGAAGGTGACCGGCTTGGTCACACCGTGCAAGGTCAGGTCGCCGGTCACGTCGGCGGTCTTGTCGCCGGTCGATTTGACGGCGGTGGATACGAACTTGGCTTCTGGATACTTCTTCACGTCCAGGAAGTCTTTGCTGGCAATGTGCTTGTCACGCTCGGCGTGGTTCGACCACAGGCTGGCAGTTTTCAGATCGACACTGATCTTGCTCGCTTCAGGCTTGGCGCTGTCCCAGCTGAAGTTGCCGTCAAAGTCCTTGAACGTACCGTGGATGAAGCTGTAGCCCAGGTGGCTGATCTTCCAGTCAACGAACGCGTGCTGGCCTTCTTTGTCGATCTTGTACTCGGCGGCCATGGCCTGGCCTGCGGAGAACAAAGCGGTACCGAGCGCCAGAGCGGCAAAAGTCTTTTTCAACATCCTTTCTATTCCTTGCAATTGAGGTTGAGAGTCAAGCTTTGCGGCCCAGCATGCGGATCAGGGTCGCGTCACGGTCAATGAAGTGGTGTTTCAATGCTGCCAGGGCATGGAGGACGGCGAAAATCACCAGGCCCCAGGCCAGCCAAAGATGGATCACCCCAGCCAGGTCCGCCTGATCGGGCAGGTCGCTGACCAGAGCCGGTACTTCGAACAAGCCGAACACCGGAATACCGACGCCGTCGGCGGTGGAGATCAGGTAACCGGCGATCATCACCGCGAACAGCCCCACGTACAGGGCCAGATGGCCCAGCTTGGCGGCCATGCGGGTGAGTGCCCCATGGTTGGCCGGCGCGGGCGGTGGCGGGCTGATGAAACGCCAGAGTACACGTAGCAGCATCACTGCCAGCAACACCAAGCCGATGCTCTTGTGCAGATCTGGGCCAGATTTGCGCCACGGGTCGTAGTAGTCCAGACCGACCATCCACAGCCCCAGGCCGAACAGGCCGAAGACGGCCAGCGCGACACCCCAATGCAGGATGATGCTGACCACGCCGTAGCGAGAAGATGAATTGCGCAGTTGCATGTTGGCGTGTTTCCCCGTGAAAGCTGTGCACAGACTAACGCGTAACGTATCGAATAAAAGCGGAAAAAATTGCTTCGGATTATCGAAAAATACGATGGATATTGTGGAAGCTTCCTATTAAGGAAACATTAACGATAGTAGGGGACACTCAAGTTGCCAGTACCGGCGCCTTCGCGGGCAAGCCCGCTCCCACAAAAGCGGCGTGACTCTGTGGGAGCAGCTGTCTTGCTCAATTTTCTAAAGCCGCACGATCCCTGCGGGAGCGGGCTTGCCCGCGAAGGGGCCGGTACAGTCAATCAACCCGCCTTGGCCTGAGTATTGGCCACAGGCTTCTTCGCGGGTTCCGATTTGACCGTGGCTTTTTTCGCCTCGACAGGCTTATGCGCCTGTTTTGCCGCCGGCTTGTGTACCGGAGCATGCTTGGCAGGGGCTGCCTTGGTAGCGGCAGGTTTGGCAGCAGCAGGCTTGGCTGCTGCTTCCTTGGCCACAGGCGCCGGCGCAACCGGGGCTGGAGCGGCCTGCGGAGCCGGTGCAGGGGCCACTTCATCAGCCTTGGCAATCGGCTGGGCTTTCACTTCAGGCTTGTCAGCCCCACCAAACAGGCGCGAGAAGAAACCTGGTTTGTCCTGCTTGGCCTCTTCCTTCACCGGCTCGGCCTTGGCCGGGGCTTTTTCCGCCTTGTTGCTCTTGTCGGAAGAACCACCGAACAGGTTGGAGAAGAACCCACCCTTATCCTTGGCCGCCGCGGCGCCCGCCGCTGCTGCTGCCGCAACCGGCACAGCCTTGGCCGGGTCGAACGACTTGCCGGCAAGCAGGTCTTGAACCTGGCCGGCAGCGCGCTGACCGCTGCGCAGGGCGCCTTCCAGGGTGCCTGGGTAGAGGGCGTCGGTATGCTCACCGGCAAAGCTGATGCGCTGCACCGGGCGCTCCCACAGGCGCCAGTACTTGCTGATCTGCCCTGGGCCATAAGCCAGGTAGGCGCCACCGGTGCCGGCGTCAGTGCTGTAGCGCTTGACCTCGTACCCGGTGAACGCACCACGGGCCTGTGGATAAAACGCATGCAGGCGGATGAGCACCTGGTCGACCATCTGCTTGTCACCGAACGCCTGCAACAGGCGGGCGTTATCGCCGGACAGGTTGATCACCACGTTGGCGCCACCCTTGAGTGCCGGTTCAATCCACAACATGCCCAGGCCCGCGTTACTGAAGATCTCGCCAGACATGCGCGCCCGGCTTTCCCACACCGGCTTCTTGAACTTGAGCATCAGCTGGTCACGCCAGCCATAGTTGGTGCCCTTGAGCGCCGCCAGGTGCTGGTTGTCCAGGCCCGGGGTCATCTGAATCTTGGCCAGGGCGCGTAGCGGCACGGCCATGACCAGGTAATCGGCCTGGTAGCCCACACTGCCAACC
Source organism: Pseudomonas putida (assembly GCF_025905425.1). NCBI lineage: Bacteria > Pseudomonadati > Pseudomonadota > Gammaproteobacteria > Pseudomonadales > Pseudomonadaceae > Pseudomonas > Pseudomonas putida. The sequence continues at coordinate 5,775,640 of NZ_CP109603.1, read as the reverse complement.
TTGACCGTGACGCCGTCCTTGTCCTGGACGATGGCGGTGACCGGCGAGCTGGTCTTGATGGTCTTCAGCTGTTTGACGAACGCTTGGGCCAATACCGGGCTGCCGCCCGGCAGGCGGGCGGCACGCAGGTCACGGTCACTGACACCCCGGTACACCCGAGTCTGCTGGGCGAAATACAGCAGCGACAGGCGCGACGGCTCATCGTAACGGGTACGGATCTGCTGGTTGATCAGCTGACGCGCGGTGGTCGGCAATTGCAGCTTGTCCAGCCAGGTGGACACGTTGATCTGATCGAGGGCGAACAGCGTGCTGGTCGCCTGAGGGTTCAGCGGGTCATCGATCGAGCGGGCCAGGTCGTCGAGGGTTTTCTCATAGCGCTTGAGCGCCTCGGCAGTGGCAGGCTGCTTGGTGGCGAGGTCCGTCGCATTGAAATACTCACCGTCGATCAGGTAGCCCGGCGTACGCACGAATTCCGGCGCGGGCAGTGTTTCAAGCTTGAAACGGTCTAGGTACTGGTTGAGCACCGGCTGGGCCTTGGCGTTGCCGATCCACTCACTGGTTGCAAGGCCAGACCGGCCGCCCATGCCTGACTTGGCCTCCAGCAGCGTCACCTGCCAACCTTTGTTCTGCAGCTCGTAGGCTGCGGTCAGGCCCGCGAGGCCACCACCGACCACAATGGCCGTGGGCGTTTTGTCCTTTGCCAGCGCGGCGCCGCTGGACACACCAATCAATACCAACGCGCACAGGCGCACCCAAGCAGCAGCCATGTCGGCGAACTCCGAGTCAGACGTTACAGAAAAAAAGGGAGGCAGAAATGCCCCGAGCGAGATGCGTTAAGAATACGTCAGGTGTGCCAACCCTGCCAGCACAGCGACATCAAGTCCTTTTGGCAACTGACATTTTTGTCAGTAGCCCTGTCACAGGGTTGCGGGCGATGCTGACGACAATGGCCAAGAGCCCGCCCGGAGGACCTGCGCATGATCTTCGAGGAGCGTTTCACGCACGTCACACGGCAGTTTCTGTGGCACAGGCAAACATTGCGCACGGCATCGGGCCTGAGCATTCGTTCCAATAGCACGTCGTGGACAGGCTTTCACGAAGCGTTCAAGGGCGAAGACGGCACAGAGCTGGTCATTGGCGAACACAGCGACGTGGAAATCACCTTCTCCCAGGAGGTGCAGTGTTTGCGGCTGGAATACTACGTGGTCAGCGACTTCCTTTGTGACGACCTGCACATGCTGTTCGATGCCGAAAACCACGACCACGACCTGTTGGCACCGGCTCCGCGCAACTTCTACTGGCTCACCATAGAAGGCAGCGGCTTCACCGACCTGATGCCCGGCCCCATCTCCACGCATCCCTATCACCAGGTCATCGACGGGCCCTTCCGGCGCCTGACCATTTCCACCTCGCAGGCCGGCACCGTGCATATTCGCCGGCTCGAATGGACCGGCACTCAACGTCATTGACCCGCAGCGGTTGTCCTGCCCTGCAGCTTTGCTTAGGCTTACGCGGTCCAAGCCAGCAGCGCAGCCAGGAGAAGTACCCATGGGCCTCAACGATCAGTGGATGCAACGTGACCTCAAGGTCCTGTGGCACCCCTGCACCCAGATGAAAGACCACGAGCAGTTGCCGCTGATCCCGATCAAGCGCGGTGAAGGCGTGTGGCTGGAAGACTTCGAAGGCAAACGCTACCTGGACGCCGTGAGCAGTTGGTGGGTAAACGTGTTTGGCCACGCCAACCCGCGCATCAACCAGCGCATCAAGGACCAGGTCGACCAGTTGGAACACGTGATCCTGGCCGGCTTCAGCCACCAACCGGTGATCGAGCTGTCCGAACGCCTGGTGGCCATGACCCCGGCCAGGCTGGACCGGGTGTTCTACGCTGACAATGGCTCTTCGTGCATCGAAGTTGCGCTGAAGATGAGCTTCCACTACTGGCTGAACATCGGCAAACCGTCAAAAAAACGCTTCGTCACGCTGACCAACAGCTACCACGGCGAAACCATTGCCGCGATGTCGGTAGGGGACGTGCCGCTGTTCACCGAAACCTACAAGGCGCTACTGCTCGATACCATCAAGGTGCCGAGCCCGGACTGTTACCTGCGCCCCGAAGGCATGGGCTGGGAAGAACATTCGCGCAACATGTTCCAGGCCATGGAGCAGACCCTGGCCGAGCATCACGAAACCATCGCTGCGGTGATCATTGAGCCATTGATCCAGGGTGCCGGCGGCATGCGCATGTACCACCCGGTCTACCTCCAGCTGCTGCGCGAGGCCTGCGACCGCTATGGCGTGCACCTGATCCACGATGAAATCGCCGTAGGCTTCGGCCGCACCGGCACAATGTTCGCCTGTGAGCAGGCCGGCATCCGCCCGGACTTCCTCTGCCTGTCCAAGGCGCTGACCGGCGGTTACCTGCCGCTGGCCGCCTGCCTGACCACCGACACGGTGTACCAGGCGTTCTACGACGACTACCCGACCCTGCGCGCGTTCCTCCACTCGCACAGCTACACCGGCAACCCGCTGGCCTGTGCGGCGGCCCTGGCGACCCTCGACATCTTCGAGCAAGACAACGTGATCGAGGCCAACAAGGCGTTATCTGCGCGCATGGCCAGCGCCACCGCGCACCTGGCCGACCATGCCCATGTCGCAGAAATCCGCCAGACCGGCATGGCCCTGGCGATCGAGATGGTCCAGGACAAAGCCGGCAAGGTTGCCTACCCGTGGCAAGAGCGCCGTGGCCTGAAAGTGTTCGAGCACGCCCTGACCCGCGGCGCCCTGCTGCGCCCGCTGGGCAGTGTGGTGTACTTCCTGCCGCCCTACGTGATTACCCCGGAACAGATCGACTTCCTCGCCGAAGTGGCCACGGAAGGCATTGATATCGCGACTCGAGAAAGCATCAGCGTCGCCGTGCCGGCCAATTTCCACCCCGATTTCCGCGACCCGGGCTGACATCGCTGCGAGGGCTTTGCCCTCGATCGCGGCACAAGGCCGCTCCCACAATGGCACAGCGCACGCCGTTTAATTGTGGGAGCGGCCTGGTGTCGCGAAAGGGCTGCAAAGCAGCCCCCTAGTCCACCGGAAGCACCCCATCAATTAGAGCCTTACCCATGAGACTGTCCCGCTTCTTCATCGACGCCCCCCTGAGCATCGGCGAGCACGACCTGCCCGAAGCCCAAGCCCACTACATCGGCCGCGTATTGCGCATGGCCCCCGGTGACGCCGTGCAGCTGTTCGACGGCAGCGGCCAGGAATACCTCGGCCAGTTGCTCGAAGTGGGCAAGAAAACCGTGCGCGTCAGCCTCGATCAGGCCCTGGCCGGTCAAGCCGAATCGCCCTTGCACATCCACCTGGGCCAAGGCCTTTCGCGCGGCGAGCGCATGGACTGGGCGATCCAGAAGGCCACCGAACTGGGCGCCAACGAGATTACCCCGATCGTCAGCGAGCGCTGCGAAGTGCGCTTGAAGGATGAGCGCGCCGACAAACGTTTGGCGCACTGGCGCCAGGTGGCGATCAGCGCCTGCGAACAGTGCGGCCGCTCCAGCTTGCCGGTGATCCACCCGCCAGTCACCCTGGCCGACTGGATCAAAGGCAGCGATGCCGACCTCAAGCTGGTGCTACACCCAGTCGCCGAGCCGCTGACCAGCCATGACAAGCCGGCCCGCCTAGCCTTCCTCATCGGCCCCGAAGGCGGCCTGAGCGATGCTGAGGTCGAGCAGGCCAAAGCTGCCGACTTCCACGCCGCCCGCCTTGGCCCGCGCGTGCTGCGCACCGAGACAGCGCCAGTCGTTGCGCTTTCGGTGGCACAGCAGCTGTGGGGCGATTTCTCGTAAAAACTAACGCACGTACAGCGACACCGCCACGAAGTGCATCAGGCTGCCGGCAATCACGAACAGGTGCCAGATGCCATGCCAGTGGCGGAAACGGCTGTCGAAAGCGAAGAAGATGATGCCCACGGTGTAGAACACCCCGCCGGCCGCCAACCAGGCGAAGCCGGCGGTGCCCAGGCTGTGCAGCAGCGGCTTGACCGCCACCAGGACGAACCAGCCCATCACCGCATAGATGATGATCGACAGGATCCGCGCCTCGGAGCGCGGCTTGATCTCCTGCAGCATGCCGATCACCGCCAGCCCCCAGACCACCCCGAACAGGCTCCAGCCCCAGGGCCCGCGCAGGCTGACCAGGCAGAATGGGGTGTAGCTGCCGGCAATCAGCAAGTAGATCGACAGGTGATCGAGCTTGCGCATGATCACCTTCGCCCGCCCGCGTGTGCTGTGGTAGAGGGTCGAGATACTGTAGAGCAGCAGCAGCGTGCCGCCATAGATGGAGAAACTCACGATCTTCCAGGGGTCGCCCTGCAAGCCCGCGACGACGATCAGCCAGATGGCACCGATGCAGGCCAGAATGGCACCGACCAGGTGGGTCCAGGCGTTGAAGCGTTCACCGTAATACATGCAAACACAGACCTCCTGCTATGGGCTGGGTTCCTGAGACAGTCAGTTCGGGCCTCTTCGCGGGGCAAGCCCGCTCCCACAGGTACAGCTTCTGCCCCACATTATTCGGTCCCTGTGGGAGCGGGCTTGCCCCGCGAAGAGGCCACAGCAAACACCCTATTATCCAGAATCAGGTTGCAGATCCGCGTCACGCACCAGCCGTTCCAATGCCACCAGGTCCGGCACCCGCGCCACCTGCTCGCCCACTTGCACCGCCGCAAGTTCCAGGCTGCCCAGCGCCACATCCACATAATTGAGCTGGCTGTCGAGCTTGCATGAACGCGGAATGTCCTGCAGCAGCACCGCCAGGTAACGCAGCCCGGTGTCGCCTAGCGCGTTCAGCACCACGATACGCGCCCGTTCGCCACACGGCGTCTCACCTCCACAGGCAGCCTCGAAACCGATCAGCGGCAAATGCTGCTTACGCCAGTCGATCCAGCCCAGGTGCCAGGCTGGCTCGCCAGGCTGACACACCAGGTTGCGCTGGCCAATAAGCTCAGCCACGGCGACATTGGGCAGCACCAGGGTGCGGTCACCCATCGGCAGTAGCAAGCCAGTCAGGCTGCTGCGTTGGCCTGCGATCAGTTCAAGCATGGGCCTGGCTCCAGTGGGCGATGCTCTGCAGCAGGACGGACTCCTGATAAGGCTTGCCCAGGTACTCGTTGACACCGATGGCCATCGCACGATCACGGTGCTTCTGCCCGGTGCGGGAGGTAATCATGATGATCGGCAGGCCCTTCAGGCGCTCGTCACGGCGTATGCGCGTGGCCACCTCGAAACCGTCCATGCGTGGCATCTCGATGTCCAGCAGCAATACATCGGGGCGATGTTCTTCCAGCTGCGCCATGGCATCGACCCCGTCCTTGGCCGTCAGCACGCTCATGCCGTGTCGCTCCAGTAGCCGGGTGGTGACCTTGCGCACGGTCACCGAGTCATCCACCACCATGACCAGCAGTGACCGTCGCGGCGACGGGCCGAACAGCTGGCGCTGCGCGTCGCCCCCTCCCGGCAGGCGCGCCAGGCGCCTTTGCTGGCCTCGCAACTGGCCAAGCAGGTCGAGAATCAGCACCACCCGGCCATCACCCAGCAAGGTCGCCCCAGACAGCCCGGCGACGGCGGCAAATTGTGGCCCCAGGCTCTTCACCACGATCTCGCGGCTGGGCGACAGGCTATCGGCCTGAATGGCGAACGACTGCTCCTGGGAATGCACCAGCAGCACCGGCAGCGGTACGCTCTGACCCAGCAGGCTGGGCCGTGGCAGGCCTTGCAGCAGTTCACCCAGGTAGCGCAAGTCGTACACGTGGCCCGCGTAGACATAACGAGGTGCATCCAGTTGGTAGCAGGCGGCCAGTTCTGCAGGCGGCACGCGGACAATGCCTTCGATGGTATTGAGCGGGATCGCGTATTGATCCTCGCCCATGTGCACCATCAACGCGCGGTTGATCGACACGGTGAACGGCAGGCGGATCAAAAAGCGCGCACCTTTGCCCTGGGCCGACTCGATGGTCATCGAGCCGCCCAACTGCTTGACCTCTTCGTGCACCACGTCCATGCCCAGGCCTCGCCCGGAGATCTGAGTGATTTTCTCGGCGGTGGAGAAACCGGGGCGCAAAATGAACTGCAAGACCTCGTGATCGCTCAACTGCGCTTGCGGGTCCAGCAGGCCGCGCTTGATCGCCTTGCGCCGCACCGCCTCCAGCGGCACGCCGGCACCATCGTCAGTCATCTCGATGACAATGTCGGCGCCCTCGTGCAGCAGGTTCAGGTGAATCGTGCCGTGTTCGGGCTTGCCCGCAGCCAGGCGCGCTTCGCGGCTTTCCAGGCCATGGTCGACGGCGTTGCGCAGCATGTGCTCCAGTGGCGCCACCATGCGTTCGAGCACGCTGCGGTCCAGCTCACCTTCGGCGTTGCCAACCACCAGCTCGACCTGCTTGCCCAGCTCGCTGGCAACCTGTCGCACCACCCGTTGCAAGCGCGGTACCAGCCGTTCGAACGGCACCATCAGGGTCGCGGTCAGGCCCTCCTGCAACTGGCTGTTCACCCGCGCTTGCTGCTGCAACAGGCTATAGGCCTCCTGCGCCCGCTGAGCCAGGGTCTCCTTCAGGTCGAGCAGGTCGGATGCCGACTCGAACAGCGCCCGCGACAACTGCTGCAACTGCGAGTGGCGGTCCATTTCCAGCGGGTCGAAATCGTCGTATGCGTCACCCTCGAATGCCTGCCGGCTGGAGATCCGCCCCTGGGTCTCGACATCCAGGCGCAGCAGCTGGTCGCGCATGCGCTCCAGGGTGGTTTCCATTTCGTTGAGGGTGAACTGGGCATCGTTGACCTGCTGCTCGATGCGACCACGGATGACCGAGTGCTCACCGGCCAGGTTGCCCAGGTCGTCGAGCAGCTCGGCATCGACCTTGACCATGTCGCCCGGCACCCGCTCCGGAGCCGCAGTAGGCGCCTCAAGCGCCGCTGCCTCCAGCGGCCCCTGGCCCGCCGCACTGTCGGTCAGTGCAGCACTGCTGAAGTTACGGATGTAGTCGATCAGTGCCGTGGCAGCATGCAGGGGCTGCCCCAGGCGCACGGCATCGAGCATATGCGCCAGGCGGTCGTGGCAATTCTGCAACAGCGCAAACAGCGGCGGGCTCGGCGGCAGGCGGCCTGCGGCGAGCAGTTCGTATAGAAATTCCAGTTCGTGGGCCAGATCGCCAATGGCGGCAATCTCGACCATGCGCGCGCCCCCTTTTAGGGTGTGCAGGTCGCGCAGCAGGTTTTCCACCTCGACGCTGTTGCGCGGGTCAGCCTGCCAGCGTGCCAGGGCGGCGGCGGCGCTCTCGACAATGTCCGAGCTTTCTTCCAGGAAGACTTCCAGCAGTTCCTTGTCCCCTGGGCTCTCAGGTTCCTCGGCCGGCAACTCGCCCGCAGGTGGCAGCAACAGATTGCGCGACAGCCCCAGGCCAAGGTCCATGTCCGGATGCAGCGGCGTGACCGTATCGATGCCCACAAGGCCCGTGGCATCGGGTGCCAAGGCCTGTGCCAGCAGGTTGCGCAAACTGTCGATCAGCGCAGGTCTGGGCGAAATTTCCTGGCCTGCGGCTACCTCGTCGAGCATGTCGAGCAGCGCTTCATGGCCTGCCTGCGCCGTGGCGAAAAAGCGTGGGTCGGCCGCCAGGCTACCCTCTTCCACGGCGCCATAGACGTCGAGCAGGGCCTCGCAGACGTCGTCCATCTGCCACAGGTCGGCCAGATGCGCAGCATGGCCGAGGCTGGTCAGTTCATCGAGCAGGGTCTCCAGCGCCTGGCGTTGGCCCGGCTGCTCCTGCCAGCGCGATAGCAATGACTCGGCGTCGAGCAGAATGTCCATGGCCTGGGCCAGGAAACTGGCGGTCAGTTGCGGGTCGCGCTTGCTGCGGTGTGCATGATGGGGGTCGTCATGCAGGTTGGCCAGGCGCACATCCACCGCCTGGCCGACCTGCTCGATCAACTCGGCGGCACCCGGGATGGCCGCCAGTGGTGTGCTGTCCAGTTGCGCAAGGCCTAGGTGGAACAGTGAACGCCCGGCCTCCAGCCATTCGATTTCGGCCACTTGCAGGGGCAACTGATGGCCCTTGTACTCACGCGCCAGGCGGTCGAAGGCAGTGGCAAGCTCGGCGACCGGCATTACGCCGGCCATGGCAGCGCTGCCCTTGAGCGTGTGCAGGGCGCGTTGCAGGCTATCGCTGACGGGCGTGTCGGGGCCGTCGGCGCTCTGCAGAAATGCCTCGAGGCTGGCCAGGTGGCCGTGTGCCTCGCTGCGGAAGATGTCCAGCAATTGCGGGTCGAGGCCATCGATGTCAGCGGCGGGCGGCGCATCGTTTTCGGCCAGGGCATGCAGATGCCCGGACAGTTGCTCGATTTCGGTCAGTTGCGGCAGCTGCCCGGCGGCGAAGTCAGCCAACAGGTCAGGCAGGTGCACAAACACTTGCTGCAAGGCCACCACGCCTTCCGGGGTGAGCACGATACGGCCTTCGAGCATCCGGTTGAGCAGGTGCTCGGCGCCCCAGGCCAGTTCGGCCACCGCCTCGGCATGAACCATCCGGCCACTGCCCTTGAGCGTATGCAGCGCGCGGCGTACCTCGAGCAAGGCATCACGCTGCTGGTTGTCGGCGCGCCAGCGCAACCAGTGGCGTTCGATTTCCGGCAGCAGCTCACCGGCCTCGTCGAGGAACACTTCGCGCAGCTCGTCGTCGATGCCATCGCCATTGCCTTCCAGGCCAAAGCCGGTTTCGCTGACCACGCACGCCACGCCCAGCGCCGCCAGGCTGGTACGCGCCATGTGGATGAAGGGCTGGCCATCGGCCAGCGGGTCGGCCACCCGCCATTGCAGGTAGCACTCGGCGGCGCTCAGGGCGTCGGCCAGGTGTGCCAGCTCATCGGCCGGTGGCTCGACATCCAGGTGCTGCAACCAGCGCTGCACGTAGCTCGCGCACCCGGCAAACACATCGGCAGGGCCCGCCAGCATCAACATCGCCAACGCCCCGCGCACTTGCTGCAGCAGCCCCGGCAACGGTTGCAGGCGTTGCCGGGGCCAGTCGGATTCCAGGCAATCACCGATCAAGTCCTTGGCCTGCTGCAAGACCGCCAGCGACTCGCTCAGCACCAACTGGCGGATCTCGGCCAGGTCCGAGCCGGGCAGGCCGCCCTGCCCGTTTTCTTCCAACGGGCCGACCATGCCATTGAGGGTCGCCTCCACGTACAACAGCGCGCCCGCCACATCCATCAACACCGCGTCATCCACCGAGCCTGCGCCGGGGGCCAAGGCCTGCAGCGCCAGCACTTGATCGATGATCACCCGCCGAGGCTGCTGGAAGCCGAGTACCGCCAGGGTATCGGCGACATGGCGCAAGGGTGCGAGCAAGGCTTCCGACTGTTCACTGTGCTGGCGATCGCCGCGCACGAACTGGTCCAGGCGTTCCTTGATGCGCATCAGGTCGTCGCACAGCGCGCTCACCACCGACCGCAAGGCGTCACGGCCGGGCCCGGCCTGCATCTGCTCCCGCCAGTTGCCCAGCGACAGGTCAAGGTTGGCCAGGTCATCGGCGCCGGCAAAGCGCTGGGCAGTGCCACTGATGAGGCTGGCCTGGGCCAAGGGTTCCACGCCTCGGCAGGCGCGAAGCTGGTTGAGCAACGGCAGCATCACCAACGGCAGGTCGTGGCGCGCGCCGCGCAGCCGCTCCAGGTAGGAGGGCAGTTGCTCCAGGCCCCGGAACAGCGCCCCCAAGCAGTCACCCCGGGGGCTGACCTGGCCCTCGGCCAAGGCCCTGGCGAACAGCTCCAGTTCTTCCGCCAGGTGCGTCGCCCCGCGCAATTCGAGCATGCGCAGGCAACCGTGCACCTGGTGCAGGTTGTCGACCACGAACGCCAGCATGGAGAGCTCGCCCGGTTCGCCAGCAAAGCGCTCCAGGGCCTGTCGCGCCTGGCCCAGGCAATCGAGGATGGCGGCCTTGGTCCAGGCCAGCGCCACCGTTTCGTGGCGTTCGGGACTTACAGCGGCAACAGCCATGGGCACTCCTCAGCGCGGCTCGGCGGGTGCCGGCAGGGTGAAACCAGAAACAGACCGGCGCATCTCGCTGGCCATGCGTGCCAAGTGGTGGATACTGTCGGCGGTGGCGCCGGAGCCGGCAGACGTCTGCGCGGTGATCTGCTGGATGACCGCCATGGTGTGGGAAATCTGCCCGGCAGAAGAGGTCTGCAGCTGGGCCGCGTCAGAAATACTGTGGATCAGCTCGGCCAAGGTCTGCGACACCCCTTCGATTTCCGCCAGCGCCACCCCGGCATCCTGGGCCAGGCGCGCGCCGCGCACCACTTCGGCGGTGGTCTGCTCCATGGAAATCACCGCCTCGTTGGTATCGGCCTGAATGGTCCGTACCAGCGCCTCGATCTGCCGCGTGGCCGACGACGAACGTTCGGCCAGGCGCTGCACCTCGTCGGCCACTACCGCAAAACCACGCCCGGCTTCACCGGCCAGCGAGGCCTGGATCGCCGCGTTCAGGGCGAGGATGTTGGTCTGGTCGGCAATGTCGTCGATCAAACTGACGATGTCGCCGATCTCCTGGGAAGACTCGCCCAGGCGCTTGATCCGCTTGGCGGTGTCCTGGATCTGCTCGCGAATGTTGTCCATGCCGTTGATGGTGTTGTGCACCACCTCGTTGCCCTTGTTGGCAATCGCCACCGAGCGCTCGGCCACCTTGGCCGACTCATACGCATGCGCCGAAACCCGGTCGATCGATTCGACCATGTCGCCCACCGCCTCGGACGCCTCGCTGATCTGCGCGGCCTGGTGCTCGGACGCCTTGGCCAACTGGCGGGCAGTGTTCTGCGTGTCCTGTACGGCAGCCGCCACCTGCACGGCGCTGTGGTTGATGGTGCCAACCAGATCGCGCAGTTGATCGACGGAATAGTTGATCGAGTCGGCGATGGCACCAGTGAAGTCCTCGGTGACCGACACGGTCACGGTCAGGTCGCCATCGGCCAGCTCTTCGATTTCGTCGAGCAGGCGCATGATCGCCTGCTGGTTGCGTTCGTTCTTTTCCGCGGTCTCGCGCAGTTGCCGGTTGGTGGTGCGCACCATGACCAGGCCGATGAGAATGATCGACGCCAGCGCCAGCAGGCCCAGGGCATAGCCGCCGACGGTATCGAGGGTGCGCCCGCCGGCCAGGTTCTCAAACCCGTTGGCCAGGTGCGAGGCCTCGTCGAGCAGGGTCTGCGACAGGCTGAAGATGTTGCCCGCCGCTTCCCGTACGCGGAACAGTTCAGGTGAGGTTTCGAGGATTTCGTCCACCGAGCCTGCCACGAACTGGAACAGCTCGGCGATTTCGGCCAGCCGCGCCCGGGCATCGGCGTCCTCGACACGGGTGACCTGGATCGTCGGATTGCCGTCGAGCATGCCCTCGAGCACCTGGCCAAAACGCCCGGCATCGCGGCCAAAGGCATCGGCCGCCTGGGCGGCGGTGTCGTCACCGGCCAGCACCGTATTGACCGAACCGAGGATACGTTCGGCCAACAACAGCTGACGCTGGGCCACCACCACCTGGTTGGCCGGGGCGCCGCTCTGCAGCAGGATCTCGACCACTTTTTCGTATTCGACCTGCAGTTGCGGCACGGTCTCGGCCAGGGTCGCGGCCACCTGATGCAGGGACAGCACCGTCTGTTCGCTGGCAAGAATGGTATCGGTGTTCTTGCGCAGGTTCTCCCAGTCTTGGCGGACCGCTTCCATTTCATCGCGCATCGTGGCCGGCGCCGCGGGCAGGCCGGTGGATTTGTCACCTTCGCGCAGGTAGCTCCAGCGCCGTTCGAAATCGTTGCGCGCATCCGACAGCAACTTGAACGCCAAGGCCTTGCCTGCCGCGGCCTCGGTGGCGTTCTTGGCGATGCGCTGGGACAGCACGCGAAGCTCGCCAGCATGGCCGATGTACTGTTTGTCGTAGTTGGACTGGGTGCTCAGGTAGGCGAAATTGGCGAACAGCAAAATGATCGACAGAATCAGCACCAGAAACAGCACAGTGATCTGCGCGATGCTGCGCGTGCGCGGAGCCATGGGCGTTGCGGTAGCACTGGTGGCGGGGTTGTTCACGTTCGCAGGTCCTATAACGCCACATCGAGAAAGCCCGGCGCCTGGGCCAGGGCGAAGGGGCTGAAAATCGCCCAATTGCGTTCACGCGGGAAATGCCCCTGCACGAAGCGTGCAGCAGCGCGGATCAGGGGCTGCGGCGGTGACAGTTCCAGGCTGCTCAGGGCAAAGTGCTGCAGCCCCAGTACCTCGTCCACCAGCAGGCCGACGAACAGGTCCTCATGGTCCAGCACCAGCACCCGTCGCTGCTTGCCGGGGGCTGCCGGGCCGAGCCCGAAGAAGCTGCTCAGGTCCATCACCGGCAGCAACCGCCCGCGCAGGTTGGCGACCCCACAGACCCAGGGCTGCACCCCTGGAACACGGCTGCTGCGGGGTTCGCGCAGCACTTCGGCGACTTCGCCCATGGGCGCGACGAACCATTGCCCGGCGATGCGAAAACCGATCCCGCTCCACTGTTGCAGGCGGGTGTCCTGCAGCGGCTGGTCCGCCACCAGCAGGCGGCAGCGCCGGTCGATGTCCAGCAGCAACTCAAAGGCGGTCAAAGACGCGCCCTGGGGGCGGGTGGTCAAGCCCCCAGCACTTCTTTGAGCTTGGCGATCAGCGCGTCTTCTTCGACCGGCTTGGTCAGGAAGTCGCGGGCGCCCTGGCGCGTGGCCCAGACACGGTCGGTTTCCTGGTCCTTGGTGGTGACCACGATCACCGGTATGGCACTGGTTTCTTTGTCCTTGCTTAGTTGACGGGTGGCCTGGAAGCCATTCATGCCGGGCATGACGATGTCCATCAGCACCGCGTCGGGTTTTTCCTGACGGGCCAGCGCCACGCCATCGCCACCGTTGTTGGCCTTGAGCACTTGGTAACCGTGCTTTTCCAGCCATTCGGTCAATCTGTACATCTCTGTCGGCGAGTCGTCGACAATCAGAACTCGGGCCATGCTGTTTCCCCATCAGGAAAGAAAGACCGCGCCATGGCGGACGCGGTCAGGGTGCGTGTTGTTGGTGTTCGGCAAAACCGGGCACATGGGCCCTGATCGCATCGAGCAGTTCTTCCTTGCTGAACGGCTTGGTGAGGAACTGGTCGGAGCCCACCACCCGCCCGCGGGCCTTGTCGAACAGGCCGTCGCGCGAGGACAGGAGTATGACCGGTATGTCCTTGAAAGCGCTGTTGTGCTTGATCACGGCGCACGTCTGGTAGCCGTCCAGGCGCGGCATCAGCACATCGACGAAGATGATCTGGGGCTGGTGGTCGACGATCTTGGACAGGGCATCGAAGCCATCGCTGGCGGTAATCACCTCGCAACCCGCTTCGCCGAGCAACATCTGCGCGGTACGGCGGATCGTGCGTGAGTCGTCGATCACCATCACCTTCAGGGGTTGTTCCATCACTTGGGCTACCGTCGCTGCTCAGGCCAGAATTGCTGGGGCCGCGTTGCGACCCTTTCGCGACACAAGGCCGCTACAGGTTTGCGCAGCATTGTGCCTCGCATTTTTAGCACACTCCGGGTGGCCATTCCATCTGCTGCGCCCCTTGACCATCGGCGCTCCCGGCGCCACCCTGAGCCACTTTTCTTTCGATCCATCGCGGCTGCGCGCCGCCAAGAGGAACCACCCCATGAGCGTTCGCCTCGGCATTGTCATGGACCCCATCGCGTCCATCTCCTACAAGAAGGACAGTTCGCTGGCCATGCTGCTGGCCGCCCAGGCCCGCGGCTGGAGCCTGTTCTACATGGAACAGCGCGACCTGTACCAAGGCGAAGGCAAGGCGCGTGCGCGGATGCGCCCGCTGAAAGTATTCGCCGACCCGGCACGCTGGTTCGAGCTGGGCGACGAGCAGGACAGCCCCCTGGCCGAGCTGGACGTGATCCTGATGCGCAAGGACCCGCCGTTCGACATGGAGTTCGTCTACAGCACCTACCTGCTGGAGCAGGCCGAGGCCGAGGGCGTGCTGGTGGTCAACCGCCCGCAAAGCCTGCGCGACTGCAACGAAAAACTGTTCGCCACGCTGTTCCCGCAGTGCACGCCGCCGACCCTGGTCAGCCGCCGCCCAGACATCATTCGCGAGTTCGCCGCCCAGCATGGCGACGTGATCCTCAAGCCGCTGGACGGCATGGGCGGCACCTCGATCTTCCGCCACCGGGTCGGCGACCCCAACCTGTCGGTGATCCTCGAAACCCTGACCGCGCTGGGTGCTCAACAGATCATGGCGCAGGCCTACCTGCCGGCAATCAAGGACGGCGACAAGCGCATCCTGATGATCGACGGCGAGCCGGTGCCTTACTGCCTGGCGCGCATCCCGGCCAGTGGCGAAACCCGCGGCAACCTGGCCGCCGGTGGCCGTGGCGAAGCCCGCCCGCTGACCGAGCGTGACCGCTGGATCGCGGCCCAAGTCGGCCCGACCCTGCGCGCAAAAGGCCTGCTGTTCGTGGGCTTGGACGTGATTGGCGAGCACCTCACCGAAATCAACGTCACCAGCCCGACCTGCATCCGCGAGATCGACAACGCGTTCAACACCAACATCGGTGGGCAATTGATGGACGCCATTGATCGCCAGCTGAAGGCCCGCTGACCGGCAACGCGCGGCATAATCGCAGAGTGGGGTATGATGCAGGTCCTTTTTACTTGGCCTGCTGCCCCGCCCCGCGGTTGCTGGATACCTGATGACGCTGCCCGCTGACATCCCCTCCGACCTGCTGCCACCCCGCGTTCGCCCGGTGGATCGGCTCGGCTTTACCCTGTTTCTGGCTGCCCTGGTGCACCTGGCGCTGATCCTTGGCGTTGGTTTTACCGTGGCCAAGCCTGCTGAAATCCGCCACACCATGGACATCACCCTGGCCACCTTCAAAAGCGAGAAAGCGCCCGAGAAGGCCGATTTCCAGGCTCAGGACAACCAGCAAGGCAGCGGCACCCTGGAAAAAAAGGCGGTGCCCAAGACCACCGAGGTCGCCCCCTTCCAGGACAGCAAGATCAACAAGGTCACACCGCCACCTGCGGCCAGGCCCGACGTCGCGCCGCCGCCCACCCCCGAGAAGTCGGCGGTGGTGACCAAGGCCGCCAAACCACAAAAAGTCGAACCCAAACCCAAGGAAAGCAAGGCGCAGCCCAAGCCGGCAACACCGACGCCTGACTTCGACAGCTCGCAACTGTCCAGCCAGATCGCCAGCCTTGAGGCCGAGCTGTCCAACGAACAGCAGCTGTATGCCAAGCGCCCACGCATCCACCGCCTCAACGCGGCCTCGACCATGCGCGACAAGGGCGCCTGGTACAAGGAGGAGTGGCGCAAGAAGGTCGAGCGGGTGGGTAACCTCAATTACCCAGACGAAGCGCGGCGCCAGCAAATCTACGGCAACCTGCGCATGATGGTGTCGATCAACCGCGATGGTTCGCTGTACGAGGTACTGGTGCTGGAGTCGTCCGGGCAAGCGGTGCTGGACCAGGCGGCGCAACGCATCGTCAGGCTGGCGGCGCCGTTTGCGCCGTTTACCGGCGACCTGGCGGAATTCGACCGGTTGGAGATCATCCGCACTTGGCGATTTGCCCGTGGGGACCGGTTGTCGAGTAACTGATTAGCTGGCGGTACTGGCCTCTTCGCGGGCAAGCCCGCTCCCACAGGTCCTTCACAGTTTTCAGACTTGTGGTGATCCTTGTGGGAGCGGGCTCGCCCCGCGAAAGGGCCGGCACAGGCGACACACAAACCACCTTGTCAGCCTCGTCACCTGGCGCCACACTATCCCCCATGAAAACCCTCGCCCCGAGCTACCTCAAGCATCAGTTCCTGATCGCCATGCCGCACATGGCCGATCCGAACTTTGCCCAGACCCTCACGTACATCGTCGAGCACAATGCCAATGGCGCCATGGGCCTGGTGGTCAACCGACCGCAGGAGCTCAGCCTGGCCGATATCCTCGAACAGTTGCGCCCGGACGATGAACCCCCGGCCAGCACCTTGCACGTGCCGATCTACCAGGGTGGCCCGGTGCAGACCGATCGCGGTTTCGTGCTGCACTCCAGCGAGTGCACCTACCAGGCCACCATCGAGCTGCAGGGCCTGTCGCTATCCACCTCGCAGGACGTGCTGTTTGCCATCGCCGAAGGCGTCGGGCCGCAAAACAGCCTGATCACCCTGGGCTACGCCGGTTGGGAAGCTGGCCAGCTGGAAGCGGAGCTGGCCGATAACGCCTGGCTCAACTGCCCGTTCGATCCCGAGATCATCTTCGGCCTTGCCAGCGACCAGCGCCTGAACGCTGCGGCCGCCAGCCTGGGCATCAACCTCAGCCTGCTGACCAGCCAGGCGGGCCACGCCTGATGGCCGAACTACGCTTGCTGCTGGGCTTCGACTACGGCACTAAACAGATCGGCGTGGCGGTTGGCCAGGTCATTACTGGCCAGGCTCGCGAGCTGTGCACCCTGAAAGCGCAAAACGGCGTGCCGGACTGGGCCCAGGTGGAAAAACTGGTCGCCGAATGGAAGCCCGACGCCATCGTCGTCGGCCTGCCGTTGAACATGGACGGCACGCCCAGCGAAATGAGCGCCCGCGCCGAGAAGTTCGCCCGGCGCCTGAACGGCCGCTTCAACCTGCCCGTGCACACCCACGACGAACGCCTGACCACCTTCGAGGCCAAGGGCGAACGCCTGACCCGGGGTGGCCAGCGCGGCAGCTACCGCGACAACCCGGTCGACGCCATTGCCGCCGCCCTGCTGCTGCAAGGCTGGCTGGAGGCCAATACCTGATCATCTTTGCCGCCGGGCAATGCCGGCGGCCCCCGAGGAGCACGCAATGAGCCTACCCAATCCCGCCGATCTGATCCGGCAGATGGCTGTCGACCTTCGCGCCCACCTGGCCCGCCGTGCTATCACCGAGCCGCGCTTCATCGGCATCCGCACGGGCGGCGTCTGGGTCGCCCAGGCGCTGCAGGAAGAAATGGGCGATACCAGCCCCATGGGCACCCTGGACGTGTCGTTCTACCGCGATGACTTCAGCCAGAACGGCCTGCACCCGCAGGTGCGCCCGTCCGAGCTACCCTTCGAAATCGAAGGCCAGCACCTGGTGCTGATCGACGACGTCCTGATGAGCGGCCGCACCATTCGCGCCGCGCTCAACGAACTGTTCGATTATGGCCGCCCGGCCAGTGTCACCTTGGTCTGCCTGCTCGACCTGGATGCCGGCGAACTGCCGATTCGTCCCAATGTGCTCGGTGCCACCCTGTCGCTGGCAGCCCATGAACGGGTAAAATTGACCGGACCCGCACCGCTCGCCCTCGAGCGCCAGGACCTCGCCTCCGCTTCCGCCCTTTAAGAGTCCCCCGCGATGACGCCAATCGACGCCAAGCGCCCGCTGCAGCTCAATGATCAGGGCCAGCTGCGCCACTTTCTCTCGCTCGACGGTTTGCCCCGCGAACTGCTGACCGAGATCCTCGACACCGCCGACTCCTTCCTGGAAGTCGGTGCCCGGGCCGTTAAAAAAGTCCCGTTGCTGCGCGGCAAGACCGTGTGCAACGTGTTCTTCGAGAACTCCACCCGTACCCGCACCACCTTCGAACTGGCCGCGCAGCGCCTGTCTGCCGACGTGATTAGCCTCAACGTGTCGACCTCCTCGACCAGCAAAGGCGAAACCCTGTTCGACACCTTGCGCAACCTGGAAGCCATGGCTGCCGACATGTTCGTCGTGCGCCACTCCGATTCGGGCGCCGCGCACTTCATCGCCGAGCACGTGTGCCCCGATGTGGCCGTGATCAACGGTGGCGATGGCCGCCATGCGCACCCGACCCAGGGCATGCTCGACATGCTGACCATCCGTCGGCACAAAGGCAGCTTCGAAAACCTGTCTGTGGCCATCGTCGGCGATATCCTGCATTCGCGCGTGGCCCGCTCCGACATGCTCGCGCTCAAGGCGCTGGGCTGCCCGGACATCCGCGTGGTCGGCCCGAAAACCCTGATCCCGATCGGTATCGAGCAATACGGCGTGAAGGTCTACACCGACCTCGCCGAAGGCCTGAAAGATGTCGACGTGGTGATCATGCTGCGCCTGCAGCGTGAACGCATGGCCGGCGGCCTGCTGCCCAGCGAGGGCGAGTTCTACCGCCTGTTCGGCCTGACCACCGCGCGCCTGGCCGGTGCCAAGCCCGATGCCATTGTCATGCACCCTGGCCCGATCAACCGCGGCGTGGAGATCGAATCGGCAGTGGCCGACGGCAAGCACTCGGTGATTCTCAACCAGGTGACGTACGGCATTGCCGTGCGCATGGCCGTGCTGTCCATGGCCATGAGCGGGCAAAACGCGCAACGCCAACTCGACCAGGAGAACGCCCTGTGAGCATCAGTATTCTTGGCGCCCGGGTCATCGACCCCAAGAGCGGCCTGGACCAGATCACCGACCTGCACCTGGACGGCGGCCGCATCGCTGCGATCGGCGCGGCACCGGCCGGCTTCAGCGCCAACCGCACGATCCAGGCCGACGGCCTGATCGCAGCGCCTGGCCTGGTCGACCTCGACGTGGCCCTGCGCGAGCCGGGCTACAGCCGCAAAGGCAACATCGCCAGCGAAACCCGCGCCGCCGTGGCCGGTGGTGTGACCAGCCTGTGCTGCCCGCCGCAGACCAAACCGGTACTGGATACCTCGGCGGTGGCCGAGCTGATTCTCGACCGCGCCCGCGAAGCCGGCAACAGCAAGGTCTACCCGATCGGCGCCCTGACCAAGGGCCTGGAAGGTGAGCAACTGGCCGAGCTGGTAGCCCTGCGCGACACCGGTTGCGTGGCCTTCGGCAATGGCCTCAAGCAAATCCCCAACAACCGCACCCTGGCCCGCGCCCTGGAGTACGCCGCCACCTTCGACCTGACCGTGGTGTTCCACTCCCAGGACCGCGACCTGGCCCAGGGTGGCCTGGCCCATGAAGGCGCCATGGCCAGCTTCCTCGGCCTGCCGGGCATCCCCGAAACCGCCGAGACCGTGGCCCTGGCGCGCAATCTGCTGCTGGTCGAACAGTCTGGCGTGCGCGCGCACTTCACCCAGATCACCAGCGCCCGCGGCGCGCGGCTGATCGCCCAAGCCCAGGAACTGGGCCTGCCGGTGACCGCCGACGTGGCGCTGTATCAGCTGATTCTCACCGACGAGTCGCTGCGCGAGTTTTCCAGCCTGTACCACGTGCAGCCGCCGCTGCGTACCGCCGCCGACCGCGACGGCCTGCGCGCGGCAGTCAAGTCGGGTGTGATCCAGGCGATTTCTAGCCACCACCAGCCGCATGAGCGCGATGCCAAGTTGGCCCCGTTCGGTGCCACCGAGCCTGGCATTAGCAGCGTCGAAGTGCTGCTGCCACTGGCCATGACCCTGGTCGAGGACGGCCTGGTCGATCTGCCGACCTTGCTGGCGCGCCTGACCAGCGGCCCGGCTGCCGCCATGCGCCTGCCGGCGGGTGAGCTGAAGGTCGGTGGCGCGGCGGACCTGGTGCTGTTCGACCCGAAAGCCTCGACCGTCGCCGGCGAGCAGTGGCTTTCCCGTGGCGAAAACTGCCCGTTCATCGGCCACTGCCTGCCTGGCGCCGTGCGTTATACCTTGGTCGATGGGCACGTCTGCCACGAGGCCTGAGTAACCCCAGGGGCCGCTCTGCGGCCCATTCGCGGGGCAAGCCCGCCCCCACAGGTTCTCCGCTTACCCTGATGATTGCGCAGAACCTGTGGGAGCGGGCTTGCCCCGCGAATGGGCCAGCTCAAATGTGCCTGCCAAGCTCAACCACTCATCCCCCAAGGTTGAAATCCTTCCCCCCACCCCCATATGAGTCTGCATCAGGCACTTTCGCCCCGCTGCGTGGAGACTCTCCCCTTGACCACCATCGTTTCTGTCCGCCGTAACGGCAAAGTCGTCATGGGCGGCGACGGCCAGGTTTCCCTCGGCAACACCGTGATGAAAGGCAACGCCAAGAAGGTTCGTCGCCTGTACCACGGCCAGGTTATCGCCGGTTTCGCCGGTGCCACCGCCGATGCTTTCACCCTGTTCGAGCGCTTTGAAGGGCAACTGGAGAAACACCAGGGCCACCTGGTCCGTGCTGCCGTCGAGCTGGCCAAAGAATGGCGCACCGACCGCTCCCTGAGCCGCCTGGAAGCCATGCTGGCCGTGGCCAACAAGGATGCCTCGCTGATCATCACCGGCAACGGCGACGTGGTCGAACCCGAAGACGGCTTGATCGCCATGGGTTCCGGTGGCGCCTACGCCCAGGCCGCAGCCCGTGCCCTGCTGAACAAGACCGACCTCTCGGCCCGCGAAATCGCCGAGACCGCCCTGAACATCGCCGGTGACATCTGCGTGTTCACCAACCATAACCTGACCATCGAGGAGCAGGACCTGGCCGACTGATCAGCTGTTCTGGCGCCCCATCCCAGTGGTGGGGCTTTTCCACGCTGACTCATTCTGCTTGAGGACCATTTTCATCATGTCCATGACCCCCCGCGAAATCGTTCACGAACTCAACCGCCACATCATCGGCCAGGACGACGCCAAGCGCGCCGTGGCCATCGCCCTGCGCAACCGCTGGCGGCGCATGCAGCTGCCTGCCGAGCTGCGTGCCGAGGTGACACCGAAGAACATCCTGATGATCGGCCCGACCGGTGTCGGCAAGACCGAAATCGCCCGTCGCCTGGCCAAGCTGGCCAACGCGCCGTTCATCAAGGTCGAAGCGACCAAGTTCACCGAAGTCGGCTACGTGGGCCGTGATGTCGAGTCGATCATCCGCGACCTGGCCGATGCCGCGCTTAAGATGCTCCGCGAGCAGGAGATCATCCGCGTGCGCCACCGCGCCGAAGACGCCGCCGAAGACCGCATCCTCGACGCCCTGCTGCCGCAGGCGCGGGTCACCAGCTTCAGCGAAGAAGCCGCGCAGACCAGCAGCGATTCCAACACCCGCCAGCTGTTCCGCAAGCGCCTGCGCGAAGGCCAGCTGGACGACAAGGAAATCGAAATCGAAGTGGCTGATGCCGTGGGCGTCGAAATCGCCGCGCCGCCCGGCATGGAAGAGATGACCAACCAGCTGCAGAGCCTGTTCGCCAACATGGGCAAGGGCAAGCGCAAGGCGCGCAAGCTCAAGGTCAAAGAAGCACTGAAAATGGTCCGCGAGGAAGAAGCGGGCCGCCTGGTCAACGAAGAAGAACTCAAGGCCAAGGCCCTGGAAGCCGTCGAACAGCATGGCATCGTGTTCATCGACGAAATCGACAAAGTGGCCAAGCGCGGCAACGTCGGCGGCGCCGATGTATCCCGCGAGGGCGTTCAGCGCGACCTGCTGCCGTTGATCGAAGGCTGCACCGTCAACACCAAGCTGGGCATGGTCAAGACCGACCACATTCTGTTCATCGCCTCGGGCGCGTTCCACCTGAGCAAGCCGAGCGACCTGGTACCTGAGCTGCAAGGCCGTCTGCCGATCCGTGTCGAACTCAAGGCGCTGACCCCGCAAGACTTCGAGCGCATCCTGCAGGAGCCGCACGCTTCGCTGACCGAACAGTACCAGGCCCTGCTCAAGACCGAAGGCCTGAACATCGAGTTCCTCACCGACGGTATCAAGCGCCTGGCCGAGATCGCCTACCAGGTCAACGAAAAGACCGAAAACATTGGTGCCCGCCGCCTGCACACCCTGCTCGAGCGCCTGCTCGAAGAGGTGTCGTTCAGTGCCGGCGACCTGGCCAGCACTCACGACGAAACGTCGATCCAGATCGACGCCGGGTATGTGAACAGCCACCTGGGTGAGCTGGCGCAGAACGAAGACCTGTCGCGCTACATCCTGTAAGACCGTATGGGGCCGCTTTGCGGCCCCAATCAAACTTGAATCTCTTGCACCGAAGCTGGAAGCTTGCACCATCAGCTCCCGAGAGATTCAGCCATGGCCCGTCTACCCACCGCCATCAATCTGCACAAAGCCTCCAAGACCCTCAGCCTTACCTACGGCCCCAACGAGGTCTACCACCTGCCCGCCGAATTCCTGCGCGTGCACTCCCCCTCCGCCGAGGTCCAGGGCCACGGCAACCCTATCCTGCAAGTGGGCAAGATCAACGTCGGCCTCGTCGGCCTCGAACCCGCTGGCCAATATGCACTGAAATTGACCTTCGACGATGGCCATGACAGCGGCCTGTTCACCTGGGAATACCTTGAGCAGTTAAGCCTGCGCCAGGATCAGCTCTGGGCCGAGTACCTCGACGAGTTGCATAAGGCCGGAAAGTCCCGCGATCCGGCCGAATCGGTGGTGAAACTCATGCTCTAGCGCAAGCCATCCAATGTTTAGAGCGCATTTTCTAATCTCATCTGCTTGAATGCCCTACAGACAGCCCAGTGACGGGCTGTCTTGCGCATTACATGAAAGTCGGGTAACCAATGGAGCTGGCAAGTTCCCTGCATCGCCTTGAAGGCAATCAGGACCAAGCCGGTATGTAGAGGTCGCGAGCGAAAGCAGGCTGTCTTCACACGCAGAATTCCCCGCAGCTCATCACCCCATGCATCCGGCCAGCAGCACCGCTGTTCCTTATCACTGGTCACCCGAGTAGCAGTACCGGGCTCTGGACTGTGCACCCCGCCACAGGCAACCGGTACTCGTCTCTGGACAACGGAGCGTCGTAGATGAGTAACAAGAACAACGATGAGTTGCAGCGGCAAGCCTCGGAGAACACCTTGGGGTTGAACCCGGTCATCGGCATCCGCCGCAAGGACCTGCTGAGCTCGGCACGTACCGTGCTGCGCCAGGCAGTGCGCCAACCCTTGCACAGCGCCAAGCACGTGGCGCACTTTGGCCTGGAGCTGAAGAACGTGCTGCTGGGCAAATCCAGCCTGGCCCCCGAGAGCGACGACCGCCGCTTCAACGACCCCGCCTGGAGCAACAACCCCCTTTACCGCCGCTACCTGCAAACCTACCTGGCCTGGCGCAATGAGCTGCAGGAGTGGATCGGCAGCAGCGACCTGTCGCCCCAGGACATCAGCCGCGGGCAGTTCGTCATCAACCTGATGACCGAGGCCATGGCGCCGACCAACACCTTGTCCAACCCGGCAGCGGTCAAACGCTTCTTCGAAACCGGTGGCAAAAGCCTGCTCGATGGCCTGTCCAACCTGGCCAAAGACGTGGTCAACAACGGCGGCATGCCCAGCCAGGTGAACATGGACGCCTTCGAAGTGGGCAAGAACCTGGGCACCAGCGACGGCGCCGTGGTGTTCCGCAACGACGTGCTGGAGCTGATCCAGTACAGCCCCATCACCGAACAAGTACATGCGCGGCCGCTACTGGTGGTGCCGCCGCAGATCAACAAGTTCTACGTGTTCGATCTCAGCCCGGAAAAAAGCCTGGCGCGCTTCTGCCTGCGCGCCCAGCAGCAGACCTTCATCATCAGCTGGCGCAACCCGACCAAGGCCCAGCGTGAATGGGGCCTGTCGACCTACATCGATGCACTCAAGGAAGCGGTCGATGCGGTGCTGGCAATTACCGGCAGCAAAGACCTGAACATGCTCGGCGCCTGCTCCGGCGGCATCACCTGCACCGCGCTGGTGGGCCATTACGCCGCCCTTGGCGAGAAGAAGGTCAATGCCCTGACCCTGCTGGTCAGCGTGCTGGACACCACCATGGACACCCAGGTCGCGCTGTTCGTCGACGAACAGACCCTCGAAGCCGCCAAGCGCCACTCCTACCAGGCCGGCGTGCTCGAAGGCAGCGAGATGGCCAAGGTGTTCGCCTGGATGCGCCCCAACGACCTGATCTGGAACTACTGGGTCAACAACTACCTGCTGGGCAACGAGCCACCGGTGTTCGACATCCTGTTCTGGAACAACGACACCACGCGCCTGCCGGCCGCCTTCCATGGCGACCTGATCGAGATGTTCAAAAGCAACCCGCTGATCCGTCCCGACGCACTGGAAGTGTGCGGCACGCCGATCGACCTGAAGCAGGTCACCTGCGACATCTACAGCCTGGCAGGCACCAACGACCACATCACCCCGTGGCCGTCCTGCTACCGCTCGGCGCACCTGTTTGGCGGCAAGATCGAGTTCGTGCTGTCCAACAGCGGCCACATCCAGAGCATCCTCAACCCGCCGGGCAACCCCAAGGCGCGCTTCATGACCGGCGCCGATCGCCCAGGCGACCCCGT
The DNA here is from genome assembly GCF_025905425.1 of Pseudomonas putida. Classification (NCBI taxonomy): domain Bacteria; kingdom Pseudomonadati; phylum Pseudomonadota; class Gammaproteobacteria; order Pseudomonadales; family Pseudomonadaceae; genus Pseudomonas; species Pseudomonas putida. Next base: position 5,751,450 of record NZ_CP109603.1, on the reverse strand, counting down.
GGCCTGGCAGGAGAACGCGACCAAGCATGCCGATTCCTGGTGGCTGCATTGGCAGACGTGGCTGGGCGAACGTGCCGGCGACCTGAAAAAAGCGCCGACCCGCCTGGGCAACCGCGCCTATGCCGCTGGCGAGGCATCTCCGGGCACCTACGTTCACGAACGTTGAGTTGCAGCGCCGTGGCTACCTGCGGGTGGGCCACGGTGTTCACTACACCACAGAGCCACGCGCATGCCGCAACCCTATATCTTCAGGACCGTCGAACTGGACAATCAGTCCATCCGCACTGCCGTGCGCCCAGGCAAGCCGCACTTGACGCCGCTGCTGATCTTCAACGGCATCGGCGCCAACCTGGAGCTGGTGTTCCCGTTCATCGAAGCACTGGACCCGGACCTTGAAGTCATCGCCTTCGACGTGCCGGGCGTTGGCGGCTCGTCCACGCCGCGCCAGCCCTATCGCTTCCCTGGGCTGGCCAAGCTGACGGCACGCATGCTCGACTACCTCGATTACGGCCAGGTCAATGTGATTGGCGTGTCCTGGGGCGGCGCCCTGGCCCAGCAGTTCGCCCACGACTACCCCGAGCGCTGCAAGAAGCTGGTACTGGCCGCTACCGCTGCGGGTGCAGTGATGGTGCCGGGCAAGCCCAAGGTGCTGTGGATGATGGCCAGCCCACGGCGCTACATTCAGCCTTCTCATGTGATCCGCATCGCCCCGTTGATCTACGGCGGTGGCTTTCGCCGCGACCCGGACCTTGCCATGCAACACGCATCCAAGGTGCGTTCCGGCGGCAAGCTGGGCTACTACTGGCAACTGTTCGCAGGGTTTGGCTGGACCAGCATTCACTGGCTGCACAAGATCCAGCAGCCCACCCTGGTGCTGGCCGGCGATGACGACCCGCTGATCCCGCTGATCAACATGCGCCTGCTGGCCTGGCGGATTCCCAATGCCCAGCTACACATTATCGACGACGGCCATCTGTTTCTGATCACCCGGGCCGAGGCCGTCGCCCCGATCATCATGAAGTTCCTTCAGCAAGAGCGTCAGCGCGCAGTCATGCACCCTCGCCCGGCTTCGGGCGTGTAGGCGCAGGCTTGGCCGCGATGAGGCCACCGGGCGGAAGGGTAAGACGAGGGAGTGTTGCCATGAAAGACAAACCGGCCAAAGGAACGCCAACGCTTCCCGCCACCAGCATGAACGTGCAGAACGCCGTCCTCGGCCTGCGCGGTCGCGATTTGATTTCCACGCTGCGCAGTGTCGGCCGCCATGGCTTGCGCAATCCGCTGCACACCGCCCGCCACCTGCTGGCCCTGAGCGGCCAGCTGGGCCGGGTGATGCTCGGCGACACACCCTATCAGCCAAGCCCGCGAGACACGCGCTTCAGCGACCCGACGTGGAGCCAGAACCCGTTTTACCGGCGTGGCCTGCAAGCCTACCTGGCCTGGCAGAAGCAGACCCGCCTGTGGATCGAGGAAAGCCACCTGAACGACGATGACCGGGCCCGTGCGCATTTCCTGTTCAGCCTGATCAACGACGCCCTCGCACCCAGCAACTCGCTGCTCAACCCACTGGCAGTGAAGGAGCTGCTCAACACCGGTGGCCAGAGCCTGGTGCGTGGTGTGGCGCACCTGCTCGACGATTTGCGCCACAACGATGGCTTGCCTCGCCAGGTGGACGAGCGCGCCTTCGAGGTGGGCGGCAACGTGGCGGCAACTCCAGGCGCCGTGGTGTTTCGCAACGAGTTGCTGGAGCTGATCCAGTACCAGCCGATGAGCGAAAAGCAGCACGCCCGGCCGCTGCTGGTCGTGCCGCCGCAGATCAACAAGTTCTACATCTTCGACCTGAGCGCGACCAACAGCTTTGTCCAGTACATGCTCAAGAACGGCCTGCAGGTGTTCATGGTCAGCTGGCGCAACCCTGACCCACGCCACCGCGAATGGGGCCTGTCCAGCTATGTTCAGGCCCTGGAAGAAGCGCTCAATGCCTGCCGCAGCATCAGCGGCAACCGCGACCCCAACCTGATGGGCGCCTGCGCTGGCGGCCTGACCCTGGCAGCACTGCAAGGGCACCTGCAAGCCAAGCATCAGTTGCGCCGGGTACGCAGCGCCACGTACCTGGTCAGCCTGCTCGACAGCAAGTTCGAAAGCCCCGCCAGCCTGTTCGCCGACGAGCAGACCATCGAGGCGGCCAAGCGCCGTTCGTACCAGCGCGGCGTGCTGGACGGCGCCGAAGTGGCGCGCATCTTCGCCTGGATGCGGCCCAACGACCTGATCTGGAACTACTGGGTCAACAACTACCTGCTCGGCAAGACCCCGCCCGCCTTCGACATTCTGTACTGGAATGCCGACAGCACGCGCCTGCCTGCGGCGCTGCATGGCGACCTGCTGGACTTCTTCAAGCTCAACCCGCTGACCCACCCGGCCGGCCTTGAGGTCTGCGGCACGCCCATTGACCTCAAGCAGGTCGACCTCGACAGTTTTACCGTGGCCGGCAGCAACGACCACATCACCCCCTGGGACGCCGTGTACCGCTCGGCCCTGTTGCTCGGCGGCGACCGGCGCTTCGTGCTGGCCAACAGCGGGCACATCCAGAGCATCATCAACCCACCCGGCAACCCCAAGGCCTACTACCTGGCCAACCCGAAGCTTTCGAGCGACCCACGTGCCTGGTTCCATGATGCCCAGCGCAGCGAGGGCAGCTGGTGGCCGCTGTGGCTGGAGTGGGTCACACCACGCTCAGGCCCGCTCAAAGCACCGCGTACGGCGCTTGGCAATGCAACCTATCCACCGCTGGGCCCTGCGCCAGGCACCTATGTCCTGACCCGATGAGCACACCGCCTGGATGAAAACCCGCGACCGTATCCTCGAATGCGCCCTGCATCTGTTCAACCAGCAAGGCGAACCGAACGTCTCGACTTTGGAGATCGCCAATGAGCTAGGCATCAGCCCTGGCAACCTGTATTACCACTTCCATGGCAAGGAGCCCGTGGTGCTGGGCCTGTTCGAGCGCTTCGAAGAAGCGCTGATGCCGCTGCTCGACCCACCGCTGGAGGTGCGCCTGGATGCCGAGGACTACTGGCTGTTCCTGCACCTGATCGTCGAGCGCATGGCCCAGTACCGCTTCCTGTTCCAGGACCTGTCCAACCTGACCGGGCGCTTGCCCAAGCTGGCCCGCGGCATGCGCAGCCTGATCAACGCGCTCAAGCGAACCCTTGCCGCGCTGCTGGCCAGCCTCAAGGGCCAGGGGCAGGTGACGAGTGAGACCCAGGCGCTGGGACAACTGGTGGAGCAGATCACCCTGACGCTGATGTTCTCGCTGGATTACCAGCGGGTGCTGGGGCGTGAGGGGGATGTGGGGATTGTGGTGTACCAGGTGATGATGCTGGTGGCGCCGCATCTGCAGACGCAGGCACGGGCGGCGGCGGAGCAGTTGGCGGTGCGGTATCTGGAGGGGTAGTGCCGCATCGGCGGTGCCCTCTTCGCGGGGCAAGCCCGCTCCCACAGAGCCCCAGCACAGGGTTTGCAAGCTGAGCTGAATCTGTGGGAGCAGTTGGCGGTGCGGTATCTGGAGGGGTAGTGCCGCATCGGCGGTGTGCTCTTCGCGGGGCAAGCCCGCTCCCACAGAGACCCAGCACAGGGTTTGCAAGCTGAGCTGAATCTGTGGGAGCGGGCTTGCCCCGCGAAGAAGCCGACGCGGGACTAGATCAGGGTCCCGGTGCCGGTCGGAGCCGACGGGGTGCTGCTGACCGGTGCCGCGCTTGGCGCTGGCGCCGCAGTAGCCGCCGGAGCAGGCGCCGCGCTGGCGGCAGGCGCTGCCGGTTTGGCGGCGGCCGGTTTGGCCGGAGCCTTCTTCACTGCAGGCTTCTTAGCCGCCGCAGGCTTGGCCGCAACAGGCTTGGTAGCCGGTTTAGCCGCTGGCTTGGCAGCAGCGGTTTTGGCTGCAGGCTTAGCCGCAGCAGCCTTGGCCGCTGGCTTGGCCGCCGCAGTTTTCACAGCCGGCTTGGCAGGCGCCTTAGCAGCGGACTTGCTCGCGGCCGCCTTGGAGATCGGCGTGACCGAAGCACCGGTCAGTTTCTCGATCTGCTTGGTCAGGCTGTCCACCTGCTGGTGCAGGGCCTTGATCTCGTTGCGGCTCGGCACGCCCAGGCGCGAGATGGCGCTGTTCAGGCGCTTGTCGAAGGCTTCTTCGAGCTCGCTCCATTTACCCAGCGCACGGTCCTTCACACCCGAAACGCGCGAGGTGGTCGAAGCTTTGGCGCTGTCGGCCACGTCTTCGGCGGTCTTCTTCGCCTGCTTCTCGGCTTTCTCGCCGTCCTTCACCAGCGTGTCGAACAGCTTCGGGCCGTCCTGGTCGATCTTCGAATAGATCCCCAGCCCCGCCAGCCAGATCTTGCGGGAATACTTCTCGATCCCGCCGACCCAGGAGCTGCTTTCTTTGTCGGAATTCTTCTTGCCAGCCATCCTGCTCTCCTTATGGTTTGTGCGCGACGCGCTCAAGCAGTTCGTGCAGTTGCTCAAGCTTGATGGACAACGCCTCAACGTCATGTTTAGACGGAATGCCAAGGCGATTCAAGGCGCGACCAACCCGTGCGTCGAAAGCTTTTTCGATCTTGTCGAGTTGAACTTCGACCTTGCCGCGTACGCGGCTGACTTCCTGGGTCGCTTCATCCAGCTGGTTGTTGGCCGCATCGAGCTCTTTGTCGATGCGCTTCTTGCCTCGTTTTTCAACGCCTTCGCCGGCTTTTACCAACTCGTTGAAGTACTCGGAACCTTCCTGGCCGACGCGGGCATAGGCGCCGATACCTGCCAGCCAGATCTTGCGCGCGTAGCCGCGCACCTCGCCCAGGGTGCCTGGGGCGTCGTCCTTTTTCTTCACATTCACTTTGGCCATGCTCTAGTACCTCATGCTCATGAGTGGAGAGGAACCGCCCATGGAGGTTGGGCTTGAGCATAAGGTAGGGAGGGAAATTAGAATTCGCACCCTAAACAGATCTATGCAACACCGACCGCAGGCCAGGCAGCGCTAGCGTCACGTTTCCCAACGACCGCCAAGCGGAGCCTCCCGACCATGCCCCAGCGCAACACGTTTCGACAACTCATCGCGAATCATTTCGCCAGTCGCCCAACCTTACGCCAGGTTATCGCCACCGACGGTTTCGCAGTTCTGCTAGATCGCTACCCCTGGATCGCAACCCATAACCCGAGCCTCGAATCCCTCGAAGCCTTTACCTTGCTCGGCGCAGAGGCTGCCAACACTGGGTTGGTCGACAGGCTGCTACAACACCTTCTGACAGGCGAGCGCGTGTCGCTGGAAAAACTGGGCCCTTTGAGCATCGCGCCGCCCGCAGTCTTTCGCGCTCAAGAGCAAGGGCTCGATGCCACTGCGCAACCGCAGATCGACCTTGACATGAGCAAGCTCAATAGCGCCTTCGACACCTTGCTCGCGGGAATTAGGGAAAACCTGCAACAGGCGCAAATCAGCTACTGGAACGGCTTCGGCGAATCGGATGTGACGCGCTTACGCTGGCTGCAGCAGATGATCAAGGCCTCGCTGCTTGCCAACATCCAGCAGCCAGGCCTGAACGAAGGTGAAAAGCACGCGCTCTACACGATGCTCGTGGGCAGTGGCGAAGGGCTGACGGTCAGCGCCCTGCAAGTTTCCCTCAGCGACAACGGAACATCCTACCTGCACGCCATACCGGACCTGGTCCTCACGGGAACACACGGCAGCCGTACATCAGTGCTGCGTTGCAGGCCATCGGGGCACATCAGCAGCCATGCCGACTTTGCGACGCTGGCTGCGGCGCTGCAGAATGAGCTGGCCGAGAGCTATCGCTTTGAAAGCATGTCATGGACGCAGCGTGCATTGAGCGAAGACGTCTTCGCCTGGCAGGCAACCCAGGTGCTCAACAGCATTCTTGATCGCATCAGCCACCTACGCCTGGGCAACCTGACCGAAGCCGATCAACTGGAAACGGTGTTCAGCAACATCACCGACCCCTCCGGATTTTTTTCCGAGCTTGGCTACCTGAACCCTGATTTACCCGATATCGAACTTCCCCAATGGCTTGCCGATGCCTCTGATACTGATCGCTTCAATTATCACGCGGCAATGCTTGAACTTGCAGCCAGTCAAGGGCAATCGAAAGGGCTGACATCCCTTGGCGACATAGACGGCCTGCACCGTTTTGCCAACCGCCGACTGCGCGAGCAGCTGCTAAGCGACCACCCTGACAAGACAGCCCTCGACCCGGACAAAGTGTTCATCAGTATCGACAAAGCCATGCCCTCCGGGCCTGCAGGCGGAGGGCAATCGCTGTTCAGTAGACGCGTCTCCCTGACCGATCTTGCCATTTCCCGCCTGCAAGCCGGCCAGCTGGAGGCAATAACGGGCATCACCGACGCCAGTCATGCTGGCATCAGCGACTGGTTGACCATCGAAGAGGTGGAAAGCCTGGTACTCAAGGTCGACATTGGCGGCCACTATTCGCCCTACGTACACAGCAAGATCGACGGGCCACCCGGGAAAGCAACTCGAACTGCCCGGTTCGCCAAAGAATGGCGGAGCAACCTGATGCTCAATGCCCTGCAGACCACGATCAACAAGAAGCTCAGTGAAAGTGCCTGTCAGGCACTGGTCGAATTTAGCCAGGCGGCTAAACAATCGCAGGCGACAAGCATGGCCCCATTGGCCTTCTTGTGCGCGCCTGGCGCCTCGTCTAGCGATACGGTGCAGGGTATGTACCTGATCAGTCTGCCAACCACAACCAACCGCTGGGTCCTGTATCGTCCCCTTTACCCAGAAGACACGATTCTGCAATTCGCCAGCCTGGATGCGTTGATGAACAGCGTCCGCGAAGGTGGCGACCTGCAACAGAGCATGCTCGACTGGCTGGATAAAGACGCCCGACAGCTCTACGAAAACGGTGGGTTTCTCCGCCCACATCTGCACCCTCGCCTTTCCCAGTTGGCCCATTTGGTCAACCCACAAAGCGCAGTGGTGGACACCGTCCTGGCCACGCTTGCACTTCCCGTGGACGCAACGTTCGAGGCCTGGGCAGGCGATCTTGACGCGCACATGTTCAAGAGCCGGGTAGATGCCATGCTCTTCATGGCAACACGTAACAGCGTTTCCAATGCACAAGCGAAATGGGCCTTGGTCAAACAGATTGCCTGGGCACTTTTCAACACCGGCTCCATGCTGTTAAGCGGACCTGCAGCAAGCGCAGTGTGGCTACTGCAAACAGTCGCCACCTTGAAGGACGATATTCCTGCACTGCTGCATGGCTCGGAGCAGGAAAGAGCCATCGCAATCACCGATTTGTTGACCAACCTGGCGATGTTGCTAGCGCATCGCCAAATCCCGGAGCCGCATACCGGCACACCTGCGCCCCCAGCGCCAGCAGCGCGTTTCACCGCACCGGTTTCGGCAGGCCTGACGCCGTCGATAGTCGCAGAAGCGCCCCGGGAGCTACCTTGGGAACCCGCCAAGGATGAACAGGCATTTCCTTCCCCGAGGGTCAGCCACTGGAACGACAGCCAACGTCTGACCAACCTGCCGCAGGAACGACGCATCGCGCTGGCCAAGCTGCAAGCCAAGCGTTCCCTGCAAGGGCATGCCCCGATCGCTACAGGCCGCCTGCGCGGCCTCTACGAAGTCGAAGGGCACCATTACGTCAAGCTGCACGACACGCCTTATGAAGTGCAGGAATGCTGGAGCGGTGTACAGATCATCGGCCCTGACCAGAGCCAGAGCGAATGGGAATCCAAATGGGGCGGTGAAGCCGACGGTTATCACATCGTAGGCCGAGCGCGCGAAAGGGGCCCCTGGATCAGCCGGTGGAATGGTGAATGGGCACTTCAACTGAGGATGGCCGGCGGCATGCCTGTGAAAAACACGCCCAAGGTGGATTTCCAGAGGATGAGCAACGCCGTCATCGAGCGGGTCGAGGCACTTGAAGTCTACGACGAAACGATTCCTGCGAATCTGCTGACCCTGCAACCGCTCGATGAACAGGTGAAAAACTACGCAGACACCTATAAGGCGCCCGAGCAGGGCGACACTGTGGCAACGCCGTCCCAGCAGCAACTGGACGATCTGCAAGCGTTGAGAGCGCTGCGGGTTGAGCTCGGGGACGCCGTGAGAGCAGCCTCGACCCTGATGGAAGAACGCGCCGCCGTCCTCACCGCGACCATAAACGACACGTCCGAACTGTGCGAGCCGGTGTATCAGCAGTTCGGCAACAAACGCTACACAGACAACCTTGGCAACCTTTACCACTTGTCAATTGACAACGACGTCAGCCTGCTCAATCGCTTGTTGCTGGAGACTGACTACATCCACCTCGACAGCGTGGCCAGGCAACTTCCCCGCCTGCCCCGAACACCTGAAGAAATACACTCAATTACAGAATACAGAGCAGCTCGCAACGTCGCCCTCGACATCAGCAAGCGTTTGCTCAAAGCCAGCGAACGCCTCGATCGCAATCTGACAAAAGCATCAAGTGACGCCAGCATCGCATTTGCAAACAAAGAGACAGAACTGGCGAATGCCACGCAACATCGACCTTATTCCACGGTCATGCTGTGTGCCCAAACATGCGTGGACCTGGCCTCGCTGGCTTTTAAAAGGGAAAACCTGACGCCTGAAAGTATCGAGCACATCGACAGCCAGCCTCAACGCCTTTGTGGGCCCGAGCTTCGTAAGGCCGTGCTGAACCATGACGGCTTGCTGGCCAGTGAACAATCGCTTGACGATCAGATAGAAGTACTCAGCAGTGTGCGCCAGGCGTACACCGGCGCCCTCAATACCGCCGAGGACCTGCTGGCGCTGAACGATCCGGCGATTGATACGCAGCCCTTGCAGGGCTTCGTCGAACAGGTCACCAAGTTGCGTAACCTTGCCGAGCGCGCCCTGGACGCCGCCTACACCGAAAGATTCGAGCTGGCGGGGGCGGCACAGGCGCCTGTTACACCCGGCCCTGCGCACGGGCAAGCGAAAATCCGTACGCAGCCGTTAAGGAAGCTGAAAAGCATCCGTACCGCCCGGCACAAGAAAACCCTGGTTGAAGAGACGCTGAGGGACGGTCGCGCAATCCAGTACGACCCCGTGAGCAAAACGGCAGCCTGCGAACTCGAACAGCACGGCGATGTATGGCTGGAAGCGCCAAAGGTTTCACAACCAGGCAAGAGTCAAAAGAAGTTACGCAGTGAAGGTACGCGCCTTGTAGCCCAGACCGAGGCAGAGATCCGCAGCGCCGAGCGCTACATGGAGCAACCACAAACACTGGCTGACCGACTCGATCAGCACATGGACAAACTCACAGGTGTCCACAATGAACTGAATGCCGAAGCCAGTCCTGTGCTGAAGGACAAACTCTTTAAAGCCATCAAGCGCACCCGCGATGCAAAGTACCAGGCGCTGACAACGATCTATTTCAACACCCAGTATCCGGAGAGCTGGGTGGTGCGCGCCCTGAAGGAGCTTGGCGCAGTCACCGTCAGGCGGGTGGACAAGCGCACCCGCACCGCAGACGGGCACTTTCTGGATATCTACCGGATAGACAAGGTACGCGCGGCTGGCAGCGAACTGCTCTGGGAGGCACACTTTCACTACCCCAGCGCGAACGCGCCCGCCCATGCCTTTACCCAGGGCCACCTGAAACTGCCGAAGGCCAAGTCCCGCAGCGAGCAACTCATGCGCGCCGCCAACAGGTATGAACGGCTCAGGGTCTATGGTGGCGACCTGTTGTATGAGCGTGACAAGGACATCATTCCGTTCCCGGAGCCTTGAGCACGACAGATAGCTGCGGGGCTCGTCGGCCCCGCAGGCTGCATCACGCCAGGGCCTTGTCCAGTGCCCGCTCGATCTCGCCCTTGATGGTGCCGCTCATCATCGACAGCATCATGCCCAGCTTCAGTTCGACGCGGATGCTGTCCTCGCCAATGTGCACGCTGCCGTTGGCGCCGCTGCGGGCCACATCGACCCGGTCACCGTTCCAGGTGGCCTTGAGGTCGTATTCACGGCTCAGCTTGTCCACCAGCGCTTCGGCCTTGGCACGGGCGCCCTCGCGGCCGAGGGAGTGTTTGCGTTCAACGCTGATCTGGGTCATGCGGGTGTTCCTGGGTATGTAGACATAATTGGCATTATGCCCGCCCCTGCCGCATGGCACACCCCGCCAAGACAAATCCGCCCATTCGCCCTAGAATGGCGGTAATTTTTTCCGGTGAAGCGATATGAACGACCAGCGCAAAGGCGAACACGCCGAACCCACCACCCATTTTGGCTACACAGACGTACCGGAGAGCCAGAAGGCGAAGAAAGTCGCCGAGGTGTTCCACTCCGTAGCCGCCAAATACGACCTGATGAACGACGTGCTTTCCGGCGGCATGCACCGCCTGTGGAAGCGCTTCACTATCGAGCTGTCGGGCGTGCGCACTGGCAACCGCGTGCTGGACATTGCCGGTGGTACCGGTGACCTGGCCGCCAAGTTCTCGCGTCTTGTGGGCCCGACCGGGCAAGTGGTGCTCGCCGACATCAACGATTCGATGCTCAAGGTCGGCCGTGACCGCCTGCTCGACCGTGGTGTGGCCGGCAACATCGAGTTCGTCCAGGCCGACGCCGAGAAGCTGCCGTTCCCGGACAACCACTTCGACTGCGTGACCATCGCCTTCGGCCTGCGCAACGTCACCCACAAGGACGAAGCCATCCGCTCGATGCTGCGCGTGCTCAAGCCCGGTGGCCGCCTGTTGATCCTGGAGTTCTCCAAACCGACCAACAAGCTGATGTCCAAGGCCTATGACGCCTACTCGTTCGCCTTCATGCCGCTGGCCGGCAAGCTGATCACCAACGACTCGGAAAGCTACCGCTACCTGGCCGAATCGATCCGCATGCACCCCGACCAGGAAACCCTCAAGGCCATGATGGTCGACGCCGGCTTCGACCGCGTCACCTACCACAACATGACCAGCGGTATCGTTGCCGTGCACCGGGGAATCAAGCCCTGATGCTGCTGGCCGGGCTGCTCGCCAGCGTCGAACATGGCCTGAACCGCGTCCTGCGCATGGACAGCACGGCGCTGCCGCGGCTGGCCGCGCTGGAAGGCAAGGTCATCGAGATCGATTGCCGTCAGCCGGCCCTGCAGGTGTTCATCCTGCCCGATGAAGACGGCCTGATGCTGGCCGCGCACTGGGAGGGCGAAGTCGACTGCAGCCTGTGCGCCCCTGCCGGCAGCCTGGCGCAACTGGCGCTGGCCAAGGACAAAACCGCCGTGCTGCACAGCCCGCAGGTCGAACTGCATGGCGATAGCGCTGTGTTGCTCGACCTGTTCGGCGTGTTGCAAGACCTCGAACTGGACTGGGAGCACGAACTGCAGCGCTGGCTCGGCCCGGTGGCCACTGCGCTGCTCGCCGGCCACATCCGCCTGCGCGCGCGCTGGACCCGCCAGGGCCTGACGCGCTTCAGCCAGAACCTCTCCGAGTACCTGGCCGAAGAGTCCCGCACCCTGGTCGGCAAGCGCGAAGCCGAAGCCGCTTTCAGCGAGCTCGATGCCCTGAAAATCGACACAGAACGCCTCGAGGCGCGCCTGCTGCGCCTCTCCCGATCCCTTGATACCAGCGATAACGCATGAAGCTGCTCGCCGTCCGCCGTCTCTTTCGCATCCAGCGTGTGGTGATCCGCTACCGTCTCGATGACCTGTTGTTCGACCTGCCCCTGCCCTGGTGGCTGATGAGCCTGCGCCTGCTGATGCCTTGGCGCTGGCTGCCGCGCAAGCCCTCAACGCTCAGCCGTGGGGCGCGCCTGCGCCTGGCGCTGCAAGACCTGGGGCCGATCTTCATCAAGTTCGGCCAACTGCTGTCCACCCGCCGCGACCTGTTGCCCACCGACATCGCCGACGAACTGATGATGCTGCAGGATCGCGTGCCGCCGTTCGACCCGAAAAAGGCCGTGGCCTTGATCGAAGAGCAGCTCGGCGCCAAGGTCGGCGAGGTGTTCAGCCGCTTCGACGTCGAGCCGCTGGCGTCAGCCTCGGTGGCCCAGGTGCACGCCGCCCGCCTTAAAAGCGGCGAGGAAGTTGTGGTCAAGGTGGTACGCCCGGGCCTCAAACCGGTGATTGCCCAAGACCTGGCCTGGCTGTTCCTGATCGCCAAGGGCGCCGAGCGGGTGTCCGCCGACGCCCGCCGCCTGCACCCGGTGGAAGTGGTCAACGACTACGAAAAGACCATCTACGACGAACTCGACCTGCTCCGCGAGGCGGCCAACGCCAGCCAGCTGCGGCGCAACTTCGAGGGGTCCGAGCTGATGTACGTACCCCAGGTCTACTGGGACCTGTGCCGGCCCAAGGTGCTGGTGATGGAGCGTATCTACGGCGTGCCGGTCACCGACATGGCGACCCTGGCCGACCAGCGCACCGACATGAAACTGCTGGCCGAACGCGGTGTGGAGGTGTTCTTCACCCAGGTGTTCCGTGACAGCTTCTTCCACGCCGACATGCACCCCGGCAACATCTTCGTCAGCACGGTAAAACCGTGGAGCCCGCAGTACATCGCCATCGACTGCGGCATCGTCGGCAGCCTCACGTCGGAAGACCAGGACTACCTGGCGCGCAACCTGATCGCCTTCTTCAAACGCGATTACCGCCGCGTCGCGCAACTGCACATCGACTCGGGCTGGGTGCCGGCGCACACCAAGGTCAATGAGTTCGAAGCGGCGATTCGTACCGTGTGCGAGCCGATCTTCGAAAAACCGTTGAAAGATATTTCCTTCGGCCAGGTGCTGATGCGCCTGTTCCAGACCGCCCGGCGCTTCAACATGGAAGTCCAGCCACAGTTGGTGTTGCTGCAAAAGACCCTGCTCAACATCGAGGGCCTTGGCCGTCAGCTGTACCCCGACCTGGACCTGTGGAGCACCGCCAAGCCGTTCCTGGAACGCTGGATGCGCGAGCGCTACAGCCCCAAGGCCATGTTCGGCAACCTGTACAGCCAAGCCGAGCAACTGCCGCACCTGGCCGGCATGACCCGCGACCTGCTCGAACGCCTGTCGCAACCGCACCTGCACGACCCCCAGTTGCCAGAGCGGCGTCGCCTGGGCGACCGCTGGGCGCTGCGTTTGCTTGGCGCAGGCTTGCTCGGTGGTGGTGCGGTACTGGCCGCAGGTGCCGCCGAGGCTGCCAGCCTGGCCGCCCCGGCCGCCTGGCCAGCCTGGCTGATGCTGGCCGCTGGCCTTTACCTGATCGTGCGCCAATAGCCAGCCGCGCCTCTGGCTGGCACACTAGCGCAAAGGGCCCGGCACAGTTGCGGGCCCGTTTTGGAGTCGACGATGAAAGACTGGCTGGACGAGATCAAGTGGAACAGCGATGGCCTGGTACCGGCCATTGCCCAAGACCACAAGACCGGACGTGTGCTGATGATGGCCTGGATGAACCGCGAGTCGCTGGCGCTGACCGCTACCGAACAACGCGCCATCTACTGGTCGCGCTCGCGTGGCAAGCTGTGGCGCAAGGGCGAAGAATCTGGCCATGTGCAAAAACTGCACGAAATGCGCCTGGACTGTGATGCCGACGTGATCATCCTGATGGTCGAACAACTGGGCCATATCGCCTGCCATACTGGCCGCGAAAGCTGCTTCTACCGCGTCTTCGAAGACGGCCAGTGGAACACCGTCGACCCGGTCCTGAAGGACCCGGACGCCATTTATAGCGCAGGACACTGACATGAGCGACACCCTCAACCGCCTGGCCGAAGTGCTTGAACAACGCAAGCACGCGGCCCCCGACAGCTCCTATGTGGCAAGCCTGCATCACAAGGGCCTGAACAAGATCCTCGAAAAGCTGGGCGAAGAGTCCGTCGAGACGATCATTGCCGCCAAGGACGCCGCTGTCAGCAAGGATTACAGCGATGTCATCTATGAAACCGCCGACTTGTGGTTCCATAGCATGGTGATGCTCAGCGCGTTGGGGCAACACCCACAGGCCGTGCTCGATGAACTGGAGCGCCGCTTTGGGCTGTCCGGGCATGATGAGAAAGCTGCGCGTCAACCTTCGGCCTGACCGAATAGAATTCTAGGAGAGCAACATGGGTATCTTTGACTGGAAACACTGGATCGTCCTGCTGGTCGTGGTGGTCTTGGTGTTCGGCACCAAAAAACTGAAAAACCTGGGCAGCGACCTTGGCGAGTCGATCAAAGGCTTCCGCAAGGCCATGAACGACGAAGAGAACAAGCCGGCCGAACAGACCCCGCCGCCTGCGCAGCCCGTGCCACCGGTGCAGAACACCGCACAGCAACCCCAGGGCCACACCATCGAGGGCCAGGCTCAACCGGTCCAAGAGCCGCAGCGGAAAGACTGACCCATGTTCGGCATCAGTTTCAGTGAGCTGCTGCTCGTAGGCCTGGTCGCCTTGCTGGTGCTCGGCCCCGAGCGCCTGCCCGGCGCCGCGCGCACCGCAGGGCTGTGGATCGGCCGCCTCAAGCGCAGCTTCAACAGCATCAAGATGGAAGTCGAGCGCGAAATCGGCGCCGACGATATCCGTCGCCAACTGCATAACGAGCACATCCTGCAGATGGAAGAGGAAGCCCGGCGCATCCTCAACCCCCAGACGCCGCCGGTGCAGCCAGCTGTCACCACGGCCACGGTACAGCCTCCCGCAGGGCTCGAAGCCACGCCAGACGCCACGCCGGCAGCCCCGGCCGCACCTTCTGAACCGCCACAACCGCCGCGAGCCCCATGAGCGAAAATCCGGAACACGACCAGCCGATGCCGCTGGTCTCGCACCTGACCGAACTGCGCACCCGCCTGTTGCGCTGTGTCGCCGTCATTTTCCTGATCTTTGCCGGGTTGTTCTCCTTCGCCCAGCAGATCTACACCTTGGTTTCCGCGCCGCTGCGCGATCACCTGCCGGCCAATGCAACGATGATCGCCACCGACGTGGCCTCGCCGTTCCTCACGCCGTTCAAGCTGACCATGATCGTTTCGCTGTTCCTGGCGATCCCGTTCATTCTTCAGCAGATCTGGGGCTTCATCGCACCTGGGCTGTATCGCCACGAAAAACGCATCGCCATTCCGCTGCTGGTGTCGAGCATCTTCCTGTTTTACGCCGGCATGGCCTTCGCCTATTTCCTGGTGTTCCCGCTGATTTTCGGCTTCTTCGCCAGTGCCACGCCGGAAGGCGTGTCGATGATGACCGACATCGCCAGCTACCTCGACTTCGTCATGACCCTGTTCTTCGCCTTTGGCGTTGCCTTCGAGATCCCAGTCGCGGTGGTACTGCTGGTGTGGATCGGCGTGGTCGATGTGAAGTACCTGAAGAAGGTTCGCCCCTATGTGATCATCGGCTGCTTCGTGGTCGGCATGGTCTTGACCCCACCGGACATCTTCTCCCAGACCCTGCTGGCGGTGCCCATGTGGCTGTTGTTCGAGGTCGGCGTGCTGTGCGGCAGCCTGATCCGCAAGCGCAGCGAGCATGATGAAGCGGCGAACGATCACAACGACCAACCGCCAGCGACGCAACCGTGAACCTGCTGTTACTCGAAGAAGCCGACTACATCGCGGCTGACCGCGTAGTCCTGGCCGACCGGCGGTTCACCCACATGCAGCAGATTCACAAGGTCGCGGTGGGCGATAGCCTGCGCGTCGGGCAGATCAACGGCTTGATGGGCAGCGCCACCGTGGTGCGCCTGGAAGGCCATGAGGCAGAACTGCACGTCGGCTTTGACCAACCACCGCCCGCCAAACTGCCGCTGACCCTGGTGTTGGCCGTGCCTCGGCCGAAAATGCTGCGCCGGCTGTTCCAGACCGTCGCCACCTTGGGTGTTCCGCGCCTGATCCTGGTGAACAGCTACAAGGTCGAGAAGAGTTTCTGGCAAACGCCGTTTCTCAACCCCGAAAGCATTCGCGAAAACCTCATCCTGGGCCTGGAGCAGGCCCGCGATACGGTGCTGCCCGAGGTCATCATCGAGAAGCGCTTCAAGCCGTTTGTCGAAGACCGCCTGCCGGCCATTGCCGAAGGCACGCTTGGCCTGGTGGGCCACCCAGGCCCCTACCCTGCCTGCCCGCGTGCCGTCGAACAAGCCGTGACCCTGGCCATCGGCCCAGAGGGTGGCTGGATCCCCTATGAAGTCGAACTGCTGGGCAAGGCGGGGCTTGCACCCGTGCAACTGGGCGAGCGCATCCTGCGCGTGGAGACTGCCGTGACGGCGCTGCTGTCGCGAATCTTCTGACTGATTAGTCAGACCTTTCCACCCATCAAGTTTCCCTCTCCCAGGCCGATGCCTTGGCAACACAATAATTACCCGTGCTGCCAAGTTACCGGAGAGTCGAACATGTACCGATGGTTAGCCCACTCGCTGGGGAACGTAAGCGTCAATCGCAAGCTAGGGCTGGGCTTTGGCCTGGTACTGCTCCTGACCCTGGCCATCACCCTGACAGGCTGGCACGGCCTGGACAGCGTCATCGACCGCGGCGACAAGCTGGGTAATATTTCGGTAATCCAGGAGTACACCCAGGAACTGCGCATTGCACGCCAGCATTACCAACGCAGCCGCGATGAGGCATCGGTGGCAGAGCTGGAAAAGGCCCTGGCCAATCTTGATCGCCAGGTACAGCGCATGCTGGGCCAGATCGAACACCCCGCCGACCGCCAGCGCCTCGAACAGCAACGCGAGGCCGTGCGCATTTACCAGCAAGCGTTCAACGACTTGAAGCAGGCCGGCCAGCGCCGCGAAGCCAGCCGTGGCGTGCTCGGCGACAGCGCCGACAAGGCCGTCGAGCTGGTCGGCCGGGTCCAGCGCGGCCTGCTGCAGGGGGGTGATATCAC
The DNA here is from genome assembly GCF_025905425.1 of Pseudomonas putida. Lineage (NCBI taxonomy): Bacteria > Pseudomonadati > Pseudomonadota > Gammaproteobacteria > Pseudomonadales > Pseudomonadaceae > Pseudomonas > Pseudomonas putida. The sequence continues at coordinate 5,734,644 of NZ_CP109603.1, read as the reverse complement.
GCAATACCAGCATGCAGTGGACGTAAACGCACTGCTGCAACAAGCGCGCTTCCAGGTCCGTGGCTACACCTATAGCGGCAACGCCGAATTCCAACAGACCGCACTGAAAGCCATCGACCAAGCCCTGGCCGAACTCAAGGCGCTGCCGACCAAGGTGCCTGCCGAGCATGCCGCCAGCCTCGACGATGCCGCCACCGCGATGGCCGGCTACCGCGACGCGGTTAACCAGTTCGGCAACGCGCAAACTGCCAGCGAACAAGCCCTGCAGCACATGGCCGACCAAGGCACGGTGCTGCTGCAGACCAGCCAGGCGATGACCGCCTCGCAGACCGCCGTCCGCAACGCTGGCGCCAGCCAAGCCAAGGCCCTGCTCGCCGCCGCCACCGCCCTGGCTCTGGCGCTGGGCCTCTTGGCAGCCTGGGCCATCACCCGGCAGATCATCATCCCGTTGCGCCAAACCCTGAGCGCTGCCGAGCGCGTGGCCAATGGCGACCTGAGCCATGACTTGCAGGTGCAACGCCGCGACGAGCTGGGCCAGTTGCAAGCCAGCATGCAGCGCATGACCCAAGGCCTGCGGGAGTTGATCGGCGGCATCGGCGACGGTGTCACGCAGATCGCCAGCGCCGCCGAGGAACTGTCGGCGGTGACCGAACAGACCAGTGCCGGGGTCAACAACCAGAAGGTCGAGACCGACCAGGTAGCAACGGCCATGAACCAGATGACCGCCACCGTGCACGAGGTTGCGCGCAACGCCGAACAGGCCTCGGAAGCCGCGCTGATGGCCGACCAGCAAGCCCGCGAGGGGGATCGGGTGGTAGGTGAGGCGGTGGCGCAGATCGAGCGCCTGGCCTGCGAGGTGGCCAACTCCAGCGAAGCGATGAACCAGCTCAAGGCCGAGAGTGACAAGATCGGCAGCGTGCTCGATGTAATCAAGTCGGTGGCCCAGCAGACCAACCTGCTGGCCCTCAACGCGGCGATCGAGGCAGCACGGGCCGGCGAGGCCGGGCGTGGCTTTGCCGTGGTCGCCGACGAAGTGCGCAGCTTGGCCCAGCGCACTCAACAGTCGACCGAAGAAATCGAAGAGCTGATTGCCGGCCTGCAAAACGGCACCCAACGCGTGGCCAGTGTGATGGACAACAGCCGCCAACTGACCGACAGCAGTGTCGAACTCACCCGCCGCGCTGGTGGCTCGCTTGCGACCATCACCCGGACTGTGTCGTCGATCCAGGCCATGAACCAGCAGATCGCCACTGCGGCGGAGGAACAGACGGCCGTGGCCGAAGAGATCAACCGCAGTGTGATGAATGTGCGGGATATTTCTGACCAGACGTCGTCGGCCAGTGAAGAAACGGCCAGTTCCAGTGTCGAGCTGGCGCGGCTGGGTACTCACCTGCAAGGGCTGGTGGGCCGCTTCAGGCTCTGACCGGCTCTTGTAGGAGCGGCCTTGCTGGGGCGCTCCTACAAGGGTGGCGCCCTGCCTGGGAAGGTTCATACAGGTATAAGTGAAATTTCCTACCTGATTATCAGGTCAAGTCCTACACCTCCGCTGCCGATGGGCAGGAGTGCCATGCCGGCATTGTGCCGGCATGGTCTCTCTCAAATGGACGGAGACTCACCATGCTCGGTTACCTCAACCGCAGGCTCGGCAACATCGGTGTCGGCGCCAAGCTTGCCCTCGGCTTTGCCGTGGTCTTGCTGCTTACCCTGGCCACCACCATCAGCGGCTGGCGCGCGCTGGATGGCGCCATCATCCGCTCAGAGCAACTCAGTGAAATCGGCCTGATCAACGACTTGGTCAAGGACCTGCGTGCAGAGCGCATCACCTATCGCGTGCTCAGCGACGACGCCAGCAAGCTACGTATCGGACGCATCCTCGAACAGCTCGAAAGCATGCTGAGCACCCTGCAGCAGCGCAGTAGCGTCGATGACTCCCGCCAGATGCTCACCCAGAAGCTGCAATTGTTGCAGCGTATGCGCGACGACTTCGCTGAACTGCAGCGCACGGTCAACCAGCGGCACGCCCTGCGCGAGGCCATGCAGGCACAGGAGCAGAAGCTCAACGACGTCATCGATGAACTGCAGACCCAGGCCTTGTTGAAGATGCCTGCCGATAGCCAGCAAAGCGGCACACTGGGCCTGATGGACACCCTCAGCCGTCACGTTGACGGTGCCAACCAGCAGAGCCTGGTACCGGCGTACACCTTCTCGCCCGTCGAGGATTTCGCCAAGGTCGGCGATGCCGCACTGGACGCCGCCGACAGCGCCCTTGGCCAGTTGCTCAAAGGCCTGGCGACCTTGGGGCTGCCGCGCACGCTTACCGAACAACCTGGCGTCGAGTTGGCGCGTTATCGCGCCAGCCTGGACCAGTACCGTCACGCCGCCGTGCGGGTCGAGCAGCTGCAAGGCAACATGGAAAAAATGGGCGATGAGTTAAGCGCCGTGAGCGTGGAGCTGGGCGAGCGCAAAGTCGAGCAACGCGACAGCGAGGCCCTGGCAGCCCGCTCGTTACTGACCAGCGTGGCCGTACTGGCGCTGGTGGTGGGCGTGCTCGCCGGTTGGCTGATCACCCTGCAGATCACCCAGCCGCTGCGCCAGACGCTGACCCTGGCCGCGCGTATCGCCAAGGGCGACCTGAGCCAGGTCGAGCCGGTCCTGCGCCGTGACGAGATGGGCCAGTTGCAGTCCAGCATGCGCGACATGACCTTGAGTCTGCGCGAGCTGATCGGTGGCATCGACCAGGGTGTCGGCCACCTGACACAGGCGGCCACGCAGTTGGCGGCCAGCAGCGAAGACACCAAGCTGCGCATCAGCCAGCAACGCGAAGAAACCGACCAGGTGGCCACCGCCATGAACCAGATGAGCGCGACGGTGCAGGAGGTCGCGCAGAATGCCGAGCAAGCCTCAGCGGCCGCGACCAACGCCGACCAGCAGGCGCAGGTGGGTGATCAGGTGGTGGCCGAAGCCATCGGCCGGATCGAGCAGTTGGCTGGTCAGATGGACCATTGCCTGACGGCCATGCAGCACCTGGCGGGCGAGAGCCAACGGATTGGCAGCATCCTTGATGTGATCAAGTCGGTGTCCGAACAAACCAACCTGCTTGCTTTGAACGCGGCGATCGAAGCAGCACGGGCCGGCGAAGCCGGGCGTGGCTTTGCCGTGGTGGCCGATGAGGTGCGTGGCTTGGCCCAGCGTACCTCTACGGCAACCGAGGAGATTGGACAGCTGATCGACAGCCTGCACAACGGTACTGACGAAGTGAACCGCTTACTGGACAGCAGCAAGAGCCTGACCGAACAGAGCGTGGAGCTGAGCCGCAAGGCCGGGCATGCGCTGGGCCAGATCACCGACACGGTGTCGAGCATTCAGGGCATGAACCAGCAGATCGCCACGGCCAGTGAAGAGCAGAGCGTGGTGGCCGAACAGATCAACCGCAGCGTGCTGAATGTGCGCGATGTGTCGGACCAGACCAGTGCGGCCAGCGAACAGACGGCGGCGTCGAGCGGGGAGCTGGAGCAGTTGGGGCGGCAGTTGCGGGGGATGGTGGGGCGGTTCAGCCTTTGAAAATGCCGGGGCCGCTTTGCGGCCCATTCGCGGGACAAGCCCGCTCCCACAGGTGCCCTAATGCCCCAAAGGCAAGGTGCCCTACTGCCCCAAGGGCAAGTGATATCCTGTGGGAGCGGGCTTGCCCTGCGAATGGGCCTACGCGGTTACAGCACCTGACGCAGGAACGCCTGCGCGCGCGGGTCCTTTGGTGCATCGAAGAACTGCGCCGGCGAGGCATCTTCCAGCAATTTGCCGTGATCGAAGAACAGCACTCGGTCCGCCACTTCACGGGCAAAGCCCATTTCGTGGGTGACGCAAACCATGGTCATGCCTTCCTGGGCCAGGGTCTTCATCACGTCCAGCACTTCGCCGACCATTTCCGGGTCGAGCGCCGAGGTCGGCTCGTCGAACAGCATTACCTTCGGCTCCATCGCCAGGGCGCGGGCAATCGCCACCCGCTGCTGCTGGCCGCCAGAGAGGCGCGACGGGTACTCGTTGGCTTTCTGCGAAATACCCACTTTCTCCAGCAGCGCCCGGGCCTTCGCCTCGCGCTCAGCCTTGCCGCGCTTGCGCACGACTTTTTGCGCCAGGCACAGGTTTTCCAGCACGGTCATGTGCGGGAACAGGTTGAAATGCTGGAACACCATGCCGACTTCGCGGCGGTAGGCGTTGATGTCGGTCTTCGGGTCGGCCAGTTGCAAGCCGTCGATGGCAACAACGCCTTCGTCGAAATGCTCCAGGCCGTTGAGGCAGCGCAGGAAGGTCGACTTACCCGACCCCGACGGGCCCAGCACCACCACCACTTCGGCCTTGGCCACACGCGTGGTGACATTGTCCACCGCACGCACCACGTGGCCGCGGGTGTCGAAGACTTTTACCAGGTCACGGACTTCAATCACTTTGCGCAAGCCTCCGCTCGAGCCGGCTGGCCAGGTGCGACAGCGGCAGGTTGATCAGCAGGTACAAGCCTGCCACGCAGAACCAGATCTCGAAGGTCGAGAACGAGGTGGTGATGGCCTCGCGGCCGCTCTTGGTCAGCTCGGTGATGGCGATCACCGAGACCAGCGAGGTGTCCTTGACCAGGCTGATGAACTGGCCAGCCAAGGGCGGCAGCACGCGTTTGAACGCCTGGGGCAGGATCACGTGGCGCATCGACTGGCCAGCATTAAGGCCCAGCGAGCGGGCCGCTTCGTTCTGGCCCTTGGCGATGGACTGCACACCGGCGCGGACGATCTCGGCCACATAAGCCCCGGTGAACAGCGCCAGCGCGGCAACCCCAGCGAATTCGCGGGACAGGTTGAGCACGGTGCCGATGAAGAAGTAGAAGATGAAGATCTGTACCAGCAGCGGTGTACCGCGCACAAGCTCGACATAAACGGTCGACAAGTCACGCAGGGTCGGGTTGTTCGACAGCCGGCACAGGCCCGCGAACAGACCGATCACCAGGCCCAGCGCGCCCGACACCACCGACAGCCACAGCGTGGTCCACAGGCCCCACGCCAACGGGCCTGCCGCCCAATGGCGGGTCACACCGATCTGGTCGCCTTCAGAAACATCATCGCCTCGGCTCAGCAACAGGCTGTTGCGGTCGACGTCGAGCACCTGCTCGGCGCCCCCCTCTTCCTTCAGCGTTACACGGGCGGTGTCACCGGTAATGACGATGTCCTGCACGGTGCCATAGCCGGCGGCACGCTGAGCTTCTTCGGCCTGGTAGGCAAAGTACTGCGGGACACGGTTCCAGCGCCACTCATAGGACATCATCGAGGTGGCCAGGTACAAACTGACCGCCAGGCCCACCAGGACCAGCGCGGTCAGCGCGTGCCAGGGCCACTGGGCTTTCTTGTGTTTGATCACGTGGGGTACTTCCGTAAATGCGAACGCGCAGGGTTTGCCTGCGCGTCGGGGTCAAAGCCTGGGCTTGTGGCCTGGGCCTTATTCCATTTCCTTCAGCCAGTCCTTGTTCTTGAACCACTTGTCGTGGATACGATCGTAGGTCCCGTCATGCTTGATCTGGTGCAGGAAGTTGTTGATGAAGTTGATGCTGTCGTAGTCGCCTTTCTTCAGGCCGAATGCCAGCGGCTCGTAGGTGAAGGGTTCTTCGAGGAACAGCAGCTTGCCAGCGCCGGCCTTCTCCACCGCCACCACGTTGTAGGGTGCATCGTAGACGAAGGCGTCGGCCTTGCCGTTGACCACGTCCATCACCGCTTCCTGCTCGTTGTCGTAGCCGTGGTACTTGGCTTTGCCGATCAGTTTCTTGGAGACCATCTCGCCGGTGGTGCCGAGCTTGGAGGTGATGCTGTACTTCTCGTTGTTCAGGTCTTTGTACGACTTGATCTCGCCTGCCAGCTCCTTGCGGATCAGCAGGGTCTGGCCGACCACGATGAAGGGTTCGCTGAAGTTCAGGCGCAGGTTGCGTTCCTGGGTCAGGGTCATGCCGCTGCCGATCATGTCGAACTTGTTGGTCAGCAGGGCCGGGATGATGCCGTCATAGGCGGTGGAGACAGTCTCCAGCTTGACGCCCATGGACTTGGCCATGGCCTTGAGGATATCGACTTCGAAGCCGATGATCTCGCCGCGCTTGTTGGTCATCTGGAACGGCATGTAGGTCGGGTCCATGCCCACTTTCAGGGTGCCGCGCTTGACCGCGTCTTCGATAGCGCCAGCCTGGGCCGCCGTGACGGCGACCAGGGCGGTAACACCGACCAGCAGTCGCGAAAGGTATTTCTTGATCATCACCAAGTCCCCTAGCAAGAAAAGTAGCAAATCTTATTGTTGGCACGGCCGTGCTGGCCGAAGCGTTCTATCGGGGAGGGATGCTAACGCATGGCGGCCCGGGGACCTAGAGCTGGGGGGGACTTTGTTGGCCAAAATCGAGTAGAGGGGGATATTGCTGGCGAGGGCTGCGCCCTCGTTTCGCGACACAAGGCCGCTCCTACACGGTTACGCAATACCTGTAGGAGCGGGCTTGCCCCGCGAATGCTATGGATCAGGCGCCGACGAGTGCCGGTTGGCCTTCATTCTCCGGATGCAGCGGCAACAACGGCGAATGCGGGTCGTTGTCGATCGAGGCACGCCAGACATCGATCCAGGCCACATTGTGCTCTGCCCAGACTCGATCATGCAGGCGCGCCAAGGCAACTGGGTCGCTCAGCAAGGCCAGGCGGGTGTTCAGGTCCAGCCCTTTGGGCCCTACTTCCAGTGCCTTGGCCACACGTTCGGCACGCAGTGCTTCGATCGCTGCTGCCTGGCCGTGGCGAGCGGTCGCCATGGCGCACGCCAGGGCGTTCTGCCGCGGGTCGACCACCGCCCGCACGAAACCGTCATGCAGGGCATGCCAGCGGTTCTCGTGGGTGTACTGGTCGGTTGCCAGCAGCTCTTGCGGCGTGGCGTATTCCTCAGGGATCAGGAACAGCTTCTCGTCCTTGGCCGCCAGGCCCAGGCGGGTTCGGCTGGAGATCACCGAAACCGGGATCGACAGCACCAGCGAACCCACGATAGGCGCCAGCCACCACAAGAAGCTCGGGTTCAGCCAAGCCACCAGCGCAGCCCAGGCAAAGCCCAGCAAGGTTTGCGGGCCATGGCGGCGCAGGGCCTCGCTCCACGGGGTAGAGTCGTCGTCACGCTGCGGCGAGTTCCAGGTCGCGGCCCAACCGAGGAACGCGGCCAGCACGAAGCGGGTGTGGAAGATCATCCGTACCGGTGCCAGCAACATAGAGAACAGCATCTCCATCAGCATCGACAGGGTGACCTTGATGCGCCCGCCAAACTCGACCGCGCCCTTGGCCCAGATCAGGATGATGCTCAGCAGCTTGGGCAGGAACAGCAGCACGATGGTGGTGGAGAACAGCGCAACGGCCTTCTCCGGGTGCCACTGCGGCCACAGCGGGTAGAGCTGGTACGGCTCGATGAAGTACTGCGGCTCCATCAGCGTGTTGGTCGCCAGCAGTGCGGTCGACAGCACCAGGAAGAAGAACCACAACGGCGCCGACAGGTACGACATCACCCCGGTGAGGAACACCGCACGGTGCACCGGGTGCATGCCCTTGACCAGGAACAGGCGGAAGTTCATCAGGTTGCCGTGGCACCAGCGGCGGTCACGCTTGAGCTCGTCGAGCAGGTTCGGCGGCAGCTCTTCGTAGCTGCCCGGCAGGTCGTAGGCGATCCACACGCCCCAGCCGGCACGGCGCATCAGCGCAGCTTCGACAAAGTCGTGGGAGAGGATCGCACCGGCGAACGCGCCTTTACCCGGCAGCGGCGCCAGGGCGCAGTGCTCGATGAACGGCTTCATGCGGATGATCGCGTTGTGGCCCCAGTAGTGCGACTCGCCCAACTGCCAGAAGTGCAGGCCGGCGGTGAACAGCGGGCCATACACGCGGGTGGCGAACTGCTGCATGCGCGCATACAGGGTGTCCATGCCCGACGCCTTGGGCGCGGTCTGGATGATGCCGGCATCCGGGTTGGCCTCCATCAGGCGCACCAGGCTGCTCAGGCACTCGCCGCTCATGACGCTGTCAGCGTCGAGCACGACCATGTACTTGTACTCGCCACCCCAGCGACGGCAGAAGTCGTCGAGGTTGCCGCTCTTGCGCTTCACCCGGCGCCGACGGCGGCGGTAGAAGATGCGGCCAAAGCCCTTGGTTTCACGGCACACGTCCAGCCAGGCCTGTTGCTCGGCCACGGCAATGTCGGTGTCGTTGGTGTCGCTGAGCACGAAGAAGTCGAAACGGTCGAGGTTGCCGCTGGCGGCCACCGACTCGAATGTAGCCCGAAGGCCCGCGAACACGCGCGGCACATCTTCGTTGCAAATCGGCATGACCAGCGCGGTACGTGCCTCGGGCGCAATCGGCTCACTGCCGGCACTGCTGCCGGAAATGCGGTACTTGTCGCGCCCGGTGAGCAGTTCGAGGAAGCCCATCAACGCCGTCCAGAAGCCCGCCGACACCCAGCAGAACAGGATGCCGAACAGAATCAGGATGGAGGTCTGCAGCGCATACGGCCAGACCTGCACGACCGTTTCCCACAGCGACTGATTGAGGATCTCGTCGAGGTCGACGAACGACCAGCCCTGGTACGGCAGGATGCCCTTCATGTACCAGCCGGCCACGATGGTCTGGCCGATCATCAGGGTCAGCAGGATATAGCGGCGGATCGAGCCGACCGTACGCCAGCGGGCCTTGGGCAGCTCGCGCTGAGCTGGCTGCGGCGCGTTGGTGCGCCCGGTCATGCGGCGCCACATGCGTATCAGCACATTGGTGCGCCACGGCTCGGGCACCACACGGGTGCGCTTGATCGGCGGCGCGATTTTCAGGCACAACCGGCCGCTGCCGTCGACACCGAGCATTTCGGCATCTTCGAGCTCGGCAGCGCTGCCCACGGTCAGCCGCGGGCCCACCGAAGCCTGCACGGCCTCGGCGGAATTGGCGGCCGGGTTGGCCGCCAGGCGTTGGTGCAGCTCACCGAACGAGGTGCAGTTGGCGAGTTCCGCGCGCTGCTCATCGCTCAGTGGAAGGTGGGCCAGGTATTCGCCAAGCGATTCCGGCCTTGCGCTTGAGTTACTCATCGGCAGGCAACTGATAGGTCCAGGTCTCGGTCAGCACTTTCTCGGTGGTGGCCGGGGTCCCGTTGGTGGACGCCGCATCGGCGGCAGGTTGTTCGGCCTTGGCGTTTTTCTCGGCCTTGGCATGCTTGGCAGCGGCCTTGTCCTGCTTGGCGTCCTTGGTCGCAGGCTTGGCGGGCTCGACAGGTACGTCGCGAACCAGCGCAGCGCGCATTTCCGTCGATTTGTTGGCTTCCTTGACCTTCAGCCGCAGGGTCAGGCGCCAGCCCTTGCTCTCTGGGTTATAGCGCAGGTTGTTCTCGACCACCTCGGCATTGTCACCGACGCTGACCTGGCTACGTACAGCGGTGTCTGGCGCCAGGGCGGCCAGGTTGGGGCCTGCGAAATCGACGATGAACGCCACGCTGCCGTCAGCCTGACGAATCAGGTTGGACTGTTTGACGTCGCCGGTGGAGCGCAGGGTCTGGGTAACCGACGCCACATCCTGGGCCTGGAACTGGGCCTCGTCGATGGTCCAGTGCAGGCGGTAGTCGTATTCGAACGGCTTGCCTGGCTCTGGCAGGGTCTCGGGGCTCCAGAATGCCACGATGTTGTCGTTGGTTTCGTCGGCGGTCGGGATCTCGACCAGGTCGACGGTGCCTTTGCCCCAGTCACCTTTCGGCTCGATCCAGGCGCTCGGACGCTTCTGGTAGTTGTCGTCGAGGTCTTCATAGTCCTTGAAGTCGCGATGACGCTGCATCAGGCCGAAACCACGCGGGTTCTCGACGCTGAAGTTGCTGACCGCCAGGTGTTTCGGGTTGTTCAGCGGGCGCCACAGCCACTCGCCGTTGCCGGCATGGATCGACAAGCCTTCGGAGTCGTGCAGGGCTGGGCGGTAGTTCATGACCTTGGAAGGCTGGTTAGGGCCGAACAGGTACATGCTGGTGAGCGGCGCGATGCCCAGGCGGCTGACGTGATCCCGCAGGTAGACCCGCGACTTGACGTCAACCACGGTATCGCTGCCCGGACGCAGGGTCAGTTTATAGGCGCCGGTGGAACGCGGCGAGTCCAGCAGCGCATAGATCACCAGGTGCTTGTCGGCAGGCTTGGGCTTTTCGACCCAGAACTCGGTGAAACGCGGGAACTCTTCACCCGACGGCAGTGCGGTGTCGATGGCCAGGCCACGGGCCGACAGGCCATACACATGGCCCTTGCCGACCACGCGGAAGTAGCTGGCGCCAAGCAGGGTCATGATCTCGTCCTGCTTGTCGGCCTTGTTGATCGGGTAAAGCACGCGGAAACCGGCATAGCCCAGGTTCTTGGTGGTTTCCGGGTCGTGCGGCACGTCACCGAACTCGAAGCGGCTCGGGTCGTACTTGATTTCCTCGACCTTGGAGGCGGTGACTTCGTTGATTTTCACCGGGGTGTCGAAATGCATGCCCTGGTGATAGAAGGACAGTTTGAAGGGGGTCTTGTCCTTGGCCCACTCGGCCTTTTCCTGCAGGAAGTGAATCTTCTGGTAGTCGGCGAACTTCATGTCGCGGAATGCCGCAGGCAGATTGCTCTTCGGTGCTTCGTACTTCTGGCCGGCCAGATCCTTTGCCTTGGCTGCAACATCGTCAAGATTGAATGCCCACAGCTGGCCCGCGCTCATCAGGCCGACCAGTGCCACGCTGGCCATCAGGGCCTTGCGTAGCGGAATGCCGGGGATTCTTGATGCTTTATGGGGACTAACAATCACGAGCAACCCTCGCCGAAAACAGATCATGAAACCAACGGCCAGCGACAAATGCCGGGTTGGCGAGCACTGTTCGGACCCCGTGAGGGCGTAATGATTCCCCAAACGGATCCAGACAAAGCTCGAGTCAGAGTGAAACGAACCTACGAACGCAGGTCCATGCAGCGCGCGATTATCCAGCAGGTCGCGTAACAACGCATCAGGCTGGACGAACTATTTATCGTACAAAACCCCTTGTTTTCGTACAAACAAGGGGTTTTTTGACCTCACATTTGTAACATAAATGTTACGGGGCCATCATTGACCAAATGCACCTGCATGTCCGCTCCGAATCGCCCACTCGCCACATCGGCGTGCTGGCCCTTCGCTTGCTCTAAAAGATAGTCGAACAGTTCGGCGCCAAGGGCAGGCGGTGCCGCCGTCGAGAAGCTCGGGCGCATGCCATTGCGGGTATCCGCCGCCAGTGTGAACTGGGACACCAGCAACAAGCCGCCCCCGACATCCTTGAGCGACAGGTTCATCTTGCCCTGCTCATCGCTGAATACACGATAATTCAGCAGCTTGTGCAACAGCTTATCGGCCTGCTCGCGAGAATCTTCAGGCTCCACCGCTACCAGCACCAGCAAGCCATGGTCGATGGCACCGACAATCTCCCCCGCCACCTCTACCCGTGCGCCTCGCACACGCTGCAACAGCCCCCTCATGCTTCTTCCAGGGGCAGGTCGAGCAGGCGGCGCGCCATCTGGTCGGCAGCGCGCACCAGGGCATCGGTAATGCCAGGCTCAGAGGCCGCGTGGCCGGCGTCGCGGATGACTTTCAGCTCGCTGTTGGGCCAGGCCTGGTGTAAGGCCCAGGCGTTGTCCAGCGGGCAGATCACGTCGTAACGGCCATGCACGATTACCGCCGGTAGGTGGGCAATCTTCGGCATGTCGCGGATCAACTGGTCCGGCTTAAGGAAGGCGTTGTTGATGAAATAGTGGCATTCGATGCGGGCAATCGACAGCGCCCGCTGCGGCTCGGAGAAGCGGTCGACCACCAACGGGTTGGGGCGCAGCGTGGCAGTACGGCCCTCCCAGGTGGACCAGGCCTTGGCGGCGTGCATCTGGGCGATCTGGTCGTTGCCGGTCAGCCGCTTGTGGAAGGCCTTGACCAGGTCACCCCGCTCTTCCGGCGGGATCGGCGCGATGTAGTCCTGCCAGTAGTCGGGGAACAGGCGGCTGGCGCCCTCCTGGTAGAACCATTCGATTTCCTGCGGCCGGCACAGGAAAATGCCACGCAGGATCAGGCCGTGCACACGCTCAGGGTGGGTCTGTGCATAGGCCAGGGCCAGGGTCGAGCCCCACGAGCCGCCAAACAGCACCCACTTGTCGATGCCCAGGTGCTTGCGGATGCGTTCCAGGTCTTCGACCAGGTGCCAGGTGGTGTTGTTCTCCAGGCTCGCATGGGGCGTGGAGCGGCCACAGCCGCGCTGGTCGAAGGTGATGATGCGGTACAGGTTAGGGTCGAAGTAGCAACGGCTCTGGGCGTCGCAACCCGCCCCAGGCCCCCCGTGGATGAACACCACCGGCAGACCTTCAGGCGAGCCGCTTTCGTCGACATACAGCACATGCGGCGCTTCCACGGCCAGATCGTGCCGGGCGTAGGGTTTGATCTGCGGGTAGAGGGTCTGCATTGCGCACTCCGTGTGAGGATTAAGTCTGCCGTTGGGCATCATAAACCTGAATTGCGCTTTGAGCATGTGTCTGTGTGAAGTCGCCAGCCGCAGAGGGGAGTGCTGAAGGGCAATGGTCAGGGCATAGATCATTGTATGGATTGCCATGGGCGAACAGCCTCTAGCATCGAAGGCCCGACAAACGAGATCACCCTCATGACAGCCTTATCCCCCGCGACGGCCCACGGCACTGCCGCGCCCCCTGTACCGGCTCAGCAGCAACTTGTCATCGGCAAACTGCCCACCTGGGTAGCGACTGCCGAGCGGGCGACTCATCAACGCTTGCGCGCCGCCATCAAGTCCCTCCCCGCCTGGTTTGAGCAGGCCTACCCGCAAAGCCCCGAGGTCGCTCGTGCACTCGCCCAGGACTACGCCTTGCACCGGGAGTACGAAGCCAAGGTGGCGGCATTGCTCGCACCCTTGCCAGAGCTGGAAACGTTCGCCAATGAAAAACTCGCGCCAGCATTCAAGCAGCGTTTCGGCCTGGACCTGAACCTGTCCCGAACCTACCTGTTCAACACCAGCAAAGCCGCTGAATACAAGCTGCACCTTGAGGGGGACGTCATTGTTGCGGGCCAGCGTGCGCTGAAACTGGCCACCCAATCACTGCTGCGCAGCGCCATGCAGAACTTCGAGGCTTCGGAAGCGCAACCCGGGGGGCTGGACGCCAAGGGCCTGCAGGCGGTCATCCTCGACAGCAATGAATTCATATTCGTTACCGCGACCGGTAACCCAGTGCCGATCGTGCCCGACCAATTCGCAGCGCTTTCTCGTGAACTGGACATCGGTGGCCAATATCAGGCACTGATCGATGCGACCTACACGTCCAGTGCACAGGGCATGCTGAAAAATGCCGAACAATCTGCGTTCCGCGTTCATACCCATCTGGCTTTCCTGCAAAAAGCCATCAGCAAAGGCATGTACGACGCACTCTTGACCCTGTCGGTGAGCAGCAAGGCCGACTACCAGGGCAGTCCTTTGCACTGCAACTTCATGACCCTTTGGAAACGCCAGCTTAGCGGGGCCTTGATCATTGGCGTACCGCCCTACAGGGGGGCGGTGGTGAGCTATCTGCCTGGGTCGCCGACTCCCATGAAGGAATATGCATCGGTCAAGTCGCTGCTGGCAGACCTGCCACGACAACTGTTGAAGCTCGATGCATGGCAGTTACGGCGCCTGGTGCCGGCCCGCCATCAGGACGAAGTGTTGGAGAAACTGCGCGAGCATTTGCGTCCGCAGAAGTGGAACCCGACAAAGGGTCGGTTTGAGTCGCTGGAGAACCCAACGGCAGAGATCCCAACAGGCGTGTTCTATTTCAAACAGCCATTTCTCGATGAACTGGTCGCGCAGAAGATGTCACGCCTCAAGGATGATGCGCTGTTTCATGCCGTCTCCACCGCAGAGGAAGATCAGAAAACCGCTAAAAAGCGCAAAGCCTACTTCACCCAGAAGGCCTTCGAGGCGCTCAATGTCGCTGCGTTTTTCGTACCGGGCCTGGGTGAGATCATGATGGGGGTGACCGTCGCCCAACTTGGCTTCGAGATTTTCGATGGCCTGGAAAGCTGGGCCAACGATGACCGTGAGCAAGCCCTGGGTTATCTGCTGGACGTGGCAGAGAACGTAGCGCTGATCACCGCGCTGGGGGCGGCGGGTATCGAAACCGGTACACCGGCAGTGGAACGAATCCCCGTGGAAACACCGTCGTTCATCGAGGAGCTCAAAGCGGTCGAGATGCCCAACGGCGAGCGGCGCCTGTGGCGCCCCGACCTCGCCCCCTTTGCCCACGATGTCGTGCTGCCATCCGGGTTGCAGCCTGACGAGTTCGGGCTCTATCACTATCAGGGCAAAACCTGGCTGGCCCTCGAAGACAAGGTGTACGCCGTCAAGCCGTCGGTGCAAAATGGCGAGTACAGGCTCGAACACCCCACCCACAGCGACCGCTACCCGCCCATCGTGCGTCACAACGGTGCCGGCACCTGGCAACATGAACTGGACCAGCCGCTGGAATGGCAAGGGCACACCCTGATCCAGCGCCTGGGCGAACGCAGCGCCACGCTCAGCGCAAGCACCGCGCAACGCATCCTGCTGGTCAGCGGTACACCCGAAGCCGTCCTGCGGCGCATGTTCAGCGACAACCTTCGCCCCCCGGCACTGCTTGAAGATACCTTGCAGCGCTTCACGCTCGACCAGCAAGTGACTGCCGAACTACCCTCGGCGGATGCCGCCATGCGTGCCAAGGTATTCGAAACCCGCTATCAGGCACTTTCCTCCCCTGCACAGGGCTCCACCCAGGCAATCCAACAGGCGTATCCGAAAATCCCGGCCACGGTAGCCGAAGAGGTGGCCGGCCAGGCCACTGCCGACGAACTGCTGCAACTCAAGACAGGCAAAGTGCCCTTGCGTGTGGCGGAAGAAATTCGCATTTATCAGCAACAGGTCCGCCTGCAACGGGCATACGAAGGCCTGTACCTGGAGTCGGTGCGCAACCCCGATAGCGACATGCTGATCCTGCATAGCCTTGAGCGCCTGCCCGGCTGGTCGGTCGACGTGCGTATCGAGGTTCGCGACAACCGATTCGGCGGGGTGCAGCTGGACGCTATCGGCCCTGAAGACGCACCGATTCGCAAGGTACTGACCCGCCACGGCGATGGCTATGAGGTTTTCGATCACGACGGGCAGAGCCTGCATGGGCGCGACAACCTCTACGCAGCGGTTCTGCATGCATTGTCCGACACCTACCGTGCGCAGCTTGGCTTCCCCGGCACCTGGGACGGGCCGAAACTCAAGTCCAGGCTCCAGGAAGGCCCGCTACTGCCGCGGGCGGCCCTGCGCCAGCTGCTGAAAATGCAGCCCGCCAAGGCCGGTCGCCATTCACCCATGCGCCTGGCCAACGGCCGCATCGGCTACCCCTTGAGCGGCAGGGGTGCGACCAGCGGGTACATCCTCAGGGAGACCTTGCTCGACATGATTCGCTGGCTCGAACTGCCCCGCGAAGCGGAGTCGGCCGAACAGATACTCGACGCACTGGAAGCGAGCGGGCTTACCCGACAACAGATTCACACCCGCCTTGGCGAACTGCTGGCGGAGCGCACGGCGCTGGATGCGGGCCTCACCCGTTGGGGCCAGGCGTCCAGCGTGCTTCCCGACCTGGAAAGACGTGCGGCCAGCCGCAGCCGGATTCAGGATGCACTCTGGCATCACTGGCTCGCCAACAGCCTGCCGGAGATCGGTCGTACCGCCGCACCACTGCGCCTTGAGCAGGTGCTGCTGATCGATTTCCCCGCGCAGTTGCCCGACGTTTTTCTGCAACGTGTGGAGCGGCTTGAGCTGATCGACGTCCAGATCAGCGGCCATCCTGACAGCTTCCCCCAGCAGTTGGCCGACGCGCAGAACATGGAAAGGTTCTATCGACACTTCCCTCGAATCACAGCGCTTGAAATAAGTCGCACAGCGGCGAATACAGCTGCGCCCGGCTTGCACGTAGTCAGCCTTTATCGGCTCGCTGCATACTTTCCAAGGCTTCGTGAACTGAGGCTGCTGAACCACAACCTTGCAATCACATCACTGGAAATGGACTCGCTACGCCAGTTTCCCGCGCTGGAGTACCTCGACCTGAGCGGTAACCGCATGGGCTTCCTGAGCGGGCGAAACTTGCTCCAAGGCATGTCCCTGCGCTTTCTGGGGCTTGACCGGGTGGGCCTGGATGCATGGCCCGAATGGCTGGACGACGAAACCGTCGCTGCCCTGCAGCACCTGTCACTGCGGGGTAACCACCTTTCAGGCGCACCCGACACGCTCTTGAACGATACCCGGATGGCTCCACCCCATACCTTGGTTTCCCTGCAGGGCAATTTCATGTCTTTCCGGACCATCATGCAAACCCAGCTGCGCGACAACCGGGTGGGCGGGCGCTTCAGCTTCGAGATCGATGTAACGCCGTCCATTCAAAACATCCTCGACAATCACGTGCGCCAGTACAACGAACTGCGCGAGGCCCTCGACAACTGGGCACACGTGTCCAGTTCGACAGCCCCACTGAGCGAGCCTACCAGCCGTGCCAGGTCGCTGATCGGTGACAGGCTGCTGGCGCATCTGCGCACCCTGCAAATGGGCGAGTCCTTCGCGCCGCTGATGCTCGACGGGGTTGACCTGGTTGATTTCCCTCCTCACCTGCCGGGCAGCTACTTCACCCAGATCCACAACCTGCACCTGGCACGCGTGACCTGTACGGCGCAGCAACTGGAGCGGTTCCTCAGCCAGTTTCGGATACTGGGCGGGCTGACCTTGGAAGCGTTAACCCCACCGCTGGAACGTATACCCGAGGCGTTGACGGCGCTACCCGGCCTGCAGCGATTAAGCCTGTATGACCAGGGCATGCGCGTGGACCAACAGGTAATGAATGTCTTTGCCCGCATGCGCAGCCTCAGCGCATTGCACTTGGACGGTAACCGCATTGGCGAGATCGACGACGTGGCAGCGCTCTCTGCCCATTTGCGCTCGCTATCGCTGGCCAATACGGGCTTGCAGGCCTGGCCTGAATGGGTAGAGGGGCTGTTCCCGCTCAACCTGCTGGACCTCGATAACAACCAGATTACCGAGCTGCCGGACAACATCCTCTACAACCCACGCAACGACCATGGGCACACGGAAATTTCCCTGTTTGGCAACCCGTTGAGCGAAGACACCCAGTACCGCGCCCACACCTCCGAGCGGCACGGGCGCGCCTATTCATTCAATATGGACCTGCCGGATTCGATCGCAAACGACCAGTGGCGCGAGCGGCACAGCTCGGACTCGTCGTCCGAGCAGGGTTCCGATAGCGACAGCGAAGGCTTTGACGGTACCGAATCCGACAGCGACGGACATGTCCACAGCCCTCCCCAGCCCTTCCCTCAGGGTGCTCCGGACGTTGAGCAATGGCTGCTGGGTAGCGTCGAAGAAAACGAAGCTCATCGCAGCACGTGGCATGCACTGGTGGAGGCCGATGATGCTCAAGACCTGCTGGCGCTGACCGGACGCCTGACGGAGTCTGCCCCTTATCGAACCAGCCGCACACGTGCCGACTTCGCGGCCAGGGTCTGGCATGTACTGGAAATCGCCGCCGCCAGCGCTGAACAGCGCCTGCTGTTCAATGTGATCGCTCAAGAGGCTGTGCAGACGTGTGCAGATGGTGCGTGGCTGCTGTTCAACCAGATGGAGATTCGTGTTTTTACCGAACAGGCATTGCGTGACATACCCGCGCAATCCCGTGGCTCGGCGCTTTACCGCCTGACCCTGCGACTCTATCGCCTGCAGGCGCTGGACGACATTGCCCGCACACAGGCCGGCTCACGCGACGAGGCGGAGGTCCGGCTGGCCTACCGCCTGCGCTTGACGCGTGAACTGGATTTACCACTGCCGCCCAGCAGCATGCTGTTCCAGGGCGTGGCTGGCCTGCGCAGGGGCGAGCTGGACCAGGCCTTGGCCCAGGTTCAGCAGGGTGAGCATGGCGAACCCCTCATGCGCTATGCCGCCGAACGGGATTTTTGGGTCGATTACTTGAAAGAGGCTCACGCCGAGCGTTTCGCGGCGCTTGAGCAGGACTACCAGAACCGCGTCCTGGCTGTCACCGACCAACACCCTGGGCAAACAATCGAGCAGTTGCAGCCAGTGTACGACCGTCTTGAACAAGAGCACCGGCAAAACGTCGCTCGCCTGGTACGCGAGCTGACACTTGCAGCCAGTCACGACTATGCGTGAGAGGCCGAGCGCGCCGCCTGAGTAAGCGAGAAGTCGGCCCCACCTGCGCGGTGTTCACTTGGATTACCGCGCAGGCGCTGGGATGCAGCCTAACGACCGTAGCGTTCCCTGCCCCATGCCAGCACCTGCGCCAGCAACTGGCTCAACACGGCTTGGGTCGGCTGTGCATAGTCATCACGGTAAGCGAAGGGCTCCGTTTCGTCCATGTACGTGCTCTGCGCCAGCTCCAACTGCACGGCGTGGATGTGATTGGCCGGATCACCGTAATGACGGGTGATATGGCCACCTTTGAAGCGGCCGTTCAGCACATGGCTGTAACCCTGCGCCTGCGCACAAACGCCACGCAGCCGCTCGGCCAGCTCGGCATCGCAACTGGCGCCGTTGAAGGTGCCCAGGTTGAAGTCCGGCAGTTTGCCCTCGAACAGGTGCGGGATCTGCGAGCGGATCGAGTGGGCATCCCACAGCAAGGCGTAACCGAATTCTTCGCGCAGGCGCGCCAGCTCACGCTGGATCGTTTGGTGATACGGCCGCCAGATCTGTTCCAAGTAGTGCTTGCGCTCATCGGCGGACGGCGCCTTGCCTGGCTTGAACAGCGGCTCACCCTCGAACAGGGTGGCTGGATAGAGCCCCGTGGTGGCGCCTGCATAAAGCGGCTTGTCGTCATCCGGGCGGTTCAGGTCGATGACGAACCGTGAATACTCCGCTGCCACCACGCTGGCGCCCAGCTCACGGGCGAAATCGTACAGACGCGGGATGTGCCAGTCGGTGTCGGGCAGGCTCTGCGCCTGGTCTACCAGGCCCTCACGCACAGCCTGGGTCAGACCGAGCCCGGCGTGGGGCATGCTGATCAGCAGGGGCAAGCGGCCTTGGTGAAAACTCAGTACCTTGTCCATTACGCCTCGCTCAATTGGAAATTTCATGGCCCTTGCGCACCACGCGCTTGGGCAGGTCGCCGCCCAGCCAGTAGGCCAAGTCGGCGGGGCGTTCGATTTGCCAGGCGACGAAGTCGGCCACCTTGCCGGCTGCCAGCGAGCCGTGGCTGTCGCCCAGGCCAAGCGCCGTGGCGGCATGGGTGGTAACCCCAGCCAACGCTTCTTCGGGAGTCATGCGGAACAATGTGCAACCCATGTTCAGCATCAGGCGCAGCGACAGCCCTGGCGAGGTGCCGGGGTTGAGGTCACTGGCCAGAGCAATTTTCACCCCGTGGCGGCGCAAGGCCTCCATCGGCGGCAACTGGGTCTCGCGCAGGAAGTAGAAAGCGCCCGGCAGCAGTACCGCGACAGTACCTGCCGCGGCCATGGCAATGGCGTCTTCCTCGGTCATGAATTCCAGGTGGTCGGCCGACAGCGCCTGGTAGCGCGCCGCCAGGCTGGAGCCGTGCAACGACGACAGCTGTTCGGCATGCAGTTTTACCGGCAGGCCCAGCTCATGCGCCTTGATGAACACCCGCTCGACCTGGGCCGGGGAGAACGCCAGGTGTTCGCAGAACGCATCCACCGCATCCACCAGGCCCTCTGCGGCCAGGGCAGGCAGCATCTCATCGCAGATATGCGCGATGTAGTCGTCGGCCCGGCCGGCGTACTCCGGCGGCAGGGCGTGGGCGGCCAGGCAAGTGGCACGCACGGCAACGGGCAACTCATCGGCCAGGCGCCGGGCCACGCGCAGCATCTTGCGCTCATTGGCCAGGTCCAGGCCGTAGCCGGACTTGACCTCGAGCGTGGTCACGCCGTCGCGCATCAGCGCCTGGACCCGCTGGCGGGCACTGGCGAACAGCTCATCCTCGCTGGCCGCGCGGGTCGCCCGCACGGTGCTGGCGATGCCCCCGCCTTGCGCGGCGATTTCGGCATAGCTCACGCCTTGCAGGCGCTGCTCGAACTCACCGCTGCGGTTGCCACCAAACACGGCGTGGGTGTGGCAGTCAATCAGGCCGGGGGTGACCCAGGCGTTGCCTAGGTCCACCGTACGATCAGCCTCGACCGACCGCAGCTCGCTGCGTGGGCCGATCCATTCGATCAGCCCGCCACGGGTGACGATCGCTGCGTCCTCGATGATCGAGTAGCGGCCGTCAACCATGGTTGCCACATGGCAGTGCTGCCAGAGGGTTCTCATATGCAATCTCCTGTACTAGCGATGCAGCTCGGCCTGTGCCTGCGCCGCCTTGCCCTGACCTGCCCGCGGCTTGCACCACAGCAGGTAGGACGCGACCAGGAACACAACCCAGACCACACCGACCAGCAAGGCGGCCTGGGTGTCAGGGAAGTAACCGAGCACGCCAAAGATGAACACCATGAACGCGATGGCCATGGCCGGGCCATAGGGCCAGAACGGTACCGGGAACTGCAGCTGGGCGGCTTCTTCGCGGCTCATGCTGCGGCGCATGGCAACCTGGGTGACCAGAATCATCAGCCATACCCACACGGTGGCGAAGGTGGCGATCGAGGCGATCAGCAGGAACACGTTTTCCGGGATCAGGTAATTGAGCAGCACGCCGATCAGCAACGCCGCGCCCATGACCACCACGGTCATCCATGGCACGCCGTGCCGGGACAGCTTGCTGAAACCGCGCGGGGCGTGGCCTTGCTGAGCCAGGCCATACATCATGCGGCCTGCGCCGAAGATGTCGCTGTTGATGGCCGAAATCGCAGCGGAAATCACCACCACGTTGAGCACTGCCGCCGCCGAGCCGATCCCCAGGTTGCTGAATATCTGTACGAACGGGCTGCCCTCGCTGCCGATTTGCGGCCACGGATACAGGCACATCAGCACGAACAGGGTCAGCACGTAGAACAGCAGGATACGCAGCGGCACCGCGTTGATCGCTTTAGGGATGACGCGCTGCGGGTCCTTGGCCTCACCGGCGGTCACACCGATGATTTCGATACCGCCAAAGGCGAACATGACCACCGCGAAGGAGGCGATCAGGCCGCTGACACCGTTAGGCATGAAGCCGCCGTGCTCGACCAGGTTGCTCAACCCGACAGCATGCCCGGTACCCACCTGGCTGAAGCCGAAGGCCATGATGCCGAGGCCGGCGAGGATCATCGCGACGATGGCGCCAACTTTGAGCAGTGACAGCCAGAACTCCATTTCGCCGAACACTTTGACGTTGCACAGGTTCAGGCCGCCGATCAGGAAGACGATGCCCAGCACCCAGATCCAGCGGGCCACTTCGGGGAACCAGAAGCCCATGTAGATCCCGAAGGCGGTCACGTCGGCGATGGCGACGATGACCATTTCGAAGGCGTAGGTCCAGCCGAGGATGAAGCCGGCCATGGGGCCGAGGTAGGTCGTGGCGTAGTGGCCGAACGAGCCGGCGACCGGGTTGTGCACGGCCATCTCGCCGAGGGCGCGCATGACCATGAACACGGCGGCGCCGCCAATCAGGTAGGCCAACAGCACGGCCGGGCCGGCCATCTGGATGGCCGAGGCGGAACCGTAGAAAAGCCCGGTACCGATAGCGGAGCCGAGCGCCATGAAACGGATGTGCCGGGCCGATAGCCCGCGCTTGAGACCTTGAGCTTGTTGCATGTCACGTCCTAATTTTGTTTTTGTGGTCGTGAGATCGAGGGGGCTGCTGTGCAGCCCACTCGCGGGGCAAGCCCGCGCCCACAGGAACGACACAGGTCTGAAATCTGTGGGGCTGCTGTGGGAGCGGGCTCGTCCCGCGAATGGGCCGCAAAGCGGCCCCAAGGCATTACAGGCTAGGCAGAACCCCAGCCGGCAGCAGCCCGGTCAGGCTACCCTTGGCCAGTAGCTCGACGGCCTTCTCGATATCCGGCGCAAAGAACCGGTCGCGGTCATAGTGCGGCACTTCGCTGCGCAGCGCCTGACGCGCCTGCTCCAGCTTGGCCGAGGTCTTCAGCCCTTTGCGCAGGTCCAGGCCCTGGCAGGCACCCAGCCATTCGATGGCCAGCACGCCACGGGTGTTCTCGGCCATTTCCCACAAGCGCTTGCCGGCGGCCGGGGCCATCGACACGTGGTCTTCCTGGTTGGCCGAGGTGGGCAGGCTGTCGACGCTGTGGGGGTGCGACAGGGCCTTGTTCTCGCTGGCCAGCGCGGCAGCGGTCACCTGGGCGATCATGAAGCCGGAGTTGACCCCACCGTTTTCCACCAGGAACGGCGGCAGTTGGGACATGTGCTTGTCCATCATCAACGAAATGCGGCGCTCGCTCAGCGAGCCGATTTCGGCGATGGCCAAGGCCAGGTTGTCAGCAGCCATGGCCACAGGTTCGGCGTGGAAGTTGCCCCCCGAGATCACATCGCCTTCGGCAGCGAACACCAGCGGGTTGTCCGACACGGCGTTGGCTTCGATGCCCAGCACTTCGGCGGCCTGGCGCAGTTGGGTCAGGCAGGCGCCCATGACCTGCGGCTGGCAGCGCAGCGAGTACGGGTCCTGGACCTTGTCGCAGTTTTTGTGCGATTGCGAGACTTCGCTGGTTTCACCCAGCAGGTCGCGGAAGCACGCGGCGGTGTCGATCTGGCCACGCTGGCCACGCACGGCATGCACCCGTGCATCGAACGGCGAACGCGAGCCCAGCGCCGCTTCCACGGTCAGGCCACCGCAAGCAATGGCGGCGGCGTACAGGTCTTCGGCGTAGAACAGACCGCGCAAGGCGTAGGCCGAAGACGCCTGGGTGCCGTTGAGCAGCGCCAGGCCCTCTTTGGCGGCCAGGGTCAGCGGCTCTAGGCCAGCAATGGCCAGGGCTTCGGTGGCCGACAGCCACTGGCCCTTGTAACGCGCCTTGCCTTCGCCGAGCAGTACCAGCGACATGTGCGCCAGCGGTGCCAGGTCGCCGGAAGCGCCGACCGAGCCTTTGAGCGGAATGTGTGGGTAGACTTCGGCGTTGACCAGGGCGATCAGCGCGTCGATCACCTTGCGGCGGATGCCGGAGAAACCACGGCTGAGGCTGTTGATCTTGAGCACCATGATCAAGCGCACCAGGTCGTCGTCCAGCGGCGCACCGATACCGGCGGCGTGGGACAGCACCAGCGAGCGCTGCAGGTTTTCAAGGTCGTGGCTGGCAATGCGGGTCGAGGCCAGCAGGCCGAAACCGGTGTTGATGCCGTAGGCGGTACGGTCTTCGGCAAGAATCTGTTCGACGCAGGCAACGCTGTCGTTGATCGGCTGGTCGGCGCTGGCATCCAGGCGCAGGCGCACGGGTGCAGCGTGGATCGCGCGCAGCTGGGCCAGGGTCAGGGTGCCAGGCTTGAGGGTCAGTTCAGTCACTTCGCTACTCCATTCTGTCGGGGCCCGCGGGCCCCTTCTTGTTGTTCAGTATCTCTCAAAGTGCAGCGATCAGCCCGTGATCATTGGCAGGTCGAGGCCTTGCTCTTTGGCGCAATCGACGGCGATGTCGTAACCGGCGTCGGCGTGGCGCATGACGCCAGTGCCTGGGTCGTTGGTCAGCACGCGGGCGATGCGCTCGGCGGCTTCATCGGTACCGTCGCAGACGATGACCATGCCCGAGTGCTGCGAGAAGCCCATGCCGACGCCGCCGCCGTGGTGCAGCGAAACCCAGGTGGCGCCGCTGGCGGTGTTGAGCAGGGCGTTGAGCAGCGGCCAGTCGGAGACGGCGTCGGAGCCGTCACGCATGGCTTCGGTTTCGCGGTTGGGGCTCGATACCGAACCGGAGTCCAGGTGGTCGCGGCCGATCACGATCGGCGCCGACAGCTCGCCGCTACGGACCATTTCGTTGAACGCCAGGCCCAGCTTGGCGCGAAGGCCCAGGCCAACCCAGCAGATACGCGCCGGCAGGCCCTGGAAGCTGATGCGCTCGCGGGCCATGTCCAGCCAGCGGTGCAGGTGGGCGTCGTCGGGGATCAGCTCTTTGACCTTGGCGTCGGTCTTGTAGATGTCATCGGCTTCGCCAGACAGCGCAGCCCAGCGGAACGGGCCTACGCCACGGCAGAACAGCGGGCGAATGTAGGCCGGTACGAAGCCTGGGAAGTCGAAGGCGTTGGCCACGCCCTCTTCCTTGGCCATCTGGCGAATGTTATTGCCGTAGTCGAAGGTCGGGATGCCCTGCTTCTGGAAGTCGAGCATGGCCTGCACGTGCACGGCCATGGACTGCTTGGCGGCCTTGACCACTGCAGCCGGCTCGGTCTGCGCGCGGTCGCGGTACTGCTCCCAGGTCCAGCCGGCTGGCAGGTAGCCGTTGAGCGGGTCGTGGGCGCTGGTCTGGTCGGTGACCATGTCCGGGCGCACGCCACGCTTGACCAGCTCCGGCAGGATTTCAGCGGCGTTGCCGTGCAGGGCGATGGAGATAGCCTTGCCTTCGGCGGTGTACTTGGCAATGCGCACCAGCGCATCGTCGAGGTCGGTGGCCTGCTCGTCGACGTAGCGGGTTTCGAGGCGGAAATCGATGCGGCTCTGCTGGCATTCGATGTTCAGCGAGCAGGCGCCGGCCAGGGTTGCGGCCAGTGGCTGAGCGCCGCCCATGCCGCCGAGGCCTGCGGTCAGTACCCACTTGCCTTTGAGGCTGCCACCGTAGTGCTGGCGGCCGGCCTCGACGAAGGTTTCATAGGTGCCCTGGACGATGCCCTGGCTGCCGATGTAGATCCAGCTGCCGGCGGTCATCTGGCCGTACATGGCCAGGCCCTTGGCATCCAGTTCGTTGAAGTGTTCCCAGTTGGCCCAGTGCGGCACCAGGTTGGAGTTGGCGATCAGTACGCGGGGGGCGTTGCTGTGGGTCTTGAACACGCCGACCGGCTTGCCCGACTGCACCAGCAGGGTTTCGTCGTCTTCCAGGCGGGTCAGGGTTTCGACGATCTTGTCGTAGCAGGCCCAGTTGCGGGCGGCACGGCCGATACCACCGTAGACCACCAGCTCTTTCGGGTTTTCCGCGACCTGCGGATCGAGGTTGTTCATCAGCATGCGCAGCGGCGCTTCGGTCAGCCAGCTTTTGGCGGTCAGCTTGTTGCCACGTGGGGCACGGATTTCAACGTCACGGTATTTGTTGTTGTCGGTCACGGGAAGGGTCCTCTGCGGTCGTCCGCGGGCAGGTGTGTCGTGGCCAATATACAAACACACCTTTACTTGTATGTACAAGCATGGACAACCAAAATATTTTCCTTCCTCAAATGCAAAGGGGCCGCTATGCGGCCCCCTGTTTCACAACAATGAGATTAGTGCGCAGTCAGCTCGATCAGGCAGAACCGCCCCTGAATATCCAACCCCAACAGCGCCTCGTTACCTTCCAGCCGCAGGCAGTCATACAACCCCAATCGCTGAGTCTCACGCCCCGCCATAGCCACCTCGACCTGGCTGCTGGCCGCGAAAATCAACACCGTCGACGCCGAACTGAACAGCCGGCTGGTGCCATCGAACCACTGCAACCGTGCCCGATAGCGCTGCGGCGAATAGATCAGGTTGAAATCACGAATCGCCCCGCCCAGCAGGTTGCAACTGACCTGGCTCTCGCCGGCAAACGCGAAAGCATCGAACGGCAACAGCGGCCGACTGGCCTGGCCATCGACCAGCAGGCGCATGCCATCGCCCTGCAGCACCGTGATGATCCGCTGGTAGCCGGCGAACAACGAGAAACCGCCTGATTCTTCGATGTCGGCAATCGACAGACGCCAGCCGAACCCCTCCAGCCCCTCGCCACTGTCACGGGTGATTTCCTCGGTGAAGCCGCCACCGTTCTTCCACGGCATGCGCGGGTAGTCCTGCGCACGCAACAACTTCAACTGGCTCATTTGCTGAAACGTCCTTCCAGGCGATGACGGGAACCGGGGTGGATCAACCGCGCGGCAGTCACCGGCTGGCGACCGGACCAGGTGCGGCGGCGAATCAGCAGGCAGGGCTCGCCCCGCTCGATTTGCAGCAGCTGGCACTCGTGCGGCTCGGCCAGAATCGCCTCGACCACGTGTTCACCCTCGGTCAATGGCGCAACCTGGGACAAGTAGGCGTAAGGCGTCTGCCGGGTGAAGTCCTGCTTGAGGTAATCGGGTGCGATCGCCGCGTTGACATAGCGGTCCTCGATTTGCACCGGGATGCCATTTTCGTAATGCACGATCAGCGAATGGAACACCCGCTGCCCTTCGCGCATGTCCAGCGCCAGCGCACGCTCGGAGCCGGCCGCTTCCTCGGCGAGGGTGACTACCTGGCAGCTATGCTGGTGGCCACGGCCGGCGATCTCGTCGGCGATGTTGTTGACTTCGAACAGCGCCGAGCGGCTCTTGGGTTCGGCGACGAACGTGCCGACCCCTTGCATGCGCACCAGCAAACCTTCGGCGGTGAGCTCACGCAGGGCGCGGTTGATGGTCATGCGGCTGAAGCCCAGCTGGCTGACCAGTTCGCTCTCCGAGGGCACCCGGTGATGGGGCGGCCAGCTGCCGTTGTCGATGTGCTGGATGATCATCTGTTTGACCCGCGCGTACAGCGGCGCCGGGCCCTCGCCCATCTGGGCAACCAGCGCGGAGACAGGAGGTGTCGGCACGGCGTTGGATCCTTGTGCGATTGAATGAGCGGTAGCTTGCCGCAGTTTACCCGGCAGGCAAACGCCTGTATATGTATATACAAGTTAACAATAACAGGATTTCACCGATGTCCGCCTACTTCGCCGAACGCGCCCTGCTGCCCAATGGCTGGGCCTGCAATGTCCGAATCGAGGTCGCCAGCGACGGCAACGTGACCCGCATCGAGCCCGATGCTTCGGCCGAAGGCGCCGAGCGGTTGGCCGGGCCGCTGCTGCCCGGCATGCCCAACCTGCACTCGCATGCCTTCCAGCGCGCAATGGCGGGGCTGGCGGAAGTGGCGGGCAACCCCAACGACAGTTTCTGGACCTGGCGTGACCTGATGTATCGCCTGGTGGGCCAGATCACACCCGAGCAACTGCAGGTCATCGCCCGCCAGCTGTACATCGAGATGCTCAAGGCCGGCTATACCTCGGTCGCCGAATTCCACTATGTGCACCACGACCAGGCAGGCAAGGCCTACGCCGACCCCGCCGAGCTGTCCCGGCGCATCAGCGCGGCGGCCGCCAGCAGCGGCATTCGCCTGACCCTGCTGCCCGTGCTGTACAGCCATGCCGGGTTTGGCGGCCAGGCACCGAACGACGGGCAACGGCGGTTCATCAACTCCACCGAGCAGTACCTGCGCCTGCAGGAACAACTCGCGCCGCTGCTGGCCGCGCAGCCGGCACAGCAATTGGGCCTGTGCTTCCACTCGTTGCGCGCGGTCACCCCAGGGCAGATCGCCCGTGTGCTGGAGGCCGGCAACCCGCACAGCCCGATCCACATCCACATTGCCGAACAACAGAAGGAAGTTGACGACTGCCTGGCCTGGAGCGGCCGACGCCCGCTGCAGTGGCTGTACGAGCATGTCGCGGTGGACGCGCGCTGGTGCCTGGTACACGCCACCCACGCCGCCCCCGATGAAGTCACCTCCATGGCCCGCAGTGGCGCGGTGGCTGGGTTGTGCCTGACCACCGAGGCCAACCTGGGCGACGGCATTTTCCCGGCGGTGGATTACCTGGCTCAGGGTGGGCGCATGGGCATTGGCTCGGACAGCCATGTGTCGCTCAGCGTGGTGGAAGAGCTGCGTTGGCTGGAGTATGGCCAGCGGCTACGCGATCAGCGCCGCAACCGGCTGTACCGCGGCGACCAACCGATGGTCGGGCGCACGCTGTATGACGCGGCCTTGAGCGGCGGTGCCCAGGCGCTCGGGCAAGCCGTCGGCGAGCTGGCGGTGGGCAAGCGGGCCGACTGGCTGGTACTCGATGGGCAGGACCCGTACATCGCAATGGCAGACGGCGATGCCATTCTCAACCGCTGGTTGTTCGCTGGCGGGGACCGCCAGGTGCGCGATGTGATGGTCAACGGGCAGTGGGTCGTGCGCCAAGGGCGGCATGCGCAGGAAGCGGAAAGCGCGCGGGCGTTCGTCGAAGTACTGCGCCAATTGCTGAGTTGAGGGTAGGAGCAGCCTTGTGCTGCTCCTTACACCGACAGCGTGAACGCCATCAATGAGACTTGACGATCTGCTGGTCAGACGTGCGCCAGATCAGCCGATTGGTGTCGTAGCCCTGCTGCCGCGCCTTGGACAGCAAGTTCTCGCGCTGCCAGGCCGGCAGGCTGGGTGTGCGTGACAGGATCCACAGGTACTTGCGGTCCGGGCTGCCGACGATCGCGGTGTGATAGCGCTCGTCCACGTACAGAATCCAGTATTCGCCCTTGGCCACGCCCGGCACCAGTCGGGTGAACCAGTTGTCGAACTCGACCCATAGCTTGTCGGTATGCCCCGGCTCTTGGATGCCGGCATGCCCTTCTGCGCGCAACCATTCGTCACCGATCGTGCGGCAGCGATTGAGCACGCCGAGCGTACCGTCTGGTTTGAGGTTGTAGTGCGCCTCGGATTGCTCGCAGCCTTGCTGGTAACGCATCGGCAGGCGCGCCAACTCGTACCATTTGCCCTGGTAGCGCTTGAGGTCGACATTGCCGGCGGTTTTCGGCGTCAGCGGATCATGGGCGGAGCTGGCGCAGCCGCCCAGCAACATGACCAGGCATAACCCCAACAGCAGGTGCAGACGCCTCATTTGAGGCCCTGCCCTGAATACATCAGCACCTTGTCAGCCGCGTATTGCACGCTGATAAAGCTCTTTTCATCCCCCCAGGTACAGCTGCTCATGCCCAGCGCGCCGGAGCACTCGGCAGGCGTGCCGAGCAGTTGCTCGACCTCAGCCTTGTTCATGCCGGCCTTGAGCTTGGAATAGTTTTCCTGGTTGATCTTGCTGCACGCGGTCAGAACGACGCACAAGGACAACAGGGCGAGGGAACGCAACGACATGAAGGACACTCCTGGACAGGGGATACAGGCGAGTGGCCTGCAGTGACCTTCGACGGGAAAATCCCTCCCTGGTTCCCTGCCCTACCCCCTTTCCACCTACACCATTGGTCGGGTGGCCAAAGGCGGCAAAAAAAAAACCGCCCCTGCTGCAGGGGCGGTTTTTTGTCATGACAGGATTGCGTGGAAAACCTGTGAATCTCAGAACCTGGACCCAGGCTCCAGCAAAAAGTCCATCTCTTCACTGGTGCTCGGCCGCTCCAGCATCAGATTGCGGTGCGGGAAGCGCCCGAACCGGGCAATCACCCGCTGATGTTGCTCGGCATAGTCGAGGAACCCCTCGAACAAGCGCCGATGGGCCTCGGGCTGCTCGTCCAGCAGATCCTGGTAACGCTCGACGCACAGGTTCTGCCAGTCCAGCACCTCGGCATGCTCCAGCACCAGCAGCACGAACACCCGCTGGATCGGCAGCAACTGGTAATCCCAGTCCTTCTGCAGCCCCTGCATGGCCACCACCTGGGCACGCCGGTCACCCTCGAAGGCGCGCGGCGTGTCGCGGTAGATCATGCGCGGCAGCTGGTCCAGCAAAAGCAGCAGGCCGAGCCAGCCTTGCGGGCTCTGTTGCCAGTCCTCGAGCCCGCCCGCCAGGGCATGCTCGACCAGGTCGCCAAACAGCGCCTGGGCCTCGGCATCGTGATGCTTGCCGAACCACAGCGCGCTCTTGTCGTCGGCCACAGCCTGGGGGCTTGTGCCCCAACCGAACCACCACTCCAGCAACGGCTGCCAAGGTGCGAGCATGACTTACTCCTTGTGATAGGCGGTGACGCGCTCGACCTCTTCCTTCGAGCCCAGGATGACCGACACGCGCTCGTGCAGGCTCTGTGGCTTGATGTCGAGGATGCGATCGTAACCGTTGGTGGAGGCGCCGCCAGCCTGTTCGATGATGAACGACATCGGGTTGGCTTCGTACATCAGGCGCAGCTTGCCCGGTTTGCTCGGGTCGCGAGCGTCGCGCGGGTACATGAACAGGCCGCCACGGGTCAGGATGCGGTGCACGTCGGCCACCATCGAGGCGATCCAGCGCATGTTGTAGTTCTTTTTCAGCGGACCGGTTTCACCGGCCAGCAGCTCGTCGACGTAGCGCTGCACCGGGGCTTCCCAGTGGCGCTGGTTGGACATGTTGATGGCGAACTCGGCGGTGGTTGCCGGAACCTGGATGTTTTCGTGGGTCAGGACGAAGCTGCCCAGCTCACGGTCCAGGGTGAAGCCCTTGACGCCATTGCCCAGGGTCAGGATCAGCATGGTCTGCGGGCCGTAGATGGCATAACCGGCGGCGACCTGCTCGGTGCCTGGCTGCAGGAAGGCTTCTTCGTTGAGGCTTTCGTTCTGGCTCAGGTACTGGTTAGGGCAACGCAGCACCGAGAAGATGGTGCCGACCGAGACGTTGACGTCGATGTTCGACGAACCGTCCAGCGGGTCGAAGACCAGCAGGTACGCGCCTTTAGGGTACTTGCCCGGGATCTGGTAGGCGTTGTCCATTTCTTCGGACGCCATGCCTGCCAGGTGGCCGCCCCACTCGTTGGCCTCCAGCAGGATATCGTTGGAAATCACGTCCAGCTTCTTCTGGACTTCGCCCTGCACGTTTTCAGTGCCCATGCTGCCCAGCACACCACCGAGGGCGCCTTTGGACACGTGATGGCTGATTTCCTTGCACGCACGCGCCACCACTTCGATCAGGAAGCGCAGATCGGCAGGGGTATTGTTGCTGCGGGTCTGCTCAATCAGATAGCGACTCAGGGTAACGCGGGACATGTATGGCTCCGAACGGATTGGGGGAATGAAAAACCCCCGCAGTTTACAGGGAGAGTGGCGGGCTAGCGAGTAATGAGACTCGCCACGGGTCTCAGACGGCACAATAGGTCGGTAGTTCAGCCTTTGCCAGGCCGACTGTCGACTGGGGCCGCTGTGCGGCCCCGGCACATCAATCCAGTGCCTTCCAGATCTCGCCCGCATACTCCCGAATGGTCCGGTCCGACGAGAACCAGCCCATCCGCGCGGTGTTCAGCACCGCCATCCGCCACCATTCCTGCGGCGAGTGCCACAGCTCCTCGACGCGCCGCTGGGCATCCCAGTAGGCGTCGAAATCGGCGCACACCAGGAAGCGGTCATAAGCCACCAGCCCATCGATCAACCCGGCATAGCGCGAAGGATCATCGGGCGAGAACACCCCACTGCGAATCGACTGAAGCACGTCACTCAAACGGCTCGACTCGGCAATCGCCGCACTGGCGCCAAAGTCCCCGGCTCGCCGCCGCGCCTCGACCTGCTGCGCCGTCAGGCCAAAGATGAACATGTTGTCGGCTCCGACGTGTTCGCACATCTCCACGTTGGCGCCGTCCAGCGTGCCGATGGTCAGTGCACCGTTGAGGCCGAACTTCATGTTGCTGGTGCCCGAAGCCTCGTAACCGGCCGTGGAGATCTGCTCGGACAGGTCCGCCGCCGGGATGATGCTTTCCGCCAGGCTGACGTTGTAGTTGGGCAGGAACACCACCTTGAGCAGGCCGCGCACGGTCGGGTCGTTGTTCACCACACGGGCGATGTCGTTGGCCAGCTTGATGATCAGCTTGGCCTGGTGGTAACTGGCAGCGGCCTTGCCGGCGAAGATCTTCACCCGCGGTACCCAGTTGGTGCCTGGGTCGTTGCGCATGGCCTGATACAGGGCCACGGTATGCAGCAGGTTGAGCAGTTGACGCTTGTATTCGTGAATGCGCTTGACCTGCACATCGAACAGCGCCTCGGGGTTCACGGTAACGCCGATACGGTCCTGGATGATGCTGGCCAGGGCGCGCTTGCTGTGCAGGCGCTGGGCGGCGAACTGCTTGCGGAAACTGCTCTTGTCGGCAAATGGCACGAGGTTGGCCAGCAGCCCTTCAGGGTCATCCTTGAGCTCCGGCCCAAGCGCCTCGACCAGCATTTCGGTCAACTGCGGATTGGACTGGAACAGCCACCGCCGGAAGGTGATGCCGTTGGTCTTGTTGTTGATGCGCTGCGGGTAGAGCTTGTGCAGCTCGGCGAACACCGTGCTTTTCATCAACTGGCTGTGCAGCGCCGACACACCGTTGACGCTGTGCGAGCCCAGAAACGCCAGGTTGCCCATGCGCACCCGACGGCCATTGTCTTCTTCGATCAGCGACACCGCCCGCAGTACGTCGAAGTCGTGCAGCCCTTTCGCACGCAGGGCGTCGATATGGTGGGCGTTGATCAGGTAGATGATCTGCATGTGCCGCGGCAGCATGCGCTCCATCAGCGCCACGGGCCAGGTCTCCAGCGCCTCCGGCAACAAGGTGTGGTTGGTGTAGGCCAGGGTGCCGACGGTCAGCTCCCACGCGGTGTCCCACGGGACTTCATGCTGGTCGACCAGCAACCGCATCAATTCTGCGACGGCGATCGAGGGGTGGGTATCGTTGAGCTGGATGGCGGCGGCATCAGGCAGATTGAGCAGGTTGTCATGCATGTTCAGGTGGCGGCGCAGCAAATCTTGCAGCGAGGCCGACACAAAGAAGTACTCCTGGCGCAGACGCAGCTCTTGCCCGGCCTCGGTGCTGTCGGCCGGGTACAGCACGCGCGAGATACTCTCGGCGCGCGCCACCTCAGCGACCGCACCGAGGTGGTCGCCGGCATTGAAGCGCTCCAGGTGCAGCTCTTCAAGGGCCCGGGCACGCCACAGGCGCAAGGTGTTGACGCTGGCGCCACGCCAGCCGACCACCGGCGTGTCATAGGCCACCGCCCGTACCGTCTCGCCGGGCCACCAGACCTGCCGCTGCTGGCCATGGGTGTCCTGCACTGTTTCGACGCTGCCACCAAAACTGATCGGGTAGATCACCTCGGCCCGCTCGAACTCCCAGGGGTTGCCAAAATCCAGCCAGTTCTCGGTCTGTTCCTGTTGCCAGCCATCGACCACCGCCTGGCGAAACAGGCCGTGTTCATAGCGAATGCCGTAGCCGTGGGCGGCAATACCGAGGGTTGACATGCTTTCCATGAAGCACGCTGCCAGCCGCCCCAGGCCGCCGTTGCCCAGCGCCGCATCCGGCTCCAGCAGGCGAATACGTTCCAGGTCGACATCCAGCCCATCGAGAGCCTCGCGGGCGATGTCCAGCAAGCCGAGGTTGCTCAGGCTGTCGTACAGCAACCGCCCGATGAGAAATTCCAGGGAAAGGTAATACACCCGCTTCTGACTGCGCCGGTAGGCCTGACGGGTGTGGTCCATCCAGTGATCAACCATGTGATCACGCGCCGCCAGGGCAATGGCTTCGAACCAGTCATGGTCGAAGGCATGCTCGGGGTCCTTGCCGACCGCGTAGGTCAGCTTATCCAGCACAGCGGCGCGAAAATCGGCCACCTCGGCGTCACGTGCTTTGGGTTCCTGGGACATGCTGCATCCTCGGGCAAGTTGACGAATACGGAGGGAGAGTGATGAGACTAGACCCTTCGACAGGGACTGACCGTTCCTGTTCGCAGTTTTCATGCCTGAAGAAGGAATCAGGCAAAAGGTTGTTCACAAATTGAACAACTCCGGTATGATCGCGCGCCCCAAGACCGTGATTCACCCCCATAACGATGAAAACGACCCTGATCGCCGCCGCCGAAGTCGACCGCCTGGAGACTTGGCAGCGTTATGCCAGCCACATGTGCGGTGGCTGCCACTCGACCTGTTGCACACTGCCGGTGGAGGTGAAGATCAAGGATCTGATCCGCATCGGCGTGGTAGATGAGTTCGAAAAAGACGAACCGCCCAAAAACGTCGCCAAACGCCTGCAGAAGGAAGGCATCATCGAGCGCTTCAACCAGAAGTCGGGGATCTTCACCCTGACCCGGATGAGCAACGATGACTGCATGTACCTGGATCGTAAGAGCCGGCTGTGCACCATTTATGACAAACGCCCGGACACCTGCCGCAATCACCCCAAGGTCGGGCCGCGGCCGGGGTATTGTGCTTACAAGCCGAAAGCAACCGTCCGTTGACGATCTATCGAAGACCCAATAGACTTTTAACCGTCTCGATGTACACGGAGCTTCCTTCGGGAAGTGTCTAGACGCCGCCACCTGGTTCCGGCCGTGCCGGTTGATGGGTTAAGTCCCTAAGGGCATCCGCGATACGACCCCCTTAATTGGGGGTTTCGTATTTCTGTAGCCAGCTAACGCTGCACTGGCCGTCGAATCGGCTCATTTCTCAGTTTCTTCAGTATCAACAGCCAGCCCTTTATCTTTTCATGCCGTTTCAGGCGAAGCGGACGATGAGAAGGATGATCAACGTCTCGCACGTAGGCACTTTCAACATACACCTTCAGGCTTCGGGCTGACTCACGACGCAGGCTGAAATAGACCTCATAGCGGCTCCCTTCTGGATATCCAAATTGATGCCCTTCCATGGTCAGCCAGTTGCTATGCCCCGTGAACAGACATTGCCGATCCGCCAATGATGCCATGATGGTCGGCAGCTGCACGGACAGCCTGTATCGCCCAGCGCAAAACGCCCGGCAGATGCCTCTGTGATCTATCAGTAAGTGCTCGAAGCCTATAGCCTCGAAGTCTAGTTCAGCGCCTTGCTTTGGCCCGTAACTGACACAGTGGCTTGAGTACTCTATTGCCAGTGACACTTCCTGCGAGCCCAGGGAGGGGTGCTCTGGAATGACTATTTGATGCGAGCCAGAACGCAAGTGAAGCAAGCTCCAGGAAACTCCAGCAACATCAATCTGCCCACGCGCCAAATGCTCCTTCCACCCCCTGCCCTTCATCCTCGGCCCCCTGATTTTTTCAAACAGGCAGCGTACTGGCACTGGGGGCCATTGCCAAAAACTGCTTAGTTAGCAATTACTTCCGTCGCAACATGGGGCAATAAAGGGCCAAAAAAAACGCCCCCGACCTTTCGACCGGGGGCGTTTTCATTCAGCCAGAGCTAACTCAGCTGTTCTTGGCTTTCTTGGCAGCGCGGGTACGCTCGCTTTCGTCCAGGATCTTCTTGCGAAGACGGATGGACTTCGGCGTTACTTCGCACAGCTCGTCTTCCTGGATGTATTCCAGAGCCTGTTCCAGGGTGAAGCGAACAGGCGGAACCAGGGCGATGACTTCGTCTTTACCCGAAGCACGCATGTTGTCGAGCTTCTTGCCCTTGGTAGGGTTGACGCCCAGGTCGTTGTCGCGGCTGTTCTGGCCGACGATCTGACCGTTGTAGATCTCCTGACCGTGCTCGACAAACAGCTTGCCACGCGCCTGCAGGGTTTCCAGCGAGTAGGTCAGCGCCTTGCCGGTTTCGACCGAAACCAGTACGCCGTTCTGACGGCCGGACATGTGGCCCGACTTCACGGTGTCGTAGCGATCGAAGATCGAAGTCAGGATGCCTGCACCGTTGGTCAGGGTCAGGAACTGGTTACGGAACCCGATCAGACCACGCGCCGGGATGTTGTATTCAAGGCGTACACGGCCCTTGCCATCCGGAACCATGTTGGTCAGGTCGCCTTTACGCAGACCCATTTCTTCCATGACCTTGCCCTGGGATTCTTCAGGGATGTCGATGGTGACGTTTTCGAACGGTTCCTGCTTCACGCCGTCCACTTCACGGATGATCACTTCCGGACGGCCCAGGGCCAGTTCGAAGCCTTCGCGACGCATGGTTTCGATCAGTACCGAGAGGTGCAGCTCGCCACGGCCCGAGACCTTGAACTTGTCTGGGGAGTCGGTTTCCTCAACGCGCAGGGCAACGTTGTACAGCAGCTCTTTGTCCAGACGGTCCTTGATGTTACGGCTGGTGACGAACTTGCCTTCCTTGCCGCAGAACGGCGAGTCGTTGACCTGGAAGGTCATCGAAACGGTAGGCTCGTCAACGGTCAGCGGCTTCATCGCCTCAACGGCAGTCGGGTCGCACAGGGTGTCGGAGATGAACAGCTCGTCGAAACCGCTTATGCAGACGATATCGCCCGCTTGGGCTTCTTCGACGTCAACGCGGTGCAGACCGTGGTGGCCCATCAGCTTGAGGATACGGCCGTTACGCTTCTTGCCGTCGGCGTCGATGGCAACAACCGGGGTGTTCGGCTTGACGCGACCACGGGCAATACGGCCAACACCGATCACACCCAGGAAGCTGTTGTAGTCCAGTGCGGAGATCTGCATCTGGAACGGGCCGTCACGGTCTACAGCTGGCGCTGGAACGTGGTCGATGACAGCCTGGTACAGGGCAGTCATGTCTTCGCCCATTTCGGCGTGGTCCAGACCGGCAATGCCGTTCAGGGCCGAGGCGTAGACCACTTTGAAGTCCAGCTGCTCGTCGGTAGCACCGAGGTTGTCGAACAGGTCGAAGATCTGGTCCAGAACCCAGTCAGGACGCGCGCCCGGACGGTCAACCTTGTTGATCACAACGATTGGCTTCAGGCCAGCTTCGAAGGCCTTTTTGGTCACGAAGCGGGTTTGCGGCATCGGGCCGTCTTGGGCGTCGACCAGCAGCAGCACCGAGTCAACCATCGACATTACACGCTCAACCTCGCCACCGAAGTCGGCGTGGCCGGGGGTGTCGACGATGTTGATGTGGTAGCCGTTCCAGTTGATGGCGGTGTTTTTCGCCAGAATGGTAATACCGCGCTCTTTTTCCTGGTCGTTGGAGTCCATGACGCGCTCGTCGTTGAGCTCGTTACGCTCCAGAGTGCCGGACTGACGCAGGAGTTTGTCGACCAGGGTGGTTTTACCATGGTCAACGTGGGCGATGATGGCGATGTTACGCAGATTTTCGATCACAAGTGTATCTCGATCAGAGGATTCGGTTGCCGCCTAGTCTAGGCGACCAATATGTAAGGTATAAGGCTCAGCAGGCCCGGCGGTCGGGAGGGCGATGGCGGATGCTGCCGCCATACAGCCCTGGCGTCTTATGCCGGACGATAAACACGCACATTGGCATGTCCCTCACTGAGCAGGTGGTGTGCGTGCAGACGGCTCATCACACCCTTGTCGCAATACAGCAGGTACTGGCGGGTTTCATCCAGCTGCTTGAAGCGACTATTAATTGCATAAAACGGCATCACCTGAACTTCGACGCCCTCGATCACCAACGGTTCGTCTTCCTGGGCATCGGGGTGACGAATGTCGATGACGATCTGGCCAGGCAGCGCCTCGCGTACTTCTTCTACCTCGATGTCCTTACCCAGTTCGTCGATCACGTGGTCGATCGAAATGAACTTGGCGCGTTCGAGGGCGCGCTCCAGCACGGCCATGTCGAATTGCTTTTCTTCATGCTCCATGCGGTGACGCTTGGCGTGGGTGGTCGGGTTTACCGAGATCACGCCGCAGTATTCAGGCATGTGCTTGGCGAAGTCGGCGGTGCCGATTTCGGTGGCCTGGTCGATGATGTCCTGCTTGTGGCTGGCCAGCAGCGGGCGCAGGACCAGCTTGTCGGTCGCCGAGTCGATGATCGACAGGTTCGGCAGCGTCTGGCTGGAGACCTGGGAAATCGCCTCGCCGGTGACCAGCGCCTCGATCTGCAGGCGGTCGGCCATATGGGCAGCGCCGCGCAGCATCATGCGCTTGAGGGTCACGCCCATGTAGCTGTTGTCGACCTTGTTGAGGATCTCGCCGACCACTTCTTCGAACGGCACGCTGATGAACAGCACGCGCTGGCTGCTGCCGTATTTCTTCCACAGGTAGTGGGCGACTTCCATCACCCCCAGCTCGTGGGCACGGCCGCCGAGGTTGAAGAAGCAGAAGTGGGTCATCAGGCCACGGCGCATCATCTGGTAGGCCGCCACGGTGGAGTCGAAGCCACCGGACATCAGTACCAGGGTCTGCTCCAGGGCGCCCAGCGGGTAGCCGCCAATGCCCTGGTGCTGGTTATGGATCACGTACAGGCGCTGGTTGCGGATTTCGATGCGCACCAAGACTTCCGGCTTCTTCAGCTCGATGCCGGCGGCGCCGCACTGCTGGCGCAGCTGGCTGCCGACGTAGCGGTCGACGTCCATCGACGTGAAGTCGTGGTGGCCGCCGCGCTTGCAGCGCACCGCAAAGTGCTTGCCCGCCAGCAGATGCCCGAAGTGCTGTTTGCACTTCTCGACGATGTCATCGAAGTCGCCGAGCGGGTATTCCTCGACCTGCAGGAAGTGGGTGATACCCGGGGTGCAGGTGAGGCGCTCGATCATCTCGCGCTGGACCTTTTCGTCCTCGACGCGGGTGACCACTTCGAGATTGTCCCAGACACCATCGACCGCGAGCTCAGGATCGAGGTCCTTGAGCACGTTGCGGATGTTCTTGCCGAGCTGGCGGATGAAGCGCTTGCGCACTGGCCGGCTCTTGATGGTGATCTCTGGGAAGACTTTGACGATAAGTTTCATTGGTTTAACAGCGCGCGCAAGGCCTGCCGAAAATGAGGGGCGCGAATTATATCGGAAATTGCTCAGGATTTGACCAACTTTTGGTCAGAAGCTTTCAGATAAATGCATGAGGTGGGTTTTGTAGGGCCTGCTCCGGCCCTTTCGCGGTCAGGGCCGCCCCCATAAAGGCCCACAGATTGCGCAGGCGGTGCTAACCCTGTGGGAGCGGGCTTGCCCGCGAAGGCTCCCTCGAAGCTGGCACACCACCCACGCAACGCACCTTATTGGTGCATCAACAGAAAAAATCGCATCTAAAGGGTGCACTTTTCCCCGCCAACCCAGCACCAACTGCCCGCAAACGCCCCCTTTTATCCCGCCCTCGCCATTTTCGGGCACTGGCATGCAATTTGCTCCCTTGTGAGGCAGGTAAGCTTGGCCGACTATCCGCGCCCGGCAACACCCTTTTTCCAGGGCAGCGGCCCACCGCGCTCTAGACCCTCCGGAGGACAACATGTCGAAGTCGGTTCAACTCATCAAAGATCATGACGTCAAGTGGATTGATCTGCGTTTCACGGACACCAAAGGCATTCAGCACCACGTGACCATGCCGGCGCGTGATGCTCTGGACGAAGACTTCTTCGAAGTCGGCAAGATGTTCGACGGTTCCTCCATCGCTGGCTGGAAAGGCATCGAAGCCTCCGACATGATCCTGATGCCGGTCGATGACACCGCCGTGCTGGATCCGTTCACCGAAGAGCCGACCCTGATCATCACCTGCGACATCGTCGACCCGTCGAGCATGCAGGGCTACGACCGCGACCCACGCGGCATCGCCAAGCGCGCCGAAGAGTACCTGAAGAGCACCGGCATCGGTGACACCGTGTTCGCAGGCCCAGAGCCTGAGTTCTTCATCTTCGACGAAGTGAAGTTCCAGTCGGACATCTCCGGCTCGATGTTCAAGATCTTCTCCGAGCAAGGCTCGTGGATGACTGGCGCTGACGTGGAAGGCGGCAACAAAGGCCACCGTCCTGGCGTCAAAGGCGGCTACTTCCCGGTTCCGCCGTTCGACCACGACCACGAAATCCGTACTGCCATGTGCAACGCACTGGAAGAAATGGGCCAGATCGTTGAAGTTCACCACCACGAAGTGGCGACTGCCGGCCAGAACGAAATCGGCGTCAAGTTCAACACCCTGGTGAAGAAAGCTGACGAAGTACAGGCCCTGAAATACGTCGTGCACAACGTTGCCGACGCTTACGGCCGTACCGCTACCTTCATGCCGAAGCCACTGTACGGCGACAACGGCTCGGGCATGCACGTGCACATGTCGATCTGGAAAGACGGCAAGAACACCTTCTCGGGTGAAGGCTATGCCGGCCTGTCCGACACCGCCCTGTACTTCATCGGCGGCATCATCAAGCACGGTAAGGCCCTGAACGGCTTCACCAACCCGTCGACCAACTCGTACAAGCGTCTGGTCCCAGGCTTCGAAGCCCCGGTAATGCTGGCCTACTCGGCTCGCAACCGTTCCGCCTCGATCCGTATTCCTTACGTCGGCAGCCCGAAAGCCCGCCGTATCGAAGCACGCTTCCCGGACCCATCGGCCAACCCATACCTGGCCTTCGCGGCCCTGCTGATGGCTGGCCTGGACGGCATCCAGAACAAGATCCACCCAGGCGATGCTGCCGACAAGAACCTGTACGACCTGCCGCCTGAAGAGGCCAAAGACATCCCGCAAGTCTGCGGCAGCCTGAAAGAAGCCCTGGAAGAGCTGGATAAAGGCCGTGCGTTCCTGACCAAGGGCGGCGTGTTCTCCGACGACTTCATCGATGCCTTCATCGAGCTGAAGAGCGAAGAAGAGATCAAGGTCCGTACCTTCGTGCACCCGCTGGAATACGAGCTGTACTACAGCTGCTGATCTGATCGGCGCCTGGCGCCGATAACGTGATCAAGACGGCCTCCTTCGGGAGGCCGTTTTTGTTTCTGCCCACGCGGAACCCTCGCCACTCCCGCTATGCTCTATCTTGGTGCATAACTTCGCGCCGTGCCCCTAATTGCTCCCCAATCTGGGTCAAGTGAAACGTTTCATCCAGAGTTTCTGATCCGAAACTGCGCAGATACAGGCCTTTATCGGCAAATCTCGCTTCTTTTCGGAGCTTTGGTTTGTTTCTTGCATTTTGCTTGCATCAGCGGATCCACA
The DNA here is from genome assembly GCF_025905425.1 of Pseudomonas putida. Lineage (NCBI taxonomy): Bacteria > Pseudomonadati > Pseudomonadota > Gammaproteobacteria > Pseudomonadales > Pseudomonadaceae > Pseudomonas > Pseudomonas putida. The sequence goes on along the minus strand of NZ_CP109603.1, from coordinate 5,694,047 downwards.
GCGCGCCCGGCTCTGGCCACCTCAGTGCCAGGCAAGCGCCAAAAGAGGTCAACGACGCCTTATGACCATCAGCGATGCACAGCACCGTCTGCTTCTGGACAACCTGACCACTGCCACACTCCTGCTCAATGCCGAACTGCGCCTGGAGTACATGAACCCGGCTGCAGAAATGCTGCTGGCCATTAGTGGCCAGCGCAGCCATGGGCAGTTCATCAGCGAGCTGTTCACTGAATCGACCGAAGCGCTCAGCTCGCTGCGCCAAGCGGTCGAGCAGGCGCACCCGTTCACCAAGCGCGAGGCGCAACTGACCTCGCTGACCGGGCAGACCATCACCGTCGATTACGCGGTCACGCCGATTCTGCACCAGGGGCAAACCCTGCTGCTGCTTGAGGTCCACCCCCGCGACCGACTGCTGCGCATCACCAAGGAAGAAGCCCAGCTGAGCAAGCAGGAAACCACCAAGATGCTGGTGCGTGGCCTCGCACACGAAATCAAGAACCCGCTTGGCGGCATCCGCGGCGCGGCGCAGCTGCTGGCCCGCGAGCTACCTGAGGACGGCCTGCGCGACTACACCAACGTGATCATCGAAGAGGCCGACCGCCTGCGCAATCTGGTCGACCGCATGCTGGGTTCGAACAAACTGCCCTCGCTGGCCATGACCAATATTCACGAAGTGCTGGAGCGGGTCTGCAGCCTGGTGGAGGCCGAAAGCCAGGGCTGCATCACATTGGTGCGCGACTACGACCCGAGCCTGCCGGATGTCCTGATCGACCGCGAACAGATGATCCAGGCGGTGCTCAACATCGTGCGCAACGCCATGCAGGCGATCAGCTCGCAGAACGAGTTGCGCCTGGGCCGCATTACCCTGCGCAGCCGCGCCCTGCGCCAGTTCACCATCGGCCATGTACGGCATCGCCTGGTGGCACGGGTCGAGATCATCGACAACGGCCCGGGCATCCCGCCTGAACTGCAAGACACCCTTTTCTATCCCATGGTCAGTGGGCGCCCGGACGGTACCGGGCTGGGCCTGGCCATCACCCAGAACATCATCAGCCAGCACCAGGGCCTGATCGAGTGCGAAAGCCATGCAGGCCATACCGCCTTCTCGATCTACCTGCCTCTGGAACAAGGAGCCACCGCCTCATGAGCCGAAGTGAAACCGTATGGATCGTCGACGATGATCGTTCCATCCGCTGGGTCCTGGAAAAAGCCCTGCAACAAGAAGGCATGACCACCCAGAGCTTCGACAGCGCCGATGGCGTCATGGGCCGCCTGGCCCGCCAGCAACCGGATGTGATTATCTCCGACATCCGCATGCCAGGTACCAGTGGCCTCGACCTGCTGGCGCAGATCCGCGAACAGCACCCGCGCCTGCCGGTCATCATCATGACCGCGCACTCCGACCTCGACAGCGCCGTGGCGTCCTACCAGGGCGGTGCCTTCGAGTACCTGCCCAAGCCGTTCGACGTGGACGAGGCGGTGTCGCTGGTCAAACGCGCCAATCAGCATGCCCAGGAGCAGCAAGGCCTCGATGTGCCACAGGCACTGGCCCGCACGCCTGAGATCATCGGCGAAGCCCCGGCGATGCAGGAGGTGTTCCGCGCCATCGGTCGCCTGAGCCACTCCAACATCACGGTACTGATCAACGGTGAGTCCGGCACCGGCAAGGAGCTGGTGGCGCATGCGCTGCACCGTCACAGCCCGCGGGCGACGTCACCGTTCATTGCCCTGAACATGGCAGCCATCCCCAAGGACCTGATGGAGTCCGAGCTGTTCGGCCACGAGAAAGGCGCCTTTACCGGCGCGGCCAACCTGCGCCGGGGGCGCTTCGAGCAGGCCGATGGCGGCACGCTGTTTCTCGACGAGATCGGCGACATGCCCGCCGACACCCAGACCCGCCTGCTGCGGGTACTGGCCGATGGCGAATTCTACCGCGTGGGCGGCCACGTGCCGGTCAAGGTCGATGTGCGCATCATTGCCGCCACCCACCAGAACCTGGAGTCGCTGGTGCAGGCTGGCAAGTTTCGTGAGGACTTGTTCCACCGCCTCAACGTGATCCGCATCCATATTCCGCGCCTGGCCGACCGCCGCGAAGACATCCCCGCCCTCGCCCGCCACTTCCTCGCCCGCGCCGCGCAGGAACTGGCGGTGGAGCCAAAACTGCTGAAGCCGGAAACTGAAGAATTCATCCGCAACCTGCCATGGCCTGGCAACGTGCGGCAGATGGAAAACACCTGCCGCTGGATCACCGTGATGGCTTCCAGCCGTGAAGTGCTGATCGGTGACTTGCCACCCGAGCTGCTGAACCTGCCGCAGGACGCCGCCCCCGTGACCAACTGGGAACAGGCCCTGCGCCAGTGGGCGGACCAGGCGCTGGCCCGTGGCCAATCGAACCTGCTCGACAGCGCGGTGCCGAGTTTTGAACGGATCATGATCGAGACCGCGCTCAAGCACACGGCCGGGCGGCGTCGGGATGCGGCGTTGCTGCTGGGTTGGGGGCGCAACACCTTGACGCGCAAGATCAAGGAGCTGGGGATGAATGTCGCTGGCGGGGATGAAGACGACAGCGAAGACCATTGAGTCATACGCAGGTCATTGAATACGGGGCCGCTTTGCGGCCCCAACCATTTCAGCTGCGATGCACCGATCCTGTGCCCTCTGCACCGCGCGAAGGCACAAAAACCCTCAAAACCTGGCTAAAAAGCCCTGAAAGCCAATGTTTTCGGGTTTTGCAAAACTGGCACGCCCCCTGCAATAAGTCCTGTATCTCCAGTTTCGGGGTCCTCGGTACAGGCAGGCCGGGAAAACCCCTCTTTTATTTGCAGTAGCGCAAGTTTTGGGGACCCTGGTACAGGCAGGCCGGGACATCCCCTCTTTTATTCGTGCAGCCTCACCTGCACCCGCCAACGCCCAGCGTCCTCTGCACCGGCCCATTCGCCGTGCAGAGGGCGCGCGGCCACCACCGTCAGCAGCAACCCTTCCTCGCTTTTTTGTACCCGCCAGCCCACCGGCCTACCCTGCAAGCTCAATTGCCCACGCTGGGCCTTACCCTGGGCCTCAAACAGCAGGGCGACCGTCCCCTCGACGTTCTCGCCATGCAACTTGGGTTCTTCGTTGAACCACAGGTCGAGCCCGCCCTGTACCACCTCGACCTGCTCCAGCACCCGCTCATCGGGGGTGGTCAGGCGGCCGATCATCAAGCCCACCATCAGGCCGACAATGGCCAACGAAAGCATTACCCGTGGGAAGGCCTTCGAACGCAGGTCCGGTTCAGGGGTAGAATGCTCGTCATCTTCACGCCTGGAGCCGTGCATGTTTCACGTCATCCTTTTTCAACCAGAAATTCCGCCGAATACCGGCAACATCATTCGCCTCTGCGCCAACAGCGGTTGCCACCTGCACCTGATCGAGCCCATCAGCTTCGAACTGGATGACAAGCGCCTGCGCAGGGCGGGGCTGGACTACCATGAGTATGCCACGCTCAAGCGCCACGAGAGCCTGGCCGGATGCCTGGAAAGCCTGGGTAACCCACGGCTGTTCGCGTTCACCACCAAGGGCTCGCACCCCTTCCATGAAGTGGCTTACCAGCCGGGCGATGCCTTCCTGTTCGGGCCAGAGAGCCGCGGATTGCCAGCCGAGGTGCTGGACAGCCTGCCGGCCGAGCAGCGCTTGCGCCTGCCGATGCGGCCGGGATGCCGCAGCCTGAACCTGTCCAACACCGTGGCGGTGACGGTGTATGAGGCGTGGCGGCAGAATGGGTTTGCCGGAAGTTGATCTAACGCCTTTTGCCGGCCTCTTCGCGGGCAAGCCCGCTCCCACAATGGTTTGGCGTACACATTTTCAATGTGGGAGCAACTGTCTTCTTGTGGAAGCTGGCCTTGCCGGCGATGGGGCGCGTAGCGCCCCAGGCCCGGCTGTGCCGGGCATCGCCAGCAAGGCTTGCTCCTACGAATGAGCTATTTGCTCCTTCCAGGGCGTTCCGGTCTTGAGCATCGCATTTAGCCTCACTATCAATACTCGCATACACGCCACCACCGATACTTTCGCGCACTTCCCCTGGGCTCGCAGTGCTTTGTAGCGCTCGCAGAAGTCCTTGTTGTGCCGTATCACCACCCAGCAGGCCATATAGAGCGCCCGCCTGACTTGTGAGCGTCCCCCCCAGATTGAACGCTTGCCCGACTGCTTGCCGCTGTCCTGATTGAACGGCGCAACACCGACCAAGGCGGCAATTTCCTTCTTATCCACCTGGCCCAGCTCTGGCAGCAAGGCCATCAGCTTTCCGGCAGTAATCAGACCAATTCCTTTGACTTGAGTGAGCTGTTTAACCCGATCATCAGGCAAAGCTGCTGCCTGCTGTGCGATCTCTTGTTCCAGCGCTCGAATTTCACCCTTCAGATAGGCGATGTGTTGTTCCAACCGCAAACAAACACTGGGAGCCCGCGCCTGCTTCAGGCGCCGCTTGTCATCGTCGCGCTGTTGGACGAAGCGATCCCGCTGCATAAGCAGTTCGCGCAGCAAGGCCCGCTCGGGTGTCATCACCTGGCAAGGCCGTGGGGGCATAACTTCAGCCAGGTGAGCCAAAACAGCTGCGTCAATGGGATCGGTCTTGGCGCGTTTACCCATCGACTTGGCAAAGTCCCGGGCACGACTGGGATTGATCCGGCAAACCGGAAAATCGGCATCCTGCAGCGCTTTGAGGACATTGCACTCGTAGCCACCGGTAGCTTCGAGCAAGACCATTGAAACTGCATACCCGCCAAGCTTTTCGACGAGCAGTTGGAATCCCTTCAAGTCATTGGAAACACTGAAGTTCACCCCCTCAGGGCGGATGTGAACAGCAAGTGTGGCACTGGAAACATCGATGCCGACAGAGGAAGACATGGCCAAACCCTCTTAAACTCAAGGAGTGAGAGCGCTTTGGCTTGGCCCACGCTTGTGATTCGAGATTACGCCCCTCATCCAACTGTTCGGGCTCTCGCCAAAGTGGAACGGTGAATGGCAGCTTTTGCTCCCACACGTGCTCTGGGCACCTCGGGCTATCAGCTTGCCATTCACCGCTCTCACTTCAGATTCTATTCCCTCTCCAAGACACAAGCGGGCTTGCCCCGCGAAAAGGCCAGAACAGGTAATAAAAAAGCGCCCCGAGAGGCGCTTTTCTGAAACCGGCAGCTATTACTGCACAGTCGGCGTTTCGCCCGCTTCCTGCATACGCTGCAGCTCTTGCGCGTACAGGGCGTCGAAGTTGACCGGCGACAGCATCAGTGCCGGGAACGAACCACGGGTCACCAGGCTGTCCAGGGTCTCACGGGCGTACGGGAACAGGATGTTCGGGCAGAAGGCGCCGAGGGTGTGGCTCATCGAGGAAGCGTCGAGGTTGGCAATCAGGAAGATGCCGGCCTGCTGCACTTCTGCGATGAAGGCCACTTCGTCACCGTTCTTAACGGTAACCGACAGAGTCAGCACCACTTCATGGAAGTCGCCTTCCAGGGCTTTCTGCTTGGTGTTCAGGTCCAGAGCAACGCTCGGCTCCCACTGCTGGCGGAAGATCTGCGGGCTTTTCGGGGCCTCGAACGACAGGTCACGCACATAGATGCGCTGCAGGGAGAACTGAGGGCTGGTGTCTTCGGCAGCTGCGCCGTTGGTCTGTTGGTCGGTCATGGCAGATCCTTATCCTAATGTTTTTGAATGCAGTGCAAATCAGGCCGCCAGCAGCGCGTCGAGCTTGCCCGCGCGCTCCAGGGCATAGAGGTCATCGCATCCACCGACATGGGTACTGCCGATCCAGATCTGCGGCACCGACGTACGGCCGGCCTTCTGGCTCATTTCGGCGCGAACCTGCGGTTTGCCATCGACCTTGATTTCCTCGAAGGCAATGCCCTTGCTCTCGAGCAGGTACTTGGCGCGCATGCAGTAGGGGCAGTAGTCGCTGGAATAAACGATGACGGGATTCATATCACTTCACCAGGGGCAGGTTATCGGCTTTCCAGCTGGAAACGCCACCGCTCAGCTTGGCGGCGTTGTAACCAGCTTTTAGCAGTTCGCGGCACAGGGTGCCGGACTGCTGGCCCATTGCATCGACGATGATCAGGGTCTTTTCTTTGTGTTTTTCCAGCTCGGCCATGCGGCTGATCAGCTTGTCCTGCGGGATGTTCACCGCACCGACGATGTGGCCTGCGGCATATTCCTTGGAGGTGCGGATGTCGATGACCAAGGCCTTGTCGGCGTTGACCAGGGCGGTCAACTGGCCATTGCTCAAGCTCTGGCCGCCACGGCGGACTTCATTGATGAGCAGCAGGATTAGCAGAACAACGAAGATCGCAACCAGGATGTAGTGATCTGTCGCGAATTGAATCAGGTGAGCAACCATCAGCGGTGTTCCAGGCGATTGAAAATGCCGGCCAGTATACACAGCCCCCCATGACCACCAAAGCCCGACCGGCCGGCCGGGAAAGCACCTTTACCCTGGCACCTTGACCGCGCCGGTCGGGGGATGGGACGAATATTCGCCCTTGATGGCGGATTTGCCCTAAAATGCGTGTCTTTATCATCTTTGAACAACCGTGAGTTTGATTGATGACGAGTACGCCCAAACCCCTGGTCCTGATCATCCTGGATGGATTCGGCCACAGCGAAAGCCCCGAATACAACGCCATCTATGCCGCCAACACACCGGTCTATGACCGCCTGCGCGCCACTGCGCCGCATGGCCTTATTTCCGGTTCAGGCATGGATGTGGGCCTGCCAGACGGGCAGATGGGCAACTCCGAAGTCGGCCACATGAACCTCGGTGCCGGGCGCGTCGTTTACCAGGACTTCACCCGCGTGACCAAGGCCATTCGTGATGGCGAGTTCTTCAGCAACCCTGTGCTCACTGGCGCAGTGGACAAGGCTGCCGGTGCCGGCAAGGCCGTGCACATCCTCGGCCTGCTGTCCGACGGTGGCGTGCACAGCCACCAGGATCACCTGGTGGCCATGGCCGAACTGGCTGCGCAGCGCGGTGCAGAAAAGATCTACCTGCACGCCTTCCTCGACGGTCGTGACACACCGCCCCGTAGCGCGCAGTCGTCCATCGAGCTGCTCGACAACACCTTTGCCAAGCTGGGCAAGGGCCGTATCGCCAGCCTCATTGGCCGCTACTTCGCCATGGACCGCGACAACCGTTGGGACCGCGTCGCCGCAGCCTACAACCTGATTGTCGACAGCGTTGCCGACTACACCGCAGAAACCGCCCTCGCCGGCCTTGAAGCCGCCTACGCCCGTGAAGAAAGCGACGAGTTCGTCAAAGCCACGCGCATTGGCGAGGCCGTCAAGGTCGAAGACGGCGACGCCGTAATCTTCATGAACTTCCGCGCCGACCGCGCCCGCGAACTGTCGCGTGCCTTCGTCGAACCGGACTTCAACGAATTCCAGCGTGCGCGCCTGCCGAAGATGGCAGCCTACATCGGCCTGACCCAGTACTCGGCGAAAATCCCGGCACCGGCAGCCTTTGCCCCGTCCAGCCTGGACAACGTGCTGGGCGAATACCTGGCCAAGAACGGCAAGACCCAGTTGCGCATCGCCGAAACCGAGAAGTATGCACACGTCACATTCTTCTTCTCCGGTGGCCGTGAAGAGCCGTTCGAAGGCGAAGAGCGCATCCTGATCCCGTCGCCAAAGGTCGCCACTTATGACCTGCAACCGGAAATGAACGCACCGGAAGTCACCGACCGCATCGTCGAAGCCATCGAGCACCAGCGTTTTGACGTGATCATCGTCAACTACGCCAACGGCGACATGGTCGGCCACACCGGCGTGTTCGAGGCAGCGGTCAAGGCCGTCGAAGCGCTGGATACCTGCGTCGGGCGTATCGTCGAGGCACTGGATAAAGTAGACGGTGAAGCGCTGATTACCGCCGACCACGGCAACGTCGAGCAGATGGAAGATGCCTGCACCGGCCAGGCGCACACCGCGCACACCACCGAACCGGTGCCGTTCATCTATGTCGGCAAGCGCAAGGTCAAGGTCCGCGAAGGCGGCGTGCTGGCCGACGTGGCGCCGACCATGCTGAAACTGCTGGGGCTGGAAAAGCCTGTGGAAATGACCGGCACGTCGATCCTGATCGACGCCTGATCGGTGTAGGGGGCCGCTTTGCGGCCCATTCGCGGGGCAAGCCCGCTCCCACACAGTTGAACAGTACTACTTACCTGTGGGAGCGGGCTTGCCCCGCGAATGGCTGCAAAGCAGCCCCTTTACTGATGAATTCCAGACAAACGCCTCGCCGCATCTGCCGCGAGGCGTTTTTTTTGCAGGCTCGCGCGGGCATACTAGGCCAGTCTCCATCCCTGGTACGCCCAAACCCCATGCTCCGCGCCCTGATCCTACTCGCCCTGTCTTGCCTGCTCAGCCCGGCGTTCGCCGATGAGCGCGCACAGACCCAGCAACAACTGGACGCCACCCGCCAGGACATCGCCGAGCTCAAGAAGATGCTGGGCAAGCTCCAGGATGAGAAGTCGGGCGTGCAGAAAGACCTCAAGTCCACCGAGACCGACATCGGCGATCTCGAAAAGCAGGTGGAGGCGCTGCAACAAGAACTAAAAAAGACCGAGGGCGAGCTGGAGCGCCTTGATACCGAGAAAAAAAAACTCCAGAGCGCCCGCGTTGAACAACAGCGACTGATCGCCATCCAGGCCCGTTCTGCCTACCAGAACGGCCGCGAGGAATACCTCAAGCTGCTGCTCAACCAGCAGAACCCCGAGAAATTCGCCCGCGCCCTCACCTATTACGATTACCTGAGCAAGGCGCGCCTGGAGCAACTGCGCACCTTCAACGAGACCCTGCGCCAGCTGGCCAATGTCGAACAGGACATCGCTCGCCAGCAGGAGCAACTGCTGGCCCAGCGCGCCGACCTCGACAGCCGCCGTCAGTCGCTCGAAACCGAGCGCAGCAAGCGTCAGCAAGTACTGGCCAAGCTCAACAGCGACATGAAAGACCGCGACCAGAAACTTCAGGCCCGCGAGCAGGACCAGGCAGACCTTGGCAAAGTCCTCAAGACCATCGAGGAAACCCTGGCACGCCAGGCCCGTGAAGCTGAAGAAGCGCGCAAGAAAGCCTTGCTGGCCCAGCAGGAAGCGGAAAAACGTCGCCAACAGGAAGCCCTGGCCGCCGCCGCTGCGCGTGAAGACGCCCGCGAGGCCGCCGAGCCGCCGAAAAAGGCCCGCACCACCCTTGGCCCGATGGTTTCCAGCGATGGCGCGAACTATGGCGGCGCATTTTCTGCCGCACGGGGCAAACTTCCTTGGCCCGTTAATGGTCGATTGCTGGCACGCTTCGGCGAAGCACGCGGCAGTGACGCCCGGGCCAAATGGGACGGGGTGATGATCAGCGCCAACCCAGGCACTCAAGTACGCGCCGTACATGGCGGCCGCGTGGTGTTTGCCGACTGGTTGCGCGGCGCTGGACTTCTGGTCATTCTCGATCATGGCAATGGTTATTTGAGCCTGTACGGCCACAACCAGAGCCTGCTCAAGAGCGCCGGCGACATCGTCAAGGCCGGCGAAGCCATCTCCACCGTAGGTGACAGCGGTGGCCAGGACAGCGCAGGCTTGTACTTCGCCATCCGCCAGCAGGGCCGGCCTACCGACCCCTCGCAGTGGTGCAGAGGTTAGGGTTGCAACCCATTCACCTTTTTACGGCGTAGCCTGAGTGCTGCGCCGATGCTCCTCACGGAGCGCCTACAGGATCAGGAGTTCGTTCGACATGCTGCACTCGCCTCGTCTCACCCAGCTGGCCCTGTCCATCGCCCTGGCGGTCGGCGCGCCCCTGGCCATTGCCGCAGAGCCGGCCAAGCCAGCAGCGGTGCCGGCCACCGAGGTGACGGCCAAGGCGCCGCTGCCGTTGGAAGAGCTGCGCACCTTCGCCGAGGTCATGGACCGCATCAAGGCCGCTTACGTAGAGCCCGTGGACGACAAGACCCTGCTGGAAAACGCCATCAAGGGCATGCTCAGCAACCTTGACCCGCACTCGGCCTACCTCGGCCCCGAGGACTTCCAGGAGCTGCAAGAGAGCACCAGCGGCGAATTCGGCGGCCTGGGCATCGAAGTTGGCCAGGAGGACGGCTTCATCAAGGTGGTTTCGCCCATCGATGACACCCCCGCTTCCCGGGCCGGTGTGCAGGCCGGCGACCTGATCGTCAAGATCAACGGCGCCCCGACCCGCGGCCAGACCATGACCGAAGCCGTCGACAAGATGCGCGGCAAGGTTGGCGAGAAAATCACCCTGACCCTGGTCCGCGATGGCGGCAACCCGTTCGACGTGACCCTTGCCCGCGCGGTAATCCAGGTCAAGAGCGTGAAGAGCCAGCTGCTGGAAAACGACTACGGCTACATCCGCATCACCCAGTTCCAGGTCAAGACCGGCGATGAAGTGGGCAAGGCCCTGGCCAAGCTGCGCAAGGAAAACGGCAAGAAACTGCGCGGGGTCGTGCTCGACCTGCGCAACAACCCCGGCGGCGTGCTGCAGTCGGCGGTGGAAGTGGCCGACCACTTCCTGACCAAGGGCTTGATCGTCTACACCAAGGGCCGCATCGCCAACTCCGAGCTGCGCTTCTCTGCCGACCCGGCCGACGCCAGCGAAGGCGTACCATTGGTGGTGCTGATCAACGGCGGCAGTGCTTCGGCGTCAGAAATCGTCGCCGGCGCCTTGCAGGACCAGAAACGCGCCGTGCTGATGGGCACCGACAGCTTCGGCAAAGGTTCGGTGCAAACCGTCTTGCCGCTGGCCAACGACCGCGCCCTCAAGCTCACCACGGCGCTGTACTACACCCCCAACGGCCGTTCGATCCAGGCCCAGGGCATCGTCCCGGACATCGAGGTGCGCCCGGCCAAGCTCACCGCCGAAGTCGATACCGACAACTTCAAGGAAGCCGACCTGCAGGGCCACCTGGGCAACGGCAATGGCGGCGCCGACCGCCCGACCGGCAGCAGCAAGCGCAAGGAACGCCCGCAGGATGATGACTTCCAACTGAGCCAGGCCCTGAGCCTGCTCAAGGGGCTGAACATCACCTCGGGCAAATGATCCCCCCTATGCGCGCTGTGCTGTGTCTGCTGTTCTGCCTGTTAGCCGGTGCCGCCCACGCGGCGCCGGCCAACAAGGCCTACATGAGCATCATCATCGACGACCTGGGCCAGAGCAGCGAGCGCGACAGCCGCACGCTTGCCCTGCCCGGGCCCGTGACCATGGCGATCATGCCCGACACCCCACACGCCACCGACTTCGCCCGCCAGGCGCACAAGGCCGGCAAAACGGTGATCCTGCACATGCCCATGGACCCGGCCACCGGCCCTTACGCCTGGCACCCCGGCTTGGCGCTACCGGAACTGGCCAGCCGCCTGGAAGCGGCCCTGGCCAAAGTGCCCTACGCCGCCGGCATCAACAACCACATGGGCAGCCGCATGACCGCCCAGCGTGAGCCCATGACCTGGTTGATGGGCGAGCTGCAACGGCGTCATCTGTTCTTCGTCGATAGCCGCACCAGTGCAGCCACCGTGGCAGCGGCCCAGGCGCAGGACGTTGGCCTGGCACATGTTTCCCGTGACGTCTTCCTCGACGACGAGCGCACGGTCGAGGCAATCGGCCGCCAGTTGCGCCTGGGGGTGGAGCTTGCGCGCCGGCAGGGCTCAGCCGTCCTGATCGGCCACCCCTACCCGCAAACGCTGCAGGTGCTGGAGCGCGAGCTGCCCCGATTGAAGGCAGAAGGTATCGTGCTGATCGGCCTTCATCAGATGATCGCCGAACGTGGCAACCAAGCCATGCCTGCCCACGGCAAGCATGGCCGTTACAGCAACCGCTGACGCTATCAGTCGAACGGGATAATGCCGCTCGCCTGCTCCAGGGTCAGTTTCCCGCGGTGCACACGAACGCTCGCGGCAGCCTCCTCGCGACCACTCATGCGGCGCTGGCTCCAGGTTTTCAGATGGCCCTGGGTAAAGTCCCGCGCCAACGCATCAGCCGAGCGCATATGGAAATGCGCAACCCACAACGGCCGCCCCGACGTCGCGCCAGGCTGCGCCAGGCGCATGATCTTGTACTCGTCGAAGGTACTGCCATTGCCCATGACTTGCCTGGGGCCGACATATTCCACCTTGAGTAGCTTCTGATCATGCAGGAACCGCAGTGCTTCGGCGCTCGGGTAGTGCGTGTTGGTATAGAGCGTCGTCAGTTTGAGGTTCATTTCCGAGCGCAGCTGGTCTGAGGCGGCTTCCAGGCGTCTGATCAAGGCAGGGTTGGCGCCCTCGTCACCCAGCGTCGTCGCCTCGCGGCCAAGCTTGTTTATCTGGCGCTCGAACAGCCGTGCCAGCCGGGGGCCATTGAGGTCGTTATCAATGTACGCTTGCGCCTTGAGGACGAGCTCGTCGTTCTCCTCCAGCAAAGTCTGCACGCGCATGGCCGTATCGGTTGATTGACTCGGCGATTCGATCGAAACCGGCTCAGTCGCACGCTCGCGCCACTGGCCCCCTTCCCAGACGAAGTCAGCCAGTACGGTGCGGGTGAATGATTCACGCACTTCAAGCACCCGTTTCCCATCCACCTCGCGCTCGGTGCCGATGAGTGTCTGCCCTTCGGCGTTGCGTACCGCACGTTGTGATTCGCTTGAAACGCTGTAAGGGGAGTGCTTTGGGGGAACGCTTGCGCCCTCTTGCTCCTTGATCGCTTCAACCAGGCGAAGGCCGGCATCGCGTTTGAGTTTTTCCAGCTGGTCACGGTAACGGTCGATCATCGTGACTTCGACCAGCGCCCCACCTTCTTTGCTGATCCGTACGCTGTTGACCAGCGCCTCGGCGTATTCATCCCAGGCCTCCTGGAGGATGGCCACCCGGTCCTCAGCCGGGAGGTTGGAGAAGTCCAGTTCACCATGGGCGCCCGCCGCATTGCGCAGTACGAGCCCCGAGAGCTCTTCCCTGTACACGGCAACTTTGCGCTGTTCGGTCTTGGCGTCCAGGTGCAGCGCCAGGTCGGCAAGGTTCAACGCCTGATGGAAACGAAACTGTACCGTGCTGAAGGTGCGCTTTGAAATGAGCTCGTCAACGGTGGGAGGGGGCGCCTCGACGGGACCGCTAATTACCAGATTACCTGGCGCATCAGCCAGTAGCGCGTCAAGACGCTCGTAGGCAATCAGCATGCGATCTTGAAGTGCCACTAGGGTTTCTAGCTTGCGACGGAACTGCCCATAGAGTTCAAGCACCTGCTGCACCGGCTGGCCATCGAGTTTCACTTGCACTTCAACCAGCCCTGGGTAATCCGCCAGTGCCCATAATTCGTTGAGGATAAAATCGTTGTTGCGAATCTGATTGATCTGAACGGTGCGCTTCTGCGTTGACATGACCTCTTCCCATTCCTGCCGAGCGCTGGCGTACTTGGGTTCGAACAGGGTCTCGAGCATGCTCAGTATTTCTTTGTCCTTCTGAACAGCGCTCTCAAGGTGGCTGACCGCCTCTTCACGCTTGCTGGCGATTTTTGCCTCCCACTCGGCGATGCGTGCGTCGTACTGCTCAATGAGGCCTCGGGAGACATCCGGCTGAACGTCGGTGGCACCCGAGTCCAGCTTGGTCTGTTCCCTTGCGCGCAAGGCCTTGAGCTGGGTGACGTTGCCTACCAGTTTCGTGACTTCAGCCCCAACCGCTGAAAACTGAGCCGTTGCCGTATTGACCTGCTGATTAAGGGTGTCGGCAGAAATGCGCAGGGTATCGAAGCGACGGGCCAGCTTTGCCCGCGTGCCACCTCGCCGCATTCCGCCAGCCAGGCGAAGCGTCATGTCCACTCGCCAGATCCCTAGCGTCGAGGTCAACCAGGGCCCGTACCCACCTTTGCCGTCGATGACTCGAACACCCTGCGCGACCACTTCGACCGGGTAAACATCACCGTTCATGTTCGCGTACAGACGCCCGTCAACCCGGTGCAGGCCTGCCGCATCGCCTGTAGCCTGCAGATTCGACGCGTCCAGCGAAACATCCACGCGCATGGCCCGCAACGCCTTGCGCTGCGCAGGCGGCAGCCAGTTGAACCCATGGTTGCCGCGCCAGGCGAAGTCCAGCTGACGCGCTGGCAACGTTGCCAGCGCACCAACCGCCGCCGTCCCTTGGTTGGCGGGCGTCACCGAGACTTCGGCAAATGCGCCGCGCTGTGCTGCAGGGCCTTCGAATGCAGCAGCGTCGGGAAGCTGGCCGACCATGCCAGGCTCGATACTCGGTTGGCGCGCATGCAGCAATGCCATCCCCAGGTTCAGTAACAGGTCTGCGGTAGCGGCGGACCGGTCAAACGCTTCACCCTGTTCAAGTGCCAGCAGATCGTTTTCCAACGATGTCAGCAGTTGCACCAGCCACGCGACGCTGGCCACCGGACCGCGCAACACCAGGGTAACGACATCGAACAGCAACCAGGCGCCTTGGCACAGGACCTCCCAACGCCGTTCGGCATTGGAAGTGGATTGCAGGTCCGCCAGATCTACCAGCAGGTCGCGGTTGGCGTTGTAAAGCTTGTCGTCCAGGTCGCCCGACCAGAGCTGCGCAGCGATGACCGGGGGCTGAGGTCGCTCAGGCAGGTTGAAGGGGTCGATACCGATACTGGCGAGATGCGGTTCGCTGAATCCGCCATGGTCGTAGACATGGCGAACCTGAGGGTCCAGCCAATCCAGAATGCTCGCCTGCAACAGGGGAGACTGCTGAATATGCTCCAGCAACGCGCCCAGGCTTGCATACTCGCGCAGGGTGTCCTGCCGGTACAACGGGCGATACAACAGCACTGACGGCGGCTCGGCGCAAAACAGCACATACATGCCGCGCACCCGGTCATGTTCTTGAGCGTTCGGCCGGCGCTTGAACGCCAGCGGCATCAAGGACACCCGCGGGGTTTCCGGGTCAAGATGGCCTGCGCAGAAATCAACGACACATTGCAGCCCCGCTTCAGTGATTTTGTCATCGAGTTTGCTGGTTAGCGCACTGAACCGCAGGGCGCTGCGCCATTCCCGTCCGAATCGCCTCACGCGTTGAACACGCTGCAGCGGGTCGTCCAACTGGCTGGCGACGTAAGCCGGATAGTTACCCCCCACATCAATCTGGCTCACCAAACGCTTGGCTGCGTCGGCATCCAGCCACGTGGGTGCGTCTTCCCCGTTCGCGCGGCGAATGCGCCTGATCGAGGCGCCCTTGAGCGTGCCGAGGTTGCCTATCGCGAACTCGGTGAGGGTCTTCTTGCCTTCAAGGACCAACGCTTCGCCCCCTCCCGCCCCTGCAGCAGCGCCTCCGGGCACGCCGTAGGCGACGAAGAACTCCAGCATCAGTTCGTCCGGGGAGGTGTCATCGCCATGGGCCACACGCATCTGCTCGCTCAGCCGTTGGCGGGTGTAGTCGGTCAACCCCTGGATGCCGTCCAGCGCGGCAACACTTTCGGCGTCAAGCTGGTCCACCGCAAGCTGTAGCAAGGCGGCATGGTAAGCGACACCGTTGCCGCTGGCGCCGCGCCGCAGGCCCGGAGGTGGGCTTACAGCCGGGGCATCGTCGGGGTAGCTTTCAAACCAATGCGCCGGGTTGCTCAATTGAGCGAAAAGCCCCTCAAGCGCCGCGACATCGGCCAAGCGCCCGTAGCGCACGCGGTCCACCTTGACGAACAGGGTGTCGAGCAGCAGTGCAACCTGCTGAGCGAATACATTGCCCTCCACCGGAAAACGCTGCCAGGACATGCCGTCGAAGCTGTAACGCTGTGCCAGGTCATCACGCAGGGCCAGGGCAAACGCCGCCAACGAGGCAAAGCCGCGCACCTTGCCAGACGGCGCACACCACAACACCACCTGGCGCTCATCCCACTCCCCAGTCACCAGCAAGTGGCACTGCATTTCATCCCACTGCCTAGTGCCCGCCTTCAGTTGGGTTCGCACAAAGCTCACCGCTGGTTGGTCATGCCCACCACGAATCAGGCCGCGGATGCAGGCCTGCTCCTGAGCATCCAGCCCCTGCAGGGGCAGGCCACGCAAGAGGGCTGTCTTCAATAGCAGTTGCAGCCACTCATCGCGGCTTGCTCCGGTGCTGCCCAAGCTGCGCCAGTAGTCGAGCTGAGCCTGGCAAAAGTGCTGCGGCAGCTGTTCGATCAGCTCAGTGAGCGGGCCCGTCAGACCCGTCAGTTGCCGGGTATCAAACTTGCTGCTGGAGCCGGCGAATCGGTAAGGGTCGACCAAGCCCAGGTTGTGGTGACGCCCGTTTAGCGGCTCCAGGTCGATTGCGTGCGTTTCGAGCAGGGCTTGCAAAACCCGATCGACCAGCGGCTGAGTCGTCCAATAAGGCGTCGAAGGGTCCGGGCTATCCAGCGTCAGCGCGTCGGCAGACGCCAGGGCAGGTTTGGTAGCTGCCAACCACGGTAGTTCAATCAGCAACAGCTTGAGCAACTGATCACTGACGACCTGGCGCAAGGTGGGACGGTCGCCGAACTGCAGAGCAGCGGCGCGCTTGAAGTCGAATGTCGACGTGTCGGAACGGGTCATGCTTGACGCCTCCTGATAAATGAACCGGAAGCCTTGCGCGAACCCTTGCAGCGCCGGTGCTACATAATGCAGGCACAGACAGGTGTCACTCGCTCACTGCGCCCGCAGTACCCGAGTACAGCCAGGTTGCCCGGCAGCGCACCGATCCTACGGCCTCCACACCTGAGGACGCAGGACATGCAAGCACGATCTTTATACTCAACCCTTTACCTTGTGCTGTTCAGCACGCTGGCACATGCCAGTAGCAGCGACACTGCGGGCACATTATCCCTTCCCTCACTGCCGCAGGCCTTGTACAACGGCCAGGGTGAGAGCGCCCAATGGACCGGCGTCGGTCGGCTCTCGTGGCAGAACAGGCTGTGCATTGGCACCCTGCTCGACACCCGCGATACGCCCGCCAACGCCAGCGGTCCCGCCTACATGCTGACCGCCGGCCATTGCACAGGCGGCGACAACGGGAAAATCCTCGCAGACCAGCCAGCCAGCGGCAGCGTTGCCTTCAACTACTTCACCGACACAACGCAGCAACGTCATACAGTCGCCTTGAAACGCACGATCTGGAACAGCCTGCAAGGCACTGACCTGGCGTTACTTGAACTGGACACGACGCTGGCAGATCTGTTGGCTAAAGGCATCACACCGCTCAAACTTGGCGCTTCTCCGGCATCCGGCCGCGAGGTACAGGTCGTGGGTGAGCCCTCTTCGGTTGGCAAAGGCCTGCGTCTCTCGCAGTGCACGGAGCACTACCAAGCGATGGACACGGTGGACAACCGGGTAATGCGCCACGTCAGGCGCAACGATTGCAAAGGGATCGACGAAGGCGCCTCGGGCAGCCCGGTTGTTGACCCCGCCACCGGGCGGCTGGTCAGTGTGGTCACCCGCCTGCATGACACTGCCGTCGGCGCGGTGCCTGTGCAGCGGGTACAAGGTTGCTTCACGGGAGGCAAGGCTGACCTCGACGCGGAGGACTGCCAATTGTCCCCAGGCTTTCAGCTGGTGCAACGGCAAGACAGCGCCTTCAAAACCCTTACCAAGGCGCGAACACTGGCTGACGGCTCACTTGAGCAGCCGACCTGGGGTTTCGGCTTTCTGATCGACACGCCACGTTACCGCTACAAACTCACCCGTGATGCCCTGGCCTGTGAAGACCCTGCAGGCTATAGCGGCACCATTCCTTCGAGCGAGGCTGTTATCGAAGACCCTATCGGCCCCGAACCCGGTACGCATTACTTGTGTATCGTCGGCGTGCAGTCCCCAGAGCAACTGTCGTCACCCGCACTCATGGCCAACAGCCTCACCCTGATGACCGAGCTACTGCCACCCGGTAGGCCGCAAGTACAGGTGACCACAGCGCCACTTGCCGACGGCAGCATCCGGGTCACCTGGTTGAAAGCACCCGACGTTGTTTTCTACCGGGTCAAACGCGGTGCACCAGAGCTAACCGACTGTGATGATCACGTCGGCTATCGCCTGCTGCCGGGCACCCAGCGAGTGATACCAGCATCACAGCTACCGTTGAAGATCTGCAGCGTTGCCATCGACCTGCTGATGCAAAGTTCGGCGTTCCAGACCGACCTGTTACAGGTATCCACTCCCTGAGCCACAGCCGTGCAGGTGGCTACCTGCAAAAAAAAGGGCCCGACTCATTCGAGACAGGCCCTTTTCACACGCTCACCGAAATCAGCTGTACACGCGCCCCAGTAACTGGCGGTGGCTTTCGAACTGATCCAGCACATCACGCACGATCTGCTCCGGCGCGAAGCCCATCAGGTCGTACTCCTGGCTGCCGTCGTGCAGGTACACCTCGGCACGGTAGAAGCGCTGTTGCACTTCCGGCGCGCCCTCCACCGGCGCCTCGCTTGGCGCGGCCAGGTAGCCGTCCAGGCTAACCTCATAGACGAAGGGGTTGCCCTCTTCCATCATCACCCGCAGGCCCATCATGTTGCGCGACTGGCCCACACGGGTTTCAACCTCGAAGCCCAGAGTACGCAACTGCTCGGCCGCTTCTTTCAAGGCCGGGCTAACGTGCTTGTCCATGAAGCGCTGCACCACGGCCTGGGTCGGCTGCAGGTCAAGCTGGCTCAGGCGCTCGCTGAAACCTCGGCGGCCACGGGCGGCCAACTCGGCGCGCTCTTGTTCCACCGCAACGTCCTGCTTCATGGCTTTGTACAAGCCGAACATGAACAGCACCAGCACCACCGAGAACGGCAGGCCCGCCAGCACCACCATGGTCTGCATGGCTTCGAAGTTGCCGGCAAACAGCAGGCCGATGGTGACCAGGGTGATGATCACCGACCAGAACACCACCATCCAGTGCGGGGCGTCTTCGTCTACCTTGCCGCCTTTGCACGACAGGTTGGCCATCATCACCGCGCCGGAGTCGGCTGGGGTGAGGAACAGCACGAAGCCGACGAACACCGCCACACCGATCACGATCTTGGCGGCCGGGAAGTATTCCAGCAGCTGGTAGATCGACATCGACGGCTGTTCAAGGGCCGTCTTGCCCAGCTCTACGGCGCCCTGGTTGATCACCAAGTCCAACGCGGTGTTGCCGAAGATCGACAGCCAGGCCAGGGTGAAGCCCAGCGGGATCAACAACACGCCCATGACCAGCTGGCGCACGGTGCGGCCCTTGGAGATACGGGCAATGAACATGCCGACGAACGGGCCCCAGGAAATCCACCAGGCCCAGTAGAACACGGTCCACAGGCCCAACCAGCGCTCGGACTTGCCGGCCTCGCCTTCGTAGACGTACAGGTCGAAGGTCTTGAGCACGATGCCGTTGAGGTAGTCGCCGACGTTCTGCACCAGGCCGTTGAGCAAGTGCAGGGTCTCGCCGCCCAGCAGCACGAAGATCAGCAGGCCGCTGAACAGCATGATGTTCAGGTTGGACAGACGGCGGATGCCGTTTTCCACGCCCGACACCGCCGCCACGGTGGCAACCCCGGCCATGACCAGAATGACCACCAGCAGGTTGGTCTTGCTGTGGTCCATGCCGAACAGGTATTCCAGGCCCGAGGACACCTGCATCGAGCCGATGCCCAGGTTGGTCACCAGGCCCAGCAGGGTGACGAACATGCCGAAGATGTCCACGGCATTGCCGGCAGCGCCCTTGACCCAACGCTCACCCACCAGCGGGTACAGCGCCGAGCGCAGTGCCAGCGGCTGGTTGTGGCGATAGGCGAAGTAACCCACGGCCAGGCCGACCAGGGCGTAGATCGCCCAGCCGTGCAGGCCCCAGTGCAGGAAGGTCAGCTGCAGGCCCTGGCGCGCGGCCTCGAGGCTGGCAGGCGTGCCTTCCGGCGGGTTGAAATAGTGGTCCAACGGCTCGGAGGCACCGAAGTACAGCAGCGAAATACCGATACCGGAGGAGAACAGCATGCCGGCCCAGGCGCCGTAGCTGAAGTCGGGCTGGTCGTCCTTGCCGCCAAGCTTGAGCTTGCCGAAGTCGGAGAACGCCATGTAGACGACGAACAGCAGGTAACTGCAGATCACCAGCATGTAGTACCAGCCGAAGGTACGCGTCAGCCACTTCTGGGCCACGCCCAACACTTGGCCGGCGGTATCGGGTACAGCGATCAACAAGGCAGTCAGAACAAGGATCATCAGCGCGGAGGTGAAGAACACCACGCGATTGACCCGTACCCTCTCGGCGGGGGGTTTGGTTAGGGAGGCAGAACTCATTGCACGAATGCTCCGGGCAGTACGGCTTATGGAGGCTAATCAATCTTTCCCGAGCAATTGGTGGAATACCCCCACTGCGTCAGGTGTTATAAAAGCACCCTGGAAACCGTGATCCCGAATCGATACGTTGCAAAAAAACAGACAGGTGGTCTGCAAACAATGCCGCGCCCAACACCGGGGTGCGCGCATTCGTCACAGAGCACCCCGCCCGCTCCAAGGGCCCGCCGCAGGTCGATGACCGTTCGGCAGAATCTGCATTTCGCATCGCACATGCCCGTAAACGCCTTGTATTCCGGGGGTTACGCGATTTCCTGGGGTGTCAATCCGTGCGCTCGAAACAGCCTGAAAAACTGTCAATGGCACAAATTGTCGCAGAGCTTATTCTTTATTGATTGAACGTTCAATCAAAACAAAATAGACTGGCCTTCGCCGAGTCAGCCGCTTGTCGTCTGCTTGTCAGGCCTGAGGAGAATGCAAGATGCCCAAGGTCGGTATGCAACCCATCCGCCGCCAGCAATTGATCGAAGCCACCCTGCTAGCGGTCGATCAGGTGGGGCTGGGAGATGCCAGCATTGCGCTCATTGCCCGTTTGGCCGGCGTGTCGAACGGCATCATCAGTCACTACTTTCGGGACAAGAACGGCCTGATCGCAGCGACGATGGGTTACATCATGAACATGCTCAACGAAGGCGTTAGAGCACGGCGTCAGGCACTGACGGACGACAGCCCGCGTGCCCACCTGAAAGTGATCATCGAGGGCAACTTCGATGCCAGCCAGGTGAACGGCCCGGCAATGAAAACCTGGCTGGCCTTTTGGGCTTCCAGCATGCACCAGCCCGACTTGCACAGGTTGCAGCGGATCAACGATCACCGCTTGTACTCCAACCTATGCTGTCAGTTCCGCCGTGTTTTGCCGCTTTACCATGCGCGCAAGGCAGCCCGCGGGCTGGCGGCCCTGATCGACGGTCTGTGGCTGCGTGGCGCGCTGTCGGGAGATGCTTTCGACACCGATCAAGCGATACGCATCGCTTACGAATACATGGATCTACAACTGGCTAAACAGCAGACCCTGGGCACTACCAACCAGGCCTCTGAACAACCGCGCACGGCGATTGCCAAACAGGCAGGCGCGTGACGCGATAGCCAACCACACACTGCACTTGCGAGGACACTATGGCCCGTTTCGGAACGCAAAAACTCTACATTGATGGCGGTTATGTCGACGCTGGCTCCGACGCCACCTTCGAAGCCATCAACCCGGCTACCGGCGAAGTCCTCGCCCATGTGCAGCGCGCCACTCAGGCCGACGTCGAAAAAGCCGTCGAAAGCGCCGAGCGTGGCCAGAAAGTCTGGGCCGCAATGACCGCCATGCAGCGTTCGCGGATCCTGCGTCGCGCCGTCGACATCCTGCGCGAGCGCAACGATGAGCTGGCCCAGCTGGAAACCCTGGACACCGGCAAGTCGTATTCCGAAACCCGCTACGTCGACATCGTCACCGGCGCCGACGTGCTGGAATACTACGCAGGCCTGATCCCGGCCATCGAAGGCGAGCAGATCCCGCTGCGTGAAAGCTCCTTTGTCTACACCCGTCGCGAACCACTGGGTGTGACCGTGGGTATCGGCGCCTGGAACTACCCGGTGCAGATCGCCCTGTGGAAGTCCGCCCCGGCCCTGGCCGCTGGCAACGCGATGATCTTCAAGCCTTCGGAAGTCACCTCGCTGACCACCCTGAAGCTGGCCGAGATCTACACCGAAGCCGGCCTGCCAGACGGCGTGTTCAACGTCCTGACCGGCAGCGGCCGCGAAGTCGGCACCTGGCTGACCGAGCACCCGCGCATCGAAAAAGTCTCCTTCACCGGCGGCACCACCACCGGCAAGAAAGTCATGGCCAGCGCCTCGAGCTCCTCGCTCAAGGAAGTCACCATGGAACTGGGCGGCAAGTCGCCACTGATCATCTGCGCCGACGCCGACCTGGACAAGGCGGCCGACATCGCCATGATGGCCAACTTCTACAGCTCCGGTCAGGTTTGCACCAACGGCACCCGCGTGTTCATCCCTGCCGAGATGAAAGCCGCCTTCGAAGCCAAGATCGCCGAACGCGTTGCCCGCATCCGTGTCGGCAACCCGGAAGACGAAAACACCAACTTCGGCCCGCTGGTCAGCTTCCAGCACATGGAAAGCGTGCTGGGCTACATCGCCAAGGGTAAAGAAGAAGGTGCCCGCGTACTGTGCGGCGGCGAGCGTCTGACCGAGGGTGACTTCGCCAAGGGCGCCTTCGTGGCCCCGACCGTGTTCACCGATTGCACCGACGACATGACCATCGTCAAAGAAGAAATCTTCGGCCCTGTAATGAGCATCCTCAGCTACGAGACCGAGGAAGAAGTCATCCGCCGCGCCAACGACACCGAGTACGGCCTGGCTGCGGGCGTGTGCACCAACGACATCACCCGTGCCCACCGCATCATCCACAAGCTCGAAGCCGGCATCTGCTGGATCAATGCCTGGGGCGAATCGCCGGCCGAAATGCCGGTCGGTGGCTACAAGCAGTCGGGCGTTGGCCGTGAAAACGGCGTCAGCTCGCTGGCTCAATACACGCGCATCAAGTCGGTCCAGGTCGAGCTGGGCGGCTACACCTCGGTTTTCTAAACCGCGTGTAGTCACGCCCGTGCCAGCGCGCACGGGCGTTCCCGCTCCCTGATCACCGCCAAACGAGGGTACTTAAATGTCCCAAGAATTCGATTACATCATCGTCGGCGCAGGTTCCGCCGGTAACACCCTGGCCACCCGCCTGACCGAAGATGCCAGCGTCACCGTGCTGCTGCTCGAAGCCGGTGGCCCCGACTACCGCTTCGACTTCCGCACCCAGATGCCAGCCGCCCTGGCCTTCCCGCTGCAAGGCCGCCGCTACAACTGGGCCTACGAGACCGACCCGGAGCCGCATATGGACGGCCGCCGCATGGAGTGTGGCCGCGGCAAGGGCCTGGGTGGCTCGTCGCTGATCAACGGCATGTGCTACATCCGCGGTAACGCCATGGACTTCGACGGCTGGGCAGAACTGCCAGGCCTTGAAGACTGGACCTACCTGGACTGCCTGCCGTACTTCCGCAAGGCAGAAACCCGCGACATCGGCCCTAACGACTACCACGGCGGCGAAGGCCCAGTCAGCGTCGCCACGCCCAAGGCTGGCAACAACCCGCTGTTCCACGCCATGGTCGAGGCTGGCGTGCAGGCCGGTTACCCGCGCACCGAAGACCTCAACGGCTACCAGCAGGAAGGCTTCGGCCCGATGGACCGTTCGGTGACCAAGAAAGGTCGCCGCTCCAGCACCGCGCGCGGCTACCTGGACCAGGCCAAAAAGCGCCCTAACCTGACCATCGTCACCCACGCCCTGAGCGACCGTGTGCTGTTCGACGGTAAGCGTGCCGTTGGCGTGACCTACCTGGTCGGCGACAGCGAAGAGCGCGTCGAAGCCCGTGCCCGCAAGGAAGTCATCGTCAGCTCCGGCGCCATTGCTTCGCCGCAGTTGCTGCAGCGTTCCGGCGTCGGCCCGCGTGCCCTGCTGGAAAGCCTCGACATCCCGGTCGTGCACGACCTGCCAGGCGTCGGCGAGAACCTGCAGGACCACCTTGAGCTGTACCTGCAATACGCCTGCACCCAGCCGGTGTCGCTGTACCCGTCGCTGTTGTGGTGGAACCAGCCGGCCATCGGTGCCGAGTGGCTGTTCAACGGCACCGGCATCGGCGCCAGCAACCAGTTCGAGGCCGGTGGTTTCATCCGCACCCGCCCTGAGTTCGAGTGGCCGAACATCCAGTACCACTTCCTGCCCGTCGCGATTAACTACAACGGCTCCAATGGCGTGAAGGAACACGGCTTCCAGGCGCACATGGGTTCGATGCGTTCGCCAAGCCGTGGGCGCATCCAGGCCAAGTCGAAAGACCCACGCCAGCACCCAAGCATCCTGTTCAACTACATGGCCACCGAGCAGGATTGGCAAGAGTTCCGCGACGGCATCCGCCTGACCCGCGAGATCATGGCCCAGCCGGCGCTGGACCCATACCGTGGTCGTGAGATCAGCCCAGGCGCCGACGTGCAAACCGACGAGCAACTGGACAAGTTCATCCGCGAGCACGCCGAAACCGCCTTCCACCCGTCCTGCTCGTGCAAGATGGGCACCGACGACATGGCGGTGGTCGATGGCGAAGGCCGCGTACATGGCATGCAGGGCCTGCGTGTGGTCGATGCGTCGATCATGCCGATCATCATCACCGGCAACCTCAACGCCACCACGATCATGATCGCCGAGAAAATCTCGGACAAGATCCGCAACCGCAAGCCGCTGGCGCGCAGCACTGCCAAGTACTACGTGGCCAACGGTGCGCCGGTCAAAGGCAAGCCGATGCGTGAAGTGAAGCAGGCCTGACCTGCACCGGCCCTTTCGCGGGCAAGCCCGCTCCCACAGGGATACCACAGCATTCGATGCTACGTGGTTCCTGTGGGAGCGGGCTTGCCCCGCGAAGAGGCCCACCCTGGCAATATAGAAAAGGCACCCACCGCGGTGCCTTTTCTACATCTGCAGAAACGCTTTACAGGCTGCCAATTCATCAGGTTAGAATCAATTGGCACGCGACCTGCTAGTTCATCAACGCTACCACGTCCTCTTCCCCCGCGTTTCCCGGAGTACTGCCTTTGGATGCCAGCACCATCAACAGCCTGTTTCTGATCGGCGCATTGCTGGTGGGTGCAAGTATCCTGGTCAGTTCTCTGTCTTCACGCCTGGGCATCCCAATTCTGGTCATCATCCTCGCCGTCGGCATGGTCGCAGGCGTGGACGGTGGCGGCATCATCTTCAACAACTACCCAACCGCCTACCTGGTGGGCAACCTGGCACTGGCGGTGATCCTTCTCGACGGCGGCCTGCGCACCCGCGTGGCCAGTTTCCGCGTGGCGTTGTGGCCGGCCTTGTCGCTGGCCACCGTTGGCGTGATGATCACCACCGCCCTCACCGGCCTGGTCGCTGCCTGGTTGTTCAACCTGAGCCTGATCCAGGGCCTGCTGATCGGCGCCATCGTCGGCTCCACCGACGCCGCGGCGGTGTTCTCGCTGCTCGGCGGCAAAGGCCTGAACGAGCGGGTCACAGCCACGCTGGAGATCGAGTCGGGCAGCAACGACCCGATGGCGGTGTTCCTCACCGTCACCCTGATCGACATGATCGCCAGCGGCCAGACCGGCCTGCACTGGAGCCTGCTGACCCACCTGCTGCGCGAGTTTGGTATCGGTGGCCTGCTGGGGCTGGGTGGCGGCTGGCTGATGCTGCAACTGGTCAACCGCATCAACCTGGCCGGCGGCCTGTACCCGATCCTGGTGGTGGCGGGCGGCCTGGTGGTGTTCTCGTTGACCAACGCCCTGCATGGCAGTGGCTTCCTGGCCGTGTACTTGTGCGGCCTGGTACTGGGCAACAAGCCGATCCGCAGCCGCCACGGCATCCTGCACATGCTCGACGGCATGGCCTGGCTGGCGCAGATCGGCATGTTCCTGGTGCTGGGCCTGCTGGTCACGCCGCATGACCTGCTGCCGATCGCCCTGCCGGCCCTGGGCCTGGCGCTGTGGATGATCCTGGTCGCACGGCCGCTGTCGGTGGTTGCCGCACTGTTGCCGTTCAAGGCCTTCCACGGGCGCGAAAAGGGCTTTATTTCCTGGGTTGGCCTGCGCGGGGCGGTACCGATCATTCTGGCGGTGTTCCCGCTGATGGCCGGGCTGCCGGATGCGCAGCTGTTCTTCAACCTGGCGTTCTTCATCGTGCTGGTATCGCTGCTGGTGCAAGGCACCAGCCTGCCGTGGATGGCCAAGCTGCTGAAGGTCACAGTACCGCCAGACCCGGCGCCGATCTCGCGCTCCGCGCTGGAAGTACACATCACCAGTGAATGGGAGCTGTTCGTTTACCGCCTGGGTGCCGAAAAATGGTGCATCGGCGCCGCCTTGCGCGAGCTGAAGATGCCCGAAGGCACGCGGATTGCCGCGCTGTTCCGGGGTGAGCAGCTGTTGCACCCATCGGGCAGTACCGTGCTGGAAGTCGGCGACATGCTGTGCGTGATCGGCCACGAACATAACCTGCCCGCGCTGGGCAAGCTGTTCAGCCAGGCACCGCAGCGCGGCCTGGACCTGCGCTTCTTCGGCGACTTCGTGCTCGAAGGCGACGCCGAGCTGGGCGCCGTGGCTGCGCTTTACGGCCTGAAACTCGATGGCCTGGACGCGAAAATGCCGCTGGCGCAGTTCATCCGACAGAAGGTCGGAGGCGCTCCAGTAGTAGGTGACCAGGTCGAATGGCATGGCACGATCTGGACCGTGGCGACCATGGACGGGAACAATGTCCAGAAAGTGGGCGTCAGATTCCCCGAAGGAACGCGACCCGGACCAGGATTGTTCCTCTAAACTCCGATTCTGCCCCGATCCACAATGTAGTCTGCCTATGTCCCTGCGTGTGCACCTTCGCACAGCCCTGTTCGGGCTGTGCCTGTCCCTCTCGTTCGCCACTGCTGCGAATGCCGCGGCCGAAGCGCCGACCACTGCCAGCATTCAGCACAGCCTCGACAAGATTGCCGAGCGCAAACTGCCCGAGGCCGATCAGAAGGCCTTGCAGCAGGTGCTGGAGCAGACCCTGAGCCTGCTTGCCAACAAGGAAGACAGCGAGAAGAAGCTGGCCGCGCTCAAGCAGCAACTGGCCAGCGCACCAAAGGAGACCAGCGACAGCCAGAAAGAACTGGCCAGGCTCAAGGACAGCAAGCCGCAACCAGTCGCCCAGCGCTACGCCAACCTCACGGTGCCACAGCTGGAGCAGCTGCTCAGCGAACGCAGCACCCTGCAAGGTGAACTGCAAAAGGCGCTGTCTGAAGCCAACAGCCTGATCATCAACTCCCAGACCCGCCCGGAGCGCGCTCAGGCCGAAATCAGCAACAGCCAGGCCCGCACCCAGCAGATCAACAACAGCCTCAAGTCGGGCAAGGACAACGGCAAGGCGCTCAACGCCGACCAACGCAACCAGCTCAACGCCGAGCTGGCCTCGCTCAACGCATTGACCCTGCTACGCCGTCAGGAGCTGGCCGGCAACAGCCTGCTGCAAGACCTTGGCAATGCCCGTCACGACTTGCTGATCGAACGTGCCGCACGCCTGGAACAAGAAATCCAGGACCTGCAGACACTGATCAACGACAAGCGCCTGGCCCAGTCCCAGGAGGCCGTCACCCAGCAGTCGATCGAAGCCCAAAAGGTAGGCGGCAGCAGCCTGTTGGCCACGGAGAGCACGATCAACCTCAAGCTCTCCGACTACCTGCTCAAAAGCACCGACCGCCTCAACGAGCTGACCCAGCAGAACCTGCGCACCAAGCAACAGCTCGACAGCCTGACCCAGGCCGACCAGGCGCTGGACGAGCAGATCAACGTGCTCAAGGGCAGCCTGCTGCTGTCCAAGATCCTCTACAAACAGAAGCAGACCCTGCCGCACTTGAAGGTCGACCGCGACCTGGCCGACCAGATCGCCGACACCCGCCTGTACCAGTTCGAGATCAACCAGCAGCGCGAGCAGATGAGCAGCCCGGTCACCTACGTCGACAAGCTGCTGGCCAATCAACCACCGGAAGACGTTACCCCGCAGCTGCGCAAGGCCCTGCTGGAAGTGGCGATCACCCGCACCGACCTGCTGGAGCGCCTGAACCGCGAACTCTCGGCACTGCTCAACGAATCGATCACCCTGCAGCTCAACCAGAAGCAGCTGCTGGGTACGGCCCAGGGCCTGCGCACCACCCTCGACGAGCAGATGTTCTGGATCCCCAGCAACAAGCCGCTGGACTGGGACTGGCTGCGCTACGTACCTGAGCGATTTGCCGACCAAGTCGCCAGCCTGCCCTGGGGCTCGGGCCTCAAGGAACTGGCCGACGGCCTCAGCCAGCGGCCGTTGCTGTTCCTGCCGCTGCTGCTGGTGATCGGCGGCCTGCTGTGGCGCCGCAAGTACCTGTATCAACGACTTGGCAAAGTGCACCAGGACATCGGCCACTTCCGCCGTGACAGCCAGTGGCATACGCCCCAGGCAATCCTGATCAACATCCTCCTGGCGATGCCGGTAAGCCTGGGCCTGGCCCTGTGCAGCTACGCCCTGCAGATTGACGCCCGCGGGCAGAATGCCAACCTTGGCGCGGCGCTCTGGCAACTGGCCCAGGCCTGGCTGGTGTTCTACACCGCCTACCGCATTCTGGCACCCGGTGGCGTGGCGGAAATCCACTTCCGCTGGCACAAGCCCCAGGTCGAGTTCCTGCGCGGCTGGGTGCGCAGGCTTGGCACCGTGGTGCTGGCGCTGGTCGGCGTGGTGGCCGTGGCCGAGCATCAACCCTCGGCCCTGGCCGATGACGTACTCGGCATCGGCGTGGTGCTGACCTGCTACGCACTGATGGCCTGGCTGCTCAGCCGCTTGCTGCTAAGCAGCCCGGCGCATCGCGACACCTCGCTGTTCCGCCGGGCGGTAGGCGTGGCGTTCACCGCCCTGCCGATCGCGTTGTTCGTGGCGGTGTGCTTCGGCTATTACTACACCGCACTCAAGCTCACCGACCGGCTGATCTACACGCTGTACTTGCTGATGTTCTGGCTGGTGATCGAGGCGGCCTTCGTGCGTGGCCTGTCTGTGGCCGCGCGGCGCCTGGCCTACCAACGTGCCCTCAGCAAACGCGCAGCAGCCAAGGAAGGGTTGGATGGCGAGGTCATCACCGAAGAGCCGACGCTGGACATCGAGCAGGTCAACCAGCAGTCGCTGCGCCTGATCCGCCTGGCCTTGCTGGGCGGCTTCATTGCCGGCCTGTACTGGGTATGGTCTGACCTGATCTCGGTGTTCGCCTACCTCAACAACTTCACCCTGTACGAATACACCAGTGGCACCGGCGCTGCCGCCAGCATGGTGCCGATCAGCCTCGGCGATTTGCTCGGCGCGCTGGTGATCGTCGGCATCACCTTCGCCCTGGCCGGCAACTTGCCGGGCTTGCTGGAGGTGCTGGTGCTGTCGCGCTTGAACCTGGCCCAGGGCAGCGCCTACGCCACCACCACGCTGCTGTCGTACACCATCGTCGGTGTCGGCATCGTCAGTACCCTGTCTACCCTCGGGGTGAGCTGGGACAAGCTGCAGTGGCTGGTGGCGGCGCTTTCGGTCGGCCTGGGCTTCGGCATGCAGGAGATCTTCGCCAACTTCATCTCCGGCATCATGATCCTGTTCGAGCGCCCGGTGCGCATTGGTGACACCATCACCATCGGCAACCTGTCCGGCACGGTGAGCAAGATCCGCATCCGCGCCACCACCATCACCGACTTCGACCGCAAGGACATCATCGTCCCTAACAAGACCTTCATCACCGGCCAGTTGATCAACTGGTCGCTGACCGACACGGTCACCCGGGTGACCCTGAAGCTGGGCATCGACTATGGCTCCGACCTGGACCTGGTGCGTGATCTGCTGCTCAAGGGCGCCCACGAAAACCCACGGGTGCTCAAAGACCCGGAACCTATCGTGTACTTCCTCAACTTCGGCGAAAGCTCGCTGGACCACGAATTGCGCATGCACGTGCGTGACCTGGGCGACCGCAACCCGACCCTGGACGAGATCAACCGCTACATCAACCGCGAGTTCAAGGCGCACAACATCAAGATCTCGGTGCGCCAGGTCGAGGTGTTCCTGATGGACGCGAAGGGCGGCAAGCAGCAGTTGATTGCCCAGGAACAGCCGAAATCGGATGGCACTCAAGCGGTGTAAATGGGCTCGAATACCGTATTCTGTCCAGAATCCTTGCGAGGGCTGTGCCCTCGTTCGCGGGCAAGCCCGCTCCCACAGCGTTCACCGCTGTAACCGTGGGAGCTGGCTTGCCTGCGATGGGCCGCAAAGCGGCCCCCTTGGCACCGTCCCCAGGAGCAAACCGTGAAAGCCCTCGACCAACTCAGCTTCGACAACCGCTTCGCCCGCCTGGGCGATGCGTTCTCCACCCAGGTCCTGCCCGAACCCATCGCAGACCCACGCCTGGTGGTGGCAAGCGAGTCGGCCATGGCCTTGCTCAACCTCGACCCCGCGCAGGCCGAACTGCCGGTTTTCGCCGAGTTGTTCAGCGGCCACAAACTGTGGGAAGAGGCCGACCCACGGGCGATGGTCTATTCCGGCCATCAGTTCGGCTCGTACAACCCGCGCCTGGGCGATGGCCGCGGCCTGCTGCTAGCCGAAGTGCTGAACGATGCCGGCGAACACTGGGACCTGCACCTCAAGGGCGCCGGCCAGACGCCCTATTCGCGCATGGGCGACGGCCGCGCGGTATTGCGTTCGTCGATCCGCGAGTTCCTCGCCTCCGAAGCCCTGCACGCCCTGGGCATCCCGACCAGCCGGGCGCTGTGCGTGATTGGCTCAAGTACCCCGGTATGGCGCGAAAGTCGCGAAAGCGCCGCCATGCTCACGCGCCTGGCACAGAGCCATATACGCTTCGGCCATTTCGAGTACTTCTACTACACCCGCCAGCCCGAGCAACAACGCGTGCTGATCGACCACGTGCTGGAGCAGCACTACCCCGAATGCCACGAGGCCGAGCAGCCCTACCTGGCCATGTTCCGCACGATCGTCGAGCGCAACGCCGAACTGATTGCCCGCTGGCAAGCCTATGGCTTCTGCCACGGGGTGATGAACACCGACAACATGTCGATCCTCGGCATCACCTTCGATTTCGGCCCCTTTGCCTTCCTTGACGACTTCGACGCCAATTTCATCTGCAACCACTCCGACGACCGTGGCCGCTACAGCTACAGCAACCAGGTGCCTATCGCCCACTGGAACCTCAGTGCGCTGGCCCAGGCGCTGACCACGGTGGTCGAGGTAGAGCCGCTCAAAGAGGCGCTGGGGCTGTTCCTGCCGCTGTACCAGGCGCATTACCTGGACCTGATGCGTCGGCGCCTGGGCCTGACGGCCGCCGAGGATGAAGACCTCGCCCTGGTCGAGCGCCTGCTGCAATGCATGCAAAAGGGCGGCGTGGACTACAACCTGTTCTTCCGTAAGCTGGGTGAGCAGCCGGTGGCCGAGGCGCTGAATGTGGTGCGTGACGATTTCATCGACCTGGCGGGCTTCGATGCTTGGGGCGCGGACTACCTTGCCCGCTGCGAGCGCGAAGCGGGTAATGAAAAAGGGCGGCGTGAACGCATGCAGGCGGTGAACCCGCTGTACGTGCTGCGCAACTACCTGGCGCAAAAGGCCATCGAAGCGGCCGAGGCCGGGGACTACAGTGAAGTGCGACGGTTGCATCAGGTGCTGAGCCGGCCGTTCGAGGAGCAGGCCGGGATGCAGGCTTATGCCCAGCGCCCGCCGGAGTGGGGCAAGCACCTGGAAATCAGCTGTTCATCATGATCCTGGGGCTGCTTTGCAGCCCCGAGAATGCTAAGGAAAAAACAATGTCCGACCCGCTGCTGATCCCCTGCCCACACTGCAACGGCCTCAACCGCCTGCCCACCGAGCGCCTGGGCGACGCCCCCAAATGCGGCCGCTGCAAACAGGACGTGCTGCTGAGCAAACCCTTCGAGCTCACCGAAGCCAGCTACGCCAGCCAGATCAAGGGCGACCTGCCGCTGCTGATTGACGTCTGGGCCGACTGGTGTGGGCCGTGCAAGTCGTTCGCCCCCACTTTCGAGCAGGCCGCCCGGCAACTTAGCGGCCGCTGCCGCCTGGCCAAGCTCGACAGCGAAGCCAACCGAAACCTGGCCGGGCAATTGGGCATCCGCTCCATCCCCAGCCTGCTGCTGTTCAAGGACGGCCGTGAAGTCAGCCGCCAGGCGGGGGCGTTTCCACTCCAGTCGTTGCTGGAGTGGTTGCGCAGCCAAGGGGTCTAGGCGTTTTCTTCCAACAGCGAATGCAACTCGACAAACTGCTGGGTCAGCTTGTGCCGTGGCTCCAGGTGAATCAGCGGCAAGCTGGCATGGTGCGACTCACGCATCTTCACCGAGCTGCTCAGGTACACCGGTAGCACCGGCAGGCCTTCGGCCAGCAGTTCATCGAGCATTTGCTGGGGCAGGCTGGCGCGGGACTGGAACTGGTTGACCACGATGCCTTCGACCTGCAGGTCTTCGTTGTGGTCTTCCTTGAGCTCTTCGATTTCCGCCAGCAGGCCGTACAGGGCCTGGCGCGAGAAGCTGTCGCAGTCAAAGGGGATCAGCACACGATCAGCTGCGATCAACGCAGAAACCGCATAAAAATTGAGCGCAGGCGGCGTATCGATGTAGATCCGCTCGTAATCCTCGTCCAGCTCGTCAAGCAACTTACGCAGCTTGTTGATCTTGTGCTTGGCCTCAAGCTTGGGCTGCAGGTCGGCCAGTTCCGCAGTGGCGGTCACCACATGCAGGTTGTCGAACGGCGTTTCGTAGATATCGACCTTGTTCTTCTTGCTGAACGGCCCGCTGGACAGGCTTTGCTTGAAGAAATCAGCGATCCCCATGGGGATATCTTCACCCGTCAAGCCGGTGAGGTACTGGGTCGAATTTGCCTGGGCATCCAGGTCGATCAACAGGGTCCGGTAACCTTCGCTGGCGCTGACCGCCGCCAGGTTACAAGCGATGCTCGACTTGCCCACGCCACCTTTCTGATTGAACACCACGCGACGCATGATTGACCTCCGTGTTCCAACGAATGCCCGAGTATGTGGCGGCTCGGCAGCTAAGGCCAGCGGCAATTGTCGGGGGATGATGGCAATCCCGGCGCTATGAAGGCCTCACCACTTGCCCGGTCAACAACTCGGCAAACGCCTTGGCCATGGCCGAGCCCCCACGTTCACGTTCCACCAGCCACACCGCCGTCATCGCGCCCTCGTCCAGCAGCGTGCGATACACCACACCCTCGATTCGCATGCGCTGGAACGACGCCGGCAGCACCGAAACCCCAAGGCCCGCCGACACCAGCCCGATAATGGTCATCGCCTCCCCCGCCTCCTGGGCAAAATGCGGGCTGAACCCCGCTTGCCGGGCCAAGCTGAGCAACTGGGCATGCAGCCCACTGCCATAGCTACGCGGGAAAAACACAAACGGTTCGTTCGCCAGAGAAGCCATGTGTACC
Source organism: Pseudomonas putida (assembly GCF_025905425.1). Classification (NCBI taxonomy): domain Bacteria; kingdom Pseudomonadati; phylum Pseudomonadota; class Gammaproteobacteria; order Pseudomonadales; family Pseudomonadaceae; genus Pseudomonas; species Pseudomonas putida. The sequence continues at coordinate 5,660,754 of NZ_CP109603.1, read as the reverse complement.
CCCGCCTCCGTGCCTGTGGCCAATGGATGCGAGGCATTGATCACCGCCACCAACGGCTCGCGAAACAACTCGGTCGCCACCAGGCCCTCCGGCAATGGCATCGGCCGCATCAGCCCCACCTCGATGGACTCGTCAAAGACCGCCTCGGCCACATCGCGGCTGCTCATTTCCTTGAGGTTCAGGTGCACCGCTGGAAAACGCTGGCGAAAGGCATGAATGGCCTTGGGGATTTTTGATGTGAACGGCGCCGAAGACGTGAAACCGATCTTCATCTCGCCCAATTCACCCAACTGCGCACGCCGGGCTACATCGGCCGCCTTCTCGACCTGCGCCAGCACCTGGCGCGCTTCCTCCAGAAACAACCGCCCTGCCTCGCTCAATTCGACCCGACGGTTGGTACGGTCGAACAGACGAGCGCCCAACTCCTGCTCCAGCGCCTGGATCTGCTGGCTCAAGGGCGGCTGCGAAATGCCCAACTGCTGGGCTGCACGGCCAAAGTGCAGTTCCTCGGCCACGGCAATGAAGTAACGCAGATGGCGCAGTTCCATAGTCGGCTCCAAACAAGTCGTAGAACATCTTAAATAGGTCGAACAATATATTGGATCTAATCATTAGCCAGCTATATGCTTTTTTCATTGCGCCAGAGGTACCCGCCCGTGAAAACTGCTGTAGCTCCCCTTCCCGCCGACCCAGAACCTGCCCCGCTGAACGAAATGTGGATCGAAAAAGGCACCCCCGCCTTCATGAAGACCGTGCTGGCCCTGTTCAGCGGCGGCTTCGCCACGTTCGCCCTGCTGTACTGCGTGCAGCCAATGATGCCGCTGCTGTCCCAGGAGTTTTCCATCAATGCAGCGCAGAGCAGCCTAGTGCTGTCGGTCTCGACCGCCATGCTGGCGTTCGGACTGTTGATCACCGGGCCGATCTCCGACCGCATCGGGCGCAAGCCGGTGATGGTCTTTGCGCTGGTCTGCGCCGCCCTGTCGACCTTGGCCAGCGCGGTGATGCCGACCTGGGAAGCGGTGCTGGCGACCCGAGCCTTGGTCGGCCTGTCGCTGAGCGGCCTGGCGGCGGTGGCCATGACCTACCTGAGCGAAGAGATTCACCCGCAGCACATCGGCCTGGCCATGGGGTTGTACATTGGCGGCAACGCGATTGGTGGCATGAGTGGGCGGCTGATCACCGGGGTGCTGATCGACTTCGTCAGCTGGCACACGGCGATGCTGACCATCGGTGGCCTGGCCCTGGTCGCGGCGCTGGTGTTCTGGAAGGTCCTGCCCGAATCACGCAACTTCCGCCCGCAGGCCGTGAACCCGCGCAGCCTGCTGGATGGCTTTGTCATGCACTTCAAGGACGCCGGGCTGCCTTGGCTGTTCCTAGAGGCGTTCCTGCTAATGGGCGCCTTCGTCACGCTGTTCAACTACATCGGCTACCGCCTGCTGGCAGGGCCTTACCATATGAACCAGGCGCTGGTCGGTTTGCTGTCGGTGGTGTACCTGTCGGGGATCTACAGCTCTGCGCAGGTGGGCGCGCTGGCTGACAAGCTGGGGCGACGCAAGGTGTTCTGGGTCAGCATCGTGGTGATGGCAGGCGGCCTGCTGATGACCTTGGCCAACCCGCTGGTGATGGTGATCCTCGGCATGCTGGTGTTCACCTTCGGCTTCTTCGGTGCGCATTCGGTGGCCAGCAGCTGGATCGGGCGCCGGGCGTTGAAGGCCAAGGGGCAAGCGTCGTCGCTGTACCTGTTCTGCTACTACGCAGGGTCGAGTGTCGCGGGCACTGCGGGTGGGGTGTTCTGGCATCAATGGGGCTGGAATGGGATCGGGTTGTTCATTGGTGGCTTGCTGGCGGTGGCGTTGCTGGTGGCTCTGCACTTGAGCAAGTTGCCGCCTAAGGCCAGCTGAACAACGGGGCTGCAAAGCAGCCTCACACGCTCAGATCAATTGATGATCTCGACAATATCCACATCCACTTCCCGGCTCATCAGGTGCTTCTCCACCTCACCGGTCAGCTTGACCTTGGTCTTGTCATTGAACGGCGTCGGCGGCAGGTCTTCGTCGTCAATTTCGACGGTGATGGTGCCGGTGTTGTCTTTGAACTCGTACTTGTCGTCGTTGTTCAGCTTCTTGGTGACGTAGCCCTGCAACACAACCGGCGTGTCATCAGCGGCGTCGTTCGCAGCCGCCACGGTGGTCACCGACTGGGCACCCGGGCCGGTGTAGCCGGCCGCCAGGGCAGCAGTGCTGAACAAAGGGGCAAGGATCAGGGCGAGGTAGCGGGTTTTCATGAGGATCAGGTCCTGTTTCGGTTTCGATGGGACCAGACTAGCGACAATCGCTGAATTGAAACTTAATACAAAAAAACCCGGCATCGAGCCGGGTTTTTTATGCAGGGCATCAAATCACTGGTGATATTGCGCCGACAACTCGTGCACGGCGTTGATGAACACACCAGCGTGCTCTGGGTCGACTTCCGGGGTAATGCCGTGGCCCAGGTTGAAGACATGGCCGGTGCCCTTGCCATAGCTGGCCAAAATGCGCGCCACTTCCTGGCGGATGGCCTCGGGCTTGGCGTACAGCACGGTCGGGTCCATGTTGCCTTGCAGCGCAACCTTGTCGCCGACACGGCGGCGGGCATCGCCGATTTCGCAGGTCCAGTCCAGGCCCAATGCATCGGCACCGGCCTCAGCGATGCTTTCTAGCCACATGCCACCGTTCTTGGTGAACAGGATCACCGGTACCTTGCGCCCGTCGTGCTCGCGGATCAGGCCGCTGACGATCTTGCGCATGTAGGCCAGGGAGAACTCCTGGTACGCCGCTGCCGACAGGTTGCCGCCCCAGGTGTCGAAGATCTGCACAGCCTGCGCGCCTGCCAGGATCTGGCCGTTGAGGTAACTGGTGACCGACTGGGCCAGCTTGTCCAGCAACAGGTGCAGGGCTTGCGGGTTGTCGTAGGCCATGGCCTTGGTCTTGCGGAAGTCCTTGGACGAACCGCCTTCAACCATGTAGGTAGCCAGGGTCCATGGGCTGCCCGAGAAGCCGATCAGCGGTACGCGGCCGTTGAGCTCGCGACGGATGGTGCTGACGGCGTCCATCACGTAGCCCAGGTCTTTCTGCGGATCGGGGATCGGCAGCGCCTCGATGTCGGCCGGGGTGCTGATCACTTTCTTGAAGCGCGGACCTTCGCCGGTTTCAAAGTACAGGCCCAGGCCCATGGCGTCGGGGATGGTGAGGATGTCCGAGAAGAGGATCGCTGCGTCCAGCGGGTAGCGGTCCAGCGGCTGCAGGGTGACCTCGCAGGCGAACTGCGGGTTCATGCACAGGCTCATGAAGTCACCGGCCTTGGCACGGCTGGCGCGGTATTCCGGCAGGTAACGGCCAGCCTGGCGCATCATCCAGACCGGGGTGACGTCTACGGGTTGCTTGAGCAGTGCACGCAGGAAACGATCGTTCTTCAGGGCAGTCATGTCGGCATCCGGCAAAAAAGTGCGGGCATTTTCTCAGACGCCAGCACAAAAGGCACGGCCAAGGCCATGCGTTTTGTCTATTGGATGCCATGGATCAAGCAATTTTGTATACAAAACGCCAAAGGGGCTGCTTTGCAGCCCATCGCGGCACAAGGCCGCTCCCACAGGGAAATGCATTCCTCCTGTGGGAGCGGCCTTGTGCCGCGATGGGCCGCAAAGCGGCCCCAGCATTCAATCAGACTTCCAGGTAATCCAGGATACCCTCGGCAGCCGTGCGGCCTTCGAAAATAGCCGTTACCACCAAATCCGAACCGCGCACCATATCGCCACCGGCAAACACTTTCGGGTTGCTGGTCTGGTGCTTGAACTTGCCCTTCTCTGGCGCAACCACCCGGCCCTGGCTGTCCATCTGGATGCCAAACTGCTCGAACCACGGCGCCGGGCTCGGGCGGAAGCCGAAGGCGATCACCACGGCATCGGCCGGCAGGATCTCTTCAGAACCCGGAATCGGCTCGGGGCTGCGGCGGCCACGGGCGTCCGGTTCACCAAGACGGGTCTCGACCACCTTCACGCCTTCGACCTTGTCTTCGCCGACAATCGCGATTGGCTGGCGGTTGTAGAGGAACTTCACGCCCTCTTCCTTGGCGTTTTTCACCTCTTTGCGCGAACCCGGCATGTTGGCCTCGTCACGACGGTAGGCGCAGGTTACCGACTTGGCGCCCTGACGAATCGAGGTGCGGTTGCAGTCCATCGCGGTGTCACCACCACCCAGCACCACGACCTTCTTGCCCTGCATGTCGACGAAATCTTCCGGCGACTTCTCGAAGCCCAGGTTGCGGTTGACGTTGGCGATCAGGAAGTCCAGCGCGTCATGCACGCCCGGCAGGTCCTCGCCCGGGAAGCCACCCTTCATGTAGGTGTAGGTACCCATGCCCATGAACACCGCGTCGTACTCGGCGAGCAGCTGTTCCAGGGTGATGTCCTTGCCTACCTCGGTGTTCAGGCGGAACTCGATGCCCATGCCGGTGAAGACTTCGCGGCGATTGCTCAGCACGGTCTTTTCCAGCTTGAACTCAGGGATGCCGAAGGTCAGCAGGCCACCGATTTCCGGGTTGCGGTCGAACACCACCGGGGTCACGCCGGCACGCACCAGCACGTCGGCGCAGCCCAGGCCTGCCGGGCCGGCGCCGATGATGGCGACACGCTTGCCGGTTGGCTTGACCTTGGACATGTCCGGGCGCCAGCCCATGGCGAACGCGGTGTCGGTGATGTACTTCTCCACCGAGCCGATGGTCACCGCGCCAAAACCGTCGTTCAGGGTGCAGGCGCCCTCGCACAGGCGGTCCTGAGGGCATACGCGGCCGCAGACTTCCGGCAGGGTATTGGTCTGGTGCGACAGCTCCGCCGCCGCCAGGATGTTGCCTTCGGACACCAGCTTCAACCAGTTAGGGATGAAGTTGTGCACCGGGCACTTCCATTCGCAATACGGGTTGCCGCAGCCCAGGCAACGGTGCGCCTGCTCCACGGACTGCTGGGGCTTGAACGGTTCGTAGATCTCGACGAACTCTTTCTTGCGCTGGCGCAGCAGCTTTTTCTTCGGGTCCTTGCGGCCCACTTCGATGAACTGGAAGTCGTTACTCAGACGTTCAGCCATTTTTCAAAACCTCTTAACAGCAGCTGCAAGCTACAAGCTGCAAGCCGCAAGACGATCACTTAAGCCGGGCAAACCTCGCACTGCGTTTACTTGCAGCTTGAGGCTTGCCACTTGCAGCTGTTTTTACTGCGGGTTGGCACGGGTGCTGGACAGCAGTTGCTTGAGGGTGGCCGCCTTCGGCTTGACCAACCAGAAGCGTCGCACGTAGTCGTCCAGGTTCTCCGAGAGCTCACGCCCCCACTCGCTGCCGGTTTCGTCCACGTATTCGGCAAGGACCCGCGCCAGGTGGCTGCGGTACGCCTCCATCGCTTCACCACTGATGCGCTGGATTTCCACCAGTTCATGGTTGAGCTTGTCGACGAAGCTGTTGTCCATGTCGAGCACGTAGGCGAAGCCGCCCGTCATGCCAGAACCGAAGTTGTAACCGGTCTTGCCCAGAACGCAGACAAAGCCGCCGGTCATGTATTCACAGCAGTGATCGCCAGTGCCCTCGACAACAGCGTGGGCGCCAGAGTTACGCACAGCGAAGCGCTCGCCCGCGGTACCGGCGGCAAACAGCTTGCCGCCAGTGGCACCATACAGGCACGTGTTGCCGACGATGGCGCTGTGCTGGGTTTCGAACGGGCTGCCGGCAGGTGGCACGATGGTGACCTTGCCACCGGTCATGCCCTTGCCGACGTAGTCGTTGGCGTCGCCTTCCAGGTACAGGTTCAGGCCACCGGCGTTCCACACGCCGAAGCTCTGGCCCGCAGTACCCTTGAAGCGGAAGGTGATCGGCGCAGCGGCCATGCCCTGGTTGCCGTGCAGGCGGGCGATCTCACCGGAGATACGCGCGCCGATGGAACGGTCGCAGTTGCAGATATCGAGGCTGAACTCGCCACCGGCCTGGTCGCGGATGGCCGGCATGGCCATGTCGACCATCTTCTCGGCCAGCTCGCCCTTGTCGAACGGCGGGTTCTTGTCGACTTCGCAGAACTGCGGCTTGTCCGCCGGAATGTGCGAGCTGCCCAGCAGTGGCGTCAGGTCCAGGTACTGCTGGCGCTCGGTGTCGCCTGGCAGCACGTCGAGCAGGTCGGTACGGCCGATCAGCTCACCCAGGCTGCGTACGCCCAGTTTGGCCAGCCACTCGCGGGTTTCTTCAGCGACGAAGGTGAAGAAGTTGATCACCATGTCGACGGTGCCGATGTAGTGGTCCTTGCGCAGCTTGTCGTTCTGGGTGGCCACGCCGGTGGCGCAGTTGTTCAGGTGGCAGATGCGCAGGTATTTGCAGCCCAGGGCGATCATCGGCGCAGTGCCGAAGCCGAAGCTCTCAGCGCCGAGGATGGCCGCCTTGATCACGTCGAGGCCGGTTTTCAGGCCACCATCGGTCTGCACCCGCACCTTACCGCGCAGGTCGTTGCCGCGCAGGGTCTGGTGGGTTTCGGCAAGGCCGAGCTCCCATGGCGCGCCGGCGTACTTGATGGAGGTCAGTGGCGAAGCACCGGTACCGCCGTCGTAGCCAGAGATGGTGATCAGGTCGGCATAGGCCTTGGCCACGCCTGCGGCGATGGTGCCAACGCCCGCCTCGGCCACCAGCTTGACCGAAACCAGTGCCTGCGGGTTGACCTGCTTGAGGTCGTAGATCAGCTGGGCCAGGTCTTCGATCGAGTAGATGTCGTGGTGCGGCGGTGGCGAGATCAGGGTCACGCCTGGTACCGCATAGCGCAGCTTGGCGATCAGGCCGTTGACCTTGCCGCCTGGCAGTTGCCCGCCTTCGCCGGGCTTGGCGCCCTGGGCCACCTTGATCTGCAGCACTTCGGCGTTGACCAGGTATTCCGGGGTGACGCCAAAGCGGCCGGTGGCCACCTGCTTGATCTTGGAACTGCGCACGGTGCCGTAGCGCGACGGGTCTTCACCGCCCTCGCCGGAGTTGGAGCGTGCGCCCAGGCGGTTCATGGCCTCGGCCAACGCCTCGTGGGCTTCTGGCGACAGTGCACCCAGCGAGATACCGGCAGAGTCGAAGCGCTTGAGGATGGCCTCCAGCGGTTCAATCTGCTCGATCGCCAGCGGCTGGTCGGCCACTTTGACTTTGAGCAGGTCGCGGATCATCGACACCGGGCGCTGGTCGACCAGCGTGGTGTATTCCTTGAACTTGGCGTAGTCGCCCTGCTGCACAGCGGCCTGCAGGGTGTTGACCACGTCCGGGTTGTAGGCGTGGTATTCACCCCCGTGGACGAACTTGAGCAGGCCGCCTTGCTGGATCGGCTTGCGCGCGCTCCAGGCTTCGGCCGCGAGCAGCTTCTGGTCGCTCTCCAGGTCTTCGAAACGCGCACCCTTGATGCGGCTCGATACGCCCTTGAAGCTCAGGCCGACCACTTCTTCGGCCAGACCAATGGCTTCGAACAGCTGCGCACCCCGGTACGAAGCGATGGTGGAGATACCCATCTTCGACAGGATCTTCAGCAGGCCCTTGGAAATGCCCTTGCGGTAGTACTTGAACACCTCGTCCAGATCGCCCAGCACTTCACCGGTGCGGATCAGGTCGGCCAGCACTTCGTAGGCCAGGTACGGGTAGACGGCCGAGGCACCGAAGCCCAGCAGCACGGCGAAGTGGTGCGGGTCACGGGCAGTGGCGGTTTCGACCAGGATGTTGCTGTCGCAACGCAGGCCCTGCTCGGTCAGGCGGTGGTGCACCGCGCCCACGGCGAGCGACGCGTGCACTGGTAGCTTGCCTGGGGCGATGTAACGGTCGCTCAGCACCAGCTGAGTCTTGCCGCTACGCACGGCCTCTTCAGCCTGGTCGGCAATGTTGCGGATGGCCGCTTCCAGACCGATGCCTTGCTCGTAGTTAAGGTCGATCAGCTGGCGGTCAAAACCTTCGCGCTCCAGGTTCATCAGCGAGCGCCACTTGGCAGGCGAGATGACCGGCGAGCTGAGGATTACCCGCGAAGCGTGCTCCGGGGACTCCTGGAAGATGTTGCGCTCGGCACCCAGGCAGATTTCCAGCGACATGACGATCGCTTCGCGCAGCGGGTCGATCGGCGGGTTGGTGACCTGGGCGAACTGCTGACGGAAGAAGTCATACGGCGAACGCACGCGCTGCGACAAAACGGCCATCGGCGTGTCGTCACCCATCGAACCGACCGCTTCCTGGCCTTGCTCACCCAGCGGGCGCAGCACCTGGTCACGCTCCTCGAAGGTGACCTGGAACATCTTCATGTATTGCTTGAGCTGGTCAGCATCGTAACTGGCCGCGCCCTGGTCATCGGTCAAGGTCGCCTGAATACGCGTGGCGTGCTGACGCAGCCAGCGCTTGTACGGGTGGCGCGACTTCAGACGGTTGTCGATGGCATCGGTGTCGAGGATCTGGCCGGTTTCGGTGTCCACGGCGAAGATCTGGCCTGGGCCGACACGGCCCTTGGCGATGACGTCTTCAGGCTTGTAATCCCATACGCCGATTTCCGACGCGATGGTGATGTAACCATTGGTGGTGGTCACCCAGCGCGCCGGGCGCAGGCCGTTACGGTCGAGCAGGCACACCGCGTGGCGGCCTTCGGTCATGACGATACCGGCCGGGCCATCCCACGGCTCCATGTGCATGGAGTTGTATTCGTAGAAGGCGCGCAGGTCGGCGTCCATGGTCTCGACGTTCTGCCACGCTGGCGGTACCAGCATGCGCACGCCGCGGAACAGGTCGATGCCACCGGTGACCATCAGCTCCAGCATGTTGTCCATGCTCGACGAGTCGGAACCCACGCGGTTGACCAGCGGGCCGAGTTCTTCGAGGTCTGGAATCTGGTCATTGGCGAACTTGGTGCGACGGGCCATGGCCCAGTTGCGGTTGCCAGTGATGGTGTTGATCTCGCCGTTGTGGGCGAGGAAGCGGAACGGCTGCGCCAGCGGCCATTTCGGCAGGGTATTGGTGGAGAAACGCTGGTGGAACACGCAGATTGCGGTCTGCAGGCGCTCGTCGCCCAGGTCTGGATAGAACGCCGCGAGATCGCGCGGCATCATCAGGCCTTTGTAGATGATGGTCTTGTGCGAGAAGCTGCAGATGTAGTGGTCGGTGTCGTGGGCGTTGGCCACGGACGAACGACGACGGGCACTGAACAGCTTGATGGCGAATTCTTGATCGCTCAGGCCTTCACCGCCGATGAACACCTGCTCGATCTGCGGCAGGCGCTCCAAGGCCAGGCGGCCGAGCACGCTAGTGTCGATCGGCACTTTGCGCCAGCCAACCAGCGTGAGGCCGGCTGCGAGGATCTCGCGGTCCATGTTGGCGCGGGCGGCTTCGGCTTTGACCGGGTCCTGGTTGAAGAACACCATGCCGACGGCGTACTGCTTGGGCAGCTCGACGGCAAACTGTTCCTGGGCCACGGCACGCAGAAATTGATCGGGCTTCTGCATGAGCAGACCGCAACCGTCACCGGTCTTGCCGTCGGCGTTGATGCCGCCGCGGTGGGTCATGCACGTCAGTGCCTGCATGGCGGTTTGCAGAAGGTGGTGACTTGGCTCGCCCGTCATATGGGCGATCAGGCCAAAACCACAGTTGTCCTTGAATTCTTCGGGATGGTACAGACCTGTTTTCATAGACACTTTCTCACCAGGTTCACCTCTCAACCGGAGGCAAATCTCTTTTTTAACAACCACTTACCATCCACGCCGATCAAACGCCAGCTTTTTTGCGGTGGTCATGGAAAACCATTGTTGCACAGCGACAGCGATGCCCACAAATTTTCATGTCTCACCATTGAAAATTTATGTCGCAATTTTGAATGTTTTGCGCCATGCGCCGTGATAGCGGCTCGGCTTGAGTCTGAAGCGTTTCAGCCATGACTGCAAGAGAGGCTTGTGGCCGGCAGTCTGGGACAGAAAAGCCTGCCGCGCTCAGGCGCAGCAGGCTAGACGAAAAGTCAGGATTCGCTCAGCAACTGGGCGGCGGGGTGATGCCGCCCGGCAGGTATCAGCGGGCCGAGGCCAGCTCTTGTTGGACGCTGGCGACGGTACGTGGCCAAGGTTTACCAGCCTGGACCTTCGCTGGCAAGTTCTTGATTGCCGCTACCGCTGCGTCGCGGTTGGCGAAGCTGCCGTAGGTCACAACATACAGTGGCTTGCCCTGCAGGTTTTTCTTGAAGTAGCGATAGTCGCCACCCTGAGCCTTGACGAACGCCTGGGCCGACGCTTCGGAGCTGGTGCCGAGGATCTGCACCACGTAATTGCTCGGCTTCTGGCCTGCATACCAGCCACCACCGCTGCTGCCGCTGGCCGCTGGCTTCTCGACAGGCTTGGCCGCTGGCTTGGGGGCTGGCTTGGCGGTAGCGACCTGGGTCGGCGCAGGCGCAGGCTTGGCAGGCGCAACCGGTTTTACAGGCTGGGTTGCGACAGGTTTTGGCGCAGGCGCAACCGCTTGAACCGGCGCACTGGCGATTGGCTGCGCAGGCGCAGGTGCAGGCCCCGCCGGTACACCTTGTGGCGGTGCGATGGTGGTCACGGTCGGCGGGTTGCCAGGCTGCAGTGCGGTATTGCCTGCCGGGCTGCCTTCTTCGCCATCACCCATGCCAGCGGCCTGGGCCAGCGGCTCACGCATCACCGGCTGCGACTGCCCAACCAGCGGCAGTGGCATCGGCTGGGACGAGCCGGAGAACTCGATGGCCGGGTTGCCGTTATTGGCCTGGGCAGCGCCCGGCTGGCCTTCACCTGATGGCAACTGAGCCTGGGTAGCCGGCACCTCGGCAGGTGCCTTGTCGCCTTTTTTGGGCATGAGAACCGCGGCAGCAACGGCGACCACGACCACAGCGGACAGCGCGAGCACGTGTTTCTTAGGCATTTTCAACCCCATGGATGGTCGCTTGGCCGTCGAACGGCTGGCGATCATGGCTTCGATCAAAGTGTCACGGGCAACCTGGTTGATATTGCCAGGCCAACCGTCGGAGTGCTCATGGATATCGACGATCTGTTCACGGGTGAACACCTCGATGCCCTGACCGGCGCCATCCAGACGCTGCTCCAGGTACTCGCGGGTCTCTTCTTCGCTGTAGGGGGCGAGCTCGATGACGTGGAATCGTTCTTCCTCGATACTCAGCTCATCCAACCCAGCAATCAGCGACGATTCGCCGAACAGGAACACGTGCGGGCGCCCTTCCGGAACACCCGCCGCCAGCTCCAGCAACGCTTGGAGTGCCGACTCGTCGAGTTGTTCCGCATCATCCACCAGCAAATACACTTCTTGCCCGGTCAGCGCCAGTTGCACCACCTTGGACAGGATGGCCTGGACCTCGGGCTGAGCCACTTCCAGCGACTGCGCGACCTGGCCGAGCACGCTGGCCGCATCGCTGGCGCCACGGGCGGAAACCACCACGCTCTGCACCGATTGCTTGTTGGTACTGGCCACCAGGGCCTGGCGCAGCAAGGTCTTGCCGCTGCCCAGGGGGCCGGTGACAACCAGCATCAGCTGGCTGTAGCGGGCCAGGTGATGCAGCTGGCCCAGCACAGGCTTGCGCTGGGCCGGGAAAAACTTGAATCCGGGCACGCGGGGCGCGAACGGATCGTGGCTCAACTGGTAATGGTCGAGAAAGGCCTCATCGGCATGCAAACTGGTCATTGCGCTGTCACAACCTCAAAGCTGGGCCACGATCGCGCGGTAATCCGCCGACAGCGTGGCCTGAAGAATCTCTTTCGGATAGTCGTCGGTTACCACGGCCTCGCCCATCTGGCGCAACAGCACCAGACGCAGACGACCGTCGAGCACCTTCTTGTCGACCGCCATATGCTCCATGAAATGCGCCGGGGTCATTTCCTGTGGTGGCACCACCGGCAAACCTGCGTCCTGCAACAGGCGGATTGCGCGATCGCGCTCGGTCTGGTCGATCCAGCCCAGGCGCATGGACATTTCCAGGGCCATCACCGTGCCCGCCGACACGGCTTCGCCGTGCAGCCAGACGCCGTAACCCATATGGGTTTCGATGGCATGCCCGAAGGTATGTCCAAGGTTCAGAGTCGCCCGCACGCCCGATTCGCGCTCGTCTGCGCCGACCACGGCAGCCTTGGCCGCGCAGGAGCGGCGAATGGCTTCGGTCAGCGCCGCGCTATCCAGGGCACGCAGGGCATTCATATTGTCCTCAAGCCAACCGAGGAAAGGTTTGTCGCAGATCAGACCGTACTTGATCACTTCGGCCAGGCCCGCGGACAACTCACGCGCGGGCAAGGTCTTGAGGCTGGTGGTGTCGATCAGCACTGCGTTGGGCTGATAGAAAGCACCGACCATGTTCTTGCCCAGCGGGTGGTTGATGCCGGTCTTGCCACCGACCGAGGAATCGACCTGGGACAGCAGGGTGGTTGGCACCTGGATGAAATCGACGCCGCGCTGGTAACAGGCGGCGGCAAAACCGGCCATGTCGCCGATCACGCCGCCGCCGAGGGCCACCACGGTGGTGCGACGGTCGTGGCGGGCGGTGAGCAGGCCATCGAAGATCAACTGCAGCGTTTCCCAGTTCTTGTAGGCTTCGCCATCAGGCAACACCACGGGCAACACTGAATACGCACCAAGGGTCTTGGCCAGGCGTTCGAGGTACAGTGGCGCGACGGTTTCGTTGGAAACGATGGCGACCTGCCGCCCGGCAATATGCGGCGCCAGCAGCTCAGGCTGGTCCAGCAGGCCTTCGCCAATGTAGATCGGGTAGCTACGCTCGCCCAGGTCGACCTTTAGTGTCTGCATGTATCCCCACAATGTACTTGGGCGCGGCGCCGCTTGAGCGACGCACGCGGTAAGTTGAACCTCGCCTCGGCGCTGGTGGCCGAGAATAGTCCCGGCTTATCGGGGCGGCAACTGCTGCAAGCGTTCGAGAATATCGATCACCACCATGCGCGGTGGCCGCTCGTCGGTTTCAACGACCAGGTCGGCGATCTCGCGGTACAGCGGATCGCGGGCTTCGAGCAAGGCACGCAGAGTCGCTTCCGGATTGGCGGTGCGCAACAGAGGGCGATTGCGATCGCGAGCGGTACGCCCGACCTGCTGCTCCACCGAGGCATGCAGGTAGATCACCCGGCCGCCCTGGTGCAGCGCCTGGCGATTGGCTTCGCGCATGACCGCGCCGCCACCGGTCGCCAGAACCACGCCATCGAGCGCGCAGAGCTCGGCGATCATCGCCTGCTCACGGTCACGGAAACCCGGCTCGCCTTCTTTGTCGAAGATCCACGGGATGTTGGCGCCGCATCGCAGTTCGATTTCCTTGTCGGAATCCTTGAACAGCAGGCGCAGCTCTTTGGCCAATAGGCGTCCGATGGTGCTTTTACCAGCGCCCATGGGCCCCACAAGTATCAAATTTCGCACAGAATCAACGACTCACAGCAATCGCCTGGTCACTCATGATACGCGGAGTCAGGAAGACCAGCAGCTCGGATTTTTTCTCTTGTAGTACATCGCGTCGAAACAGCCGCCCAACATACGGCAGATCGCCGAAAAATGGCACCTTGTCGACCACATTGTTTTGCGTGGTCGAGTAGACGCCACCGATCACGATCGTCTCGCCGTCAGCCACGCGAACCTTGGCGTTTACCTCGTTCTTGCGGATTGGCGGCACATTGTTCAAGGCATTGACGTAATCCGGTTCGTCCTTGGTCACCCTGACGGTCATGATGACCTTGTTGTCCGGGGTGATTTGCGGGGTGACCTCCAGCGACAGCGACGCTTCGCGAAACGACACGGAGGTGGCGCCACTCTTGCTGGTTTCCTGGTAGGGCACCTCGGTGCCTTTGAGGATTCTGGCGGTTTCCTTGTCGGCCGTGACGACCTTGGGCTGCGAGATGATTTCACCATTGCCGCTCTTTTCCATGGCACTGAGCTCAAGGTCGAGCAAGATGTCTCCCCGCAGCAGGCCCAGGCCCACACTGGCGACGGCCCGTTCCACCCCAAGGTCGACGAACAGCTCTTTGCCTGGCCGCACATTCTCGGCGTACAAGGGCTTGCCCCAACGCACGCCAAGGCTCTTTTCGTAATCGACATTGGCTTCGACGATGCGCGCCTCGATCGCCACCTGGCGCACTGGCACATCCAGTTGCGCCACCAGTTGGCGCAGCTCGGCAAGGCGATCAGCGGGTTGATACGCCACCAGGGTATTGGTGCGCGCATCGACGCTCAAACTGCCTCGCCCGGTCAGGATGCCGTCGTCCGCCAGGGTTGCCAGCAACAGCTCTGCGAGCTCTGAGGCCTTGGCGTGATGGATCGGCATCAGCTCGCGCCGCAAGGGCTGCAACTGCGCATCCAACACCTGGCCCACCCGGGCGTCAAGCGATTGCCCGGCGAGTTCGGCCGCAGGCGCCACAAGCAGCACATTGCCCTCCTCGTGGCGTGCCAGGCCCTTGCTGCGCAGCACCAGATCCAGCGCCTGGTCCCACGGCACGTCCTGCAGGCGCAAGGTGATGCTGCCCTGCACCGAGTCGCTGGCGACCAGGTTCACACCGGCGTAATCAGCCAGCACCTGCAACACGGCGCGCACCTGCACATCCTGAAAGTTCAGCGACAGCGGCTCACCCCGGTAGGACGTTGCTGACGCTATCGGGATTGACAGCGCGAACGCCGCCACCCATTTCCATAGCCTCTTCATCGTTGTCCAGGACCTCCTTGTCCAAGGGTTTTCTGAGCGTGAGTATTGCTGTGCGCTCTTGCCATGCACTGGCCACGAACCATCGCTCGCGCACTTCGACCTGCTGCGCATCGACGCGCACCACAACGCCTTCATCGCGGCCCAAGCGATCGCCTGGGCGCACACGAAACAGCTGGCCCGCAGACAGCAGCAGCGCTTCATGCATGCCGCCGCGCGCCAAGCTGCCAACCATTTCCAACTGCACCAAGGGCACCCCGCCCAGCCCGTCAGGCGGCATCCGCACTGCTGAAGAGGAGAAGGGGTCAAGCGAAGGCGGCATGGCCGCTGCCCGCGCGGGCACATGCGCCAGCGCTACAGGAGCCGGAGGTGTTGCATTGGCATGATAGGCATCAACCTTCAGGCGCAAACGCAACAAACCAGGCCGCCCATCGGCTTGGCTCATGTTCATGTCACCGACACGCAGCAACCGGGTCTGGCCAAGCCACTCGTCCAGCCAGACACGCAATGCTGCATAGCGCCCCACCACATGCACATCCAGCGGGGTTGTCCGGTAATCGGGTTGACTCACTTCGTCATGGACGTCGAGCCGCTCGAACAACAGGCCATGTTCATGCCCCGAGGCGGCTAGGAAATCGAGCAGGTCACTCATGCGCTCCCCCGCCGAAAGGTGCCATCGGGTAGCCTCAAGTGCCTGCTGTGCGGCGGCCAGCGAATCCTCCAGGTGCGTCAGCTCCAGTACTTGAGCCGCCTTGGCCGAGTGTTCCTCGTTCAATTGCTCATGCTGTGCATCTATCTGCCCTTGGGAGTGCCGTAACTCCGGCAAGCGGATGCCACATCCCAACGCCAGCAACAGCACACCAAGACTGACCGAAGCACTCCACCTGAAGCGGCTGGAACGCTCGACCATTCGTTGCCAGCCCATCCTCCATACTGCACTCACGACCAGAACACCGACACGTGCGCGGTCAGGACGAACTGATCGCCCGTGGGCATGCCCTTCACGTGCTTGAGCTCCAGGCCTTGCAGCACAGCGGATCGTTCCAGGTCGCGCATGAACTGGGCGACCACGGCGCCGGACACGGCCAGGCCTGTCACTTGCAAGCGGCCGTCCGCAAGTTTCAGCTCTGTGAGCTGCAGGCCTGCGGGCAACGCGGCTTCCAGATCTTCGAACAAGGCAGGAAGTACCCCTTGATCGGCACGCAGGCGGGCCAACACCACAGCCTGTTGCTGCGCGGCATCGTGGGCCGCACGCACACCGGCGTGCTGCTCCAATCGCTGGTCGAACAGCGCAAGGTCGGACTGGCGGCTGACATTACTCAAGGCTTGCTGCTGCGCGCGCTGGCGCGCCAGTTGGTCGATCAACATCACGCAACAAAGCGCCAGCACTGCACTGCCCAACAACATCCATTGGAAGCGCCGAAGCATCGACCGGCGCTGCCGCTCACGCCACGGCAATAGGTTCAGGCGCATCATGGACGCAGGCCTCCGAGCGACAAGGCGCATGCCAGGAGCATCCCACCTTCACCAGGCTCCAGCCCAGCCACAACAGGCAGCCGCCGACAGGGCAGTTGCATCTGTGCGCTCAACCCTTCAAGCCAACCCGGCTCGATCACCGAGCTGCTGGCGACCAGCAAGCAATCAAGCTGAGTTTCGTCGGACAAAAGTGTTTGCAGTTGGCCAGGCATTTGCTCGAAGTGCAGCTCGCGGCGCTGCACGGGCACGCCCTGTCGCCAGCAATGCAGCGTCGCGCCTTGCGCCTCCAGGCGCAGCAATGCCCGAACCGCAGGGTTGCTCTGCGGCAACATGCGCTGCAAGGCGATACTGTCGACCTCCATCGCCTCCAGGTGCAGCCCGGCGGCAGCAATCAGGGCTTCGACGGGCTCCAGTGAACGCTCGCGACAGGCCGCCACCATGACCTCCAGGCAGCCGGCCTGAGCCTCGGAAGGGCCAAGCACCTGAAAGTCCAAGGCCAAGTCCTCAAGCGGAAAAGGAAACAGCCGATCGGCCTCGGCCAACAGCTGCGCCTCCATGTCGGCTTCACGCTGGCCTGCCGGTAATTGGCATGACTTGCAGATCACTTGATTCGCCGGCAGCGCTACCGCGACACGCCGCTGCCGGCTGCCACTGCGCCTGTAGGCACGCCGCAAGGCAGCCACCACGCGCGCCGGGTCACTTGCCCAGTCGCTGCCCGTGTACGGTTCATACGGCTCGTGCACCCATGCCGCCACCTTGCAGCGCCCATTGCGTCGTTGCAGCTGCACAATCCGAACCGAGTCAGGGGCGATTTCCACCCCCATCAATGAACCGGCATCCATGCCCAAACGTCCAAGCATCGCTGTTCCCTTGCTGTATGCCGCAAACCCGCGTCAACCCTAGGTCTCAGCGGCCGAACGGATCGACGGGCCACCTGGCCGGTCACCCGGCAAGGCGAAAAAATGCTTATAATGCCCAGCGTTTTTGGTCCGCCGGACCCGTACGCAATTCACTTATCAACCTGGACGCCCAAAAGCCTTGATACGTCTGCTGAAGTTCTTCTGGTGGTCTTCCGTCGCAGTCATTAGCGCGCTCGTACTCGGTGTGAGCGGTGCGTTTCTGTATCTTAGCCCTAGCCTGCCCTCGGTCGAGTCCCTCAGAAGCATCCAGTTGCAGATCCCCCTCAGGGTGTACAGCAGCGACGGCAAGCTGATTGCCGAGTTCGGCGAGATGCGCCGCTCGCCGATCCGCTTCGCGGAAATTCCCCCACAATTTATCCAGGCGCTTCTGTCAGCCGAGGACGACAATTTCCTCAATCACTACGGCGTCGACCCGAGCAGCCTGATGCGCGCCGCGACCCAGTTGGTGAAAACCGGCCATATCCAGACGGGCGGCAGCACCATCACCATGCAGGTGGCGAAGAACTTCTTCCTCACCAGCGAACGCAGCTTCTCGCGCAAGACCAACGAGATTCTCCTGGCCCTGCAGATCGAACGTGAGCTGACCAAGGACGAAATCCTCGAGCTGTACGTGAACAAGATCTACCTGGGCAACCGGGCGTACGGCATCGATGCTGCCGCACAGGTCTACTACGGCAAGTCGATCCGCGATGTGAGCCTGGCACAGATGGCGATGATCGCCGGCCTGCCCAAGGCCCCCTCGCGCTTCAACCCGCTGGCCAACCCGGTGCGCGCAAAAGAGCGCCGCGACTGGATTCTTGGCCGCATGTACAAGCTCGGCAAGATTGACCAGGCCAGCTACCAGACCGCCCTGGCCGAGCCACTCAACGCCAGCTACCACGTGCCGACACCCGAGGTGAACGCCCCGTATGTCGCCGAGATGGCCCGTGCCGAGATGGTCGGCCGATATGGCAGCGACGCCTACACCGAAGGTTTCCGCGTCACCACTACCGTACCGAGCGACATGCAGGAAATGGCCAACAAGGCCATTCTCACCGGCCTCTCCGACTACGATGAGCGCCACGGCTACCGCGGCCCCGAGTCGCGCTTCCCGGGCAAGACCGACGCCGCCTGGCTGCTGGAGCTGGGCAAGCAGCGCACCCTGGGCGGCCTTGAGCCGGCCATCGTTACCCAGGTCGACAAGAGCGGGCTCAGGGTGCTGACCCGTGGCGGCCAGGAAGAAACCGTCGCCTGGGACACCATGAAGTGGGCGCGCCCGTTCCTTAATAGCAACTCCCAGGGCCGCGCACCGCAAAGCCCGGCAGATGTTGCGCAAGTCGGCGACCTGGTACGCCTGCAACGCCTGGAGGACGGCAAGCTCAAGTTCAGCCAGGTGCCGGGGGCACAGAGCGCGCTGGTCACCCTTGACCCGTACAACGGCGCTATCCGCGCCCTGGTCGGCGGCTTCTCGTTCGAACAAAGCAACTACAACCGCGCCATGCAGGCCAAGCGTCAACCGGGGTCGAGCTTCAAGCCTTTCATCTATAGCGCGGCACTGGACAGCGGCTACACCGCCGCCAGCCTGGTCAACGATGCGCCGATCGTGTTCGTCGACGAGTACCTGGACAAGGTCTGGCGACCGAAGAACGACACCAACACCTTCCTCGGCCCGATCCGCATGCGCGAGGCGCTGTACAAGTCGCGCAACCTGGTATCGATCCGCCTGCTGCAGGCAATGGGCGTGGACCGCACCATCGACTACATCGCCAAGTTCGGCTTCAACAAGCAGGACCTGCCGCGCAACCTGTCGCTGGCACTGGGCACCGCGACCCTGACCCCGATGGAGATTGCCACCGGCTGGAGTACCTTCGCCAACGGCGGCTACAAGATCAGCCCGTACCTGATCGATCGCATCGACAGCCGCAACGGCGATACGCTGTTCACCGCCAACCCGGCCCGCGTGCCTCAAGTCGCCGAAGACCAGGCCGGCCTTGCCGCGCCTGAACAGCCGATCAGCATCGCCGCGATGCCAGGCGAGGCGCCGGCCGCCTTTGGCCAGATCACGCCGGCACCACAAGTGCCGGTTGTTGCTGAACAGATCATTGACGGGCGCACCTCCTACATCCTCACCAGCATGCTGCAGGACGTGATCAAACGGGGCACCGGCCGCCGTGCACTGGCCCTGGGCCGCACCGATCTGGCAGGCAAGACGGGTACCACCAACGAGTCCAAGGACGCCTGGTTCTCTGGCTACAACGCCGATTACGTGACCACGGTATGGGTCGGTTTCGACCAACCCGAAACCCTGGGCCGTCGCGAATACGGTGGCACAGCGGCACTGCCGATCTGGATGAGTTTCATGGGCGCCGCCCTCAAGGACAAACCTAACCACGTGCCCGCAGAACCGGAGGGCATCCTCAGCCTGCGGGTCGACCCGGTCAGCGGCCGTGCAGCCTCGCCGAGCACGCCCAACGCCTACTTCGAGCTGTTCAAGGCCGAAGACTCGCCACCGTCGGTGGATGAACTGGGCAACGGTGCGGCACCGGGGAGCCCGCTGCCAGCAGACGAAGCAGCGCCGATGGATCTGTTCTGACCGCAGGCCTCTTCGCGGGCAAGCCCGCTCCCACAGGGCCTGCACCAACCTGTGGGAGCGGGCTTGCCCGCGAAGAGGCTCTACATAGGCACAAAAAACACCGATAAACAAAAAGCCCCGACTCTCGCGAGCCGGGGCTTTTTTATACCGCTTGTCCCGTCCTGAATAAGGTTTACACCTCCCATCCCGAATTTCCGGAGAGTCAGATGGAGCAAGGTGTAAAGCGCACACAGCGGGATTACTCACTGTCTTTTAAATTGGCGGTGGTTGATCAGATTGAAAAAGGCGAACTGACCTACAAGCAGGCCCAGGTGCGGTATGGCATCCAGGGTCGGTCGACGGTTCTGGTATGGTTGCGTAAGCACGGTCGGCAGGATTGGAGCCAGGGGGCCTCGATCCGCGACGAGAGGAGCTGCGCGATGTCTGACCCCAAAACGCTTACTCCAGAGCAGCGGATCAAAGAGCTTGAGCAACAGCTTGAGCTGATGAGCCAGAAGGCCCAGTTTTTTGAAACGGTCGTTGATGTTCTGAAAAATGACTATGGTGTCTCGGTCGTAAAAAAGCGATCCGGCAAGTCCTCTCGCAAGGTCAAGTCGCAGGACTGAGCATTGCCAGGGCTTGTCAGTTTCTAGGCATCAGTCGACAGGCTTACTACAAGCGCAACCGAGCTGCTGATGGCAAAGAGCGCCAGGCAGATCGGGTGGTTGAGTTTGTTCAGCAAGTCCGGATGCGCCAGCCTCGTCTGGGTACACGCAAGCTGCACTATCTGCTGCATTGCCAACCGGACAAACGATTCCAAGTCGGCCGAGATAGGCTGTTCCAGGTCTTGGGAGAGCGCCGTCTGCTAGTGCTGCCTAAGCGGGCTTACCACAAGACAACACAAAGCTTTCATCGCTTCTACCGCCATCCCAACTTACTCAAGCCGGGCCCAAGCCAAGTCGTTCCGACAAGACCGGAGCACGTCTGGGTTGCCGATATTACTTACCTGCCCGCACGTAACGGCCCGCTATACCTGAGCCTGGTAACGGATGCGTACTCCAGGAAAATTGTTGGCCACCACGTCCATGAAAGCCTGCATGCCGAGTCAGTGGCGCAAGCCTTCAAGCAGGCATTACGAAAGCGACGTCGTCGCCAGCCATTAGTCCACCATTCGGATCGAGGCATCCAATATTGCTCGGCGCTGTACCAGTCACTGCACCAACGGCACGATGTTCAGTGCTCCATGACTGATGGGTATGACTGCTACCAGAACGCGCTGGCCGAGCGAATCAACGGAATCCTCAAGATGGAGCTGCTGTTGAGCAGCCCTGAAGATCTTGAGCAAGCGAGGCAGATGGTTGACGAGGCAGTGCAGATCTACAACACAGAACGGCCCCATATGGCCCTGAAAAATAAAACGCCCGATGCAGTGCATCGGGCGTTTTGAGGCCTGTCGGCCTACCTGAACAGGTGTAAACCTATTTCAGGACTAGACAGCTTACGACCAGAATCAGCCGTTGAACACTTCATCCACGCTGTTCAGCGGGTAGTGCTTCGGATACGGCAGGGTCGCTACGCCGGACTCGATGGCAGCCTTGGCGACGGCATCGGAAACGACGGTGATCAGGCGGGCATCCAGAGGCTTCGGAATGATGTACTCACGGCCGAATTCCAGACCCTCGACGCCGTAGGCTTCGCAGACTTCCTTAGGCACAGGCAGCTTGGCCAGGTCTTTCAGGGCGTTGGCGGCGGCGATCTTCATTTCTTCGTTGATGCGCTTGGCACGTACGTCCAGGGCACCACGGAAGATGAACGGGAAGCCCAGTACGTTGTTGACCTGGTTCGGGTAGTCGGAACGACCGGTGGCCATGATCACGTCGTTGCGGGTGGCGTGAGCCAGCTCTGGGGCGATTTCCGGATCGGGGTTCGAGCAGGCGAACACGATCGGGTTGGCCGCCATCGACTTCAGGCCTTCTGCGCTCAGCAGGTTCGGGCCGGACAGGCCAACGAACACGTCGGCACCGTTCAGGGCGTCAGCCAGGGTACGCTTGTCGGTCGCGTGGGCGAACTGCGCCTTGTACTGGTTCAGGTCGTCGCGGCCAGCGTGGATCACGCCGGTGCGGTCGATCATGTAGATGTTCTCGATCTTGGCACCCATGCTGACCAGCAGCTTCATGCACGAGATGGCGGCAGCGCCGGCACCCAGGCAGACGATCTTGGCGTCTTCCAGCTTCTTGCCGGCGATTTCCAGGGCGTTGATCATGCCGGCGGCGGTGACGATCGCGGTGCCGTGCTGGTCATCGTGGAAGACCGGGATGTCGCACTGCTCGATCAGGGTGCGCTCGATCTCGAAGCACTCTGGCGCCTTGATGTCTTCGAGGTTGATGCCACCGAAGGTGATCGAAATGCGGCGAACGGTGTCGATGAAGGCCTGTGGGCTTTCCGACTCGACTTCGATGTCGAACACGTCGATACCGGCAAAACGCTTGAACAGAACACCCTTGCCTTCCATCACCGGCTTCGAGGCCAGTGGGCCGAGGTCACCCAGACCGAGGATGGCGGTACCATCGGAGATCACCGCAACCAGGTTGCCTTTGCCGGTGTACTTGTAGGCCAGCTCTGGATCACGGCCAATTTCGCGCACGGGTTCGGCAACACCTGGGCTGTAAGCCAGGGCGAGGTCGCGGGCGGTGGCGGTGGGCTTGGAGAGCTCGACGCTCAGTTTCCCCGGACGAGGTTGAGCGTGGTATTCGAGAGCGGCGGTTTTCAGGTCTGACATGGTGGGCATTCCGCTATTTACTGTTCTGACGGACCGCCGAGGATACGCAAAGAGCCGGGGAGTCACAAGACTGGTCGGTCACTTGTGTCAAGGCCTTTAGCCTACGACTTTACGCTATAACCCACGGGGCATACGACTGACAGTGTGTACAATCTAATAGCGAAATGTCTACATCTTTTCAGCCTGAAATGCGCTCCAACATGCTCGGATCGGTCAATGGCAACACCCAGCGTCGCTGCCCAGGCTTCAGGCCACCCTTGCGGGAACGATCCAGCACCCAGCCACGCGCCTCGACCTGGCGTCCTTTGAGGTTATCGAAGAAGCTGGGCGGGAAGTTGCGTTGCAGACGAGCGGGAACCTGCAGCACGACAGTGGAATCCAGGGTCAGCCAGACGCCGCCGCGATTACGCTCGACACCCTGGATTCTGCCACCGATGACGGCAAACCCGGACTGCCTGACATCCTTCGCGCGCACCACTGGCGAACTGCGCCACAGGCCGGCACCCGCCTTGCGCGCCGCTTGCTCGGCCAATTGCTGGCAACTCGCCAGGCGCACATTGGGGGCAACGGCAACGCGGTAGCCAAGCCCCTCGCTGAGCAGCTGCGCTTC
Source organism: Pseudomonas putida (assembly GCF_025905425.1). Classification (NCBI taxonomy): domain Bacteria; kingdom Pseudomonadati; phylum Pseudomonadota; class Gammaproteobacteria; order Pseudomonadales; family Pseudomonadaceae; genus Pseudomonas; species Pseudomonas putida. Next base: position 5,637,723 of record NZ_CP109603.1, on the reverse strand, counting down.
AAGATTGTTGCCATTGCGCCCGTAGATATGCGCCAGCGTACGGCCGTACTTGTCTTTGGCCTCAGCCCCCGTCACCAGCCCGACACGCCCGTCGCTGGCTTTGACCAATGCCTGCAAGCGGCGCTTGGCAGCTTCGGCATAGGGCTCGCTGGTGCGCCCCTTGCGCCCGATCTCCGGTGCATTGATGCCTATCATGCGCACACTGCGACCATCGGTCAGGCGCAGGGTATCGCCATCCACCACCTGCCGCACCGCCACCGCCTGCGGGTTGGCCGGCAACGGGCAAAACGCCAGGGCCGGGAAATGCCAGATCGCGCCCACAAAAAAAGCGCCCACAAGGGGCGCTTTTTTGTGCAACAGCGCGAAACCCGAAGGATTCGCCATGCGCATTATTACTTCTTGGCACCGAACATGCCGAAGCGATCGGCAAACTTCTGTACGCGACCACCGGTGTCCAGGACTTTTTGCTTACCGGTGTAGAACGGGTGGCACAGGTTGCAAACGTCGATCGACAGGGTGTTACCCAGGGTCGAACGGCTTTCAAACTTGTTGCCGCAGCTGCAGGTGACTGCAACTACTTCGTAGTTCGGATGAATATTTGCTTTCATGGTCACTTCCTCGAGCTGCGTGCCGCCACCCAACACCAATTGTTGAATACCGCACGTAATTAGGCGGCGAATAATACCAGAGCTCAGCCTCAGCGCAAGTTGTCGCTTGCACCGACTGTCGTCTGCTAGGCTCGCCAGTCTTTGAAACGCCCTTGCGAGACCTTCCGCGTGTCCGACGTCATCCTGCGCCTTGCCCTGCCCTCCCCGCTGCGTCGCCTGTTCGACTACAGGGCGCCGGCGAGCATGGCGCGCCAGCCCCTCACACCCGGCATGCGCATTCGCGTGCCCTTTGGGCGCCGCGAGATGATCGGGGTGCTGGTGGAGGTGTGCGACCAGAGCGAAGTGCCCGCCGACAAGCTCAAGCCGGCCACTGCGCTGCTGGACCCGGTGTCGCCACTGCCACCTGCACTGTTCAAGTTGTGCCTGTGGACCGCCCAGTACTACCAACACAGCCTGGGCGACACCCTGAACTGGGCGTTGCCGACCTTGCTGCGCCAGGGCGAACCGGCAGAGATGCGCCAGGAACGGTTCTGGCACGTGGCCGCCGATGCCCGCCACGACGACCCACGCATCGCCCGGGCCCCGCGTCAGCGCGAGGCCCTGAAGACCCTGGCGCAGCACCCACATGGCGTGGCACACAGCCTGCTGGGCAAGCTCAACCTGAACAAGGACAGCCTCGACCTGCTATTGGCCAAGGAACTGGTCACCGTCGAAGTGCGCCGCCACTTGCCGACGCAGCGCCACGAGCACTGGCTGGCGCAGCCAGAATTGCCCCTCAATGACGAGCAGCGCAACGCCTTCGATGCCGTCTGCGCGGGCTTCGGCAGTTTCAACGCGTACCTCCTGGCCGGGGTTACCGGCAGCGGCAAGACCGAGGTCTACCTGCAACTGATCCGCGAAACCCTGGAAGCCGGCAAGCAGGCACTGGTGCTGATCCCGGAAATCAACCTCGGCCCGCAGACCCTGGCGCGCTTCGAGCAGCGCTTCAACGCCCGGATCGCCTTGCTGCACTCAGCGGTTGGCGACCGTGAGCGGCTGGACGCCTGGCTGGCAGCCCGCGATGGCGAGGCCGACATCATCATCGGCACCCGCTCGGCGCTGTTCACACCGATGAAAAACCCCGGCCTGATCATCATCGACGAAGAGCACGACGGGTCTTATAAACAGCAGGAAGGCCTGCGTTACCACGCCCGCGACCTGGCCCTGGTCCGCGCCCACCAGGAGAACATCCCGATCCTGCTCGGCTCGGCCACGCCTTCGCTGGAGACCCTGCACAACGCCCAAACTGGCCGTTACAAGCTGCTGCGCATGAATCAGCGCGCCGGCGGCGCCCGCCCGCCGCGCATGCTGCGCCTGGATGTGAAAAGCCTGCCGCTGGACAGTGGCATCAGCGGCCCGCTGCAACAGGCCATCCGCCAGACCCTTGAAGCAGGCCAGCAAGTGCTGGTGTTCCTCAATCGCCGCGGCTTTGCCCCGACCTTGCTGTGCCACGATTGCGGCTGGTTGTCCGAATGCCCTCGCTGCGATGCGCGCATGACCGTGCACCAGCGTTCCGGCGTGCTGCGTTGCCACCACTGCGGCTATGACGAACGCCTGCCGCACCAGTGCCCGCAATGCAACCATGTCGACCTGCGCCCGGTGGGCGCAGGCACCGAGCGTGCCGAAGAGCGCCTGAAAGTGCTGTTTCCGGACTACCCGATTCTGCGCGTGGACCGCGACAGTACCGCGCGCAAAGACGCCATGCACAACCTGTTCGGCACCATCCAGCGTGGCCAGCCGAGCATCCTGGTGGGCACCCAGATGCTCGCCAAGGGGCACCACTTCCCACGCGTGACCCTGGTGGCCATCCTCGACGCCGACGGTGGGCTGTTCTCTGGTGATTTCCGCGCCAGCGAGCGCATGGCGCAATTGATCGTGCAAGTTGCCGGGCGCGCCGGACGCGCGGAAGAGCCCGGCAAGGTCATCATCCAGACCCATCTGGCCGACCATCCGTTGCTGGTCCAGCTGACTGAACAGGGCTATTTCGCCTTCGCCGAGCAAGCCCTGGACGAGCGCCGCGCGGCGGGCTTGCCGCCTTTTTCGCACCTGGCCCTGCTGCGCGCCGAAGCGCACAAACCGGGCCAGGCCGAGGGTTTCCTCGACGAAGCCTGCAGCGCGGCGGAGCGCCTGGTGGCCGAACAACGCCTGCCAGGCATTGAACTGCTGGGCCCCGTGCCAGCGCCCATGGAGCGCCGCGCGGGCCGCTTCCGCGCCCAGTTATTGATACAGGCCAACACCCGGGCACCTCTGCATCGACTGATCAGCGCCTGGTTGCTAGTGTTGGAGCAGATGCCGAGCGGCCGACAGGTTCGCTGGTCGCTGGATGTGGACCCGGTGGACCTTTACTGACATGCCGAACCTTGGCAAAGGTTGGCAACCTGCTCCCGGCAACGGATAATGCCCAGTTTTTCCACCTGCGCATCGAAGCGCTCCACCGCGCTTGCGGTCGAAAAGAGAACCCCATGAAAGACACCATTCGCCAGCTGATCCAGCAAGCCCTCACCCAACTCGTCACCGACGGTGTGCTGCCTGAAGGGCTGTCGCCGGCGATCCAGGTGGAAAACGCCCGGGACAAGACCTACGGCGATTTCGCCAGCAACATTGCGATGATGCTGGCCAAGCCGGCCGGCATGAAGCCACGCGACCTGGCAGAAAAGCTGATCGCCGCGCTGCCGGCCAGCGCCGACATCAGCAAGGTCGAGATCGCCGGCCCAGGCTTCCTCAACTTCTTCCAGAACACCAGCGCCCTGGCCAACCGCCTGGACGCCGCCCTGGCCGACGGCCACCTGGGTGTGCGCAAGGCGGGCGCCACCGAAAAGGTGGTGATCGACATGTCGGCACCGAACCTTGCCAAAGAGATGCACGTCGGCCACCTGCGCTCGACCATCATCGGTGACAGCGTTGCCCGTGTGCTGGAGTTCCTCGGTGACAACGTCATCCGCCAGAACCACGTAGGCGACTGGGGCACCCAGTTCGGCATGCTGATGGCCTACCTGCAGGAAAACCCGATCACCAGCGATGAGCTGTCGGACCTGGAGAACTTCTACCGGGCAGCGAAGAAACGCTTCGACGAGTCCGAAGAATTCGCCACCCGCGCCCGTGGCCTGGTGGTCAAACTGCAGGCTGGCGACCCTGAATGCCTGGCCCTGTGGACACGCTTCAAGGACATTTCCCTGTCCCACTGCCAAAAAACCTACGAGCTGCTCAACGTCAAACTGACCATGGCCGACGTCATGGGCGAAAGCGCCTACAACGACGACCTGGCCAAAGTGGTCGCCGACCTCAAGGCCAAGGGCCTGTTGGTCGAGGACCAAGGTGCGCAGTGCGTGTTCCTTGAAGAATTCAAGAACAGCGAAGGCGAACCGCTGCCGGTGATCGTGCAGAAGGCCGACGGTGGCTACCTGTACGCCACCACCGACCTGGCCGCAGTGCGCTACCGCAGCAATGTGCTCAAGGCCGACCGCGCCCTGTACTTTGTCGACCAGCGCCAGGCTCTGCACTTCAACCAGGTGTTCGAAGTGGCCCGCCGCGCCGGCTTCGTCGGCCACCCGATGCAGATGGAGCACATGGGCTTCGGCACCATGAACGGCGCCGATGGCCGCCCGTTCAAGACCCGTGACGGCGGCACCGTGAAGCTGATCGACCTGCTTACCGAGGCCAAGGAGCGTGCCTACGCCCTGGTCAAGGAAAAGAACCCGAGCTTGTCCGAAGACGAACTGCGCCACATCGGCGAAGTGGTCGGCATCGGCGCCGTGAAGTACGCCGACCTGTCCAAGCACCGTACCAGCGACTACAGCTTCAACTTCGAACTGATGCTCAACTTCGAAGGCAACACCGCCCCGTACCTGCTGTATGCCTACACCCGCGTAGCGGGCGTGTTCCGCAAGCTGGGCAAGGGCTTCGACGAAGTCGATGGCCAGATCGTGCTGCAGGCCGAGAAGGAACAGGACCTCGCTGCGCGCCTGGCGCAATTTGGCGAAGTGCTCAACAACGTGGCCGACAAGGGTACCCCGCACGTGCTGTGCAGCTACCTGTACGACCTGGCTGGGCTGTTCTCGAGCTTCTACGAGAACTGCCCGATCCTCGCCGCCGATACCCCGGAGCAGCAACAGAGCCGCCTGCGCCTGGCTGCACTGACCGGTCGCACCCTCAAGCAAGGTCTGGAACTGCTCGGCCTGGAAACCCTGGAGCGCATGTAAGTTGGCTGCCAAGAAAAAACCTGCTCCAAAACGCGGCGCAAGCCGCCAACAGGCGCCGGCCAAACAGCCGATTCCAGGCTGGGTATGGCTGGCGGTCGGGCTGACCGTGGGCGCCTTCATCGTCTTCTTGATGAAGCTGGAACCGGGTGGCGGCGACATCACGCGCACCAAGCCTGAGCAGCAGAAGCCGGAAAAGGTCGCCGAAGCCAGCAAGACCACCCCAACCACCCCGACCACCCCGCAGCAGCCGGTGAAGCCGAAGTACGACTTCTACACCCTGCTGCCGGAGTCCGAGGTCATCGTGCCGCCGGAAGCCGTGCCAGAGAAAACGCCGCCGGTCCCGGCCCAGCCGGTGACCCCGGTCACCCCGGCGGAAGCGGCGAAAATTGACACCGCGCGCGCCCAGGCCGCCTTGCTGGGCCAGACGCCACCACCGGCCCCGCCCGTGATCAAGCCCGCGGCGACCACCCAGTTCTTCCTGCAGGCTGGCTCGTTCCGCAAGCAGGCTGATGCCGACAAGGTCCGTGCGCAGATCATCCTGCTCGGCCAGTCGGTGAAGGTGGAGTCGGGGACGGTCAAGGACGAGACCTGGTACCGCGTACTGGTTGGCCCGTTCAGCAATCGCGAACAACTGACCGGGGCGCAGAAGCAGCTCGCCGGCGCTGGCTTCAGCAACCTGTTGCTGCAACAGCGCCAGACGCGCCAGTAAAGAAAAAGGCCTTGCCGCAATCTTGCGCCAAGGCCTTTTTTCACTCAGCGCCGATCGCTGTTGGCTTCGGAAATCTGGCTGTTCAGCGTCCAGAAGTCATACAGCACGCCGACCAGGAACAGGCCACCGGTGAAAAAGTAGATGATCGCGGTGATCCACTTGCCCTGGTACAGACGGTGCATGCCGAAGATGCCCAGGAACGTCAGCAGAATCCAGGCGATGTTGTAGTCGATTCGCCCGGCCCGGAAGCGCAGGTCCGCCTCGCGATCCATCGACGGAATCAGGAACAGGTCGATCAGCCAACCGATACCCAGCAGGCCCAGGGTGAAGAACCAGATTGTCCCGGTGATAGGCTTGCCGTAGTAGAAACGGTGCGAGCCGGTGAAGCCGAAAATCCACAACAGGTAACCGATGACCTTGCTGTGGGTGTCGTGGAGCGGCTCACCCTGTTGATAACTGTTCATTCATAGCCCTCGTGGGTTATCCGAAAATTTTCTAAGAAAAAATGTGACTTTCTCGTTGCTGGCCGACGTATGGCACCCTGCCAATCGACAAACGGATCAGAATTTGATCAAAAAGCTGTTATAAAGTTGCGCGCCCACCACATAACTATTCATAAAGAGCTTCATCTATGCCGCCTTTACTCAAGACATGGCTGACCCTCTGTCTATTATTGCCCCTGGCCGCCCACGCCACCAATCGTGAGCAACGTCTTCCCAACGGTTTCACCGGCTATACCACCAATGCCTCGGTGAAACACGCGCCTGCCAAGCACACCACGCTGCGCGCACGCCCAAGCAATACCGCCAGCAGCCGCGTCCTGCCCGTCGCCGCGATGTCGCCGAAGCAGAGCAGCGATGTGCTCAGCCGTGCGGTCAATGTACTCGGCACGCCTTATGTCTGGGGCGGCAGCAGCCCGAAAAAGGGCTTCGACTGCAGTGGGCTGGTCAAATACGCGTTCAACGATGTGGCCGATGTCGACCTACCGCGCACCTCCAATGCCATGGCCCAGGGCCACGGCGTGAAGGTAGCCAAGGGTGACCTCAAGCCGGGTGACCTGATCTTCTTCAACATCAAGAGCCGACGGGTCAACCACGTTGCCATCTACCTGGGCAACGACCGCTTCATCCATGCCCCGCGTCGCGGCAAGCGGGTGAGCATCGATACCCTGAGCAAGCCTTACTGGCAGAAGCATTATGTCGTGGCCAAGCGGGTGTTGCCGAAGGAACAGCAGCTGGCACTGGCCAAGCGCTGATAATTGCGCGCCACTCTGTTCTGGCCTCTTCGCGGGCAAGCCCGCTCCCACAGACAGCGCTAATTCTGAGGATTACGCGATACCTGTGGGAGCGGGCTTGCCCGCGAAGAGGCCGGAACAAACGCTACAACGCGTCGATCAATCCCTTATCCCTCAAACCCCGCATAGCCCCCTCCATCGTCCGCATCCCCTCCGACGCGCCCGTCTGCATCACTGAACTCAGCTGCGCCATCCGCCCTTCGCGAATCAAATTACGCACTGCCGTGTTGGCCACCAGCACTTCGCGCGCCGCCACTCGCCCGCCGCCCACGCGCTTGACCAGTACCTGCGCCACCACCACCCGCAGCGACTCCGCCAGCATCGCCCGCACCAGCGGCTTCTCCTCGGCGGCAAACACCTCCACCAACCGGTCGATGCTGCCTGCAGCCGAGCGCGTATGCACTGTCGCCAGCACCAGGTGCCCCGTTTCCGCCGCCCGCAACGCCAGGCGAATCGTCTCCAGATCCCGTAATTCACCCATCATGATCACGTCCGGATCCTGGCGCAGCGCACTGCGCAGCCCCTGGGCAAACCCGCTGCAATCGCGCCCCATCTCGCGCTGATTGACCAGGCCGCGCTGGCTGTTGTGGATAACTTCAACAGGGTCTTCAAGGGTGATGATGTGCACCGCCCGTTCGCGGTTGAGCTGATCGAGCAACGCCGCCAGGGTGCAGGATTTGCCACTGCCGGTTGGCCCGCCGACCAGAACCAGGCCATCAGCGCATTGTGAAATAGCCTGAAACACTTCCCCGAGGTCGAGTTCATCGAGTGTCGCAATACGTTTCGGGATCAAGCGAAAGGTTGCCGCTGGGCCATTCAACTGACGAAACAGGTTCAGGCGAAAGCGGCCTAGCTCAGGCAACTGCAAGGCGATATCCAGCGCGTCTCCCTGCGCCCATTGCCGGCGCTGGTCATCACTCAATAAGGGCGCCATCGCATCATTCAGGGCTGCCGACATCAGTGGCGGCAGGCCCATGCGTTGCAGCTCGCCATCAAGGCGCAGCATCGGTATCTGGCCCGCCGCCAGGTGCAGGTCCGAAGCCCCCGCATCCATCGCACGGGCCAACAGGTCGGTCACATCCATGAGACTCCCCAAAGGCGATCAAGCAGGTAGAATGCCGCAGACCTTTCGCCGCCGGCATCGATCCATGTCCACCATAGCAGACAACCTATCCGCCCTCGCCGCCCGCATCGCCAGCGCCGCCCAGGCTGCCGGGCGGGATCCGGCCAGCATCCAGTTGCTGGCGGTGAGCAAGACCAAGCCCGCCAGCGCCATCCGTGAAATCCACGCCGCTGGCGTGCGCGATGTCGGCGAGAACTACCTGCAGGAAGCACTGACCAAGCAGGACGCGTTGCGCGACCTGCCCTTGATCTGGCACTTCATCGGCCCCATTCAGTCGAACAAGACCAAAGCCATTGCCGAGCATTTCGACTGGGTACATTCCGTGGACCGCCTGAAGATCGCCCAACGCCTGTCGGAGCAGCGCCCTGCCTCATTGGCGCCGCTGAACATCTGCCTGCAGGTGAATGTCAGTGGCGAAGACAGCAAGTCCGGCTGCGCACCCGCCGACCTCCCGGCGCTGGCCAAGGCGGTCGCCAGCCTGCCCAACCTGCGCCTGCGCGGGCTGATGGCGATCCCTGAGCCCACCGATGACCGCGCCGCACAGGAAGCCGCGTTCGCCAGCCTGCGCGACTTGCAACAGGGCCTGGGCCTTGGCCTGGACACCTTGTCCATGGGCATGAGCCACGACCTGGAGGCGGCGATTGCCCAGGGAGCGACCTGGGTGCGTATCGGCACCGCCTTGTTCGGCGCGCGTGATTACGGGCCCGTCTGATTCCATGCTTTACTCACTCTTTCCCACAAGGACCTGACATGAGCAAGACACGTATTGCCTTTATCGGCGCCGGCAACATGGCCGCCAGCCTGATCGGCGGCCTGCGTGCCCAGGGCCTGGAGGCATCGCAGATCCGCGCCAGCGACCCGGGCGCCGAGACCCGCACCCGCATCCAGGCCGAGCACGGCATCGAAACCTTCGAAGACAATGCCCAGGCAATCGCCGGCGCCGACGTGATCGTGCTGGCGGTCAAACCACAGGTCATGAAAGCCGTTTGCCAGGCCCTGCAGGCCCACCTGCAAGACGGCCAGCTGATCGTTTCGATCGCCGCCGGCATTACCTGCGCCAGCCTGCAGAGCTGGGTTGGCGCCCGCCCGGTAGTGCGCTGCATGCCCAATACACCCGCGCTGCTGCGCCAAGGCGTCAGCGGCCTGTATGCCACCGAGGAAGTCAGCGCAGATCAGCGTCAACAGGCCGAACAGCTGCTGTCCGCCGTAGGCACCGCCCTGTGGCTGGAGCAGGAGCAACAACTGGATGCGGTGACTGCCGTATCCGGCAGCGGGCCGGCGTACTTCTTCCTGCTGATCGAGGCCATGACCGCCGCCGGTGAAAAACTTGGCCTGCCCCGCGAAACCGCCTCCCAGCTGACCCTGCAAACTGCACTGGGCGCTGCGCGCATGGCCGTTGCCAGCGATGTCGACGCCGCCGAGCTGCGCCGCCGCGTCACCTCGCCAGCCGGCACCACCGAAGCTGCGATCAAGTCGTTCCAGGCCAACGGCTTCGAAGCCATCGTCGAGCAAGCGCTGCAAGCCGCAGCGACACGCTCCGCCGAACTGGCCGAACAACTGGGCAAATAAGGAGCTCTAGATGAATGCACTGTCAGGCGCCGCGATTTTCGTGGTGCAAACCCTGGTCAGCCTGTACCTGGTGATCGTCCTGCTGCGCTTCGTGCTGCAGCTGGTCAAGGCCAACTTCTACAACCCGCTGTGCCAGTTCGCAGTACGCGCCACCCAGCCGCTGCTCAAGCCGATCCGCCGTATCATCCCCAGCATCGGTGGCCTGGACACCTCGTCCCTGCTGCTCGCGGTGCTCATCCAGGCGCTGCTGATGGCCTTTGTGCTGATGGTTACCTACGGCACCTTTGGCGATGTCCTGCACCTGCTGATGTGGGCCATCATCGGCATCACCTCGCTGTTCCTGAAGATCTTCTGGGTCGCGATGATCGTCATGGTGATCGTCTCCTGGGTCGCGCCAAACAGCCACAACCCGGCCGCAGAGCTTGCTTACCAGATCAGCGAACCGGTGCTGGCGCCGTTCCGTCGCCTCGTGCCCAACCTGGGCGGCATGGACATCTCGCCGATCTTCGCGTTCCTGGCGATCCAGGTGATCCAGTCGTTCGTCATGCCGCCACTGGCTGCCTATGCCGGCATGCCACAAGAACTGTGGCGGATGATCTGATTCAACGCCCGTGAGCATCGACGCCCCTGCGGCAAGCCTTTGCTTGCCGCAGGGGGTAGCGCTCTTTAGACTTACGCCTCCGTCAAGCGTGAGCAGGGTCGATGTCCACTGTCCTTCCCGAAGATTCCGTCGGTCTGGTTACACCGCAAACAGCCCGGTTCGAAGAGCCGCTGGCACTGGCCTGTGGCCGTTCCCTGATCAGCTACGAGCTGGTCTATGAGACCTATGGCACCCTGAACGCCAGCGCAAGCAATGCCGTGCTGATCTGCCATGCCTTGTCCGGCCATCACCATGCTGCTGGCTACCATGCCGCCACCGACCGCAAGCCGGGCTGGTGGGACAGCTGCATCGGCCCCGGCAAGCCGATCGACACCAACCGTTTCTTCGTGGTCAGCCTGAACAACCTCGGCGGCTGCAATGGCAGTACCGGCCCGAGCAGCCTCAACCCCGCCACCGGCAAGCCTTATGGCGCCGACTTCCCGGTGCTGACCGTGGAAGACTGGGTGCACAGCCAGGTTCGCCTGGCCGACCGCCTGGGCATTGGCCAATGGGCCGCAGTCGTCGGCGGCAGCCTTGGCGGCATGCAGGCGCTGCAATGGACCATCACCTACCCTGATCGCGTGCGCCACTGCGTCGATATCGCCTCGGCGCCCAAGTTGTCGGCGCAGAACATCGCCTTCAACGAAGTAGCACGCCAGGCCATCCTCACCGACCCGGAATTCCACGGTGGTTCATTCCAGGACCAGGGCGTGATCCCCAAGCGCGGGTTGATGCTGGCGCGCATGGTGGGCCACATCACCTACCTGTCCGATGACTCGATGGGTGAAAAATTCGGCCGTGAGCTCAAGAGCGACAAGCTCAACTACGACTTCCACAGCGTCGAGTTCCAGGTCGAAAGCTACCTGCGCTATCAGGGCGAAGAGTTTTCTGGCCGTTTCGACGCCAACACCTACCTGCTGATGACCAAGGCTCTGGATTATTTCGACCCGGCCGCGGCCCACGGCGGCGACCTTGCCGCCACCCTGGCCCCTGTCACGGCAGACTACTGCATCATGTCGTTCACCACCGACTGGCGCTTCTCGCCAGCCCGTTCGCGCGAGATCGTCGATGCACTGATGGCCGCGCGCAAGAACGTCTGTTACCTGGAGATCGACTCGCCCTACGGGCACGATGCCTTCCTGATCCCCACACCTCGCTACATGCAGGGTTTCTCGAACTACATGAACCGCATCGCCATCTGAGGACAGCATGAGAGCCGATCTGGAAATCATCCACGACTGGATTCCCGCCGGCAGCCGGGTACTCGACCTGGGCTGCGGCAGTGGCGAACTGCTGGCCTCGCTGCGTGACCGCAAGCAGGTCACCGGTTACGGCCTGGAGATCGACGCCGACAATATCGCCGCGTGCGTGGCCAAGGGCGTCAACGTCATCGAACAGGACCTGGACAAAGGCCTGGGCAACTTCGCCAGCAACAGTTTCGATGTGGTGATCATGACCCAGGCCTTGCAGGCCGTGGAGTACCCCGACCGCATCCTCGACGAGATGCTGCGTGTGGGCCGTCAGTGCATCATCACCTTCCCCAATTTCGGACACTGGCGCTGCCGCTGGTACCTGGCGACCAAAGGCCGCATGCCGGTGTCGGACTTCATGCCGTATACCTGGTACAACACGCCGAACATCCACTTCTGCACCTTCGCCGACTTTGAAGAGCTGTGCCACGAACGCCATGCCAAGGTACTCGACCGCCTGGCCGTCGACCATTTGCACCGTAATGGGTGGGGCGGCCGGCTATGGCCTAATCTTCTAGGTGAGATCGGCATCTATCGCGTCAGCAGCCCGGGCCTGCAGGAGCACCAGCTCGCGGTCTGACGCCTACCGGAGGAATCGCCCCATGCGTCGCCTAGCCCTGTTCTTGATCAGCCTGTGCCTGGCCCTGCCCGTACTGGCTGCCGATGCCGCCCGTCCCGAGCGCAAGGAAGTGTTTGGCGACGTGACGGTACACTACAGCGCTTTCACGTCGAGCATGCTGACACCGGAGGTGGCCGCGGCCACCGGTCTGGTGCGCAGCAAGAATCAAGGCGTGCTCAACATTGCCGTGCTCAAGGCCAACAAGCCGGCCATGGCGGTCGTCAGCGGCACGGTAAAGGACCTGACCGGGCGCAGCAGCCCGCTGTCTTTCAAGCAGATCACTGAACAGGGCGCGGTGTACTACATCGCCCAGTTCAAGATCGAACAGCCAGAAACCGTGACCTTCGACCTGAATATCGAAACCGGTGGCATCAGTAACTCTCTCAGCTTCAACCAGGAAGTGTTCCCAGGCGAATGATGAATTTCCAGCAACTCGTATTGGCCAGCCACAATGCCGGCAAACTCAAGGAACTCCAAGCCATGCTTGGCGCCTCCGTACAGCTGCGCTCGATCGGCGAATTCAGCCAGGTCGAGCCAGAGGAAACCGGCCTGTCGTTCGTCGAGAACGCTATTCTCAAAGCACGCAATGCCGCGCGCATTTCCGGCCTGCCGGCGCTGGCCGACGACTCGGGCCTGGCGGTGGATTACCTCGGCGGCGCGCCGGGCATCTACTCGGCTCGCTATGCCGAGGGCAAGGGTGATGCGGCAAACAACGCCAAGCTGCTCGACGCCTTGAAAGACGTGCCTGAAGCCGAGCGTGGTGCGCAGTTCGTCTGCGTGCTGGCGCTGGTGCGTCACGCTGACGATCCGCTGCCGATCCTGTGCGAAGGCCTGTGGCACGGGCGCATCATGTTCGAGGCCAGCGGCGAGCACGGCTTTGGCTACGACCCACTGTTCTGGGTGCCAGAGCGCAACTGCTCAAGCGCCGACCTCACCCCTGTCGACAAGAACCAGCTCAGCCACCGCGCCCGCGCCATGGTCCTGCTGCGTCAACGCCTGGGCCTGGCATGATCGAAACGTTGTCCACCCCCGGCGCGGCGAGCTTTACCAGCCTGCCGCCGCTGGCGCTGTACATCCACATCCCGTGGTGCGTACGCAAATGCCCTTACTGCGACTTCAACTCCCACGCCGCCGGGCCTGATCTACCGGAAGACGCCTACGTCGCAGCCCTACTGGACGACCTCGACCAGGAGCTGGCCGCCGTACAAGGCCGCCCGATCAGCTCGATCTTCTTTGGTGGTGGCACGCCTAGCTTGTTCAGCGCCAACGCCCTTGGCCGACTGCTGCGTGGCGTTGAACAACGCATCCCGTTCGCGCCGGACATCGAAATCACCCTGGAGGCCAACCCAGGCACGTTCGAGCAGGAAAAGTTCAAGGCGTACCGGCAAACAGGCATCAATCGCCTGTCCATCGGCGTACAGAGCTTCCAGCCTGCCAAGCTTGAGGCACTTGGGCGTATCCATAATGGCGACGAAGCGATCCGCGCTGCCGACATGGCGCGCGCCGCAGGGTTCGACAACTTCAACATGGACTTGATGCACGGCCTGCCCGACCAGTCGCTGGACGACGCGCTGGGTGACTTGCGCCAGGCCATCGCGCTGGGGCCGACCCACTTGTCCTGGTACCAGCTGACCGTGGAGCCCAACACGGTGTTCTGGAACCAGCCGCCCGAGCTGCCCGAAGACGACATCCTCTGGGACATTCAGGAGGCTGGCCAGACCCTGATGGCCGAGCACGGCTACCGCCAGTACGAAGTGTCGGCCTATGCCCAGCCAGGCCGTGCTGCCAAGCACAACCTCAATTACTGGCGCTTTGGGGATTTCATCGGTATCGGTGCCGGCGCCCACGGCAAGCTGACCTTCGCCGACGGACGCATCCTGCGTACCTGGAAAACCCGCCTGCCCAAGGACTACCTCAATCTGGCCAAACCGTTCAAGGCCGGTGAGAAGCTGCTGCCACCCGACGAGCTACCTTTTGAGTTCCTGATGAACGCGTTGCGCCTGACCGATGGCGTGGAAGCTGAACTGTTTACCCAGCGCACCGGCCTGCCGCTGGCGCAACTGGTCGAGGCACGCCGCGCCGCCGAACAAAAGGGCCTTTTGCGGGTCGAACCGGATCGATTGGCGGCCACACCACGCGGCCAGTTGTTCCTCAATGACCTGCTGCAGTATTTCTTGACCTAAGGATGACCCATGGATCTGGTACTTGATCTGCTTGCAACGGCTTCTCGCTGGAGCCGCAGTAACCTGTCGGAGATTTCACTGGCCTTGGTAGGCTGCCTGCTGGTGCTGTTCGGCACCGATATCAAAGCCACGGTGGAACAACGCCTGGGCAGCCTGGCTGGCGCCCTGCGGGTGCCGTTCATGGCCCTGCTGGTGATGATCGGCAGCGGTGCAGCGCTGATCTATGCCACGCCGTGGGTGGTGAAGGGGCTGGGCCAGTTCAATAACTATGCGTTGGCACCGGTGCTGCTGGTGGTGCTGGTGTTGATCGGCGTCGTGGCTGATCGGCGGGGGTAACGCACGTCTACAGCACTGCACTACTTCTGTGGGAGCGGGTTCACCCGCGAACACGGGCGCAGCCCGTGCCAGGCACCGCGTCGCATTCTTCGCGAGTAAAGTCGCTCCCACAGAAATCCCTTAACGACGCCGACACACGTGATGCCACATCTTTCGGAACATTGACGCATCGCCAGGGGCTACCTATGATCTCTGCATCGTACGGGGTCTTTCAGTGAAAGCCCGAAGCGATGGATCCTCAGTCCGATCGCTTCAATAAAAAAACCGCCCTTCTCAAGGCGGTTTTTTCGTCTGTCATTTCGGCAGGCTCGGCTCGAAAGGCTCAAGCGACCAATCAATCCACCTTCTCGAACTTCAAATCCCAAACCCCATGCCCCAAGCGCTCACCACGGCGCTCGAACTTGGTGATCGGACGCTCTAGCGGACGCGGCACATACGCACCATCCGCCGCCTGGTTACGGTAACCCGGCGCCGCGCTCATCACTTCCAGCATGTACTCGGCATACGGTTCCCAGTCGGTCGCCATGTGGAACACACCACCCGGCTTGAGCTTGCGGCGTACCAGCTCTGCGAACTCCAGCTGCACGATGCGGCGCTTGTGATGGCGCGCCTTGTGCCAAGGGTCCGGGAAGAACAGCATCAAACGGTCGAGGCTGTTGTCGGCCACGCAGCGGTTGAGCACTTCGATGGCATCGCAGTCATACACCCGCAGGTTCTTCAGCCCTTGGGTCAGCACGCCGTTGAGCAGCGCGCCAACGCCCGGACGGTGCACTTCGACACCGATAAAGTCCTGCTCTGGCGCGGCAGCGGCCATCTCCAGCAGGGAGTGGCCCATGCCGAAACCGATCTCCAACGTGCGCGGTGCCGAGCGGTCGAACACCTGGTCGTAATCCACCGGGCTGTCGGCCAGCGGCAGGATGAACAGTGGCCCACCCTGGTCCAGGCCGCGTTGCTGGCCTTCGGTCATGCGCCCGGCGCGCATCACGAAGCTTTTGATACGGCGGTGTGGGCGCTCTTCGCCTTCGGCGGTGATCGGCGTTTCTTGCGATTCAGTCATCAGGAGCTCTTACTTGATCAGACCATCCAGCGGCGAAGAGGCGCTGGCATAGAGTTTCTTCGGCATGCGGCCGGCCAGGTAGGCCATGCGACCTGCCACAATGGCGTGCTTCATGGCTTCGGCCATCAGCACCGGTTGCTGGGCATGGGCGATGGCCGAGTTCATCAGCACTGCCTCGCAGCCCATTTCCATGGCGATGGTGGCGTCGGAGGCGGTACCCACACCGGCATCGACCAGCACCGGCACCTTGGATTCTTCCAGGATGATCTGCAGGTTGTAGGGGTTGCAGATGCCCAGCCCGGTGCCGATCAAGCCTGCCAGCGGCATGACCGCGATGCAGCCTACTTCGGCCAGTTGACGGGCGATGATCGGGTCGTCGCTGGTGTAGACCATCACGTCGAAACCGTCCTTGACCAAGACCTCGGCGGCCTTGAGGGTCTCGATTACGTTCGGGAACAGCGTCTTCTGGTCGGCCAGAACTTCCAGCTTGACCAGATTGTGACCATCCAGCAGCTCGCGGGCCAGGCGGCAGGTACGCACGGCTTCGACTGCGTCGTAGCAGCCCGCAGTGTTCGGCAGGATGGTGTAGCGGTCGGGTGGCAGCACGTCGAGCAGGTTCGGCTCGCCCGGGTTCTGACCGATGTTGGTACGACGCACGGCGACGGTGACGATCTCGGCACCCGAGGCCTCGATGGCCAGGCGGGTTTCGTCCATGTCACGGTATTTGCCGGTGCCGACCAGCAGGCGCGATTGGAAAGTGCGCCCGGCCAGGGTAAAGGGCTTGTCGCTACGAACGTTGCTCATCGTTGTTCCTCGGGAAAAGGTTACTGGGCTTTCATGTGAACCGCCGAGCCGCTATCAGCCGCCGCCGATGGCGTGGACCACCTCGACCTGGTCACCGTCGTTCAACAGCGTGCTGTCGTGCTGGCTACGCGGCACGATATCCAGGTTGAGTTCCACCGCCACCCGGCGCCCGGTCAGTTCCAGACGGGTCAGCAGGGCCGCGACGCTTTCGCCAGCGGGCAGTTCGTAAGGTTCACCGTTCAGTTGAATGCGCATGCGCACGGCCACCATTGTTCTTTGGGGCCCGCATTCTAGCGCCGAACAACCCTTTAACCCAAGGGCGGTGCACGCCATTAGTCGTGATTGTGGACCGCTCGGTCAGCCCAACCGCCAGGCTGCCAGACCCAAGCACAGCCAACCGGCGAGAAAGCACAATCCGCCGATGGGCGTGATGATGCCAAGCTTACCCACGCCCGTCAGGGTCAGCAGGTACAGGCTACCGGAGAACAATACGATGCCCAGTGTGAACAGACCACCGGCCCAACCGAGCAGACGCCCCGGCAAATGCGCCGCCAGCACGGCAACACCGAAAATCGCCAGGGCATGCACCAACTGATAGGTCACACCGGTATGGAAGATGGCCAGGTAGTCTGCCGTAAGACGGTTCTTCAGCCCATGGGCGGCGAATGCGCCAAGGGCCACACCGGTAAAGCCGAAAAAGGCGGCAAGCATCAGGAAGCTGCGAAGCATGGGACGACTCCTTGTATCGGGTCTGTATAATGGCCCCTTCCACCGGTCCGGCCAAGCCATCGACATGCTGCCATCCCTTATCCGCCGCCTCGCCCGCGCCCTGCTCTGGTTCGCTGCCGGCAGCATCGTAGTGGTGCTAGTGTTTCGCTGGGTGCCACCACCTGGTACGGCATTGATGGTCGAGCGCAAGGTTCAGTCCTGGGTGAGTGGCGAGCCGATCGACCTGCAGCGCGACTGGGAGCCGTGGGAGAACATCTCCGATGATCTGAAGGTCGCGGTCATTGCGGGTGAGGATCAGAAGTTCGCCAACCACTGGGGCTTCGATATACCGGCCATTCAGGCGGCACTGGCCTATAACGAACGCGGTGGCAACATTCGCGGCGCCAGCACCTTGACCCAACAAGTGGCCAAGAACCTGTTCCTGTGGTCGGGGCGCAGCTGGTTCCGCAAGGGCCTGGAGGCCTGGTTCACGGCGCTGATCGAGCTGTTCTGGTCGAAGGAGCGGATCCTTGAGGTCTACCTGAACAGCGCCGAATGGGGCAATGGCGTGTTCGGCGCCCAGGCGGCGGCGCGCTACCACTTCGGCGTCGATGCCAGCCGACTCAATCGGCAACAGGCCGCGCAACTGGCCGCGGTGTTGCCCAGCCCGATCAAGTGGAGCGCCAGCCGGCCCAGCGCCTATGTGGCCAGTCGGGCCGGGTGGATTCGGCGGCAGATGAGCCAGCTGGGTGGGCCGAGCTACCTGATGCAGCTGGATGCTTCGCGCAGGCTTTAAGCCTTTCGTTAGCTGAACTGGCCTCTTCGCGGGTAAACCCGCTCCCACAGGGGCCTCGATATCCTGTGGGAGCGGGTTTACCCGCGAAAGAGCCCGTAAAGCCAACTCAAACAAAAAAGCCGCCAACCCTCTTCGGGCCAGCGGCTTTTCAATGCAACTAAGGCTCGATCACACTGTGATCAGCGCCTTCACCTTGTTCATCGCATTCTTTTCCAACTGACGAATACGCTCAGCCGAAACGCTGTACTTGTCCGCCAGCTCATGCAACGTCGCCTTCTCTTCCGCCAACCAGCGCTGGTAGAGAATGTCACGGCTGCGCTCGTCCAGACCTTGCAGCGCTTCATGCAGGTTGCTGGTGGAGTTGTCGCTCCAGTCGGCATCCTCAAGCTGTACCGCCGGGTCGTAGCGGTGGTCTTCCAGGTAATGCGCAGGCGACTGGAACGCGCTGTCGTCGTCGGCTTCCGCCGCTGGGTCGAAGGCCATGTCCTGGCCACTCAGGCGGCTTTCCATCTCGCGCACTTCACGCGGCTCAACGCCCAGGCTCTCGGCCACACGATGAACTTCATCGTTGTTCAGCCAGGCCAGACGCTTCTTCTGGCTGCGCAGATTGAAGAACAATTTGCGCTGGGCCTTGGTGGTCGCCACCTTGACGATGCGCCAGTTGCGCAGGATGAATTCGTGGATTTCAGCCTTGATCCAGTGCACGGCAAAGGACACCAGGCGCACACCCATCTCAGGGTTGAAGCGTTTGACGGCCTTCATCAGGCCGACGTTGCCTTCCTGGATCAGGTCGGCCTGGGCCAGACCATAACCTGCATAGCTACGAGCGATATGTACAACGAAACGCAGGTGGGCCATCACCATTTGCCGAGCGGCCTCAAGATCCTGCTCATAATAGAGACGCTCGGCCAGATCACGCTCCTGCTCGACCGTCAGCAGCGGGATGCTGTTGACCGTGTGCACATAGGCTTCCAGGTTTGCACCGGGTACCAAGGCATAGGCAGGTTGCAACGATGTGGTCATTCAAGAACCTCCGACTTACTAGACTCGTGCCTTGTGGGCACTGCCAACATTGACCGGAAACCGGTAAACAAGTTCCCAAAACGGTAATAAAGTCAATGCTGGCACGGGAAAAACTATCGAGGCGCCAGCTCATTCAAATGGCGAGCGACCGCGATCCATGCACCGATATACCCCAACAGCACCGCTCCGATCAAGAGCGACAGACCATCGGACGCCGGCACCCCACCCAGGGCGAAGTTGCTGCCATACAACCCGGAAAGCCCGACAACCGCCTGGTTCAGCCAGTTCAGGCCGAACGCCAGGATACCCCAGGCCAACAGCCCTGCGCCCAGGCCATACAGGGCGCCCATGTACAGGAAAGGCCTGCGCACGTAGCTGTCGGTGCCGCCTACCAGCTTGATCACTTCAATCTCGGTACGACGGTTTTCAATATGTAGACGAATTGTGTTACCGATTACTAACAGCAGCGCAGAAATCAGCATGACAGCCAGACCGAAGACAAAGCGGTCGCCCAGCTTGAGGATCGCCGCCAGGCGCTCGACCCATACCAGATCCAGCTGCGCCACTTCGACCTTTGGCAGTTCCGACAGGCGCTGACGCAGGGCCTCCAGCGCGGGCTTGTCGACCTCGGTCGGGGTCACCACCACCACACCAGGCAGCGGGTTTTCGGGGAGCTCGCGCAATGCCTCGCCCAGGCCGGACTGCTGCTGGAATTCTTCCAGTGCCTGGTCGCGGCTGACATACAACGCATCAGCCACCCCAGGCATGCCCTTGATCTCGTCGCGCAGGGCCTCGCCTTCCTTGCTGCCCGCGTCAAGCTTCAGATACAGCGAGATCTGCGCGGCGCGCTGCCAGGAGCCGCCGAGTTTCTCGACGTTCTTCAACAGCAATGACAGGCCCATGGGCATGCTCAACGCCACAGCCATGACCAGGCAGGTGAAGAAGCTGCCGATCGGCTGCTTACCGAGGCGACGCAAACTGTCGGCCATGCTCGCCCGGTGGCTTTCCAGCCATGCGTGCAGCAATGTCCGGAAGTCCGGGCCATCATCGTCGTCGCGTTTTTTCTTCTCAGGCGTCGGATCGGCGGGTTTCGGCGCAACCCGCTCGGAAACCTTCGGCGTACGTGTAGTGCTCATTGCCCGGCCTCCCCATCGCCGATCAGACGACCGCGCTGCAGCGTCAGCATGCGATGGCGCATGCGCGCGATCAGTGCCAAGTCGTGGCTGGCGATCAATACGGTTGTGCCCAGGCGGTTGATGTCCTCGAACACCCCCATGATCTCTGCGGCCAGGCGCGGGTCCAGGTTGCCGGTGGGTTCGTCGGCCAGCAATAAGGCTGGCTGGTGGACGATGGCACGCGCAATACCAACCCGTTGCTGCTGCCCCGTGGACAGGTCCGCCGGGAACAGTTCGCCCTTGTCGACCAGGGACACACGCTCCAGCGCCGAATCCACGCGCTTGCTGATCTCGGCCTTGGACAGGCCGAGGATCTGCAGCGGCAAGGCGATGTTGTTGAACACCGTGCGGTCGAACAGTAACTGGTGGTTCTGGAACACCACACCGATCTGCCGACGCAAGAACGGGATCTGCGCATTGCTGATCTGGCCCAGGTCCTGCCCTGCCAGCATCAACTTACCGCTGGTCGGACGCTCCATGGCCAGCAGCAAACGCAGCAAGGTGCTCTTACCGGCACCTGAGTGCCCGGTGACGAACAGGAATTCGCCCCGGCGCGCCCGAAAACTAAGCTCATGCAAGCCTACATGGCCATTGGGATAGCGCTTGGCAACCTGTTCGAATCGGATCATGGATGCTCTCGCTCGGCGAACAGAGCCTTGACGAACGGCTCGGCTTCGAAGGTGCGCAGGTCGTCGATACCCTCACCGACACCGATGAAACGGATCGGGATGCTGAACTGCTTGGCCAGGGCGAAAATCACCCCGCCCTTGGCGGTGCCGTCCAGCTTGGTCAGGGCCAGGCCGGTCAGCTCGACGCTTTGGTTAAAGTACTTGGCCTGGCTGATGGCGTTCTGGCCGGTACCGGCGTCGAGCACCAGCAGCACCTCATGAGGCGCATCGGCGTCGAGCTTGCCGATGACCCGGCGAACCTTCTTCAGCTCTTCCATCAGGTTGTCCTTGGTGTGCAGACGACCCGCAGTATCGGCGATCAGCACATCCACGCCGCGGGCCTTGGCGGCCTGCACGGCATCGAAGATCACCGAGGCCGAGTCGGCACCGGTGTGCTGGGCGATGACCGGGATCTGGTTACGCTCACCCCAGACCTGCAACTGTTCCACCGCTGCGGCACGGAAGGTGTCGCCGGCGGCCAGCATGACCTTCTTGCCTTCCAGTTGCAGCTTCTTGGCCAGCTTGCCGATGGTGGTGGTCTTGCCGGCGCCGTTCACGCCGACCACCAGGATCACGTAGGGTTTGTTCTGTGCCTGGACTTTCAGCGGCTGCTCGACCGGGCGCAACAGTGCGGCCAGTTCTTCCTGCAGCGATTTGTACAGTGCATCGGCATCGGCCAGCTGCTTGCGGGCGACCTTCTGGGTCAGGTTCTGGACGATGGTCGAGGTCGCTTCCACACCGACGTCGGCGGTCAGCAGGCGGGTCTCGATCTCGTCGAGCAGGTCATCGTCGATGACCTTCTTGCCCAGGAACAGGCTGGCCATGCCTTCGCCGATGCTGGCACTGGTCTTGGACAGGCCCTGTTTGAGGCGGGCGAAGAAGCCGGCCTTGGGTTGTTCGGTGACGACCGGCGCGGCAACGGGTTCGGGTTCGACCGGAGCCGGAGCCGGAGCAGCGACCGGGGCAGGCTCGGCAACCACTGGCGCGGGCAGAGGTGCGACTGCCACGGGCGCTGGGGGCTCGACCGCTGGTCGCTCAGGAATCGCTGGCGGGGCCGTGGGCTCAAGGTCCGGCACCAGGGCTACGGGTTCCTCGGCAACCGGCAGCACCAAATTGCTGACAGGCGGCTCTACGGCGTGAATGACCGAAGCTTGCGTGGCTAGCCCCACCGGTGCTGGGCTTTCGACCTGCGGTGCGGCGGCTTGCGCGTTCGCAGGCAAGCCCTCGCCCGCAGGGGACTGGGCAGGCTGAGCGGGCGCATGATCAGCCACGGCTGGCACCGGCTCAGGCGGCTCATAAGCAACAGGGGCTTGTACGGCCACCGGCTCGACCGGCGCAGCGACAGGCTGCTCGACAGCAGGCTGCGCCGCTAGCGGCTCTTCAGCCTGTGGCTCGGGCGTTTGCGGCTGTTCGGCGACAGGTTGCTGCGGCTTCTTGCGAAACCAGCTGAACAGGCCTTTCTTTTCGCCAGACTCGGCCGGCGCTTTTTTGTCGTCGTTGGAACCAAACATGGAGGACGGCTATCTCAGGGTAGCGATGCGCCAGCAATGGCGCATCGGGAATTCTCTATACGCAGAACAGACTATCTTGAAGCCGGCTGGTTCATGCGCAACGTTTTGTCTTAGTGTCCTGTGGGCCAGAACGGCGACAGGCATGGTCGCCAGGCAACCGGATCAGTATCCTAGCACCTCCTGGCCCGCCGACGCTAAACCCTGCGGGCCGCCGAACAGGTTAAACACCGTATGAATGCTCTAGCCCGCCGCGCCGCTGGCCTGTTGCTCGGCACGCTCTGCCTGCCGCTCGTGGCCTTCGCCGCCGATGTGCAACCGACTCACGAATTCATCCTCGACAACGGCCTCAAAGTGGTCGTGCGCGAAGACCACCGCGCACCGGTGGTGGTCTCGCAGATCTGGTACAAGGTGGGCTCCAGCTACGAGACCCCGGGGCAGACCGGTTTGTCCCACGCCCTTGAACACATGATGTTCAAAGGTAGCGCCAAAATCGGCCCCGGCGAGGCCTCGCGCATCCTGCGGGACCTGGGCGCCGAAGAAAACGCCTTCACCAGCGACGACTACACGGCCTATTACCAGGTGCTGGCCCGCGACCGCCTGCCGGTGGCCCTGGAACTGGAGGCCGACCGCCTCGCCAGCCTGCGCCTGCCCGCCGACGAATTCAGCCGCGAAATCGAGGTTATCAAGGAAGAGCGCCGCCTGCGCACCGACGATCAGCCCAACGCCAAGGCGTTCGAGCTGTTCCGCGCCATGGCCTACCCTGCCAGCGGCTACCACACCCCGACCATCGGCTGGATGGCCGACCTTGACCGCATGAAGGTCGAGGAACTGCGCCATTGGTATGAATCCTGGTATGCACCCAACAACGCCACCTTGGTGGTCGTCGGCGATGTCACCGTCGATGAGGTAAAGGGCCTGGCGCAAAAGTACTTCGCCGGCATTCCCAAGCGTGCGGTCCCGCCCGCCAAGTTACCGCTGGAACTGGCCGAGCCAGGCCAACGCCAGTTGACCCTGCACGTGCGCACCCAGTTGCCGAGCTTGATCTACGGCTTCAACGTGCCCGGCCTGGCAACTGCCAAGGAGCCAAGCACGGTACACGCCCTGCGCCTGATCTCGGCCCTGCTTGACGGTGGCTACAGTGCGCGCATGCCGGCACGCCTGGAGCGCGGTCAGGAACTGGTGGCCGGTGCATCGTCCAGCTACAACGCCTTCACCCGTGGCGACAGCCTGTTCCTGATCTCGGCCACGCCGAATGTGCAGAAGCAAAAGACCCTGGCAGACGTGGAAAAGGGCATCTGGCAACTGCTGGAAGAGCTCAAGACCACGCCACCCAGCGCCGAAGAGCTCGAACGCGTACGCGCTCAGGTGATCGCCGGCCTGGTCTACGACCGCGACTCCATCAGCAGCCAGGCCACCACCATCGGCCAATTGGAGACCGTGGGCCTGTCCTGGAAGCTGATCGACAGCGAGCTGGACGAGCTCAAGCGCGTGACCCCGCAAGACATCCAGAACGCTGCGCGCACCTATTTCACCCGCGAACGCCTGAGCGTTGCCCATGTACTGCCCGAGGAGTCCGCTCATGAGTGATCGCAGCGCACCACGCCACACCCTGCTGGCTACGGGCATCCGCGCCCTGGCGCTGGCGACGGTGCTGGCGGCCCCGGCCCTCGCCGACAACGCGGTCAAAGCCGACAGCAATGCAGCCCGCCCGGCCAATACCCTGCAGTCCCTGGCTGAGCTGGATGGCAAGGCGCCCAGCCGGCGCCAACTGAACATCCAGAACTGGACCACCGCCGAAGGCGCCCGGGTGCTGTTCGTCGAAGCCCGTGAGCTGCCGATGTTCGACCTGCGCGTCACCTTCGCCGCCGGTAGCAGCCAGGACAGCGGCACGCCAGGCCTGGCCGCCCTGACCAACGCCATGCTCAACGAGGGCGTGGCCGGCAAGGACGTAACCGCCATTGCCGAAGGCTTCGAAGGCCTGGGCGCGGACTTCGGCAACGGTTCCTACCGCGACATGGCCGTGGCGTCGCTGCGTAGCCTGAGCACCAAGGACAAGCGCGAACCGGCGCTCAAGCTGTTCGCCGAGGTAGCAGGCAAGCCGACCTTCCCCGAAGACGCCCTCAAACGCATCAAGAACCAGATGCTGGCCGGCTTCGAATACGACAAGCAGAACCCCGGCAAGATCGCTGGCAAGGCCCTGTTCGGCAAGCTCTACGGCGACCACCCCTACGCCCACCCGAGCGACGGCACCGCCGAAAGCATCAACGGCATCACCCTGGCACAGCTGCGCGCCTTCCACGCCAAGGCATACACAGCCGGCAACGCGGTCATCGCCCTGGTCGGCGACCTCAGCCGCGCCGAAGCCGAAGCCATTGCGGCCCAGGTATCCGCCGGCCTGCCAAAGGGCCCGGCGCTGGCGGTACCGGCCCAGCCCGCTGAACCCAAGGCGGGCCTGACCCACATCGACTTCCCGTCCAAGCAGACCCACCTGATGCTGGCCGAGCTGGGTATCGACCGTCAGGATCCGGACTGGCCGGCCCTGTCGCTGGGTAACCAGATCCTCGGCGGCGGCGCCTTCGGCACCCGCCTGATGAGCGAAGTGCGTGAAAAGCGCGGCCTCACCTACGGCGTCTACTCGGTGTTCAGCCCGATGCAGGTGCGTGGCCCGTTCATGATCAACCTGCAGACCCGCGCCGAACTCAGCGAGGGTACCCTCAAACTGGTCCAGGGCATCCTTGCCGACTACCTCAAGACCGGCCCCACCCAGCAAGAACTGGACGACGCCAAGCGCGAACTGGCCGGCAGCTTCCCGCTGTCCAATGCCAGCAACGCCAGCATCGTCGGCCAACTGGGCGCCATTGGCTTCTACAACCTGCCGCTGACCTGGCTTGAGGACTTCATGCAACAGTCCCAGGCCCTCACCGTCGAACAGGTCAAAGCCGCCATGAACAAACACCTGTCAGCCGATAAACTGGTCATCGTCACCGCTGGCCCGAACGTGCCGCAAAAGCCGCTGCCAGCCCCCACTGACAAGCCCGCCGAGCAACCGCTCGGCGTACCGGAGCACTAATGCCAAGATCCACCCCTCCCGCCCGCCCTCAAACGGGCCAAAGCAAGGGCCAGGGCCACCTGCGCATCATCGCTGGCGAGTGGCGCAGCCGTCGCCTGGCGGTGCCTGAAGGCGACGGCCTGCGGCCAACGCCTGATCGCGTGCGCGAAACCCTGTTCAACTGGCTCGCGCCCTACATCGAAGGCGCCCGAGTGCTGGACGCCTTCACCGGCAGCGGCGCCCTGGTGCTCGAAGCCTTGTCGCGCGGCGCCGAAGACGCCGTGGCACTGGACAGCAACCCCGCCGCCATCAGCAACCTCAAGGACAACCTTGAGCTGCTGCGCTGCCCGCGCGGGCAGATCCTGCAGACCGACGCCCTGCGTTACCTGCAAAACCCGGCCAAGCAGCAGTTCGATGTCGTGTTCCTCGACCCACCCTTCCATCAGGACCTGCTGGCCAACACCTGCAACCTGCTGGAACAAAACCAATGGCTGCGCGAGCAGGCGTGGGTCTACACCGAAAGCGAGACCGCGCCATCGGCCATGCAAATGCCGGGGAACTGGCGCCTGCACCGGGAGAAAAAGACTGGGCAGGTGTATTACGCACTTTGGCAACGAGGCTGACCGCCTGGCGTCAGGCCAGCGTAAAGCGTTGGCCTATTTAGTTACCGCACACGCACCTGGCCTCTGACTGAAGCTGCTCCTTCGTTTTTTGCAGGAGCACTTCAGCCATGACCGAGCACCCACCTTCGGTACAGTTCTTCTCCCTCGCCAATGGCCTGCGCGTCTACCTGCGCGAAGACCACCGAGCCCCTCTGGTAAGCGTGCAATTGTGGTATCACGTGGGTTCGAGCTACGAACCTGACGGCCACACAGGCCTTTCCCATGCCCTGGAGCATCTGCTGTTCGAAGGCAGCAGCAAACTCGCCAGCGGGCAATATTCGACCCTGATGACCCGCCTCGGCGGTGACCCGAATGCATTCACCCAAGAAGATGCCACGGTCTTTCCACTGACCTTGCCAGCCAGCCGGCTGGAGATCGCCCTGGAAGCCATGGCTGACACCATGGCCACTGCAACCCTGAGCGATGCGCCGTTCGCCCGCGAGTTGGCGGTGGTCATGGCCGAGCGCCGCGCGGATGTCGACAACAACGCCTGGGCGCTGGCGCTGGAAAAGCACCAGTTACTGGCCCATGGCAGCAGCCGCTATGCCACGCCGGTTATCGGCCACAAAAGCGATCTCCAGCACATGACGCCAGCGGCGGCCCGCACCTGGTACCAGACCTGGTATCACCCCAATAACGCCACCCTTTCAGTCGCCGGCGATATCGATCTGCAACGGCTGCAGGAACTGATGACGCGACATTTCACTGCCATCCCCGCCCATCGCCTGCCGCCCCGGCAAACGCCCATCGAAGACCCCAAGCTGGAGCGGCGCACGCAAATATTGCGCCTGCCGGGCCTCAGGCCTGGTGTGATCCTCAGCTTCAACCTGCCCAGCCAACGCACCGCCACCTCCACTACCCAGGCCCACGCATTGCGGCTGCTGCCCGACCTGCTTACCGAAGGCCAGGCCGCCAAGCTGCAACGCCGGCTGCTGATAGATGAGCAGGTACTGCAAGCCCTGAAGTCAACCTACGAGCCGCATCGGCGTGGCGACAGCCTGCTGACCGTCTATGCCTACTGCAGCGCGCTTGTCGCGCCCGAGGCCGCAGCCAACAGGTTAATGTCAGAGATAGAAGCCTTTAGCCAGACATTACCCAGCAACGACGAGTTGCAGCGCGCCAAGGCACGCCTGCTGGCCAGGCAATTGTTTGCACAGGACGACATCGCGGAACAGGCCAATGCCATCGGCAGGCAGGCCGTCTGCGGCCTGGACCCCATCGTGCTGGATGATGACCGAGAAGCCATCGTAGCCGTGGCCAGCGAGGACATTCGCCGAGCCGCACGTGACTACCTGACAGCATCCCGCGTGGCGATCACCTTCATGCACAACCAGGAGCGCGAACATGACTGATAACGTATTGGCCCCTCTGGCGGCTAACAGCATTTACGGCGGCCTGGTATCTGCCCAAGGTCTGGAGCTTGACCATTTCGAAGCCATCAAGACGCCGGTGCACGCCTGGAGAACCGACGCTGGCTCAGGCGTTAAGTTCGTCGAAGCTCGCGGCCTGCCTATCGTCGATGTGAAGCTGCGCTTCAAGGCAGGCACCGCCCTAAGTGACCCGCCCAGCCTGGCCGCCCTCACGCTGTACATGCTCGACGAGGGCAGCCAGCGTATTGATGCGATCGAGCATGCCGAGCGTCTGGAGCGGCTAGGTACGGTGGTCGAAAGGCAAATACGCCGTGAGCACACGACCCTGAGCCTGCGCAGCCTGAGCGCCCAGGCATTGCTCGACCCTGCCATCGATCTATTTACCGAGCTCGTCGCAAAGCCGGCCTTTCACAACGCCATGCTGGAGAAGATCAAACGCCAGCTAGTGCTGCATGAGGCATCCCGCGCCAGCCTGTCGGTACTCAGGGCGCGCAGCGAGGCCTATCATCACCTGTTCAGCGGTCATCCCTATGGCCACCCACAGGGCAGCACAGAGCAGGCACTCGATGCAGTCACGACCGACGACCTGAAAGCGTTTCATCAACGCGCCTACTCCGCCAACAACCTGGAAATGGTCATTGTCGGCGACCTGTCGCGCAGAGAGGCGCAGGGCATTGCCCAGCGTATCAGCCAGGCACTGCCTCAAGGCTGGGCCGCCGCTGACTTGCCGGCCGCGCCTGAAACAACGGGTACGACGATCAACGTCGAGCAGGCCGGGGCGAGCAACACGATCCTTCTGGCGCTGCCAATGAATGTACCGGCCAACAACCCCGAGTTCCTTGCCCTGGTACTGGCCAGTGAAGTGCTGGGCTCGGGGTTGGACTCCCGCTTGATGAAAGAGCTGCGTCAACGCCGAGGGCTTACCTACGGCGTCCATACTCAATTGGTGCCCTTGAGTGCAGGTGGGCTGTTCGCCATCGAATGGGAGATCGCCCCGCAGCACGTAACCGGCTCCCAGGACCTGGTAGCGAAAGTGCTTGGCGACTTCATCCACCAGGGGCCGACAGAAGCCGAGCTGCAACTGGCCCGCCAACAGCTGGCAGGCCAGCTGCTGCGCGATGTTGCCCAAAACAACAGCCTGGCCACGCTGCTCACCCAAAACACCCATCAGCGTCAACCGGATGATCATCTGAACACCTACATCGATCGCCTGACCACGCTGACCCCAGAGGCGGTCCGCGAAGTCATGCAACGCAGGGTCGACCTCACACGCAAGGTGCTTGTCAGTGTCGGCCCACGTGTCGATCAGCAGCCGCTGCCAGCCATCGACCAATAGCGCAGGTACAGCGGCAGCGTTTCATGGCACTCTAGGCAGGCACATCACGAGTCGCCCAGCATGCCCAGTCTCACTGCCACTTTCCGCCCGGCCGTCGGCCTGTCCAACCCCCATCTTCAAACCTTGTGGGGCCCACTCTGGCGCAAGTTGCCTGAACTGCAGCGCGACCGCGAGCGGCTATGGCTGGCCGATGGCGATTTCATCGACCTCGACTGGCACGGCCCGCACCAACCGGATGCACCGCTGGTGCTGGTACTGCATGGGCTGACCGGTTCCTCCCACTCGCCCTACGTCAAAGGCCTGCAGCAAGCCTTGCAAGGACGCGGCTGGGCCAGTGTGGCGGTGAATTGGCGCGGTTGTTCGGGCGAGCCGAACCTGCTGCCGCGCAGCTACCACTCCGGTGCCAGCGAGGACCTGGCCGAAATCGTCGCGCACCTGCGCGCCCAGCGCCCATTGGCGCCGCTTTACGCAGTGGGTTATTCGCTGGGTGGCAATGTGTTGCTCAAGTACCTGGGCGAAAGCGGCTCGGCCAGCCAGCTGGAAGCTGCGGTCGCGGTGTCGGTGCCGTTCCGCCTGGACCAGTGTGCCGACCGTATCGGCCAGGGGTTTTCGAAGGTCTACCAGGCGCATTTCATGCGCGAGATGCTGGCCTATGTGCAGCTCAAGCAGCGTCACTTCCATGACAAGGGTGAGCATGAGCGGCTGGCGGCACTCGAACGGCTGGGGCCGCTGACCAGGCTGCGCACCTTCTGGGACTTCGACGGCAAGGTCACCGCGCCGCTCAACGGTTTCAACGATGCGCACGATTACTACCGCCGCTCATCAAGCCGCTACTTCCTGGGCGAAAACCGCACGCCGACATTAATCATCCATGCCAGCGATGACCCCTTCGTCTCCAGCCACAGCGTGCCCTTGGCCAGTGAACTGGCAGCGCAGACGCAGTTTGAATTGCACAACCGCGGTGGCCATGTGGGCTTTGTCGATGGCAGCCTGCGCAATCCGGGGTATTACCTGGAACGGCGGATTCCGCAGTGGCTGCTAGAAGGCCTTTAGCAGCGGCCCGGATCAATCCCCGGTAGCCACCCCATGCGCTGGGTTATTGATCCACTCGCTCCACGACCCGGCATACAAACGCCCCAGCGGATAGCCCGCCAGTGCCAGGGCAAACAGATTGTGGCAAGCGGTCACGCCCGACCCACAATAGGCCACCAACTGCTCCGGCGAGCGCCCGGCCAGCTTTTCGGCGAACCGTTGCTTGAGTGCGTCGGCCGGCAGAAAACGCCCGTCGGCACCCAGGTTATCGGTGAACGCCGCGCACTGTGCGCCAGGAATATGCCCGGCGACCGGGTCGATCGGCTCGACTTCGCCACGAAAACGCGGCAAGGCCCGGGCATCGATCAACGTCAGTTCAGCATCGCCCAGGTGCTTGGCCAGGTGTTCGGCATCAATCAGTAGCTTAGCGTCCGGCTCACCGCTGAAAGTGCCCTCGCGGCGGGGCGGCGGGTCCAGGCTCAGCGGCAGGTGCGCTGCATGCCATGCCTTGAGCCCGCCATCGAGAATCGATACGCCACTGCGCTTGCCCAGCCAGGCCAGCAACCACCAGGCACGGGCAGCAAAGGCGCCAGGGCCATCGTCGTAAAGCACCACGTCGCTGTCATTGTCCAGGCCCCACTCACGCAGGCGCTCGACCAGCCGCCCCGCATCGGGCAAAGGGTGGCGCCCGGTACGTCCCTTGCTGACCGGGCCACTGAGGTCGCGCTCCAGGTCAGCGAAGTGCGCCCCGGCAATATGCCCATCGGCATAGCTGCGCTGGCCATAATCCACATCCTCAAGGGCAAAGCGGCAGTCGAGAATCACCAGGTCGGGCGAGTCCAGACGCTCGGCCAGCTGTTGCGGGGTGATCAATTGCGCAAGGGGCATGACAATCTCCTGATCGATAGCACTCGTACCCTGGTTTACAGTTCCAGGGCCTGATTGAACGGTACATGAAATTCCTGACACAGCGCGTCCACGGCACTGCGCGCGCCTGCGGTGACGAAGCCGAGCTCCAGCACCAGTACCTGATAGACGCCGCGCTTGAAGGCTTCTTCACCCAGGTGCGCGGAATGCTCACGCGTGGTGCTGAGAAAACGCACCCATGACGTCAGCACGATCCAGGCGTTGATGGTCAGCGATTCGATCTGCGCCGGCGCCATGGCCAGGATCCCAGCGTCGACGAAGCCACGGTAAATCGCCTGGCCCTGACGCAGGCAGCGCTCGGAAAACCGCCGGTAACGGGCGGCCAGCTCGGGGTCGCTGTCCAGCAGGTGCTCCAGGTCGCGGTGCAGAAAGCGGTAGTTCCACATCGCCGCGAGCAGGGCCTTGAGGTAAAAACGTTTGTCTTCCACGGTTGCGCAGCGCCCTTGAGGCGGGCGCAAGAAGCTGTCCACCAGTTCTTCGTACTGGCTGAACAACAGGGCGATGATCGCCTGCTTGTTGGGGAAGTGGTAATACAGGTTGCCGGGCGAGATTTCCATGTGCGCGGCAATGTGGTTGGTACTGACGCTACGCTCGCCCTGCTGGTTGAACAGCTCCAGGCTGTTCTGCACGATGCGCTCTCGGGTCTTCATGCGCGGGGCCATGCTCAGCTCCCAGTTTGCGGGCCTTGGTCAAAGGGTCATCTTACGGCGTATCTGGTGTGGAATGCACCGCTCGACGCCACGGAAAAATTCGCACGATCGTTCGGATTAGAGTATAGGCTCTAGGGATTCCCTGCCCGGATTCGAGCCGATATGACCTCGCCCGTTGACGTGTCTCCTGTGCATTGCGACCTCGACCTGACGGCGAGGTTCGCCGCCCAACGCCTGGCATTTGCTGGCAATCCCGCGCCCCCGGCCGCCCAGCGCAGACAGTGGCTGAAGAGCCTGCGCGAGGCATTGCTGGCGGACCAGGCGCGGCTCATAGAAGCCATCGACCAGGACTTTGACGGGCGCAGCGCCGATGAGACCCTGCTGGCGGAACTGCTGCCCTCCGTTCAGGGCCTGCGCCACGCCGAAAAGCACGTGCAACGCTGGATGCGCGCCAGCCGGCGCCGCGTCGGCCTGGCCTTCCAGCCCGCCAGCGCGCAGGTGCGCTATCAGCCATTGGGCGTGGTCGGCATCATCGTGCCGTGGAACTACCCGCTGTTGCTCGCCATCGGCCCGCTAACCTGTGCCCTGGCGGCAGGCAACCGGGTCATGCTCAAGCTCAGCGAAGCAACGCCCGCCAGCGCCCAGGTGCTCAAACAGTTGCTGGAGCGGGTGTTCCCTGAGGACCTGGTCAGCGTGGTGCTGGGTGAGGTCGAGGTTGGCCAGGCCTTTGCCCGCCTGCCGTTCGACCATCTGCTGTTCACCGGGGCAACCAGCGTGGGCCGCCAGGTCATGCTGGCCGCAGCGCACAACCTGACCCCGGTCACCCTGGAGCTGGGCGGCAAATCCCCGGCCATCGTCTCGGCCAGTGTGCCTCTGCACAGCGCAGCCGAACGTATCGCCTTCGGCAAGACCCTGAACGCCGGCCAGACCTGCGTTGCCCCCGACTACGTACTGGTGCCGCGCGAGCGGCTGGGGGCCTTCAGTGACGCTTACCAGTCCGCCGTTCACCGCATGTTCCCGCGTATCGCCGACAACCCCGACTACACCGCCATCATCAACCCGCGGCAGTTGCAGCGCCTGCAGCACCTGCTGGACGACGCCCGCGACCGAGGCGCCCAGGTGCTCGACCTGTACCCAGGCGAGCCACGCCAAGGCCGACGCCTGCCCCCTCACCTGCTGCTGGACGTGAACGACCAGATGCAGGTGATGCAGGACGAAATCTTCGGCCCGCTGCTGCCGCTGGTGCCCTACGACAGCCTCGACCAGGCATTGGCCTACATCAACCAGCGCCCTCGCCCACTGGCCCTTTACTACTTCGGCTACGACCGCGCAGAGCAGGAACACGTGCTGCGTCACAGCCATTGCGGCGGTGTGTGCCTGAACGACACCCTGCTGCATGTCGCACAGGACGACCTGCCCTTTGGCGGCATCGGGCCTTCCGGCATGGGCCACTACCACGGCCACGAGGGTTTTCTGACCTTCAGCAAAGCCAAGGCCGTGCTGGCCAAACAGCGCCTGAACGCCGCACGCCTGATCTACCCACCGTACGGCAAGGCCTTGCAGCGCCTGGTCTACAAGCTGTTCATCCGCTGAGCCCAGGCCCATGCAGCGCCGCGACTTGCTCCGCTTCAGCCTGGGCGCCAGCGCCTTCCTCGCCACCACCAGCCTCGTCGGCTGCACGGCACAGTCGGCCGCGCCCGGCTACCAGGCGTTGCGCAATGACGACCTGCCACTGTTGAGTGCGCTGATCCCAGTGGTGCTTGCCGGCACCCAGGCCGTCGATGCGCTGGTGCTGCACAGCCTCGATCACAAGCTGGCGGCGTTGTCGCCAGAAATGCTCAAACTCACCCGGCAACTGTTCGACGTGCTCAGCCTGCCACTGACTCGGGGCCCGCTGACCGGCATCTGGGGCGCCTGGCAGCAGGCCAGCAGCGAGCAGATCAGCGCGTTTCTGCAGCGCTGGCAGGACAGTTCGATGAACCTGCTGCGCATGGGGCACGCCTCGTTGCTGCAACTGCTGCAGATGGCCTGGTATGAACGCCCGGAAGCCTGGGCCGCCTGCGGCTACCCAGGGCCACCGAAGATCTGACGACAACAAGAGCATCGCCAATGCCTGTAATCGACCCATTTCGCCAAGGCCTCGAACGCGGCTGGATCACCCACGATGGCTCGCGCCTGGCGCAAGACCTGACCCTGCAGGCCGATATCGCCGTGATCGGCAGCGGTGCCGGCGGCGCCACCAGTGCCCAGTTGCTCAGCGCCGCCGGGTTCAAAGTACTGCTGATCGAAGAAGGCCCCCTGAAGACCAGCAGCGACTTCCACCTGCTGGAAAGCGAGGCCTACGCCAGCCTCTACCAGGAGGGCCTGGGGCGGATGAGCAAGGATGGCGCCATCACCATCCTGCAGGGCCGCGCCGTGGGCGGTACCACGCTGGTCAACTGGACCTCGAGCTTTCGCACGCCGCCACAGACCCTGGCCCATTGGGCCAAGGAGCACCGGGTCACCGGCTTGGACACCGATGCGCTACGCCCTTGGTTCGAGCGCATCGAACAGCAGCTGGGCATCAGCCCTTGGGCCTTGCCGCCCAACGCCAACAACGAGGTGCTGCGCCGTGGCTGCGAACAGCTCGGCTATCGTTGGGCGGTGATACCGCGCAACGTGCGCGATTGTCGGAACCTTGGTTATTGCGGCATGGGCTGCCCTGTCAACGCCAAGCAATCGATGCTGGTGACCAGCATTCCGGCCACCCTCGACCAGGGCGGCGAGCTGCTCTACCTGGCGCGTGCGATGCGCTTCGAGCACAACGGCGAGCGGATCGCCCAGTTGCAGTGCACGGCCCTGGACGCCCAAGGCATACACCCCACCGGCAGGCAGATCAGCGTGCGCGCCCGCCACTACATTCTCGCCGGGGGCGGTATCAACAGCCCTGCCCTGTTGCTGCGTTCCAACGCCCCCGACCCGCACGCTCGCCTGGGCAAACGCACCTTCCTGCACCTGGTCAACTTCAGCGCGGCACGTTTCAACACGCGCATCGACCCCTACTACGGTGCCCCGCAGTCCATCTACAGCGACCACTTCCAATGGCTCGGCGGTACCGACGGCCCAATCGGTTACAAGCTTGAAGTGCCGCCCCTGCACCCCGCCCTGGCCAGCACCCTGTTGGGTGGCTACGGCAACGAGAATGCCCAGCACATGGCCGAGCTGCCGCATACCCACGTGATGCTGGCGTTGCTGCGCGATGGCTTCCACCCTGAAAGCCAGGGTGGCGCGGTCGAGCTGCGGGGCGATGGCTCACCCGTGCTGGATTACCCGGTCAATGACTACCTGCGCGACGGTTTGCGCCGCGCCTACCGCAGCATGGCGCAGATCCAGTTCGCCGCCGGGGCCGAGCGGGTCTTGCCGGTGCATGGCGATGCCCGCTACGCCAACAACCTGAGCGAAGCCCTGACGATGATCGACGAGCTGCCCCTGGCGCTATTCCGCACGCGCCTGGGCAGCGCCCACGTGATGGGGGGCTGCGCCCTGGGCGAAGACCCACGACAGGCGGTGTGCAACAGCCTGGGCCAGCATCACCAGCTGGCAAACCTGTCGATTCACGACGGCTCGCTGTTCCCCACCAGCATCGGCGCCAACCCGCAATTGTCGGTGTACGCCATCAGCGCCAAGCTCACCGATGCCCTGATTGCCCGCCTGGCACACAACGCATGACAACGAATGCACCCACTGTCTATAGTGCCATCAGCCGGCCGCACGACTTGGCCGGGCGCTATCGCTGCGCTACCATCCGACTCCCCAACGCACTCCAGCCAGGATGACGCGATGAACCGAGTGTTGTACCCGGGTACTTTCGACCCCATTACCAAAGGCCATGGCGACTTGGTCGAGCGCGCCTCGCGGCTGTTCGACCATGTGATTATCGCAGTGGCGGCCAGCCCCAAGAAAAACCCCCTGTTCCCGCTGGAACAACGGGTGGCGCTGGCGCGTGAGGTCACCAAGCACCTGCCCAATGTCGAAGTCATCGGCTTCTCTTCCCTTTTGGCGCACTTTGCCAAGGAACAGGGCGCCAACGTCTTCCTGCGTGGCCTGCGCGCGGTCTCCGACTTCGAGTACGAGTTCCAGCTGGCGAACATGAACCGGCAACTGGCCCCCGATGTCGAGAGCCTGTTCCTGACGCCGTCGGAGCGCTATTCGTTCATTTCCTCGACGTTGGTCCGGGAAATCGCCGCCTTGGGCGGCGATATCAGCAAATTCGTCCACCCCGTGGTGGCAGAGGCGCTGACCGAACGGTTCAAGAAGTAAGCCTGCACGCCTGATTATCGCGCCCGCGTGCACTGCGGGCGCGAATGCGGCACAATTGTGCCCACAGCGTTGAACATGCCCGGGCGGTGAGCCCCGGCCGGAGTCCCCATGTCCCTGATCATCACCGACGATTGCATCAACTGCGACGTCTGCGAACCCGAGTGCCCGAACGAGGCCATCTCCCAAGGCGAAGAGATCTACGTGATCGACCCTAACCTGTGCACCCAGTGCGTGGGCCACTACGACGAGCCGCAGTGCCAGCAGGTCTGCCCGGTCGACTGCATCCCACTGGATGAAGCGCACCCGGAAAGCGAAGAACAGCTGATGGCCAAATACCGTCGGATTACTGGCAAGGACTGAATAATTGCAAGGGCTGCGCCCTTGTTCGCGGGGCAAGCCCGCTCCCACAGATTGGGCCGCTTGTAAGCTGTCTAGAGCCTGCTAGATCCTGTGGGAGCGGGCTTGCCCCGCGAATGGGCCGCCAAACGGCCCCAGATTCAGCGCTGGCAGCGCGGGCAGAACACGCTTGCCCGCTGGCCAAGCTTCACCTCGCGCAAGGGCGTGCCACACAGCTTGCACGGCATCCCACCCCGCCCGTAGACGAACAACTCCTGCTGGAAGTACCCCGGCTGCCCATCCCCGCCAATGAAGTCGCGCAAGGTCGTGCCGCCCTGCTCGATGGCCGCCGCCAGCACCCGTTTGATCTCGATGGCCAGCTTCAGGTACCGCGCCCGCGAAATACCGCCCGCCTCCCGGCGTGGGTCAATCCCGGCAGCAAACAATGCTTCGGTGGCGTAGATGTTACCCACCCCCACCACTATCGCGTTATCCATGATGAACGGTTTGACCGCCATCGAGCGCCCGCGCGACAGCTGAAACAGGCGGTCGCCATCAAACAGGTCGGTCAACGGTTCTGGCCCCAGACGCAGCAATAACTCGTGGTTGAGCGGGTCGAGGCTCCAGAGCATGGCGCCGAAACGGCGCGGGTCGGTGTAGCGCAGCATCAGCCCCGATTCCAGCTCGATATCGACGTGCTCGTGCTTGGCCGCCGGCAGGCCCAATTCGACCAGGCGCAAGTTACCCGACATGCCCAGGTGGCTGATCAAGGTGCCGACCTCGGCATTGATCAACAGGTACTTGGCGCGCCGCTCGACGCTAACGATACGCTGCCCCGACAACCGCACATCCAGGTCTTCGGGGATTGGCCAGCGCAGGCGCCGGTCACGCACCACCACGCGGCTGACCCGCTGGCCTACCAGATGGGGTGCGATACCCCGCCGGGTGGTTTCTACTTCGGGTAGTTCCGGCATGTGTCAGTGCCCGCCCAGCTCTCGGATGTTCTGTTTGAGGTTTTCGAAGTCGTAGTCCGACAAGCCAATGTAGTCGAGCACCAGTGGCCCCACCACTTCCCATTCGTGGTCGACACTCTGGCTGCCCAACACACGGTAGGACGCGCAGATGTGCTCGGCCATCTTCAGCACCGCCAGCAGGTTCTTCAACTGGCTCTGGGTATTGCGTGAAGACTCGTCGCGGAACACGGCCAAGGCGTTGTGGTGGTTGGCGATGGCCCCCGTCAGGTGCTCGGGCAGGCGCCAGGACTTGGCGGTGAAATAGCCCACCACCGAGTGGTTGGTATTGAACGCACGGTTTTCCGTATCAACCACCCGCGTTTCGCCGTCGGCCTTGGCATAAGCTTCTTCCAGCACGTCCATGTAGTTGGGGAAGCGCTTGAGCATCAGCGGCACGCCACAATCATGGAACAAGCCAAGGGTGTACGCCTCGTCGGCCAACTGCATCCCGGTACGCTTGGCCAGGGTCAGGCAGGTCATTGCCACGTCCTGCGCGGTGTCCCAGAAGCGGTTCAGGGTGACGATGGTTTCGTCGCTCATTTCGCCTTTGATCGACTGGGCGTTGATCAGGTTGATGATCGAACGGCTGCCCAACAGGTTCACCGCGCGCTGGATCGAGCCGATCTTGTTGGAAAGGCCAAAATGCGGGGAGTTGACCAGTTTGAGCAACGCGCCGGACAAGCCTGGGTCCTGGGAAATCAGCTTGGCGATGGTTTCCAGGTCCGGGTCAGGCATGTACTGCTCGAACTGCAGGTCGACCATGATCTGCGGTTGCGGCGGGATGGTGATGCCTTGCAAGGCTTGCTGGATCTGTTCGGCGCTGAGTTCTTGGGACATGCGTACACACTCGTTGAGGACAGCGAATTCTAACACCGGATCGTCTAGCTTTAGGCCTGGCCAGCACTTTGTCGCGCCTGACCCCGAACACAGGGCCAACACGGTATACTCCCGCTCTTTTTTCCCGGAGCGACGTCATGTCCCTGCCCAGCCTTCGCCTCAAAGCCAATGCCGACCGCCGCCTGCGCGCCGGCCACCTGTGGGTCTACAGCAATGAAGTCGACGTCGCCACGACCCCGCTGCAAGGCTTTCAGGCCGGCCAGCAGGCGATTCTCGAAGCCGCCAACGGCAAGCCGCTGGGTATCGTGGCACTGAGCCCGAACAACCTGATCTGCGCCCGCCTGCTGTCGCGCGACATCAAGCTGCCGCTGGACAAATCGCTGCTGGTACACCGCCTCAACGTCGCCCTGTCGCTGCGTGAGCGCCTGTTCGACAAGCCGTGCTACCGCCTGGTCTACGGCGACTCCGACCTGCTGCCAGGCCTGGTGGTCGATCGCTTCTTCGACATCCTCGTGGTTCAGCTGGCCTCGGCGACCATGGAGCTGCACAAGGACGACGTGATCGCCGCCCTGGTCCAGGTGCTCAAGCCAAGCGGCATCTTGTTCAAGAACGATTCCGCCGCGCGTGATGCCGAAGGCCTGCAGCGCTACGTCGAAACCGTCTACGGCGAAGTGCCGGACTGGGTCCCGCTGGAAGAAAACGGCGTCAAGTTTGAAGCCCCGGTACGCGAAGGCCAGAAGACTGGCTGGTTCTATGACCACCGCATGAACCGTGCGCGCCTGGCCCCCTACGTCAAAGGCAAGCGCGTGCTCGACCTGTTCAGCTACATCGGTGGCTGGGGTGTGCAGGCCGGCGCATTTGGCGCCAGCGAAGTGTTCTGTGTCGATGCGTCGGGCTTCGCCCTGGACGGCGTTGAGCGCAATGCCGCGCTCAACGGTATCAGCGAGAAACTGACCTGCATCGAAGGCGACGTATTTGAAGCGCTGCGTGAGCTGAAGGCCGCCGAAGAGCGCTTTGACGTGATCATTGCCGACCCACCCGCGTTCATCAAGCGCAAGAAAGACCTGAAAAACGGCGAAGCGGCCTACCGTCGCCTCAACGAACAGGCCATGCGCATGCTCAACAAGGACGGCATTCTGGTCAGCGCCTCGTGCTCCATGCACCTGCCCGAGGATGACCTGAACAACATCCTGCTGACCAGCGCCCGCCACCTGGACCGCAACCTGCAGCTGCTCGAGCGCGGCGGCCAGGGCCCGGACCACCCGGTGCACCCGGCCATCGCCGAAACCCGCTACATCAAGAGCATTACCTGCCGGTTGCTGCCTAACAGCTGATTAAGAATGCCGGGGCTGCTGCGCAGCCCATCGCGACACAAGGCCGCTCCTACACAGGTACCCGACCCCTGTAGGAGCGGGCTTGCCCGCGATGGGCTGCAAAGCAGCCCCAAACGGCACCTCAGATATCCAGCACATACGAAGCAATCCCGAAATACACCAGCACCCCCGCCGCATCGGCGATCGAGGTCACCAGCGGGCCACTGGCCGTCGCCGGGTCGAGCTTGAGCTTGGTGAACATGAACGGCAGGCTCATGCCGATCAGGCTGCCCAGCAACACGATCACCAGCATGCTGCTTGCCACGATCAGGGCAATGTCCATCCCACCCCGCAGTGCCCCCAGCGATGCCACCGCCACCGCCATGGTCGCCCCCAGCGCCAGCGCAACCCCGCACTCACGCCCCAGCATCCGCAGCCAGTCACGCATGGCCACCTCGCCCGTCGCCAGGCCTCGCACCATCAAGGTCGCCGACTGCGCCCCGGCATTGCCACCGCTGTCCACCAACAGCGGCAGGAAGAACACCAGCACGATATGCGCGGCAATGGTCTCTTCGAACGCCGCGATGCCAGCCCCCGAGAACAGGTTGCCGAACACCAGCAGCACCAGCCACAGCACCCGTTTGCGGTACAGCAGGCTGACGGTGGCATCCCTAAGGTTGCCCACGTGGTTGGTGATGGAGGCGCCCTTGTGGAAGTCCTCGGTGGCCTCATCGACCACCACATCCAGTGCATCGTCGCACGTCACCAGGCCCACCAATCGCCCAACCTCGTCCAGCACCGGCACGGCCAGCAGGTCGTGCTCGCGGATCAGGCGGGCCACTTCTTCCTGGCGGGTCGTGGTGCAAACGCAGATGACCTTGTGCACCATGATCTGCTCGATCGGCGCCTCGGGGGCGGCCAGGATCAGCTCACGCAGGGACAACGTACCGCGCAGGTTGCGCTGCTCGTCGAGTACATAAGACTGATAGATGGTTTCGGCATCGGCAGCCTCGCGGCGCAGCATGTCGATGGCCTGGCTTGCGCTGAGGCCGGCATCCAGGCACGAGTATTCGCTGGTCATCAGGTAACCGGCCGTGCCTTCGCGGTAGCCTTGCGGGTGAAGCAGGTCGTCACGACGGGCCTGGGCAGCCTGGCGCAGGTCGAGAGGTGAAACGAGGGTATCGGAAGTGTGCTGCATGAGGTTCTCCAGGCGCCGACGCAGGCACCCGCACACCTCAGCCACGCGGGCTCAAGCCTTCGGAAGCCCTGGCGACGACGCGCTCAGTGCCAATTTGCGAGTTCGGTTTGAACTGAAACTGGGAAGGTCCATTGAGGGTGTATCTCGTGAAGCCGCACATGCGGCGGGCGGATCATAGTTAGCTTGGGCTGGCAGGTCAGCCCCTGAAACGACGTTTCGGAAGCGTCCTACAAACTACCGGCCATTAGGCCAACGCCACCGCCCAGACACATCGCCATTCCCTCGCCGCGCCAGCGGTGTAGAATCGGGCTATTCATCGCCAGTCATCCCCGGCGGGTTTATGAGCTCTGGTCGAGCACGCGGCGATCCCGTGGTGTCTTCGGCCCCATCCGTGCCAGTGGCAACCGGCCTAAGGCGCATAGGACCAAGAGAAGCTCACTCCCCTTTTTGTGACCTGATTAAGCCGCCAGGAGTGCTTCATGCCTGATTATCGTTCCAAGACTTCCACCCAAGGCCGCAACATGGCGGGCGCTCGTGCCCTGTGGCGCGCCACCGGGATGAAGGACGAAGATTTCAAGAAACCAATCATCGCCATCGCCAACTCGTTCACCCAGTTCGTCCCGGGCCACGTGCACCTGAAGGACCTGGGCCAACTGGTTGCCCGTGAGATCGAGCGCGCCGGTGGCGTGGCCAAGGAATTCAACACCATCGCGGTCGATGACGGCATCGCCATGGGCCACGACGGCATGCTGTACTCGCTGCCGAGCCGCGAGATCATCGCCGACGCCGTGGAATACATGGTCAACGCCCACTGCGCCGACGCCATCGTCTGTATCTCCAACTGCGACAAGATCACCCCCGGCATGTTGATGGCCGCCCTGCGCCTGAACATCCCGGTGATCTTCGTCTCCGGCGGCCCGATGGAAGCCGGCAAGACCAAGCTGGCCAGCCACGGCCTGGACCTGGTCGATGCGATGGTCATCGCCGCCGACTCCTCGGCCTCCGACGAGAAAGTCGCCGAGTACGAGCGCAGCGCCTGCCCAACCTGCGGTTCGTGCTCTGGCATGTTCACCGCCAACTCGATGAACTGCCTGACCGAAGCACTTGGCCTGGCCCTGCCGGGCAACGGCTCGACCCTGGCCACCCACTCTGACCGCGAGCAGCTGTTCCTCACGGCTGGCCGCACCATTGTCGAACTGTGCAAGCGCTACTACGGCGAGAACGATGAGTCGGTCCTGCCGCGCAGCATCGCCAACTTCAAGGCGTTCGAAAACGCCATGATGCTCGACATCGCCATGGGCGGCTCGACCAACACCATCCTGCACCTGCTGGCTGCGGCCCAGGAAGGCGAGGTGGCGTTCGACCTGCGTGATATCGATCGCCTGTCGCGCACGGTGCCGCAGCTGTGCAAGGTGGCGCCGAACATCCAGAAGTACCACATGGAAGACGTCCACCGCGCCGGCGGCATCTTCAGCATCCTCGGCTCGCTGGCCCGTGGCGGCCTGCTGCACACCGACCTGCCGACCGTGCACAGCCGCAGCATGGAAGAAGCCATCGCCAAGTGGGACATCACCCAGACCGACGACGAAGCCGTGCACACCTTCTTCAAGGCCGGCCCGGCAGGTATCCCGACCCAGACCGCGTTCAGCCAGTCGACCCGTTGGGAAACCCTCGACGACGACCGTGAACACGGCTGCATCCGCAGCTTCGAGCACGCCTACTCGCAAGAGGGCGGCCTGGCCGTGCTGTACGGCAACATCGCCCTCGACGGCTGCGTGGTGAAAACCGCCGGTGTCGATGAGTCGATCCACGTGTTCGAAGGCAGCGCGAAGATCTTCGAGAGCCAGGACAGCGCCGTGCGCGGCATCCTCGCCGACGAAGTGAAGGCCGGTGATATCGTCATCATCCGTTACGAAGGCCCG
Source organism: Pseudomonas putida (assembly GCF_025905425.1). Taxonomy (NCBI): domain Bacteria; kingdom Pseudomonadati; phylum Pseudomonadota; class Gammaproteobacteria; order Pseudomonadales; family Pseudomonadaceae; genus Pseudomonas; species Pseudomonas putida. The sequence continues at coordinate 5,595,468 of NZ_CP109603.1, read as the reverse complement.
AAGGGCGGCCCAGGCATGCAAGAGATGCTCTACCCGACCTCGTACCTCAAGTCCAAGGGCCTGGGCAAGGCCTGCGCCCTGCTCACCGACGGCCGCTTCTCGGGCGGTACTTCGGGCCTGTCGATCGGCCACGCTTCGCCGGAAGCCGCTGCTGGCGGCGCCATTGGCCTGGTGCGCGACGGCGACAAGGTATTGATCGACATCCCCAACCGGTCGATCAACCTGCTGGTCAGCGACGAAGAGCTGGCCGAGCGCCGCATCGAGCAGGACAAAAAAGGCTGGAAGCCGGTCGAAGTGCGCCCGCGCAAAGTGACCACCGCGCTCAAGGCCTACGCCCTGCTGGCGACCAGTGCCGACAAAGGTGCGGTACGCAACAAGGCAATGCTTGAAGGGCTGTAAGGCTTTCTAGCGTTTGCAAAACCGGCGCCCTGTGCGCCGGTTTTTTATGCCTGTGGATAAAAGCCGGATCAAAGCTCACCCCTCGAAGCCGATTGGCGCAATTGCGCCAGCAGCAGAGCAGCCGAGCGCTTCGGTTTCGCCGTCGAGGACAGCACGAATTGCGCGTGAGGCAGGGCTGGCAACGCCGTCACTTCCTGCAGGCCCGCAGCCAGGGCAGATGAGCGGGTAACAGGCGTCACCCCAAGCCCACCGCTGACGGCGGTCATCAGCCCCCCGGCACTTGGGCTCTGGCAAACGATGCGCCACTGTCGCCCAGCACGCGCCAGCGCTTCGATGGCAGCAGCACGGTACGGGCATTGATCGGAAAACACCGCCAAGGGTACGGCTGAGGTCGCATCATCGCTGGCCAGCGCAAGCGGCCCTTTCGCCCAGATCAACGGCTCGGACCACAGGACCTCGCCATGTTCATCACCGCCGCAGCGGCTGCCCAGCACAATATCCAGCGCACCCGCTTGCATGAGTGCGAGCAGCTCCCCGGTCAGGCCGACGTTCAGGACAACCTCTGCATCAGGGTGCGCCACCGAGAATCGACGCAGGCAATCGATGATCGGCGCTTTGACCATCTCCTCGCTCAACCCCACGGACACCATGCCAGAAACCCGCCGGCCCACGCCCAAGCTGGCGCGGGCATCGTCATGCAGCGCCAGGATGCTGCGGGCATAGCCTGCCAAGCGGGCGCCTGCTGGCGTCAGGCTCACCGAGCGGGTCGTTCGCTCCAGCAATTTGTGCCCGGCTTCGCGCTCAAGCCGACGAATGTGAGCGCTGATCGCCGATTGAGTAAGGTGCAGCCGCTCGGCGGCACGCGTGAAACCACCGCTGTCGGCAACGGCAAGCAAACTGCGCAGAAGGACTGTATCGAACACTGATTGATCACCTATCGCACTCAATACAGCGAGCATACGTCATTTCTATAACAGAGCATCCTGAATCAGACTTTGCGCTGCCCTCCTGAGCACTCAAGCGCCAGGGGACGTGCCCTCAATGCTGCCAAGGAGAAGCCCCGTGGTTGAACGTGTCTTGTATGTTTGCGCCTCACCGAGAGGCGAGCGCTCGGTTTCCGCTCAGATTGCCGAAGTGTTCCTGGCGGCGCTGGCTGAGCGCAAAGCCGTGGAGGTTGACCGCCTGGACCCTTGGGAATGCGAGCTTCCCGAAGTGGATGGCGACCTGCTCGCGGCCAAGTACGCAGGGCTTGTCGATGCCCCGCTTTCGCCCGCGCAAAACGCTGCATGGGCGCAGATCAGCACGCTCGCCAAACGGTTCCACCGGGCCGACACGGTATTGTTCAGCGTACCGCTGTGGAATTTCGGCATCCCCTACAAACTCAAGCACCTGATCGACGCCATTTCGCACAAAGGGGTTTTGTTCACCTTCGACGAGCAGGGGTTGAACGGCATGCTGGGTGGGCGCCGGGCAGTCGCCATCTACACCCGCGGGCTAGGTTATGGCCCCGACTCACAAACCCCCGACCAGGCATTTGGCCTGGAAAAACCCTTCCTCGATGCGTGGTTCCGCTTCGTCGGTATCAACCAGGTACACAGCATCGTGGCCGAACAGACGCTTGGCCCTGCAGGCGCCAGCATCCGTGCGAGCGCCCTTGAAGCCGTGACCTTGCTGGCGCAGAACATCGACCAGCAAGAGGCCCGGACCTTGATTGTCGGCCGCACCGGCTGACATGCGCGCTGTTACTGGATCTGCTCCGGCGTGACGATCACCCAGTTTTTGTCCGCAGTCACCGGCAGCCCTTCCTTGGCCTGTGCTGCGGCGTGCTTGGCGATCATGCCGTTGAGCTGGTCCATGTATTTGGCCTTGCGGTTTATCCACAGGTGGATGCCCCCCTTGCCCACATCCACCCCGTGGAACTGCATGTAGCCATCACTGGTCGGCGTATCGCCGCCCACCAGCACCGGTCTTTTCCACTCGTCGATGTAGGTGAGGATCGCCGCCTGCTTGCCTGCCATCCAGGTCGCTGGGGTCCACAGGTACGGCGTCAGCTCCAGGCCTTCGTTGGCCTTGGGGTCATAGGTGCCGGCGCTGATCTGCTTGCGCGCCGTGGTCAGTTGGCCGTTGGCGCGGTCCTTGAGCAGCAGGCTGACGCCAATGACGTTCTGCGGTTTGACGTTGTAGCCGTACTTGGGGTCGGACGCGACCATGCGCACCAGCTCTTCGGACGCGGCAGAAATGACATACACCTCGATGCCGTTTTCCATCAGCTTGTTGAACAGCTCGGCCTGCCCGGCAAACACCTTGGGCGGCTGCACCTCGATGGCCTTGACCTGGTCACCCTCAAAATAAGTGCTGGGCACGGGCTTGCCGGAGGCCATCAAGGCATCGACCTGGGCTTTCAGCTCTTTCAGGGTAAAGCCCGAGAACACCTGTGCCACCCACGGGTAGCAGACCATGTCGTCGATTTCGCACAGGCGGTAGTAGTAACTGAACAAGCTTTCCTTGTGCTCGGCTGTGTCCTTGAACGGAATCAGCTTCAACGAAGGGTCGAGCTTGTCGCGGGTCAGCAGCCCCTTGTTTTCCATGAACGGCAGCAAGGCCTCTTCAAGGTCGTAGCGGTAACTGGTGTTGTCCATGTCGAACACCGCGTAGTTACCTTTGTTGGCATTGGCGGTGATCATGCTGTCGAGCTGTTTGGCCGCCTCGGCGGGCCAATGCTTGAGTTCGGTGGCCCAGGTTTGGGCACCGAACAACAGGGACAGGCCGAGGGCGAGCGCTTTCGGAGCGAACTTCATGTGCGAATCTCCTGAAATGACCGGGAAACGCTAGTCCAACATTGCGCGCCGGCAAGCCCTGACAACGACGTTAAGGCAGCTTGAAACGCCGTGTTCATTGCTATTTGCGACACGTCGTTATTCCATAAACGACTAAGCACATTCCATTTGGGTATAAATTCGTTTGTTTTCAGGCTGTTAGCATTTCCGTTCGTAATCGCTCACAGAGGCGATGCCTCTTCTGTTTTTGTTGGAGCTTCAATGAACCTGCCGCTGTCTCTTAACCTGCTGGCATTCCTGGCCCTGCTGCTGGGCCTGGCACAAACCCGCCGCACCGACTGGAGCCTGGCCAAGAAGGTCTTGCTGGGCTTGGTGCTGGGCGTGGTGTTCGGCCTGGTGCTGCACACGCTCTATGGCGCTGGCCACCCGGTCCTGAAGGCCACCATCGCCTGGCTCGACCTGGTCGGCAACGGCTACGTCGGCCTGCTGCAGATGATCGTCATGCCACTGATCTTCGCCTCGATCCTCAGCGCCGTGGCCCGCTTGCACAATGCCTCCTCGCTCGGCCGCATCAGCGTGCTCAGCATTGGCACCCTGCTGCTGACCACCGCCATCGCCGCGTTGATCGGCATCGTCCTGACCAACCTGTTCGGCCTGACTGCGGACGGCCTGGTGGCCGGCGTGCAGGAAAGCGCGCGGCTGCAAGCGATCCACAGCGACTACGCGGGCAAGGTCGCCGACCTCAACATCCCGCAACTGCTGTTGTCGTTCATCCCCAGCAACCCGGTGGGCGACCTGGCGCGGGCCAAGCCGACCTCGATCATCAGCGTGGTGATCTTCGCCGTGTTCGTCGGCCTGGCCGCCCTGCAACTGATCAAGGACGATGCCGAGAAGGGCGAGCGCGCCCTGTCGGCCATCGACACCCTGCAAGCCTGGGTCATGCGCCTGGTACGCGTGGTGATGAAGCTCACCCCCTATGGCGTGCTGGCCTTGATGACCAAAGTGGTGGCCAGCTCCAACCTGGACGACATCCTCAAACTGGGTAGCTTCGTGGTGGTGTCGTACATCGGCCTGGGGCTGATGTTCGTGGTGCATGCCGCCATCCTGGCGGCGACCGGCGTGAGCCCGCTGCGCTTCTTCCGCAAGGTGTGGCCGGTGCTGACTTTCGCCTTCACCAGCCGCTCCAGCGCCGCCAGCATCCCGCTGAATATCGAAGCGCAGACCCGCCGCCTGGGTGTGCCGCAGTCGATTGCCAGCTTCAGCGCCTCGTTCGGCACCACCATTGGCCAGAACGGTTGCGCGGGCCTGTACCCGGCGATGCTGGCGGTGATGGTTGCGCCTGCGGTGGGGATCGACACCTTCGACCCGCTGTGGATCGCGACCCTGGTCGCCATCGTCACCCTGAGCTCGGCCGGGGTTGCCGGGGTGGGCGGTGGTGCGACCTTCGCCGCGCTGATCGTGCTGCCGGCCATGGGCTTGCCGGTTGAACTGGTGGCGCTGCTGATTTCGGTGGAGCCGTTGATCGACATGGGCCGTACGGCGTTGAACGTGAATGGCTCGATGACGGCCGGGGTCGTGACCAGCCAGCTGTTGAAAGAGACTGACAAGTACGTGTTAGCGGGTGACCAGCATGCAGAGCTGAGTCATAGCTGAGATCGCTGGGGGCGCTTTGCGCCCCTTTCGCGGCGCAAGGCCGCTCCCACAGGCCAGCGCCGAATCTGAACAATGGGCGCTCCCACAATGACCAATGTTATCTGTGCGTCGCGATAGGGGCGCAAAGCGCCCCCAAAAATCTCAAACCTTGTCCCAAACATCGAAGTGATACACCGGCCCCGCCCCTTCAGGCGCTTGCGGCTGACTGCTCACCCGCTGCCACTGCCCCTCGTCAAACGCAGGGAACCATGCATCCCCCTCCGGCGACAACTCGACCCGGGTCAGGTACATGCGGCTCACCAGCCCCTTCTCCAGCGCCTGCCCATACAGCTGCGCCCCGCCAATCAGCATCAGCTCATCGACCCCCTGCTCACGCGCCCACTGATCGGCCCGCACCAGCGCCGCCTCCAGCGAGGGGAACACCTCGGCACCGACAAGCGTCAGCCCCGGCTGGCGGCTGACCACGATATTCAGCCGCCCCGGCAAAGGCCGGCCCAGCGAGTCCCAGGTCTTGCGCCCCATGATGATCGGCTTGCCCAGGGTCGTGGCCTTGAAGTACTTGAAATCCCCCGGCAGGTGCCAGGGCATGGAGTTGTCGATGCCAATCACGCGGTTCTCGGCGAGGGCCGCGATCAGGCTGAGGGGGAGTGTGCTAGTCATGCCAGCGAGGATAGCAAACCCGCCGTGGGTTATGCTTCTGCCCTGACCTGTGCAATGGAAGACCTTGTGACTGGACCAACGCCACTGGACAAACGCTGGCTCACCGAAGCGGTACGCCTGCGCGAGGAACATGCCGGCCCCCTGGAAGACCAGGAGGCCAACCGCCACGCCCGACAGGCCGGCGGCGACCTGGCGGCCCGTATCGAAACGCGCGCGCTGTTTCTGGCCGACCGCGACGGCATGACTGCGGCCCTGCGCCACTGGAAACAGGGCGCGCGCCTGGCGCTGCTGGCCCTGTTGATCATGGCCGCCTTCAGCGGCGCGGGCCTGGCATTGGCGGCGCTGGGGGACGGCCAACGCCCGGTGAACGTGTTCTGGGCGCTGGGCAGCCTGTTGGGGTTGAACCTGTTGATGCTGCTGGGTTGGGCGATAGGCTTCGGCCTCAGCGGCGAGCAGGGTGCGGGCCTTGGCCGGCTGTGGCTGTGGCTGAGCGAACGCTTTGCCCGCGATGCCAAGGCCGCGCACCTTGCGCCCGCGCTGCTGGTGCTGCTGCAGCGCCAGCGCCTGAATCGCTGGTTGCTCGGCGTGCTGGTGCACGGGCTGTGGCTGCTGGCGATGATGACCGCGTTGGCGATGCTCCTGGCGTTGCTGGCCACCCGGCGTTATGGCTTTGTCTGGGAAACCACCCTGCTCGCCGCCGAGCCGTTCATCCACATGACCCAGGCGATCGGCGCCCTGCCTTCACTGCTGGGCTTTGCCGTGCCAGACGAACACATGATCCGCGCCAGCGGCGACACACTGCCGGCCCTGGACCTGGCCCGCCAGGCCTGGGCCAGCTGGTTGCTCGGCGTGGTGCTGGTCTATGGCCTGCTGCCCCGCCTGCTATTGGCCGCGTTGTGCCTGTGGCGTTGGCGCCAGGGCCGCGCACGCCTGGCGCTGGACCTCAGCCTGCCGGGCTACGCGGCCTTGCGCGAAAGCCTTATGCCACGCAGCGAGCGCATCGGTGTGCAGGACGCCGCGCCCGACACCTTGCCCCACTTCGCAGCCGGCCAGTTGGAGAGCGGCAGCAGCGGTGCGCTGCTGGTCGGCCTGGAGCTGGACGATCAGCGCCCCTGGCCGCCTGCCCTGCCCAACAGCGTGACCGATGCCGGTGTGCTCGATAGCCGTGAATCGCGCAACCGGCTGCTCGAACAACTGAGCCGCTTCCCCCCGGCGCGTCTGGCCATCGCCTGCGACCCACGCCGCTCGCCCGACCGCGGCAGCCTGGCGCTGCTGGCCGAGCTGGCACGCAATGCGGGCGCCACCCGTATCTGGCTGCTGCAGGCGGCGCCAGGCGAGGCCCTGGATGCCGAACGCCTGGGCGACTGGCACGAAGCGTTGGACCGCCTCGGCCTGCCCCACGCCGACACCTCGCCCCTGACCTGGCTGGAGCATGGCCATGACTGAGCCACTGAAGCTGGCCGTGGTCGGCCATACCAATGTCGGCAAGACCTCGCTGCTGCGCACCTTGACCCGCGACGTGAGCTTTGGCGAGGTGTCCCATCGCCCCAGCACCACGCGCCATGTGGAAGGCGCACGCCTGTCGGTGGACGGCGAGCCGCTGCTGGAGCTGTACGACACCCCCGGCCTGGAAGATGCCATTGCCCTGCTCGACTATCTCGAACGGCTCGAACGCCCAGGCGAGCGCCTGGATGGCCCTGCCCGGTTGGCACGCTTCCTCCAGGGCAGCGAGGCACGCCAGCGCTTCGAGCAGGAAGCCAAAGTGCTGCGCCAGTTGCTGGCCAGCAATGCCGGCCTTTACGTCATCGACGCCCGCGAGCCGGTGCTGGCCAAATACCGCGACGAGCTCGAAGTGCTGGCCAGCTGTGGCAAGCCTCTGCTGCCGGTGCTCAATTTCGTCGCCAGCAGCCAGCACCGCGAGCCTGAATGGCGTGAAGCCCTTGCCCGCCTTGGCCTTCACGCTTTGGTACGGTTTGACAGCGTGGCCCCGCCTGAAGACGGCGAACGCCGCCTGTACGAAAGCCTGGCCCTGCTGCTGGAAGACGCCCGCCCTGCCCTGCAACGGCTGATCGACGACCAGCAGGCGCAACGCCAGGCTCGCCATCAAAGCGGTAAACGCCTGATCGCCGAACTGCTGCTCGATTGCGCCGCCTGCCGGCGCAGCGTCGTGGCCGAACCCGCCGCAGAAGCCAAGGCCATCGAAGCGTTGCGCCAGGATGTGCGGCAACGCGAACAGCGCTGTGTGGAGGCGTTGCTCAAGCTGTATGCCTTCCGCCGCGAAGACGCCCATGCCAGTGACCTGCCGTTGCTGGATGGTCGCTGGGGCGATGACCTGTTCAACCCCGAGACCTTGAAGCTGCTGGGCGTGCGCCTGGGCAGCGGCGTGGCGGCGGGTGCAGCAGCGGGGGCAGGGGTCGATCTGCTGGTCGGTGGCCTGACCCTTGGCGCGGCGGCCTTGGCTGGCGCAATCGCGGGCGGCGCGCTGCAGACGGCACGCAATTACGGGTCGAGGTTGATGGGCAAGCTCAAAGGTCAGCGTGAGCTGACTGTGGACGATACGGTGTTGCGGCTCTTGGCGCTGCGTCAGCAGCAGCTGATGGTGGCCCTGGATAACCGCGGGCATGCCGCGCAAGACAGCATTCGCCTGGGCGAGCTGGACGAAAAAGCCTGGCGCGAGGGCAAGTTGCCAGACGCGCTGGTCAAGGCCCGGGCGCATCCGCAGTGGTCGACGCTAAACCCGGGGGCGCGGGTGAACCAGGCGGAGCGGCAAGAGCAGTTGGAGGCGTTGGTGTTGCAGATTTGAGTTTGTGTAGGGGCTGGTAGGTGTATGCCTTTAGGGTTTCGGCGCCTGGGAGATCGAGCGCCGCCCGCGCGGCGCATCGCGACGCAAGGCCGCTCCCACATTTGTTTCGGGCCAGTGAGGCCTGTGATATTTGCGCGCGACCGCCTTGTTTGTCCGACTCGATATCAAGGTGGGCACCCAGGGGCCGCGCGCCCATGTCACAGGAGTAATTGGCCCGAAACAAATGTGGGAGCGGCCTTGCGTCGCGATGCGCCGCGCGGGCGGCGCTCGATCTCCCAGGCGCCACACCCCTCAAGGCATGCACCTCTCAACCCCAACCCCAACCCCTACCCCTTCACTGCTGCGCCACCTTCTCCGACTTGCCGTCATACCGCTTGCGCCACTCGGCCAAAATCTCATCACGGTGCTTCGAAGCCCAGGCAAAGTCGTTCTTGATCAACCGCTGCTCATAATCAGCCGGCAATTCGGTCTGCGGCTTGGCGATACCCGGCGCGGCAAGCACCGCGAAGTTCTCCTTGTACAGCTCCATCGCCGCAGGGCTGGCCGAAAAATCTGCCAGGCGCTTGGCCGCATCGGCCTTTGGCGTGCCCTTGATCACCGCCGTTGCCTCGATTTCCCAACCCAACCCCTCTTTAGGCAGCACGATGTCCAGCGGTGCCCCCTGGCGCTTGAGCTGCACGGCGGGGTACTCGAACGAGATGCCGATCGGGAACTCACCCGCCGCCGCCAGCTTGCACGGCTTGGAGCCGGAATGAACGTACTGGCCGATGTTCTGATGCAGGGCGTCCATGTAGGCCCAGCCCTGAGGCTCGCCAAAGGTCTGCAGCCAGGCGCTGACATCCAGGAAACCCGTGCCGGACGAGGCCGGGTTGGGCATGACGATCTTGCCCTTGTACTCGGGCTTGGCCAAATCCTGCCAGCTTACCGGCTTGCTCAGGCCCTGCTTCTCGGCCTCGATGGTGTTGAAGCAAATGGTCGCGGCCCAGACATCCATGCCCACCCACGCCGGTGGGTTGGCCGCGTCGCGGTAGTTCGCCGAAATCTTGCCCAGGTCCTTGGGCGCATACGCTTCAAGCATGCCGTTCTGGTCGAGAATGGCCAGGCTGGACGCTGCCAACCCCCATACCGCATCGGCCTGCGGGCGCTCTTTCTCGGCCAGCAGCTTGGCGGTGATGATGCCCGTGGAGTCGCGTACCCACTTGATCTCGATGTCCGGGTTGGCCTTTTCGAAGGCCTGCTTGTAGGTCTTGAGCTGCTCGGCTTCCAGCGCGGTGTAGACCGTCAGCTGGGTCCCGGCGGCCGAAGCCTGCAGGCTGAACACGGCAGAAACGGCAGCGGCAAGTGCAAGGTGCTTGAACATGGTGGGGTTCCTTACAGGTCAGGCAGTCGCGGCGCGTTGGCGCCAGGCTTGGGAGCGGCGCAACAGGCCGCGTGAGGCTGCGGCCAGCAGCAGTGAGGCGCTGGCGCTGGTCAGCAGAATCAGGGTGGACATGGCGGCGGCACCGCCGACGTTGCCCGCGTCGTCCATGTTCAGCACGGCAACGGCAGCGAGGATGGTGTCGGGGCTGTACAGGAAGATTGCCGCCGACACGGTGGTCATCGCCGAGACGAACAGGTAGCGGATGATGTCCAGAAGCGCCGGCAGGCAAATCGGCACGGTCACCCGCAGGAAGTGCCGGTACAAGGGCGCCTTGAGCGACAAGGCGGCGGCCTCGAACTCACCGTCGAGCTGGCGCAGGGCGGTGGTCGCGGTCATCTGCGCGGTGGTCAGGTAATGGGCGATGGTACAAATGACCAGCAAGCCCATGCTGCCGTACAGCACATGCAGCGGGTTGCCGCTGAGGTTGAAGAAGAACACGTAGCCCAGGCCCAGGACCAGGCCCGGCACCGCCATGGGGATGAAGCTGAGCAGGCGCAGCGACTGGTTGAGCAGGCGTTGACCCTGGGTCTTCTCCATCAGGTAGGCACCGCAGAAAATCATCATGCTGCCGATCAGCGCGGTGCCGATCGCCATGGTCACGCTGTTGCGGTAGGCCAGCCAGCCACCGCCGGCGGTGTCCTCGAACATGTAGTGCTTGAGCGACAGCGACAGGTTGTAGGGCCAGAACGTGACCAGCGATGAATACACGGCCATGCCGATCACCAACAGCAGCACCGCGCAGACCACCAGCACGATGGCCAGGAAGCAGGCATCACGGCGGCGCGAGGGTTTGGGCTCGAACACCTGCGCACGCCCACTCATGGCCTCGCCCTGGCGGCGGCGCAACCAGGCATCGACGGCGAAACTCAGCAGTGCCGGCAGCAGCAAGACCATGCCAATCAGTGCACCACGGCCGAATTGCTGTTGGCCAACGACAGCCTTGTAAGCCTCCAGGGCCAGCACCTGATAATCACCCCCGACCACGACCGGGACACCGAAGTCGGTGATAGTCAGGGTGAACACCAGGCAGAAGGCGGCGAACACGGCCTGGCGCGTGGCTGGCCAGGTGATGCTGGAGAACGCACGCCAAGGCCCGGCGCCCATGCTGGCGGCGGCGTCGAACAGGCGTGCATCGGCCAGCGACAAGGCCGACAGCAGAATCATCAATGCATGCGGGAAGGTGTAGATGGCCTCGCCCAGCACGATGCCCCAAAAGCCATAGATGTTGTCGCTCAGCAGCCCGCGCAGCAGGCCCTGGTTGCCGAACAGGTAGACCAGCGCAATAGCCGGCAGCATCGACGGCGCCAGCAACGGCAGCAACGAGACACCCCGCCACAGGCCCTTGGCCGGGATCAGGGTGCGTTGCAAGGCATAGGCGAACAGGTAAGCCAGTGGGATGACGATGGCCGCGACGGTGAACGCCACCGACAGGCTGTTACCGAGCAGCCAGTGGAAACTCTCGCTGGCGAACAGCTCACGGGCGGCCACCAGGCCGCCACCCTGGCCGGCCTCTGCGCTGAAGCCGCGCCAGAAAATCGCCAGCAGTGGCATCAGCACAGCCAGCACCAGCAGCATCAACAGCAACCACTTGCCGCCGACGACGAACAGCCGGTCCCCCAGGGCAACCCCCTGGCGAGACGTGGCATTGGCCGGGTTCAGCGGCAGAGACATTGGCGCGGCCATCTCAGGCGAACACCTGCAGGCTCTGCGGTGGCAGCGCCACCCAGATGTCCTGCGAGCCCAGGCGCGGCATGGCCTCGGGGGCCAGTTCGGCCAGCAATGCATGGCCTGGCAGGGCTTTGAGTTCAAAGCTCATGCGGCAGCGGTTACCGAGGAAGGTGATCTCGCGGACCATGGCCGGAAACAGATTTTCTTCGTGCACTGGCGGGTTGACCGTGATCGCCTCAGGGCGGCAGAACAGGCGGCCGCTGCTGGCCCGCGCCGACCCCGGCGACAGGCGCATGCTCATGCCGCCGACCTGGGCCTGGCTGTCACCGCTGCGCTGGAACGGCAGCCAGTTACCCTGGCCAACGAACTCAGCAACGAAAGGCGTGGCCGGCTGGTCGTAGATGGCCTGCGGCGTGGCGTACTGCTCGACCTGGCCGTTGTTCATCACGGCGATGCGGTCGGCCATCAGCATGGCCTCGTCCTGGTTGTGGGTGACCATCAAGGTGGTGATACCCAGTTGGCGTTGCAGTTGGCGCAGTTCGGTGCACAGGTGCTCGCGAACCCGCGCGTCCAGTGCCGACATCGGCTCGTCGAGCAACAGCAGCGAAGGCGCCGGCGCCAGGGCACGGGCCAGGGCCACACGCTGCTGCTGGCCGCCAGAAAGCTGCCCTGGGTACTTCTTTTCGCTACCAGACAGGCCGACCAGCTGGAGCATTTCAACCACCCGCTGCCGCGCCTGCTCACGGCCACTGCCCATCAGGCCATAGGCAATGTTGGCTTCGACGGTAAGGTTGGGGAACAGCGCGTAAGACTGGAACAGAATGCCGTAGTCGCGGGCCTGGGGTGGCAACTCGGAGATGTCGCGCTCGCCGATGTACAGCTCACCGCGGTCCTGGCGTTCGAGGCCGGCGATGCAGCGCAACAGCGTGGTCTTGCCGCAACCGGATGGGCCGAGCAGGCACACCAGCTCACCGGCGGCGATGTCCAGGGAGACATCGTTGAGCGCGGTGAAGGCGCCGAAGCGCTTGTGAATGTTGCGCACTTTCATCTGTGCGCCAGGCGTGGCGTTGTTCATGGCAAGGCCTCATCAAAGAGATGGGGCCATGCTAGGAAGGCTGTGCGACGGTTCTGTGGCGTTCAGGCAAAAGCTGGCGATAGTGGTATAGGCAGATTTTGTAGTGGCCTGTGCGGGCCTCTTCGCGGGCAAGCCCGCTCCCACAGCGACCGCACAGTGCCTGAAGGCAGCGGGATACCTGTGGGAGCGGGCTTGCCCCGCGAAGAAGCCACCACAGACCTAGAACTGTGAACCGGCCACTTCCTGCGCAACCCCTAGGAACGCCGCAGGCAAACGCGCCTGGCGCCGCTCCTTCAGGCAATACAGGTACTCATGCATCACCGGTGCATCCTCCAACGCCAGCACCCGTAATTCGGGGTTGTGCGGCACCTCATGCCGGGCAATCACACTGATGCCGATGTTGCGCAGCACGGCCTCACGGATCGATTCGCGGCTACCGATTTCCAGCAACGTCCCGGCTTTCACACCGGCCTCCTGCATCATCTGTTCGGTCAGCTTGCGCGTGGTCGAGCCCGGCTCGCGCATCAACAGGCAATGCCCGCTCACCACGTCGATGGACACCACCTGGCGATGCGCCAAGGGATGGTTGCGGTGTACCGCCACCACCAACGGGTCGGTGCCCAAAACCCGGCGCACCAGGCGAGCATCCTCCAGCAGTTGCGACGAGGCGGCGATATCGACCCGGTAATCTTCGAGCATTTCCAGCACCTGCTGCGAGTTGCCGATCTCCACCGCCACGTCTACTTGGGGCAGGCGCTCACGGAAGATCTTCACCAGATCGAGAATGTAGTAAGGCGCAGTGGCCGCGATGCGCAGGCTGCCCTGGGCCTGGCCACTGTTGCGCAGTTCGAACTCGATGTCGGCCTCCTGCTGCAGCAATGCCTTGACCATCGGCAGCAGGCGCACACCCTCCTCGCTCAACACCAGGCGCCGGCCGCCACGGTAGAACAGCTCCACCGCATACTGGCTTTCCAGGTTGCGGATCTGCGTGGTCACGGTGGGCTGGCTGAGCCCGAGCTTCTTCGCCGCCAGGGTGATGCTGCCCAGGCGGGCCACCATGTAGAAGGCTTTGAGCTCCGAACTCAGCATGCACGTCCTCTATTTGCGCAACAGGCGCAAGCCGTTGAACACCACCAGCAGGCTCACGCCCATGTCGGCGAACACCGCCATCCACATGGTCGCCATGCCGGCAAAGGTGATCGCCAGGAATATCGCCTTGATGCCCAGGGCCAGAACGATGTTCTGCCTGAGAATCGCCGCACTTTGGCGCGACAGCCTGACGAAGGCCGGGATTTTGCGCAAGTCGTCGTCCATCAACGCCACATCGGCCGTCTCGATGGCAGTGTCGGTGCCCGCCGCCGCCATGGCAAAGCCGATTTCGGCACGGGCAAGGGCCGGCGCATCGTTGATACCGTCGCCGACCATCCCCACCCGATGGCCTTGGGCATACAGGTCTTCGATGGTCTTGAGCTTGTCGGCCGGCAGCAGGTTGCCTTCGGCGCGGTCGATGCCGACCTGGGCGGCGATGGCTTCGGCGGTATGGGGATTGTCGCCGGTGAGCATGACCGTCTTGATACCGAGCTCATGCAGCTCGGCAATCGCCTGGCGGCTGCTCTGCTTGACCGTGTCGGCCACCGCGAACAACGCCAGCGGGCCACTGCGGTCGAGCAGCAACACCACGGTCTTGCCCTGACGCTCCAGCGTATCCAGCTGCGCCTCCAGCGCCGGCGAGCACAGGCCCAGTTCCTCCACCAGGCGGTGGTTACCCAGGTGGTAAAGCTCACCCTCGATCACCCCACGCACACCGCGACCGGCCAGGGCTGCGAAGTCGTCGACCTCTTTCAGTGCCAGGCTTTGTGCCTTGCCGAATTGGGCGATGGCATGTGACACCGGGTGGTCCGAGCGCTCGCCCAGGCTGGCAGCCAAAGCTTGCGCGCGGCCTTCGAACAGCGGGTCCAGCACCTTGGCGTCGGTCTGCACCGGCTTGCCGTGGGTAATGGTGCCGGTCTTGTCGAGGGCCAGGAAGTCCAGCTTGCGCCCGCCTTCCAGATAAACGCCGCCCTTGATCAAGATGCCCTTGCGCGCTGCCGCAGCCAAGCCACTGACGATGGTCACCGGGGTAGAAATGACCAAGGCGCACGGGCACGCCACCACCAGCAGCACCAACGCACGGTAAATCCAGTCGAACCAGGCGCCTGCCAGGAACAGCGGCGGGATCACCGCCACCGCCAGGGCCACGGCGAACACCACGGGGGTGTAGATGCGCGAGAAGCGGTCGACGAAGCGCTGGGTCGGCGCCCGGGCGCCCTGGGCCTCCTCGACGGCCTTGATGATGCGCGCCAAGGTCGATTGCCCGGCACCAGCAGTGACACGGAACTCCAGCGCACCCGCCTGGTTGATGGTGCCAGCGAACAGTTTGTCGCCCACGGCTTTTCCCACCGGCAGGCTTTCACCGGTGATGGGCGCCTGATCGACGCTGGATTGGCCACTGGTCACTTCGCCATCCAAGCCGATGCGCTCGCCTGGCCGTACCCGCACCAAAGCGCCGATAGCCACCTCGCGCACGTCCACCTCACGCCACTGGCCATCGGCTTGCCGCACGGTCGCCATGTCGGGGGTGAGCTGCATCAGGCCGCTGATGGCATTGCGTGCCCGGTCCAGGGAGCGTGCCTCGATCAGCTCGGCGACCGTGAACAGCACCATCACCATGGCCGCCTCCGGCCACTGGCCGATCAGCACAGCACCGGTCACGGCAATGCTCATCAACGCGTTGATGTTGAGGTTGCGGTTTTTCAGGGCGATCCAGCCCTTCTTGTAAGTGCCCAGGCCGCAACCCAGGATCGCCGCCAAGGCCAGGGCGGCCACCAGCCATTCAGGTGCAAGCCCGGTGAAATGCACGATTTCTGCGGCGATAGCCGCGACACCGGACAACGCCAGCGGCCACCAGCGGGTTTTGCTTGGCGAGGGTGCAGTCGCGGTGGCGGCGCCCCCTTCGGTGAGAGGCTCGGCCTTCATGCCCAGGCTGTCGATGGCCCGCTCGATCTCGGCAGTACCGCCCAGCGTGTGCCGCACGCCAAGCACACGGTTGATCAGGTTGAACTCCAACTGCTCGATACCCGCCAGCTTGCCCAGCTTGTCCTGGATAAGCGTTTGCTCGGTGGGGCAGTCCATGGCCTCGATGCGGAAGCGGCTAAGCTGTGCGTCGCCGCTGGCTTTTTCGCTCAACTGCACCAACGCCGGGGCGCCAGCGCTGGCGCAGCAGCTGTGGGCGTGGTGGTCGTGCTTGTGGTGGGGGCTGACAGGCTGGTTCATTGGGTCATCCTTAAAGTGAGCCTGTTGCCAAGTGAACACCCTGTAGCCACTATAGGGTCAAGCCATCTGCTGGAGATTTCGCGATGAAGATTGGAGAACTGGCAAAAGCCACCGATTGCGCCGTAGAGACCATCCGCTATTACGAGCGTGAGCAGTTGTTGCCGGAGCCAGCGCGCACCGACGGCAATTACCGGCTCTACACCCAGGCCCACGTCGAGCGGCTGACCTTCATCCGCAACTGCCGGACCCTGGACATGACCCTGGACGAAATCCGCAGCCTGTTGCGCCTGCGCGACAGCCCAGAAGGCTCGTGCGGCAGCGTCAATGCGTTGATTGATGAGCATATCGCCCATGTGCAGGCGAGGATCGATGGCTTGGTGGCGCTGCAAGAGCAACTGGTGGAGCTGCGCCAGCGGTGCAGTGCGCAAGGCGCAGAATGCGCGATCTTGCAGCAACTGGAGGTGAACGGGGCGGTATCGGTACCGGAAGGTGAGCATTCGCATGTAGGCCGAAGCCACGGGCATTGAGATTGCCGGGGGCAGTCAGTTACGGCGCAGTCTCGAGGGTTTGCGCGGCACCTGTGGGAGCGGCCTTGCGTCGCGAAAGGGCTGCAAAGCAGCCCCAGCGATTTAGGGTCACACCGCCATCGGCGCCGTCATTGGCGCGTGATGCTCATACCCTTCCAGGCTGAAATCACTCGGCTCGATCTTCTCCAGCCACTCCGGCTCATACTTGCCGGTTTCGGCAAACGCCGGCACGCGATCACTGATCACCAACTTCGGCGCTTCCAGCGGCTCGCGCTTGAGCTGCTCGTTGAGCATGTCCAAGTGGTTTTCGTACACATGGGCATCGCCGATGAAGTAGGTGAACCAGCGCGGGGTATAACCGGTCAGCCGGCCGAACAGCGACAACAAGGCCGCGCCTTCGGTGAGGTTGAACGGCGTGCCCAAGCCCAGGTCGTTGGAGCGAATGTAGAGGGTCAGGGAAATTTCCCGGGTCTCGGCATTCGGGTGGAACTGGTACAGCAGGTGGCAAGGCGGCAGGGCCATTTCATCCAGCTGGGCGCAGTTCCAGCCGTGGAACAGGATGCGGCGGCTGCCCGGGTCGTTGGCGATGGTGTCCAGGCACTGGCGCACCTGGTCGATGGCCTTGTACAGGATGACAAAGGCCTGGCCGTCTTCCTCGTCCTGGGCAATTTTGCGGAAGCCCTGTTTTTCAGCCATCTCGATGGCCGCCGGGTTGCTCAGCGGCACACGCTTGTAGCCCGGCCATTGGCGCCACTGAACACCGTAGATCTCGCCCAGGTCGTCATGCCCCTGGCGAAACGGGTTGGCCAGCCACTGGGCATTTTCGTTGGCGTTCTGGTCCCAGACCTTGCAGCCCAGCTCACGGAATTCACCGGCGTTCTTCACGCCACGCAAAAAACCGACCATCTCGCCGATGGCCGACTTGAACGCCAGCTTGCGCGTGGTGATGGCCGGGAAGCCCTTCTGCAGGTCGAAACGCAGCATGGCGCCCGGCAGGCTGATGGTGCGGATGCCGGTGCGGTTCTCCTGAAGGGTGCCGTTTTCGATGACGTCACGGACCAGGTCCAGATACTGTTTCATGGCTTACCTGTAGCAAGAACGGCAGGGGGATCACCCCTGCCGTTGGAAATCAGATGGCGGGTTTCGCCGTGGGTTTGCGATTATAAGCCCACCAGATCAATCCGAGGCCGGCCAGAATCATCGGGATGCAGAGTATCTGACCCATGGTCAGCCAGCCCCAGGCAATGTAGCCCAGCTGGGCATCCGGCACCCGGACGAATTCGACGATGAAGCGGAAGATCCCGTAGAACAGCGCGAACATGCCCGATACCGCCATGGTCGGCCGCGGCTTGCGCGAATACAGCCAGAGGATCAGGAACAGTGCCACGCCTTCCAGGGCGAACTGATACAGCTGCGAAGGATGGCGCGGCAGCTGGGCGGGGTCGCTGAATGGCGGGAACACCATCGCCCACGGCACGTCGGTCGCCTTGCCCCAGAGCTCGGCATTGATGAAGTTGCCGATACGCCCAGCGCCCAGGCCAATCGGCACCATCGGTGCGACAAAGTCCATCAGCTCGAAGAACGATTTGTTGTTGCGCTTGCCGAACCACAGCGCTGCCAACATCACACCAATGAAGCCGCCATGGAACGACATGCCCCCCTTCCACACCTCGAAGATCAGCGTCGGGTTGGCCAGGTAGGCGTGCAAGTCATAGAACAGCACGTAGCCCAGGCGACCACCGACGATCACCCCCATCGACAACCAGAACACCAGGTCGGACAGCTTCTCACGGGACCAGGTGGGGTCGAAGCGGTTCAGCCGACGCGAGGCGAGCAGCCAGGCGCCGCCGATACCGACCAGGTACATCAGGCCGTACCAGTGGATTTTCAGCGGCCCGAGGGCCACGGCCACGGGGTCTATCTGCGGGTAAGGCAGCATGGATATTCCTCTAGTTTCAAATCAGCGAGCTAAATCAAAAAGCTGAGGCCGACGCAGAACAGCAGCGCGGCGAACAGACGCTTGAGCAGGCGTGGCGACAGCTTGTGCGCCAGGCGCGCGCCGAAGCGGGCGAAAAACATGCTGGTCAGGGCAATGCCGACCAGCGCGGGCAGGTACACGTAGCCCAGGCTGTGGGCCGGCAGGTGTTCTTCGTGCCAGCCCAGCCACATAAAGCTCAGGGCACTGGCCACCGCAATCGGCAGGCCACAGGCCGAGGACGTTGCCACTGCCTGCTGCATGGGCAGGCTGCGCCAGGTCAGGAATGGCACGGTCAACGAGCCACCACCGATACCGAAGATCGCCGAGGCCCAGCCGATCACCCCGCCCGCTGCGGTCAGCGCGGGTTTGCCGGGGATGCCGCGGCTGGCCTTGGGCTTGAGGTCCAGGGCCATTTGCGCGGCGATGATCAGGGCGAACACACCGATGATCTTCTGCAGCAGCGGGCCCTGGATCAAGGACGCGGTCTTGGCGCCGATACCGGCGCCGATCAGGATGCCCAGGGTCATCCAGGCGAAGATCGGCCACTGCACCGCACCCCGGCGATGGTGTTCGAGCACCGCGTTGATCGAGGTGAAAATGATGGTTGCCAGCGAAGTGCCGACCGCCAGGTGGGTCAATACCGAAGGATCGAAGCCCTGCAAGGTGAAGCTGAACACCAGCACCGGCACGATGATGATGCCACCGCCCACGCCGAACAGCCCGGCCAGCACGCCAGCGCATGCGCCTAACAGCAGATAGAGTACGAACTCCATTCGTTGCCCCTGAGCAAATCAATCCGGCATGGTAACGGAAGCCGGCCCCGAGGCTCTAGTGAACTTCGTGACAGGATGGATCAGTACCGCTGCAGTGGGTAGAGTGGCAAAAAACACAGAGGCCCAACCGATGTGCCTGATCGTATTCGCCTGGCGGCCGGGGCATGCCCTGCCGCTGATCGTGGCGGCCAACCGCGACGAGTTCTATGCCCGGCCCACGCAGGCCCTGGCGGCCTGGGAGGATGCGCCTGGGGTGTATGCCGGGCGTGACCTGGAGGCTGGCGGCACCTGGCTGGGCGTGGGGCCGCAGGGGCGCTTCGCGGCGCTGACCAACATCCGCGACCCAGGGCAGGCCCTGGGCGCACGTTCCCGAGGGGAGTTGGTGGCGGCGTTTCTGCAGGGTGAGCTTGATGTGGAAGCTTATCTGGACCAGGTGGCCAGCCGCAGTCGCCAGTATTCGGGGTTCAACCTGCTGGTGGGCGATGGGGCGCAGTTAGGGTTTTTGCACGCCCGAGACGCCACGCCGCGCTTACTGGGGCCTGGGGTCTATGGGCTGTCCAATGCCGGGTTGAATACGCCGTGGCCGAAGCTGGTGAAGGCGCGCAGGGGGCTGGAGGGGTTGCTTGAGTCAGCAGGCCCACAGCGTTTGCTGGCGTTGCTGGCCGATGGTGATCCGGCCCCCGAGAGCGAATTGCCGGAAACGGGAGTGGGGTTGGCGACCGAGAAGCTGCTGTCGAGTGTGTTTATTGCCAGCCAGAACTATGGGACGCGGGCAAGCACGGTGCTGATTGTGGATGATAAGGGTAGAAGGCGGCTGATTGAGCGCAGTTTCGGGCCGTTTGGTGGCCATTTGGGGGAAGTTGAGCTCGAAGCCTGATACAACAGCGTTTGCTGTACCGGCCTCGGGGCAAGCCCACTCCCACAGGGTTCTGAGCTGCGCCCTTTCTGTGGGAGCGGGCTTGCCCCGCGAAGAGGCCGGTACAGGTCTCAGAGGCTCTTGTTCGCCCCTGGCCCGATCATCCGCGCCAACCCAAGGTTCTTCAGCGCCAACTGCAGCGAGCTGTGGATAACCTGCGGGTTGTCATGGCTCATGGCCTCGGTGAGCAGCTCCTTGGCCTTGCTCATGTTGATCTGGCGCAGCATCCACTTCACCTTGGGCAGGTTGGTGGCGTTCATCGACAGGCTATCGAAGCCCATGGCCATCAACAGCACCGCCGCCGCTGGGTCACCGGCCATTTCGCCGCAGATGCTCACCGGCTTGCCTTCGCCATGGGCATCGCGCACCACGGTGTTCAGTGCCTGCAGCACCGCAGGGTGCAGATAGTCATACAGGTCAGCGACTCGTGGGTTGTTGCGGTCGACCGCCAGCAGGTACTGGGTCAGGTCGTTGGAACCGACCGACAGGAAGTCCACCTGCCGCGCCAGCTCCTTGGTCTGGTACACCGCTGCCGGGATCTCGACCATCACGCCAACCGGTGGCATCGGCACATCGGTGCCTTCGTCACGTACCTCGCCCCAGGCGCGGTGGATCAGGTGCAGCGCCTCTTCCAGCTCATGAATGCCAGAAATCATCGGCAGCAGGATGCGCAGGTTGTTCAGGCCTTCACTGGCCTTGAGCATGGCGCGGGTCTGGACCAGGAAGATTTCCGGGTGGTCGAGGGTGACGCGGATGCCGCGCCAACCCAAAAACGGGTTTTCTTCCTTGATCGGGAAGTACGACAGCGCCTTGTCCCCGCCAATATCCAGGGTACGCATGGTCACCGGCAGCGGATGGAAGGCCGCCAACTGCTCGCGGTAGATCGCTAGCTGCTCTTTCTCGCTGGGGAAGCGCTGGTTGATCATGAACGGCACTTCGGTGCGGTACAGCCCTACCCCTTCGGCGCCGCGCTGCTGAGCACGGGCGACGTCGGCCAGCAGGCCGGTGTTGACCCACAGCGGCATGCGGTGGCCATCAGGGGTGATGCAAGGCAGCTCACGTAGCGCATCCAGGCCCTGCGCCAGCTGACGCTCCTCCTCGACCACTTCGCTGTACTGCTTGCGCAGCACGTCGCTGGGGTTGGTGAATACCTCGCCCTTGTAGCCGTCGACGATCAACTCGATACCATCGACCTTGGAATACGGTAGATCGACCAGGCCCATCACCGTCGGAATACCCATGGCACGGGCCAGGATGGCGACGTGGGAGTTGCCCGAGCCGAGTACCGACACCAGGCCGACCAGCTTGCCCTCAGGCACCTCGCCGAGCATCGCCGGTGTCAGTTCTTCGCTGACCAGGATGGTATTGTCGGCGTACACCAGCGATTGCGAACGGGCCTCCTGCAGGTAAGCCAGCAGCCGGCGGCCAAGGTCCTTGACGTCCGAGGCACGCTCACGCAGGTAGTCATCGTCCATCAGTTCGAAGCGGTTGACGTGTTCGCCGACCACTTGGCGCAAAGCGCCCTGGGCCCACTGGCCGGTCTTGATGACCTCGGTCACCTCGCCACCCAGGGCGGCGTCTTCGAGCATCATCAGGTACACGTCGAACAACGCGCGCTCTTCGGGACGCAGCTGGGTGGCCAGCTTGGCCGACAGCTTGCGCATGTCGTCGCGCACGCCTTCAAGGGCGTTTTGGAACAGGTTGAGTTCAGCGTCGATGTCTTCGACGGCCTTGTCCGGCACCACTTCGAGGTCTGCCGGTGGCAGCATCACCACCGCACGCCCCACGGCGGCGCCTGGCGAGCCCGGCACACCGACAAAGCGTGCCTCCTGGATACCCTTGCCCTGGCGACCAAGGCCACGGATGGAGCCAGTGGCCTCGGCGTGGGCGATAACCCCGGCGAGCTGGGCACTCATGGTGACCAGGAAGGCTTCTTCACCTTCGTCGAACTGGCGGCGCTCCTTCTGCTGGATGACCAGTACCCCGACCACCCGACGGTGGTGAATGATCGGCGCACCCAGGAAGGAGGCAAATTTTTCTTCACCGGTTTCGGCAAAGTAGCGATAACGCGGGTGATCGGCGGCGTTTTCCAGGTTCAGCGGCTCTTCCCGGGTACCGACCAGGCCGACCAGGCCCTCGTTGGGGGCCATGCTGACCTTGCCGATCGAACGCTTGTTCAGGCCTTCGGAAGCCATCAGCACAAAGCGGTTGGTTTCCGGGTCGAGCAGGTAGACCGAGCAGACCTGGCTACCCATGGCCTCCTTGACGCGCAAGACAATGATCCCCAACGCCGTCTTGAGATCTTTGGCGGAGTTCACTTCCTGGACGATCTTGCGCAGCGTATTGAGCATGGCTCGGGGTCGAACTCCGTCGTCAGTCGCGCGTCAGTAGACGCGGTGCTAGCTCTTTCAGGGCGCGTCGGTAGACCTCGCGCTTGAATGTCACAACCTGGCCCAGCGGGTACCAATAGCTGACCCAGCGCCAGCCGTCGAATTCCGGCTTGCCCGTCAGGTCCATCCGCACCCTTTGTTCATTGCTTACCAGACGCAGCAAAAACCACTTCTGTTTCTGGCCGATGCACAGCGGCTGGCTGTGCGTACGCACCAGACGCTGGGGTAAACGATAACGCAACCAGCCGCGGGTGCAGGCAAGAATTTCCACATCATCGCGTTCAAGGCCAACTTCTTCGTTCAGCTCGCGGTACAGGGCATCTTCCGGCGTCTCGTCAGGGTTGATGCCACCCTGGGGAAATTGCCAGGCATCCTGGTTGATCCGTCGAGCCCATAGCACCTGCCCGGCATCATTCGTAAGAATGATCCCGACATTGGGGCGAAAACCATCCGGGTCGATCACGGCAGCAACCTCGCAAACGCATGTCACCGCATTGTTCCACAAAGCCTGCGAGCGCAGCAACGCGCCCGCCAAGCTTATGTGCAGCGAGGTGAAAACTCCGTATTCTGCGGGCCTACCTTGTGGCTGATGCGAGTGAACGCGATGCGCCTGGCTTTATTCGACCTGGACAATACCCTCCTCGGTGGCGACAGCGACCATGCCTGGGGTGACTATCTGTGCGAGCGCGGCATTCTCGACCCGGTCGCCTACAAACAACGCAACGATGCCTTCTACCAGGATTACCTGAACGGCACCCTGGACCTGCAGGCCTACCTGGCCTTTTCCATGGAGGTTCTGGCGGCAACGCCTGCGGCCCAGCTCGACGAATGGCACCGCGATTTCATGCGTGACTGCATCGAGCCGATCATCCTGCCCAAGGCCCTGGCGTTGCTGCAGCAGCACCGCGAGGCGGGCGACAAACTGGTGATCATCACCGCCACCAACCGGTTCGTAACCGCGCCAATCGCCCGCCGCCTGGGCGTGCGGGTGTTGCTGGCTACCGAATGCGAAACCGACGATGGCCGCTATACCGGGCGTAGTACCGATATACCGTGTTTCCGTGAAGGGAAGGTGACGAGGTTGCAGCGCTGGATGCTGGAAAACGGCCATGACCTTGAGGACAGCTATTTCTACAGCGATTCGATGAATGACCTGCCCTTGCTGCAGCAGGTGACGCATGCGGTGGCGGTGGACCCGGACCCCAACCTGCGGGCGGAAGCCGAGCAGCGTGGGTGGCCGGTGATTTCGCTGAGGGATTGAGTATTCCTATTCCGGCCTCTTCGCGGGGCAAGCCCGTTCTCACAGAATCATCACATCCCTCAGGCTTGTGGTGGTCCTGTGGGAGCGGGCTTGCCCCGCGAAGAGGCCGGCATGGACAGCACAAGGCCGTCAGACTGGCTTGGCACCCATCAGGCCGGCAATGGACAGGAAGCAAACCCCGCTGAACACCGCCAAGGCCAAAGTAAACCGCAATCCCACCACCTCAGCCTTGCGCAGCCGATTCAACCGCACCAGCAGCCACCACACGGCAAACGCACCCAGCGTATAGATGACGCTGGACGCCAGCACCCAGGTCTGCCCCAGCGGCCAGCCGACCAGGTGCACCAGCCACCAGCCGGTGACCGGCATGCTCACCAGGCACACGCCCATGACCAGCCAGACGAACACCAGCGGCCGGCGCAGCAGTTTGCCGTAGGCCTCGGCATCGCCCAGCCGGCGGGCGCGAACTGTCCAGATCACCAAGCCCAGCGCCCCCAGAAGCAGCAGCGCAGTGGCGGTGATGTGCAAGGCTTTGAGCGTCGTCAGGTGTTCCATGTCTTCATATCCTTGCGTGATGAGCCAAGCTTAGTCGCTCAACCCAAAAACAGCCGGTAAGCCGGGTTGTCGGTCTCGTCCCAATACGGATAGCCGATCTTGGCCAGTGCCGCCGGCACCAGGTGGCGTTCGTCTTCCGGTACCTGCAAGCCCGCTACCACGCGTCCGTCGGCAGCGCCATGGTTGCGATAGTGGAACATCGAGATATTCCAGCGCCCGCCCAGTTTGTTGAGGAAGTTGAACAATGCACCCGGCCGCTCGGGGAACTCGAAGCGCAGCACGATCTCATCACTGGCCCCGGCAGAGTGGCCACCCACCATGTGGCGGATGTGCAGCTTGGCCAGTTCGTTATCGGTCAGGTCGGTGACCGGGAAGCCCTGCTCGCTCAACTGCTGTACCAGTGCCGCGCGCGGGTCGTTATCTGGGTGGGTCTGCACGCCCACGAAGATATGCGCCTCGTCTGAGGTGTGCTTGCGGTAGTTGAATTCGGTGATCTGGCGTTTGCCGATGGCTTCGCAGAAGGCCTTGAAGCTGCCTGGGCGCTCGGGGATGGTGACAGCGATGATCGCTTCGCGCTTCTCGCCCAGTTCGGCGCGCTCGGCCACGTGGCGCAGGCGGTCGAAGTTGACATTGGCACCCGAATCGATGGCAACCAGGGTTTGCCCGGTGACGCCATACAACTCGACGTACTTCTTGATGCCGGCAACACCCAGCGCACCAGCAGGCTCGGTGATCGAGCGGGTATCGTCGTAGATATCCTTGATAGCTGCACAGATCTCGTCAGTGCTGACAGTGATCACCTCGTCCACGTGCAGGCGGCAGATATCGAAGGTGTGCTGGCCGATCTGCGCCACCGCCACGCCGTCGGCAAACAAACCGACCTGCGGCAGCACCACGCGCTCGCCTGCGGCCATGGCAGCCTGCAAGCAGTTGGAGTCGTCCGGCTCGACGCCGATCACCTTGATTTCCGGGCGCAGGTATTTCACGTAGGCGGCGATACCGGCGATCAGGCCACCGCCGCCGACCGGCACGAAGATCGCGTCCAGCTGGCCAGGGCGCTGACGCAGAATTTCCATGGCCACCGTGCCTTGCCCGGCGATGGTGTGCGGGTCGTCGTAGGGGTGGACGTAGACGTAACCCTTCTCATCGACCAGTTTGAGCGAATAGGCCAGCGCCTCGGGGAAGGAGTCGCCATGCAACACTACCTTGCCGCCCCGCGAACGCACGCCTTCGATTTTGATCTCCGGGGTGGTCTTGGGCATCACGATGGTCGCCTTGATCCCCAGCTCACGCGCCGCCAGGGCCAAGCCCTGGGCGTGGTTGCCGGCCGAGGCGGTGACCACGCCACGGGCCAGCTCTTCAGGGCTCAGCTGTGCCAGCTTGTTGTAGGCCCCGCGAATCTTGAACGAGAACACCGGCTGCAGGTCTTCGCGCTTGAGCAGGACGTGGTTGCCCAGGCGCTTGCTCAGTTGCCCGGCGCTCTGCAACGGCGTTTCGACGGCGACGTCGTAGACGCGCGAGGTGAGGATCTTCTTGACGTACTGTTCGAGCATCGGGAAAGCATCACTGGCCGCGGGACAAGGGCTGCGAGTCTACCCCAGCGCTACGTCGGGCGACCACAGCAAAGCCGCGCAAGCCGTTATACTAAGCCCCTTTGAAAACCTCCCCGCCCCTCTCGGAGCCCGCATGACCCAGGACCAACTCAAACAGGCCGTCGCCCAGGCCGCTGTCGACTTCATTCTGCCCAAGCTGGATGAAAAGAGCGTTGTCGGCGTCGGTACCGGTTCGACCGCCAACTTCTTCATCGACGCCCTGGCTCAACACAAGACCGTCTTTGATGGCGCGGTCGCCAGCTCCGAGGCCACCGCCCAGCGTCTGAAGGGTCACGGCATCCCGGTTTACGAGCTGAACAGCGTGAGCGAGCTGGAGTTCTATGTGGACGGTGCCGACGAGAGCGACGCGCACCTGAACCTGATCAAGGGCGGTGGCGCGGCCCTGACCCGCGAAAAAATCGTCGCGGCCGTGGCCAAGACCTTCATCTGCATCGCCGATGCCAGCAAGCTGGTACCGGTGCTGGGCGCCTTCCCGCTGCCGGTCGAGGTGATCCCAATGGCCCGCAGCCACGTGGCGCGCCAGCTGGTCAAGCTGGGGGGTGACCCGGTGTACCGCGAAGGCGTGCTGACCGACAACGGCAACGTGATCCTGGATGTGTATAACCTGCAGATCACCAACCCGGTCGAGCTGGAAGCGCAGATCAATGCGATCGTCGGCGTAGTGACCAACGGCCTGTTCGCGGCACGCCCGGCAGACCTGCTGCTGCTCGGTACCTCGGAAGGTGTGAAAACCCTCAAGGCCGAGTGATGCTATTCGCGGGGCAAGCCCGCGCCCACAGATGCCCACCTGTTTCAAATTCAGTGGGCGCCTTGTGGGTGCGGGCTTGCCCCGCGAAGAGGCCCTCACACCCAGTCAATCTACCGGCTGCTTGAACACATAAAACAGGTTCGGCTCACTGACCAGGTAAATGGTCCCCGCCTCATCCATCGCAATCCCTTCCGCCTGCGGCACCGTCTGCTTGAGCCCCTGATACCCCTTGCGCAGCGACAGCGTGCTCAACGGCCTGCCCTTCACATCCAGCTCCAGCACCAGCCGCGACTCGTCCGAAAGCGCCAGCAGATGCCCGCTGCGCTCATCGAACTGCAAGCTCGACAGATCCCGTACGAACAAGCGCGAGTCACGCTTGCGGTCCTGCACCACATTCACGGCGTAAGGCTGCTCGGGGTTGTCATGGGGAAAACCATGCACCTCGTAGATCAGCATCGGGTCACGCTCCTTGGCCACGAACAGGCGCTTGCCGGCCGAATCGTAAGCCAACCCCTCGAAGCCCTTGTTGCCGTTCAGGCCGATGCTCAGGGTCAACTGCTCGGCATCGCCGGCATCGAGGAACATCGTGTCGTCGTCAAGGCGCACGCGTATCAACCGCTGCTGACGCTCGTCGGTGATCACGTAGCTGTTGGGCCCGACGTACTCCACCGCCTCTGGGTCGCCAAAACCGGTCAGCGGAATTCGGCGCAGGATGCGGCCTTCCAGCGACAGCTCGATCAGCTCCGAACGTGCATTGGTAACGGTGAACAGGGTCTTGCGGTCGGGGTCGTAGGTCAGCGCCGAAATGTCATCATCCAGCCCCTCGACCGGCTGCGCCTCGACCACCACCCGATAACGGTCCAGGCCAATACCCTGTTCGGCTGGCTGCCACCAGGTCTTGAGGTTGAACCAGCCGCGCTCGAACAGGCGAAACTCTTGCCCGGCCAAACCAAGCAAGAGCAGGCCAATGAAGAGCGGAATCAGTGACAGGCGAAGGTAACGACGCATTTGAGGCAGACTCGACGTAAGGGTGACGAATCTAACCATGAACAACTGAATCAAAGCTTAATGCCAGCATCCGAAAAATCGGATGTTGGTGTCAGTTCTTCTTGAAACGATAGAACAGGGCCGGCTCGCTGACCATGTAGAGATTGCCCTGGTCGTCCATGGCCACCCCCTCGGCACGCGGGATGGTGTGCTCAAGGCCGTTGAAACCGCCCAGCAAGGTCATGAAGCTGACCTGCTGGCCCTGCTCATCGAGCTCCAGCAGCATGTTGGAGTCCGCCGACAGCACCAGCAGGTGCCCAGTGCGCGGGTCTACGCCAAGGGCCGACAGGTTGCGCAGGTCGAGTTCATCGTTGGGTAGCAGCTGCTTGTCGCCCTTGAGTGGGCTACGGCCATCGGTGCCCCAGGTGTAAAGCGTGGGCGGGCGCTCTTCGCCGATCACCAGGCGCTGACGCAGAGGGTCCCAGGCCACGGCCTCAAAGCCCTTGTTACTCTTCGCCGACTTGCCCAGGTCGTAGCTCGGGAAGTCGTCGTGCTTGAGCGAGGTGGTGTGCGCATCCACCTTGACCACCGTCAGGTCGTGCAGCCGTTCGTCAACGATCGCCAGGTGCCCGTCTTCCATCACCGCCACCCCTTCGGGGTTGTTCCAGCCCTCTAGCGGGATCTGGCGCAGCACATTGCCGTCCAGGCTGAGCTCGACCAGGAACGGGTTTTTGCCCATTACGGCGAAGAGGGTGCGGGTTTTCGGGTTGAAGGCCACGTCGGAGGCTTCGTCATCGTCCATGCCCGGCAGGGGTTTGGCGTCGATATCGACCTGATAGGCCGGCAACCAGACGCTTTCGCTCTGCTCGGCCGTGCTTTCGAAGCTTTCCTTGACCCACAGTGCCCCGCGGTCATCCCAGTGCATGGCCACAGATACGCCATAGCCGATCACCGCTGCAACCGCCAGGCCGAAAGGCCAGCGCAGGTAAAAGCGACGCTTGGGGATTGCCGGGGCGCTGGAGCGAGATGGCATACGTGGATCCTGGGAAAATGGGCGTAGGTCCGCGCATTATCCAGATAGCGTGTGAAAAATCGGTAAACAGTGGCGGCCTCTTCGCGGGCAAGCCCGCTCCCACAGACATTTCACAATGTTCAGGCCGTGCGCAGCACCTCTGGGAGCTGGCTTGCCAGCTACTACAGACATTTCACAATGTTCAGGCCGCGCGCGGCACCTGTGGGAGCGGGCTTGCCCGCGAAGAAGGCAACGCGGTTCCGGTTCAGAGCACCCGGCTTTCGAAGCGGCTCACACCCGGCAGCTCCAGCACCAGTTCATCACCAACATTGAACGGCCCTACGCCCGCCGGCGTACCGGTCAGAATCACATCCCCCGCCTGCAACGAGAAATGCGCGGCCATGTACTGGATCATCGGCACGATCGGGTTGAGCATCAACGCGCTGTTGCCGTCCTGCACCACTTCGCCATTGAGGGTCAGGCGTATCGGGATGTCGGTCACGTCCTCGAAGCTGGCCGCCGAAACGAACGGCGGCAGCACACAGGCACCGTCAAAACACTTGCTCAGTTCCCACGGCAGGCCCTTTTCCTTGAGCCTGGCCTGCACGTCGCGCAGGGTCAGGTCCAGCGCCGGGGCGTAACCGGAGATGGCGTCGAGCACCTCTTCTTCGGTTGGCTTGGTGGACAACGGCTTGCCCAGCAGCACGGCGATCTCGGCCTCGTAATGCACAACGCCACGGTCGGTCGGGATCTTGAACCCACCTTCCAGCGGCACCACGCAGCTACCTGGCTTGATGAACAGCAACGGCTCGCTGGGGATCGGGTTGTCCAGTTCCTTGGCATGCTCGGCATAGTTACGGCCGATGCACACCACCTTGCCCAGCGGGAAATGGATGCGCGTGCCGTCTACGTACTGGTGCTGGTAACTCATGGCCGACTCCTCTGGATACTGCTTTTTATTCAGGTGCGAAGATCTTACCCGGATTCATGATGCCGTTAGGGTCGAAGACGGCCTTAATTGCCTTCATGCAGGCGATTTCTTCGGGCGAACGGCTGTAGCCCAGGTAGTCGCGCTTGGTCATACCCACCCCATGCTCGGCCGAGATCGAGCCGTTGTAGCGCTGGACGATCTCGAACACCCACTTGTTGACCTTGGCGCACGAGGCAAAGAAGTCGTCCTTGCTCATGGTGTCGGGCTTGAGGATGTTCAGGTGCAGGTTGCCGTCACCGATGTGGCCGTACCAGACCACTTCGTAGTCCGGGTAATGCTCGCCGACAATGGCATCGATATCGCGCAAAAACGCTGGCACCTTGGAAACGGTGACAGAAATATCGTTCTTGTACGGTGTCCAGTGCGAGATGGTTTCGGACAGGTACTCACGCAGCTTCCACAGGTTCTTCAACTGGGTTTCGCTCTGGCTCATCACCCCATCCAGCACCCAGCCTTGCTCGACGCAGTGCTCGAAGGTGGCCAAGGCTTCGTTGGCGACCTCCTCGGTGCTGGCCTCGAACTCCAGCAGCGCATAGAACGGGCAATCGGTCTCGAAAGGCGCCGGCACATCGCCACGGCCCATGATCTTGGCCAGGCCCTTGTCGGAGAAGAACTCGAAGGCTGTCAGGTCGAGCTTGCCCTGGAAGGCATGCAGCACCGGCATGATCGAGTCGAAGTCCGGCGTGCCCAGTACCATGGCGGTGAGGTTACGCGGGGCGCGGTCCAGGCGCATGGTCGCCTCGACCACAAAGCCCAGCGTGCCCTCGGCACCGATGAACAGCTGGCGCAGATCGTAGCCGGTAGCGTTCTTGATCAGGTCCTTGTTCAGTTCGAGCAGTTCGCCCTTGCCGGTGACCACTTTCAGCCCGGCAACCCAATTGCGGGTCATGCCGTAGCGAATGACCTTGATGCCACCGGCATTGGTACCGATATTACCGCCGATCTGGCTGGAACCACTTGAGGCGAAGTCCACCGGGTAATACAGGCCCTGTTCCTCGGCATAGGCCTGCAACTGCCGGGTAATCACCCCCGGCTGGCAGACCACGGTGCGGTCGAACGCATTGAAATCGAGAATCTGGTTCATGTAGTCGAACGCGACCACAACTTCGCCATTGGCTGCCACGGCACCGGCCGAAAGCCCAGTGCGCCCGCCAGAAGGCACCAGTGCCACTCTGTGGCCATTGGCCCAGCGGACAATCGCCTGCACCTGCTCGACCGTCTTGGGGAAGACGATGGCCGTGGGCGCGGGCGGGTAATGCTTGGTCCAGTCCTTGCCATAGGCTTCGAGGGAAGCCGGGTCAGTCAGGACCTTGCCAGGGTCGACAAGGGTCATCAGTTCTTCAATAACAGCGGGGTGGGTCATCGCTGGAACTCTCGACTTATTCATAGTCACCCTGAGCACTCTTCACCTGTCGGGATAAGCTCAGATTGTGTCGCGTATGCTAGCATAGCCCTCCCGCTGTTCATGCTAAGGCCGACGCCGCGCCTAGCATCACCCCTCGCCATTTTTTCTCCGGGATACAGGTTTACGCAGATGAGCAAGACTTCTCTCGACAAGAGCAAGATCCGGTTCCTTCTTCTTGAAGGTGTGCACCAGAACGCGGTCGATACCCTCAAGGCTGCCGGCTACACCAACATCGAATACCTCACTGGTTCGTTGCCGGAAGCCGAGCTGAAGGAAAAGATCGCCGATGCCCACTTCATCGGCATTCGTTCGCGCACGCAACTGACCGAAGAGATCTTCGACTGTGCGAAGAAGCTGGTCGCGGTTGGCTGCTTCTGCATCGGTACCAACCAGGTCGACCTGGAAGCGGCCCGCGAGCGCGGTATCGCCGTGTTCAACGCCCCGTATTCCAACACCCGTTCGGTGGCCGAGCTGGTGCTGGCCGAAGCCATCCTGCTGCTGCGCGGCATCCCTGAGAAGAACGCTTCGTGCCACCGTGGTGGCTGGATCAAGAGCGCAGCCAACTCCTTCGAGATCCGTGGCAAAAAGCTGGGTATCGTCGGCTACGGCTCGATCGGCACCCAACTGTCGGTCCTGGCCGAGAACCTGGGCATGCAGGTCTACTTCTTCGACCCGCTGACCAAGCTGCCGCTGGGCAACGCCGTACAGGTCGCCAGCCTGCACGAGCTGCTGGGCCTGGCCGACATCGTCTCGCTGCATGTGCCTGAGCTGCCATCCACCCAGTGGATGATCGGCGAGAAGGAAATCCGCGCGATGAAGAAGGGTTCGATCCTGATCAACGCCGCTCGCGGCACTGTGGTCGAGCTGGATCACCTGGCCGCCGCGATCAAGGACAAGCACCTTATCGGCGCCGCCATCGACGTGTTCCCGGTCGAGCCGCGCTCCAACGACGAAGAGTTCGAAAGCCCGCTGCGCGGCCTGGACAACGTGATCCTGACCCCGCACATCGGTGGTTCCACCGCCGAGGCCCAGGCCAACATCGGCCTGGAAGTTGCCGAGAAGCTGGTCAAGTACAGCGACAACGGTACTTCGGTTTCCTCGGTCAACTTCCCGGAAGTTGCCCTGCCGGCGCACCCAGGCAAACACCGCCTGCTGCACATCCACGAAAACATCCCGGGCGTGCTCAGCGAGATCAACAAAGTCTTCGCCGAGAACGGCATCAACATCTCCGGTCAGTTCCTGCAGACCAACGAGAAAGTGGGTTACGTGGTGATCGACGTCGACGCCGAGTACTCGGACCTGGCGCAAGAGAAACTGCAGCACGTGAAGGGCACTATCCGCTCCCGCGTACTGTTCTAAGTTTCACTGCGGCATAAAAAAGGGAGGCCCAGGTGGCCTCCCTTTTTCATTGCTTACTTCACCTCGACGGTGATCTTCTTCGACTCGACACTCGGCTTGAACGGCACGTGATACTGGTCGCCCAATACCAACTGCAAGGTGTGCTTGCCCGGCGTCAGGGTAATGGTCGCCTCGGTCTGTGCCTTGCCGAAATGCAGCACTTGCGGGCCGGCCGGCAGCGGTGCGTTGTTCTCGGGCATCAGGCTGGTTGGCAGGGGCATGTCGGCTACCGGCTCTTTGTCGACGTCCACCAGCAGGTGGTGATGCCCGGTGTGCGGGGTCTGGTCACCCGCAGGCTTGAGCCCCATACCCTCGATGCCGAACTTGACGGTAAAGGTCTTGTCGACCGTTGCGCCGTCGGCGGGGGAAACGATGAAGACCTTGGCATCCTTGGGCGGCTCCTGGCTCTTCAGGGCATCCGCGGCACTGGCGAACACCGAGGCCCCCATCAGCAGACCGGCAACGGCAGCACGCGAAAATAGGCTATTCATTCACTTCTCCTGTGATTCACTTAAAGACCACCACCTGCAAACGAATGGCGGCGGTAGTTCACCATAGCCCACAAAGAGAAATATTTCAGTTAGGGTTAAACCTCGCCAAGGCTTCAAGGTCATAGGCTGCGCTCGACCACGGCGAGGAAGAAAGCCGTGGCGAAAGATATTCATTTGCCAAAGAAAAAGGGGCACTTAATGCGTTCGACCATAGGCGTACTGCTGGCAGTACTGATCACGCCGTTAGCTCAAGCCGAGCTGATAGACGAAATAGCCGACCGGGGCGAACTGCGCATTGCCGTGCAGGCCGACAACTCGCCATATGCCTTCAAGGAAAACGACCACCTGACCGGTTTCGAGATCGAGTTCGGGCAGGAACTGGCCAAGCAACTGGACCTGCGTGTCACGTTCATCGAGACCCCTGCCGCTGAGGCACTGCCTGGGGTGCAAAGCGGTACCTACGACATCACCCTGACCCCGGCGGACAGCGCGCCCACGGCCGATACCCCCTTCGATGTCAGCCAACCGTTCGGCGAGAAGAAACTGGTTATCCCGTTCCAGAAGGGTAACCCGGCGTTCGAGAGCGCGGTGAACAACGCCCTGCAGCGGCTTAAGGACAGCGGGCGCACGGCTGAGCTTGAGCAGAAGTGGTTCAAGGGTGTGCAGGAGACTGCTGCAGGGCAGTAGGTGATTTATTGCTTGTACTGGCCACTTCGCGGTCCGACTTGCCCGCGAAGAGGCCAGGGCAGAACTAAGCTGAAAGCCCAGCCAACGCTTGTTCCGCCTCATCCAGCTCAAGCTCGCTGAACACCAACACCCCCTCGCGCCGCAGCAAGGCGGTGGTCACGCCCTCCCCTGGCACCTTCACCCCACTGAAGGTGCCATCGTAAGTCAGGCGATTACCACACGAAGGGCTGCCGGACTTGAGTACCGCGACGCGAATCCCATGCCGGCGCACCAGCACCAACGCCAGCTGAGCGCCGGCTAGAAACGCGTCGCTAACGTCCTCACCCGTCATCGTCAGCACTTGTGCCTGGCCATCGAGCACCTCCCCGCCCTGCCCGCCGGGGATCTCCGCAGGCGGTCGCGGTGTGGGCAAGCCGCCAGCCACTTCCGGGCACAAAGGCACTACCCGCCCTTCGCCCTGCCAGCGTTGCAACAGGTCCGGATGGCCACTGGCCCGGCCGTCATAGCGCACCGGCTGCCCCAGCAGGCACGCGCTGACCAGTACCTTGGGCAACTCAGAACAGGTCATTGCCACGCCGCCGGAACCAGCCAGTCAACGACAGGCGCTCACGCCCGGCCGGCAACACTTCATGGGGCACATCACCCGACAGGAACACCACCAGGCATCCGGCCACAGGCTGCACGTCGTGCTCGATGTCGTTGGCCAGGAACATGCGCAACTGGCCGCCATCCTGCGGCTGCCAGCCTTCGTTCAGATAAAGCACTGCCGAGACCATGCGCCGGTCATCGTCGCGAAAGCGGTCCAGGTGGCGACGATAGAACGCCCCTGGCGGGTACAACGCGAAATGGCATTCGAAATCTTCAAGGCCCAGGAACAGCCCTTGGTTGATGGCCAGGCGCAGCTGGTCCATGGCTTCCAGGTACTGATCGCAGGCAGCGGCCTGGCCGGGGTCGATCCACTGAATCTGGTCGCCGCGGATGGCCTCGCGGATCTCCTGTGAAGCCCCGCGCCCAACCCCTGCAGGGTTGAGCTCGCCTTCGGCGTCACGGCGCCGGCACTCGGCTGCTAGCGCGCGCACCAGATCGGCCGGCAAAAAGAGTGCCTGCTGGGACCAGCCATGGGTGGCCAGATCGTCGACGACGGCCGCAAGCATCGGGTGTTCAGGGGAGGTATGCATGGCGCGCATCATATCCATTAGCCCTGCACTCGCACAGCGCCACTTGGCCGAGAAGTGCGCGGATATCTCGACAAACCGACGCCATGCCACGGACAATAGCCGCCTGCCGACAGGAGTCCTGAATGCGCCGTCTGTTTTCCCTGATTCTGCTGATGATCTGCACCATGCCTGTCTGGGCAGACAACCTGGATCAACTGTACAAGGCCGCCGGCTGGCCTGACCAGCGCGCCCACTTCAACGATGCCCTGAGCGCCGCCCAGGAACGCTATCGCAACAGTCTGCCGCCTGCCGTCTACCAAGCGCTGGTCAATAACAGCAATCAGCGCTTCCAGGCCCAGGCCGTGGACCGTCGTGCCCAGGCGCAACTGCGCGCAACCCTGAACAACCCGGCGCCAGCGCTGGCCTTCTTCAAGTCGCCGCTGGGCCGCAAGGTAGTGGCGGCCGAACTGCAGGCCACGCGCAAGGACCAACTGGCCAAGCATGCCAAAGGCCTGCCGAAGATCCAGGCCAGCGACGACCGCCTGCTGGTCATCGGCCACCTGGCTCAGGCGTTGCCCGCCCGTGAGGCCGGTGCCGAAGTCAGCCTGGCAATTGCCGGCGTCGCCGCTGACAGCCTCAGCTCGATGATCCCCGGCCTGTTCGGTGGCGGCCAGGCCCAAGGCCTGCTCGATGGCCAGCGCCAGCGCCTGATGAACCAGATCGGCGAGGACCTCAACAACACCCTGCTGTACGTCTACCGCGACTTGTCCGACGCCGAGCTGGAAGAATTCGCCACCTTCGCCGAATCACCTGAAGGCAAGGCGTATTACCAGGCGGCACTGGCTGCGGTGCGTGCCGGGCTTGCGGTCGGCCAGAGCGCTGCCGACCTCAAGTGATCAGCCCAGGCGCTGGTCGATGAAGGCAAAGTAACGCTGGCGGATGCCTGGCAGCTCATTGGCCAAGTGGTGCCGCGCCTCGGGCAGCATCAGTATCTGCGGTTCGGCAAACTTGGCCTTGAGCACTTCGAGGTTGTAGGGCCAGTCCACCGTACCGTCCGCCTCACCTTGCACGATCAAGGGCCGCCGCGTGCTGCGTGGCGCCCCTTCTATGCGTTTGACCCAGGCGATCAGCGCGCCGACCCAGGCGGTTGGTAAGCGGCGCGGTTGCAGGGGGTCGGCTTGCAGAAACGTCAGGAAGGCCGGGTCGTTGGTGTTCTCGCTGAAACGCCGTTCGATGCCGTTGACGAAGTGGCGCAGCACACAATAGCTGAGCTTCGACCAACGCCAGGAGCAGGGCCGTACCAGAGGTGCGAGCAGAATCACCTGCCCGTCGGCCGGGCTTTGCTCGCCCCGGTGCAACAGGTGGTCGACCACGATGGCGCCCCCCGTGCTCTGCCCGCACAAGTGCCAAGGCCGCGGCAGGTCCAGCCTGCGCGCTTGCTCGAAGAGTGCATCGAGCACCTGTTGATACAGCGAAAAGTCGCTGATGCTGGCCCGCTCACCACTGGACAGGCCATGCCCTGGCAGGTCACAGCTGATCACGGCATAGCCCTGGCCCAGTGCCCACTCGATCACATGCCGGTAAAGCCCCATGTGGTCGTAATAGCCATGCAGCAGGAACACGGTGGCCACGGGTTGTGGCGGTAGCCAGACTTGCCCGACCAATTCGAACCCCGCCGCCTGGAAGCCACCCAGCCAACTGTGCACGGGCAGATCCAGGCCATAGAAATGCTGGTAGTCCCGCCCCTGCACCGACAACGGCTGGCGATCGGTCAAGGGCGCGAGACTGGCACGCAGAAGGTCGGGGAGCAAAGCGGCGGGCATCGGGTACATCCAGAGCGAAGCGAGTATTGATCTGTGATATTCAGCTCTAGCTGGCGTCGTGGCAAGCTTGCTCACCCCCGAACAACCAGCACCTATCAGATTGTGGGAGCGGCCTTGTGTCGCGAAAGGGCCGCAAAGCGGCCCCCGGTTTCAGCGCTATCGCAGAAATTGCCGGGACCGCTGCGCGGTCCTTTCGCGACACAAGGCCGCTCCCACAAAGGGCCAATGACTCCTCATGAATAGCCGAATCATCAAATCATCGTGCACGGCAATCGTCCTACTGGTTGGCGTTGCCATTCTCTGGCAGGCCTACACCACCTTCCAGTCCCGCTACCTGCGCCCGTTCGACAACCAGGCCACCCTGTTCGACGGCAGCCAACTGCGCCTGCCCTTCGAGCTCGCCGGCCCCGGCCCGATCCGTGTGGTGCACTTCTGGGACCCGGCCTGCCCGTGCAATGTCGGCAATCAGCAGCACCTGGCGGACCTTGTCAGCCACTTCGCAGGCGACGGCGTCAGCTTCCATGTGCTGCAAAAACCCGGCAGCCACGGCCAGCTGCCCGCAAACCTCACCGCCCTCAAGCCGCTTACCAGCCTGCCCGGTAGCGAACAACTGCCCGCCTCCCCGGCCGTGGCCATCTGGGACCGACAAGGCAACCTCGCGTACTTTGGGCCCTACAGCGAAGGGGCGGTGTGCAACGCAAGCAACAGCTTCATCGAACCGATCCTCAAGGCGTTGCTCGACAACCGTCAGGTGACCGCCTCCAACACCTTGGCGGTGGGTTGCTACTGCCCCTGGGATGGCTGACGCACCCGCGCCGGGTTACCCACCACCACCGTACCTGCCGGCACATCGCGGGTGACCACGCTGCCCGCGCCGACCACAGCGTTGTCGCCAAGGGTCACGCCCGGCAGGATGATCGCCCCGCCACCAATCCACACGTTGTTGCCGATGGTCACGGGTCGGCCACTCTCCAACCCCGTGCGGCGCACCTCAGGGTCCAGTGGATGGTCGGCGGTGTAGATCTGCACCGCCGGGCCGATCTGGCAATCGTCGCCGATGTGCACCGGCAGCACATCGAGGATCACACAGTTGAAGTTCATGAACGTGTTGCGGCCAACGCTGATGTTGTAGCCATAGTCGCAATAGAACGGAGGGCGGATCACCGCACCTTCGCCAACCTGGCCAAAGTGCTCGACCAGCAAGCCGTGACGTGCGTCGTTGAGCAGCTCGAAACTGCTGTTGTAGCGTTGCATCCAGTGCTTGTTGGCAACCTGCTCGGCTTGCAGCTCGGGGCAGCCGGCGTGATAGAGCTGGCCTGTGAGCATTTTCTGTTTTTCGCTGAGGGACATGGAAACTCCTTTCGAGGGCTATGCTCTGTTCGCGAATCCGTCGATGATCGGACCACAGTTTTCGCTCGAATGCACAAGGAGTCTCGATGAAGCGCAGCCTGACCCTGTTGGCCGTGGTAACCGCCGTGGCCGCTGGCGCCGGTTACTGGTACGTGCACGGCAAGCTGCCGCAACGTGAGGGCGAGGTGGCGATCGCCGGCCTGCAGGCGCCGGTCAGCGTGCGCTATGACGGCCGCGGCGTACCGCACCTGCAGGCACAGAACGAACAGGACCTGTACCGCGCCCTGGGTTACGTGCACGCCCAGGACCGGTTGTTCCAGATGGAGATCATGCGCCGCCTGGCGCGCGGTGAGCTGGCCGAGGTGCTGGGCGAAAAACTCTTGCCTACCGACACCCTCTTCCGCAGCCTGCGTATCCGCGATCAAGCGGCGCTGATGGTGCAGCGGCTGGACCGCCAATCACCCGCCTGGCAGGCCCTGCAAGCCTACCTGGAGGGCATCAACAGCTGGCAGGCCAGCCACCCAAAACCGATCGAGTTCGACCTGCTGGGCATCGCCCCCCGCCCGTTCACCGCCGAGGACACCCTGAGCATCGCCGGCTACCTGGCCTACAGCTTCGCCGCCGCGTTTCGCACCGAGCCCGCGCTCACCTACATCCGCGACCAGCTCGGCCCGCAGTATCTGAAAATCTTCGACCTCGATTGGCAACCCAACGGCGCCGTGGCAACCCCCTTGGCAACCGCCGACTGGCGCAGCCTGGAGGCACTTGCCCGGCTTAGCCACGACGCCTTGGGCGATGCGGGCATCCCGCAGTTCGAAGGCAGCAATGCCTGGGCCGTCGCCGGCAGCCGCACCCGCAGCGGCAAGCCCCTGCTGGCCGGTGACCCGCACATCAGTTTTGCGGTACCGGCGGTGTGGTACGAGGCCGAGCTGTCGGCGCCCGGGTTCAACCTGTATGGCTACTTTCAGGCGCTGAACCCCTTCGCGCTGCTCGGGCACAACCGCGACTTCGGCTGGAGCCTGACGATGTTCCAGAACGATGACGTCGACCTGATCGCCGAACGGACCAACCCCGAAAACACCGACCAGGTGATGATCAATGGCACCTGGCAAACCTTGGAACAGACCGAGCAGACCATCGCCGTCAAAGGCGAGGCGCCCGTCACCCTCAGCCTGCGCCGCTCGCCCCACGGCCCGATCGTCAACGAGGTATTGGGCGCTACCGCAGGGACCACGCCGGTGGCCATGTGGTGGGCGTTTCTGGAAACCGAAAACCCGATCCTCGACGGTTTCTACCAGCTCAACCGCGCCGACACCCTGGGCAAGATGCGCGAGGCTGCCGCCAAGGTCCAGGCGCCTGGGTTGAACTTCGTCTGGGCCAACGCCCGTGGCGACATCGGCTGGTGGGCCGCCGCACAGCTGCCGATCCGCCCGGCGGGCGTCAACCCGACGTTCATCCTCGATGGCGCCAGCCCGCAGGCAGACAAACTCGGCTTCTACCCCTTCAGTGCCAACCCGCAGCAAGAAAACCCGGCACGCGGTTACATCGTTTCGGCCAACTATCAGCCACCTTCGGCCGTGCCTGTGCCGGGCTACTACAACCTGCCGGACCGTGGCCGTCAGCTCGACCGCCACCTGGCCAGCCCTGACGTGAAGTGGGATACCGAAAATAGCCAAGCCTTGCAGTTGGACACCGCCACTGACCATGGCCCGCGCACCCTTGCACCGCTGCTGGCGACGCTGCGCTCGGTGGCCGAGGGTGACGAGGAGAAAGAGCTGGTCGAGCAACTGGCAGCCTGGGGCGGCGACTACCCGCTGGACTCGATTAGCGCCACGCTGTTCAACCAGTTTCTGTATGAACTGGCGTTCGCGGCCCTGCATGACGAATTGGGCGACACCTGGTTCCCGGTGCTGATCAGCACCCGCGCCATCGACGCCGCCCTACCCCGCCTGGCTGCCGATGCCGAGTCACCGTGGTGGGGCACCCGTGGGGCGAACGAACGCACCGACCGTACCGCGGTCGTGCGCATCGCCTGGCAAAAAAGCGTGAAGCACCTGCGAGACACTCTGGGCAGCGACCCGGCGAGCTGGCAATGGGGCAAGGCCCATACCCTGACCCACAATCACCCGCTCGGGGTGAAAAAGCCGCTGAACCTGCTGTTCAACGTCGGCCCGTTCGCCGCACCGGGCACGCATGAGGTGCCCAACAATCTGTCGGCGAAGATCGGGCCGGCGCCGTGGCCGGTCACGTATGGGCCCTCGACGCGCAGGCTGATCGACTTTGCCGATGCCGGGCAGGCCTTGACCAGCAATCCGGTCGGGCAAAGTGGGGTGCCGTTTGATAAGCACTATTCGGATCAAGCTGCGGGGTATATCGAGGGGCAGTACCAACGGGCGCAGCTGGGGGTGATTCCGGCGCAGAGTACCTTGCGCTTGGTGCCGGCTGAGTAAGGGGCTGCTGCGCAGCCCATTCGCGGGGCAAGCCCGCTCCCACAGGGATGATCCCACAGTTGGCGACGCGCCTGTGGGAGCCGGCTTGCCCCGCGAATGGGCCGCAAAGCGGCCCCCGTTACACGATCAACCCTGCCACTTGCCGCCTTCGACAATCACGCTCTCAGGCTTGGTGTCGTCGCTCAGTTCCTTGCGTACATACTGGTCATACAGCTTGAGCAGGAACTTCTCTTCACCCAGCTTGGCCAGCTCGGCATTTACCCAGTCGCGCAACTCGGTGTTGCCCTTCTTCACCGCTGGCGCAATCGGTGCCTCGTCGCCCAGCAGCTCAGGCAACACGCGGTAGCCTGGGTTCTGCTTGGCCCAGCTGAACAGAATCAGGTTGTCCTGGGCATAGGCATCGCCACGGCCAGTGGCCAGGGCTTGCAGCGACTCGCTGTTTTTCTCGAACTTGAGCAGCTTCCAGTCCGGGTGGTTTTTGGTCAGCCAGATATCGGCCGTGGTGCCGGTGGTAACGATGATGGTCTTGTCGGCCAGGTCGTCGAGCGTCTGTACCGCGCTGCCGTCGGCGACGATGGCCTGCACGGCCACGCGCAGGTTGGGGTTGGTGAAGTCCACCGCTTCCTTGCGCTCCGGGGTGACGGTCATGTTGGCCAGGATAAGGTCGACCTTGTCACTCTGCAGGAACGGAATACGGCTGGCCGGCTCCACGGCGACGAACTCGACTTTGTTTTCATCGCCCAGCAGGTCCTTGGCCAGGCGACGACCGATGTCGGTATCGAAGCCAACGTAGCGCCCCTTTTCATCGACGAAACCGAACGGCGGTTTGTCGGTGAACACACCGACGATCAGTTTGTCGCGGGCCTTGATGGTTTCCAGGTAGCTGGTTGCCGGCGAGGCCGCCGCGGGTTTTGGGGGTTCTTCGGCCTTGTTGCAGCCGGCCAGCAAGGCCAGGCCGAACAGCGGCGCCAGCAGTTTGGTGAGGTTGGCAGTTTTCATGACAGTTCCTTGTGCAGTGTCTTCGGCAGGCTTTCTACAAAGGAGAATTTCTCCAGGAACTGCTGCGCGCGTGCGGTCTGCGGTCGGGTGAAGAAGCTCTCGGGGGCGCTCTGTTCAAGGACCCTGCCGGCCTCCATGAACACGATGCGGTCGGCCACCGCGCGGGCGAAGGCCATTTCGTGGGTGACGATGAGCAGGGTCATGCCGTCGCGGGCCAGGCCCTGGATCACCTGCAGCACCTCCTTGACCATTTCTGGGTCGAGGGCCGCCGTGACTTCATCGAACAGCATCACTTCGGGGTTCATGCACAGCGACCGGACGATCGCGATGCGTTGCTGCTGGCCGCCGGACAACTGCCGGGGGTAGGCATCGCGCTTGTCCAGCAGGCCCACCCGCGCCAGCAGCGCTTCGGCCTGGGCCTGGGC
Source organism: Pseudomonas putida (assembly GCF_025905425.1). Lineage (NCBI taxonomy): Bacteria > Pseudomonadati > Pseudomonadota > Gammaproteobacteria > Pseudomonadales > Pseudomonadaceae > Pseudomonas > Pseudomonas putida. The sequence goes on along the minus strand of NZ_CP109603.1, from coordinate 5,553,765 downwards.
TTCGGCACGCTCGCGCTTTTGCACCTTGAGCGGGCCGAGCAGCAGGTTGTCGATCACGCTCATGTGGCCGAACAGGTGATAACTCTGAAACACCATGCCCACCCGCTGGCGCACCTGGCGCCAGTCGGTGCGGGGGTCGAGCAGCTCCTGGCCGCCCAGGCGCAGATGGCCACCGTGGGCTTCTTCAAGGCCATTCAAGCAGCGCAGCAAAGTACTCTTGCCGCAACCGCTCGGCCCCAGCACCACCACCACCTCGCCGGCTTGCACCTTGAGGTCGACGTCCTTGAGCACCTGGTGCTCGCCAAAGAACTTGTTGAAACCCTGGAATTCGATCAATGCGCTCATGAATGTGCCCAACGGCGTTCCAGCACGCGCGAAGCGGCGGACAGCGGATAACAGATGATGAAGAAGAACAAGAACAGCGCGCCGTAGATCAGCACCGATTCGTAGGTGCGCTCGATGATCTGCTGGCCGGCTTTGATCACCTCGACCACGCCGATGAGCACGGCCAACGAGCTGGTCTTGATGATCCGCGTGTAGATGTTGATGGTCGGCGGGGTCATGCGCTTGAGTGCCTGGGGCAGCAGCACGTAGCCATACAGCTGCCAACCGGACAGGCCAATCGACAACCCGGCTTCACGCTGGCCACGCGGCAGCGAACGCAGCGCGCCGCGTACCACTTCACCGACTTCGCTGGCGCCCCACAGGCCCAGCACCAGCACCGCGCACCAGAAACTGGGAATGCTCAGGGCGAAGAAGATCGGCAGGCCAAAGAACACCAGGTACAGCCAGACCAACACGGGGATGGCGCGGAACAGCTCCTGGTAGATCTGCAGCACGATGTTCAGGCCCCGGTTGCCGAGGGTAGCCAGCACGCCATACAGCACACCGCCCAAGGTCGCAAAGAGAATGCCCAACGCCGAGATTGCCAAGGTCTGCGCCGCGCCGCCGGCCAGTTGCGGCAGCGACACCAGCAACAGTTCAGGAGCCGAATTGGCCATGCTGCAGCCTCCTTTCCAGGTACCGCAGCAGCAACGACAACGGCAGGAACAACAGCACGCAGAGCAGGGTCAGCACGGCGAGCATTTCGTAGGTTTTGTAATACAGCGCGATGTAATTCTTGGTGGTGTAGAGGATCTCAGGTACGGCCACAGCCGAAACGACGGTGGTTTCCTTGAGCAGGAAAATGAAGTTGGCGAACAACGCGGGCAGGCTGAGGATGCTGGCCTGGGGCAGGATCACATGGCGCAGCAACTGGCCCTCGGACAGGCCAATGGAGCGCCCGGACTCCAGCTGAGCGCGCGGCACTGCCTCGACACCAGCACGCAACACCTCGGTCAGGTAAGCCCCCCCCATGAACGTCATGGTGATGATGGCTGCAGTGAAACCGGAAATCTTCAGGCCCAGGCTGGGCAAGGCGAAGTACACGAAGAACAGCTGGATCAACAGCGGGGTATTACGCGCCAGCTCGACGTAGCCTTTGACCAGGCGCGACAGGTAAGGGGTGCGCAGCACCAGGATGGTGGCGTTGAGCAGGGCGACCAGCAGCGAGGTGGCGATGGCGATCAGGCCTACCTGCAAGGTCACGCCCACGGCCTTGAAAAACGCAGGCAGGGTGCTGAGGATGAAGGGGATGTCGAAGGTCATGGGTAGAACAGTCATGCGGTGTGCAAGGAGCACGATACCTAGACTGTAATGATATAAAAAACTTTCAATAAATATCTTTATGGGATATCAATATTACGGACTAACACCGCCCTTGTAGGCGCGGCCTTGCGTCGCGTCTACAAGGGATCGCATCACGGGCACAAACAAAAACGCCGACGCAATGGCGTCGGCGTTTTCAGGCTCGGGGCTGCGACCGGATCAGAAGGCCGGCAGCACAGCACCGCTGTATTTCTTAGCGATAAATGCTTTCACTTCCGGGCTGGTCAGGGCCTTGGCCAGCTTCTGGATGGCATCGCTGTCCTTGTTGTCCGGACGGGCAACCAGGAAGTTCACGTACGGCGAGTCGGCGCCTTCGATCACCAGCGCGTCCTTGGCTGGGTTCAGGCCAGCTTCCAGGGCATAGTTGGTGTTGATCATGTCCAGGTCAACCTGGTCCAGCACACGCGGCAGCATGGCCGATTCAAGCTCGCGGAACTTCAGTTTTTTCGGGTTCTCGGCGATGTCTTTCGGTGTGGCCAGGGCGTTTTTCGGGTCTTTCAGGGTGATCAGGCCAGCCTTCTGCAGCAGCAGCAAGGCGCGGCCGCTGTTGCTGCCTTCGTTAGGGATGGCAACGGTGGCGCCTTCTTTAAGCTCGCTCAGGCTCTTGACCTTCTTCGAGTAGCCACCGAACGGTTCGACGTGTACGCCAACCACGGTTTCCAGGTGGGTGCCTTTGCCTTCATTGAAGTTCTGCAGGTACGGCAGGGTCTGGAAGTAGTTGGCGTCCAGACGCTTCTGGTCGACCTGCACGTTCGGCTGCACGTAGTCGGTGAAGACCTTGATCTGCAGGTCCACGCCTTCCTTGGCCAGGGTCGGCTTGATCAGCTCAAGGATCTCGGCATGGGGAACCGGCGTGGCGGCAACCACCAGTTTTTCAGCGGCATTGGCCAGGCCGGCGAGCGACAGGGCAGCGGCCAGGGCGGTGGTCAGCAGGGTCTTCTTCATGGTGGTCCTTATTCTGAATCTGGGCCATCGGCGATGGCGAAGTCGGGTGCCCTGCCCCATGTCGGGTGGGCGTGAGACGGACAATACCGAGATTTCTTATGCCGCAACAATATCTTTTAATTCGCTGCTTATTCCAAAAACAAACTGCCATTACCGCCTTTGCTTATGAGTGCTGTCTAGCGCGTAGGGTTGCCCAGATCGAGGTCCTCCGGCTGGATCTCCTCGCTGTCATTCACCAGCAGGGCGAAGTGGATGACGTTCTCCAGCTCGCGGGTGTTGCCGGGCCAGGCATGGGCTTCCAGCACCTGCTGGGCCGCGTCGCTGATCAGCGGCACCGAGCGCTGCAGGCGGGCGGTGTAGATACCCACAAAGTACTCGGCCAACGGCAGGATATCGCCCCGACGCTCGCGCAACGGGGGCAGTTCCAGCGCGCCCTCGCGCAAGTACTGGTACAAGCGCTCATTGAACCTGCCAGCCTTCACCACCCGCGCCAGGTCGATGCTGGTCGCAGCCACCAGGCGCACATCCACAGGCTGAGGCTGCTGCGCGCCAACGCGCGTCACTTCGCGGTTTTCCAGTGCGGCCAGCAGCTTGCCCTGGATCTCCAGCGGCAAGTCGGCAATCTCGTCCAGGTACAGCGTGCCGCCGTTGGCCGAACCGAACCAGCCGGCGCGGCTGCTGGCGGTACCGCCGTGGGTACCAGCGCTGTAGCCGAACAACTCGGCATCGGCGTAGGTAGGGCTGATGGCCGCGCAGTTGACCGACACAAACAGCCCACTGCGATCACTGGCGCGGTGAATCTGGCGCGCCAGCAACTCCTTGCCGGTGCCGGTCTCGCCACGGATCAGCACCGGCAGTGGCTGCGGCGCCAGGCGTTCGAGGTCTGCACGTAGCTGCTGCGAACGCGGGTCGATGAACACCAGGGCCTTGGCACGAATGCTCAGCGGGCTCTTGTCCAGCTCGGGAAAGGTCAGCAGCGGCTGGCCAAACGGGTTTTGAAAAGTCATGACAAACTCCCGCCCCAGGCCTTCGGAGGCCGGGCGTCAGGCTAACGGAATCAGTAGGGGGCGATCAGGCGCGGCGCAGTGCGCGCTGTTCGACCCGGCTCTGCAAGCGATACAGATAGGCGAAGCCTTGCTCCCAGCGCTCGTGCCCGGACTTGACGTTGATGTGCCCGGCGTTGGTCAGCAAGCCCGCTTCAGCACCCCAGGCCTGGGCCAGGTGCAATGCGCGCGGCACGCTCACAGCCGGGTCGTTGTCAGAGCTGACCACCTGGCTTGGGAACGGCAGCGCCTGCATCGGGATCGGCGCAAAGTTGCGAAGCGCCGGCGCGCAGGTTGGCCGCTCGACATCCGCAGGCGCCACCAGCAACGCGCCACGCACCTGGCGCAGCATCGCCGGGCTGGCCTCGGCGGCCCAGTGGGCGACGGTGACGCAGCCCAGGCTGTGAGCGATGAGAATCACCGGCGAGGGTTCGGCGGCAATCGCCTGCTCCAGGGCCTGCACCCAATCGCGCCGTTGCGGGGTCAGCCAGTCGTGCTGCTCGACCCGGGCGCTGTTGGGCAAGGTACGCTGCCAGTGACTCTGCCAATGGTTGTCTGGCGATCCTTGCCAGCCCGGCACAATCAGGTAACGAATCGACTCATTGCGCATGGGGACGCCTCCAGTAAGTTTGCGTGCTTGGAGACCAGTATAAGGAGGGAGTTATATTCGTAAAGGAATAAGAAGCTATTTATTAATAACCAAAAGCGTTCACCGCTTGCCGACGGTAGGCATCGTGCAGGCAAAAAAAAGGGCCAACCCCTGCCAAGAGATGTGGCCCATAAGCTCTCAAAGAGAGTCACTTGCCTGAAGAGGTTTGAAAAGCTCTTGCCGAGTCAGCGCGCGGTAATCACCGCCAGCTTACTGATACCCGCGCGTTCGATGGCCGCCATGGCCCGCGCCACTTCGCCGTAGTTCACGCCATCATCGGCCTGCAGCTGCACACGGACTTCCGCGTCCTTGGCCTTGGCCGCCTTGAGGTTGGTCTCCAGCAGGTCCGGCTGGATCTCGTCCTTGTTGATGAACAACTTGCCGGCACCGTCGATGCTCACCACCAGCGGGTCTTTCTGCTCCACCGGTGCCACCGCCTCGGTCTTGGGCAGGTTGATGGGGATGGCATTGGTCAGCAGTGGCGCGGTGACGATGAACACCACCAGCAGCACCAGCATGACGTCCACCAACGGCGTGACGTTGATTTCACTGAGGACTTCGTCGCTGTCCTGGGTCGAAAAGGCCATATCAGGACGCCTCCTTCACTGGCTGGGTGAAACCGGCCTGGGCTTTGTGCACAGCGGGGTGCACCAGTACCCGGAAGGCACTCTTCTGCGCCAGGCTGTAGAAGTCATGGGCGAAGTCGTCCAGGTCAGCTGCGGTCAGCTTGAGGCGACGCAGGAAGTAGTTGTAGACCAGCACCGCAGGCACTGCGACGGCAATACCCACACCCGTGGCCACCAGCGCCGCGCCGATAGGCCCGGCCACGGTTTCGAGGCTGGCGGACCCTGCCGCACTGATGCCCTTGAGCGCTTCCATGATGCCCCACACGGTGCCGAACAAACCGATGAAGGGCGAGGTGCTGCCGATACTGGCAACCACGGCCAGGCCGGTTTCCAGCGAACGTCGCTCGCGCACGATCTGCTGGCGCAGGGCACGTTCGAGGCGGTCCTGGTGATTGATGGCGTGGCTCAGGTCGTTGGCCTGGGTGGTATCGCCGACGGCAATGGCGGCATAGCCGGACTGCGCGACGCGGGCCGCTGGGCCAGGCAGTTCATGGCTGATCTCGGCGGCCGAGTCCAGGCTGGAGGCTGCCCAGAACTGCTGGTGGAAGCGCTTGTCCTGGTTCTTCAGCCGCACGAACTGCACGACCTTGACCAGGGCCAGGCCCCAGGTGACAACGGAGAAACCGACCAGCAGCCAGATGACTGCGCTTTCAACGGATTCGAGGGGGGATGCCAACAGGCTCATGATGATGTCTTCCTATGTTCTGCTGATTCTGTGAAATGCGTTAGCGAAGCTTGAAGTCGATCGGCACGCTGACCCAGCCGGTCTGGGCCACGTCGCCTTGCTTGGCAGGGACGAAGCTCCAGCGCTTGACCGCGGCCAGCGCGGCGGCGTCCAGGGCATCGCGGCCGCTGCTTTTCTGGATCTGGATCTGGCCCGGCTTACCGCTGGGCAGTACCTCGACGCGCAGCAGCACGGTGCCTTCCCAGCCGCGCCGCTGAGCCATCTGCGGATACTCCGGCGCCGGGTTCTTGAGATACGCGGCGTTGGCTGAAGCTGGCGTCACCGGTGCCGGCGCGGGTGGCGCAGGGGCTGGTGGCGCCGGGGCTGCCACCGGGGCCGGTGGTGGCGCCTCGACCGGTTTTGGCTGCGGTTTGGGCGGCTGCTTGACCACAGGTTTAGGGACCGGTTTAGGCTTGGGCTTGGGCTTGGCGGCCAGTTCGTCGACGACCGGTGGCGGCGGCGGTGGCTCGACCACCGGCGGCGCGGGTGCGGGCGGTGGCGGCTCGACCACGGGCGGCGCAGGGGCAGCGAACTCGATGGTCATGGGTGGCACTTGCGGCGGCACCACGGGCAGCTCGGGCGTCGGCGCCTGGCTGACCCAGTAGGCGGCGGCGCCGTGCAGCGCCAGTACCAGCAACGCCAACGCCAGCTTGTCGCGGCGCTTCAGGCCGCTGGCAGGCGTGCGTTGCAGGCGCTGCTGGCCAAGCGGAAGACGAAGCGTGCGTCCAAGCTCGACCAGGTCGCCGGGGGCCGGGCGCCATGGCTGGTCGTAGGCTCTGACGGCCGTCTGGACATTACCCATTGATCAAACTCCTGGGGTCTCGATTCAGGTGTGTGGCTGAATCATCGGGGCCAGAGGCTTATCTCTTAAAGTAATGTTTAAAATTATGGTTAGAACTTAATTGAATATTATTTTTGAGCGGTCTCGTGAAAGCCACGGATTTCGCGGGCTGTGGGCAGCACGGCGATTAGCGATGCTTTATGGGCATGCAAAATATTCGCGTAAGGCATGAGATTGCTGCGAGGGCTGCGCCCTCGATGCGCAGCACAAGGCTGCTCCTACAGGGAATCTCGGTGCAGCCCCGGCAATCCACCAGGCAATAAAAAACCCGGGACAGGGCCCGGGCTCTTCATCTTCAAAGGCAGATTAGATATCCGCCACCTTCTGCCAAACCTTCGGCCGGAAGAACAATGTCTCGCCCCGCGCCAGGCCAGTCAGGCTGTCGTGGTCCTTGACCACCTCGGCCTCGATCAGCTCGCTCTGCCCTTCCACCTTCAAGGTCACACGGGTCGTCGCGCCCAGCGGGCGAATGTCGCGCACCTCGGCGGCATGGTGGCCCTCGGTCTCATGGCGCGACAGCGACACTTCGTGCGGGCGGAACAGCACGTGGTGCCCTTCGCTCAAAGCCAGGCGGTTGGAGTCGCCCAGGAAGTGGTAGACAAAATCATTGGCCGGCTGCTCGTACACCTCACCCGGCGAGCCGATCTGCTCGATCACGCCTTTGTTCATCACCACGATACGGTCAGCGACTTCCATGGCCTCTTCCTGGTCATGGGTCACGAACACCGAGGTCAGGTTGATATCTTCGTGCAGGCGCGCCAGCCAGCGACGCAGCTCTTTACGCACCTTGGCATCCAGGGCACCGAACGGCTCGTCGAGCAGCAGCACCTTGGGCTCCACCGCCAGGGCGCGAGCCAGGGCGATACGCTGGCGCTGACCACCGGAGAGCTGTTCAGGGTAGCGGTCGGAGAGCCAGTCGAGCTGCACCATGTTCAGCAACTCATGCACTTTTTCGGCAATCTTGCTCTCGCTCGGGCGCTCGCCCTTGGGCTTCATGCGCAGGCCGAAGGCGACGTTGTCGAACACGCTCATGTGGCGGAACAGCGCGTAGTGTTGGAACACGAAGCCGACGTTGCGATCACGCACGTCGTGGCCGGACACGTCCTCGCCATGGAACACGATAGTGCCGTCATCCGGCGTTTCCAGGCCGGCAATGATGCGCAGCAGGGTGGTCTTGCCGCAGCCGGACGGGCCGAGCAACGCCACCAGCTCACCGCTGTGGATATCCAGGTTGATGTTGTCCAGGGCCTGGAAGCTGTTGAAGCGCTTGCTGACGTTACGAACTTCGATCGACATGAATTATTCCTCCGCAGCGCTTTGGCGCAGGCGGTTAATACGGTTCTCGCTCCACTGCTTGAGCAGCAGGATGAAGAGCGCCAGGATCAGCAACAGGCTGGCCACGCTGAAGGCCGCGACGTGGTTGTACTCGTTGTAGAGGATCTCCACGTGCAGCGGCAAGGTGTTGGTGACGCCGCGAATATGCCCGGACACCACCGACACCGCGCCGAACTCACCCATCGCCCGCGCCGTACACAGCACCACGCCGTAGATCAGGCCCCATTTGATGTTGGGCAGGGTCACATGCCAAAACATCTGCCAGCCATTGGCGCCCAGCAGGCGCGCGGCCTCTTCTTCCTGGGTGCCCTGCTCCTGCATCAGCGGGATCAGTTCACGGGCCACGAACGGCACGGTGACGAAGATGGTCGCCAGGACAATGCCGGGCAGCGCGAATACAATCTGGATGTCATGGTCCTGCAGCCAGGGGCCGAACAGGCCTTGCGCGCCGAACATCAGCACGTAGACCAGGCCCGCGATCACCGGCGAGACCGAAAACGGCAGGTCGATCAGGGTGACCAGGATGCTCTTGCCACGGAACGTGTACTTGCTCACGCACCACGCCGCGCTGACGCCAAATACCAGGTTCAGCGGCACCGAAATCGCCACGGCAAACAGGGTGAGCTTGAGCGCCGACAAGGCGTCGGGCTCGAAGATCGCCTCGAAGAAGGTACCAAAACCGTTTTTCAGGGCCTGCGATACCACGATCACCAGCGGCAACAGCAGGAACAACGCGAACACCAGCCAGCCAAGGCCGATCAGGATGCGCCGCGACGTGGCGCTGCCACGGCGGGCTGCATTGGCGGCGGCGGTAGCGCTCAGGGATGAACTAGACATAGCCGGCCTCCTTCAAGGGGTTTCGATGCGGCGCTGCAGCAGGTTGATCAGCAGCAGCAGGATGAAGGAAACCACCAGCATCAGCACGCCGATGGCGGTCGCGCCGGTGTAGTCGTACTGGTCGAGCTTGACCATGATCAGCAGCGGCAGGATTTCGGTCTTCATCGGCATGTTGCCAGCAATGAAGATCACCGAACCATATTCACCCACCCCACGGGCGAAGGCCAGGGCAAAGCCGGTCAGCCAGGCGGGCAGCAGCGCGGGCGCCAGCACGTGGCGGAACACCTGCAGCGGTTTCGCGCCCAGGCAGGCGGCGGCCTCTTCGACTTCACGCGGGATGTCGGCCAATACCGGCTGCACCGTGCGCACCACGAACGGCAGCGTGACGAAGGTCAGCGCCAAGGTGATGCCCAGCGGTGTGTAGGCGATCTTGAAGCCCAGGTCGGTAGCAAACTGGCCAACCCAACCCGCCGGGGCGTACAGGGCGGTCAGGGCGATACCGGCAACGGCGGTAGGCAAGGCGAATGGCAGGTCGATCATCGCGTCGATGATCTTGCGGCCGGGGAAGGTGTAGCGCACCAGCACCCAGGCCAACAGCGTGCCGATCACGCCATTGATGATGGCGGCGAACAGGGCAGTGCCGAAACTCAGCTTGAGCGCGGCGATCACCCGCGGCGCACTGATGATGTTCCAGAACTGCTCCCAGGTCAGCTGCGAGGCATGGATGAACATGGCCGCCAGCGGTATCAGCACAATCAGGCTGAGGTACACCAAGGTGTAGCCCAGCGTCAGCCCGAAGCCGGGTATGACGGGGGAAATGCGACGTGACATAAATATCCCTGGTTGAACGCACGAAGCCCGGGATCAATCCCAGGCCGGTGCAGGCTTCTGAATCTTGGGGCTGCTTTGCAGCCCATTCGCGGCACAAGGCCGCTCCCACAGGGGAGCCCGGTTCCTTGTGGGAGCGGCCTTGTGCCGCGAATGGGCCGCACAGCGGCCCCGCTTTTCCATAACCGCTTACTGTGCCTGATAGATCTGGTCGAACACACCACCATCATTGAAGAACTTAGGTTGTGCAGTCTTCCAGCCACCGAAGTCCTTGTCGATGGTTACCAGGTCCAGTTTCGGGAATTGCTTGCCAAATTCGGCAGCGACTTTCTCGTCACGTGGCCGGTAGAAGTTCTCGGCGGCGATTTTCTGGCCAGCCGGGCTGTACAGGTACTTGAGGTATTCGGTGGCAATCGCGGTATTGCCCTTCTTCTCGGCGTTCTTGTCGACCACGGCCACCGGTGGCTCGGCCAGGATCGACAGCGACGGCACGACGATGTCGAACTTGTCTGCGCCACCGTCTTCCTTCAGCGCCAGGAAGGCTTCGTTTTCCCAGGCCAGCAGGACATCGCCCTGGCCGTTGTTGACGAAGGTGATGGTTGAGCCACGGGCGCCGGTATCGAGCACCGGTACGTGCTTGAACAGCTCCTGCACGTAGGCCTTGGCCTTGTCTTCGCTACCGCCGGTCTTCAGGCCGTAGGCCCAGGCGGCGAGGAAGTTCCAGCGCGCACCGCCTGAGGTTTTCGGGTTCGGGGTAATGACCGAGACGTCTTTCTTGATCAGGTCGCCCCAGTCCTTGATGCCTTTCGGGTTGCCCTTGCGCACCAGGAACACGATGGTCGAGGTGTACGGGGTGCTAGCGTCCGGCAGGCGGGTCTGCCAGTTGTCCGGCAGGGTCTTGCCGAGCTTGGCGATTTCGTCGATGTCGCCGGCCAGGGCCAGGGTCACCACGTCGGCGCGCAGGCCATCGATCACCGCGCGGCCCTGTTTGCCCGAGCCACCGTGGGATTGCTGGATCTTCACCTTGTCGTCCGGGTGGGACTGCTGCCAGTGCTTGATGAATTCGGCGTTGTACTGTTGATACAACTCACGAGTCGGGTCGTAGGACACGTTCAGCAGTTCGTAGTCCTTGGCGATTGCGGAACCGGCAAAAACAGCACTGGCCAGAGCGGCAAGCGCATAACGGCGGATGGACATGGTGAAGCTCCCGATTGGCATTTTTCTAGTTTTAAAAGTGTGGCGCGATCAGCCGGGCTTGTGGCCGGGCTGTTGCAGGCGGAACTTCTCCTTGCGCTCGATCTGTACGACCTGAGCGTTGTGCACGGTAATCTCCACCGCACCGAAACGCAGATCGCGCAGGGCGCTCTGGATCTCACGCAGAATGGTGGCTTCGTCCTGACCGTCGATGCTACGCAGAGATGCACTCATGCTCGTTCTCCTTGGAGTGAGGGTGCCGGGCAGAGGTTTGAAGGGGATTTGCGCCTGGCTTGAGGGCAATAGTAGTGAGGCGCGGATATTCTTAAAAATACTGTTTAAGAATGTTTATATAACCAAAATCAAACCAGGATTGTGTAGGCGACAAAAGGCCTCTGTGGGAGCGGGCAAGCCCGCTCCCACAGGGTTCAGTGTTGGGTTTTGCTACTGTGTTCAGGCTCGCGGATTTTGTACCAGGCCACATACAAGGCCGGCAGGAACAGCAGCGTCAGCAAGGTGGCCACGATGATCCCGCCAATCATGGCGTAGGCCATCGGCCCCCAGAACACCTCTCGGGCAATCGGGATCATGCCCAGGCTGGCTGCCGCCGCCGTCAGCAAGATCGGCCGCCGCCGGTGGTTGGTGGCCTCCACCACCGCATCCCACGGCGACAGCCCCTGGGCTTCGAACTCGTCGATCTGGGTCACCAGAATCACCGAGTTGCGAATGATGATACCGGCCAGGGCCAGAATCCCGAGAATCGCCACAAAGCCCATCGGCGTGCCCGTTGGTACCAGTGCCAGTACCACACCGATCAACCCCAACGGCGCCACGCTGACCACCAGGAACAGCTTCTGCACGCTGTGCAGCTGGATCATCAGGAAAGTCGCCATAAGGAACAGCATCAGCGGGATAACCTTGCGGATCGGCCCCTGGGCCTTGGCGCTCTCCTCCACCGTACCGCCGGTCGCCACCTCGAAACCGACCGGCAGTTTGCTGGCAAATTCGTCGATCTTGGGCTTGAGCTGGGCCACCAGGTCGGTGGGCTGGATGTCGCCATTGACCGACGCCTTGATGGTGATGGTCGGCTTGCGATCACGCCGCCAGACCAGCGGCTGCTCCAGCTCGTAACGCACCGTGGCGAACGCCAACAGCGGTATCGAGGTGCCATTGGGGCTGACGATCTGCAGGTTCTGCAAGGTGTCGGGCGAACCCCGCTCGCTGTCCTCGGCGCGGGCGACCACGTTGACCAGGTAGATGTTGTCGTTGACCTGGGTAATGGGTACGCCGGTGACGATGCTGTTCATCACGTTGGCCACATCTTCGGACGACAACCCCAGCTGGCGCGCCTTGTCCTGGGCAATCTCGATACGCAGCACCTTACCCGGCTCGTTCCAGTCGTAGATCATCTCGCCGATGTGCTCGTTGGCGTCGAGCAACGTGGCCAGCTCGATGGCGTGCTTGCGCACCTGGTCGATGTCCTGGCCGCTGACCCGGTACTGGATCGGCCGCCCCACGGGCGGGCCCATCTCCAGCGATTGCACGTTGGTGCCGATGCCGACGAACTCTTCACGCAGCAGTTTCTGCAAGCGATCCATCATGCCCTGACGTTCTTCGAAGCCTTTGCTGACGATCACCAGCTGGGCGTAGTACGGGTTCTGCAACTGCTGGTCGAGGGGCAGGTAGAAGCGGATCGCGCCCTGGCCGATGTATGTACTCCAGCGCACCAGGTCGGGGTCGTCTTTGATCCTGGCCTCCAGCCGGTCAACCACCTTGCGCGTCTCCTCGATGGAGGCGTTCTGCGGCAGGTTGAGGTCGACGAGAATTTCTGGCCGGTCGGATGAAGGGAAGAACTGGTTCTGCACGAACCGCTCGCAGAAAATCGCCAGCGCGAACAGCAACACCGTGCCGATGATGGTCAGCCAGCGATTGCGCATGCACCACAGCAGGCCGCCCTCGAATGCCTTGCCGATTCGCCCTGGCTCGGCCTCGTGCGGTTTGACCTTGCTGCTGAGAATATGCACGCCCAGCACCGGGGCGAAGAACACCGCCACCACCCACGACACGATCAACGCCACGGCGATCACCGCAAACAGGGTGTAGGTGTACTCGCCTGCCGAGCTGGCGTTGAGCCCGATCGGCACGAAGCCGGCCACCGTCACCAGGGTACCGGTCAGCATCGGGAATGCCGTCGAGGTGTAGGCGAAGGTCGCGGCCTGCTCCTTGCTCTCGCCCATTTCCAGGCGCGTGACCATCACCTCCACGGTGATCATCGCATCGTCCACCAACAGGCCCAGGGCGATGATCAAGGCGCCCAGCGAAATCCGCTGCATGGTGATGCCGCTGTACTCCATGAACACGAAGACCATGGCCAGTACCAGCGGGATCGAGCAGGCCACCACCAGCCCGGCACGCACGCCGAGGCTGACGAAGCTCACCGCCAGCACGATCACCACCGCCTCGAACAGCGCACTGGTAAAGCCGCCCACGGCTTGTTTGACCACCACAGCCTGATCGGACACGGTGTGCACACCCACCCCCACCGGCAGGTCGGTGATCACGCTGTCCATTTTCTTCTTCAGCGCAGCGCCGAACACCTGGATGTTACCGCCCGCCTTCATGCCGATGGCAAGGCCAATGGCGGTCTGGCCGTTGTAGCGGAACATCGGTGACGGCGGGTCGACGTAGCCGCGCTCGATATCGGCAATGTCGGCAAGGCGGAAGAAGCGGTCGTTGATCCTCAGGTTGACGGTTTCCAGGTCCTTTTCCGACGCGAACTGCCCGGTGGTGCGTACCGAAATACGCTCAGGTCCCGCTTCGATCACCCCTGCCGGCGTTACCGCGTTCTGCGATTGCAACGCCTGCATGACCTGACGCTGGTCAATGCCCAGGGCCGCCAGTTTGCGGGTGGAGAAGTTCAGGTACAGCACTTCATCTTGGGTGCCGACCAACTCGATCTTGCCGATGTTGGGCACTTCGCGCACTTCAGCACGGGCCTGTTCCACGTAGTCACGCAGTTGCCGCAAGGTCAGGCCATCGGAGGTAAAGGCGTAGATCGAACCGAATACATCACCGAATTCGTCGTTGAACGCCGGGCCTTGGATGCCCTCGGGGAACTGGCCGCGGATGTCCTGGATCTTCTTGCGCACCTGGTACCAGATGTCCGGGATGTCCTTGGCCTTGGTGGTGTCGCGCAAATAGACGTAGACAGTGGACTCGCCAGGGCGGGTGTAGCTTTTGGTGTAGTCGAGCGAGTCCAGCTCTTCGAGCTTCTTCTCGATGCGGTCGGTGACCTGGTACAGCGTCTCGTCCTGGGTTGCACCGGGCCAGCGGGTCTGGATGACCATGGTCTTGATGGTGAATGACGGGTCTTCTTCACGGCCAAGGTTGAAGTACGAGAAGATCCCCATCAGCAAGCCGACGAACATCAGGTACCAGACGAACGATTGATGCTTGAGTGCCCATTCGGACAGGTTGAAGCTTCCTTTCATTGCGCATCCTCGTCGAAGGTGACCTTCTGGCCAGGCTTGAGGCTGTTAACGCCGGCAGTCACCACGCGCTCGCCTGGCTGTACCCCGGAGGCGAGGACGATGTGCTCGCTGGTGCGGTCGATCAAGGCCACATCCCGGGTCGCCACGGTTTTCTGCTGTGTGTCGATCACCCACACCTGGGTCTTGCCGTTGCGTTCGAGCAAGGCGCTCAGCGGCAGTTCACTGCGCGGCGTGACCGCCGAGCTCAGGCTCACACTGATCGCCGTGCCAAGGTGGAAGGCCGCTGGCGTGCTGGCCAGGGTCAGGCGTGCGCGCCGGGTGCGCGTGGTGGCGTCAGCTTGGGGCTCCAGCTCACGCAACGAGGCCGTGGTGTTGATGCTTGGGTCGAGCTGCGAGGCCACGGTGAAGGTGAGGCCCTTGTCGAGTTGCTCGGCCAGGCCGATCGGCAGGTCGATAACAGCTTCCTTGACGTCTGGCCGGGCCAGGGTGACGACCGCCTGGCCCGCCGTTACCGTTTGCCCGGCTTCGGCCTGCCAGGCAGTGATCACTGCCGCGTGGTCGGTGCGCAGGGTGCTGTAGTCGAGTTGGTCACGCGCTTGGCTAAGCGCCGAGCGTGCCTGCTCCAGCGCCGCACCGGTGGTTTTCAGGTTGGTCTGGGCAATGTCCAACTGGGCCTGGGCGCCGACACCGCGGTCGTACAGCTGCTGCTGGCGGCGCGCGTCGGCCTGGGCGTTTATCCATTGCGCCTGAACCTTGGCCAGATCGCCTTCAGCGGCGCGCAATTGGTTCTGCTGGTCGGTGGGGTCGAGGGTGGCCAACGTGTCGCCTGGCTTTACCTGGGCGCCCACATCGAGCCAGCGCCGCGCGATACGCCCGGACACGCGAAAGCCCAAGGTGCTCTCGAAGCGCGCCTGAATGCTGCCGGCAAAGCGCCCGAGTTGCGCTTGCACCTGCGGCTCGACCTTCATCGAAAGCACCGGCCGTACAGGCTCTACGACCTTCTCTTCACTGCTGCAGGCAACAAGCAGCAGCCCGACCGGGAGCATCAGCAGCAAACGCTTCATGGCGCATCCCCCCCGGCCTTCTGATCGATTTTTTCCACCTGCATGCCCGGGTGCAGCAACTGCCCGCCATTGACGACGACGATTTCGCCGCCTTTGATGCCGCTGGCGACCACGACCTTGCCGGTGAGGTAGCGCGCGACGTCAACCTTGCGCAGTTCGACCTTGTCACCCTCACCCACGACCCATACGGCAGGCTCATGCAGCGCCTTGGTCAAGGCCGACCAGGGCAGCTCGATGCTGGAGCGCCCTTGGGTATTGGCAGTGGCCGTTACTGGCGAGCCCAGCTGCATGCCGGGCGGCACGTCACGCAGGCCGACCTTGACCTGCACCGTGCCACTTTGGGCCGAAACAGTCGGCGTCACTTCGCGAACAAACCCTTGCGCCTGCACCTTGGGGTCATCGAGCAGCTTCACGATCACCCCGGCATCGCTTGGCGGCGCCACCAGCAACGATTCATAGACGTTGAACACCGCATCGCGGTCGCCATCGGCGGCCAAGCCGAAGATCGGCATGGTCGCCTGCACCACTTGCCCGACTTCGGCCTGGCGCTCGGTGATCACGCCAGCGGCCTCGGACACCAGCGCGGTGTAGCTCAACTGTTCATTGGCGTTGGCCAACTGCGCCTGCGCGGCTTTGAGCGCGCTCTGGTTGCTGCGCAGCGCGGCTTCGGCGGAGTCGTACTCGCTCTGGCTGGTGTAGCCCTTGGGTAAGAGTTTTTGCTGACGCACGAAGGCCGCAGCCGTCTGCGTCACGCGCGCCTGGGCGGCGAACACTTCTGCCTTGGCCGAATCGACGTTGTTCTGCAGGTCTTTCGGGTCCAGCCGTGCCAGCACCTGGTTGGCCTTGACGTGATCGCCCACATCGACGCTGCGCGAGATGATCTTGCCGCCCACACGGAACGACAAATCGGTTTGCACCCGCGCCTGCACGTCGCCGGTCAGAGTGACCCTGGCCGCGAAATCGGTGGGTTGTACTTGCAACACGCCAACCCTGGGCAGTTCCGGGCTCGAGACTTCCTTCTCGCACCCCGACAACATAAACAGCAACCCTAGGCAAACGGCCGACTGAAGACGCCTCAACGTCATGCGGGCTCCTTGCTTGCGCGCAAAATGGTTCGAGGAATGCGACTGTTAGCGTAGTTCAGGGTTTAGCAAACGGCGATACTGCCTGTTCGCCCGCACACGGAAGCGCCCCATGCTCACGACCCTGGCCATCGCCAACTACCGTTCGATCAACCAGCTGGTCTTGCCGCTGGGCCGGCTCAACGTGATTACCGGTGCCAATGGCAGCGGCAAGTCCAACCTGTACAAGGCCCTGCGCTTGCTCGCCGAGACGGCGCGCGGTGGGGTGGTCAATGCCTTGGCCGCCGAGGGTGGGTTGGAGTCGACGTTCCATGCCGGGCCTGAAAAAATCAGCCGCCGCATGCTCAAGGGCGAGGTACCGGTGCAAGGCGGGCCGCGCCAGCAGGTGAGGCGCCTGAAAATGGGCTTTACCGACGAAGACTTTGGTTATGCCATTGGCCTGGGGCTACCTGAGCCGAGCCGGTCGATGTTTTCCCTGGACCCACAGATCAAGCATGAAGCGATCTGGGCCGGCCCCGTATGCCGCCCTGCCAGCCTGCTGGTGGAGCGCAGCGCGGCCATGGTGCGCGCCCGGGAGGGGCGCCAGTGGCAGGTCATGAGCCAGCACTTGACCGAGTTCGACAGCCTGTTTGACCAGGTTGGTAGCGTGCAAGGCTCACCTGAAGTGCTGCACCTGCGCGAGCAGATCCGCAGCTGGCGCTTCTATGATCATTTCCGTACCGACCCCGAAGCGCCGGCACGCCATTCGCGCCTCGGCACCCGCACGCCGGTGCTGCACCACGACGGCCGTGACCTGGCGGCGGCGTTGCAGACCATCCAGGAGATCGGCGATTTCGAAGCGCTGCAGGCAGCGATCAGCGACGCCTTTCCCGGCTCGCAAGTGGGCATCGATGCGACACCCGGTGGCCTGTTCAGCCTGCGTTTTCAGCAAGCGGGGCTGTTGCGGCCGTTGACTGCCGCAGAACTGTCCGATGGCACCTTGCGCTACCTGCTACTGGTCGCGGCACTGCTGACGCCCAGGCCGCCGAGCATGATGGTGCTCAACGAACCGGAGACCAGTTTGCATCCAGATTTGCTGCCAGCGCTGGCGCGGCTGATTCGGCGGGCTTCGCAGCAGTGCCAGGTGTGGGTGGTATCGCATGCGCCACGGTTGGTGGCGGCGTTGGAAGAGGATGAGGGGTGCAATGCGATTCGGCTGGAGAAAGTGCTGGGCCAGACGATGATCGTTGGGCAGGGGATGCTGGATGAACCGGCTTGGCATTGGCCCGATTGAGGGAGGATTTACTGGCCTCTTCGCGGGCAAGCCCGCTCCCACAGGGATATCCACAAGCCTGAGGCCTGTGGTGTACCTGTGGGAGCGGGCTTGCCCCGCGAAGGGCCGCAAAGCGGCCCCAGGCTGGGTCAGGCCGACGCAGCAGCTGCCGTCGGGCGCTTGACCTGCGGCTGCGACACATTCGCCGCGGCCCCTTCTTCGATGGCCTGCTGGATCGCCTTGCGACGGTGCTCTTCAGCGCGGCGGCTGAAGTACCAGACCATGAAGGTCACCAACGACACCGACAGTAGGATCAGGCTGGCCACGGCGTTGATCTCAGGCTTCACACCCAGGCGCACCGCCGAGAACACTTCCATCGGCAAGGTGGTCGAGCCTGGCCCTGACACGAAGCTGGCCAGTACCAGGTCATCCAGCGACAGGGCAAACGACATCATGCCGCCCGCCGCCAGCGATGGCGCGATCATCGGGATGGTGATCAGGAAGAACACCTTCCACGGCTTGGCACCCAGGTCCATCGCCGCTTCCTCGATCGACAGGTCCAGCTCACGCAAGCGCGCCGACACCACCACCGCCACGTACGCCGCACAGAACGTGGTGTGGGCGATCCAGATGGTGACGATGCCACGCTCCTGCGGCCAGCCGATCATCTGTGCCATGGCCACGAACAGCAGCAACAGCGACAGACCGGTGATCACTTCGGGCATCACCAGCGGGGCGGTGACCAGGCCACCGAACAGCGTGCGGCCCTTGAAGCGGGTGACCCGGGTCAGCACGAAGGCCGCCAGGGTACCCAGCGCCACCGCGGCCACCGCCGTGTAGCAGGCGATTTCCAGCGAGCGCATCACCGACCCCATCAACTGGGTGTTATCGAGTAGGCCGACGTACCACTTGACTGACCAGCCACCCCACACCGTCACCAGCTTGGAGGCGTTGAACGAGTAGATCACCAGGATCAGCATCGGCAGGTAGATGAACAGCAAGCCGAGCACCAGCATCAGCTTGGAAAAACTGAAGCGCTTCATGCCCTGCCCTCCATTTCTTTGGCCTGGCTGCGGTTGAACAGCAGGATCGGCACGATCAGGATCGCCAGCATCACCACCGCCAGCGCGGACGCCACCGGCCAGTCACGGTTGTTGAAGAACTCTTGCCACAGCACCTTACCGATCATTAGCGTTTCCGGGCCGCCCAGCAGTTCTGGGATCACGAACTCACCCACCACCGGGATGAACACCAGCATGCAGCCGGCGATGATGCCGTTTTTCGACAGCGGCACGGTGATCTTCCAGAAGCTGTTGAAGGTGCTCGAACCCAGGTCCGATGCGGCTTCCAACAGGCTCGGGTCGTGCTTCACCAGGTTGGCATAGAGCGGCAGGATCATGAACGGCAGGTACGAATAGACCACGCCGATGTACACCGCCAGGTTGGTATTGAGGATCTGCAATGGCTGGTCGATCAGCCCCAGCCACATCAGGAAGCTGTTAAGCAGCCCGTTGTTGCTGAGGATGCCCATCCAGGCGTAGACGCGGATCAGGATCGCCGTCCAGGTCGGCATCATGATCAGCAGCAGCAGAACGGTCTGCGACTCTTTGCGGGCGTTGGCGATGGAATAGGCCATCGGGTAGCCGATCAACAGGCACAACAAGGTGCTGAAGAAGGCCATCTTCAACGAGCCCAGGTAGGCCGAGATGTACAGCTCGTCTTCGGTCAACAGGCCGTAGTTGGCCAGGTTGAGCACCAGCTGGATCTTGTCTTCGACGTAGCTGTAGATCTCGGTATACGGCGGGATCGCCACGTCGGCTTCGGCGAAGCTGATCTTCAACACGATGAAGAACGGCAGCATGAAGAACAGGAACAGCCAGATGAACGGCACGCCGATCACCAGGTGCCGCCCCTCCGGGGTCAAGCGCTGGAAGGCTCGCTTGAGCTTGCGCAGTTTCATGACCGCAGTACCACGCCGCTGTCGTCTTCCCACCACACGTACACTTCATCGCCCCAGGTCGGACGGGTGCCCTGGCGCTCGGCGTTGGCGACGAACGACTGCACTACCTTGCCGCTCGGCAGCTCGACGTAGAACACCGAGTGGCCACCCAGGTAGGCAATGTCGTGGACCTTGCCGCGCGACCAGTTGTGCTCGCAGGTCGGCTGTTGGGTGGTGACCAGCATTTTCTCCGGGCGCAGCGCGTAGGTGATGTGCTTGTCTTCGACCGAGGTGGTGATGCCGTGGCCGACGTAGATCTTGCGCTCAAGTTCTGGGCTGGCAATGATCGCGTGGCCTTCGGCGTCGTCGACCACTTCACCCTCGAACAGGTTGACGTTGCCGATGAACTCGCACACCAGGCGGCTGGTCGGGGTCTCGTAGATATCCACCGGCGAGCCGATCTGGGCGATCCAACCCAGGTGCATGATGGCGATGCGCTGGGCCATGGTCATGGCCTCTTCCTGGTCGTGGGTCACCATCACGCAGGTCACACCCACGCGCTCAATGATTTCCACCAGTTCAAGCTGCATTTGCGAACGCAGCTTTTTGTCCAGAGCGCCCATTGGCTCATCAAGCAACAGCAGTTTCGGGCGTTTGGCCAGCGAGCGGGCCAGGGCCACACGCTGACGCTGGCCACCCGAAAGCTGGTGCGGCTTGCGCTTGGCGTACTGGGTCATGTGCACCAGCTTGAGCATCTCGGCCACACGGGCGTCGATGTCGGCCTTGGGCAGCTTGTCCTGCTGCAGGCCGAAGGCGATGTTCTGCGCCACGGTCATGTGCGGGAACAGCGCGTAGGACTGGAACATCATGTTGATCGGCCGCTCATAGGGCGGCATGTCGGTGATGTCGACGCCATCGAGCATGATCCGCCCTTCGGTCGGACGCTCGAAACCGGCCAGCATACGCAGCAAGGTCGATTTGCCGGAGCCGGAGCCACCCAGCAGGGCGAAGATCTCGCCCTTGCGGATTTCCAGGGACACATCGTCCACCGCTACCGTTTCGTCGAACTTTTTCGTGACCCGGTCGATCTTGACCAGCACCTGCTTGGGTTGCTGGCCACCCTCGAGGGCTTTCTTATAGGCACCGGAGGCAACTGCCATGAGTGAAACTCCCAACAAGATTTGTGTACCCGCGCAACCTGTTCTGCAGGGGGCCGCGGCGGGCCTGGATGGTTACTTGCCCGACTTGACCTTGGTCCAGCTACGGGTCATCAAACGTTGCACCTTGGGCGGCAACTCACTGTTGACGAACATCTTGTCCAGCACTTCCTGCGGTGGGTACACCGCGGCGTCAGTCCTCACGGCCTGGTCCATCAGGTCGCCAGCCTTGGGGTTCGGGTTGGCGTAACCGACGTAATCACTGACCTGGGCGATAACCTCAGGTTTCAGCAAATAGTTGATGAAGGCATGGGCCTCTTTGACGTTCTTGGCGTCCTTGGGGATCGCCAGCACGTCGAACCAGAGGTTGCCGCCTTCCTTGGGAATCGCATACGCCAGGTTCACGCCCTTCTTGGCTTCTTCCGCACGGGCCTTGGCCTGGAAGATATCGCCAGAGAAGCCCGCCGCGACGCAGATGTCGCCGTTGGCAAGGTCGGTGATGTACTTGGACGAGTGGAAGTAGGTCACGTACGGGCGTACCGCCAGCAACTTCTGCTCGGCAGCCTGATAGTCCTTGGGGTTGCTGCTGTTGGGGTCCAGCCCCATGTAGTTGAGCACTGCGGGGAGCATTTCGTCCGCCGAGTCGAGGAAGGCCACGCCGCACTTGGAGAGCTTCTTCATGTTCTCGGGTTCGAACAGCACGGCCCAGGAGTCGATGGTGTCGACGCCCAGCGCGGCCTTGACCTTTTCAACGTTGTAACCAATGCCGTTGGTGCCCCACAGGTAAGGCACGGCGTACTGGTTGCCCGGATCGTTCTTTTCCAGGCGCTTCATCAGGGCCGGATCCAGGTTGGAATAATTGGGCAGCAGGCCCTTGTCGAGCTTCTGGAACGCGCCCGCCTTGATCTGCTTGCCCAGGAAATGGTTGGACGGCACCACCACGTCATAGCCGGTGTTGCCGGCCAGCAGCTTGCCTTCCAGGGTTTCGTTGGAATCGAAAACATCCTGCACGGGCTTGATACCCGTTGCCTTCTCGAAGTCCGCGAGTGTGGTCGGGCCGATATAGTCGGACCAGTTGTAGAAATGCACCGTAGGCGCCGCTTGGACGCTGCATGCCAGCGTCAGGCCCGCTCCAGCCATCAAGGCCTTGCGTAATACAGAAATAGACAAGTGGGTGGTCCTCACAATCAGTGCATGGGTAGCGGCAATAGGGCCGCACACGCAAAACCGGCGCGCAACTTACCTTCGCAGCTTCGATGCCGCAATCATCAATTGCCTTTCACCGCCTCTGGGCCGGGCAACCCCGGCCCAGAGGGCCTCGCATCAGGCTTACTTGCCCGACTTGATCTTGGTCCAGCTGCGGGTAATCACACGCTGCACAGAAGCGTCAGGCGCAGCAATCGCGTACAGCTGCTTCTTCACTTCGGCAGGCGGGTAGATGCTCGGGTCGCTGGTGATGTCCTTGTCCACGAACGGGGTGGCAGCAGCGTTGCCGTTCGGGAAGCGCACGGCGTTGGTGATTTCAGCCATGATTTCTGGCTGCATCAGGAAGTCCATGAACTGGTAGGCAGCGTCTTTATGCTCGGCATCTTTCGGGATGGCGACCATGTCGTAGAAGGTACCGGCACCTTCTTTGGGAATGACGTAGTCCACTTTGACCTTGTCGCCGGCTTCGTGGGCGCGGGCCTTGGACTGCTCCAGGTCACCCGAGTAACCGACGGCCACGCAGATGTCGCCGTTGGCCATGTCGCCGATGTACTTGGACGAGTGGAAGTAGGTGATCGAAGGACGGATTTTGAGGAACAGGTCCTCAGCGGCCTTCAGGTCTTCCTTCTTGGTGCTATTGCTTGGCAGGCCGAGGTAGTGCAGCGCGGCCGGCAGCATTTCGGTCGGGGCGTCGAGGAAGCTTACGCCGCAGCTCTTGAGCTTGGCGATGTTCTCAGGCTTGAACACCACGTCCCACGAATCGATCTTGTCCACGCCCAGCGCGGCCTTGACTTTCTCTGGGTTGTAGCCAATGCCGATGGAGCCCCACATGTACGGGAAGGCGTGCTTGTTGTCCTTGTCGCTGGCATCGCCAACGGCCTTGAGCAGGTCGGGGTCGAGGTTCTTCCAGTTCGGCAGTTTGGAACGGTCCAGTTCCTCGTACACGCCAGCCTTGATCTGCTTGGCCAGGAAGTTGTTGGACGGCACGACGATGTCATAGCCCGACTTGCCCGCCAGCAGTTTGGCTTCGAGGGTTTCGTTGCTGTCGAATACGTCGTACTTGACCTTGATGCCAGACTGCTTCTCGAACTTGGCGATGGTGTCCGGAGCGATGTAATCCGACCAGTTGTAGACGTTCAATACCTTGTCTTCAGCCTGAACAGCGGTCGCCATGGCACCCATCAGGGCGGCGGCCAGCAACGTCTTGCCCATTTTCTTCATGCGTCATGCTCCAGATTTTTTTTGATTAGCCATCCGTTCAGCTGCCAGGTCCCGTAGTACACGCGTCGGGCGACTGAAACAGCCGCTAGTCTGGCAAGTTACAAGGCGCTGTTTCAAGGAAAGCAGCCCCTTGTAACCAACTAATGTCACAACGCTAGCCTAGCAGGTGCTCATCTGATCGCTTCGAGGGTCAGGTCGAGGCACTTACGCGCCTTTTCCACCAGCTCGTCGATCTCTGCATGGCTGATCACCAGTGGCGGCGCGATGATCATGGTGTCACCCACCGCACGCATGATCAGGCCGTTCTCGAAGCAGAAGTTGCGGCAGATCATGCCCACGCCTTTGCCTTCGTAACGGCTGCGGGTCGCTTTGTCCTTGACCAGCTCGATTGCGCCGAGCAGGCCCAGGCCGCGTACCTCACCCACCAGCGGGTGGTCTTGCAGCTCACGCAAACGCTTTTGCAAATACGGTGCCGCTTCCGTGCGCGCCTGCTCGACGATGTGCTCGTCGCGCAGAATGCGCAGGTTTTCCAGGCCCACCGCGGCCGCGACCGGGTGCCCGGAATAGGTGAAGCCGTGGTTGAAGTCGCCGCCTTCGCTGATCACCTTGGCCACGGTGTCACGCACGATCACACCGCCCATGGGGATGTAACCGGAGGTCAGGCCCTTGGCGATGGTCATCAGGTCTGGCTTGAGGTCGTAGTAGTCGGAGCCGAACCACTCGCCGGTGCGGCCGAAACCGCAGATGACTTCGTCGGCCACGAACAGGATGTCGTACTTGGCGAGGATCTCTTTGATCTTCGGCCAGTAGGTTTCTGGCGGAATGATCACCCCGCCGGCGCCCTGGATCGGCTCGGCGATGAAGGCGGCGACATTGTCTTCGCCGACTTCGAGGATTTTCTTCTCCAGTTGCTCGGCAGCCCACACACCGAATTCGTCTGGGCTCATGTCGCCGCCCTCGCCGAACCAGTACGGCTGCGGGATGTGCACGATGCCCGGGATCGGCAGGCCGCCCTGCTCGTGCATGCCACTCATGCCACCCAGGCACGCACCGGCGAAGGTGGAGCCGTGGTAGCCGTTGATGCGGCCGATGATGGTCTGCTTATGCGGTTTACCCTTGAGCGCCCAGTAGTGACGGACCATGCGCAGCACGGTGTCGTTACCTTCGGAGCCGGAGCCGGTGAAGAACACATGGGTCATGCCGTCGGGCGCGACGTCGGTGATCGCCTTGGCCAGCTCCAGTGCTGGCGGGTGAGCGGTCTGGAAGAACAGGTTGTAGTACGGCAGCTCGCGCATCTGCTTTTCGGCAGCCTGCACCAGCTCTTCACGACCGTAACCGACGGCCACGCACCACAGGCCGGCCATGCCGTCGAGGATCTTGTTCCCCTCGCTGTCCCACAAATGCACGCCCTGGGCCTTGGTGATGATGCGCGGCCCCTTCGCCTTCAGCTGTTTGTAGTCGCTGAAGGGTGCGAGGTGGTGCTCGCCGCTCAGGGTTTGCCATTCACGGGTTTGCGGGTTTTTGACGCTCATGTGCTTCTCCGTTATCCGACAGCCGCGCTCCTGCGGCACCAGGGTTGATCAGACAGCAAACAGCAGGAACTCACGCTCCCAGGAACTGATGACGCGTTTGAAGTTTTCGTGCTCGGCGCGTTTGGTGGCGACGTAGCCGGTGATGAACTTCTTGCCCAGGTACTGGACCAGCGCGCGGCTGATTTCCATGCGTTCCAGGGCGTCTTCAATGGTCAGCGGCAGGCGCAGGTTGCGGCGCTCATAACCGCGGCCCTGCACCGGTGCGCTGGCCTCGATGCCTTCGACCATGCCGATGTAGCCGCACAGCAGGCTGGCGGCGATGGCCAGGTAAGGGTTGGCATCGGCGCCCGGCAGGCGGTTCTCGACCCGGCGGTTTTGTGGGCCGGCATCCGGCACGCGCAGGCCGACGGTGCGGTTCTCCTCGCCCCATTCGACGTTTACTGGCGCCGAGGTGTCGGGCAGGAAGCGGCGGAACGAGTTGACGTTGGGGGCGAACAGCGGCAGCGCCTCAGGGATGAACTTCTGCAGGCCACCGATGTGGTGCAGGAACAGCTCGCTCATGCTGCCGTCTTCGTTGCTGAAGATGTTCTTGCCGGTGGCCACGTCGATCACGCTCTGGTGCAGGTGCATGGCACTGCCCGGCTCGCCGGTCATGGGCTTGGCCATGAATGTCGCGGCCACGTTGTGCTTGAGCGCGGCCTCGCGCATGGTGCGCTTGAACACCAAAATCTGGTCGGCCAGGTGCAGCGCGTTGCCGTGAC
This sequence comes from Pseudomonas putida, assembly GCF_025905425.1. Lineage (NCBI taxonomy): Bacteria > Pseudomonadati > Pseudomonadota > Gammaproteobacteria > Pseudomonadales > Pseudomonadaceae > Pseudomonas > Pseudomonas putida. The sequence goes on along the minus strand of NZ_CP109603.1, from coordinate 5,528,331 downwards.
GGAAGTTGATCTCCATCTGCGCCGTGCCGTCTTCGTGGATCAGCGTGTCGAGGTCCAGCTGTTGCAGTTCGCACCAGTCATAGACGTCCTCGAACAGCGGGTCGAATTCGTTGGCGGCCTCGATCGAGAACGACTGCCGCCCAGTTTCCGGGCGGCCCGAGCGGCCTACCGGCGGCTGCAGCGGGAAGTCCGGGTCTTCGCTACGCTTGGTCAGGTAGAACTCCATCTCTGGCGCGACGATCGGCTGCCAGCCTTTGTCGGTGTAGAGCTTGAGCACTTTCTTCAACACGTTGCGCGGCGACAGTTCGACCGGGTTGCCCTTCTTGTCGTAGGTGTCGTGGATCACCTGCGCCGTCGGCTCGATGGCCCAGGGCACCAGGAACACGGCGTCTTCGTCGGGGCGGCAGATCATGTCGATGTCGGCCGGGTCGAGCAGTTCGTAATAGATGTCGTCGTCGACGTAGTCGCCCGTGACGGTCTGCAGCAGCACGCTCTCGGGCAGGCGCATGCCTTTTTCGGCGATGAACTTGTTGGTCGGCGAGATCTTGCCCCGCGTGATGCCGGTCAGGTCACTGATCATGCATTCGACTTCGGTGATCTTGTGCTCTTTCAACCAATCGGTGAGCTGGTCGAGGTTGTTACTCATAAATACCTCAGGAGGTAAGGTGGTCCGCGCATTGATTCTGGATGGAGAAGATTGCTAAAGCAAAAACCCCCACGCAGGAGCACAGTGGATACACTGAAAACAAGCGTGTCCGTAATGAGTTTGAAGGGCAGGAAGACGAATCGAAGGGCGTAAAGCCGCTACGGGGGAGGGTCCGGGTGCGCCAAACGTCAATTATTGCGGCCAGGGCGGCCACACCGTTGACGATGCGTGCATGAACGACAGGGATACCCGACTGCACTGCGCAGGCAGCGCTTTCAGGTCGCGACAAGCGGACCATATGACCCTCGTATTATTGTGTTTTGGGTTGTGACCGAGCTTAGCCTTGTTCATTTTTTTACACAACACCTCCGTAAAAAATAAAACACGGCAAGCTTGAGATAGCCCTTCACGCGGTAAATAGCGGATAATGGCACGCCCCGATATGCAGCAAATCTGCCGTAGATGTGCCATTTCAGGGCATCATGGGGTTGGCTTGACATCAGTATGGGTTTTCGATTGACTGGTCCTGCAAGCCCCCCTTGATTGATATTTTTAACAACAAAGGTGTTGCATCATGTCGGTACCCCCGCGTGCCGTTCAGCTTAACGAAGCGAACGCGTTCCTTAAGGAACATCCTGAGGTTCTCTACGTTGACCTTCTGATTGCAGATATGAATGGTGTGGTGCGCGGCAAGCGCATAGAGCGCACCAGCCTCCACAAGGTTTACGAGAAAGGCATCAACCTGCCGGCCTCCCTTTTCGCCCTGGATATCAACGGTTCCACCGTCGAAAGCACCGGCCTTGGCCTGGACATCGGCGACGCCGACCGCATTTGCTATCCGATCCCCGACACGCTGTGCAACGAGCCGTGGCAAAAACGCCCCACTGCACAGCTGCTCATGACCATGCACGAGATCGAAGGCGAGCCTTTCTTCGCCGACCCCCGTGAAGTGTTGCGTCAGGTTGTCAGCAAGTTCGACGACCTGGGCCTGACCATCTGCGCTGCGTTCGAGCTGGAGTTCTACCTGATCGACCAGGAGAACGTGAATGGCCGCCCACAACCGCCCCGCTCGCCGATCTCGGGCAAGCGCCCACAGTCGACCCAGGTGTACCTGATCGACGACCTCGACGAATACGCCGACTGCCTGCAGGACATCCTCGAAGGTGCCAAAGAGCAGGGCATTCCAGCTGACGCCATCGTCAAGGAAAGCGCCCCGGCGCAGTTCGAAGTCAACCTGCACCACGTCGCCGACCCGCTCAAGGCCTGTGACTACGCGGTGCTGCTCAAGCGCTTGATCAAGAACATCGCCTACGACCATGAAATGGACACCACCTTCATGGCCAAGCCCTACCCGGGCCAGGCAGGCAACGGCCTGCACGTTCACATTTCCGTGCTGGACAAAGAAGGTAACAACATCTTCACCAGCGAGGATCCCGAGCAGAACGCCGCGTTACGTCACGCTGTCGGCGGTGTGCTCGAGACCCTGCCCGCGTCCATGGCGTTCCTCTGCCCGAACGTCAACTCGTACCGTCGCTTTGGCGCGCAGTTCTATGTGCCGAATGCGCCGAGCTGGGGCCTGGACAACCGCACCGTGGCGCTGCGTGTGCCCACCGGCTCTGCCGATGCCGTGCGCCTCGAGCACCGGGTTGCCGGTGCCGATGCCAACCCGTACCTGATGATGGCGGCCGTGCTGGCCGGCGTGCACCACGGCCTGACCAACAAGGTCGAGCCAGGCGCGCCGATCGAAGGCAACTCGTACGAGCAGCTGGAGCAGAGCCTGCCGAACAACCTGCGCGATGCCCTGCGCGAGCTGGACGACAGCGAGATCCTCAACAAGTACATCGATCCGAAGTACATCGACATCTTTGTCGCGTGCAAGGAGAGCGAGCTGGAGGAGTTCGAGCATTCGATCTCCGACCTTGAGTACAACTGGTATCTGCACACGGTGTAAATGAAAACGCCGCCCATCAGGGCGGCGTTTTTCATTGAGGTCCGTGCTGCCTTCTTCGCGGGGCAAGCCCGCTCCCACAAGATGCCGTAGACCGCTGGTTCAGCACCTTATCTGTGGGAGCGGGCTTGCCCGCGAAGAGGCCGCTACAGGTTTACAGCGATTTCTCGAAAATCTTCGAATTACGCTGGTAGTTGTACAGCGATGCCCGCGCCGCCGGCATCCGCTCCACGCCACTGGGCGCAAAGCCACGCTCGCGGAACCAGTGCGCGGTGCGCGTAGTCAGCACGAACAGCGTATTCAACCCCATCTGCCGCGCGCGGCTCTCGATGCGCTCGAGCAACTCATCACCCCGCCCGCCATGCCGGTACTCCGGGTTCACCGCCAGGCACGCCAGCTCGCCCGCCTCGGAATCGGCAATCGGGTACAACGCCGCACACGCGATGATCATGCCCTCGCGCTCGACCACACTGAACTGCTCGATCTCCCGCTCCAGCACCTCACGCGAACGGCGCACCAGGATGCCCTGCTCTTCCAACGGGCTGATCAGCTCCAACAGGCCACCAACGTCTTCAATGGTCGCCTCACGCACCACTTCGAACTGCTCCTGGGACACCAGCGTGCCGCCACCACCACGGGTGAACAGCTCGGTCAGCAGCGCGCCGTCTTCGGCATAACTGACAATATGGCTACGCGCCACACCCCCCTTGCAGGCCTCGGCGGCGGCATCCAACAATTCGCCCTGGTAGTCACTGCCCAGGCGCAGCAGATGCGGGGCAACCTGCTGCGGGCGTAGCTCACGCACCAGCTTGCCCTGTTCATCCAGCAGGCCCGGCTCGGCGCCGAACAGCAGCAGCTTGTCGGCACCCAGCTCGATGGCCGCGCGGGTGGCGACGTCTTCGCAGGCCAGGTTGAAGATTTCACCGGTGGGCGAGTAACCCAGCGGCGACAGCAACACGATGGAGCGTTCGTCGAGCAAGCGGCTGATGCCTTTGCGATCGACCCGGCGCACTTCGCCGGTGTGGTGGTAGTCCACGCCTTCGAGCACACCGATCGGCCGGGCAGTGACCAGGTTGCCGGACGCCACGCGCAGGCGCGAGCCCTGCATCGGCGAGGCGGCGATGTCCATCGACAGGCGTGCTTCGATGGCCAGGCGCAGGGCGCCCACGGCGTCGATCACACAATCCAGGGTCGCCGCATCAGTGATGCGCATGCCACGGTGGTAATGCGGGGTCAGGCCACGCTCGGCCAGACGGCTTTCGATCTGTGGGCGCGAGCCATGCACCAGCACCAGCCGCACGCCAAGGCTGTGCAGCAGCACCAGGTCGTGGACGATGTTGCCGAAATTAGGGTGTTCCACCCCATCACCGGGGAGCATGACCACAAACGTGCAGTCGCGATGGGCATTGATGTACGGGGAGGCATGACGCAGCCAGTTGACGTAGTCGGGCATGACAGGGCCTGTGGATAAGTGGACGGAGAACGGCGATACAGGGGGCGTTCAAGATCATCGTCGGAACAGGCTTGCGGTCACGCGCGGTCTCCTCTAGGCAGTAACGAATAAGCTCAATGGACGTTTAGTGCAGGCAATAGTGCCGGATCAGGTCACGTAATAGACGCACGGTAGGCTCGATTCGTGACATTTCAAGGTACTCGCCAGGCTGATGGGCACAGGCGATGTCGCCAGGGCCCAGCACGATGGTCTGGCAGCCCAGCTGCTGAAGATAAGGCGCTTCGGTGCCAAACGCTACCGCTTCGGCGCGGTGACCGGTCAGGCGCTCGGCCACTTGTACCAGCTCGGCGTCCGCGGCCTGCTCGAACGGGGGCACTTCAGGGAACAGCGGCGCATAGTCGATGCGCACCTCGAAGCGCTCCGCCACGGGCACCAGCTTCTGGCGGATCGCTGCCCGCAGTTGCTCGACATCCATCCCCGGCAACGGCCGCAGGTCGAACTCCAGCGCGCACTGGCCGCAGATGCGGTTGGGGTTGTCACCGCCATGGATGCAGCCGAAGTTCATCGTCGGTGTAGGCACCGTGAACTGTGGGTTGCGGTAGGTCTGCTGCCATTGGCCGCGCAGTTGCATCAGCTCGCCCATCACCGCGTGCATGGCTTCCAGGGCGCTGCGCCCCAGGGTCGGGTCCGATGAATGGCCGCTGCGCCCGAGGATGTCGATGCGGTCCATGAGGATGCCCTTGTGCATGCGGATTGGCCGCAGGCCGGTGGGCTCGCCGATGACTGCGGCACGGCCCAGCGGCTGGCCGGCCTCGGCCAGAGCACGGGCGCCGGACATGGAGCTTTCTTCGTCGCAGGTGGCGAGAATCAGCAGCGGCTGTTTGAAGTCATGCTCCAGCAACGGCAGCACGGCCTCGATGACCAGGGCGAAGAAGCCCTTCATGTCGCAACTGCCCAGGCCTACCCAGCGGCCATCGATTTCGGTCAGCTTCAGCGGGTCGCTCGACCACAGTTGCTCGTCGTAGGGCACGGTGTCGCTGTGCCCCGCCAGCACCAGGCCACCCGGGCCGGTGCCACGGCTGGCCAGCAGGTTGAACTTGCCGGGGCTGACCTGCTGGATGTCGCACGTGAAACCCAGGTCACCCAACCAGCCGGCCAGCAGGTCGATGACCTGGCGATTGGACTGATCCAGCGCAGGCTGGGTACAACTGACCGAAGGCGCGGCAATCAAAGCGGCGAACTGGTCTTTCAGCGTCGGCAACGGCATGCCCGTACTCCTCGGAAGCGTTGCCCATCATAGGACCATCTGCCGTCTGGAATAAACCGTTGGCGGCCGACTCCTGTAGACTCTCTGCCAACGAGCCCCTCCTTCGAGCCTGCGATGCACAAAGAAACCGAACTCAAGCTCCGCGCCAGCCGCGAGACCCTTGCCGCCCTGCGCGAGCACCCCTTGCTGAAAAAGCGCAACAAGTCCGGTTGGCAGACCCGTGAACTGCTCAACCAGTACTTCGACACCCCGGAACGCGAGCTTTCCGCCGCCCGTGTCGCCCTGCGCCTGCGCCGCGATGGTGATGCAATCATCCAGACCTTGAAGTGCCGCGGGCAAAGCGTGGCCGGCCTGTCCGAACGCAACGAGTACGAGTGGCACCTGGACAAGGTCAAGCTCGACCTGAAAAAACTCGACGCCACCTGCTGGCCCGAGCAACTGGCAGCGCTCGACAAAAAAACCATCAAACCGCTGTTCACCACCGACTTCAGCCGTGAATACGCCGAAATCGCCTGGGGCCGTGGCAAGAGCAAGGTCGTGATCGAGGCCGCGCTGGACCAGGGCTTCGTGATCGCCGGCAAGCGCAAGGAAGAAATCTGCGAGTTGGAGCTCGAACTGCGCGAAGGTGCGCCCGAAGCCCTGCTGGAGTTAGCTGCGGAGCTTGCCGCTAGCCTGCCACTGATGCCCTGCGACATCAGCAAGGCCGAGCGGGGCTACCGCCTGCTGGAGCCCGAAAGCTACGAACTGGGCCTGCCCCAGACCGAGCTGGACGCCGAAATGGCCCTGGACGATGCCTTCGCCGCCCTCGCCTGGCAGTTGCTCGGCAGCAGCCAGCGCCTGGCCGAGCAATACCGCCACAATGGCCACTGGCGCCTGCTGCAGGACTGGGTGCAGTCCCTGGCCGAACTGCGCGCACTGGTCGCCAGCCTGGGCCAGGCCGCACCGCGCGCCACCACCCGCGAGCTGCGCGCCAGCCTTGACGCGCTGCTCGAAGACTGGCGCCCACTGGTGCAGGCCGGTAACGATGACGAAGACATCCGCCGCGCCGCACCGGAGCAATTCGCCGAAGAGCTGGAAGACGTACGCTGGGGCCAGTTCTCCCTGGAAACCTCGCGCTGGCTGCTGGCCCGCGGCTGGACCGTCGAGCGCAAAGGCCGTGGCGAACGCCAGGGCAAGGCGCAGCTGGCCAGCTGGATGGCGCATTTGCTCGGCGAAGAAGGCCGCGCGTTGAAACTGCCGCTGTACACCCAGCGCCCCGAAGACCTGGCCGAACAGCTGCCGCGTATTGAGCAGTTGCTCACCTGGCTGCACCATGCCCGCCAGGTGCTCGAAGCACCGCAGATGGACCGCCTGTATGGCGACCTGAAAAAGCTGCACGAGCTGGCTGAACTGCCGCTGTCCGAAACGCCCGACGAGCTGCTTGAAGCCCGTATCGAGCAGGCCCGTGCGGTTGATCAGAGCCGCGGCTGGAAGTACCTGCTCAAGGCTTGATCGGCGTCGCCTGCTTCGCGGGCAAGCCCGCTCCCACAGGTTTAGTGCAATGGGCTGCACAGCAGCCCATTACCTCGACAATGGCAGGCTGGTCGTGGACTTGATCTCTGAAAGCGCCACGATCGAGTTCACTTCCTGAATCCCCGGCACATTCGACAGTTTTTCGAAGAAGAACCGTTCGTACGCTTCAATGTCCGAGGTGACGATGCGCAAGAGAAAGTCCACCGAGCCCATCAGCACGTAGCACTCCAGCACCTCTGGGAAACCCCGGATCGCCTCGGTGAACTCGGTGAAATTGGAGCGACCGTGCGCGTTGAGCTTCACCTCTGCAAAAATCTGCGTGTTCAGGCCGATCTTCTTGCGGTCGAGCAAGGTCACCTGCCCGCGTATCACCCCCTCCTCCTTCAGCCGCTGAATGCGCCGCCAGCAAGGCGATTGCGAAAGCCCCACACGCTCGGCGATCTGTGCGCTGGACAGCGAAGCGTCCTCCTGCAGCAATTCGAGGATGCGCCGATCATAGGCATCCAGCTCGCTGTGCATAAATGATTCTCCAAATCACGATAATCCGAATAGCACAATCTGCCATACCGGCCAATTGATCGAATCATAGCGAAAAAATACCCGCCTCGACGTGCAAGAATTTCTCCCACATTCGCGGAGACCAGCATGAACGCACTGCCACGTACCGACGCCTGGGCCGCCAGCAACGCCCACAGCACCGTGCATTACCGCCTGCAGGCCGAAGCCGAGCCCGACAGCCTGTGCCGGGTGCTCAACCTGTTTGCCTTGCAGTTTTTGACCCCGCACCACGTGCAGGTCAGCCAACAGGATGACTGGCTCGCTATCGAGATCGGTATTGGCGGCCTTAGCTGGCACCGCGCCGAGGTGATTGCGCAAAAATTGCGCAACCTGGTGTGCGTGGCTGAGGTGAGCCTGGTGAACCTGGCGCGCGTGGAGCTGGCGGTGGTCTGAACCCACCCTGTTACCGGCATCGCAAGATCCCGAAACCCTTTGCCTGCAGTAAGCCCACTGCACCCGGCTAGCCTTTGTCAGGACTCCCCTCCTGGCAAGGATGCCGCCATGCACACCCCCGACAATCAAGCACTCGACCTCAACCGCCTGCTCCAGGCCCTGCTCACTGACCAGCACCTGGACGCCAGCGACACCCTACGGGTCCTCGAACAGGCCGCCTCACGCCCGACCTGCCACCCCCTGGAGCTCATCGCCGCGCCTGGCCTCGAAGACCGCAAGCACCCTGGCCAGCCTCTGGACCTTGACCGCCTCTGCCAATGGTTGGCCGATAAAGTCGGCCAACCCTTTTTGCGCATCGACCCGATGCAGCTCGACATGGCCCAGGTCAGCGGGCTGATCTCCCGGGCGTTCGCCCAGCGCCACGGCATCCTCGTGGTAGCCGCCGACACCACCGGGGTTACGGTGGCCAGCGCACAGCCGTATCAGAATGATTGGCAGGCAGACCTGGCCCGCAGCCTGGGCAGGCCGATCCGGCGCGCGCTGGCCAGCCCGCTGCAGATTCGTCAGCTGGGGCAATCGTTTTTCCGCCTGGCCCAGTCGGTACAGGGCGCGCAACACCAGCAGTCGGCCAGCCTGGGGGAGCTCGAACACCTGCTGGAACTGGGCAAACGCCAGGCCGAGGCCAACGCCGATGATGCGCATATCGTGCACATCGTCGACTGGCTGCTGCAGTACGCCATCGAACAACGCGCCAGCGATATCCACCTGGAACCCCGCCGCGAACAGGGGCAGCTGCGTTACCGCATCGATGGCCTGCTGCACACCGTCTACGCGTTCCCCGCAGGCGTGACACTGGCGCTGGTCAGCCGCCTCAAACACTTGGGCCGCATGGATGTAGCGGAGAAACGCCGGCCACAGGACGGTCGGCTGCAAAGCCGCCTGCCAAGCGGCGGCGAGGTGGAGCTGCGCCTGTCGACCCTGCCGACGCCGTTTGGCGAAAAACTGGTATTGCGCCTGTTCGACCCGCAACAACTCCACGAAGACTTCGACCGCCTCGGCCTTGAAGAACAGCAACGCGAGCAATGGCAGGGGCTGCTGCGTCATCGCCAAGGCATCATCCTGGTGACCGGCCCCACCGGCTCCGGCAAAACCAGCACGCTCTACGCCAGCCTCAAGCTGCTGGCCACCCCACAAATCAACCTGTGCACCATCGAAGACCCCATCGAACGGCTGGAGCCAGCCTTCAACCAGTTGCAAGTCCAGCCAACCCTGGGCCTGTGCTTCGCCAACGGCGTGCGGGCGATGCTGCGCCAGGACCCGGACATCATCATGATCGGTGAGATCCGCGACCGGGAAACCGCCCTGGTGGCCGTGCAAGCAGCCCTCACCGGGCACCTGGTACTCTCGACCCTGCACACCAACGATGCCTGCGGCGCGATCACCCGCCTGCAGGAGCTGGGCGTTGCCGACTACCTGATCAAGGCGACGCTGATCGGGGTCATGGCGCAACGGCTGATACGTACCCTTTGCAACGATTGCCAGGGCTGCGCCTCGGCCCGCAGTGGCCAGCCCTGCCGCACCTGTCGCGGTACCGGGTTTCAAGGCCGCACGGGCCTTTACGAGTTGTTGATACCCAGCGAAAGCCTGCGCGCGCAGATTGGCCCACACACCGACCTTGCGCAGCTACGATGCCAGGCACTGACAGAAGGCCTGCTAGACCTACGCCGCTGCGGGGAGGCGAAAGTGGCCCGCGGGTTGACCCGCACAGAGGAAGTGCTCAGGGCCTGTTCCTGAGCAAAATTCCCTTGTATTCAAGGAACTTGCACCCCCTCAGCACGATCAAATCGCGCATCTTCAACCCTCACCCTTAGAGGTGTTTCAACATGCGTCTCAAAACCGCCATCGCGACCGCTGCCTTGCTTTCGCTGCCGATCGGCTCCGCCATGGCCGATACCTTCTGGCGTAACGTGATTTCTTCGGGTGCAACTACCGCATCGACCTACCTGACGTCGAGGGATCACAAGCTGGTGCTGGCCGCGCAGGATGACGCTGGCAGCTTCGTAGCCAGTGAAGGCGCAATTCGTGGCCCGTTCCTTGAGTCAGCAATGCGCCAGGTGCGCGCTGAAAACCCAGGGATGCAGGCCAGCGACATGGAACTGGCCAATGCCATTCTGGCCAAGAACGCAGTAGCCGAGTGATTGTTATGGGGGGCCAAGGCCCCCCATAATCAGCGGTAAGCCTCCACCGGCACACACGCACAGAACAGATTCCTGTCCCCATACACATTGTCGACCCGGTTCACCGCTGGCCAATACTTGTGCTGGCGTACGTGAGCGCTGGGCGCGATCCCCTGCTCCAGGCTGTACGGCCTGTTCCACGGTGCCAACACGTCGGCCAGGGTATGCGGTGCATGCTTGAGCGGGTTGTCTTCAGCCGGCCAGTTGCCCTCCTGCACCTGGGCGATTTCCGCACGGATCGCCAGCATCGCCTCGACGAAGCGATCCAGCTCGGCTTTGGACTCACTCTCGGTCGGCTCGACCATCAACGTACCCGGTACCGGGAATGACATGGTCGGGGCGTGGAAGCCGTAGTCCATCAAGCGCTTGGCCACATCCTCCTCACTGATGCCGGTCTGTGCCTTGAGTGGCCGCAGGTCGAGGATGCATTCGTGGGCCACGCGCTGGTTGCGCCCGCGATAAAGCACCGGGAAGGCACCACCCAGCTGGCTGGCCAGGTAGTTGGCCGAGAGGATCGCCACCTCGCTGGCATCGGCCAGTTGCGGCCCCATCATGGCGATGTACATCCAGCTGATCGGCAAAATGCTCGCGCTGCCCCAGGGTGCGGCACTGACCGCGCTGTTGTTCGGGTCCAGGCCCGGCACCGGCACCACCGGGTGGCTGGCGACAAAGGGCTTGAGATGGGCGCGGATACCGATCGGCCCCATGCCGGGGCCGCCGCCCCCATGGGGGATGCAGAAGGTCTTGTGCAGGTTCATGTGCGAGACGTCGGCGCCGATGTCCGCTGGGCGCGCCAGGCCAACCTGGGCGTTGAGGTTGGCGCCGTCCATGTACACCTGGCCACCGTGCTGGTGCACCACGTCGCAGATTTCGCGAATACCCTCTTCATACACCCCGTGGGTCGAGGGGTAAGTGACCATCAGGCACGACAGCCGATCCCCGGCCGCTTGCGCCTTGGCCTTGAGGTCAGCGAGATCGATGTTGCCGTCTTCATCGCATTCGACAATCACCACCTCCATGCCGGCCATTTGCGCCGAGGCCGGGTTGGTGCCGTGGGCCGAGGACGGTATCAGGCACAAGGTGCGCTGCGGCTGGTGGCGGCTGCGGTGATAGCGGGTAATGGCCATGAGGCCGGCGTATTCGCCCTGGGCGCCGGAGTTGGGCTGCATGCAGATGGCGTCAAAACCCGTGATGGCGCATAACCAGCTTTCCAGTTCGTCGATCATCGCCTTGTAGCCCGCCGCCTGAGCAACCGGCGCGAAGGGGTGAAGCTGGGCGAAGGCAGGCCAGGTGATGGGGATCATCTCGCTGGTGGCGTTGAGTTTCATGGTGCAGGAGCCCAGCGGGATCATCGATTGGTTCAGCGCCAGGTCCTTGTTTTCCAGCTGCTTGAGGTAGCGCAGCATCTCGGTTTCGCTGTGGTGCAGGTTGAAGACCGGATGCGCAAGGAACGGCGTGCGCCGTACCAGCCCTGCGGGAATGCCTTCGGGCAGCGCCAACTGGTCGAGGGTGGCGATGTCCAGGCCGTGGTCGACGCCCAGGAAAATGTCCAACAGGCGCAACACGGTCTGTTCGCTGCACGTTTCGTCCAGGCTCACGCCCAGGTGCCCGCGCCCGAGGATGCGCAGGTTGATATGCGCGTGCTCGGCACTTTCAATGATCGCCGCCTGCGCGCCGCCCACGTCCAGTGTCAGGGTGTCGAAAAAATGCTGATTGAGCCGCTTGATGCCCTTGGCTTCAAGGCCTGCAGCCAGAATGAACGTCAGCCGATGCACGCGCTGGGCGATGCGCTGCAAGCCCTCAGGGCCATGGTAGACGGCATAGAAGCCGGCAATGTTGGCCAGCAGTACCTGGGCCGTGCAGATGTTGGAGTTGGCCTTTTCGCGGCGGATGTGTTGCTCGCGGGTCTGCAGGGCCATGCGCAGCGCAGTATTGCCCCTGGCATCGCGCGACACACCGATGATGCGCCCCGGCATGGCCCGTTTGAAGTCGTCACGGCAGGCGAAATAGGCCGCGTGTGGGCCGCCGTAGCCCATCGGTACGCCAAAGCGCTGGGTCGAGCCCAAGACCACATCGGCGCCCAGCTCACCGGGTGGCGCCAGCACCACCAGGCTGAGCAGGTCGGCGGCAACACAGGCCAAGGCGTGCTGACTGTGCAACTGATCGATCAACGGGCGCAGGTCGCGCACTTCGCCATGGGTGTCCGGGTACTGCAACAAAGCACCGAAGACCGCGTGCTTGGCCAGGTTATCCACAGAATCGACGATCAGTTCAAAGCCAAAACCCTCGGCGCGGGTTTTCAGTACAGAGAGGGTTTGCGGGTGGCAGTGCTCGTCAGCGAAAAAGGCATTGCTCTTGTTGCGCGCCACGCGCTTGGCTAAGGCCATGGCTTCGGCGGCGGCGGTGGCCTCGTCGAGCAGCGAAGCATTGGCCAGGGCCAGGCCAGTCAGGTCGATGACCATCTGCTGGAAATTCAACAACGCCTCCAGCCGCCCTTGGGCAATTTCCGGTTGGTAAGGCGTATAGGCGGTGTACCAGCCGGGGTTTTCCAGGACGTTGCGCAGGATGACGGTCGGGGTGATGGTGCCGTGGTAGCCCATGCCGATGAGGCTGGTCCAGACCTGGTTCTGTTCGGCGTAACCGGCAAGCTTGGCCAGTGCGGCCTGTTCGTCCAGCGCCGGCGGCAGGTCGAGGGGGCGATTGAGGCGAATCCCCGGCGGGACCGTCTGCTCGATCAGCTCGCTGCGGCTGGCAACACCCAACGCGCTGAGCATGGCCTGCTGCTCCGAGGCATCGGGGCCAAGGTGGCGACGCAGGAAAGGGTTGAGCTCTTGCAGTTGATGCAGGGACGGCGACTGGGACATGACGACGCTCTCTTCCTAAACCAGGCCTCGTGGAGACTTATAAGTCTAGGAAGGATTGCCGATTCTGCGGGGAAACTTGCGTGCAGGCCCGGCCTCTTCGCGGGTAACCCCGCGAAGAAGGCGACGCGGTATTACTCGCCGATGGCAGCCTGATAACCCGCAGCATCCAGCAGCTTGTCCAGCTCAGCCTTGTCGCTTGGCTTGAGCTTGAAGATCCAGGCACCGTAAGGCTCTTCGTTGAGCAGCTCCGGGGTGTCGGCCAACGCTTCGTTGACCGCGATCACTTCACCACCGATCGGGGCGTAGATGTCGGAAGCGGCCTTGACCGACTCGACCACGCCAGCGGCGTCGCCCTGGGCGAATACCTTGCCGACTTCCGCCAGTTCGACGAACACGACGTCACCCAGGGCTTCTTGTGCGTGGTCGCTGATGCCAACGGTCACTGTGCCGTCGCTTTCCAGGCGCGCCCACTCGTGGCTTTCGGCAAAACGCAGTTCGGCGGGGATATTGCTCATGTCTTGAATTCCTCGATTGGCTCAGCGGTCGGCCCGCCGGTTAAAAATGGTTCAAATCAGGATTTTGCCGTGGCGCACGAAGGTCGGCTTGACCACCCGCACCGGGTACCACTTGCCGCGAATCTCGACCTCGGCGCGGTCGCCGGTGGCCATGGGTAAACGCGCCAGGGCAATGGATTTGCTCAGCGTAGGAGAGAAACTACCACTGGTGATCTCTCCTTCGCCAATACCAGCAACGCGAACCACTTGATGGGCACGCAAAACGCCGCGCTCTTCCAGCACCAGGCCAACCAGTTTTTCCTTCACACCCTGTTCGATTTCCTCCAACAGTTTTTTGCGGCCGATGAATTCGCGCGCGGCCGGCTCCCAGGCGATGCTCCAGCCCAGGTTAGACGTCAGTGGGGTGTGGCGTTCGTCGATGTCCTGCCCGTAAAGGTTCATGCCGGCTTCCAGACGCAGGGTATCGCGGGCGCCCAGGCCACTGGGGGCAATGCCGGCGCCGACCAGGTCGTTGTAGAAAGTAACGGCCTCGTGGCCTGGCAGGATGATTTCCAGGCCGTCTTCACCGGTATAACCGGTGCGGGCAATGAACCAGTCACCGTCGGCAATACCTTCGAACGGGCGCAACTCGCGAATCAGCGCGGCGCGCGAGGGGCTGAGCAGGGCTGCGACCCTGCCACGGGCCTGCGGGCCTTGGATGGCGAGAATGGCCAGGTCCAAGCGCACCGCGAAATCGACCGAGAACCCGCTTTCCTGGGCCTTGAGCCAAGCGAGTACCTTGGCGCGGGTAGCGGCGTTGGTGACCAGGCGGTAGCCGGCTTCGGTGCGATAGGCGATCAGGTCATCGATGACCCCGCCCTCTTCGTTGAGCAGCGGGCTGTACAGCGCCTTGCCGACAGCGTCGAGGCGGGCGACATCGTTGGCCAGCAAATGCTGCAACCAAGCGGTGGCATCACGGCCACTGACGTCGATGACGGTCATATGGGAAACATCGAAAACCCCGCAGTCACTGCGTACCTGATGGTGCTCCTCGACTTGCGAGCCATAGTGCAGGGGCATGTCCCAGCCGCCAAAATCGACCGTCTTGGCGCCAAGCGCCAGGTGCAGGTCATACAGAAGCGTGCGCTGTCCCATGGGTTTCTCCTTCCGGGCGTGGCGAAGCGGCGGCGGTCGATAACGTTTAGTCGTCAGCTCTTCTTGTAGGACCCGCCGCGCGAATGCCGCGCATTGTAGCCGCATGGGCGCGGGCTGGCACCCTTACTGTCAGTGACCAGGGCGCCGAGCTGAACGGCGAATCAGCCCGATGACCGGCAGCAGGCCCACCAGCACCAGGGTCAAAGCAGGCAGCGAGGCACGGGCCCACTCGCCCTCGCTGGTCATCTCGAACACGCGTACCGCTAGGGTGTCCCAGCCGAAGGGGCGCATCAGCAAGGTGGCCGGCATTTCCTTCAGCACATCGACAAACACCAGCAAGGCAGCACTCAGTGCACCGGGCACCAGCAACGGCAGATACACCTTGAAAAACAATGCCACGCCGCCGACGCCCAAGCTGCGCGACGCTTCCGGCAACGAGGGCCGGATACGCTCCAGGCTGCTTTCCAGCGGCCCGTAGGCCACGGCGATGAAGCGCACCAGATAGGCCAGCAGCAAAGCCGCGAGGCTGCCCAGCAGCAAGGGTTTGCCTGCACCGCCCAGCCACGTGGAGACGGGCACCACCAGCTGGTTATCGAGGTAACTGAAGGCGAGCATGATCGACACTGCCAGCACCGAGCCGGGCAAGGCATAACCGAGGTTGGCCAGGCCGACCCCGGCGCGGATGCCGCCTGTCGGCGCCTGGCGTCGGGCAAAGGCCAGCAGCAGTGCCACGCTGACCGTGATCAACGCGGCCATGCCGCCCAGGTACAAGGTGTGCAGCACCAGGCCAACATAACGGTCATCCAGGTCATGCCGCCCGCGCTGCCAGAACCACACCAGCAGTTGCAGCAGCGGTATGACGAAGGCACAGGCGAACACCAGCAGGCACCAGCCGCTGGCCAGCAGGGCCTTGGCCCCGCGCAGGTGATAAAGCGCCTGCCCGCGCGGTCGCTCATTACCCGTGCGGCTCGCGCCGCGGGCACGGCGCTCGCCATAGAGCACCAGCATCACCGCCAACAGCAGCAAACTGGCCAACTGCGCCGCGCTAGAGAGGCTGAAGAAGCCGTACCAGGTCTTGTAGATGGCCGTGGTGAAGGTATCGAAATTGAATACCGCCACCGCACCGAAATCGGCCAGGGTTTCCATCAATGCCAGGGCGATACCGGCGCCGATGGCCGGCCGCGCCATGGGCAACGCGACGCGCCAAAACGCCTGCAGCGGCGACAGCCCCAGTACCCTGGCCGCCTCCATCAGGCCCCTGCCCTGCGCCAGAAAGGCCGTGCGCGCGAGCAGGTAGACGTAAGGGTAGAACACCAGCACCAGCACGATGATCACCCCGCCTGTGGAGCGCACGCGTGGCAGGCGCATCGGCCCGAACACTTCACGCAGGGCGCTTTGCACGGGGCCGGCAAAATCCAGCAGGCCGACGAAGACGAATGCCAGCACGTAGGCGGGGATGGCGAACGGCAGCATCAACGCCCAGTCCAGCCAGCTCCGCCCGGGGAATTCGCAGAGGCTGGTAAGCCAGGCCAGGCTGACCCCCAGTACGGTGACGCCGATGCCTACGCCCAGCACCAAGGTCAGGGTGTTGCCGAGCAGGCGGCTCATCTGGGTGTCGAGCAGGTGTGACCAGATTTGCAGGTCGATCGACTGCCATGACAGCAGCAGGACGCTCAGGGGCAACAGCACCAGGGCGGCGATCAGGGAGACCGGGAGGTACCAGCGACGTTGGGGGGTGTGGGGCAAGGTCAGACTCTCGATTGCGATTGCGACCGCTGCGCGGTCGTTCGCGGGCAAGCCCGCTCCCACAGGGTTCTGCACAGCCTTAGAAGGCTTTCAGAAACCTATGGGAGCGGGCTTGCCCGCGAAAGGGCCCTTGCAGGCCCCGGAAGGATAACTTAGTTCCAGCCAGCCCGATCCATCAAGCGAATCGCTTCTGCCTGGCGCTTGCCAGCGATCTCGACCGGAATGCTGTCAGCCTTGAAGCTGCCCCAGGCTGCAACCTCTTCCGACGGCTTGACCTTCGGGTTGGCCGGGAACTCCTGGTTGATGTCGGCGAACAGCTTCTGCGCATCCTCGCCGGTCATCCATTCCACCAGCTTTTTCGCAGCCTCTGGGTGCGGTGCATGTTTGGTCAGGCCAATACCCGACAGATTCACGTGCACGCCACGGTCGCCCTGGTTGGGCCAGAAGATCTTGATCGGCAGGTTGGGGTTCTGCTTGTGCAGGCGCCCGTAGTAGTAGGTGTTGACCACACCCACATCGCACTGGCCAGCTTCGATGGCCTGGATCACGGCGTTGTCATCGGAGAACACATCGGTGGACAGGTTATTGACCCAACCTTTGACGATCGCTTCGGTCTTCGCCTCACCGTGGGTCTCGATCAGTGTGGCGGTCAGCGACTGGTTGTAGACCTTCTTCGCGGTGCGCAGGCACAGACGGCCTTCCCACTGCTTGTCGGCCAGGGCTTCGTAGGTGCTCAGCTCTTCGGGTTTGACCCGGTCGGTGGCATAGATGATGGTACGGGCACGCAGGCTCAGGCCGGTCCAGTCATGGGACGAGGCACGGTATTGCGATGGGATGTTCTGGTCGATGATGTCGGACTTGATCGGCTGCAGGATGCCCATCTGCTCGG
This sequence comes from Pseudomonas putida, assembly GCF_025905425.1. Taxonomy (NCBI): domain Bacteria; kingdom Pseudomonadati; phylum Pseudomonadota; class Gammaproteobacteria; order Pseudomonadales; family Pseudomonadaceae; genus Pseudomonas; species Pseudomonas putida. The sequence goes on along the minus strand of NZ_CP109603.1, from coordinate 5,511,169 downwards.
CCTGCCAGAGGTTGCCGGCATCGACGGTCAGCAGCAGGTCGGCCACACCGTTCTCGCCCTCGGCCTTGATGCGTTGCATCAGGGGGGCTTCCTTGTCGGTAATGAACTTGATCTTGACCCCGGTCTTGGCGGTGTAGGCGTCGAACACTGGCTTGATCAGCTCGTCGATGCGCGAGGAGTACACCACCACCTCTTCCGCCGCCTGGGCAGTGCCGCCGAACAGGGTCAGGGCCAGGGCGGCCAGTAGGGGCTTGCGTGGCAACATGGAAAGCACTCCTCGGATCGTATGAGAGGCGCAAATGGTAGTGAATCCCATTTTGTCACTCACCCTTCGAGCCGTTACCGGATGTTGCAGGGGCTGCTTCGCGGCCCCGGCACACTCAGGGTTTGGCCAATTCCGGCAGGTCCCCGCTCAACCCCAATGCCTGGCGCACGAACAATGCCTTGGCCTCCGGCATCTGCTCCACCAGCTTCAAACCACTGTTGCGCAGCCAGCGCAACGGCAGTGGATTGGCCTGGAACAGCCGCTCGAAACCTTCCATGGCCGCCATCAGCCCCAGGTTGTGCGGCATGCGCCGACGCTCATAGCGGCTCAGCACCTTCACATCCGCCAGCCGTTCGCCGCGCTCACAGGCATTCACCAACACCTCGGCCAGCACGGCGGCATCGAGGAACCCCAGGTTGACGCCTTGGCCGGCCAACGGGTGAATGGTGTGCGCGGCATCGCCAATCAACGCCAGGCCCTCATCCACATAGCGCTTGGCATGGCGCTGGCGCAGTGGCACGCACACCCGTGGGTCCGCCTGCAGTACCTCGCCCAAGCGCCCCTCGAAGGCGCGCTCCAGGGCCTTGAGGAAGGCCGGCTCGTCCAGCGCCATCAATTGCTCGGCGTGCTCTGGCGTAGTCGACCAGACAATCGAGCACCAGTCCTGCTGGCCATCGCGCGTCAGCGGCAGGAACGCCAGCGGGCCCTCGTCGGTGAAGCGCTGCCAGGCCGTGGACTGGTGCCCCGCGTTGCAGCGCACGCTGGTGACGATGGCGTGGTGCAGGTAATCCCACTCACGGGTCTCGCAACCGGTCAGGCGGCGTACCGCCGAGTTGGCGCCATCCGCCGCCACCACCAACGGCGCCCGCAGCTGGCGGCCGTCAGCCAGGGTCAGCAGCCACTCGTCACCAGAGCGGCGCATTTGCTCCAGCCGCGCGTTGGGCAGCAGGCCGATGTCGCTGTCATGCAGACGCTCCAGCAAGCCGTCCTGCACCACCCGGTTTTCGACGATGTGGCCGAGCACCTGGGCATGCACGCTGGCCGCCGAGAAGTGGATCTGGCCCGTACCGCTGCCATCCCAGACGTGCATGTCGGTATACGGCGTGGCCCGCCGCCGGGCGATGCCGTCCCAGGCACCCAGGCGCTCCAGAATGCGCTGGCTGGCCGCCGACAGGGCACTGACACGCGGCTCGAACGGTGCCTCGGTATCGAAGGGTTTTACCGACAGCGGGCTGCCGTCGAGCAGGAGAATGTCCAGGCCACTGTGGCGCAATGCCAGGGCCAGGGCGCTGCCGACCATACCGGCACCGACAATCAACAGATCTGCGCGCATTTCCATGCCTTACGCCTGCCTCGCTTGCGGCTTGAGCCGCACGTATAGGGTTTTATCGACCCGCGCCACCAGCTCGCCGGCGCCGTCGCGGATATCCACCTGCAAACGCGGCAGGCACTTCTTGCCCGTGGCCGTTTGCTGGCGGATCTCGTCAAGCAAGGCATCGTCGAGGTGGAATTCGGCGTACACAGGGCCTTTGCCCGGCGAGATGAAATCGATGCTCGCCGCCTTGTCCCAGACGATGTACTCACGCCCCAGCTGCTCGATCAGCAGCAGCATGTAGAACGGATCGACCATCGAGTAAAGGCTGCCGCCGAACTGGGTACCGACGTAATTGCGGTTCCAGCGGGTGAGTTTCATGCATACCTTGACGCTGCGCATGTCCGGGCTGATGTGCTGCACACGGATGCCGGCGCCCAGGTACGGTGGGTAGAGGTTCAGCAACCAGCGCAACATGCGGGCCCGGCGCGCCATTCTGCGCGGATTGCTCATGCCTGGCCCCGCGGGTCGGGGCGCGTACCCAGGCCCATGGCCTGGCGGGCAAACCAGCTTTTAGCCGGGGGCAACAGGTCGAGCCCGAGCAGGCCGATGTTGCGCCCTGCGGCCAGCAACGGCTGGTTGCTGCCGAACAGGCGCGTGACCTGGTCGGAAAAGCCGATGGTCAGCGCCTGGTCCAGGCGCTGACGCTGGTGATAAACCTGCAAGGTGCCCAGGTCACCGGGGTGTTGCGGCCCCGCCAGCAGCGCTTGCGCAAGCACCTGGACATCCCGCAGCGACAGGTTGAAGCCCTGCCCGGCAATGGGGTGCAGGCTGTGCGCGGCGTTGCCCAGCACTACGAGATGCGGGCGTACCTGCTCTTGGGCCTCGACCAATGCCAGCGGGTAGAGATGCCTTGCGCCCACCTGGCGCAACGCGCCGAGGCGATAGCCAAAGGCGTCCTGCAGCTCACGCAGGAAGCTGCGTTCGTCGATTTCGGCCAGGCGCTGAGCGTCCATGCCCTGACGGGTCCAGACCAGCGCGCAGCGGTTTTCCGGCAGCGGCAGCAGGGCCATCGGGCCGGCTTCGGTGAAGCGCTCGAATGCCTGGCCGCGGTGCGCTTCGCCCGGTGTGATATTGGCGATCAGTGCGCTTTGTTCGTAGGGCGTGCGGCGCACATGGATGCCCAACTGCTCACGCAAGCCCGAACGGCCGCCATCGGCCAGCACCGCCAGGTCGCATTCCAGGCTGGTATCGTCATCCAGTTGCAGGCGATAACCGCCCGCGATGGCCTGCATCGCCCTCACCTCGGCGGGGCAGCGCCAGCTCACCACATCAGGGTCCAGCCCCTGCCACAGGCACTGGCCAAGCCAGGCGTTTTCCACCACGTAACCGAGCGCGGGCACGCCTTCCTCGATGGCATCGAGGCGCGTGGCGCCGAACCGGCCACGGTCGGAGACCTGAATCTGCAGGATTGGCTCGGCGCGCTGGCTGATGGCCTGCCACAGCCCCAACTGCTGGTAGATTTGCTGTGTGCCAAACGACAGCGCCGAGGAGCGCGCATCGTAGCTGGGCTGGAATGTGTGCCCAGGCGCAAACGGCTCGATCAGCAGGATCTTCCAGCCCCGCGCCTTGGCCCCGGCCTGCAAGGCCAAGGCCAGGCTCGCGCCGACCAGGCCACCGCCGATGATCGCCAAGTTGACCCGATTCATGCCGCGTCCTTGCGCGCAGCCTGCATCAGCGCCTCGATTTCGGCCACCGTGCGGGGCACGCCCGAGGTCAGAATTTCACAGCCTTGCCTGGTCACTACCACGTCGTCCTCAATCCTTACGCCGATGCCGCGCCACTTCTTCGCCACCGCCTGGTTGTCGGCGGCGATGTAGATGCCCGGTTCGACGGTCAGCGCCATGCCGGGCTCCAGCACGCGCCACTGGCCGCCCACTTTGTATTCGCCCACATCGTGCACATCCATGCCCAGCCAGTGCCCAGCGCGGTGCATGTAGAACGCGCGGTAGGCTTCGCTTTCGATCAGCCCCTGCACATCGCCCTTGAGCAGCCCCAGTTCCACCAGGCCCTCGGTGATGACCTGCACGGTCGCCTCGTGGGCGTGGTTCCAGTGCTTGCCGGGGGCGATTTCGGCGAAAGCCGCAGCCTGGGCCTTGAGCACCAGCTCGTAGATGGCCTTCTGCTCAGGCGAAAACCGCCCGCTGACTGGGAACGTGCGGGTGATGTCGCTGGCATAGCAGTCGATCTCGCAACCCGCATCGATCAACACCAGGTCGCCGTCCTTGAGGAGGGCGTCATTCTGCTGATAGTGCAGGATGCAGCCATTGCGCCCAGCGGCGACGATCGAGCCGTAGGCGGGCATTTTCGCGCCGCCCTTACGGAATTCGTAATCCAGCTCGGCTTCCAGGCTGTACTCATGCAGCCCGGCCCGGCATGCCTGCATGGCGCGCACGTGGGCGCGAGCGGAAATCTCTGCGGCAGCGCGCATCACCTTCACTTCCGCCGCCGATTTATACAGGCGCATGTCGTGCAGCAGGTGATCCAGCGCAACGAACTCGTTCGGCGGCTGGGCGCCAAGGCGTGCCTTGGAGCGGATCACATTGATCCAGTCCATCAGCCGGCGGTCGAACTCGGGGTTGCTGCCCATGGCGCTGTACACCCGCTCCCGGCCTTCGATCAGACCCGGCAGGATCTCGTCGATGTCGGTGATCGGGAAGGCGTCGTCGGCGCCGAAATCACGCACCGCACCTTCCTGGCCTGCGCGCAGCCCTTCCCACTGCTCGCGCTCAGGGTTGCGCTCGCGGCAGAACAACACGTACTCGCCATGCTCACGGCCCGGGATCAGCGCAATCACCGCCTCAGGCTCGGGGAAGCCGCTGAGGTACTGGAAATCGCTGTCCTGGCGGTACACGTGCTCGACGTCACGGTTGCGTATGGCAACCGCGGCGGCGGGCAGGATGGCGATGCTGTTGGGGACCATCTGCGCCATCAGCGCCTTGCGCCGACGGGCATACTCGGCCTTGGGAATGTGGCTCATGGGCAGACTACCCCCGGTTGATCAGTGCAACGATGGCTTGGACGCGGGTGCGGCCGGCTTGGCCAGCTCGGAGAACAGCAGCAGCGGCGCGACGCGCAGGTACTCCATGACTTCCATGTAGTCGCTCTCGCCATCTTCGGACTCTTCGAGGGCTTCTTGTACCTGGGAGATTGCAACCAGGTCCTGCAGCACGTCCTTGGCCTCGGTGGAAAGGTCCTTGCCACCGGCGTTCAGGCCAAAACCGGTGATGAAGCCTTGGCACCACTGGCCCAGCGCCGCAGCACGGTCGGCCAGCGCAGCGTCATCGGTTGGCAGCAGCAGGACGATGGCCATGTCATCGCTGGTCAGCTCGCCCTTGACCATCTCCTGCAAGCCGATCAGGGCATTGCGGACAGTATCACCGGGTTCGTTTTCCAGCAGTTGGGCGGCGTCGGCCAGCCAGGCGTCGGCATCGAAGCCGGCACCGGCGCAGCTGCGCCCGACCAGCAAGCCATGCAGCTCGGCAGGAGTGACAGGGTGGCCATTGCTGGCAAGCAGCATGGCGAATGCAATGTAGGGCGATTGGGTATTGGGCATGGGCAACTAGGCGCCAGACGGCGCAATGACTAGAATGGAGACCTTGTATCCTAGCACCGGCAGGCGCGCCAAGACCATCGGCACTGGCCGTCGCGGCCTGGGGAGAGGCATCATCGCCAGGTGACTCAACGACGGAGCGATTCGAGTGCAACCCACGCAAGAGAACGACCTGCAAGCGCTGATGAGCCGATTCGAGTTGCTGATCGAACGTGTCGAGCAACTAAAACGGCAAAATGCACTCTTAGTAGCTCAGGAAAAGTCCTGGCGCGAAGAGCGCGCCCACCTCATCGACAAGAACGAGATCGCCAAGCGCAAAGTCGAGTCGATGATTTTGCGCCTCAAGGCTCTGGAGCAAGACTCATGAGTTCAAGCAATAGCGTCACCGTGCAGATCCTCGACAAGGAATACTCGATCATCTGCCCGCCGGAAGAGCGCAACAACCTGGTCAGCGCGGCGCGCTACCTGGACGGCAAAATGCGCGAGATCCGCAGCAGCGGCAAGGTGATTGGCGCCGACCGCATCGCGGTCATGGCGGCGTTGAACATTACCCACGAGATGCTGCATCGCCAGGAAGATCGTAGCGCGGCCCCGGCCGCTGGCACCAACCGCGAACAGGTGCGCGACCTGCTCGATCGGGTCGATAAGGCTTTGTCCGACGACACGGATACCAAAATCGGCTGAGATTGGTATACTGGCGCCACTCCCTGGGGGATGCGCCAGTCGGTTATGTCCCTGAGCCGATACGCACAACCACGGGGGTTGCACGCTGGGGCCGGTGTGCATGTCCGCCCGACGGAAAGCCTTAACGCCCCCTGCAATCTCCACCTTGAACTTTCGGGTTCAAGGGCTACACCGATAGCGGTCCTATCGGGGAGCCTTATTTTTTTGCTCGCCCTTGCCGCGGGCAAATTCCACACCAGTCGCGACAACTGGGAACGCCTGTGCCATGACCGACACCGCGCCGCTCACCCGCCCCCAGCTCCGTCGCCTGCTCCGCAATGCCCGCCGCGCACTGACACCTGCCCAGCAACGCCAGGCCACCCTTGGCCTGTATCGCCAGCTGGCGCAACACCCGCTGTTCCGCCGCGCCCGGCACATTGCCTTGTACTTGCCCAACGACGGCGAAATCGACCCCTGCCTGTTACTGCGCGAAGCCCAGCGACGGGGCAAACGCACCTACCTGCCGGTACTGCACGCCTGGCCGCGCACGCGCATGGTGTTTCAGCGTTTCGAGCAGGGTGAAAAACTCAAGCGCAACCGCTTCCGTATTCCAGAACCCCTGACCGACCGCAAACGTCAGCGCCCGATCTGGTCCCTGGACCTGATCCTGCTGCCGCTGGTGGGCTTCGATGAAGTGGGTGGGCGCCTTGGCATGGGCGGTGGCTTCTATGACCGCAGCCTGGCCTATCAGGCACGCCGCAAGACCTGGAAGAAACCTTTGCTATTGGGGCTGGCGCATGAATGCCAGAAGGTCGAACGGCTGGCGCAGGCCAGTTGGGATGTACCCTTGCAGGGGACGGTCTCGGACTGCGGCTGGTACCTGGCGCCGAATTGAGCGGCGCCAGCGAAGGGCATCAACGTGGCGGCTGGCTGGCGTCGACTGGCATCTGATAGGCGGTGTCCAGCTTGCGCTCCCAGAAACCCTGCGCATAACCAGTGGTGACCACACCCAGGCCAAAAATGAACACCAGGATCCACAGAAGATCCGGCTTTTTGCGTTGATTCATCGAAGATTGCCCCCCAGGCAAACTGTTGCGGCTTGGCGATTTTCTGGGTATCGCCAGAGCATCTCGCTTTAAACGGGGCGCATTTTCCGACAACCTGCGTCGACACGCAAACATTGGCGCCAACCGGCTGTCGGTTTCGTGCAACAGGTTATTTCAAACCTTTTCAGGAGCAGCATGCATGGCCTATTGGCTGATGAAATCCGAGCCCGACGAGCTCTCGATCGAAGCCCTTGGCCGCCTGGGCGAAGCACGCTGGGACGGCGTGCGTAACTATCAGGCGCGCAATTTCCTGCGGGCCATGAGCGTGGGCGATGAGTTCTTCTTCTACCACTCCAGCTGCCCGCAACCGGGCATTGCCGGCATCGCCAGAATCACTGCGGCGGCCTACCCGGACCCCACCGCGCTGGACCCAGAAAGCCATTATTACGACCCCAAGGCCACGGCCGAGAAAAACCCGTGGAGTGCGGTGGACGTGGCGTATGTGAAAACCCTTCCCAAGGTGCTTGACCTTGGCAGGCTCAAACAACAGGCCGCCCTTGCCGAACTGCCACTGGTGCAAAAAGGCAGCCGCCTGTCGGTGATGCCGGTTACCCCCGAGCAATGGGCGGCAATTGTCGCACTGAGGTAAAGATGCGCTAGGATCAAGAGGTTTGACCGATATCAACACGCCATGGATAGCCACACGCCACGATAGGGGCGTGCATTGAGCAGGGATGCTGACTGATGAATCGATATGCCCCCAGGATCTTCGCTACCGCGCTGATCGCCTTACTGGCGACCGCAGCCGGGCTGGGTTACTGGAAGTCGCTCCACGACCAATTGCCGGAAGGCTTGAGCATGGGCAACGGCCGCCTCGAAGCGACCGAAGTGCAGATTGCCACCAAGGTCCCTGGGCGCTTGGCCGAAGTCCGGGTCGACGAAGGCGACAAGGTTACCCGCGGCCAGCTCCTGGCCCGTATCGATACCCGCACCATGGAAGCCCAGCGCAACCAGGCCGAAGCCGAAGTGCTGCGCGCCCGGGAAAACTACGCCGCAGCCCAGGCCAGTGTGCAACTGCGCCAGAGTGAGCTATTGCTGGCCGGCCAGGAACTCAAGCGCGTGCGCGAGATCTTCAAGCGCAACTTTGCCAGCCAACAGTTGCTCGACCAGCAGCAGGCCCGCTTCGACACGGCCAATGCGGCAGTGGTCGCCGCGCGCGCCCAACTGGCAGCAGTGAAAGCCGCCATCGGCGCCGCCCAGGCCCAGGTGGCCCAATTGACCAGCGAGATCGACGACAGCAGCCTGCGCGCGCCCATCGACGGCATCATCCAGCTGCGCCTGGCCGAACCGGGTGAGGTCCTGGGTGCTGGCGGTCGAGTACTGATGCTGATCGACCCGAGCGACCAGTACATGAACCTTTACCTGCCGGCGTCCACCAGCGGCCGGCTGACCGTTGGCGATCAGGCACGCATCGTCCTCGACGCCCTGCCCGAGCAGGCCCTGCCGGCGAAGGTGGCCTTTGTCGCGGCCAAAGCACAGTTCACCCCGAAACAGGTCGAAACCCGCGACGAGCGGCAGAAACTGGTATTTCGCGTCAAACTGCGCCTGAGCGATCCAAGCGCCGTGCCGCAAGCCAAGCCGGGCATGCCGGGTGCTGGCTATGTGCGCACAGCTGACGTGGACTGGCCGGCCAACCTGCAATGAACGCGCCGGCATTGCTGGCCGAGGGCATCAGCCACCGTTATGGCGACCTGATCGCCCTGCAGACGCTGGGCTTCAGCCTGCCCAGCGGAACCCGCTGCGCACTCATCGGCCCTGATGGGGCCGGCAAATCGACCCTGCTCGGGCTGATCGCTGGCGTGAAACGCCTGCAGCAAGGAGAGTTGCAGGTCCTGGGCGGTTCGATCCGCCAGCGCCGCCATCGTGCCGCGCTGTACCCCAAGGTGGCCTTCATGCCCCAGGGGCTGGGCAACAACCTTTACCCCGAGCTGTCGATCAGCGAGAACATTCGCTTTTTCGCCACGCTGTTTGGCCTGGGCCGGCGCGAATGCGAGCAACGCATGGCCAACCTGCTGCATGCCACCGACCTGCAACGTTTCGCCGAGCGCCCGGCGGGCAAGCTGTCGGGTGGCATGAAGCAGAAACTGGGCCTGTGCTGCGCGTTGATCCACGAGCCTGACCTGCTGATCCTCGACGAACCCACGACCGGGGTCGACCCCCTGTCGCGGCGGCGCTTCTGGGAACTGGTCGAGCAGGTGCGTGCGCAACGCCCGCAATTGACGCTGCTGGTGGCCACCGCCTACATGGAAGAGGCCGAGCAGTTCGAGCATTGCCTGATGCTCGATGGCGGCAAACTGATTGCCGCAGGCCTCAGCCAAACCCTGGCGGCGGTCACGCCCAGCGGCAAACTGGACGATGCCTTTACCCACTTCCAGGGCGCTGGCAAAACGCAACACGCGCCGCTGAGCATCCCGCCGCGCCCGGCAAATGACGGCCCGGTGGCCATCGAAGCGCACGACCTGACCCTGCGCTTTGGTGATTTTACGGCAGTGAACAAGGTCACTTTCGCCATTGGCCGGGGCGAGATTTTCGGTTTTCTCGGTTCCAACGGCTGCGGCAAGACCAGCACCATGAAAGTGCTCACCGGCCTGATGCCTGCCAGCGAGGGTAGCGCCAGCCTGCTCGGACGCCCGGTGGACGCCAGCGACCTGGCCACGCGCAAGCGGGTTGGGTTCATGTCGCAAAGCTTCTCGCTGTACGGCGAGCTCAGCACCCGCCAGAACCTGACGCTGCATGCCCGCCTGTTCGACCTGCCGAAGGCCGAAAGCGCCCAGCGAATCGATGAACTGATCGAACGCTTCGACCTCGGCAGCATCGCCGACCAGCCGTCAGGCGCCCTGCCCCTGGGCCTGCGCCAGCGCCTGTCGCTGGCGGTCGCGGTGCTGCACCGCCCTGAAGTGCTGATCCTCGACGAGCCGACTTCCGGCGTCGACCCTGCCGCCCGCGATGACTTCTGGCGGCTGCTGGTGGAATTGTCCCGCGAGCAAGGCGTGACCATTTTCCTGTCCACCCACTTCATGAACGAAGCCCAGCGCTGCGACCGCATTTCGCTGATGCATGCAGGCCGCGTGCTGGCCTGCGACACGCCAGATGCCCTGCAGCGCCAGTACACCGGCAAAACCCTGGAAGACGCCTTCGTCCGCTGCCTGGAACAAGCCCAGGAGCCCGCGCCCCAGGCCCCGGACAGCACCGTATTGGAGCAGGCAGCCACGGCCACCCCGCCATTGCGCCAAGGCTTCAGCCTGCGCCGCCTGTGGGCGGTCGCCAGCCGAGAGGGCAAAGAACTGCTGCGCGACAAGGTGCGCCTGGCCTTTGCCCTGCTCGGCGCCGTGTTCATGATGGTGATCTTTGGCTATGGCATCTCGCTGGATGTAGAGAACCTCGCCTTCGCCGTTCATGATCAGGACCAGAGCCCACAAAGCCGCGCCTACCTCGAAGCATTCCGTGGTTCACGCTATTTTGCCGAACAGGCGCCGATCCGTGATACCCGCGAGATGCACCAGCGCCTGCAACGCTCCGAAATCAAACTGGCCCTAGAGATCCCCCCCGGCTTTGGCCGTGATCTGCACGCCGGTCGCCAACCGGTGGTGGCGGCCTGGCTGGACGGTGGCATGCCGTTTCGTGCGGAGACCAGCCGCAACTACGTCGAGGCGGTGCACCAGGCGAACCTCGAACAGCTTGCCGCGTCCGGCCCGCAACCGGTGCAGCGCCAGGACCCGGTGCGGCTGGAAACGCGTTTTCGCTACAACCAGGATGTGGTCAGCGTGAATGCCATCGGGCCAGGCGTGATGGCGCTGATCCTGGCCTTCATCCCGGCCATGCTCACGGCCTTGGGCATCGTCCGGGAAAAGGAGCTGGGCTCGATCACCAACTTCTACGCCACCCCGCTCACCCGCCTGGAGTTCCTGCTTGGCAAGCAGCTGCCCTACCTGGCCGTCAGCCTGGTCAACCTGGCGTTGCTGGTGGCGATGAACCGCTGGCTGTTTGCCGTGCCACTCAAGGGCAGCGTGCTGGCCCTGGCCTGCGGCGGGGTCGCCTACCTGCTGGCAACCACCAGCCTGGGCTTGTTGATTTCGGCTTTCACCCGCACCCAGATCGCGGCCATCCTGGGCACCATGATCATCACCAGCCTGCCGACCATCCAGTTTTCCGGGCTGATCGTGCCGCGCTCGTCGCTGGACGGCGCGGCGGCGGTGATGGGCCAGCTGTTCCCGGCGGGCTACTTCCTCGACATTGCAGTCGGCACCTTCACCAAAGCGCTGGGCCTGCGCGAGCTGTGGCCGCAATGCCTGATCCTGCTGAGCTTCTTTGCCGTGTTCACCGGCCTGAGCCTGGCCATGCTCAAGAAGCAGGAGGCCTGACATGTCGCGCCTTAACCACACTTTGCGCCTGGGCCTGAAGGAACTGACCAGCCTGCGCCATGACAGCGTGCTGCTGTTGTTTTTGCTGTATGCCTTCAGCGTGGCGATCTACATGCCTGCAGCGGGTTCGGTGATCGGCGTGCACAACGCCAGTGTCGCGGTGGTGGACGAAGACCACAGCCTGCTTTCGCGCAAGCTCACCGAGGCACTGCAACCGCCCGAGTTCCAGCCTGCCGTCCCCCTGCCCCCGGACCGCCTGGACCAGGCCATGGACAGCGGCCAGTACACCTTCGTGATCAATGTGCCGGTGAATTTCCAGAGCGACCTGCTGGCCGGGCGCTCACCCGAACTGCAGATCAACGTCGACGCCACGGCCATGAGCCAGGCGTTCATGGGCGCCGGCTACATCGGCCGGATCTTCGAGCGCGAGTTGCTCGATTATGCCCAGCGCACGACAACGCAGAGCCCCGTGCTGATCAACCCCAAGGCACTGTTCAACCCCAATCTGGAGGGTGGCTGGTTTCTGGCTGTGATCCAGATCGTCAACAACATCACGATCCTGGCCATCATCCTCACCGGCACCGCGTTGCTGCGCGAGCGCGAACACGGCACGCTCGATCACTTGCTGGTGCTACCGCTGACCGCACTGGAAATCATGCTGGCGAAGATCGCCAGCAACGCGCTGGTGGTGGTGATCTGTACCTGGATTTCGCTCATCGTGGTGGTCAAGGGCGCCCTGGGCGTGCCGCTGTCCGGCTCCATGGGGCTGTTCCTGGCCGTGACCGCGCTGTACCTGTTCGCCAGTACCGCGTTGGGGATCTTCCTGGCCACCTTGGCGCGCTCGACGCCTCAATTCGGCCTGCTGGCGATCCCGGTCATCATCCCGATGCTGTTGCTGTCAGGCGGCAGCACCCCGCTGGACAGCATGCCGCAGTGGCTGCAATGGGTCATGCAGGGTTCGCCATCGACGCATTTCGTCAGCCTCGGCGCCGCGATTCTGTTCCGCGACGCCGGGTTGGCCGTGGTGTGGCCAGACATCCTGGCTCTGGCGGTGATCGGCCTGGTGTTCTTCAGCGTGGCGCTGGCGCGCTTTCGGCGGACCCTCGCCTCCTGATCACTGCACGATCAGGTTGTTGAACAGCAGGTCTTCGACAATCGGCTTGCCCTCTTCCGCTTCCATCACCTGCTGCACCTGCTTCAGGGCTTCCTGGCGCAGTTGCTCCTTGGCGTCGACGTTGCTCATGCTGTCCACCGTCTGCTGGGTGAACAGCGCCACCAGCTGGTTACGAATCAACGGCTCGTGGTGTTTCACGGCTTTGGCGGCTTCATCACCGGTCACACGCAGGGCCACGTCGGCCTTGTAGATGCGCAGCTTGGGGCCACCGTCGAGGGCGTAATTACCGACAAAGGGGGGGCTCAGGGTGATGTAGGCGACCTTGGGCGCCCCTTCCTTGGCTTCTTCGGCCACGGCCGCAACTGGCAGCATCAGGGCCAGCACCATCAAGATCCACGCTTTCACGAATTCGCTCCTCAATACAATTGGCGCCAGCTTACCCAGCACACCGCTCAAACCCAAGCCCAGGCTTATGCCGGCCCATCAGGGTAGGCCATGCTCGTTGACCCGGCTGGTGGCCCTCCTACACTTATCGGCCACTACCCGCAAAGGAATAGCCCCGATGAAAGCTGTGTTGTGCAAAACCCTGGGCCCGGCGCGTGACCTGGTACTGGAAGACGTCGCCAGCCCCGTGCCGAAAAAGAACGAGATCCTGCTTGATGTGCAGGCTGCGGGCGTCAACTTCCCAGACACCCTGATCATCGAAGGTAAATACCAGTTTCAACCGCCGCTGCCGTTCTCCCCAGGTGGCGAAGCCGCTGGCGTGGTTGCGGCGGTTGGCGATAGGGCCGGTGCGTTCAAGGTTGGCGACCGGGTCATGGCGCTCACTGGCTGGGGCGCGTTCGCCGAACAGGTGGCGGTGCCCTTCTACAACGCGATGCCCATCCCCAAAAGCATGGACTTCACCACCGCCGCAGCCTTTGGCATGACCTATGGCACCTCGATGCATGCACTCAAGCAGCGTGGCCAACTGCAGCCCGGGGAAACCCTGCTGGTGCTGGGGGCATCTGGTGGGGTGGGCCTGGCGGCGGTGGAAATAGGCAAGGCCATGGGCGCACGGGTAATCGCCGCTGCCAGCAGCGCCGAAAAGCTGGCCGTAGCCAAGGCTGCCGGGGCCGACGAGCTGATCGACTACAGCCAGGCCAGCCTCAAGGACGAGATAAAACGACTGACCGGTGGCCAGGGGGTGGACGTGATCTACGACCCGGTGGGCGGTGAGCTGTTCGACCAGGCGGTAAGGGGCCTGGCCTGGAATGGCCGGCTGCTGGTAGTCGGGTTTGCCAGCGGGGCTATCCCACAGATGGCGGCGAACCTGGTGCTACTCAAGGGCGCGGCGGTGGTGGGGGTGTTCTGGGGCGCGTTTGCCCAGCGTCAGCCACAGGACAATGCGGCTAACTTCCAGCAGCTGTTTGCCTGGCATGCTGAAGGCAAGCTGAAGCCGCTGGTGTCGAAGACTTATCCACTGGGTGAGGCTGGGGCGGCGATCGAGCTGCTGGGGCAGCGCAAGGCTGTGGGTAAGTTGGTGGTGCTGACAAGTTAACGTCTGGCTGCTTGGTTGCCTGCTCGGGCCTCTTCGCGGGGCAAGCCCGCTCCCACAAGTTATCCACTGCCTTCAAGTCGGCTCGGGTGCCTGTGGGAGCGGGCTTGCCCCGCGAAGAGGCCGGTACTGCCAGTCAATAAATCAGACTTCGCGCAGGTTATGGCAGCGCCTGAACCGCGCCTCCAGGTTGCGATCCGGCATCTGGTGATTGCGCAATGCGTTCAACGTCTGCTCCACATACTCGCGCGTGGTGCCATAACGCCCCTTGGCACTGGCAAGAATCTGGCTGAGCAATGTGTCAGGTAAGTTCCCCGCATAACACGGCAAGTGGCGCTCCAGCACAAAACCCAAGGCCTGCACCTTGCTGCCATCCCCTAACCGGCAGCTGAGCCAATGCGGCCGGTAGGCCGGGTACGGCATCTCGCGTTGCCACAGGGCCATCAGCGAATCATCCAGGTTGCTTTCATCCAGCCGATAGGCAAAACCACTGCACGAACCACCCCGGTCCAGGCCGAACACCAGGCCTGGGGTTTCCGGCGTACCACGGTGCTCGTGCGACCACAGGTACAAGCCACGGTGATAACCGTGCACCCGTGCACGTTGACGCTCTACCGAACTGCACTCCGGGCGCCAGATCAACGAGCCATAAGCGAACAGCCACACAGGCCCACCTTCATGGCGAGACATGGTCGTTTGCATGGAGTTGATCAATTGCTCGCGGGTCAATTGCTGGCCGAAGTCGAGCGCCGGAGGGTAAGCACTTGTCCAGGACAAACTTTCAATTGCCGACATAAGCTGCCGCCATTATTCCCTGTGAACTACAGATGGAGCGAGAATCGCTGCGTGTCAGGGCTGACGCCCCGCACCTAAGGTGTCTGTATTAACCTTAGGATAGAAATACGCCAACACTCAAGCCCGACAGCCAAAGTTTCACGCAAACTTCCGACGGTTGGAGAGTCGAGTTTCGAGTCGAGTAAAAGTTATTAGCCAAGGCGGTAACAATTACCGCCTTATACCCACTCTTTTGAACTTGGGTTATTAGCCGCGCGGCGCGTAGGCAAACACGTCCGCACGCATGCGGTGCGCATCCATGCCGGCCTCGACCAGGGCATCAAGGGTGGCATAGACCATGTTTGGCGAGCCGCTGGCATAGACATGCACAGTATTGAGGTCCTGGATGTCTTCGCAAACGGCCTCGTGCAGCATGCCGCAACGTCCTTCCCACCCACACAGGTCACTGACGACCTTGTGCAGGAACAGGTTGGGCAGGCGCTGCCATTCGTCCCAGTGCTCAATCTGGTAGAAGTCCTCGGGCCGACGCACACCCCAGTAAAGGTGTACCGGATGCTTGAAGCCCTGGGCGCGGCAATGTTCGACCAGGCTGTGCATCTGGCCCATTCCCGTACCGGCTGCAATCAACACCAGCGGGCCATCTGGCAGCTCGGCCAGGTGCGTATCGCCAAAGGGCATTTCGATGCGCGCCAGGCGATCACGTTGCAGTTGCTCGATCAACTGCAGCGCGCTGGGCTCACGCGCCAGTACGTGCAGTTCCAGCTCACGCCCACCATGGGGCGCAGACGCCAGGGAGAACGCCGCCTGCTTGCCACCCTCTCGCTCGATCATCAGGTACTGCCCGGCGTGATACCGCAGCGGCTTGCCGGCAGGCGCACGCAGGCGTACGCGCCAGACGTCGCCACCGACATCAACGCACTCGCTCACGCTACACGCCAGCTTGCGCACTGGCAGCTCGCCCAGGGCGAGCACACCGTCCCAGAGCAACACACAGTCCTCCAGCGGTTCGGCAATGCAGGTAAACAGCTCGCCATGGTCGCGTACTTCGCCGTTCTGGCGGACGCTCCCCTCCACCAGCAAGGCGGCGCAGACATGGCAATTGCCATTGCGGCAGCTGTTGGGGCAGTCATAGCCCAGCCGCCGCGCTCCATCCAGGATCCGTTCCCCGGGTTCGAGCGCCAGCACTGCCCCGGACGGCTGCAACGTTACCTGCATCAATCTATTCCCAACTGATCCCACAGCTCATCGATACGGCGGGTGACGGCTTCGTCCTTGACGATGACCCGTCCCCATTCGCGTGTAGTCTCGCCCGGCCACTTGTGGGTGGCGTCCAGGCCCATCTTCGACCCCAGCCCCGACACCGGCGACGCGAAGTCCAGGTAGTCGATCGGGGTGTTGTCGATCATCACCGTATCACGCTTGGGGTCCATGCGTGTGGTGATGGCCCAGATCACATCGTTCCAGTCGCGGGCGTTGATGTCGTCGTCGGTAACGATAACAAACTTGGTGTACATGAACTGTCGCAGGAACGACCACACCCCCAGCATCACGCGCTTGGCGTGGCCTGGGTACTGCTTCTTCATGGTCACCACCGCCATGCGGTACGAGCAGCCTTCCGGTGGCAGGTAGAAGTCGACGATCTCCGGGAACTGCTTCTGCAGGATCGGCACGAACACTTCGTTCAGCGCCACCCCGAGAATGGCCGGCTCATCCGGCGGCCGGCCGGTGTAGGTGCTGTGGTAGATCGGTTTCTGCCGGTGCGTGATGCGCTCGACCGTGAACACCGGGAAGCTGTCCACTTCGTTGTAGTAGCCGGTGTGGTCGCCGTAGGGGCCTTCCGGCGCCATTTCGCCCGGGTGGATCACGCCTTCAAGGATGATCTCGGCGGTGGCGGGCACCTGCAGGTTGCTACCACGGCATTTGACCAGCTCGGTGCGGTTGCCACGCAGCAGGCCAGCGAACGCGTATTCGGACAGGGTATCGGGTACCGGCGTCACGGCGCCAAGAATGGTCGCAGGGTCTGCGCCCAGCGCAACGGCAACCGGGAACGACTGGCCTGGGTGCTTCTCGCACCATTCGCGGTAATCCAGCGCGCCACCACGGTGGCTCAGCCAGCGCATGATGACCTTGTTGCGGCCGATGACCTGCTGGCGGTAGATCCCCAGGTTCTGGCGGTCCTTGTTGGGGCCGCGGGTCACGGTCAGGCCCCAGGTGATCAGCGGTGCCACATCGCCTGGCCAGCAATGCTGGATCGGCAACTGGCCAAGGTCGACATCGTCACCTTCGACCACGACTTCCTGACACACCGCATCCTTGACCACTTTCGGCGCCATCGACACGACCTTCTTGAAGATCGGCAGTTTCGACCAGGCATCCTTGAGGCCCTTCGGCGGCTCTGGTTCTTTGAGGAACGCCAGCAGCTTGCCGATTTCGCGCAGTTCTTCGACCGACTCGGCGCCCATGCCCATGGCCACCCGCTCAGGCGTGCCGAACAGGTTCCCCAGTACCGGGATGTCGTACCCCGTGGGCTTCTCGAACAGCAACGCCGGGCCTTTGGCACGCAGTGTGCGGTCGCAAACCTCGGTCATTTCCAGGACGGGAGAGATCGGAACCTGGATGCGCTTGAGTTCACCGCGCTGTTCCAGGCCACGGATGAAGTCGCGCAAGTCGCGATACTGCATGCAGGAGCCTCGTGTTGGCCGTATCGGTCGGGGTGCAGAGTGTAGCGCCTAAGGGGGCAAAATGGCCAAAGGAGTCTGGGGATCAGCCGCTGCGGTGCTGTTCACTATTGTGCGAAACCACCTTTGACAGCCCGATGCCGAGTGCTTGCAGTACCTTCAACACAGTCGACAGCCGAGGATCACCGTCCGCAGCCAAGGCGCGATAGAGATTAGGGCGAGCAAGCCCCGTGGCCTGCGAAAGATTGCCCATACCACCTCGCGCTTCAGCCACGCGACGGACCGCCGTCAGAAAGCCCGCAGCACCACCAGGCTCATCGATTTCCTCAAGTGCCACGGCGAGATAATCGATGGCGAAGGTTTCGTCATTGCGAAGCATCTCAAGAACACTTTCTTCATGCGAACGCGTGCTGGTCATAGCGCTACCTTGTGCCTGTGCCAAAGCGACTTGGCTTGGTCGATATCAGCCTGCTGGCGGTCTTTCGAGCCGCCGCCGAGCAGGAAAATAATGCTCCGCCCATGGGTAGCGTAATAGATGCGGTAGCCTGGCCCAAAATCCAGTTTCATCTCGAACACACCGTCACCCACTGGCTCGGTCACACCGAAATGGCCCTGCTCTGCTCGGTCGACGCGTGTGGTAATTCGTGCTTTCAACCTTGTGTCGCGAATGGTGTCCAACCAGGCTTGGTAGAGATCTACACCGTTGACGGAAAGAACATGATGAACTGTGTACATCCATATTGTACCTTATAAGAGACAATCCATGTGTCGACTTATCCACCGCCCCCGGGGCTAGGCTCAATGACGTCGGGAGGCTGATGCTTGCAGGGGCTTGATCGGAAACCGCAGGCAGCATGGTGGCCTGCGTTAGGGCTACTGGCGAACGAACTTTTGTGACAAACAGCAAAAAGCCGGGTTTCCCCGGCTTTTTGCGTGATGCAGCGAAGCTTACTTACGCTTCATCGACAAGAAGAACTCGTCGTTGGTCTTGGTCTGCTTGAGCTTGTCGACCAGGAACTCGATGGCAGCGATCTCGTCCATCGGGTGCAGCAGCTTGCGCAGGATCCACATGCGCTGCAGTTCGTCGTCGGCGGTCAGCAACTCTTCGCGGCGGGTGCCGGAGCGGTTGATGTTGATGGCCGGGAACACACGCTTCTCGGCGATGCGGCGGTCCAGGGGCAGTTCCATGTTGCCGGTACCCTTGAACTCTTCGTAGATCACTTCGTCCATCTTCGAGCCGGTTTCGACCAGCGCGGTGGCGATGATGGTCAGCGAACCGCCTTCCTCGATGTTACGCGCGGCACCGAAGAAGCGCTTCGGCTTCTCCAGGGCGTGGGCGTCGACACCACCGGTGAGGACCTTGCCGGAGCTCGGGATCACGGTGTTGTAGGCACGCGCCAGACGGGTGATGGAGTCAAGCAGGATGACCACATCTTTCTTGTGCTCGACCAGGCGTTTGGCCTTCTCGATCACCATTTCGGCAACCTGCACGTGGCGGGTCGGCGGCTCGTCGAAGGTCGAGGCAACCACTTCGCCGCGCACGGTGCGCTGCATTTCGGTCACTTCTTCCGGACGCTCGTCGATCAGCAGGACGATCAGGTGGCACTCGGGGTTGTTACGGGTGATGTTGGCCGCGATGTTCTGCAGCATGATCGTTTTACCCGCTTTCGGCGGGGCGACGATCAGGCCACGCTGGCCTTTACCGATGGGTGCGCACAGGTCGATGACACGGCCGGTGAGGTCCTCGGTGGAGCCGTTGCCGGCTTCCATCTTCAGACGCTTGTTGGGGAACAGCGGCGTCAGGTTCTCGAACAGGATTTTGTTCTTCGCGTTTTCCGGGCGATCGAAGTTGATCGTGTCGACCTTCAGCAGGGCGAAGTAACGCTCCCCTTCCTTCGGCGGGCGGATCTTGCCGACGATGGTGTCGCCGGTTCGCAGGTTGAAACGGCGGATCTGGCTAGGCGAGACGTAGATGTCGTCAGGGCCGGCCAGGTAGGACGCATCAGCCGAACGCAGGAAACCGAAACCATCCTGGAGAATCTCCAGCACGCCGTCACCCGAGATCTCTTCGCCGCTTTTCGCGTGCTTCTTCAGCAGGGCGAAAATCACGTCCTGTTTGCGCGAACGGGCCATGTTTTCGATGCCCATCTGTTCGGCCATTTCCAGCAGATCGGTAATCGGCTTTTGCTTGAGTTCAGTCAGGTTCATAAGGGGAGTGACGTAATCATGTATGAAGGGAGGATTAAGCTTCTGGCTTAATGAAGCCGCGCCGCTAGAAGGCGATAGGATCGCGCACAGATTCTAATTAGGAGTGCGTCGGCGACGGCGTGCAGGGGGCACTGGAAAAGCAGTGCAAGGCCGAATGTAACACTTGCTTTTTTAGACGTCTAGTGGGTTGAAAAAGAAAAGCCCCGGTATTTCCGGGGCTTTTTCACATCACAGGTGGGCGTCGAGGAACGCGGCCAGCTGCGATTTCGACAATGCGCCGACCTTGGTGGCCTCGACGTTGCCGTTCTTGAACAGCATCAGCGTCGGGATGCCACGCACGCCATGCTTGGCGGGGGTTTCCTGGTTCTCGTCAATGTTCAGCTTGGCGACGGTCAGTTTGCCCTCATAGGTGGCAGCGATGTCGTCCAGCACCGGAGCGATCATCTTGCATGGGCCGCACCATTCAGCCCAGTAGTCAACCAGCACCGGGCCTTGAGCCTGCAGTACGTCGGCTTCGAAGCTGGCGTCGGTGACGTGTTTGATTTTGTCGCTCATGGAAATCTCCAAGGTCGTAAGCTAAAAAACGTTGCCCATCATAGCCGCACCCACGCCCTACAGGAAGTCGCGGGCGATTGAGTGTAACTATAGTTGTGCAAGACGCCGCGAATCGAAACTGTCATATGCGTGTCATAACATCGAATGGCACATTGCCTTGCATCAAGCCTTGGCGTGCCACGCGTTGGCGACAGCCCCGTATCGTGGCACGATTGCCAGGTTAACGACCGAGAACATCCAGATCATGCCGCATACCAACGCGAAGAACCTGTCTCTGATCGCCGCCATCGACCTTGGCTCCAACAGTTTTCACATGGTCGTGGCCAAGGCCCACCACACCGAGATCCGCATTCTCGAACGGCTGGGGGAAAAGGTTCAGCTGGCCGCCGGCATCGACGAAGAGCGCAAGCTCAGCGAAGAAGCCATGCAACGGGGCCTCGACTGCCTCAAGCGCTTCGCCCAGCTGATCAACGGCCTGCCTGCAGGGGCCGTGCGCATCGTGGGCACCAACGCCCTGCGCGAAGCGCGCAACCGCAACGAATTCATCCAGCGCGCCGAGGCCATTCTCGGCCATCCGGTGGAGGTGATCTCCGGCCGCGAGGAAGCCCGCCTGATCTACCTGGGCGTCTCGCACACCCTGGCCGACAACCCCGGCAAGCGCCTGGTCGCCGACATCGGCGGCGGCAGTACCGAGTTCATCATCGGCCAGCGCTTCGAGCCACTGCTGCGCGAGAGCCTGCAGATGGGCTGCGTCAGCTTCACCCAGCGCTACTTCCGCGACGGCAAAATCACCCCGGCGCGTTATGCCCAGGCCTACACTGCCGCGCGCCTGGAGCTGATGAGCATCGAAAACGCCCTGCACCGCCTGACCTGGGACGAAGCCATCGGCTCGTCCGGGACCATCCGGGCCATCGGCGCGGCCATCAAGGCCAGCGGCCTGGGCAATGGCGAGGTCAACGCCGAGGGGCTGGCGTGGGTTAAGCGCAAGCTGTTCAAGCTGGGGGAGGTCGACAAGATCGACTTCGAAGGCATAAAGCCGGACCGTCGCACCATCTTCCCGGCTGGCCTGGCGATTCTCGAAGCCATCTTCGACGCCCTCGAACTGCAACGCATGGATCACTGCGACGGCGCCCTGCGCGAAGGGGTGCTGTTCGACCTGCTGGGCCGCCATCACCACGAAGACGTGCGCGAGCGCACCCTCAACTCATTGATGGAGCGCTACCACGTCGATCAGGGCCAGGCCGCGCGCGTCGAACGCAAGGCGCTGCATGCGTTCGACCAGGTCGCGAAGGCCTGGAGCCTGGAAGACGGCAATTGGCGCGATCTTCTGGGCTGGGCTGCGAAAGTGCACGAAGTAGGGCTGGATATCGCCCACTACCACTACCACAAGCACGGCGCCTACCTGATCGAACATTCCGACCTGTCGGGCTTCTCCCGTGAGGACCAGCAGATGATGGCCTTGCTGGTACGCGGCCATCGCCGCAACATCCCCAAGGACAAGTTCGCCGAGTTCGGTGATGAAGGGGTGCAGCTGATTCGCCTGTGCGTGCTGCTGCGCTTCGCCATCCTGTTCCACCACATCCGTGGTACTCAGCAGATGCCCAAGGTGCAGCTGCAAGCTGGTGACAACAGCCTCGACGTAGTCTTCCCGCAAGACTGGCTGGAACAGAACCAGCTGACCCAGGCCGACTTCGCCAACGAGGCGGAGTGGCTGGCCCGGGTCGGCTTCGTCCTCAGCGTACGTTGAGGACCGGGTTGCTCAGGCGCTCCAGCAGGGTCGCCTGGGCACTGCGCGGGTTCTGGTTGCCGGTCGGGGTGCTGCGCACGTAGCGCCCATCCGACTGCAGCGTCCAGGCATGGGTGTTGTCGGTCAGGTAGCTTTCCAGCTCTTTCTTCACCCGCAGCAACAACTTCTTGCCTTCGACCGGGAAGCAGGTCTCGACGCGCTTGTCGAGGTTGCGCTCCATCCAGTCGGCACTGGACAGGTAGATCTGCTCCTCGCCGCCATTGAGGAAGTAGAACACCCGGGTGTGCTCCAGGAAGCGGCCGATGATCGAGCGCACGTGAATGTTGTGCGACACCCCCGGAATGCCTGGCCGCAGGCAGCACATGCCGCGCACGACCAGGTCGATGCGCACACCAGACTGGCTGGCCTTGTACAGCGCCTTGATAACCTTGGCATCGGTCAGCGAGTTGAACTTGGCGATGATGTGCGCGGGCTTGCCTTCGAGCGCGAACTGGGTCTCGCGGGCAATCATGTCGAGCATGCCCTTCTTCAGGGTGAAGGGTGCGTGCAGCAGCTTCTTCATGCGCAGGGTCTTGCCCATGCCGATCAGCTGGCTGAACAGCTTGCCGACGTCTTCGGTGAGGGCGTCGTCGGAAGTCAGCAGGCTGTAGTCGGTGTACAGACGGGCGTTGCCGGCGTGGTAGTTACCGGTACCCAGGTGCGCGTAGCGGACGATTTCACCCTGCTCGCGCCGCAAGATCAGCATCATCTTGGCGTGGGTCTTAAAACCGACCACACCATAGATCACCACCGCACCCGCGGCTTGCAGGCGGCTGGCCATCTGCAAGTTGGACTCTTCGTCGAAGCGCGCACGCAACTCGATTACCGCAGTGACCTCCTTGCCGTTACGGGCGGCGTCCACCAGGGCGTCGACGATCTCCGAGTTGGCGCCGGAGCGGTACAAGGTCTGGCGCACGGCGAGCACATGCGGGTCCTTGGCGGCCTGACGCAGCAGGTCGACCACCGGCGTGAACGACTCGAACGGGTGCATCAGCAGGATGTCCTGCTTGCTGATCACGCTGAAGATGTTGTCGGCATTTACCAGCAGCTTGGGGATCGCCGGGGTGAACGGCGTGTATTGCAGTTCCGGGTGGCTGTCGAGGCCGGTGATGCTGAACAGGCGGGTCAGGTTGACCGGACCGTTGACCTGGTACAGCTCACTCTCGCTCAGGCTGAACTGCTTGAGCAGGTAATCCGAGAGGTGTTTCGGGCAGGTATCGGCCACCTCAAGGCGCACGGCATCACCGTAACGGCGCGAGAACAGCTCGCCGCGCAGGGCGCGGGCCAGGTCGTCGACTTCTTCGGAGTCCAGCGCCAGGTCGGCGTTGCGGGTCAGGCGGAACTGATAGCAGCCCTTGACCTTCATGCCCTGGAACAGGTCGTCGGCGTGGGCGTGGATCATCGACGACAGGAATACGTAGTTGGCACCCGGGCCACCGACCTCTTCAGGTACTCGGATGACCCGCGGCAACAGGCGCGGCGCCGGGATGATCGCCAAGCCCGAATCGCGGCCGAAGGCATCGACGCCTTCAAGCTCGACGATAAAGTTGAGGCTCTTATTCACCAGCAATGGGAACGGGTGCGTCGGGTCAAGGCCGATCGGGGTGATGATCGGGGCGATCTCGTCGCGGAAGAAACGCCGCACCCAGGTCTTGAGCTTGGGCGTCCAGTAACGGCGGCGGATGAAGCGGATATGGTGCTTTTCCAGCTCCGGCAACAGCACGTCGTTGAGGATGGCGTACTGACGATCCACCTCGGTGTGCACCAGCTCGCTGATGCGCGCCAGGGCCTGGTGCGGCTGCAAACCGTCGGCACCGGCCTGTTCGCGGGCGAAGTTGATCTGCTTCTTCAGGCCGGCGACGCGGATCTCGAAGAATTCATCGAGGTTGCTGGAGAAGATCAGCAGGAATTTCAGGCGTTCGAGCAGCGGGTAGCTCTCGTCCAGCGCCTGCTCCAGCACCCGAATGTTGAACTGCAGCTGCGACAGCTCGCGATGAATGTACAGGCTGCTGTCGTCCAGGCCGGGGACGGCGATCGCCGGTGCCGGCGCGGGGGCCGGTGCCGATGCAGGGGCCGCAGCCTCGACCACCGGCTCTGGCTCCAACTCTGGCTCTGGCGCCGGAGGCAGGTCTGGCGGCGTCTGCACCATCTCTTCGGGGACTGCCTGGGCGTCCTTGATCACGACAGGGGTGAGCACTTCATTATTCATCTGGACGTTCCTGGAGGACGTTAACGCCCTATCATCAATTGAGCGGGACGATAAGCGGCCATTATGACGCCTGTGTTACACCCACTGGCAAGCCTGCGACTTGTGGCCGAAGCCATTGTCCTTGTAGGAATTGTTCACGTCGAGACACATTTGGACACTTTCATCCACGCGCGCGAAGGGGTAGGCTGCGCGTTCATTTCGCCAGCACCTCAGAAAATGCTTCAACAATTCCTGCAGGATTTCGGCTACTTTGCCCTTTTTCTAGGCACCTTCTTTGAAGGCGAGACCATCCTGGTGCTTGCGGGTTTTCTCGCGTTCCGCGGATACATGGACATCAAGCTGGTGTGCCTGGTGGCCTTTTTGGGCAGCTATGCCGGCGATCAGCTGTGGTACTTCATGGGCCGTCGCCATGGGCGCAAGATCCTGGCACGCAAGCCGCGCTGGCAGGCCATGGGTGATCGGGCACTGGACCACATCCGCCGCCACCCCGACATCTGGGTGCTGAGTTTTCGCTTCGTCTATGGCCTGCGCACGGTCATGCCGGTGGCCATTGGCCTGTCGGGCTATCCGCCGCGCCGCTACCTGCTGCTCAACGGCATCGGCGCTGCCATCTGGGCACTGGCACTGGGGGCTGCGGCCTATCACTTCGGCGCCATCCTCGAAGGCCTGCTGGGCAATGTGAAGCGGTACGAGCTATGGGTGCTCGGCGGCTTGCTGTTGCTAGGCGCCCTGCTCTGGCTGCGCCGGCGCTTCCGCACCCTGCGCGCGGAGCGCAAGGCGGCGGCACTTGGCCAGGCCCCAGACGCTGAGCAGGCTGTAAGCCAGGAGCAGGAACCACCCCAGCGGCGTGATCACCGCTAAGCCCAGTGCGCCAGCCAGGTACAGCGCTGGCGCATTCGACAGCAGCCGCGCCAACTCCAGGCGCACGGCCCAAGGCCGGTTCTCAAGCAGCGCCCCGAGCACGAACAGGCCCAAGGCCATCACCGACCAGCCCAGTATCAGGGCGGCGGTCGGCACCCGCTGCGCCACCTCCATCAAGTAGCTGCCCAAGGCCACGTAGACGACGAACTGCGCCGCCACGTAGGCCTGCTGCGCCCGGCCCAGGGCAATCTCGAACTTGCGAAACAGCGCCAGGTCCGGCTTGGCCTGCGGGTAACGGGCCGTGACATCGGCCGGGCGCCAACCCGTGGGCATGAACCAGATCCGCAGTTTGTCCCATACGCTGCGCGTGTGCCGGGCATCGCGCCACAGGTGGGCATAGAACTGCAGGTTGGCCCACAACGGGTTCCAGCTGGCCAGTGGCGTGGTTACGCCGAACACCACGGGCTCGGCCGGGTCCTCCTCCTTGATTGTTCCAAACAGACGGTCCCAGAGAATGAACACGCCGCCGTAATTGCGATCCAAGTAAACAGGATTTTGCGCATGGTGGACGCGATGGTTGGATGGCGTGATCAGTATCCATTCGAGCCAGCCGAGCTTGGGAATGTGCCGGGTATGCACCCAGAACTGGTACAGCAGGTTCAGCGACGCCACGGTGACGAACACCAGCGGCGGCACACCGATCAGCGCCAAGGGCAGGTAGAAGATCCACGAAAAGATGAAGCCGCTGCTGGTCTGGCGCAGCGCGGTGGTGAGGTTGTACTCCTCGCTCTGGTGATGCACCGAATGGGCCGCCCACAGCACATTGCGTTCGTGCCCCAGACGGTGCAGCCAGTAGTAGCAGAAGTCGTACAGGACGAAGGCCAGCACCCACACCCACCACGCTTGCTGCGGCAAGCGCAGCAACGCCAGGTGCTCCCAGACCAGGGCATAGGTCACCAGCCCAACGCCTTTGGTCAACAGGCCGGTACTGGTCGACAACGCACCGGTACTCAGGCTGTTGATCGAGTCGGCCAGCGTGAAATTGCGCTGGCCACGCACGCGGTCGGCCACCAGTTCGACGGCGATCAATACGAAGAAGAACGGCACGGCCAGCAGTATCAGGTCCATGGTGACGACCTCAGGCGTTGTCCACAAAGATTAGGCCGCGACCGCAGGAATCCCTATGGCTACATCTGCCAAACTAGAGGACATTTAGCGCCTCGACACTGGAGTAATGAGCATGACAAAAAAAGTAGCGGTGATTCTTTCCGGCTGTGGCGTGTATGACGGCGCCGAAATCCACGAAAGCGTGATCACCCTGCTGCGCCTCGACCAGCGCGGGGCGCAGGTGCAGTGCTTTGCGCCGAACATCGCGCAAATGCACGTGATCGACCACCTGACCGGCGAGCCGATGCCTGAGTCGCGCAACGTGCTGGTGGAGTCGGCGCGCATTGCCCGCGGTGAGGTCAAGGACATCCGCGAAGCCAATGCCGAGGACTTCGATGCGCTGATCGTGCCCGGTGGTTTTGGCGCGGCGAAAAACCTCTCCAACTTTGCCGTCGAAGGCGCCAACTGCAGCGTCAACCCAGACGTGCTGGCCCTGGCCGAGGCCTTTGCCGACGCCTGCAAACCGGTTGGGCTGATCTGCATCTCGCCAGCGCTGGCGGCGAAGATCTACGGCCCTGGCGTGGTCTGCACCATCGGTAACGATGCCGGCACCGCTGCAGCGGTGGAAAAGATGGGCGGCAAGCATGAAGAATGCGATGTGCACGACATCGTTGAAGACACCCAGCGCAAACTGGTGACTACCCCGGCCTATATGGTTGCCAAGTCGATCAGCGAAGCCGCCGGTGGGATCTACAAGCTGGTGGACCGGGTGCTGGAATTGACCCACGAAGGCGACCAGTAAACCCTGGACTGTGCTGCCTTTGTAGGAGCGGCCTTGCCGGGGCGCTCCTACAAAAGCCGTGCACGTCAGGTGGGTTTGGACAACCGCGCGATAATCCGGTCCAGCGCATTGGCGAATGCCTGTTTCTCGCGCTCGCCATAAGGCGCCTGCCCTCCCCCCACCTGCCCCTGCTCGCGCAACTCGGTGAACAGGTTGCGCGCCGCCAGCCGATCGCCCATGTTGCGCTCGTCAAACTCACGCCCGCGCGGGTCCAGCGCCGCCACGCCTTTCTTGACCAGCCGATCGGCCAGCGGCACGTCGCTGCAGATCACCAGTTCGCCAGGCTCGGCATTGTCGACCAGATAATCATCGGCCGCATCCATGCCACTGGGCACCACGATCAGCCGCACACAGGCAAAGGCCGGCTTGCTCTGCGCCTGGCCAGCCACCATCACCACCTCGAGCTTGCGCTTGAGGGCGAACTTGACGATTAAATCCTTTGCCGCCTTGGGGCAGGCGTCGGCATCGATCCATACACGCATCAGGAAACACCTCGAAATCGGGAAACCACGCTCATGCTTCACATCATGCCTTAAGCCTGACGATAGCTGGAGCCGCCGGGCCTGACGAACGCATACAGCCGCTGGAAAAATGGCGTCAATAACCCATTTAGCGCTTATCCGACTGCTTCGCTCAGGCTAAACTCGCCGCAGCCCACTGGCCTGCCCCGAGCGTGCAATGAACCACCCCCACGAAATCCGCCCCGACCTGGACGAAGGCATCGACCGCAAGGTACTGGCGACGTTGCGTGCGCGTTTTCTGCAGCTTAACCAAGGGCGGCTGCAGCGTGCGATGGAGGGCCTGTCGACACGCCAGCAACAAGTACTGACGCTGTTGCCGCTGCTGTTTCACGTGAACCACCCGCTGCTGCCGGGCTATGTATCGGGCAGCACCCCTGCAGGGGTGGCCGGTTTCGAGCCAGGCGCCGAGCTGGTCGCCGAAGCACAGCGGCTGGCACGTTCGTTCGCTTACAAGGCCCGCCACGGGCACGCGCCGTGCCCGATCCACGGGGTGTTTCTGATGGGCAGCCTGGGCTCTCTGGCTCAGGCCGAACAGAGCGATATGGACCTGTGGGTCTGCCATGCGCCTGACCTGGGCGATGACCAGTTGGGCGAGCTGCGCCGCAAGTGCCAGTTGCTGGAAACCTGGGCCGCAAGCCTGGGCGCCGAGGCGCACTTCTTTTTGATCGACCCGCAAGGTTTTACCCAAGGCGAGCGGGATGGCCAGCTCGGCTCCGACGACTGTGGCACCACCCAGCATTACCTGCTGTTGGACGAGTTCTACCGCACCGCCATCTGGCTGGCCGGGCGCACGCCCCTGTGGTGGCTGGTGCCGGTGTATGAAGAACACAACTACAGCGCCTATACCCAAACCTTGCTCAGCAAGCGCTTCATCCGCAGCCAGGATGTCCTCGACCTCGGCAACCTGGCGCATATCCCGCCCGGCGAGTTCGTCGGTGCCGGGCTATGGCAACTGTTCAAAGGCATCGACTCGCCCTACAAATCGCTGCTCAAGCTGCTGCTGACCGAAGCCTACGCCAGTGAGCACCCCGCTGTGCGCTGCCTGAGCCTGGACTTCAAGCACGCAGTCTTTGCCAACCAGCTCGACCTCGACGCGCTGGACCCCTATGTGATGGTCTACCGGCGGATCGAGCACTACCTGCGTCAACGCGGCGAAGTTGCACGCCTTGAGCTGGTACGCCGCAGCCTGTACCTGAAGGTCAATAAGAAACTCAGCGGCCAGGTGCGTGCCAACGGCTGGCAACGCCAGTTGCTGCAACGCTTGGCTGACGAATGGGGCTGGGACGAGCGCCAACTGGCCCTGCTCGATAGCCGTAGCCAGTGGAAGGTGCGCCAGGTCGCCGTCGAACGCCGCGAACTGGTGGCCGAGCTGAACCACAGCTACCGCTTCCTTAGCCAGTTCGCCCAGACCCGCAACGCCAGCAGCCGCGCCGACCAGCGTGACCTCAATGTGCTGGGACGACGCCTGTACGCAGCCTTCGAGCGTCGCGCCGGCAAGACCGAGGTGATCAACCCTGGGATTGCCCCGGACCTGGCCGAAGGCACCCTCACCCTGGTCCAGGCTCCCAATCGCAAGGAGCCTGGCAGCCACCACTGGGAGCTTTACGCCGGCAACCTGAGCACCCACGAGGTGGAGCACTTCAGCCCGATAAAACGCTGCCGCGAACTGCTCGAACTGCTCACCTGGGCCCATCGCAACGGCGTGATCGACAGCAGCACACGCTTTGCCCTGCACCCTGGCGCCAGCGACCTGAAGGAGCTCGAGCTGTTCAATCTGCTGGGCAGCTTGCAACAGACCATCGACCTACCGCTGCCCACGGTCAGCGAAGTCCGCCTGCTGCAGCCCAGTGTGGCCGACCAAATCCTGCTGCTGATCAACGTCGGCGTCGACCCGCTGCGTCACCAGCGCGACCTGAACATCCTGATGACCACCGAGCGCACCGACTCGCTGAGCTACGCCGGCGTGCGCGAAAACCTGGTACTAACGCTCGACCAAGTCACGCTCAACAGCTGGAACGAGGTGCTGGTGCAGCGCTACGACGGCGATCACGCGTTGCTGCGTTGCCTGCGTGATTTCCTCAACAGCCTCGGTCAGCGCGGGCATCGCCCACAGCTACGGGTGCGCTGCTTCTGCCACAACCGTGCCCAGGCCATCGAGCAGCGGGTCGAGGATATTTTCGCCACGGTGCAGCGGCTGCTCGACCAGGGTGCGAACCACCGCTATGTGCTGCAGGTGGCTCAGCACACGCATGTGCTGGCGCTTTTGCCCGGCCAGGTCAGCCTGGCGACCCTGGCCGACCACGAGGCAGTGCTGGGCTACCTGAGCGAAGAGCGCAGCGCCTACAGCCCGCTGCACCTGGACGCCAACGCGCTGCAGGACTACGACCTGCCACTGGTACTGGAGCAAGGCCGGCCCGCTTGCATCCAGGTGTTCTATCGCCTGCAGGGTGACTGGGCTGATCTGTACGTGCTGGATGAGTACAACGCGCTGTGGCAGCAGCACCTGCCACTGCAGGATGAAGCACATTTGTTGCTGCCGCTGCAGCGCTTTCTGCGCTCAGTGCTGATGCGCCGTGATGCCCAACTGCCGCTCGACAGCCTGCAGCCCGCAGCGCTGGATATCCAGTACGGGCAGTTGCTGCCTTCAGGCGCTGGCAAGGCACGCAGCATCGAGCTGCGGTCTGCGCCGGTGGAAGGTAGCGGCCAGCCTTATTACGAGGTTCAGGCCATCATCCAGGCCGGTACAGCAGGCGCCGTGCATGTCACCTTGTACTGTGACCAACAGGAGTTTTCCGAGCTGGAGCATGGCGACCAGCTCTATGCGGTAGTCGCCCGGCAGATCATCGGGCAACGCCGCAGTGCCGGCAATTACCGCTGCTACATTACCGATCTGGATTTGTCCGAGCTGCTGGGTGATGAGTTGGGCGCGACGGTCTTGTATCTGCGTTACAAGCGGGAGCTGGAGCAGGCGCTGAATGAAGGGCTGGAGCAGTTGCAGGCAGCGGTCGGGAGATGATGTGGGAGCGGGCTTGCCCGCGAACACCGGCAAAGCCGGTGCCATGCACCGCGTGCTTCCATTCGCGGGCAAGCCCGCTCCCACAGGAGACTTGGCGATGGGGCGTGCAGCGGCCCTAAAGACTCAGAGGTCGAAATCGCCCGCCGCTTCGGGCTGGTATTCGACTTCCAACAGCTTCAGCTTGAGGGTCTTGCCACCTGGCGCCGGCCAGTCGATCTGCTCACCCACCGAAAGGCCCAGCAATGCACAGCCAATCGGCGCCAGGATCGATACCTTGCCTTCTGGCCCTGCATCCTTCGGGTACACCAGGGTCAGGTGGTAGTCCTTACCGCTGGCCTCTTCACGGCAATGCACGCGCGAGTTCATGGTCACCACCCCGGCCGGGACGTCCTCGTGACCGACCACCTGCTCGGCGCGGTCCAGCTCGTCCTGCAGGGCGAGCACACCCGGCGTACTTTCGTCGAGGCTCTCGATCAGGCGCTCGAGACGTTGTACGTCCAATCGGGTGAGGATGAGGGAAGGCTTGGTGCTCATGATCCAGTCAGACTCCTTTGAACATGCGATTTTCGTCGGGCAAATAAAGCAAAACCCCGCCCAAGGGCGGGGTTTATGATGACTTTGGCGTCACCGACGCAGAACCTGACACTACCACAGCCGGGTAAATACTCAAGCCCGCGCGCGCAAGGCCTCGGCTTCGCGGCAGATCTGTCGGCGCCGCTCGTCGTCTGCAGAGCGCCATTCGCGGATATGCTCCACAGGGCGGTGGCAGCCGGTACAGACACGCTGTTCGTCCAGCCGGCAAACGCTGATGCACGGCGACTTCACTGCGGGGCTGACATTGCTGTAAAGCGGCTTGGGCGGCCGCGGCTGCTCACTCATCTCAGATCTCGTCGAAGTCCAGCTTCTCGCCGGCCCGCTCCCAGACGATGCGCTCAAGCATCTCGCCGAGCAGCTCATCGCTCTTCTCGCAGACCCACTTCTTGCTCTCTTCGTCGTAGTCGAAGTGGAAACCACCGGACTTGTCCGCCAGCCACAACTGGCGCAGCGGCTCCTGGCGGCTGAAGATCAGCTGGCTGCCGTTTTCGAACTTGATGGTCAGGACCCCGGCGGAGTTCTCCATGTCCAGGTCCATGCCGCTCTCGTCGAACAGGTCTTCCAGCGCCTGTTGGGTCGCGTCGACCAGATCATGGAAACGCGCTTCGCTCAAACTCATTGCAGGAACCTCGAAATTGGCTGCGTTACAGGCAAGGCGGGCAAGATACGGGCGCTTGGCGCCGAATGCAAAGATTAGCCATTGAAGGCGGTAAGAATAGCCCGCCCGGCGGGCCGGCCCTTGCATAGGCAATCCGCCGGTCGCTCGGTATACTCGGGCGCAATACTGCATATTTCAAAGGATTTCACCCAATGAAGCGCCTGATTTCCTCCCTCGCGGCGCTGGTCGCTGTTGCCTGCCTCGTTTCTGCCTGCGGCCAGAAAGGCCCTCTGTACCTGCCAGAAGACGGCAAGGACGGCAAGGACACCCGCAAAACGCACCAGCACCAGCCCAAAGCCAAGCCGGCTCAGACGCAAGAACAGCAGCCTGAGCTGCAATCCGAGCCCGAGCAGTCGCCAGCGCAGTAAGGAAATCAGATGAACGCTTTCAACTACCGCGACGGTGAACTGTTCGCGGAAGGCGTGGCCCTGACGGCCATCGCCGAACGTTTCGGCACCCCCACCTACGTGTACTCGCGCGCCCACATCGAGGCCCAGTACCGCAGCTACGCCGACGCCCTCGAAGGTATTTCCAGCCTGGTCTGCTTTGCCGTCAAGGCCAACTCCAACCTGGGCGTGCTGAACGTCCTGGCGCGCCTTGGCGCAGGCTTCGACATCGTCTCCGGCGGTGAGCTGGAGCGCGTGCTGGCCGCTGGCGGGCGCGCTGATCGCGTGGTGTTCTCGGGTGTCGGCAAGACCCGCGAAGACATGCGCCGTGCCCTGGAAGTGGGCGTGCATTGCTTCAACGTCGAGTCCACCGACGAGCTTGAGCGCCTGCAAGTGGTGGCCGCCGAGATGGGCAAGGTTGCCCCGGTCTCGCTGCGGGTCAACCCGGACGTTGATGCCGGTACCCACCCGTACATCTCCACCGGCCTCAAAGAAAACAAGTTCGGCATCGCCATCGCCGACGCCGAGGCCATCTACGTGCGCGCCGCGCAGTTGCCGAACCTGGACGTGGTTGGTGTCGACTGCCACATCGGCTCGCAGCTGACCACCGTCGAGCCGTTCCTCGATGCCCTCGACCGCCTGCTGGACCTGGTCGACCGCCTGGCCGACTGCGGCATCCACCTGCGTCACCTGGACCTGGGTGGCGGCGTTGGCGTGCGCTACCGCGATGAAGAGCCGCCCCTGGTGGCCGACTACATCAAGGCCATCCGCGAGCGCGTCGGCGACCGCGACCTGGCCCTGGTGTTCGAGCCGGGTCGCTACATCGTGGCCAACGCCGGTGTCCTGCTGACCCGCGTCGAATACCTCAAGCACACCGAACACAAGGACTTCGCCATCATCGATGCGGCGATGAACGACCTGATCCGCCCAGCCCTGTACCAGGCCTGGATGGGCGTCAGCGCGGTCACCCCACGCGAAGGCCAAGGCCGTGCCTATGACCTGGTCGGGCCGATCTGCGAAACCGGCGACTTCATCGCCAAGGAGCGCGAACTGAACCTGGCCGAAGGCGATCTGCTGGCCGTGCAGTCTGCCGGCGCCTATGGTTTTGTCATGAGCTCGAACTACAACACCCGTGGCCGCTGCGCCGAAATCCTGGTCGATGGTGATCAGGCATTCGAAGTGCGCCGCCGCGAGACCATCGCCGAACTGTATGCCGGCGAAAGCCTGCTGCCGGAGTGAGCCCATGCTGCTGCGTTTCACCAAGATGCATGGGCTGGGCAATGACTTCATGGTCCTCGACCTGGTCAGCCAGCACGCACATATCCAGCCCAAGCATGCCAAGCAATGGGGCGACCGCCACACCGGCATCGGCTTCGACCAGCTACTGATCGTCGAGGCGCCGAATAATCCGGAAGTGGACTTCCGCTACCGGATCTTCAACGCCGACGGCTCCGAAGTCGAACAGTGCGGCAACGGTGCGCGCTGCTTTGCCCGCTTTGTGCTGGACAAGCGCCTGACCGCGAAAAAGCGCATCCGCGTCGAAACCAAAAGCGGCATCATCGAGCTGGACGTGCAGAACGACGGCCAGGTGAGTGTCGACATGGGCCCGCCGCGCCTGGTCCCGGCCGAAATCCCCTTCGTCGCCGACGAGCAGGCACTGAGTTACCCACTGGAAGTCGACGGTGAAGTTCACGCGATCGCCGCCGTGTCCATGGGCAACCCACATGCCGTGTTGCGTGTCGATGACGTGCATACCGCACCCGTGCATGCGCTGGGCCCGAAGATCGAAAACCATCCGCGCTTCCCGCAGCGGGTCAACGCCGGCTTCATCCAGGTCATCGACCGTCACCGTGCCAACCTGCGGGTGTGGGAACGCGGTGCGGGCGAGACCCAGGCCTGCGGCACCGGCGCCTGCGCCGCGGCCGTGGCGGCTATCAGCCAGGGCTGGATGGACTCACCGGTGAGCCTCGACCTGCCGGGTGGCCGCCTGCACATCGAATGGGCCGGCCCCGGCAAGCCCGTGTTGATGACCGGCCCGGCCGTACGCGTCTACGAAGGACAGGTTCGTCTCTAAACGAGTAACCGCCATGACCGATCAGCCCAAGGTTGTACCCCAGCAGTCCACTGACCTCGATGCCGAGGCGGTGGTCGCGTACCTGCGCGCCCACCCCACCTTCTTCGCCGAGCACGACGAGCTGCTGCTCGAACAGCGCATCCCCCACCAGCGTGGCGACAGCGTGTCGCTGGTGGAGCGCCAGCTCAAGCTGCTGCGCGACCGCAACATCGAGATGCGCCATCGCCTGTCGCAACTGATGGACGTGGCGCGCGACAACGACCGGCTGTTCGACAAGACCCGCCGGCTGATCCTCGACCTGCTCGATGCCGGCAGCCTGGAAGAAGTGGTGATGGCGGTCGAAGACAGCCTGCGCCAGGAATTCCAGGTGCCCTTCGTCAGCCTGATCCTGTTCGGCGATAACGTCGCGCCGGTGGGCCGTTGGGTCAGCAACGCCGAGGCGAACCAGGCCATCGGCGGCCTGCTGGGGGGCGGCAAGACGGTCAGCGGCAACCTGCGCGACCATGAGCTGGCGTTCCTGTTCGGTGAAGATCAGCGTCTGGAAGTCGGCTCCAGCGCCGTTGCAGCTCTCGAATACCAAGGGCTGCACGGCGTTCTGGCGATTGGCAGCCGCGACCCGCAACACTACAAGAGCAGCGTCGGCACCCTGTTCCTCGGCTACATTGCCGAGGTGCTGGGCCGTGTCGTGCCGCGCGTTACCCAGACCCTGCGTCCGGTGCGC
This sequence comes from Pseudomonas putida, assembly GCF_025905425.1. Classification (NCBI taxonomy): domain Bacteria; kingdom Pseudomonadati; phylum Pseudomonadota; class Gammaproteobacteria; order Pseudomonadales; family Pseudomonadaceae; genus Pseudomonas; species Pseudomonas putida. The sequence continues at coordinate 5,476,188 of NZ_CP109603.1, read as the reverse complement.
TGATGGAACGCCAGCTGGAAGCTTATTGCGCACACCTGCGCAATGAGCGCCAGGTATCCGAGCACACCCTGCTGGCCTATCGCCGCGACCTCGACAAGGTCATCGCCTACTGCAACGATCAGGGTATTGCCGGCTGGCCAGCGCTGCAAATCCAGCAGCTGCGCCAGTTGATCGCCCGCCAGCACCATCAGGGCCAGTCCTCGCGCAGCCTGGCGCGCTTGCTTTCAGCCGTGCGCGGCCTGTACCGCTACCTGAACCGTGAAGGGCTGTGCCAGCACGACCCGGCCAGCGGCCTTTCAGCGCCCAAGGGCGAGCGTCGCCTGCCCAAGACGCTGGACACCGACCGCGCCCTGCAACTGCTCGATGGCGGTGTCGACGACGACTTCATTGCCCGACGTGACCAAGCCATCCTCGAACTGTTCTATTCGTCAGGCCTGCGCCTGTCCGAGTTGACGGGTCTGGACCTTGAATACCTCGACCTTGCCGGCGGGCTGGTGCAGGTGCTCGGCAAAGGTGGCAAGGCTCGCGTACTGCCTGTGGGCCGCAAGGCCCGCGAAGCGCTGCAGGCATGGTTGCGCCTGCGCGGCATCGGCGGCCCACGCGACAGCGCCGTGTTCATCACCCGCCAGGGAAACCGCCTGAGCCCGCGGGCTATCCAGATGCGCGTAAAGGCCGCCGGCGAGCGCGAGCTGGGCCAGCACCTGCACCCGCACATGCTTCGCCATTCCTTCGCCAGCCATGTGCTGGAATCGTCCCAGGACCTGCGTGCGGTGCAGGAGATGCTCGGCCATGCCGACATCAGCACCACGCAGATCTACACCCACCTGGACTTCCAGCACCTGGCCGCGGTGTACGACAGCGCCCACCCTCGGGCCAAACGCAGCAAAGGCACTGACTCATGAGCATCAAGCTGATCACCTTCGACCTCGATGACACCCTGTGGGACACCGCGCCGGTGATTGCCAGCGCTGAAGTCGTCCTGCGCGACTGGCTCGAAGCCAATGCACCGATCCTCGGCGGCGTACCGGTCGAACACCTGTTCGCCATCCGCGAGCGCCTGGTGCAGGCCGAACCCGGCCTCAAGCACCGTATCAGCGCCTTGCGTCGGCGGGTGCTGTGCCATGCGCTGGAAGAAGTCGGCTACAGCGAGAAGCACGCACAGGCGTTGGCCAACGAAGGCTTTGAAGTGTTCCTGCATGCACGGCACCAGGTGGAGATCTTCCCTGAGGTGCAGCCGGTGCTGGAAATTCTGCGCCACCAATACACCCTGGGGGTGGTCACCAACGGCAACGCCGATGTGAGCAGGCTGGGCTTGGCGGACTACTTCCGCTTCGCCTTGTGCGCCGAAGATCTGGGGATCGGCAAGCCGGACCCAGCACCCTTCCTGGAGGCGTTGAAACGTGGCGAGGTGGAAGCCAGTGCGGCGGTGCATGTTGGCGACCATCCTGGCGATGACATCGCCGGTGCCCAGCGGGCCGGGTTGCGCGCCGTGTGGTTCAACCCGCAAGGCAAGGTCTGGGCCGGAGAGCGGGCGCCAGATGCCCAAATTCAGCGGCTTTCGCAGTTGCCTGAGGTGATCGCGCGCTGGCGCTGACAGGGGCCGCTTTGCGGCCCATTCGCGGGGCAAGCCCGCTCCCACAGACGTGTTGCTACCGGTGGGAGCGGGCTTGCCCGCGAATGGGCCAGCACAGGCAGCGATAAGCCCCAGTGTCTAGTCCTGAAATAGGTTTACACCTGTTCAGGTAGGCCGACAGGCCTCAAAACGCCCGATGCACTGCATCGGGCGTTTTATTTTTCAGGGCCATATGGGGCCGTTCTGTGTTGTAGATCTGCACTGCCTCGTCAACCATCTGCCTCGCTTGCTCAAGATCTTCAGGGCTGCTCAACAGCAGCTCCATCTTGAGGATTCCGTTGATTCGCTCGGCCAGCGCGTTCTGGTAGCAGTCATACCCATCAGTCATGGAGCACTGAACATCGTGCCGTTGGTGCAGTGACTGGTACAGCGCCGAGCAATATTGGATGCCTCGATCCGAATGGTGGACTAATGGCTGGCGACGACGTCGCTTTCGTAATGCCTGCTTGAAGGCTTGCGCCACTGACTCGGCATGCAGGCTTTCATGGACGTGGTGGCCAACAATTTTCCTGGAGTACGCATCCGTTACCAGGCTCAGGTATAGCGGGCCGTTACGTGCGGGCAGGTAAGTAATATCGGCAACCCAGACGTGCTCCGGTCTTGTCGGAACGACTTGGCTTGGGCCCGGCTTGAGTAAGTTGGGATGGCGGTAGAAGCGATGAAAGCTTTGTGTTGTCTTGTGGTAAGCCCGCTTAGGCAGCACTAGCAGACGGCGCTCTCCCAAGACCTGGAACAGCCTATCTCGGCCGACTTGGAATCGTTTGTCCGGTTGGCAATGCAGCAGATAGTGCAGCTTGCGTGTACCCAGACGAGGCTGGCGCATCCGGACTTGCTGAACAAACTCAACCACCCGATCTGCCTGGCGCTCTTTGCCATCAGCAGCTCGGTTGCGCTTGTAGTAAGCCTGTCGACTGATGCCTAGAAACTGACAAGCCCTGGCAATGCTCAGTCCTGCGACTTGACCTTGCGAGAGGACTTGCCGGATCGCTTTTTTACGACCGAGACACCATAGTCATTTTTCAGAACATCAACGACCGTTTCAAAAAACTGGGCCTTCTGGCTCATCAGCTCAAGCTGTTGCTCAAGCTCTTTGATCCGCTGCTCTGGAGTAAGCGTTTTGGGGTCAGACATCGCGCAGCTCCTCTCGTCGCGGATCGAGGCCCCCTGGCTCCAATCCTGCCGACCGTGCTTACGCAACCATACCAGAACCGTCGACCGACCCTGGATGCCATACCGCACCTGGGCCTGCTTGTAGGTCAGTTCGCCTTTTTCAATCTGATCAACCACCGCCAATTTAAAAGACAGTGAGTAATCCCGCTGTGTGCGCTTTACACCTTGCTCCATCTGACTCTCCGGAAATTCGGGATGGGAGGTGTAAACCTTATTCAGGACGGGACACAGCCCACAAAAAAGCCCGCAGCGACGGCGGGCTCTTTTGTGTGCAACCACTCAGATAGGGCGGCTACCGTATTTGTTGTCCGGCTTCTTGGGCGGGTCGGCGACCACGTTGGCCTCCACTTCCTGCACCTTGCCACCGCGCGAAAGGAACTCTTCCATCGCCTTGGCCAGGGCATCGCGCTCCTTCTGCTTGGCTTCCATGCTCGGCATCTCGTCTACCGAGACAGCGGCCTTGGACTTGCCTTTGGCAGTGGGCGCGGGGCTATCGTCTTCGCCGGAGTCTTCCGCAACGTCATCAGCCGCTGCTTCTAGACCTTCATCAGCCTCATCATCGTCGCCTACTTCGAGGTCGTCGTTTTCCAGATCATCGTCGCTCATGTTCTACCTCATGACTTGCGAAAAGCAGGTTAGTTATAGACCAGTGCAGCCGTAGACCGGCAGCCACCAGTGAAAATTCAACTGGCCGTGGGTTGGCCACTGCCCTGGGCATCCACCTCCTGATGGGAGGGTTTGTACCCTGCAGGCCCTGCTCCTGGCAGGGCCTGACGAAATTCTTGAGCCACTTGCCGGCCACGCACTCATGGCAAGCCTAGCAAAGGCTGGGGAAGCATGCGGACTGCTTGTCCAACACCCTTCGGCGCGCATTCTAGCGCGCCCGTGGAAAAAGCAAAGCTCCATAAACACCCGTCATCTTGTAAGTTTTCCGCCTACGTCGCGAACGTGAGGGATAAACCGTTTGCCGTGCGGGAAATGGCAAAAATCAGACGAAAAAATGCCCGGCGAACCGGGCAAGTTTTTCCTGCGTCGCGGTTACAGGTTGTAGCCGCGTTCGTTGTGCTGAGCCAGGTCGAGGCCGACCGACTCTTCTTCTTCGTTGACCCGCAGCCCCATCACCACATCCAGTACCTTGAGGATCACGTAGGTAACGATGGCGGTGTAGACCACGGTGAATATCACGCCCTTGGCCTGGATCCAGACCTGCATGCCGATATCGGTGACAGCGCCGAACCCGCCCAGGGCCGGTGCCGCGAACACACCGGTCAGAATGGCGCCGACGATACCGCCGATGCCGTGCACACCGAAGGCGTCCAGCGAGTCGTCATAGCCCAGCTTGCGCTTGAGGCTGGTGGCGCAGAAGTAGCAGATCACACCCGAGGACAGGCCGATCACCAGGGCCCCCATCGGGCCCACGGTGCCTGCGGCAGGCGTGATGGCGACCAGGCCGGCGACCACACCCGAGGCGATGCCCAGTGCGCTCGGTTTACCGTGGCCAAGCCATTCGGCGAACATCCAACCCAGGGCAGCAGCAGCGGTAGCGATCTGGGTCACCAGCATGGCCATCCCGGCGGTGCCGTTGGCGGCAGCGGCGGAACCTGCGTTGAAGCCAAACCAGCCGATCCACAGCATGGCCGCGCCCATCAGGGTGTAGCCCAGGTTGTGCGGGGCCATCGGCGTGGTCGGGTAGCCCTTGCGCTTACCCAGTACCAGGCAGCACACAAGGCCTGCGATACCTGCGTTGATGTGCACCACGGTGCCGCCAGCGAAGTCCAGTACGCCCCAGTCCCACATCAGCGCGCCATCGCCGCTCCACACCATGTGTGCGATCGGTGCATACACCAGGGTGAACCAGATGCCCATGAACACCAGCATCGCGGAAAACTTCATACGTTCGGCGAAGGCACCGACGATCAGCGCCGGGGTGATGATGGCGAAGGTCATCTGGAAGGTGATGAACACCGCCTCAGGGAACAACGCGGCGGCCGAGGTCAGGCTGTCGGGCGTGACGCCACTGAGAAAGGCCTTGGAGAAGCCACCGACGAAGGAATTGAAGTTGAGCACGCCCTTTTCCATACCGGTGGTATCGAAGGCCATGCTGTAGCCGTAGACGACCCAGAGAATGCTCATCAGACCGGTGATCGCGAAGCACTGCATCATCACCGAAAGCACGTTCTTGGAACGCACCATGCCGCCATAGAACAGGGCCAGGCCCGGGATGGTCATGAACAGCACCAGCGCCGTAGCGGTCAACATCCAGGCGGTGTCGCCGGAGTTCAGCGCTGGGGCAGCTTCCTCTGCCAGGGCAAGCCCGGGCATTACGAGGGACAATAGGGCTCCTAGCCCTGCGATCTTACGCAGAGTCATGTTGTTTTCTCCTGGGGCGTTGGGTTTGGTGAGGCTTTTTTGTTACTTAGATCGCGTCGGTATCGGTTTCGCCGGTACGGATGCGGATCGCCTGCTCCAGATTCACCACGAAGATCTTGCCGTCACCGATCTTGCCGGTGTTGGCTGCCTTGGTGATGGCTTCGATCACCCGATCAAGGTCCTTGTCGTCGATGGCGACGTCGATCTTCACCTTGGGCAGGAAGTCGACCACGTATTCAGCACCGCGATACAGCTCGGTGTGGCCCTTCTGCCGACCGAAGCCTTTGACTTCAGTGACGGTGATGCCCTGCACGCCGATTTCCGACAGCGACTCGCGTACGTCGTCCAGCTTGAACGGCTTGATGATGGCTGTGACTAGCTTCATGAAACTCTCTCCCGATTTGGTGGACTTGCCCCAGGAAAACAAACCCGTCTCAAGTCTAAGCGCAGCGGTTAGCTTTGTAACGCGTCGTCGGCATCCGGCTCCGCGTGCGCACTGCCTGGTCACAAGGAACTGCATCAGTGCATGGCTCGTACAGGTCATTGCAGAAACCTTGCCAGTTCCACTAAAGCCTCAAAAAACAGCGAGTTGCCTGAAACAGCCGCGGTTGGCCAGTCGCCAGCATCAAAAAGATGCACAACTTCGGTGCATCACGGCCAGGCGGCTTGCTCGAAAAATGTGCAGCGCACAACCCCTGCAAAAGCGGGTTTTGGTGCGTGCTACACTGCAGGTCATTTTTTCAGTTTCAGTGGACAGCCGAACATGCTCGCGCCCAAAGCCCTCCTCGATGCCCTGAGCGACCAGGCCTCGCGCCTTTTCAGCAGCGATACCGCCCAGCCCCGCGCCGAACTCGAAAGCCAGTTCAAGGTGCTGATGCAGGGTGCCTTCAGTAAGCTGGACCTGGTCAGCCGCGAAGAATTCGACAGCCAGATGGTCGTCCTGGCCCGTACCCGTGCTCGCCTGGAAGCGCTGGAAAAGCAGGTCGCCGAGCTGGAAGCGCGGATGGCGCCACCCACCCAGGAATAACAATCGACACGGAGTGCTTCAGCATGAAAGTCAGTGCCCGCAATGTCTTCGAAGGTACCGTCAGTGCGGTTCAGCCCGGTGCGGTCAATGCCGAGGTCGAACTGACCCTGGCCGGCGGCGAAAAACTGGTGGCCGTGGTCACCATGACCAGCTTGCATAACCTTGGCATCAACGTCGGCAAACAAGCCGTAGCGTTGGTGAAGGCGCCATGGGTCGTGCTGATGACCGATGCCGACGGCTACCGCCTCTCGGCGCGCAATGCCCTGGAAGGTGAAGTGGTGCGAGTCGGCGACGGCGCGGTCAACGCAGAAGTCGTGCTGAAGCTGGCGGGGGGGACCGAGGTTTTTGCCATCGTCACCCGCGAAGCCGTTCAAGAGCTTGGCCTTGCCCCCGGTGTAAGCGCCACTGCGCTGATCAAGGCCTCGCACATCATCCTCGGCGCAAGGCCCTGACCCATTGACTGCCACAGGCCTGGATTCATGCCCAGGCCTGAGCGCTCGCTCGCTTCGGTGGTAACTCGCTGGGGTGCAATGTGCCGCGGAACAGCGTCGCACCGCACAAAGTGAACAGCGTTTTTACCCGGTTGTGCGAGTTGAGTATTTCGGCCTGGATATGCTCGATGTCGTTGTCAGCCGGCTGCAACGCAACCGCGCGGTTGATCCACTCGATGGCCGCGAAGCGGCTTTGCTTGCGCGTGCCCTGCCCTTGCATCCAGGCCAGCCCCAGCTCCGCGCTGGCGCGGGCGGCAATCCAGTCGTCCGGGTGCTCGACCAGGCCAAGCAAGTATTCGACGGCTTCGGCCTGCTCCTGCGGCTCACCGAACTGACGCAGCAGAATACCCAGCTGTAGACGCGCACTGGCAGCGGTCTGCACGTTGCCCAACGCATCGCTCAGCAAGCGCCTGACTGCCAGCATGGCACTGCGCTCATTCAAGGCTTCTGCGCTTTGCATGCGTCGGCATGCCAGGGCGTATTTGGCCTGCTTGCAACCGGTCTCTACCGCGCGCAGCAACCAATACTCGGCGGCACGGGTATCCAGGTACTGCTCTGGGGTGTTGGTCAGCGCACCACGGTGCAGGTCATGGAGGCTGAGGGCAGCCTCTGGCAGGCTCAGCTCGGCACACCGTTCATAAAGGTAGAAGGCGGCCTCGTGCAGGTTGGCAGCCCAGAGCAGGCGTGCCACTTCCAGCACGTCCAAACCCGGCCCTTGACGGCCACATTGGCGTTTAACCGCAGCCTGCGACCAAACACGTGCCTGCTCGTTCGAACACTGAAAACCCCACAGACCAAACCAATGCCCCACCGCCCGCAGCGCGCAAGCGGCGGGGTGCGAGTGGCTCTCGCAAAGGTGCTCGATGGCGATACGAAATGCCTGCTGGTCATCCTTCACACCATGGAACAGCATGAGGCAGACAAAACTACGGAAGGGCTGGCCGATGGCCGGGACGAACCCCAGGTCAGGGTAAAGATTCACACAGACGACAAAATCGCGCAGGCCGCCCGCGTAGTCGTGCTGAGCACCACAACGCAAAGCGCCACGCCATGCCAACAAGGTAGCGCGCTCCCTGGGCCTGAGCGGACGAAGCGACCACGCCATGAAGACCTGCTGCCAGGCCGCAATCGACTGCGATTGGCCGGCATGCGGCAGTTCGAGCTGGTCCTCGATAGCCAGCCAGCGCAGCGCATTGCGCTGCTCTTCGCTCCAGCGTTCGCACAGCGGGCCACTGGCCAATTGCTCAATCGCCGCGTAACTGCCTCCCCAACGGGGTAACAGGTAGGCAGCACGGGCCTGGAGCGCTTCAAAACAGCCGGGGAATGCGCCAAGGGCATGGCGCAGCCAATAATGCTGGGCATCTTCTCGCCCTTGCTCGGCACGTTCGCCCAGGCACGCTGGCAAGGCTTGTGGCAGCTCGGCCAGTGGCAGCAGGCCGTATTTCACCAGAAGCGGCGCGGCAGCCTCCTGCACCTCCACATCGGCATGAGCACTCGGGCTGAAGCGCGCCGGCTGGCCGTTGAACAGTTCAAGCAACCAGCCGGGCTCGGCAAAGTGCGCGCTGATCCGCAGCATGCCAATAGTCGCCGCCACCGGCTGCGCCGAACGGCCCATGGCACGCAACAAGTGGGCGGCGCCTAGTTCGCAAACCTGATCGGCCGCCAGCCTGGACTCGGCGCTAATGGCGTCTGCCGCGGCCTTAATGCGGATATGACAGGCCCGGCTGAAACAGTGGAAACCCATCACCACCTGAGGGTGATAGGCCTTGGGGCAGGCATCGATCCAGGCCTTGAGAATCTGCGTCAGGGCCTTGTCGCCCTGGCTGTCCCAATCGACCAGCATGTGCCCTTCGACCGCCTCCAGATAGGCAGGAAACTCACCGGGGAGCGACTGCCGCCAGCGCACTTCAAGGATGTCGAAGAAGCGGTTGAGTTCAACGAATGCACTGGCCTGCACCAGTTCACGAATGGTCTGGCGAGTACGAGTGAGCGTTTGCACGGGGCAATACCTCAAGTCCATTTGAAGGAAGTCGCGTTGCCATCCCATGGCAATCGCAGTAGCACTTCAACACTAAGCCATACCCTGGACCTGCGCAAAGCCAATTGGATCCATTTTTGTCAAATAGTGTGAAAGCCCAGGGAAAACCCCTGACCTGAAAAACCAGGACGCACACTTCTTGCGCTGTTCGTGGCTGACGCCGTTAAGCTTGCCCAAGCCGCGCACAGGCACCGACGGCCAACTGCAGCGCAACTCCAGCGCCATCTCTTGTTTCGTTTATTTCGACTATTGCTTGTTTCGTTTGTTTCGAATAAAAATTAGCTACCTGTCGTACCAGGCGTCAGGAATTCCAATTAGCTGCTGGAGAACACCCATGACCACCGCCGACCTCGCTCAAACCATCCTCCCCGATGAAAAAGCGATCGCTGCGGCTATTGAGTCAAGCCGCCAGATTGCCGCTTTCCTCTCGACGAAGCTGGATACTCAGCGCATTGAGCTCGTTGATGAAGCCCAGCAACGTCAGACCGTTGAACTGCCAACGTTCGCGCTCAGACTGCTCGGCGACATACTTAACGAACTGGCCTTGGGCAACACCGTAAAGGTGGTGCCTATTCATGCAGAACTGACCACTCAAGAAGGCGCAGACATGCTCAACGTCTCGCGCCCTCACCTGGTCAAGCTTCTAGACGAGGGGCTAATCCCACATACCAAAACCGGCAGCCACCGCCGCATAAAGTTCACCGACCTGATGGCTTACAAGGCTGAGCGTGATAAAGCGAGCCAGGCCGCCATGGAAGCACTGGCTGCACAAGCCCAAGAACTCAATATGGGGTATTGATGAGGCAGTCACCCTTTACTGTTGTCTATGATGCCTGCGTGCTGTATCCCGCGCCCTTGCGTGATCTACTGATGCATCTGGCTCTGACAGGCGTGTATCGCGCGCGCTGGTCCGAGCAAATTCACGATGAATGGACGCGAAACGTGTTGAAAAACCGCCCTGACATAGCGGCTGCACAACTTGCTCGCACAGTCGCATTCATGAATCAGGCTGTTGCTGACTCCTTGGTGAGCGACTACGAGCCGTTGATACAAGGGCTAGACCTTCCTGACGAAGACGATAGACACGTCTTGGCGGCAGCCATCAAATGTGGCGCCACAGTGATCGTCACATACAACCTCAAAGATTTCCCGCCCACGATCTTGAAACGTTTTGAGATCGAAGCATTGCATCCCGACGTGTTCCTTTCCGACATTTGGGACCTTGACCAAGCAGCCGTGCTCGAGGCCGTCAAGAAGCAGCGCGTGGCGCTGAAGAACCCTGTTTATACACCCCGCGAGCTACTCGATACGCTCCTCAAGCAGCGACTCCCAGAGATCGTCAAGCAACTCTCGAATTACGAACTGTTGATCTGAGCATCCTGCCGTCTGAATCGCAGCAACGTGTCAGCTTCATAGTTCAGGCCTGAAAAACCCGGACGCACACTTCTTGCGCTGTTCGTGGCTGACGCCGCTAAGCTTGCCCAAGCCGCAGGAAGCGGCCCCATTCCGCGACAATGGAGCGTCCATGTCACTTGCCCTCGTCCACAGCCGCGCCCAGGTTGGCGTGCAGGCACCGGCGGTCAGCGTCGAAACACATCTGGCCAACGGGCTCCCCCACCTGACCCTGGTCGGCCTGCCCGAAACCACGGTCAAGGAAAGCAAAGACCGGGTACGCAGCGCCATCGTCAATTCCAGCCTGGATTACCCCGCCAGGCGCATCACGCAGAACCTGGCACCTGCCGACCTGCCCAAGGATGGCGGGCGCTATGACCTGGCCATTGCCCTGGGCATTCTCGCCGCCAGTGGGCAGGTCCCGGTGGCTACCCTTTGTGACATCGAGTGCCTGGGCGAACTGGCGCTGTCCGGCCAACTGCGCCCCGTGCAGGGTGTGCTGCCGGCGGCTCTGGCGGCAAGAGAAGCGGGCCGCGCCCTGGTAGTACCACGGGAAAACGCCGAGGAAGCAAGCCTTGCAGGCGGGCTTGTGGTGTATGCCGTCGGGCACCTGCTGGAACTGGTCGCCCACCTGAACGGCCAAGTGCCTCTGCCGCCCTATGCCGCCAATGGCCTGGTCTTGAACAGCCGGCCCTACCCCGACCTCAGCGAGGTACAGGGCCAGGTGGCGGCCAAGCGCGCCTTGCTGCTGGCCGCAGCCGGGGCCCATAACCTGCTGTTTACCGGCCCACCCGGTACCGGCAAGACACTGCTTGCCAGCCGCCTGCCAGGGCTTCTGCCGCCGCTGGATGAGCGCGAAGCACTGGAGGTGGCGGCCATTCAGTCGGTCAGCGGCCATGCGCCGCTAAACAGCTGGCCGCAACGCCCCTTCCGCCACCCGCACCACTCCGCCTCTGGCCCTGCACTGGTAGGCGGCAGCAGTCGGCCACAGCCCGGCGAGATCACCTTGGCGCACCATGGTGTGCTGTTTCTCGATGAATTGCCCGAATTTGAGCGGCGCGTGCTGGAGGTATTGCGCGAACCGCTCGAATCCGGCGAGATCGTGATCGCAAGAGCCCGGGACAAGGTGCGTTTCCCCGCGCGTTTTCAGCTGGTGGCGGCAATGAACCCCTGCCCTTGCGGCTACCTGGGCGACCCCACCGGCCGCTGCCGCTGCAGCACCGAGCAGATCCAGCGTTATCGCAATAAGCTGTCGGGGCCGCTGCTGGACCGCATCGACCTGCACCTGACCGTAGCGCGTGAAACCACCACCCTGAACAACCAACCCAGCGGCGAGACCAGCGCCGCAGTCGCCGAGCGGGTGGCCGAAGCGCGTGAACTGCAGCAACGCCGGCAAGGGTGCGCAAATGCCTTTCTCGACCTCAACGGCTTGCGCCGCCATTGCCTGCTACAGGCAGCGGACCAGGCGTGGTTGGAAACTGCCTGCGAGCGCCTGAGCCTGTCGCTACGCGCTGCCCATCGGTTGCTGAAAGTGGCGCGCACGCTGGCGGATCTGGAGGGTGTGGCATCGATTGCCAGGGCTCACCTGGCCGAGGCGCTGCAGTATCGGCCTGGGAGTTGATTCGGCCATTGCTTGAGCAACACCCACACAATCAGCGGTGGTTTCCGGCGCGCCCTGCTGTTTGTCTCGCTGCGCGGGACAATGTTTCTCCTCAAAGCCGGATTGTCTGACAGACCCGCAGTGCCCAAAATTGTCCTCCACACAGTTAAACGCTGCCCCGGCAGTTCATGGAGTACGAGCCAATGCCACACGAAGGCAGCCTTCTACAAACCGCGGTGATCTTCCTGCTCGCCGCGGTCGTTGCCGTCCCCCTGGCCAAGCGCCTGCAACTGGGCGCGGTGATCGGCTACCTGCTGGCCGGCGTGGCCATCGGCCCGCAGGCGCTGGGGCTGATCCGCGACACCGAAAGCGTTGCGCACATTTCTGAGCTTGGCGTTGTCCTGCTGCTGTTCATCATCGGCCTGGAGCTGTCACCCAAGCGTCTGTGGCTGATGCGCAAATCGGTATTCGGCGTGGGCGCGGCGCAGGTATTGCTGACCGGCGCGGTGATCGGCGCCATCGCCCTGTTCGGCTTTGCCCAGTCGTTGCCTGCAGCCTTGGTGCTGGGGCTCGGCCTGGCGCTGTCATCCACCGCCCTCGGCCTGCAGAGCCTGGCCGAAAGCAAGCAGCTCAACGCACCGCACGGTCGCCTGGCGTTCGCCATTCTGTTGTTCCAGGACATCGCCGCCATTCCGCTGATTGCCCTGGTTCCCCTGCTGGCCGCCAGCGGCCCCGATACCAGCCACGGTGACAGCCTCGAACACGCCCTGAAGGTGTTCGCCAGCATCGCCGTGGTCATCGTCGGCGGCCGCTACCTGCTGCGCCCGGTATTTCGCATCGTCGCCCGCACCGGCCTGCCAGAGGTGTCCACCGCTACCGCACTGCTGGTGGTGATCGGCACTGCCTGGCTGATGGAAGAGGCCGGCATCTCCATGGCCTTGGGGGCATTCCTGGCCGGCCTGTTGCTGGCCGACTCGGAGTACCGCCACGAGCTGGAATCGCAGATCGAACCGTTCAAAGGGCTGCTGCTGGGGCTGTTCTTCATCAGTGTCGGCATGGGCGCCAACCTGAGCCTGCTGCTGGAAATGCCGCTGGTGTTGTTGGGCCTGACCCTGCTGCTGATCGCGGTCAAGCTGACCTTGCTGATCGTGGTCGGCCGATTGGCCGGTGGCCTCAACAGCGCCAGCGCCCTGCGCCTGGGGATGGTGCTGGCAGCGGGCGGCGAATTCGCCTTCGTGGTGTTCAAGCTGGGCAAGGACCAGGGCCTGTTCGATACCCGGACCTACGACCTGCTGATGATGACCATTACCCTGTCGATGGCCCTTACGCCCCTGCTGATGCTCGGCTGTGCCCGCGCCCTCAAGCGCCCGCAACCGCAGCGTGAAGTGCCTGAGCAATACAAACAGATCCAGACCGATGCACCGCGCGTGGTAATCGTTGGCATGGGCCGCATGGGGCAGATCGTGTCGCGCATCCTGCGTGCCCAGAAGATCCCCTTCATCGCCCTGGAAACCTCGGTGGACGCCATCGAGATGACCCGCATGTTCGAGCAGGCCCCGGTGTTCTACGGCGACCCGCTGCGCCCTGAAGTGCTGCATGCGGCCAAGGTGGGCGAAGCGGAGTATTTCGTGATCACCACCGACGACCCCGAGGTCACCACCCGCACGGCGGAGCGGGTCAAGCGCCTGTACCCGCACCTGAAAGTGCTGGCCCGGGCACGTAACCGCCAGCATGTGCACAAGCTGGTGGACGTGGGTGCCGAGCCGATTCGCGAGACGTTTTACTCAAGCCTGGAACTGACCCGCCGTGCGCTGGTGGGGTTGGGGCTGAGTGACGCACAGGCGGCGGACCGTATTGCGCGGTTTACCCAGCATGACGAAGAAGTGCTGGAGGCCCAGGGGCAGGTGCGCGATGACCGGGCCAAGGTGATGCAGACGGCCAAGGAAGCGCGGGTGGAGTTGGAGCGGCTGTTTGATTCGGATGCGGATTGAGGCAGGTACGTGGAAACAACAGGAGGGCTTAGGCCCTCTTTTTTGGGCCTCGAAACGCCGAGGACTGCCCACCTCAATTGAGGAAACACCCTACACAAAGGGTCCCCCCTCGTCTGATAGCCCGCAGAAACCCTTCTCCATAGGCTCACTTGGTCGCTACCGCTTCAGCGGCTCTGATCGCAGACAACGGCAAGATGTTGTGGAATTTCATGCAGTGCGATGCAAAGGCATTACTTACCAGCAGTCAGCGCGTTATAGCTGGTCATCAAGTTCCGATAATCCGGAATGTGGTTGGAGCACAGCGCCGCCAGCCCTTCAACATCGTTGCGCCAGTCGCGGTGCAGCTCACAGGCCACGCCGAACCAGGTCATCAATTGCGCACCGGCCTGGCTCATGCGGTCATGAGCGGCATCGCGGGTCATCGCGTTGAAGGTGCCGGAAGCATCGGTCACCACGAACACCTCGAACTCTTCTTCCAGGGCCGCCAGCGCCGGGAACGCCACGCACACCTCGGTGACCACACCAGCGATGATCAGCTGCTTCTTGCCAGTCGCCTTCACCGCCTTGACGAAATCTTCGTTGTCCCAGGCGTTGATCTGGCCTGGGCGGGCGATGTAGGGCGCGTCCGGGAACAGCGCTTTCAACTCGGGTACCAACGGACCGTTGGGGCCTTGCTCGAAGCTGGTGGTAAGGATCGTCGGCAAGTTGAAGAACTTGGCAAGGTCAGCCAGGGCCAGCACGTTGTTCTTGAACTTATCCGGTTCGATGTCGCGCACCAGGGACAGCAAGCCAGCCTGGTGGTCAACCAGCAGCACAGCGGCATCGTCTTTGTTCAGGCGGTTGTAGGTGAATTTGCTCATGGTCTGTGCTCCTAAGGTTTATGAATTTTTCAGCAATTTGGGGTGTTTCGCGTTGATGAGCACAGATTAAAATCATCACCTTTGCTGCGGTAGACTGCGAAAACTGCCCTTAGCGTTCCACCTGGAGAACGATCATTGGAAGACCTCAACTCCCTCTACTACTTCACCCAAGTCGTGGAGCACGGTGGCTTCGCCCCGGCCGGGCGGGCGCTGGACATGCCCAAGTCGAAGCTCAGCCGGCGCGTCGCCGACCTTGAGGACCGCCTGGGCGTGCGCCTGCTGCACCGCACCAGCCGGCACTGCTCGCTGACCGAAATCGGCCAGGCCTACTACAACCGTTGCCTGGCCATGCGCGTAGAGGCCGAGGGCGCGGCGGAGATCATCGAACGCAACCGCAGCGAGCCTCGCGGCCTGGTGCGCATCAGTTGCCCGACCACCCTGCTCAACGCCTGGGTCGGGCCGATGCTGACCCGCTACATGCTCAAGTACCCGCAGGTGGAGCTGTTCATCGAAAGCACCAACCGCCGCGTCGATCTGCTGCATGAGGGCTTCGACTTGGCGCTGCGCGTACGCTTTCCGCCACTGGAAAACACCGACATGGTGATGAAAGTGCTGAGCAACAGCACCCAGTGCCTGGTGGGGCATCCGCAGTATCTGCAACAACTGCCCAAAGGCTTCGACCCGCAGCTGCTCGGTACGCTGCCCAGCGTGCACTGGGGCAGTGCCCAGCGTGAGTACCAGTGGGAGCTGTTCCAAGGCGAGGACATGAGCCGTAGCATCGTGATTCCGCACAAGCCACGCATGGTCACCGATGACCTGTTTGCCCTGCGGCATTTCGTGGTGGCTGGGGTGGGCATCGCGCATTTACCACGGGTCGCGGTGCGCGAGGATTTAGCCGAGGGTAGGTTGGTGGAGCTGCTACCGGAGTGGCACCCGCGTTGCGGCATCGTCCATGCCATCTTCCCGTCACGACGCGGGTTGTTGCCGTCGGTGCGGTCGCTGATCGATCACCTGGCCGAGGCGTTCGCTATCAGCGACATGGCCTGAATCAGTTGCTGTTAGTACGGGCCCTTTCGCGGGGCAAGCCTGCTCCCACACTGTGGACTGCCCCCAAGAAGTTGGACACCAATCCAACCCTTGGGGGCAGTCCACTGGGCTCAATTTAAATACATCAGTGAATCTGTGGGAGCGGGCTTGCCCCGCGAAAGGGCCAGCACAGGCACAGCAATACCTCCACCCAGCACACCCTTACAAGACCCTGCCCTATCCCCCGGATCATCCACCCCGGAGCCCCCATGATCCGCGCCACTCACGGACCAGGCCGCGCCCTGCTCGCCAGCCTCGCTCTCTGCCCTGCACTCAGCCAGGCAGAAGAGCCCGGCTGGTCGCTGCTCGCCGAATACCCACTCAACGGCAGTTTTTGAAATAGGCGGATAACCCGCTGCGCTCAAATACCGTGCTGGCGGCGCAAAAAAAGGGGCCGCTGCAGGCCCCTTTCTTCACATCAGCTTAAAACGCAAAGCACGAGCAACCCAACGCCCCCCAGAACCCTTGGAAGTCGTTCACGGGCACGCTGGAATGCCGCGCCTTCTCATGGCTGTGCGCATGCACTCCACACGGCCCGCTGCACTGGTGCACCGCTGCAGCCAGCGATGGCGTACCCACACGCCAGTGCCCAGGCACCTTGGCCACTGGCGACCACTCCGGCAGGACCGGCACCTGAGGCGGGCCGAGTTTGTCGAACTCGCCGGCGGCATACACGACCTTGCCGTCGACAACGGTCAGCACCGACTCGATGCCCTTGATCGCGTCTTCATCGACACTGAAGAAGTCCAGCGACAACGCCGCCAGGTCCGCCAACTGGCCAACCTTGATCTGGCCCTTCTTGCCCTGCTCGCTAGAGAACCAGGCGCTGCCTTGGGTGAACAACTGCAGCGCGGTGTCGCGGCTCAGGCCCTCGGGGTACAGTTCCATCCCCCCGACGGTCTTGCCGCTGACCAGCCAATACAGCGAAGTCCACGGGTTGTAGCTAGAGACGCGGGTCGCGTCGGTACCGGCCCCGACAGGCACACCCATGTCGAGCATGCGCTTGATCGGCGGGGTCTGTTCGGCCGCCTTGGCGCCGTAGCGATCGACGAAGTATTCACCCTGGAAGGCCATGCGGTCCTGGATCGCGATACCGCCGCCCAGGGCACGCACGCGCTCGATGTTTTGCGGGGTGATGGTTTCGGCGTGGTCGAAAAACCACGGCAGGCCATTGAACGGGATGTCGCGATTGACCTTCTCGAACACATCGAGCATGCGCGTGATGGATTCGTTATAGGTGGCGTGCAAGCGGAACGGCCAGCGCTGCTCGACGAGGTGGCGCACCACCGGCTCCAGCTCTTCTTCCATGGTTTGCGGCAGGTCCGGGCGCGGCTCCAGGAAGTCCTCGAAGTCGGCAGCGGAGAACACCAGCATCTCGCCAGCGCCGTTATGGCGCAGGAAATCGGTGCCGCTGTGCAGCTTGACGCTGGAGGTCCACTTCTTGAAGTCGTCCAGCTCTTCCTTGGGCTTCTGAGTGAACAGGTTGTAGGCGATGCGCACGGTCAGCTGGTTGTTGTCTGCCAGCTCCTGGATCACCGAGTAATCGTCGGGGAAGTTCTGGTAGCCACCGCCGGCATCGATAGCGCTGGTCAGGCCCAGGCGGTTGAGCTCGCGCATGAACTGGCGGGTCGAGTTGACCTGGTATTCCAGCGGCAGCTTCGGCCCTTTGGCCAGGGTGGCGTAAAGGATCATCGCGTTAGGGCGGGCGATAAGCATACCGGTCGGCTCGCCGAACTTGTTGCGCTGGATCTCGCCCCCGGGCGGGTTCGGCGTGTCCTTGGTGTAACCGACAGCTTTGAGCGCGGCGCGGTTGAGCAACGCGCGGTCGTACAGGTGCAGCAGGAACACCGGGGTATCAGGCGCGGCCTGGTTGATTTCCTCCAGGGTCGGCATGCGCTTTTCAGCGAACTGGAATTCGTTCCAGCCACCGACCACACGCACCCACTGCGGGGTTGGGGTACGGGCGGCCTGGTCCTTGAGCATGCGCAGGGCATCGGCCACCGACGGCACGCCTTCCCAGCGCAGCTCCAGGTTGTAGTTCAGGCCACCGCGGATCAGATGCAGGTGGGAGTCGTTCAGGCCTGGGATGACGGTGCGCTGCTTGAGGTCAATGATCTGCGTGGCGGCGCTTTTGTGGGCCATGGCTTCGGCGTCGCTGCCAACGGCTATGAAGCGGCCGTCCTTGATGGCGACGGCGGTGGCCGTGGGCTTCTCACGGTCGACGGTGTGCAGTTTGCCGTTGAACAGAATGAGGTCGGCGGTCATGGGGCCTCCTTGGGTGGATGCATGGGCGGAACCGGCGGTGCCGGCGAAGGGCAATGCGGACCAGAGCGCGCCGGCGGCACCGAGCACGGTGCTGGTGGCGAGGAACTGGCGACGGCTCTTGTCGTTGGGGTCCTGGGACATGGTCTTCTCCGTCTGGGTGCGGCAGCGGCAGGCGCAACTGCGGAGCATGCCGGTTCGTGCAGGGCTGAGGATTGGATGGATGTGCGGTGGGTGGGTGAAGGTTAGCCTTGATCAGCTTTTGTGCAGCCTCGGCCGACCCCCGCTTTTCATCGGCCCAAGAACGCCAACAGGTCTTCATTCAGCTGCTGCGCATGCGTCACAGCAAACCCATGCGGCGCACCTTCATACACTTTCAGCTCGGCCCCACGAATCAACTCGGCGGCCTTCTTGCCCGTGGTCTCGAACGGCACGATCTGGTCCGCGTCACCGTGGATCACCAAGGTCGGCACCTCGATCTTGGCCATGTCCGGGCGGAAGTCGGTCTGGGAGAACGCAGTGACGCAATCCAGCGTGCCCTTGATCGAGGCCAGCAGCGCGATGTTCAGGGTCTGCGTCTGCACCCCCTGGGACACCTGCTGCCCTTGGTTCAACCCATAGAACGGCGTGGCGAAATCGGCGATGAACTGCGCCCGGTCGGCACGCAGGCCCGCCTGAATACCCTCGAACACAGCTGCATCGACCCCCTCGGGGTTGTCATCCCGCTTGCCGAACACCGGCGTCACCGCACCCAACAACACAAGCCCGGCGACCCGCTCGTTACCATGGCGCGCGATATAACGGCTGACATCGCCGCCGCCCATGGAGAAGCCCACCAAGGTCACCTCACGCAGATCGAGATGCTCGATCAACTGGGCGATATCATCGGCAAAGGTGTCGTAGTCATAACCGCTCCACGGCTGGCTCGACCGGCCGAAGCCACGGCGGTCGAAGGCGATGGCGCGGTAGCCACGACTGGCCAGAAACTCCATCTGCGCATCCCACATGTCGGCATCCAGCGGCCAACCGTGGCTGAACAGCACGGGCTTGCCGCTGCCCCAGTCCTTGAAATAGATCGAAGTGCCGTCGCGGGTTACGAAAGTGCTCATGTCGGTATCTCCTTGAAAGTCTATGGGGAAGAGGCTGGATCAGCCACGCAGCCAGTTGGCACAGCGGCGGGTTACCCACGGCATGATGTAGAACACCACGGGCAGGATGACAAACAGGTTGCCGATCAGGTTGCCGGTGATCGCCCCGCCCAACTGCGGGAAACGCGCGAACAACGGTGCCAGCAATTGCGGGATGACCAGAGTCATCGGGCAGATCACCAGGTAAGTCAGCAATGCCTGCTTCCAGCGCGGCGGTGGTGCCGCGGTGGTGCTCGGCGGGGTGAACCAGAATTCCGGGTCGTCGTGCACCTGGGTGTTGTCACCCTCCTCCAGCAGTGGCAGCACCTGGCTGACCAGCGTCTGGCGCTCGGTGGAGTTGACCCAGGCCTGCAGCAGGCCGGCGTCGCTGAAACGCACCACGGTGGTGAAGTGGCGGCCGCCGTCTTCCGGGCGGATCACGTTGACGTCGAGGTGGCCGGGTTGACGGCGCGCGGCGCTGACTGTGTGCTTGAGCCACGCTTCGTAGCCTGCCAGCGACTCGGCGCGAACCTTGTGCTGGATGACCAGGGTGACCACGTTGCGGTTGTCTTGGGATGCGGTGTTCATCGGCGTTCCTTGGGATGAGCTGGCCCGCATCCACTGTGCAACGGCGAACGGGCGGAAGATTGAATGAGTGTGCTGCCCTAACCGGGCACCGACTGCCGGTGCCCGGTGCGCGGCGGGTTACTTGCCGGCGTTGAACGCGTTGTAGCTGGTCATCAGGTTGCGGTAGTCCGGGATGTGGTTGGAGCACAGCGCCGCCAGGCCTTCGATGTCGTTGCGCCAGTCGCGGTGCAGCTCACAGGCCACGCCGAACCAGGTCATCAGCTGCGCACCGGCACGGCTCATGCGGTCATGGGCAGCGTCGCGGGTCATCGCGTTGAAGGTGCCAGAAGCGTCGGTCACCACGAACACCTCGAATTCTTCTTCCAGGGCCGCCAGCGCCGGGAAGGCAACGCAGACCTCGGTGACCACACCAGCGATGATCAGCTGTTTCTTGCCAGTGGCCTTCACGGCCTTCACGAAATCTTCGTTGTCCCAGGCGTTGATCTGGCCTGGGCGGGCGATGTACGGGGCATCTGGGAACAGGGCTTTCAATTCCGGCACCAGCGGGCCGTTGGGGCCTTGCTCGAAGCTGGTGGTGAGGATGGTCGGCAGGTTGAAGAACTTGGCCAGGTCGGCCAGGGCCAGCACGTTGTTCTTGAAGGCGTCCGGCTCGATATCGCGTACCAGCGACAGCAGGCCAGCCTGGTGGTCGACCAGCAGCACGGCAGCGTCGTCTTTGTTCAGGCGGTTGTATTTGAATGGGGCCATGGTCGTTGCTCCTAAAGGGTTTTGATGTTCAGTCAGTGGGGTGTTTCGCGTTGATGGGAGAAGATTAAAACCATCACCTTTGGAGCGGTAGATAGCGGTTTTTGGCTTTACCGTTCTGTTTTGTGAACGATGGAGTGGCAAACGATTTGCTAGCCCCATTGCCTGCCTGAGCAACCTGCTCTATTACTACCCGAAGCCCTCCCCCACCCCGAGACCACCATGCTGGCCTTCATCCAGTCGTCCCCGTTGTTGCTCGGCACTTCACTGATCCTGCTCGACCTGGTTCTCTGGCAACTTATCCCCATTCAGCGCCGGGCCTGGCGTATCGGCGCGCGGCTGACGATCTTCCTGCTGTTCAGCTGGGTGCTGCTGGCCGCCGGCATGAGCCCGCTGCAACCGCCGCCGTGGCCCGACGACGTGTCGCGCAACCTGATGGCAACAGTGCTGACGATTGGCTGGTGGCTGTTCGGTGCGCGCACGGTGACCGTGGTGTTCGGGCAACTGCTGGTGGCCCGCGGCAGCCACGGCGGCCGGTTACTGCAGGATGTGCTGGGGGCGCTGATTTTCCTGGCGGCTGTGGTGGCCGCTGCGGGCTACGTAATGCAACTGCCGGTGAAGGGGCTGCTGGCCACCTCCGGGGTCATGGCTATCGTCATCGGCCTGGCATTGCAAAGCACCTTGGCCGACGTGTTCAGCGGCATCGTGCTGAACACGACGCGGCCTTATCAGATCGGTGATGCGATCTCCATCGATGGCACGGAAGGCAAGGTGCTGGACATCGACTGGCGCGCCACCCGCCTGCTGACCAGCGCAGGCAGCCTGGCGGTAATCCCCAACTCGGTGGCGGCCAAGGCCAAGCTGCTTAACCACAGCCGCCCGCCTGACGTGCATGGGGTGTCGATCAGCGTGGTGGTGCCGGCCAAAGTGCGCCCCAAGCGGGTGTTCGATGCACTGGAAAAGGCCCTGCAGGGCACGCGCGCGATACTCGCCTCGCCCAAACCGAAAGTCACAGTGAAGGCCTCGACCCTGGAGTCGGTGGAATACGAGGCCAGCGGCTTCGTTGCCGACATGGGCGGCAAGGGCGACGCACGCAATCAGCTGTTCGACCTGGCCCATCGGCACCTTGAGGCCAGTGGCGTGATGTGGAACGTCGACCTGGCCATGCCACCGCGCAGCCGCCAGCGCGAAGTGTTGGACGAAGTGCGGGTGTTCCGCTCGCTGAGCGATGAAGAGCGCGATGCGCTAAGCCAGCGCATGACGGCCGTGGAATACCTGGCCGACCAGGTGATCCTGGGGGTGGGCGAGCGTTCGGATCACTTGCTGGTGATTGGCAGCGGGGTGGTTTCGGCGTCAGTTCGCGATGGCGACAAGCTGCTGGAGGCCGGGCGCATGGGGCCAGGGGAGGTGCTGGGGATCGAGGGCATCATTGACGAGGACGATGCTTTTGCCGAGTTCCGCACGCTGACCAGTTGCGTGCTATACCGCATCGACAAGGAACAGGTGAAAAGCTGCCTGGTGCAGCGCGGCGAGGTGCAGACGGCGTTGAGCAAGTTGCAGCGGTTCCGGCGGCAGAGCCGGGAATCGTTGTTGCTGCAGAAGCCGACCCTGATCAAGAAAGGCGGCTTCCTCAGTTGGTTGCACAAGTAAACATGCACCGGCCTCTTCGCGGGCAAGCCCGCTCCCACAGGTAATCCACAGTTGCTGAAGGCTGTGAAAACCCTGTGGGCGCGGGCTTGCCCGCGAAGGGGCCAGTCATTACAACACCACCCTCAAGCACTGCCCAGCGTGGTACAGCGAGAACCCGGACTCGTAGAACGCCGTACGCAGCGACGGCGCGCTCACCCCGGTCATCGGCGAGAACGGAATCGGCAGGCTGTCCGCTTCACCCTTGAGCAAGAACTCGGCAAAGGCTCGCCCGATCACGGTTCCGGTGGTATTGCCGCGGCCGTTGTAACCGGTCACCGCCACCAGCCCCGGCGCCGGCTCGAACAGGCGCATCAGGTGATCGGGGGTGAAGTCGATGCAGCCCGTCCAGTGCATCTCCCACTCGACCTTGCCCAGCTCGGGGTAGTAATGGCTCTGGATACGGTCAGCCCAGCTGCGCACGAACCAGGCCGGCTTGTTGTCGACCCGGCCCAGGCTGCCCAGCAGCAGGCGGCCCTGGTCGTCGCGGCGAATGCTGCTGAGCACCGTGCGGGTGTCCCAGGAGCCCTGGCCATGCGGCAGCACCTTATCGGCGGCGGCGCCGTGTAGCGGTTTGGAGGCGACCTGGTAGTAGTAACCGCGGAAGAACTGCTTCTGCAGGTTGCTCCAGTCGCCTTCGGTGTAGGCGCCGGTGGAGATCACCACCTTGTCGGCGCGCACCGAGCCGCGTGCTGTCTTCACGCGCCAGCCATCGCCCTCGCGCTCCAGGCCCTCGACCGAGGACTGCTGGAACACTTTGCCACCCAGGCGCGAGACCGCAGCGGCCAGGCCTTGGGTGTATCCCATGGGGTTGATGGTGCCGGCGCGGCGGTCGAGCAGCGCAGCGGAAATCTTGTCGGTACCACAGTATTCCTGGCACTGGGCGCCGGTCAGCAGCTCTACGTCAGCGCCACGGCGGCTCCACTGTTCATGGCGTGCTTCAAGGTCGGCGATGCCAGTGGCGTTGTGCGCCATGTGCAGCGTGCCTTTGTGCTGGGCCTGGCAGTCGATGCCCAGGCGCTCGATCATGGCGAAGACCTCGCCCGGCGCCTCGCCAAGCACCTTGTTCAGGCGGCTGCCCTGCTTCTGGCCGAGGGTCGCCTCGACGTCGTCGGGGCGGATCCAGGTGCCGGCATTGACCAGGCCGACGTTACGTCCGGAGCCACCGTGGCCGATCTTCCAGGCTTCCAGCAAGATCACCGACTTGCCCTGTTCGAGCAGGTGGATCGCTGCGGACAGGCCGGTGATGCCGCCGCCGATCACACAGACATCGGCCTTGTGCTCACCGGCCAGGGCCTGGGAGGCGACGGTCGGTTTGCTGACGAATTCCCACAAGCATTGTTGACGCAGTTCGGACATGGCCGGCTCCAGCAGTGTTGTTCTTATTGCGGGTGCATCTGGTGTGTTGGGGCCGCTTTCGGCCCATTCGCAGGGCAAGCCCGCTCCCACAAGTACCTCGCTAAACTGCCGATTGCGGGGAACCTGTGGGAGCGGGCTTGCCCCGCGAACCGGGGGCGAAGCCCCCGGCCATGCAGCATCAGTCGAACACGATACCCTGCGCCAGCGGCAGCTCGCGCGAGTAGTTGACGGTGTTGGTCTGGCGACGCATGTAGCCTTTCCAGGCATCCGAACCGGACTCACGGCCACCGCCGGTTTCCTTCTCGCCGCCAAACGCCCCGCCGATCTCGGCGCCGCTGGTGCCGATGTTGACGTTGGCGATGCCGCAGTCGCTGCCCGAGGCGCTCTGGAAGCGCTCGGCTTCACGGATGTCGGTGGTGAAGATGCACGAGGACAGGCCTTGTGGCACTTCGTTGTTCAGGCGCAGGGCCTCTTCGAAGTCGTCGTAGGCCAGCACGTAGAGGATCGGCGCGAAGGTTTCGTGGCGAACCACGTCGCTTTGGGCCGGCATCTCGGCAATGGCTGGGGATACGTAGTAGGCATTCGGGTACTGGTCAGCCAGCTGACGCTCACCGCCAAACACCTGGCCACCTTCGTCGCGGGCCTTGGCCAGCGAGCCCTGCATGGCGTCGAAGGACAGCTTGTCGATCAGCGGGCCAACCAGGTTGTCTTTGCGTGGGTCACCGATACGCACCTTGGCGTAGGCAGCTTTCACGCGGGCAACCACTTCGTCCTTGATCGAGCGGTGCACGATCAGGCGACGTAGGGTGGTGCAGCGCTGGCCAGCAGTGCCGACGGCCGAGAACAGGATGCCACGCACAGCCAGGTCCAGGTCCGCGCTCGGGGCCAGGATCATGGCGTTGTTGCCGCCCAGTTCCAGGATGCTGCGGCCAAAGCGGGCAGCGACACGTGGGCCGACTTCACGGCCCATGCGGGTGCTGCCCGTGGCGCTGACCAGCGGCACACGCGGGTCATCGACCATCGCTTCGCCCGCTTCACGGCCACCGATGACCAGCTGCGCCAGGCCAGCCGGCGCATCGCCAAAGGCTTTCAGGGCTTTTTCGAACAGCGCCTGGCAAGCCAGGGCGGTCAGTGGGGTTTTTTCCGACGGCTTCCACACCACCGAGTTACCGGCCACCAGGGCCAGGGCGGTGTTCCAGGCCCAGACGGCAACCGGGAAGTTGAAGGCGCTGATCACGCCAACCACGCCCAGCGGGTGCCAGGATTCACGCATGTGGTGGCCAGGGCGCTCGGAGGCGATGGTCAGGCCGTACAGCTGACGCGACAGGCCGACGGCGAAGTCGCAGATGTCGATCATTTCCTGCACTTCGCCCAGGCCTTCCTGGGTAATCTTGCCGGCTTCGATCGAAACCAGCTCGCCGAGGTCGGCCTTGTGCTCACGCAGCACTTCGCCGAACAGACGGACCAGCTCGCCACGGCGCGGAGCCGGCACGCTGCGCCAGGCTTCGAAAGCGCTCTGGGCCTGATCGATGCGGGCGATGGTCTCGGCCTTGCCGAGCAATTTCACCGAGGCGATCTGGCTGCCGTCGATCGGCGTGTGAACAGGGTAGTCGCCCTGGGTGTAAGCCTCGGCGGCAACGCCAAGGCGCTCGAGCAATCCAGCAACCATTTGTGCATCTCCTACATCGGTGATGGGGTGGAAAAATGATGTGGATCAGTATTAATCCGATCACACCGGTGCAACAAACGACCTTTATTCCGCATATCATTCCGTCAGGTAATGATTTGAGCCACAGAGACCGCTATGTCCAAACGCCTGGTGCCCTCCATGACCGCCCTGCAGTGCTTTGAAGCCGCAGCCCGTCATTTAAGTTTCACCCGTGCCGCCGAAGAGCTGCACCTGACCCAGAGCGCCGTCAGCAAGCAAGTGGCGCAACTCGAAGACATGCTGCGCCACCACCTGTTCCTGCGCATTCGCCGCCGTCTGCAGCTGACGCCAGCGGGCAGCCTGTACCTGGCCGAGGTCAACAAGATCCTCACCCAGGTGGACATGTCCAGCCGCTACGTACTGACCTATGGCGAGCAGACCGAGATACTCAAGGTAGCCACTCAACCGAGTTTTGGCGTGCGCTGGTTGATTCCTCACCTCAAAGGGTTTGGCAAGCGCCACACCAATATCCACCTGGACATCCGCAACGAGATGGAGCCGTTCGCCTTGCTGCAAGGCTCGGCGGACGTGGTGTTCTTCTATGGGCAGGGCACCTGGCCGGGGGCGACCTGCGTGGAGCTGTTCCGCGAAGAGGTGGTGCCGGTCTGCGCGCCAGAGCTGTTGGCCGGGCGCACGCTGGCCGATGCCGGTGAGCTGGCCGAGCTGGTGCTGTTGCAGAGCACGTCGCGGCCTGAGGCGTGGCATGAGTGGTTCCTTGAGCTGGGGCTGCAGAGTGTCAGCGCCTACCATGGGCCGCGTTTCGATACCTTCTACATGGCCTTGAGCGCGGCGCAGGCCGGGTGTGGTGTGGCGCTGGTGCCGCGCTACCTGGTGGCCAAGGAGCTGAATGACGGGAGCTTGGTCATTGCCTGGAACCACGCGATGAAGAGTACCGGGGCGCATTACCTGGCGTATGCCGAGCATGCGGCGGAGGTGCCGAAGGTGCGGGCGTTGGTGGAGTGGATTCGCGAGCAGTTGCAGGCTTGAGAGTGCTGGGGCCGCTTTGCGGCCCATGGCCCTAAGGTCGATCAAAAAAGGAATGATACACTCACTTTTTTTCGCTTGTGAGCCATGTGCATTCCCAGCTTTCATGTAAGCGTCCGAACCCAACCAGGAAGCTAGCGATGCCCGCCCACGATTTCGTCAGCCCAGACAGCATCCGCGCGCAGTTCTCTGCCGCCATGTCGCTCATGTACAAACAGGAAGTGCCGCTATATGGCACGCTGCTGGAGCTGGTGAGCGAAATCAACCAGCAGGTGATGACCCAGCAACCTCAGGTGGCCGAAGCGCTACGCTGGACCGGCGAGATCGAGCGCCTGGACCAGGAACGCCACGGCGCCATCCGCGTCGGCACCGCCGAAGAATTGGCCACCATCGCCAAACTGTTCGCAGTGATGGGCATGGAGCCCGTCGGCTACTACGACCTCAGCTCGGCGGGCGTACCGGTGCATTCCACCGCCTTCCGCGCCGTGCACGAACAATCCCTGCATGTCAGCCCGTTCCGGGTATTCACCTCGCTGTTGCGCCTGGAACTGATCGACAACCCGCAGTTGCGTGAACTGGCACAGAGCATCCTGGCCAAACGCAAGATCTTCACCCCGCGCGTGCTTGAACTGATCGCCCAGTGCGAGCGGGACGGTGGCTTGAGCGCGGCCGATGCCGAGGCCTTCGTACAGGAAGCGCTGCACACCTTCCGCTGGCACCACGACGCCACGGTAACCGCCGAGCAGTACCAGCAACTGCACGACCAACACCGTTTGATCGCCGACGTGGTGGCCTTCAAAGGCCCGCACATCAACCACCTGACCCCACGCACCCTGGACATCGACGCCATCCAGGTCGGCATGCCGGCCAAGGGCATCCCGCCAAAGGCCGTGGTCGAAGGCCCGCCCACGCGTCGTCATCCGATCCTGCTGCGCCAGACCAGCTTCAAGGCGCTGCAAGAGAAAGTCGCCTTCAGCGGCCAGCAAGGCAGCGAGGGCAGCCACACCGCGCGCTTTGGCGAGATCGAACAGCGCGGTGCAGCGCTGACGCCGAAGGGCCGCCAGCTGTACGACAAACTGCTCGACGCAACCCGCGCAGCCCTCGGCGGCGCCCCGGCGGAGGCCAATGCCGAACGCTACATGAGCTTGCTCAAAGCGCAGTTTGCCGAGTTCCCCGACGACCTGGCGCAGATGCGTGAGCAGGGCCTGGCCTACTTCCGTTACTTCGCCACCGAAAAAGGCCTGGCCGCACGCGATCACAGCGACCGCCCGACCACCCTGCAAGGGCTGATCGACGCCGGGCATGTGCACTTCGAGGCATTGGTGTACGAAGACTTCCTGCCGGTGAGCGCGGCGGGGATCTTCCAGTCCAACCTGGGCGATGATGCGCAGGCGGAATACGGCAGCAACGCCAACCGTGAAGCCTTCGAGGCCGCGCTGCAGCTGAAGGTGCAGGATGAACTGGCCTTGTATGCACAGAGCGAGCGCCGTTCGCTGCAGGCGTGTGCACAGGCGTTGAACCTGGGGTCGATGTAAGGCTCAGGGGCGCATTGGGTCGCGCTGCGGCCCAATCGCCGGCAGGATCTGCACATCCGGCAGGTCCATTGCCGCCACCTCATCGTGCAAAAACGCACTCAAGCGCCGCAACCGCTCACCCCCCGGCCGGGTGCGCGGCCACACCAGGTAGTAGTCCATGCCGCTGGGCACTGCGGTCGGCCATGGCAGGCTCAAACGCCCTTGTGCCACATCCTCGGCGACCATCAGCAAGTCACCCATCGATATCCCGTAGCCACGCGCTGCCGCAATCATGCCCAACTCCAGGGTATCGAACACCTGGCCGCCCTTGAGCGATACCTTGTCGCTAAGCCCCATGCGTTCCAGCCATTCCCGCCAGTCGCGCTTGTCCACCGTCGGGTGCAGCAGTTCGATGCACGCCAGCCGGCGTTCGTCCCAGGGTGCTTCATCGAGCAGGTCCGGCGCGCCCACCGGGATCAGCAGTTCAGGAAACAACCGACGCACCTCCCAATGCGCCGGGAACACACCATCGCTGAGCAACACCGCGCAATCGAAGGGCTCCTGGTTGAAATCGACATGGTCAACGTCCATCCAGGCGCTGGTCAGCTGCACTTCGTTACCCGGCTGCAGGTGACGAAAGCGGCTCAGGCGCGCCAGCAACCAGCGCATGGTCAGGGTAGAGGGCGCTTTCATGCGCAGGATGTCATCTTCGCCGCGCAAGGTGTCGCAGGCCCGTTCCAGCGCGGTGAAACCTTCGCGCACACCCGGCAGCAACACCCTCGCCGCTTCGGTCAGTTGCAGGCTGCGGCCGCTGCGCACGAACAGGCGGCAGGCAAAGTGTTGTTCAAGGGTGCGAATATGGCGGCTGACGGCACTCTGGGTAATCGAAAGCTCTTCGCCGGCACGGGTGAACGAGCTTAGTCGCGCAGCAGCTTCGAATGCGCGCAAGGCATACAACGGGGGGAGCTGACGAGACATTGGGCACCTGCCATGCGGGCTGGGGAACGGTTCGATGACAGCATAAACACATGAGTCAAACTCATGCCAATGATCGTTTTTATCCTTTTGTGCAAAGTTGACCAAAGCCCCAGAATCGTTCTCCGCTCACGGAAACAGGAAAAAGGACCCCGCTCATGCATGTAGCGCCCACCACCGAACTCAAGGCCTTGCTGCGCCTGGCCGGGCCGCTGATCGCCTCGCAGTTGGCGCACATGCTGATGGTGCTGACCGACACCCTGATGATGGCCCGTATCAGCCCGCAGGCCTTGGCGGGCGGTGGCCTGGGCGCTGCAACCTACTCGTTCGTGTCGATTTTCTGCCTGGGCGTGATCGCCGCAGTCGGCACGCTGGTGGCCATCCGCAAGGGTGCCAATGACATCGAAGGCGTCACCCGCCTGGCGCAGAGCGGCTTGTGGCTGGCCTGGGGCCTGGCGCTGGTGGCGGCGCTGGTGTTGTGGAACCTGCAACCGGTGTTGTTGATGTTCGGCCAGCAACCCGAGAACGTCGCCTCTGCAGCCGAGTTCCTCACCCTGCTGCCGCTGGCCCTGCCCAGCTACCTGACCTTCATGGCCTTGCGCGGCTTCACCAGCGCCCTGGGCCGCTCGACGCCGGTGATGGTCATCAGCGTGATTGGCACAGTGCTCAACTACCTGCTCAACGTCGCGCTGATCGAAGGCATGTTCGGCCTACCCAAGCTGGGCCTGATGGGTATCGGCCTGGTCACCGCAGTGGTGTCGCTGGGCATGGCCATTGCCCTGGCCCTGTACATTCGCTGGCATTCGGCCTATGCCCCTTACCCGCTGCGCAAGGGCCTGTCACGCCCTTCGCTGCCGGCGTTGCGCGAGCTGTGGCGGTTGGGCCTGCCGATTGGCGGCACGTACATGGTGGAGGTCGGCCTGTTCGCCTTTGCTGCGCTGTGCATGGGCGTGCTCGGCAGTACCGAACTGGCGGCGCACCAGATCGCGCTGCAGATTGTTTCCACGGCATTCATGGTGCCCACCGGGCTGTCCTATGCCGTGACCATGCGCGTGGGCTTGTACTACGGCGGCGGCAACCTGCTCGCCGCCCGCAGCGCAGGCCGGGTGGGGATCGGTTTCGGGGGGATGATCATGTTCGCCTTCGCGGCGCTGTTCTGGCTGTTGCCGGATGCGCTGGTGGGTCTGTTCATCGACCGCAACGACCCCGCGTTCGCGGCCATCTATCTGTTGGCCGTACAGCTGGTGATGGTGGCAGCGTGGTTCGAATTGTTCGACGGCATGCAAACCATCGCCATGGGTTCGATCCGCGGGTTGAAGGATGCCAAGACCACCTTCCTGATCGGGCTTTGCTGTTATTGGTTGGTGGGCGCACCCAGCGCCTGGCTGTTCGCCTTCACCCTGGGTGGCGGTGCGGTCGGGATCTGGTGGGGGCTGGCGTTGGGGCTGGCCTGTGCGGCAGTGGCACTGACCTTTGGCTTTGAATGGCGGATGAAGCGGCTTCTGGGCAAGGCGGGGCTGGCTGGCAAAAAGGCGGTGTCGGCCTGACGGCCGGGGGGGCGCTTTGCGCCCCTGCAGTGTTACAAGCTAACCAGGTGCGGCCTGTCACTTTCCTGCAAAAACGTCATCAGTTCCCCCACCGGTAGCGGCTTGCTGACCAAAAAACCCTGTACCTGGTCACAGCCGAACTCACGCAGCAGGGCCATCTGTGCCTCGTTCTCCACGCCCTCGGCGACCACTTCGAGGTTGAGGTTGTGCGCCAGGTTGATCATGGCGTGCACCAGCTTGCGGTTCTCTTCGCGCATTTCCATCTCGGCGACAAAGCTGCGATCAACCTTGAGCAAGGCAATCGGCAGGCTGTTCAGGTGCACGAACGACGAGAACCCGGTACCAAAGTCATCGAGGGAAAAACGCACGCCCAGGCGCCCCAGGGCATCCATGGTCTGGCGCACCAGCTCGTTGCGGCGCATGACCGCCGTCTCGGTCAGCTCGAACTCCAACCAGCGGGCATCGACACCGTGCTCGATGATCAACCGGCTCAGGGTCGTCAGTAGCTGGCTGTCCTGAAACTGGCGAAAGCTAAGGTTCACCGCCATGTGCAGCGGCGCGAAGCCTTGTTCGCACAGCGCCTGCATGTCGCGCAGCGCGCGCGATATCACCCAGTAGCCCAGCGGCACGATCAACCCGCTCTGCTCGGCCAGCGGCACGAACTCGCTCGGTGGCAACAGGCCGCGCTCGGCATGGCGCCAGCGCACCAGCGCCTCAAGGCCCACGATGCGCCCGTCGGCCAGGTTCAGCCGTGGCTGGTAGTGAAGCTCCAGCTCGTCACGGCGTAGCGCCCGGCGCAGCTCGCTTTCCAGGTCGGCGAGGCTGCGTGCGTTGCGGTTGATCCGTTCATTGAACACATGAAAGGTACAGCCCTGGCTGCCCTTGGCCTGGCGCATGGCGATGTGCGCATGCCACATCAGCGGGTCAGCGCCGCTCTGCGCGCGGGCATGCGCCAGGCCCAGGCTGCAGCCGAGCAGCAGGCTTTCGCCGTCGATCCAGTAGGGTTCGGCCAAGGCCTCGATAATGCGTTCGGCCATCCACTCGGCACGGTTTGGGTCACGGCGGGTATCGATCAGCAGGGCAAACTCGTCACTGCCCAGGCGCGCCAGCTGGTCACCGGCTTCCAACTGCTGCTTGAGCCGAGCCACCACCTGCAGGATAAGGCGGTCGCCACTCTGGTGGCCGAGGGCATCGTTGACGTGGCGGAAGTTGTCCAGGTCCAGGTGGCCGAGGGCCAGGCCACGGCCGTCACTTTCGGCCAGACGCGCCGTCAGCAAGGCCTGAAAACCCTGGCGGTTGGCAATGCCGGTCAGCGGGTCCTGCTCGGCCAGGCGCTGCAAGGTGGCGACCAGCACGCCGCGCTCGCGCACATGGCGCAATGACCGGCGCAAGGCATCGACATTCAGATGGTCGCGCACCAGCCAGTCGCTGACCCCGCTGGGCGCGACCTCTGGCTCGTGGTCGAGCAGCAAGATGGTGGGCAACTCGCAGCGCCCAGGGGCCGGCTGCAAGGCCGGGGTGGCCAGGATCACGGCCTGACGCTCATGGCTGAACAGGCTGTCGACCGACTCCCAGTCAGGTGCGGTCAGCAGCACTGCGCTGCCGCCCAGTGCCTGCACGCACTCACGCAACAGCACCGCCCATTGCGGCTCATCAGCCAACAGCAGCAAACGCAAAGGTTCGACAGGCGTGGACAAGCGGGCTCCTTAGGGCTTGGGCGGGGTACAACGGCAGAAGCAAAGTATGCCACTGCATGAATGGAAATGATTTACGTTTTTATACAGGTAGGCAACGACGTATTCCGTCGTGCATCCTGCGCGAAACCAAGCAAAGCGGCAAATACGATTTTTTAAGGGAATAGCATGAGCCTGACTAATGCTTATGCGCAGACAAAAGTCTGACTCAGACGTCAGACGGTCGCGCCACAACCGGCCCATGCCTGTTAGAATGCGCGGCTATTTTCTGGCGACCCCCGGTTTCTAGCATGTCCCGACTCAATCCCAGGCAACAGGAAGCCCGTGACTACGTCGGCGGCCCTCTTTTGGTGCTCGCCGGTGCAGGTTCCGGCAAGACCAGCGTCATTACCCGCAAGATTGCCCACCTGATCCAGAACTGCGGCATCCGTGCCCAGTACATCGTGGCGATGACCTTCACCAACAAGGCCGCGCGCGAGATGAAGGAGCGGGTCGCCACCCTGCTGCGACCGGGGGAAGGCCGTGGCCTGACGGTATGCACCTTCCACAACCTGGGTTTGAACATCATCCGCAAGGAGCACGACAAGCTGGGCTACAAGCCAGGCTTCTCGATCTTCGACGAGTCCGACATCAAGGCGTTGCTGTCGGACATCATGCAGAAAGAGTATTCCGGCGACGACGGCATCGACGAGATCAAGAACATGATCGGTGCCTGGAAGAACGACCTGATCCTCCCTCCCGAGGCGCTGGAAAAGGCCCGCAACCCGCGCGAGCAGACCGCCGCCATTGTCTATACCCACTACCAGCGCACGCTCAAGGCGTTCAACGCAGTGGACTTCGACGACCTGATCTTGCAGCCGGTCAAGCTGTTCCAGGAGCACCCCGAGGTGCTGGAGCGCTGGCAGAACCGCGTGCGCTACCTGCTGGTGGACGAGTACCAGGACACCAACGCCAGCCAGTACCTGCTGGTGAAGATGCTGATCGGCATGCGC
Source organism: Pseudomonas putida (assembly GCF_025905425.1). Classification (NCBI taxonomy): domain Bacteria; kingdom Pseudomonadati; phylum Pseudomonadota; class Gammaproteobacteria; order Pseudomonadales; family Pseudomonadaceae; genus Pseudomonas; species Pseudomonas putida. Next base: position 5,443,350 of record NZ_CP109603.1, on the reverse strand, counting down.
AACCAATTCACCGTGGTGGGCGACGACGACCAGTCGATCTACGCCTGGCGTGGCGCGCGCCCCGAGAACCTGATGCTGCTCAAGGAGGATTACCCCTCCCTGAAAATCGTCATGCTGGAGCAGAACTACCGCTCCACCAGCCGCATCCTGCGCTGCGCCAACGTGCTGATCGCCAACAACCCGCACGCGTTCGAAAAGCAGTTGTGGAGCGAGATGGGCGTGGGCGACGAGATCCGTGTGATTCGCTGCAAGAACGAGGAAGCCGAGGCCGAACGCGTGGCCATGGAAATCCTCACCCTGCACCTGCGCACCAACCGCCCGTACAGCGACTTTGCCATCCTCTACCGTGGCAACTACCAGGCCAAGCTGATCGAACTGAAGCTTCAGCACCACCAGGTGCCGTACCGCCTTTCGGGCGGCAACAGCTTCTTCGGCCGCCAGGAGGTCAAGGACCTCATGGCCTACCTGCGCCTGCTGGTGAACCCGGACGACGACAACGCCTACCTGCGAGTCATCAACGTGCCGCGCCGGGAAATCGGTTCCACGACCCTGGAAAAGCTCGGCAACTACTCGACCGAACGCGGTATCTCGATGTACGCCGCCAGTGAAGAACTGGGCCTGGGCGAGCACCTGGACGCCCGTTACACCGAGCGCCTGCAGCGCTTCAAACACTGGCTGGACGGGGTGCGCCACAAGGTGGCGCTGGATGACCCAATCGCCGCGCTGCACGAGATGATCCGCGACATCGACTACGAGAACTGGATCCGCCAGCAAACCGCCAGCGACAAGGCCGCGGAGTTTCGCATCAGCAACGTCTGGTTCCTGGTCGAAGCGCTGAAAAACACCCTCGAGAAGGACGAAGAGGGTGACATGACCATCGAAGACGCCATCGGCAAGTTGGTGCTGCGCGACATGCTCGAACGCCAGCAGGAAGAGGAAGAAAACGCCGAAGGTGTGCAGATGATGACCCTGCATGCCTCCAAGGGCCTGGAATTCCCTTACGTGTTCATCATGGGCATGGAAGAAGAGATCCTTCCGCACCGCTCCAGCATCGAAGCCGACACCATCGAAGAAGAACGCCGCCTGGCCTACGTGGGCATTACCCGCGCACGCCAGACCCTGGCCTTCACCTTTGCGGCCAAGCGCAAGCAGTACGGCGAGATCATCGACTGCACTCCGAGCCGGTTCCTCGACGAACTGCCGCCGGACGACCTGGCCTGGGAAGGCCTGGACGATGCGCCAGTCGAAGTCAAAGCCGCGCGTGGCAACAACGCACTGGCCGATATTCGGGCAATGCTCAAACGCTGATCAACCCTTACTCTTTAACCGTTGCCGCTGTTGCGGCCACCTTTGCTACATCGAGGAAAACCACAGTGGAAGCACTGCATCAGAAGATTCGCGAAGAAGGCATCGTGCTTTCCGATCAGGTACTTAAAGTCGACGCGTTTCTCAACCACCAGATCGACCCTGCGCTGATGCAGTTGATCGGTGACGAGTTCGCCCGCCTTTACGCCGATGCCGGCGTGACCAAGATCGTCACCATCGAAGCCTCGGGCATTGCCCCTGCGGTGATGACTGGCCTGAAGCTGGGCGTGCCGGTGATCTTCGCACGCAAGCACCAGTCGCTGACCCTGACCGAAAACCTGCTGACCGCCTCGGTGTATTCCTTCACCAAGCAGACCGAGAACACCGTGGCCATCTCGCCGCGCCATCTCAACAGCAGCGACCGCGTGCTGGTAATCGATGACTTCCTGGCCAACGGCAAGGCGTCGCAGGCACTGATCTCGATCATCAAGCAGGCCGGCGCCACTGTGGCTGGCCTGGGTATCGTCATCGAGAAGTCGTTCCAGGGCGGCCGTGCCGAGCTGGACAGCCAGGGCTACCGCGTTGAATCGCTGGCTCGGGTGAAATCGCTGGAAGGTGGTGTGGTCAGCTTCATCGAGTAAGCCTGTACCGGCCCCATCGCCGGCAAGCCAGCTCCCACAGGTACTGCACAAGGCTCGGCCTCGTGAAGTTCCTGTGGGAGCTGGCTTGCCGGCGATGGGCTGCAAAGCAGCCCCGGCTATCTTCAGGACGCCGCCAACCCTGCCAGCAAAAGCCGCTGATACAACTCTTCCTTCAATCCCTGCGGAGCGTCCAGCCCCATCCGCTTCAGGTGCCCCTCATAGCCCTCCGGCCCCGGCGCATCCAGCGCGGCCTTGCCCAGCTCCAGCACCTCGCTCAACTTGAACTTGCTCTTCAACCAGTTCAGCGCCCGCAGCAAATCCCGCTCCTCTGCCGTGAAATCAGTCCCCAGCGGATACTCCGGAAACAACCCTGCATGCCGTGCCCGGATGGCCTCAAGGCGCTCCGGCGTGTTGCCTGTAAAGCGTGCATCCAGCTCGAAATCCTTGGCCAGCTTGCCGGCCTTCTTGGCCTGCTTGATCAGCTCGCCCTGGAACCTGGCATCACTGACCGCCAGCAATCGCGCAATCACTTCGCTGTCGGTCTGCCCGCGCAAGTCGGCGATGCCGTACTCGGTCACCACGATATCGCGCAGGTGCCGGGGAATGGTGCAGTGCCCATAGGTCCAGAACAGGTTTGAGGTCACCTCCCCACCTGCCTCGCGCCAGCTGCGCAATAGCAGGATAGAGCGCCCGCCTTCCAGCGCATGGCCTTGGGCGACGAAGTTGTACTGCCCGCCCACGCCGCTGAGCACGCGGCCGTCTTCCAGCTGGTCGGCCACCCCGGCGCCGAGCAACGTCATGCCGAACGCCGTGTTGATGAAGCGCGCATCGCGGCGCTGGCGGCGCTTCAGCTCTTCCTGCCCGTACAGCTCGTTGATGAAGCTGATGCGGGTCATGGCAAAACGTGCGCGCTGTTCGAGTGGCATCTCCCTCAACCGCTGATAGAACGCCTGCGGGCCGAGGAAAAAGCCGCCATGCACGACCGGCCCATGGTCCTCGGCCGGGCGTCGCAGCAGGCCCGCTTCGGCCAGCACCAGCAGGCCATTGACGAACATCTCGCTGCAGCCATACAGGCCTTGGGCAAACGTGCCCAGCCCCCCTTCGCGCTCGATCAGGGCCTGCCAAGGGCCGACATCCAGCTCGTCGAGCAAGGCACGGAAACCCGCATTATCACCCTGGCGCGCCAGCAACGCGGCGGCGACTGCATCGCCCATGGCACCGATGCCGATCTGCAGGGTACCGCCGTCGCGTACCAGCGTGCTGGCGTGCAGGCCGATGCAGTGGTCCTGGGTGTTGACTGGCATGTTCGGCGTGGAGAACAGCCGGCGTTGCTCCACCTGGTCGATCAGCAGGTCGAAGGCGTCGATGCTCAGCTCCGAATCGCCCGGCATGTAGGGCAGTTCGGCATGAACCTGCCCGAGCATGAGAATGGTCTCACCGGCCGCACGGCGCTTGGCGATCATCGGCAACAGGTCGAGGGTGATGTCGGGGTTGCAGGCCAGGCTCAGGTGCACGGGCTTTTCTGGCGTGGCAGCCACCAGCTGGGCAATCAGGTTCAAGCCCTTGGCGTTGATGTCGCGGGCGGCATGGCTGTAGTTGCTGCTGATGTAGTCCTGTTGGGCGGCCTCGCTGTGCAGCAGGCTGCCAGGCTGCATGAAGAACTGCTCGACGCGGATGTTCGGTGGCAGCTGGTCGTGGCGCAGGTCGGCGAGGTAGGTGAGCTCTTCGTAGTCAGCGAACACACGTTCGACGAAAGGCTCGAGGAAGCGCCGCTGCAGGCCATCGCCCAAGGGAGGACGGCCAAGGGACAAGGCGGTGTAGATCGTCAGGCGCCGCTCGGGCAGTTCGCGCACTCGGGCGTACAAGGCGTTGACGAAGGCGTTGGGTTTGCCAAGGCCCAGTGGCAGGCCCATGTGGATATGGGCCGGCAGGCGCGACAGGACTTGCTCGACGGCCTGATCGATGGCGCAGAGGTGCATCTTGGCCTCCTGAGTCTTCCGTGGGTTCAGGGGTTGGACATGGGGTATGGCGGGTTGGTTGCCTGTGCGGGCCCCTTCGCGGGCAAGCCCGCTCCCACAGGTACAGCGCAGCATTCAAAGACTGTGAGGTCCGTGTGGGAGCGGGCTTGCCCGCGAAGAGGCCGGTACAGGCAGCACAAATACAAAGCCCGCCATCAACGGCGGGCCTCGTGCGATTCAGCTGTGTCTTACAGCCCGGACATTTTCTTGATCGCCCCTTTCAGGTCGTCATCCGAGCAGTCCGCGCAGGTGCCTTTGGGCGGCATGGCGTTGATGCCGGTAATGGCCTTGGCCAGGATGCCATCCAGGCCGCCCTGGTGGTCGGCGCGTTCTTTCCACGCGGCGGTGTCGCCCACTTTAGGCGCACCAAGCAGCCCGGTGCCATGGCAGGCATTGCAGTGCTTGGCGATGATCTCATCGGGCGTCTTGGCACCCCCGCCTCCTGCTGCAACAGCCACTTCCATGCCCTTGCACTCCTGGCCCTGGACGCACACCTGGCCAACCGGCTCGAGGCGCTTGGCGATATCGTCATTGGTCGCAGCGGTTGCGCTCATTGCCCAGAGGGCGAATACGGCTGCTGGTACGGCCAGCATCTTCTTGATTTGGTTCACGCGTACACCCTCATGGTGGCTAATCACGCTCGCGGCCACGGGTCGGCGAGCGTTGAAAAGTATAGCGGGAACCCAGAGACCGTGAAACGACCCCACACAGGAAAGGGGTATTGCCGAATCAATGCACTGCGCTGGATCAAAAGTTTGAAGGTGTTGCAGCGCTGATCAGCCGGGCGGGTTCATCGAAGGGGTTGCGAAAGCGGTGCGGGCGGGTGCTTTCGAAGTAGTAGCTGTCGCCTTCCTCAAGGATGAAGATCTCGTTGCCGACCACCAGCTCAAGCCGGCCTTCGAGCAGGATGCCGGTCTCTTCGCCGTCGTGGGTGAGCATCTCGGCGCCAGTGTCGGCACCCGGTGGGTAGACCTCGGTGAGAAACGCGATGGCGCGGTTGGGGTGCGACTTGCCCACCAGCTTCATGGTCACCGCACCGTCCGAGATATCGATCAGCTCGTGGGCCTTGTAGACGACCTGCGTTGGGCTTTCAGCGGCCAATTCGACCGAAAAGAATTCCACCATGGACATCGGAATGCCACTCAACACCTTGCGCAGCGAACTGATCGAAGGGCTGACGCTGTTCTTCTCGATCATCGAGATGGTGCTGTTGGTTACGCCCGCGCGCTTGGCGAGTTCACGTTGTGACAGGCCCTTGAGCTTGCGGATGGCTTGCAGTCGTTCGCCGACGTCCAAAGCTGGAGCCTCCTGAAACGGGTAGAAATGGGGGGTGGATGTGAACGATATCATGGCAATGCCGTTCAGTATTTACAACACACCACCCCTCACGCTGTCCGCTTCAGCGTCTTATTCGTCGCACTTACTCACCGCAGTAGTCCTTCGGCACCCGCTTCAGGTTGCAGAAGATCTGATAGGGAATGGTACCGGCATGCGCAGCCACTTCGCTGGCCAGCACCTGCTTGCCCCACAGCTCCACCGGGCTGCCGACGGTAGCCTCAGGGACATCGGTCAGGTCGATGCAGAGCATGTCCATCGACACCCGGCCAATCAGCTGGGTGCGCTTGCCGGCAACCATCACCGGGGTGCCGTTGGGCGCCTGGCGCGGGTAGCCATCGGCATAGCCCATGGCAACCACACCGACCCGGGTCGGCCGCGGGCTGATGAACTTGGCGCCATAGCCCACCGGCTCGCCGGCCGGCAGTTCGCGCACGCTGATGACCCGCGATTGCAGGGTCATCACCGGTTGCAGGCGTTGCGCCTCGGCCTGGGCCACTTCAAACGGCGTAGCGCCATACAGCATCAGGCCTGGGCGCACCCAGTCGCCGCCGGCCTGCGGCCATGCCAGCACTGCGGGCGAATTGCGCAGGCTGCACTCGGCGGCCAGGCCCTGGCGCGCGGCCTCGAACACCGCGATCTGCTCGGCGGTGGCGTCGGCGTCCAGTTCGTCGGCACGGGCGAAGTGGCTCATCAAGACAATGCGCGCAACCTTGCCAGTGGCCAGCAGGCGCTCATACGCCGCGTGGTAATCCTTGGGGTGCAAGCCGACGCGGTGCATGCCGCTGTCGAGTTTCAGCCAGAGGGTCAGTGGCTTGTGCACGTGGGTCTTTTCGATCGCTTCGAGTTGCCACAGCGAATGCACCACGCACCAGAGGTCGTGCTCGGCCATCAGCGCCAGCTCGCTGGCCTCGAAAAAGCCTTCGAGCAGCAGCACCGGGGCTTTGATGCCTGCGGCGCGCAGTTCCAGCGCTTCTTCGATGCAGGCCACGGCAAAGCCATCGGCTTCGGCCTCCAGCGCCAGGGCGCAACGCACCGCGCCGTGGCCGTAGGCATCGGCCTTGATCACGGCAAGGGCTTTGGCGCCGGTCAGTTCACGGGCGAGGCGGTAGTTGTGGCGCAGGGCCTGGAGGTCGATCAGGGCGCGGGCGGGACGCATAGCGGCATGCCTTATGGTGGTTCAGTTTAAGAACAGTGTTTGCTTCTTCGCGGGGCAAGCCCGCTCCCACAAGGTCAGCACAGCTATCGAACACTGTGCAGTACCTGTGGGAGCGGGCTTGCCCGCGAAGAGGCCGGTACAGGTGAACTTACTGCTGGTGGACCGGCGCGGTCTGGCCTTGCTTGGCCACTTCCCGGCTGTTGCCATACCGGGAAATATCCAGCCCTTCGGCACTGATCTGCGGCTTTTTGCGCGCAATCAGGTCGGCCAGCAGGCGACCGGAGCCGCACGCCATGGTCCAGCCCAAGGTCCCGTGACCGGTGTTGAGGAACAGGTTACGGAACGCAGTGGCACCCACGATCGGCGTACCGTCCGGGGTGGCCGGGCGCAGGCCGGTCCAGAAACTGGCTTGGCTCAGGTCACCGCCGCGAGGATAAAGGTCGTTGACGATCATCTCCAGCGTTTCGCGTCGACGTGGGTTGAGCGACAGGTCAAAACCGGCGATCTCAGCCATGCCGCCAACGCGGATGCGGTTGTCGAAACGGGTGATGGCGACCTTGTAGGTCTCGTCGAGAATGGTCGACGTCGGCGCCATCTCGGCGTTGGTGATCGGCACGGTCAGCGAGTAACCCTTGAGCGGGTAGACCGGCGCCTTGATGCCCAGTGGCTTGAGCATCTGCGGCGAGTAGCTGCCCAGGGCCAGCACGTAGCGGTCGGCGGTTTCCAGCTTGCCGTCGATCCACACGCCATTGATGCGATCGCCGGCAAAGTCCAGGCGCTGGATGTCCTGGCCGAAGCGGAACTCCACGCCCAGCTTCTGCGCCATGTCGGCAAGCTTGGTGGTGAACAGCTGGCAGTCGCCGGTCTGGTCGTTGGGCAGGCGCAGTGCACCGGCGAGAATGTCTTTCACCCCGGCCAGGGCCGGCTCGACGCGGGCAATGCCATCGCGGTCGAGCAGCTCATAGGGCACACCGGACTGCTCAAGCACGGCGATGTCCTTGGCAGCGGCATCGACCTGAGCCTGGGTGCGGAACAACTGGGTAGTGCCCAGGGTGCGGGCTTCGTAAGCGATGCCGGTTTCAGCACGCAGCTCGTCGAGGCAATCGCGGCTGTACTCGGACAGACGCACCATGCGCTCCTTGTTCACCGCATACCGGTTGGCGGTGCAGTTGCGCAGCATCTGTGCCATCCACAGGTACTGGTCGACGTCGCCGGTGAGCTTGATGGCCAGCGGCGCGTGGCGTTCGAGCAGCCACTTGATCGCTTTGAGCGGCACGCCCGGGGCAGCCCAGGGTGAGGCATAGCCGGGCGAGATCTGGCCTGCGTTGGCGAAGCTGGTTTCCATGGCTGCCGCCGGCTGGCGGTCGACCACCGTCACTTCGAAACCTTGCCGGGCCAGATAATAGGCACTGGCGGTTCCGATTACACCGCTACCAAGTACCAGAACTCGCATTGTTGATCCCTCGCACGCGGCGCACCGCAGTCTTTTGTTGAATTGGCATGGATGCGCGCAGTATAAAAATTACAGACCAGTGCAATTCACTATATAAAAGCCTATATTTGGCGAGAATTCTCGGCAATATCGCCTTTCACGGAGGGGCATCCCCTATGAGAACCCAGCACCAGAGCAAGCGTGAACTGGACAAGATCGACCGCAACATACTGCGGATCCTGCAGAATGACGGGCGTATTTCCTTCACCGAACTGGGCGAGAAAGTTGGGCTTTCCACCACCCCGTGCACCGAGCGCGTCCGCCGCCTGGAGCGCGAGGGCATCATCATGGGCTACAACGCCCGGCTCAACCCACAGCACTTGAAGGGCAGCCTGCTGGTGTTCGTCGAAATCAGCCTTGACTACAAGTCTGGCGACACCTTCGAGGAGTTTCGCCGCGCGGTGCTCAAGCTGCCCCATGTGCTGGAGTGCCACCTGGTTTCGGGCGATTTCGACTACCTGGTCAAAGCGCGTATTTCGGAAATGGCCTCGTACCGCAAGCTGCTGGGCGACATCCTGCTGAAGCTGCCGCATGTGCGCGAGTCGAAGAGCTACATCGTCATGGAAGAGGTGAAGGAGAGCCTCTGCCTGCCGATTCCGGACTGAGGCTAGACCAGCACCTGGCGGGTGGTGGCAATGAACTGGTGAACGAGCTGCTCGGCCTCGGGCTCGATCATCTGTTCCGGGCCACGACCGCGCGGGCAGGCCATGCGCGGGGTGGTACCGAACAGACGGCAGATCATCGGCCGCTCTTCATACACCGTGCAACCGTTGGGCCCCAGGTGCACGCAGTCCAGGTGCTCCAGCGCAGCGGCCTGCTCGGCCTCGGACTTGCGCGGCAGGCGGGCCATTTCTTCGGCTGACGTAGTGACCGGGCCGCAGCAGTCGTGGCAGCCGGGCTCGCACTCGAAGGCAGGGATGAGCTCACGCAGGAAGTGGATTTTGTGGCGGTTGCAGGACATGGCGGGGTACAGGGCAAGAATTCAGGTTGGATTATAGGCCTATTCACAGCTGAACCCGCAGCCCTCGCCATGTTGCCCGCCTCCCGGCCCCGGCTTATCCTCGCCCTTTCGTCTCAATGCCAGGACACAACCGATGATCCACAGCGCGCAGCACGCCGCCTCCTACTACGCCGCCAGCAGCGCGCCCCACCCCGACCACGCGTTCCTGCAAGGCGAGCACAGCGCCGACGTGTGCATCGTCGGGGGTGGCTATTCGGGCATTAACACCGCCATCGAACTGGCCGAGCGTGGCCTCTCGGTCATCCTGCTGGAAGCCCGTAAGCTCGGCTGGGGCGCCAGCGGGCGCAACGGTGGGCAACTCATCCGTGGTGTCGGCCATGGCCTGGATCAGTTCCTCCCGGTCATCGGCGAAGAAGGCGTGCGCAGCATGAAGCTGATGGGCCTGGAAGCCGTGGAGATCGTCCGCGAGCGGGTTGAGCGCCACGCCATCGCCTGCGACCTGACCTGGGGCTATTGCGACCTGGCCAATAAACCTGCTGAGCTGCTGGGCTTTGCCGAGGACGCTGAAGAACTGCGCAGCCTGGGCTACGAACATGAGCTGCGCCTGGTCGGCAAAGACGATATCCACAGCGTGGTCGGCGCCGATTGCTATGTGGGCGGCCTGATCGACATGGGCTCTGGCCATCTGCACCCGCTCAACCTGGCCCTTGGCGAGGCGGCCGTAGCCAGCCGCCTTGGCGTGCGCCTGTATGAGCAGTCGGAAGTCACCCGCATCGAGTATGGCCCTGAGGTCAAGGTGCACACCGCTCAGGGCCGGGTCCGCGCCAAGACCCTCGTGCTGTGCTGCAATGCCTACCACAACGACCTCAACCGCGAGCTGGGCGGCAAGGTGCTGCCCGCCGGCAGCTACATCATCGCCACCGAGCCACTGGGTGAAGAACGCGCGCGCTCGCTGTTGCCGCAGAACATGGCCGTGTGCGACCAGCGCGTAGCGCTGGACTACTATCGCCTGTCTGCGGACCACCGGCTGCTGTTCGGCGGTGCTTGCCACTATTCCGGCCGCGACCCGCAAGACATCGCCGCCTACATGCGGCCGAAAATGCTCAAGGTTTTCCCGCACCTGGCCGATGTGCGCATCGAATTCCAGTGGGGCGGCATGATCGGCATCGGTGCCAACCGTCTGCCACAGATTGGGCGTTTGGCCAGCCAGCCGAACGTCTATTACGCCCAGGCGTACTCTGGCCATGGGCTCAACGCTACCCACCTGGCCGGGCGCCTGCTGGGCGAGGCCATCAGCGGCCAGCAGAGCGGGCGCTTCGACCTGTTCGCCAAGGTGCCACACATCACCTTCCCCGGCGGCAAGCACCTGCGCTCGCCGCTGCTGGCATTGGGGATGCTCTGGCACCGACTCAAAGAGCTGACCTAAAAGCTTACACCGCCCTCCTTGTGGGAGCGGCGTCAGTCTTTCCAAAATGGCTTACGCCCTTCTTCACGGGCCTGCTCCCAGCTCAGTCCGACATCGCGCAACTCATCGTCTGTCAGCTGCAGCAGCGCCCTGCGGGTATGCCAGCGATGCACCATCAGCCCCCAACGGTTCAGGCCTGCCGGCGCGTTGAAGACCTTGGCCTGCTGCCCGGTTTCCAGCTCCTTGGCCATCAGTTGCAAGCGCACATCGCTCATGCCACCCATCGCTGCGTTCTCCCATTCAGTTGATACCGTGGAGAAAGCATGCGCGTCGGCAATGGTGACAATACAGATCCACTCACCGCTTATTATTCCCATACAGAATTGGCGAATCGACGGGTGAATGCTGTATTTTCAGCGCAACTGTACTGGTCGCCGCAGGCCGGCGACGCTGGAGTATGCCGTGACGCTTTACCTCAATCTTGCCGAGTTGCTCGGCGCTCGTATCGAACAAGGCCTGTATCGCCCCGGCCAGCGCCTGCCCTCGGTGCGCGCCCTGAGCGTGGAGCACGGCGTCAGCCTGAGCACCGTGCAACAGGCCTACCGCACGCTCGAAGACAGCGGCATGGTCTCGCCCCGGCCAAAATCCGGCTATTTTGTCAGCGAACACCGCCACCTCCCTGCCCTGCCCGCCGTCAGCCGCCCAGCCCAGCGCCCGGTAGACATATCCCAGTGGGAACAGGTGCTGGAACTGGTCCGCAGTACCCCGCGCCAGGATGTGATGCAGCTAGGGCGCGGCATGCCCGACGTCAACAGCCCGACCCTCAAACCGCTGCTGCGCAGCCTCGCCCAGCTAAGCCGGCGCCAGGACATGCCAGGCCTGTACTACGACAACATCCATGGCAACCTCGCCCTGCGTGAACAGATCGCCCGCTTGATGCTGGACTCCGGCTGCCGCCTGGGCCCGGCCGACCTGGTGGTGACCACCGGCTGCCATGAGGCGCTGTCCTGCAGCATCCGCGCCGTGTGCGAGCCGGGCGATATCGTCGCGGTCGATTCCCCAAGCTTTCATGGCGCCATGCAAACCCTCAAGGGCCTGGGCATGAAGGCGCTGGAAATTCCCACCGACCCGGTCACCGGCATCAGCCTCGAAGCGCTTGAGCTGGCCCTGGAGCAGTGGCCGATCAAGCTCATTCAAATCACCCCAAGCTGCAACAACCCGCTGGGCTACATCATGCCCGAGGCGCGCAAGAAGGCTTTGCTGAGCCTGGCCCAGCGCTATGACGTGGCCATACTCGAAGACGATGTGTACGGCGACCTGGCCTACACCTACCCGCGACCGCGCACCCTCAAGTCGTTCGACGACGACGGCCGCGTGTTGCTGTGCAGCTCGTTCTCCAAAACCTTGGCACCCGGCTTGCGCATCGGCTGGGTCGCGCCGGGCCGTTACCTGGAGCGGGTGCTGCACATGAAATACATCAGCACTGGCAGTACCGCCAGCCAACCCCAGCTGGCCATTGCCGACTTCATCAAAGCCGGCCATTACCAGCCCCACGTGCGGCGCATGCGCAGCCAATACCAACGCAGCCGCGACCTGATGAGTGACTGGGTGACCCGTTACTTCCCGCCGGGCACCCGCGTCAGCCGGCCCCAGGGCGGCTTCATGCTGTGGGTGGAACTGCCTGAACATTTCGACACGCTGCGGCTGAACCGCGCTTTACTGGAGCAGGGGGTGCAAGTCGCCGTGGGCAGCATTTTTTCGGCTTCGGGCAAGTTCCGACACTGCCTGCGCATGAACTTCGCCGCCCAGCCTACGCCGGCAATCGAGGCAGCCGTGCGCAACGTGGGTGAAACCGCCCTTCGTCTACTGGATCAGGACGAAGCCTGCGCGTAACTTTGCGCCGCCCCCCACGGTCCAACTCCATAGGCCTTTGCTGTACAGGACACGCTTACCTTGAGATTGCAGCGAGCTCTGCCGCTTCTGCTGACGCTACTGCTCGGCCTCGCAGGCTGTGCCAGCGTCGGCACTCCCCGAGAAGTCAGCCAGGCACTGCCGGCCAACGACTCCGCCTTCGGCCGCTCGGTGCTGCGCCAGGCAGCGCCCTACGAGGGCCGCTCGGGCTTTCGCCTGTTACCCAACAGCAACGAGGCATTTCGCGCCCGGGCCGAGCTGATCCGCAACGCCCAGGCCAGCATCGACCTGCAGTACTACATCGTCCACGACGGCCTCAGCACCCGCGCGCTGGTCCATGAGCTGTTGCGCGCCGCCGACCGTGGCGTGCGCGTGCGCATCCTGCTCGACGACACCACCAGCGATGGCCTGGACACCATCATGGGCACCCTCGATGCCCACCCGAACATCCACATCCGCGTCTTCAACCCACTGCACCTGGGCCGCAGTACCGGCGTGACGCGCGCGGTGGGCCGCCTGTTCAACCTGTCGCGCCAGCACCGGCGCATGCACAACAAGCTGTTTCTGGTGGACAACAGCATGGCCATCGTCGGCGGGCGCAACCTGGGCGACGAATACTTCGACGCGGAGCCCAACCTCAACTTCACCGACATCGACCTGCTGGGCGTGGGCCCGGTGGCCGAACAACTGGGTCACAGTTTCGACCAGTACTGGAACAGCGCCCTGAGCCGGCCCATCGGCGACTTCCTCTGGCGCCTGCCGGATGCCGCTGACCTGCGCGCCAGCCGCCATCGCCTGGAGGTGTCCCTGGCCGAGGCGCGGACGCGGCGCAAGGCCTTGTATGACCGCTTGATGGCCTATCAGTCTCAGCCGCGCCTGGATGTCTGGCGCAACGAGCTGATCTGGGCGCACAGCCAGGCCCTGTGGGATGCGCCGAGCAAAGTCCTGGCCCATGACGAGCCGGACCCTCAACTGCTGCTGACCCAGCAATTGGCCCCTGACCTGAACAACGTGCACCACGAACTGATCCTGGTGTCGGCGTACTTCGTGCCCGGCGAATCCGGCCTTGTGTACTTGACCCACAGCGCCGATGCCGGCATCTCGGTCAAACTGTTGACCAACTCGCTGGAGGCCACCGACGTGCCCGCGGTGCACGGCGGCTATGCGCCGTATCGACGGGCGCTGCTCGAACATGGCGTGCAACTGTTCGAGCTGCGCCGCCAGCCTGGCGCCCCCAGTGCCCGGCATGGGCTGAGCTTCCACGGCAGTTCGGATTCAAGCCTGCACAGCAAGGCGATCGTGTTCGACCGGCGCAAGACGTTCATTGGCTCGTTCAACTTCGACCCGCGTTCGGTGCTGTGGAATACCGAAGTCGGGGTACTAGTGGATAGCCCGGAACTGGCTGAATACACGCGCGATCTGGCGGTCCAGGGCATGGCGCCGGCGCTGAGTTACCAGCCGAAACTGGTGGGCGACAAGCTGGTGTGGGTGACCGAGGATGATGGCAAGCGGCGGATGCTGACGTCCGAGCCTGGCGGCATGTGGCGGCGGTTCAATGCCTGGGTCAGCAAAGCGGTCGGGCTGGAAAAGATGCTGTGATCTCTAGGGGCCGGCGCTGAGCGCTGTACCTGTAGGAGCGGCCTTGCGTCGCGAAAGGGCCGCAAAGCGGCCCAAACTCTCTTAGGCAGAAGCCGGCTCGAAAGCCCCGCGCCGCCTGATCAGCACCACCAGCCCCGCGGCCCCGAGAGCCATCAGCAACGGCAATGCATGCCCACTGATCCACTGGCTCCCTGCCCCGGCCAGCAGCGGCCCAAGCAGGCAACCAATGCCCCACAGCTGCGCCACGTGAGCATTGGCCCGCACCAGCGCATCATCCCGATAACGCTCGCCAATCAATACCAGCGACAGGGTGAACAACCCCCCAGCACTGGCCCCGAACAGCACCCACAGCGGCCATATCACCGGCGTGTGCAGCAACAGCGGTATCGCCAGGCTTGAACACATCAAGGTCACCGCACAGCCACTGAACAAGGTGCGCCGCGACATGTGGTCGGCCAGCGCACCGATGGGCAGTTGCAGCACCGCATCGCCCACCACCACCGTGCTGACCATGAACAGCGCAATCTCGGTGCTGAACCCTTGCTGCAAGCTGTAAACCGGCAGCAAGGTCAGGATCATCGCTTCGAACGAGGCGAACAAGGCGATCGCCCAAGCGATCACCGGCAGGCGTCGGCAGAAGGCGATCAGGTCACGGAAGGTGACACTGTAAGCTTCAGTGGTCGGCGCCCCGCCACGTCCCAACAGCACCAGCGGTGCCAGCAGCAGCAAGCCAGTCGCGGCCCAGAACCCGAAGTCGTCGTCCGAGCCGAGAAAGCCCAATACCAATGGCCCGGCCAGCTGGCTCAAGGCGTAACTGCTGCCATACAGCGCCACCAGCCGGCCACGCCATTGCTCGACCACCAGTTGGTTGATCCAGCTTTCGCCAAGGATGAACACCACGGTCAGGGACATGCCGATCAGCAGGCGCAGGGCCAGCCATAGCGGGTAGCTGGGCAGCACCGCCACCAGGCCGATCGACAGCGCGCCGCCCCAGAGGCACAGGCGCATGGCCGAAGGCACGCCGACCCAACCGGCCAGGCGGCTGGCAAGGCTGGCGCCCAGCAGCACGCCCAGGGCTGGCATCGCTGCCATTACGCCAATGGCGAAGCTGCCGTAGCCCCACCCCTCCAGGCGCAGGGACACCAGCGGCATGCTCACGCCCAGCGCCAGGCCGACACTGAGTACGGATGCCAGTACAGCGAAGTAGGTGCCCCAGCGCATGTGCTCCCCCTGTTGGATTTTCTTGGGCCCATTCGCGGGACAAGCCCGCTCCCACAGGTACTCCGCTATTCTGAAATCAGCGATGAACGTGTGGGAGCGGGCTTGTCCCGCGAATGGGCCGCAACGCGGCCCCAGCGATTTACAGCTTGATCCAGGTCGCTTTCAGCTCGGTGTACTTCTCCAGCGCATGCAGCGACTTGTCACGGCCGTTGCCCGACTGCTTGAAGCCGCCGAACGGCGCGGTCATGTCGCCGCCGTCGTACTGGTTGACCCAGACACTGCCAGCGCGCACGGCACGGGCGGTCTTGTGAGCCTTGGAAATGTCCGAGGTCCAGATGCCAGCGGCCAGGCCATACGGCGTGTCGTTGGCAATGGCGATGGCTTCTTCGGCAGTGTCGAAGGTAATCACCGACAGTACTGGGCCAAAGATCTCTTCCTGGGCGATCGTCATGGCGTTGGTCACGCCGTCGAAGATGGTTGGCTCGACATAGGTGCCGCCAGTCTCTTCGAGGATGCGCTTGCCACCGGCCAGCAGTTTGGCGCCGTCCTTGTGGCCGGCGTCGATATACGACAGCACGGTGTTCATCTGCTGGGTATCCACCAGCGCGCCGACGGTGGTCGCCGGGTCCAGCGGGTTGCCCGGCTTCCAGGCCTTGAGGGCCTCGACCACCAGCGGCAGGAATGTGTCCTTGATCGAGCGCTCGACCAGCAGGCGCGAACCCGCGGTGCAGACTTCGCCCTGGTTGAAGGCGATGGCGCTGGCAGCGGCCTCGGCAGCAGCTTGCAAGTCCGGTGCGTCGGCAAAGACGATGTTCGGGCTCTTGCCGCCGGCTTCCAGCCAGATGCGCTTCATGTTCGATTCGCCGGCGTAGATCATCAGTTGCTTGGCAATCTTGGTCGAACCTGTGAACACCAGGGTGTCGACGTCCATGTGCAGGGCCAGGGCCTTGCCAACGGTGTGGCCGTAGCCTGGCAGCACGTTCAGCACGCCAGCCGGGATGCCAGCTTCGATGGCCAGTTGGGCGATGCGGATGGCGGTCAGTGGCGATTTTTCGGACGGCTTGAGCACGACCGAGTTACCGGTGGCCAGGGCCGGGCCGAGCTTCCAGCAGGCCATCAGCAGCGGGAAGTTCCACGGCACGATGGCGCCGACGACACCCACCGGCTCGCGGGTGACCAGGCCGAGCTGGTCATGCGGGGTCGGTGCGACTTCGTCGTAGACCTTGTCGATGGCTTCGGCATTCCAGTGCAGGGCTTGTGCCGCGCCTGGGACGTCGATGCTCGAGGAGTCGCCAATCGGCTTGCCCATGTCCAAGGTTTCGAGCAGCGCCAGCTCTTCGACGTTCTTGCGCAGCAGGTCGGCGAAGCGGATCAGCTTGGCTTTGCGTTTGGCTGGAGCCAGGCGCGACCAGACGCCGGAGTCAAAGGTGGCGCGGGCGTTCTCGACAGCACGGTTGGCGTCTGCCAGGTCGCAGCTGGCGACCTTGGCCAGGAAGCGTCCGTCGACCGGGCTCAGGCACTCGAAGGTCTCACCGGATGCGGCGTCGGTGTATTCGCCGTTGATGAAGGCACGGCCTTCGATCTTCAGTTGCTGGGCACGTTGTTCCCAGTCCGCACGAGTCAGGGTGGTCATACGAAACTCCTCCTCTTGTTTAGGTGCAACGCCGCACTGAGGACTCATAGGCGTTGTCAGAATTCTGGCCGGGCGACGAGCGCACACGGGCAAGCGATACCCTAAACCAGGCCGTGTAAACTATCAATATATTTGACACGAAAGGCCTAAAAGCCTACTGATGTGCATTTTATTAAACAACAACAGGAGCCGCACCATGAGCATCGCCAGCATCATCGACTTCGCCCAGGTTCTGACCGAGGCTGAACGCTACCGCCCGGCGGCAGAGAAAATCCTCAAGGGCGAGCCAGACCAGGCCGTCTTCAACCACTACTCAAGCCCATGCGGCCAGTTCGCTGCAGGCGTCTGGGAAGGCGAAGTCGGGCAATGGACCGTGAACTATACCGAGCACGAATATTGCGAGATCGTGCTGGGCGTTTCGGTGCTGCGCGACCAGGAGGGCGGCGCCAAGACCTTGCGCGCCGGTGATCGCTTCGTCATTCCGGCCGGCTTCAAGGGCACCTGGGAGGTGCTGGAGCCGTGCCGCAAGATCTATGTGATGTTCGAGCAGAAATAAGCGCCGCCTTTACCGCAGGCAAAAAAAACCCGCGTCCTTTCGGATGCGGGTTTTTTTTCAGGTCGCCGATCAATTACTTGATCTTGGCTTCCTTGTACACCACGTGCTTGCGAACAACCGGATCATATTTCTTGATCTCGATTTTGTCCGGGGTGGTGCGCTTGTTCTTGTCGGTGGTGTAGAAGTGGCCGGTACCGGCACTCGAAACCAGACGGATCAATTCACGCATGATGTTCTCCCTTAAACCTTGGCGCCAGCTTTACGGATGTCAACCAGAACGGCGTCGATGCCGCGCTTGTCGATGATACGCATGCCCTTGGCGGAAACGCGCAGACGCACGAAACGCTTCTCGGATTCAACCCAGAAACGGTGGTGCTGCAGGTTCGGCAGGAAACGACGACGGGTTTTGTTGTTTGCGTGGGAAATGTTGTTCCCGGTTACTGGACCCTTACCAGTAACTTGACAGACTCTCGACATGACTCAGCCCTCTAAAACCACATGCCCAACCCGGCATGGGTTGGCCGCTTAATCTCTCAGTCTTTGGCGCCAGGCGCCGTGATTCTGGAGGTCTTATCGACCGGATCCGCTGATGCGACAGGCCGAGCCCCTAGAAAAGAGCGCTGCTTTATACCAGAAAGACTGCGTTGCAACAACAGATGATGAGCATCTAGCTGAGACAAATCGTGCGCGAGCAGCATAGCGACTAGCGCGGCGCGCTGTCGACCACTCGTCGCCAACCGACAGAAAAAGAGGGTGGTCATTTGCTTATGCGCACACTAGGGTAGGACGTTTCCAGACTGCACTGGCAGATGGGCCACTGACAGCCAAGGAGTCACGATGCGTGCTGCCGCCTTTTCCTTATTGTTCACCTCCCTGTTTGCCGCCGGCATCGCCCAGGCAGCCCCGCTGAGTGTCTGCAGCGAAGCCAGCCCCGAAGGCTTCGACGTGGTCCAGTACAACTCGCTGACCACCACCAATGCCTCGGCCGACGTGCTGATGAACCGCCTGGTCGAGTTCGACGCTGCTCAAGGCAAGGTTGTACCCAGCCTGGCGCAAAGCTGGACGGTGTCGGCTGACGGCCTGAACTACGACTTCAAGCTGCGTGACGGTGTCAAATTCCACAGCACGGCGTACTTCAAGCCCACCCGCGAGCTGAACGCCGACGACGTGCTGTTCAGCTTCCAGCGCATGCTTTACCCGGCCCACGCCTGGCACAAGACCGCGCCGGGCGGCTACCCACATGCACAATCGTTGCAACTGGGCAGTCTGATCAAGTCGATCGAGGCGCCGGAGCCGAACAGCGTACGTTTCACCCTGTCTCACCCGGATGCCACATTCCTGGCCACCCTGAGCATGGGCTTCGCCTCGATCTACTCCGCCGAGTATGCCGACAAGCTGCTCAAGGCGGGCACCCCGGACAAGCTCAACAGCCAGCCGATTGGCACCGGGCCGTTCGTCTTCCAGCGCTTCCAGAAGGACGCCGTGGTGCGCTACCGCGCCAACCCCGACTACTTCGCCGGCAAGCCTGCGGTGGACCCGCTGATCTTCGCCATCACCACCGACGCCAACGTGCGCCTGCAAAAACTCAAGCGCAACGAATGCCAGATCGCCCTGTCGCCCAAGCCGTTGGATATCGCGCAAGCCAGCAAGGAGGGCAACCTCAAGGTAGCCAGCACGCCGGCCTTCATGACCGCTTTTGTCGCCATCAACAGTGAACACCCGCCGCTGGACAAGCCCGAAGTACGCCAGGCCATCAACCTGGCCTTCGACAAGCAGGCCTACCTCAAGGCGGTGTTCGAAGGCACCGCGACGGCCGCCAACGGCCCCTACCCGCCCAACACCTGGAGTTACGCCAAAGACTTGCCCGGCTACCCGCTGGACGTGAAGAAGGCCAAGGCCCTGCTGACCAAGGCGGGCCTGCCAGAGGGCTTCAGCACCACGATCTGGACCCGCCCCTCGGGCAGCCTGCTCAACCCTAACCCAAGCCTTGGCGCGCAAATGCTGCAGGCCGACCTGGGCAAGATCGGCATCAAGGCCGAGATCCGCGTGATCGAGTGGGGCGAGCTGATCCGTCGTGCCAAGGCCGGCGAGCATGATTTGCTGTTCATGGGTTGGGCGGGTGACAACGGTGACCCAGACAACTTCCTCAGCCCACAGTTTGCCTGTGCCGCGGTGAAGTCGGGGACCAACTTCGCGCGGTTCTGCGACAGCCGCCTCGACCAGTTGATCAACGCAGGGCGCACCACCAATGACCAGAGCGTGCGCAGCCGGCTGTACCAACAGGCGCAAACGCTGATCCAGCAGCAGGCGCTGTGGGTGCCGCTGGCGCATCCGACGGCGGCGACCCTGCTGCGCCAAGGGGTGGAGGGGTACCAGGTGAGCCCGTTTGGGCGGCTGGATTTCAGCAAGGTTTCGGTGACTAAGTAAGCCTGTGCCGGCCTCTTCGCGGGGCAAGCCCGCTCCCACAAGGACCTCACAGCCTTTGAAAGCTGTGCGGTACCTGTGGGAGCGGGCTTGCCCCGCGAAGAGGCCGGCACAAGTACACCGCTAAGCAACGATCCACCCCTCCTCCACCATCGACAACGGCTCCCCATCACCCACGATGATGTGGTCGAGCACCCGCACATCGATCAGCCCTAGCGCATGCTTGAGCGCCAGCGTCATGTGCACATCGTCCTGGCTTGGCTCGCTGATACCCGACGGGTGGTTATGGCACAGGATCAACGCCGCCGCGTTATGCAGCAAGGCACGGCGCACCACCTCCCGCGGGTAGATACTGGCCCGGTCGATCGTCCCCCTGAACAGGATCTCGAACGCCAGCGGCCGGTGCTTGGTATCCAGAAACAGGCAACCAAATACTTCACTGGCCTCATGGCGCAGCATGGCCTTGAGGTACCTGCGAACGGCCGCTGGGTTATCCATGGCAGAATCACGCTCAATGCAGGTTGCAAGGTTCCTGCGCCCGATTTCCAATAATGCCTGCAATTGGCTGTACTTCACCGGCCCAAGCCCAAGCTCCCCCACAAAGGCCTCCCTGTCGGCTTCCAGCAGTTGGCGCAACCCGCCGAACTTCACCAGCAACCCTCGCGCCAGCTCTACGACATTGCGACCGCGCACGCCAGACCCGAGAAACACGGCCAGCAACTCAGCATCTGAAAGGCTGCTCGCCCCCCGCAACAACAACTTCTCCCTCGGCCGCTCTTCAGCCGGCCATTCCCTGATACTCATCCCCACTCCTTGGTCCTGCTGCGGCACGTTTGGGCCCTGTGTTAATCTATTTCGCCTCGTACATGCGACGTTCTGCCGCAGGCAGTTCTTGTCGCCGCCCGCTTTCACTGGAAAAAGGCAAAAGCCTATGCAGCGGCTGTATCACAAACGCATCGTTCTCGGCGTCGGTGGCGGCATTGCCGCCTACAAAAGCGCCGAGCTGATCCGCCGACTCCTGGAGCACGGCGCGCAGGTGCGCGTCGTCATGACCCGTGGCGGTGCAGAATTCATCACCCCGCTGACCCTGCAGGCGCTGTCCGGCCACCCGGTGCACATGGACCTGCTCGACCCCGCCGCCGAAGCGGCCATGGGCCATATCGAGCTGGCCAAGTGGGCCGACCTGGTGCTCATCGCCCCTGCCACTGCCGACCTCATGGCGCGCATGGCCCAAGGCATGGCCGACGACCTGCTGACCACCCTGATTCTGGCCACCGACGCCACCGTTGCCGTGGCCCCGGCCATGAACCAGGCGATGTGGCGCGACCCGGCTACCCAGGCCAACCTCGACCTGCTCAAGAGCCGCGGCATTCAGGTCTTCGGCCCGGCGTCCGGCAGCCAGGCCTGTGGCGACGTTGGCCTTGGCCGCATGCTCGAAGCCACCGACCTGGCCTGGTGCGCTGCCGAAAGCTTCAAGCGCCAGACGCTGACCGGCAAGCACGTGCTGATTACCGCCGGCCCGACCCAGGAAAACATCGACCCGGTGCGCTACATCACCAATCATAGCTCCGGGAAGATGGGCTTCGCCCTGGCCGAAGCGGCCGCCGAAGCCGGTGCTCGGGTGACCCTCGTCACCGGCCCGGTGCACCTGCCCACGCCCGACCGGGTCAACCGGATCGACGTGGTCAGCGCGCGTGACATGCTCGCGGCCTGTGAAGCGGCCATGCCCTGCGACCTGTTCATTGCCTCGGCAGCGGTCGCGGACTACCGCCCAGAGGTCGTCGCCACGCAAAAACTCAAGAAAGATCCTACGACCGGCGACGGCATGCTGCTGCAGATGGTGCGCAATCCCGATATCCTTGCGACCATTGCTGGCCGTGGCGACCGCCCGTTCAGTGTCGGCTTCGCCGCCGAGACCGAACACCTGCTCGATTACGCCACACGCAAGCTCAAGGACAAGAACCTCGACCTGATCGTCGCCAATGATGTGGCCAACCCCAGCATCGGCTTCAACAGCGAAGAGAACGCCCTGACCGTGATCGACCGCCAGCAGCACCAGACCCTCTTTGCGCAGACCAGCAAGGGCAAGATTGCCCGGCAACTGGTCGCCTTCATCGCCGAACGGCTCAACCAGGTTCAATAAGTTACATGCACGCTCTTCAAGCCAAGATCCTCGACCCACGCCTGGGCACCGAATTCCCCCTGCCGCAGTACGCCACCCCTGGCTCCGCCGGGCTGGACCTGCGCGCCCTGCTCAAGGAGGACACCGTCCTTGAGCCGGGCCAGACCCTGCTGATCCCCACCGGTCTGTCGATCTACATCGGCGACCCGGGCCTGGCGGCCATGATCCTGCCGCGCTCGGGCCTGGGCCATAAGCACGGCATCGTGCTGGGCAACCTGGTCGGCCTGATCGACTCGGACTACCAGGGCGAGCTGATGGTGTCGTGCTGGAACCGCGGCAACACCCCGTTCACCATCGCCATTGGCGAGCGCATCGCCCAATTGGTGCTGGTGCCGGTGGTACAGGCGCATTTCGACATCGTCGAAACCTTTGATGAAAGCCAGCGTGGCACTGGCGGTTTCGGCCACTCAGGCAGCCACTGAGCCGACAGCTGACCGTTCAGGCCAAGGATGGCGAACTCTCTGGCGAAACCACCGTCCAAGCGTTCAGTTTGCGCCTGCCCAGACAGCCTTTGACTAATGGAGCTTCCAGAGATGAACGAAATGGCCCAGCTGGTCCCCGCACTGCCGGACAGCATTTTCCGCGCTTATGACATCCGCGGCGTGGTCGGCAAGACCCTCCATGCCGAAACCGCCTACTGGATCGGCCGCGCCATCGGCGCCCAGACCCTCGCCCAGGGCGAGCCACAGATCTCCGTGGGCCGCGATGGCCGCCTGTCCGGCCCGATGCTGGTCGAGCAGCTGATCAAAGGCCTGGCCGACGCGGGTTGCCAGGTGAGCGACGTGGGCCTGGTGCCGACCCCGGCGCTGTATTACGCCGCCAACGTGCTGGCCGGCAAGTCGGGGGTGATGCTCACCGGCAGCCACAACCCGTCGGACTACAACGGTTTCAAGATCGTCATTGCTGGCGACACCCTGGCCAACGAACAGATCCAGGCCCTGCTGACCCGCCTCAAGACCAATGACCTGACCCGTGGCGAAGGCCGAGTGGAAAAGGTCGAGATCCTCGAGCGCTACTTCCAGCAGATCACCCGTGACGTGAAGCTTGCGAAAAAGCTCAAGGTCGTGGTGGATTGCGGCAACGGCGCTGCCGGCGTCATCGCCCCGCAGTTGATCGAAGCCCTCGGCTGCGAGGTCATCCCGCTGTTCTGCGAGGTGGATGGCAACTTCCCCAACCACCACCCGGACCCGGGCAAGCCGGAGAACCTCGAAGACCTGATCGCCAAGGTCAAGCAAACCGGTGCCGACATCGGCCTGGCCTTCGATGGCGACGGCGACCGTGTAGGTGTGGTGAGCAACACCGGCACCATCGTCTACCCCGACCGCCTGTTGATGCTGTTTGCCCAGGACGTGCTGTCGCGTAATCCGGGCGCCGAGATCATCTTCGACGTCAAATGCACCCGTCGCCTGACCCCGCTGATCGAACAGCACGGCGGCCGAGCCTTGATGTGGAAGACCGGCCATTCGTTGATCAAGAAGAAGATGAAGCAGACCGGCTCCTTGCTGGCCGGCGAGATGAGCGGGCACATCTTTATCAAGGAACGCTGGTACGGTTTCGATGACGGCATCTACAGTGCCGCGCGCCTGCTGGAGATCCTCAGCAAGGCCGACCAGGACGCCGAAAGCTTGTTCGCGGCGTTCCCGAACGATATTTCCACGCCGGAAATCAATATTGATGTGACCGACGAGGGTAAATTCAGCATCATTGATGCACTGCAACGCGACGCCGACTGGGGCGCAGCCAACCTGACCACCATCGACGGTGTGCGGGTCGACTACACCCACGGCTGGGGCCTGGTACGCGCCTCCAACACCACCCCGGTGCTGGTGCTGCGCTTCGAGGCCGACAGCGACGCCGAATTGCAACGTATCAAGGATGTTTTCCGCGCCCAGTTGCTGCGGGTTGCCCCTGAGCTGCAACTGCCGTTCTGACCGACTATCTGTTCCTTACAGGAGCCCTGCATGACCCTCGATCGCGATGCCGCTTCCCATGTAGCCGAAGTTTTGTCCGAAGCACTGCCTTACATCCGCCGCTTTGTCGGCAAGACACTGGTGATCAAGTACGGCGGCAACGCGATGGAGAGCGAGGAGCTCAAGACCGGCTTCGCCCGTGACATCGTGCTGATGAAGGCGGTGGGCATCAACCCGGTGGTGGTCCACGGTGGTGGCCCGCAGATCGGCGACCTGCTCAAACGCCTGTCGATCGAAAGCCACTTCATCGACGGCATGCGCGTCACCGACTCGGCGACCATGGATGTGGTGGAGATGGTCCTCGGTGGCCAGGTCAACAAGGACATCGTCAACCTGATCAACCGCCACGGCGGCAGCGCCATCGGCCTGACCGGCAAGGATGCGGAACTGATCCGCGCCAAGAAGCTGACCGTCAGCCGCCAGACGCCGGAGATGACCACCCCGGAAATCATCGACATCGGCCACGTTGGCGAGGTCGTGAGCGTGAACACCGACCTGTTGAACATGCTGGTCAAGGGTGACTTCATCCCGGTCATCGCGCCGATCGGCGTGGGTGCCAACGGTGAGTCGTACAACATCAACGCCGACCTGGTGGCGGGCAAGGTAGCCGAGGCCCTGAAAGCCGAGAAGCTGATGTTGCTGACCAACATCGCTGGCCTGATGGACAAGCAAGGCCAGGTCCTGACCGGCCTGACCACCGAGCAAGTCAACGAACTGATCGCCGACGGCACCATCTACGGCGGCATGCTGCCGAAGATCAAGTGCGCGCTGGATGCGGTCCAGGGTGGCGTGAACAGCTCGCACATCATCGATGGCCGCGTGCCGAATGCGGTGCTGCTGGAGATCTTCACCGATAGCGGTGTGGGTACCCTGATCACCAACCGCAAGCCGCGCTGAGTGATTGCTTAGCCTGTTCCGGCCTCTTCGCGGGGCAAGCCCGCTCCCACAGGATGCCCGCTGAATTCAGGTTCAGCGGAGGTCTTGTGGGAGCGGGCTTGCCCCGCGAAGAGGCCGGAACAGGCAGAAACAAAAAAAGGCGACCCGCAAAGGTCGCCTTTTTCATTACCGGGCCGAGATCAAATCCCGTACTGCGCCCGATACGCCTCAACGGCCGGCAGATGCTGCTTGAGCTGCGGATCATCCGCCAAAAACTCCAGCACTTGGGTCAGCGAAACGATGCTGACCACCGGAATACCGAAGTCACGCTCCACTTCCTGGATCGCCGACAGCTCGCCATTGCCGCGCTCTTCGCGGTTCAGCGCGATCAGCACGCCAGCGGCCTTGGCCTGCTGGGCATTGATGATCTGCATGACCTCGCGGATGGCCGTGCCGGCCGTGATCACGTCGTCGATGATCAGCACGTCACCGGCCAAAGGCGCGCCGACCAGGCTGCCACCTTCGCCGTGATCCTTGGCTTCTTTACGGTTGAAGCACCACGGCACGTCGAGCTGATGCTGATCGGCCAGGGCCACGGCGGTGGTCGCCGCCAGGGGGATACCCTTGTAGGCCGGGCCGAACAGCACGTCGAAGGGGATCTTGCTGTCGACGATGGCCGCCGCGTAGCAACGCCCCAGCTCTGCTAGGGCGGAACCTGTGTTGAACAGGCCGGCATTGAAGAAGTACGGGCTGGTACGCCCCGATTTCAGGGTGAATTCACCGAAGCGCAGAACGCCGCGATCGATGGCAAAACGGATAAAGTCGCGCTGATACGGCTGCATGGAAAGTCCCGGACACCACGGATTTAGCTAAATGGGTTGAGCTCGGGTATCATACACGCACGAGATTTTTGGGGCCATTTATGCGGATCATCAGTGTGAACGTAAATGGCATTCAGGCTGCGGCCGAGCGTGGATTGCTCAGCTGGTTACAAGCCCAGAATGCCGACGTCATCTGCCTTCAGGATACCCGCGCCTCGGCCTTTGAACTCGACGACCCAGCTTTCCAGCTCGATGGCTATTTCCTTTATGCCTGCGACGCGGAGGTACCCGCCCAAGGTGGCGTGGCACTGTACTCGCGCATGCAGCCCAAGGCAGTCATCACCGGCCTGGGCTTCGAGACAGCCGACCGCTACGGGCGTTATCTGCAAGCAGATTTCGACAAAGTCAGTATTGCCAGCCTGCTGCTGCCTTCGGGCATGAACGGCGACGAAGACTTGAACCAGAAATTCAAGTTGATGGACGATTTCGCCAAGTACCTGGACAAGCAGCGCCGCAAGCGCCGCGAATACATTTATTGCGGCTCGTTCTACGTGGCGCAGCAGAAGCTCGACATCAAGAACTGGCGCGACAGCCAGCAATCGCCTGGCTTCCTGGCGCCGGAACGCGCCTGGATGGATGCGATCACCGGCGAGATGGGCTACGTGGATGCCCTGCGCGAAGTCAGCCGTGAAGGCGACCAGTACAGCTGGTGGCCGGACAACGAACAGGCCGAGATGCTCAACCTGGGCTACCGGTTCGACTACCAGATCCTCACCCCAGGCCTGCGCCGCTTCGTGCGTAACGCTCGCCTGCCGCGTCAGCCGCGCTTCTCGCAGCATGCGCCGCTGATCGTGGACTATGACTGGACGTTGACCATCTGAGTGTCATCCAGATACGAAAAAGCCGACATTGATGTCGGCTTTTTCGCATCTACAGAAACGTCAGTCGGCCAGCGCGGCCTGCTGCAGTTCGAAGATCTCGTTCATGCCCTTCTGCGCCACAGCGAGCATGGCACTCAAGTCTTCAGGCTGGAACGGCGCGCCTTCGGCGGTGCCCTGCACCTCGATGAAACCACCGGCGCTGGTCATGACCACGTTCAGGTCGGTCTCGGCGGCGGAGTCTTCCAGGTAGTCCAGGTCAAGCACTGCCTCGCCCTGATACATGCCCACGGAAACCGCAGCGATCATGTGCTTGAGCGGGTTGCCGGCCTTGAGGCCGCCACGCTTCTTGATCACGGCCAGCGCGTCACACAGCGCGACCATCGCACCGGTGATCGACGCGGTACGGGTACCACCGTCGGCCTGGATCACATCGCAGTCGATGTACAGGGTGATGTCACCCAGCTTGCTCATGTCCAGCGCGGCGCGCAGCGAGCGGCCGATCAGGCGCTGGATTTCCAGGGTGCGACCACCCTGCTTGCCACGGCTGGCTTCGCGCTGGTTACGCTCACCGGTGGAGCGCGGCAGCATGCCGTACTCGGCCGTCAGCCAGCCTTGGCCCTGGCCTTTGAGGAAGCGCGGCACGCCGTTTTCAACGCTGACCGTGCAGATGACCTTGGTGTCACCGAACTCGACCAGTACCGACCCTTCGGCGTGCTTGGTGTAGTTGCGGGTGATGCGGATCGAGCGGAGCTGATCGGCGGCGCGACCACTTGGACGTTTCATCTGGGATACCTGTACTGGGACTTGAATCTGCCGAGCATTATAGAGCTCGCGGCCTCGGGAGGACATGCCTATTGTCGCGCCCCTGACAGCCTGTCGCCTTTTCCCACTGCTCATTTCGCGCTCTGTAACATGGCTGGATTGGGCGCCGAGGCGCCACTGCGCTACAATCCTGCGCCTTGCAGCCGAGAGGCTTCCCTGTTCATTCATCTACGCGAGGTACTCCCCATGGTGCACAGCATGACCGCTTTTGCTCGTGTCGAGCGCGCCGGCAGCCAAGGCACCCTGGTCTGGGAGCTGCGCTCGGTCAACCACCGCTACCTGGAGCCGCACCTGCGCCTGGCCGAGGCCCTGCGCGACCTGGAAGGCGCGGTACGTGAAGGCCTGCGCCAGGGGCTGTCGCGCGGCAAGGTCGAGTGCACCCTGCGCCTCAACGAAGACAGCACCGGCAAACCACTGAAAGTGGACCGTGAGCGCGCCGCACAGCTGGTCGCCGCCGCCGAAGAGGTGGCTGGCCTGATCAAGCAGCCGGCCCCGCTGAACCCCCTGGAAGTGCTGTCGTGGCCGGGCGTGCTGGTCGCCGACGCCAGCGACCCGCAGGCGCTGAACGCCGAGGCCTTGGCGCTGTTCGACGAAGCGCTGGCCGAGCTCAAGGCCGGGCGCCTGCGTGAAGGCCAGGAGCTGGCCCGGCTGATCAACGAGCGCCTGGACAACATGACCACCGAGGTCACCACGCTGCGCGCTCTGGTGCCGCAGATGCTGGCGGCCCAGCGGCAGAAAATCCTCGACCGCTTCGGCGACATGCAGGCCGAACTCGACCCGCAACGCCTGGAGCAGGAGATGGTGCTGCTGGCGCAAAAAAGCGACGTCGCCGAAGAGCTCGACCGCCTCGCCACCCACGTCACCGAAGTGCGCCGCGTGCTCAAGTCAGGCGGTGCCGCTGGCCGGCGCCTGGACTTCCTGATGCAGGAACTCAACCGCGAAGCGAACACCCTAGGCTCCAAGGCCTTCGACCCGCGCAGTACGCAAGCGGCGGTCAACCTCAAGGTATTGATCGAACAGATGCGTGAACAAGTACAGAACATCGAGTAAGGCCACCCCGACCATGAATCACAGCAGCGGCACCCTCTACATCGTTTCGGCACCCTCCGGTGCCGGCAAGACCAGCCTGGTCAACGCCCTGACCCAGGACGACACGCAAATCCGCGTCTCGGTCTCGCACACCACCCGCGCCATGCGCCCGGGTGAGCAGCACGGGGTGAACTACCACTTCGTCGTGCACGAGGAGTTCAAGGCACTGATCCAGCAAGGCGACTTCCTGGAGCATGCCGAAGTGTTCGGCAACTTCTACGGCACCTCGCGTAGCGCACTGCAGCAGACCCTCGACCAAGGCTTCGACCTGATCCTGGAAATCGACTGGCAAGGTGCCCAGCAGGTGCGCAAACTGATGCCGCAGGCGTTGTCGGTGTTCATCCTGCCGCCAAGCCAGGAAGCGCTTCGTCAGCGCCTGGACGGCCGTGGGCAGGACAGCGAAGAGATCATCGCCGGGCGCATGAAGGAAGCGGTCAGCGAGATGGTGCACTACGACGAGTATGACTACCTGATCATCAATGATGATTTCGACGTGGCGCTGGAAGACTTGAAGGCGGTGTTCCGCTCGAATCGCCTGGTGCTGAAGAAGCAGCAACAGCGTCATGCGGCGTTGCTGAAGCAAATGATCGGCTGAAGATCGATGGGGCCTCTTCGAGGCCCTTTCGCGGGACAAGCTCGCTCCCACAAATACTGCGCCGACATTGACGGCAGCGGTGATCCTGTGGGAACGGGCTTGGCCCGCGAATGGGCTGCAGAGCAGCCCCTTCCAATTATTCCGCCAGCGGCAGGGTCGCCTGCTGACGCAGGGTAGCCCCCAGGAAGTACGCCGGCGCACGCATGCGCGACAGCAGCATCAGCCCGATGCCAAGCACCGAAATGATCGCGGCAATCACGAACACCAGCCCCAACCCGCCCACATGCGAGCCGCTGCCGAAGTCTGGCGAGGCGCTGTCGATGGCGGTACGCGCGAAGATCACCGACAAGATCACCCCGCCTACCAGCGGGCACAGGCCGCGCATGACGAAGTGGCGCAGGCTGTCGAACAGGCTGTGGCGGAAATACCAGACGCAGGCAAACGCGGTCAGCGAGTAGTAGAAGCAGATCATCATGCCCAGCGCGGTGATGGTATCGGCCAGCACGTTCTCGCTCAGGGTACGCATGGTCACGTAGAACAGGCCTGCCGCCAGGCCGGCGCAGATGGTGGCGTAGCGCGGGGTTTGCGAACGCGGGCAGACGCTGGCGAACTTCTGCGGTACCGCACCGTAATAACCCATGGCCAACAGGGTGCGCGCCGGTGCCACGAAGGTCGACTGCAGCGACGCTGCGGTGCTGGCCAGCACGGCGATGGACATCAGGATCGCCAGCGGCCCCATGACCGGGCCGGCCAGGTGGGCAAAGACGTTCTCCTGGATGCGCGGGTTGTTCAGGCCCAGGCCCGTTTCACTGATACCGGCAAACTGCAGGGTGGCGATAGCGGTGAACAGGTACAGGCCAAGGATCAACATCACGGTCCAAGTGGCGGCCTTGCCGGGCACCTCTTCGCTGCCCACCGACTCTTCGCTCACAGTCAGGCACGTGTCCCAACCCCAGAAGATGAAGATCGACAGCGACAACCCCGCGGCAAAGGCCGAGAACGACTCGACACCGAACGGGTTGAACCAGGCAAAATCGAATTCCAGCGGTGGCGGCGCAGTGGTACCACCGAAGGCGGCGAAGGCAAAGCCGATCAGCACCAGCAACTGCAAGGCCACCAGGCCATACTGCACCGTCATGGTGGTGGCGATGCCGCGACAGCAGATCCACACCGCCAGGGCGATGAACACGCAACAGGTGGCGATGTTGATCACCAGGTTATCCGCCAAGGCCGCCAGGCCATGGTTGCCGGTGATCTGGCCGAGGAACAGGTAGAAGAAATCGACCGCCACACCGGCCAGGTTCGACAGCACGATGGTGGTGGCGACCACCAGCCCCCAGCCCCCGATCCAGCCGATCATCGGGCCGAAGGCACGCGCCGACCAGGTGAACGAGGTGCCGCTGTCCGGCTCCGCCGAATTCAGCTCGCGATAGCCAAGGGCGACCAGCAGCATCGGCAGGAAGCCGACGATAAACACCGCAGGCAGGTGGGCACCGACCTCTCGCACGGTAGGGCCAAGCGCGCCAGTCAGGGTATAGACCGGGGCGATGGTGGAAATGCCCAGCACCACGCTGGCCAGCAAACCCAGGCGGCCTTTGGCCAAGCCCTTGCTGCGCTGGGTGTTGTCCGCGTCGGCCGCCACATCGGGTGGGCGGCCGGCTTCTGTGTAATCGCTCATGAGTATTTGCCGTAAATTTTGGAATTGTTTTCGCGGGCCTTGCGTACAAGGCCCGCTTTCACTCATTGAAAGCTTGCAACAGGGGGTGCGTCATCCGAGACTTTCGGGTGACGTCAGAATGCCTTCTGGCGCGTACCCTCCCGTGCAGCATGGGCAATACAGGCCTCACGGAATGCCTGGAAAAGGCGCCGGGAGACCGGGTTTTCGGCGAAACGCCATTCTGGGTGCCACTGCACGCCAAGCACGAAGCCCGGCGCATCCGGCATCGACACCGCTTCGATCAGGCCATCCGGGGCCCGTGCTTCGACGCGCAGCCCAGGGGCCAGGCGATCGATGCCCTGGCTGTGCAACGAGTTGACCTCGAATTGCGCAGCCAGGCCCAGGCGCTCGAACAACCCGCCAGGCTCGATGCCGACAGGGTGGCGAGGGCCGTATTGCACCTCCAGGGGTGCGTCCTCAGGTTCGCGGTGGTCAAGGTAGCCAGGCAGCTCCTGCACACGCTGGTGCAAGGTGCCGCCAAGGGCCACATTCAATTCCTGAAACCCACGGCAGATGCACAACACCGGCACACCGGCGGCAATGGCCGCCTGCAGCAGCGGCAGGGTCAGGCGATCGCGCGCGCGATCATGCCGGGTACCCTCCGTGCTGGGGGCGCCATTGTAATGATGCGGTTCGATATTTGAAGGCGAGCCGGTAAAAAGAATGCCGTCGAGCTGGGCCAGCAGCGCCGGGGTATCACTGCCCCCGTCTCGCGCCGGCAAAATCAGCGGCAGCCCGGCAAAGCCGGCCGCCTCGACATACTTGTCGCCCACCGTGTGCGACGAGTTCTTCCCCACCTGCTGGCGGCAGGCGCTGATACCGATCAAGGGGACCGCATTTGCGCTCATGGGCTTACACCGTGTGCAGGTACCAGTTGTACTCAAGGTCGGAAATCGACACTTCAAACTCGGCCAGCTCGCTTTCCTTGCAGGCGACGAAGATATCGATGTAGTCCGGGCTGATGTATTGATTGAGCACTTCGCTGTCATCCAGCGCGCGCAGGGCGTCACGCAGGTTGTTCGGCAGGCTCTGTTCCAGTTGTTCGTACGAGTTGCCTTCAATGGGCTCACCCGGCTCGACCTTGCTGGTAAGGCCGTGGTGAATGCCAGCGAGAATGGCCGCGAGCATCAGGTACGGGTTGGCGTCGGCGCCGGCCACACGGTGCTCGATGCGCACGTTTTCGCTGCTGTCGGTCGGCACGCGGACCGCCACGGTACGGTTGTCCAGGCCCCAGCTCGGCGCATTGGGGACGTAGAACTGCGCACCGAAGCGGCGGTAGGAGTTGATGTTCGGGCACAGGAAGGCCATCGACGCTGGCATGGTCTCCAGCACGCCACCGATGGCGTGGCGCAGCGCGTCGCTTTGCAGCGGGTCGCTATTGGCGAAGATGTTCTTGCCAGTTTTCTTGTCCAACAGCGAGATGTGCACATGAAGGCCATTGCCCGCCTGGCCCGGGTAGGGCTTGGCCATGAACGTGGTGTCCATTTCATGGTCGTAGGCGACGTTCTTGACCAAGCGCTTGAGCAAGATCGCGTAGTCGCAGGCCTTCAGCGGGTCGGCAACGTGGTGCAGGTTGACCTCGAACTGCGCCGGGGCACTTTCTTTGACGATGGCATCGGCTGGCAGGCCCTGCTCCTTGGCCGCTTCGAGCATGTCCTGCAGGCAGTCGGCGTATTCGTCGAGGTCGTCGATCAGGTACACCTGGGTCGACTGCGGGCGCTTGCCAGAAATGGGCGAACGCGGCGGTTGCGGGCGGCCGTTGAGGTTGTCCTGGTCGATCAGGTAGAACTCGAGCTCGAATGCGGCGCAGATATCCAGGCCCAGGTCGTCGAACTTGCTCACCACCTGGCGCAGCACTTCGCGCGGGTCGGCGAAGAAGGGCTGGCCTTCGATCTCATGCATGGTCATCAGCAGCTGAGCGGTGGGGCGTTTTTGCCACGGCTCGTTGCACAGCGTGCCGGGGATTGGGTAGCAGATGCGGTCGGCATCGCCGATGTCCAGGCCCAGGCCGGTACTCTCGACGGTCGAGCCGTTGATGTCGAGGGCAAACAGTGACGCCGGCAGGTTGATGCCTTTCTCGTACACCTTGTGCAGGCTGGCCCGCTCGATGCGCTTGCCGCGTACCACGCCGTTCATGTCGGAGATCAGCAGATCGACATACTGCGTATCCGGATGGGCCTGGAGGAAGTCATTCATCTCGCTGGAAGAACTGGCGCACGGGGTGACCGACGTCATGGTGTACATCCTTTGATGTGCTGCGGCGATGTGGGGATACGGCTGGCGCCTCACGGGCGACGATGGTTGCAGCTGTTGTTTTTTTCACTTTCCCATCGTGGGGATTGGTTGCCCGACCGGGCGCATTGATTCCCAGGGGCGGTTCCACTATAAAATGGCCTCAACGCAACAGACATTGGCATTTCGGCAAGCAGAGCGTGCACCAATGCAATATCAGATTACCCACGCCGACCTCTCCCTGGTCCTGGCCCTGGAACGTGGCCGCTCGCTGGCGAAGGCTGCCGAATTGCTCAAGGTCGACGTTTCGACGGTGTTCCGTTCGATCCGTCGTCTCGAATCCGCGCTGGGCACCGCGCTGTTCGTCAAAAGCCGCAAGGGCTACCTGCCCACCGACACCGCCCAGGCCCTGGCGGAGCAGGCCGAGCGCGCCGAGCAGGCCCTGGAGGCCGCGCGCATCGCCATGACCAGCGGCGAACAGGTGGTCAGCGGCACGGTGCGGCTGACCTGTACCGAGGCCGTGATGCACAGCCTGTTGCTGCCGGCGCTGGCCGACTTCATGCCCAATTACCCGGCCTTGTCGCTGGAAATGGGCACCTCCAACACTTTCGCCAACCTCAGCCGGCGCGATGCCGACATCGCCCTGCGCCTGACCAACACGCCACCGGAGCACCTGGTGGGGCGTTGCCTGGGCTCGACCTCCTATGTGATCTGCGGCCAGCCGCAGTGGCGTGAACGGCTGGACGAGGCTGCCGGCAGCGTGCCGTGGATTGCCCCGGACGATTCAATGCAGGACCACCCCACCGTGGTCTGGCGCAACCAGCAGTACCCCGGGCTGAGCCCGCGCTACCAATGCAGCGGCATGTCGACCATCGCGCAACTGGTCAGCACCGGGCTGGGCGTGGCGGCGCTGCCCGATTACATGGTGCATGCCTTGCCCGGCGTTGATGCGCTGAGCGGCCCGCTGCCCGGTTGCGATACCCAGCTGTGGCTGCTGACCCGGCCAGATTGCCGGGCGTTGCGCTCGGTGCAGACATTGTTCGAGGAACTGACCCCACGGTTGCGCGACGCGATGTTGTGAGATACAAGAGGAGGGTGTCTGTTGCGGCCCTTTCGCGAGCAACCCCGCCCCCACAGGGAGCGGCCTGATCCGCGCGCGGCAAAACAGCGCTTCCCTATTGGCTGGTGATTTTTTAAACTATCGAGTCCGCCTGCCCATATTGGGCTGCACGCCCACCGCAATTGCTACTGAGGAAGACCATGGCCCGCGTAACTGTTGAAGACTGCCTGGAACACGTGGATAACCGCTTTGAGCTGGTCATGCTCTCGACCAAGCGCGCCCGTCAGCTGGCGACCGGCGGCAAAGAGCCACGCGTAGCGTGGGAAAACGACAAGCCGACCGTTGTTGCCCTGCGTGAAATCGCCGAAGGCATCGTCACCAACGAGTTCATCGCCGCTGAAGAGATCGTCACCGAGGATCCGGTCTTCGCCGCGTTCGAGGACGAGTCCAACGAGGCTGTCTGATTGATGCCAGGTCGACGTCGCGCGGCACAAGGCCCTCTTCCTCTGCAAGAGGTGAACCCATGCCGGGTATAGAAGCCTTAGCCGAACGGCTGTCGACCTACCTGGGCCCCGAACAGGTCAACCTGGTTCGCCGCGCCTATTTCTACGCCGAACAGGCCCACGATGGGCAGCGCCGCCGCAGCGGCGAGCCCTACGTGACCCACCCGCTGGCCGTGGCCAGCATCCTCGCCGACATGCACATGGACCATCAGAGCCTGATGGCGGCCATGCTGCACGATGTGATCGAAGACACCGGCATCGCCAAGGAAGCCCTCAGCCAGCAATTTGGCGAGACGGTCGCCGAACTGGTCGATGGGGTCAGCAAGCTGACCCAGATGAACTTCGAGACCAAGGCCGAGGCGCAGGCCGAGAACTTCCAGAAGATGGCCATGGCCATGGCCCGCGATATCCGCGTGATCCTGGTCAAGCTGGCCGACCGCCTGCACAACATGCGCACGCTGGAAGTGCTGTCTGGCGAAAAACGCCGGCGCATCGCCAAGGAAACCCTCGAAATCTACGCACCCATCGCCAACCGGCTGGGCATGCACACTGTGCGCGTCGAATTCGAAGACCTTGGCTTCAAGGCCATGCACCCGATGCGCTCGTCGCTGATTCACCGGGCGGTCAAGAGCGCCCGCGGCAACCGCAAAGAGATCGTCGCCAAGATCGAGCACTCGCTGGCCAACTGCCTGGCTGCCGATGGTATCGAGGGCGAGGTCAGCGGCCGGCAGAAACACCTCTATGGCATCTACAAGAAGATGCGCGGCAAGCGCCGTGCCTTCAACGAAATCATGGACGTGTACGCCTTCCGCATCATCGTCGACAAGGTCGACACCTGCTACCGCGTGCTCGGCGCCGTGCACAACCTGTACAAGCCGCTGCCCGGTCGCTTCAAGGATTACATCGCGATCCCCAAGGCCAACGGCTACCAGTCGTTGCACACCACGCTGTTCGGCATGCACGGCGTGCCCATCGAAATCCAGATTCGCACCCGCGAAATGGAAGAGATGGCCAACAACGGCATCGCCGCGCACTGGCTGTACAAGTCCAACGACGACGAACAGCCAAAAGGCAGCCACGCGCGTGCCCGCCAGTGGGTCAAGGGCATCCTCGAACTGCAGCAGCGTGCAGGCAACTCGCTGGAATTCATCGAGAGCGTGAAGATCGACCTGTTCCCGGACGAGGTCTACGTGTTCACGCCCAAGGGCCGGATCATGGAGCTGCCCAAAGGCTCCACGGCCGTCGACTTCGCCTACGCGGTGCACACCGACGTGGGCAATAGCTGCATCGCCTGCCGCATTAACCGCCGCCTGGCGCCGCTGTCCGAGCCGCTGCAAAGCGGCTCGACGGTCGAAATCGTCAGTGCGCCGGGCGCCCGGCCAAACCCGGCCTGGCTCAACTTCGTGGTCACCGGCAAGGCGCGCACGCACATCCGCCACGCGCTCAAGCAGCAGCGCCGTTCCGAGTCCATCAGCCTCGGCGAGCGCCTGCTGAACAAGGTACTGACCGGTTTCGACAGCAGCCTCGAAAAAATCCCCCAGGAGCGCATTCAGGCAATTCTCGCCGAGTACCGCCTGGAGCTGATCGAAGACCTGCTCGAAGACATCGGCCTGGGCAACCGCATGGCCTATGTGGTCGCCCGTCGCCTGCTGTCAGCCGAAGGTGAGCAACTGCCGGCGCCGGAAGGCCCGCTGGCGATCCGCGGCACCGAAGGCCTGGTGCTCAGCTACGCCAAGTGCTGCACCCCGATCCCCGGCGACCCGATCGTCGGCCACCTGTCGGCGGGCAAGGGCATGGTCGTGCACCTGGAGAACTGCCGCAACATCAGCGAAATTCGCCACAACCCGGAGAAGTGCGTGCAGCTCTCCTGGGCCAAGGACATCGCCGGCGAATTCAATGTCGAGCTGCGCGTCGAGCTGGAACACCAGCGCGGCCTGATCGCGCTGCTGGCCAGCAGCGTCAATGCCGCCGACGGCAACATCGAGAAGATCAGCATGGACGAACGCGACGGCCGTATCAGCGTGGTCCAACTGGTGGTCAGCGTGCACGACCGTGTGCACCTGGCGCGTGTGATCAAGAAGCTGCGTACCTTGACCGGTGTGGTCCGCATCACCCGCATGCGTACGTAGTCCGCCAACCGCAAGGAGTCATCATGAGCAAGTCCGTCATCACCAGCGACAAGGCCCCTGCCGCCATCGGCACCTACTCCCAGGCGATCAAGGCCGGCAACACCGTTTACATGTCGGGCCAGATCCCACTGGACCCCAAGACCATGGAGCTGGTCGAAGGCTTCGAGGCCCAGACCGTGCAGGTCTTCGAGAACCTCAAGGCCGTGGCTGAAGCCGCTGGTGGCTCGTTCAAGGACATCGTCAAGCTGAACATCTTCC
Organism: Pseudomonas putida; assembly: GCF_025905425.1. Lineage (NCBI taxonomy): Bacteria > Pseudomonadati > Pseudomonadota > Gammaproteobacteria > Pseudomonadales > Pseudomonadaceae > Pseudomonas > Pseudomonas putida. Next base: position 5,406,555 of record NZ_CP109603.1, on the reverse strand, counting down.
TCACCGACCTGAGCCACTTCGCCAAGGTCAACGAGGTCATGGGCCGCTACTTCGAACAGCCTTACCCAGCACGCGCCGCCATCGGCGTTGCCGCGCTGCCGAAAGGCTCCCAGGTCGAAATGGACGCGATCCTGGTCATCGAGTGATGCCCCCGGTGGCGGGCGCTCTGCCCGCCACCTTCTCTCCCCCAAGGTTACCCACCATGCGTCAAGCACTGCCCATCGCGCTGGCAGCCCTGCTTTTGAGCGGTTGCGCCAGCCATAAACCCGAAGACTTCAACGGCACCTGGATCAACCAGGACGCCATCAAAGCCGCCGTCAAGGGTGGCAGCCTGCGTCAGGCATTGACTGAACACGGCCCTGTTTTCGAATGGAAACTCGATGTGGCCCACCAGCAGGCCAGCTTCAGCAATGGCTTCGAGGCTGCCGACGGCCAGTTGAGCGCCAACGAGAAGGACTGGCAGGCCAGCTTCCAGGACGGCCAGACCGAGCAGCTGGCGCTGGATGGCGACAAGCTGAAAACCACCACCCAGTCTGGGGTCCAGCAAACCTTCGTGCGCGTCAAGCAACCCGGCAGTTCGCCGCTGGGCGGTAGCTTCGAGAAGGCGTTGTATCAAGCCTACCTGGGCGGTGACTGGAAAATCATCGACGGCCAGGGCAAAGGCACCGCCGTACGCTTCAGCGACACCGGCAACGTAAGCGGCCTGCCTGGCCCGGACCGTTTTGCCCTGTGCCTGGCGGGCGATTGCGCGACCATGGGCGGCAGCAACGACAGCCTGTGGCTGGAGCGCAAACAGCGCGGCGCGCCGTTTATCATCAAGCGTGATGGCGACAAGCTGGAGATTTTCCAGGCCGTAAACCGCGCGCAGCCGGATGAGATGCCGGTATTGGCTGCCGGTGCACGGCAATGGGTGCTGGAGAAAGACTAAAAGCTATTGCGGCCTGTAGGAGCGGCCTTGCGGCCCTTTCGCGACGCAAGGCCGCTCCTATAAGGGCCGCGAAACCCAGCCCGTCAGCTTTTCCCTTTCAGAATCGCTGCATACCCTTCTTTGTAACTTGGGTACTCTGGCACCCAGCCCAACGCCCGCGCGCGGGCATTGCTGCAGCGCTTGCTGCCCGTACGCCGTACCCGCTGCTCATCCGACCATTCGGTAACGCCCAGATAACCGCGCAACCAGGCCACCACGTCGGCCAGCGGCGCCGGGTCGTCATCGACACCTATATAGCAATCGTCCAGCTTCACGCCGTCGGCATCGGCCTGCAGCAGATAAGCCAGCAGGCTTGCGGCATCCTCGGCATGAATCCGGTTGCCATACAGCGGCGGTTCCTCGGCCACACGATAGCCCTGGCGCACCTGGCTCAGTAGCCACTCTCGGCCCGGCCCGTAGATGCCGGTCAAACGCACCACGCTTGCCGGGATACCACTGGCCAGGGCCAAGCGCTCGGCGTCGAGCATTACCCGGCCGGAATACCCTTCAGGCTCAGTGGCCGCCGTCTCATCGATCCACTCACCTTCTTTTTGCGCAAACACGCTGCTGCTGGACACGAACAGCAGGCGCCGCGGGTGCTGGCCACGCTCACCCAGCCAGGCCAGCACATGCCGCAGGCCCTCGACATAAGCCGCCTGATACCCCGCCTCGTCGTGCTGGCTGGCCGCCACGCAATACACCAGGTAATCCGGCGCACGCTGCGGCCACGCCGCTGGAATAGCGGCTTCGGACAGGTCGGCAGCCACCGGCGCAACGCCCTCGGGCAGTTGCTCGATCGAGCGGCGCAGGCCGCTCACATGCCAGCCACGGGCGAGCAATTGCCGGGCAAGACGGCCGCCTACATCACCACAACCTACGACCATTACTGAAAGGTCTGACATCTCAAAACTCCCTAGACCAGTTGATCAAACCAGCCACGCTACACGATGGGCGGCTAGACCCTAGGCGAAAAAAGCAACAAGATTACTTTTGTTAACAAGAATTACTTGCAATAATGGCGCCCCTATCTGTTCTCGGCCTATCTCGAGGCCTTGAAGAACGTTCACTCTTTTTCTTCATCAGGTCCGGCCAGCATGACACGTACTCAACCCTCCGCTTCGCCAACCCCGTCGCGCGCCTGGCGCGCCATCGCTGCGCTGATGTTCAGCCTGGTGCTGGCCCCAGTGGCCATGGCCGATGAGCCTACCGCCAACGCCAGCACCCCTGCTGCCGCTGCTGCCGCTGCTGCCCCGGCCACACCCGTCGCCAGCCCGGCCCCAGTCGCCAATGGCTCGGCACCTGTTGCCGCCGCGCCAGCCGCAGCTCCAGCCGATGCGCCTGTCGCCGTAGACCCAGGCGTCGAAGCACTGGTCGAGGATACTACGCTGGGCATGGCCCACGACCTGTCGCCATGGGGCATGTACAAGAACGCCGACATCGTGGTGAAGATCGTCATGATCGGCCTGGCCATCGCCTCGATCATCACCTGGACCATCTGGATCGCCAAAGGCTTCGAGCTGCTGGGCGCCAAGCGCCGTCTGCGCGGCGAGATCGCACAACTGAAGAAGTCCGCCAGCCTCAAAGAAGCCAGCGATGTCTCCAACAAGGAAGGCACCCTGGCCCACACCTTGGTCCACGATGCCCTCGAAGAGATGCGCCTGTCGGCCAATGCGCGTGAAAAAGAAGGCATCAAGGAACGCGTCGCCTTCCGCCTGGAGCGTCTGGTCGCCGCCAGCGGTCGCAACATGAGCAACGGTACCGGCGTACTCGCCACCATCGGCTCCACCGCACCCTTCGTCGGCTTGTTCGGCACCGTGTGGGGCATCATGAACAGCTTCATCGGCATCGCCAAAACCCAGACCACCAACCTGGCAGTGGTTGCCCCAGGCATCGCCGAAGCCCTGCTGGCAACAGCCTTGGGCCTGGTTGCCGCAATCCCGGCCGTGGTCATCTATAACGTCTTCGCCCGCTCCATTGCTGGCTACAAGGCGCAGGTGTCCGACGCCTCCGCCCAGGTCCTGCTGCTGGTCAGCCGTGATCTGGACCACCAAGGCAGCGAGCGCGCCGCCCCGCACATGGTGAAAGTGGGGTAAGCCATGGGCCTGCATCTCAACGAAGGTGGCGACGACCTCGCCGAAAACCACGAAATCAACGTTACGCCGTTTATCGACGTGATGCTGGTACTGCTGATCATCTTCATGGTGGCTGCTCCCTTGGCAACGGTCGACATCAAGGTCGACCTGCCAGCCTCGACTGCCAAACCGGCACCGAGGCCCGAGAAACCCGTGTTCGTCAGCGTCAAGGCCGACCAGAAGCTGTATGTCGGTGACGATCAGGTGCCTGCGCCCGACCAGCTTGGCCCGATGCTCGACGCCAAGACCAAGGGCGACAAGGAAACCACCATCTTCTTCCAGGCCGACAAGGGCGTGGATTACGGTGACCTGATGGAAGTGATGAACACCATGCGCGCGGCCGGCTACCTCAAAGTCGGTCTGGTAGGTCTCGAGACGGCAGCCAAGAAATGACGAAGACGCGGCACAATCTGGCGCGTTACAGCGGCAGCCTGGCACTTGTGCTGGGTGTCCATGCCGTCGCTGTGCTGCTCACGCTCAATTGGTCGGTGCCTCAGGCCATCGAGCTGCCACCGGCAGCCATGGTGGTCGAGCTGGCACCGCTGCCGGAGCCTGCGCCACCACCTCCTCCAAAAGCCGTCCCACAGCCGCCGGCACCGGTCGAAGAACTGCCGTTGCCCAAGCTGGTGGAAGCCCCTAAACCCAAGATCGCCATCGCCAAGCCGCCCAAGCCGAAGGCCAAGCCCCAGCCGCCCAAGCCTGAGAAAAAGCCTGAGCCGCCGAAGGACGCGCCGCCGACCGAGAGCGTGGTAGACGCACCGCCAAGCAACACGCCGCCGCAGAAGTCCGCGGCACCGGCACCGAGCATCGCGTCCAACAGCAACGCCCTGCCGACCTGGCAGAGTGACCTGCTGCGCCACCTGGCCAAGTACAAGCGTTATCCGGAAGACGCACGTCGTCGCGGCCTGCAGGGCATCAACCGCCTGCGTTTCGTGGTTGATGCCGAAGGCAAGGTGGTGTCGTACGCCATGGCAGGGGGTTCGGGTAGCGCAGCACTGGACCGTGCGACTCTGGAAATGATCCGTCGGGCCGGCACGGTACCCAAGCCGCCACCGGAGTTGCTGAACAACGGCACGATCGAAGTCGTGGCGCCGTTCGTCTACTCCCTGGACCGCCGCTGAGACTTTTGTTTCTGTCACACATCGGCAAGTCTGATAACGTGCGTCTATCAATTGCAGCCGCTATGCTGGGCTCGCAACTTCATGGACGCACGTTATGACCCTCACAGAATTACGCTACATCGTCACACTCGCCCAGGAACAGCATTTCGGCCATGCGGCCGAGCGTTGCCACGTGAGCCAGCCGACCCTGTCGGTCGGTGTGAAGAAGCTCGAGGACGAGCTTGGCGTGCTGATCTTCGAGCGCAGCAAGAGCGCGGTGCGCCTGACCCCGGTCGGCGAAAGCATCGTTGCCCAGGCACAAAAGGTACTGGAACAAGCCCAGGGTATCCGCGAGCTGGCCCAGGCCGGCAAGAACCAGCTGACCGCCCCGCTCAAGGTCGGTGCCATCTATACCGTCGGCCCTTATCTGTTCCCGCACCTGATCCCGCAGCTGCACCGCGTGGCGCCGCAGATGCCGCTGTACATCGAAGAGAACTTCACCCACGTACTGCGCGAAAAACTGCGCAACGGCGAACTCGACGCAGTGATCATCGCCCTGCCGTTCAACGAAGCCGACGTGCTGACCCTGCCGCTGTACGATGAGCCATTCTGCGCCTTGATGCCCGCCGACCACCCGTGGACGGCAAAAAAGACCATCGACACCGCCATGCTCAACGACAAGAGCCTGCTGCTGCTCGGTGAAGGCCACTGTTTCCGCGACCAGGTGCTGGAAGCCTGCCCCACCCTGAACAAGGGCGGCGAAGGCTCCCGCCACACCACGGTGGAGTCCAGCTCCCTGGAGACCATCCGCCACATGGTTGCCTCGGGCCTGGGCGTTTCGATCCTGCCGCTGTCGGCGGTGCACAGCCACCACTACGCGCCAGGCGTCATCGAAGTGCGCCCGCTGACCGCGCCGGCACCGTTCCGCACCGTGGCCATTGCCTGGCGTGCCAGTTTCCCGCGGCCCAAGGCCATCGAGATCCTCGCCGACTCGATCCGCCTCTGCTCGGTCGCCAAACCCCCTGTGGAACAGCCGGCCTGAGTCATGAGTGAGCTGTCGAAGGTCCCGGTCACGGTGCTCAAAGGGGTGGGCGATGCCATGGCGGAAAAACTCGCCAAGGTTGGCCTGGAGAACCTGCAGGACATCCTGTTCCACCTGCCCCTGCGCTACCAGGACCGCACCCGCGTAGTGCCCATTGGCGAGTTGCGCCCGGGGCAGGATGCCGTGATCGAAGGGGTGGTCAGTGGTGCTGACGTGACCATGGGCAAGCGCCGCAGCCTGGTGGTGCGCCTGGGTGACGGCAGCGGGGTGTTGAGCCTGCGCTTCTATCACTTCAGCAATGCGCAAAAAGAAGGCCTCAAACGCGGCACGCACCTGCGCTGCTATGGCGAAGCCCGCCCCGGCGCCTCTGGCCTGGAGATCTACCACCCAGAGTACCGGGCGCTCAACGGCGACGAGCCAGCGCCCCCGGTAGAACAGACCCTGACGCCGATCTACCCGACCACCGAAGGCCTTACCCAGCAACGCCTGCGCCTGCTCTGCCAGCAGAGCCTGGGCATGCTCGGCCCGCGCAGCCTGCCAGACTGGCTGCCCGACGAGCTGGCTCGGGACTACCAGCTGGCGCCGCTGGACGACGCTATCCGCTATTTGCACAACCCGCCGGCCGACGCCGACCTCGACGAGCTTGCCGAAGGCCAGCATTGGGCTCAACACCGCCTGGCCTTTGAAGAGTTACTGACCCATCAGCTGTCACAACAACGGCTGCGCGAGAGCCTGCGCAGCCTGCGTGCCCCCGTCCTGCCCAAGGCCACTCGGTTGCCGGCGCAGTACCTGGGCAACCTGGGTTTCAAGCCGACCGGTGCTCAGCAGCGTGTGGCCAACGAGATCGCCTACGACCTCGCCCAGGCCGAGCCAATGATGCGCCTGGTCCAGGGCGATGTCGGCGCCGGCAAGACAGTGGTCGCCGCACTGGCGGCACTGCAAGCCCTGGAGGCTGGTTACCAGGTGGCGTTGATGGCACCCACCGAGATTCTCGCCGAACAGCACTTCATCACCTTCAAGCGCTGGCTCGAACCGCTGGGCATCGAGGTAGCATGGCTGGCTGGCAAGCTCAAGGGCAAGGCCCGGGCCAGCTCGCTGGAGCAGATCGCCAACGGTGCACCGATGGTGGTGGGTACCCATGCGCTGTTTCAGGAAGAGGTCAAATTCAAGCACCTGGCCTTGGCGATCATCGATGAACAGCACCGTTTCGGCGTGCAGCAACGCCTGGCCCTGCGCAAGAAAGGCGTAGCCGGCGAGCTGTGCCCGCACCAGCTGATCATGACGGCCACGCCGATCCCGCGGACCTTGGCGATGAGCGCCTACGCCGACCTCGACACCTCGGTCCTGGACGAGCTGCCGCCGGGGCGTACGCCCGTGAATACCGTGCTGGTGGCCGACAGCCGCCGCTTCGAGGTGGTCGAGCGGGTACGCGCGGCCTGCGCTGAAGGGCGCCAGGCCTATTGGGTGTGCACCCTGATCGAGGAATCTGAAGAACTGACCTGCCAGGCAGCCGAAAGCACCTACGAGGACCTTGGCAGCGCCCTGGGCGAGCTACGCGTCGGCCTTATCCACGGGCGCATGAAGCCTGCGGAAAAGGCCGAGATCATGGCCCAGTTCAAGGCTGGGGAGCTGCAACTGCTGGTGGCGACCACGGTCATCGAGGTGGGCGTGGACGTGCCCAATGCCAGCCTGATGATCATCGAGAACCCCGAACGCCTTGGCCTGGCCCAACTGCACCAGCTGCGTGGCCGGGTTGGCCGGGGCAGCGCGGTGAGCCATTGCGTGTTGCTGTATCACCCGCCGCTGTCGCAGATTGGCCGCGAACGCCTGGGGATCATGCGTGAAACCAACGATGGCTTCATCATCGCCGAAAAAGACCTGGAACTGCGCGGCCCCGGCGAGATGCTGGGAACACGCCAGACCGGCCTGCTACAGTTCAAAGTCGCGGACCTGATGCGTGATGCCGACCTGCTGCCGGCCGTGCGTGATGCCGCCCAAGCCCTGATCGCGCGCTGGCCGGGCCATGTCAGCCCGCTGCTCGACCGCTGGCTGCGGCATGGCCAGCAATATGGCCAAGTGTGACGCCAGTCCCAGAATGGATCCAGATTCGCGGCGGGACTGGTTATACTTCGCGTTTAAAAGAACGAGTGGATACGGACCATGACTGAAGTTGCCCTGGAAACCGCAGCCCCACACGCACCCTCTGTCATCAGGCTGTTGCTCGATAAGGTGGGCGTAGCCTACCGCGAGGTGCTCGAACATCCGCAGTTGCCTGCCGCCTCGCGGGTGCAGGCGGTCCTTCTCGACGACGAGATCGGCGCCCTGATGGTGTTGTTCCCGCACAGCCAGCTGCTTGACCTCAATCGCCTGACCGAACTGACTGGCCGCAAGCTGACAGCGGTGTCCATGCCCCGCCTCAAGCAGATGCTCGACAAGCATCACCTCAAGCGCCTGCCGGGCATTCCGGCGCTGACCAGCTCGCCGTGCCAATACGAAAAAAGCCTGCTCGACTGTGAGAAAGTGCTGATTCAGTCCGGTGAAGCCGGCCTGCTGCTGGAAATCGACCGCGCGAACTTCAAGCGCTTGCTCGCCAAGTCCAGCGCCAGCAGCTTTGGGCAAGAGGTCGAGGCCATCAGCCCAAACCTCGACCGGCCCCATGACGACTCCGACGAAATCACCCAGGCGGTCCAGGCCTTCACGGCGCGACGCATCCAGAAACGCCTGGAAGAAACCATCGAAATCCCGCCACTGGCCGACACGGCGCAGAAGATCATCAAGCTGCGGGTAGACCCCAACGCCAGCATCGATGACATTACTGGCGTGGTCGAGACCGACCCGGCACTGGCTGCCCAGGTGGTCAGTTGGGCGGCATCGCCCTACTACGCCTCGCCAGGCAAGATCCGCTCGGTGGAAGACGCCATCGTGCGCGTGCTGGGCTTCGACCTGGTCATCAACCTCGCCCTTGGGCTGGCCCTGGGCAAGACCCTGAGCCTGCCCAAAGACCACCCGCAGCAGGCCACACCGTACTGGCAGCAGTCGATCTACACCGCCGCCATCATCGAAGGCCTGACCCGCGCCATGCCACGGGCAGAGCGCCCGGAAGCCGGCCTGACCTATCTGGCCGGGCTCCTGCATAACTTCGGCTATCTGCTGCTGGCGCACGTGTTCCCACCCCACTTCTCGCTGATCTGCCGTCACCTGGAAGTCAACCCGCACCTGTGCCACACCTACGTGGAACAACACCTGCTGGGTATCAACCGCGAACAGATCGGCGCTTGGCTGATGAAGCTGTGGGATATGCCGGAAGAACTCTCGACTGCGCTGCGCTTCCAGCACGACCCGTCCTATGACGGCGACTACGCGGCGTTCGCCAACCTGGTGTGCCTGGCGACTCGCTTGCTGCGTTTACGCGGGATTGGCTCGGGGCCACAGGAAGATATCCCCGATGAGCTGCTGGAGCGGCTGGGGGTGACTCGGGAGAAGGCCGAGGATGTGGTGAACAAGGTGCTGGAGGCAGAGACCTTGCTGCGGGAACTGGCATCGCAGTTTCACGCCCCGCATTGATAGCCTGAAACGTCATGCGCAACCCTGGTAGGAGCAGCACACGGCTGCTCCTACAGTGACATATCAGCGCTTTTTCTTCGGTTTTAGGTACTTCATCAAGCCCTGGAACCACATCACCAGCGCCGGATTGCCCTTGATCTGGATGTTTTTGTCCTGGATCCCCTGCATGAAGGCCAACTGCTTGTTGCCCGCCTGCAGCGTGGCAAACCCGTAAGCGGCATCCTTGAACGCAATGGCGAAGGCGGGCTGCGGGTGTGCGCCCCCTTTGCTGCTGATGCGCTCGTCGCTGACGATGAAGTGGCGGGCGATTTTGCCGTCCAGGGTCTGCATCTGGAAAACCAGATTCTTGTCCTTGAGCTGCTGCTTGAACGCCGGGTTGTTACGGCTGGCCCTGGCCATCAACAGCCCCATGGCCCAGAGAAGAAAGCGAAACTTCATCAACGCGCCTCGAATAAAAAATGACTGAGCTGCGCAGTTTATCCTCTTCCAGAACTATTTATGCAAGTTCGCAACATATCCCTACAGAAAGCACAACGGGCGCCCTAGGGCGCCCGCTTGACTGACACTGGGGGTTGTCAGGTGTGGATCACTTGCCTTTCTTGGCAGGCTTTGCAGGCACGTTGACGCTGTCGCGCAGGTTCTTGCCTGGCTTGAAGGCCACGGTGTTGCTGGCCTTGATCTTCACCGGCTCGCCGGTCTGCGGGTTCTTGCCGGTGCGCGCACCACGATGACGTTTTTCAAAGGTACCGAAACCGACCAGGGTCACGGTGTCCTTGTCCAGGGCACCGGTGATGCTGTCGAGAATCGCGTTCAGCACCACGTTGGCCTTTTCCTTAGTCAGATCGGCCTTTTCGGCGATGACAGCGGCGAGTTCTGGTTTGCGCATAGTGAAGCCTCATTGACGGAATTTCTTGTTGTTATGCCGTGCTGCCTCTGGGAGCAGCGCTCAAGGCACCGCAGGCTCTAATCTGCGGCAGACGGGAGTGAGAATGGCACGCCCACCGAGGCCGCGCCAGTATCAGGGCGGCCATTGTGCGAGCAACAACAGGATAAATCCGACAGAACGCCCTCTATTTACGCCATTACCGGGGGTAGTTGACGATTCAGGGCCAGCTTTTCCATTACAGCCGCACCGGTCAGGGCATAGCCCAGCAGCTTGCCGTCGGCATCGTGACAGAGCACCTTGAGGTCGCTGCCCTGCCCTTCTACCTGCCAGTCGCCGTCATGCCCGTGCGGTGGCGGCGAAACAACCAGCGGGCACGCAGGCGTCTTCACGGTGATCGGCATCGGCCCGTAGCTGACGGCCGTGGGGTTGCCGGCCAGGGTCTGCGCCAAGGCCCGGGCGCAGCTCATCAGCGGCATCACATAAAGCAAGTTGATGCCATCGACCTCGGCACAGTCGCCAAGGGCGTAGATATTGCTGTGGGAGGTGCGCAACTGGCGGTCCACTGCCACGCCGCGGTTGATCTGCAGGCCGGCGGCAGCGGCCAGATCGGTGCGGGGGCGCAAGCCGATGGCTGAAACCACCAGGTCACAGGCGATCACGCTGCCGTCGGACAGGTGCGCTTCAAGGCCCTGTGCCGTACGCTGCAGACGCGTCAACACGGGGCCCAGGTGAAAGCGCACGCCCAGGCCTTCGAGCCCGGCCTGCACGGCAGCGGCGGCAGCGGGATGCAACAGGGTCGGCATGACCTGTTCGCAAGGGGCCACCACATCGACCTGGAACCCGCCCAGGCTCAGGTCATTGGCAAATTCGCAGCCGATCAGCCCGGCGCCCAGAATCAGCACGCGCTGCTTACCGGCAGCGGCGGCGCGAAAGCGCGCGTAGTCCTCCAGGTCGTTGATCGGGAAGACCTGCCCGCCAGCGTCGCCCTCGATCGGCACCTGCACGGTCTGGGCGCCCCAGGCCAGCACCAGGTCGCGATAGGCCACGGCTTCTTCGCCGATCCATAGGCGCTTGTGGCCGGGGTCGATGCCGCTGATGCGGGTGTGGGTGCGGATTTCCGCTTTGAGCTGCTCGGCCATCGCGCCTGGCTCGGCCATGCACAACCCATCGGCATCCTTGAGCTTGGCAAAACCCATGGAGAGCATGGGTTTGGAGTAGGAACGACCATCGTCGGCGGTAATCAACAGCAGCGGCGTCTCGCCATCGAGCTTGCGAAATTCACGGGCCAGGTTGTAGCCGGCCAGGCCAGTACCGATGATGACTACAGGGGACGTCATGTCGTGCTTTCCTCAGTGGGAACAGAGTTGCGATCAGCCGATGGCGATCATTTCGAAGTCGCTCTTGCCAACGCCGCAGTCAGGGCACAGCCAGTCTTCAGGCACGTCTTCCCAACGGGTGCCGGGGGTGATGCCGTCGTCGGGCCAGCCTTCGGCTTCGTCGTAGATCAGGCCACAGACAATACATTGCCATTTTTTCATGGGTGCGGATTCCTCGTTTCAGGCTCGGGCTTGATGTTGCTGCTGATGGCCCGCAAAGGGTCCGCCGCGCAATCTTTGGGGGCTTTTTACTGGCCCTGCCAGCAGTATGCAAGCAGTCGGGGCAATCATGCTAAGCTCGCCGCCTCTCTGGCTGTAACAAGCATACCGACGTGTCGTACGAATCCCCGCAAGCAGCCGCTGTCGCGTGGCTGCCGTATTCACAGCTGGCGACCGACATCGACCAGCCGACCCTGGACTGGCTGTTCGACGAGGGCTCGCTGACGCGCCGCCTGACCCACCTGTCCCATGACCACTTTTCCGTCACCCCGCTGCTGGAAGGCTGGCAGCCCCTGCGCGATGACGAGTGCCTGGCCCTGGGCATCGCGCCTGGGGCGCAAGGCTGGGTACGCGAGGTGTACCTGCGTGGCCATGGCCAACCCTGGGTGTTCGCCCGCAGCGTGGCCAGCCGCAGTGCCCTTGAGCGCGGCGGCCTGGACCTCGAAACCCTGGGCAGCCGCTCGCTGGGCGAGTTGCTGTTCTGTGATCAGGCGTTCATTCGCCACCCGCTCGAAGTGTGCCGTTATCCACAGGCCTGGTTGCCGGCAGAGGCCCAGCATGATGCGCTGTGGGGCCGACGCTCACGCTTCGAGCGGGACGGCCTGGACCTGCTGGTGGCCGAGGTATTCCTGCCAGCATTGTGGCAAGCGGCCAAGGAGGAAAACCGCTGATGTACCTGCAACTGCTCAAGTCGCTCAACCGCCTGCACCCGCGCGCCTGGGACTTTGTTCAGCTCACCCGCATGGACCGCCCCATCGGTATCTACCTGCTGCTGTGGCCGACCCTGTCGGCCGTGTGGATTGCCGGGCAAGGGTCGCCGACCGTGGCCAACGTGCTGATTTTCGGCCTTGGCGTGGTGCTGATGCGCGCCGCCGGCTGCTGCATCAATGACTTCGCCGACCGCAAGGTCGATGGCCACGTCAAACGCACCGCCGACCGCCCCTTGGCCAGCGGCCGGGTCAAACCCCGCGAGGCACTGGCGCTGTTCGCGATCCTGGTCGGGGTGAGCTTCCTGCTGGTGCTGTGCACCAACAGCCGGACTGTCTGGCTGTCGTTTGGCGCGGTCGCCCTGGCGTTCTGCTACCCCTTCATGAAGCGCTACACCTATTACCCGCAGGTGGTGCTGGGCGCCGCGTACTCCTGGGGGATTCCCATGGCCTTCACTGCTGCCGGGGGCGAACTGCCGGCCAGTGCCTGGCTGCTGTACATCGCCAACCTGCTGTGGACCGTGGGCTATGACACCTACTACGCCATGGTCGACCGGGACGATGACCTGAAGATTGGTGTTAAATCGACCGCCATCCTGTTCGGCGAGGCCGACCGGGCCATCATCCTGACCTTGCAGTTGCTGTCGTTGGGTTGCCTGCTGCTGGCGGGCAGCCGCTTCGAGCTGGGCGGCTGGTTCCATCTGGGGCTGCTGGGGGCTGCCTTGTGCTTTGCCTGGGAGTTCTGGTCGACGCGCAAGCTGGACCGGGAGTCATGCTTCAAGGCGTTTTTGCACAATCACTGGGCGGGGTTGCTGGTGTTTATTGGGGTGGTACTGGATTACGCATTGCGCTGACTCTTCTGGGGCTGCTTTGCAGCCCATCGCGGCACAAGGCCGCTCCCACATGGTCCTGCATACGCCGATCAATGTGGAAGCGGCCCCGCCTATCTCAAGGCTTGGCGACGTGCCAGACGTCTTTCATGCCGTCACCGGTCGTGTCGCCGGCCTTCTTGTCCTTGATGAAGGTGTACAGCGGCTTGCCGTCATAGGCCCACTGCATCGAGCCGTCGTCACGCTTGATCTGCGTCCACTTGCCATCGGCCTTTTCACCATCCATCACCTTCAATGGCGGCCAGTTAGTCGCACACTCGCCATTGCACATCGACTTGCCACCGGCGTCTTTGTCAAAGGTGTACAGCGTCATGCCGGCATGATCGACCCACATGCCGTTCTTCTCCATCGCATGGTGGGCTGAGGCCACCCCCGGAAGCGCCAGCGCAGCGAAAAGGGCCATCCAGCTCAGCGTATGTCGTGTCATTGGATTCACCATTGTTACGGGGGAAATGAGTTCGGATTGCCGCCGCAGCGGCCCCTTGAAGCCTAGTTCAGTCATGGAATGTCGCCAGAACAGCCAATGTCCTGTCACACAGCTGCAATAATTCCGTTATCTAATGCGGGCCAGACACGATTTTCCAGGAGAGGTTTTGAGCATGGTTGGCAGGAACATTCTGATCGTCGACGACGAAGCGCCTATTCGCGAGATGATCGCCGTTGCATTGGAAATGGCCGGCTACGACTGCCTGGAAGCGGAGAACTCCCAGCAGGCCCACGCGATCATCGTCGACCGCAAGCCTGACCTGATCCTGCTCGACTGGATGCTCCCGGGCACCTCAGGCATCGAACTGGCCCGCCGCCTCAAGCGTGACGAGTTGACCGGGGATATCCCGATCATCATGCTCACCGCCAAGGGTGAAGAGGACAACAAGATCCAGGGCCTGGAGGTGGGCGCCGATGACTACATCACCAAGCCGTTCTCGCCCCGCGAACTGGTCGCCCGCCTGAAAGCCGTGCTGCGTCGCACCGGCCCGAGCGACAGCGAGGCGCCAATCGAAGTCGGCGGCCTGCTGCTTGACCCGATCAGCCACCGCGTGACCATTGACGGCAAGCCCGCCGAGATGGGCCCCACCGAATACCGCCTGCTGCAGTTCTTCATGACCCACCAGGAGCGCGCCTACACCCGTGGCCAGCTGCTCGACCAGGTCTGGGGCGGCAACGTCTATGTCGAGGAGCGTACCGTCGACGTGCACATCCGCCGCCTGCGCAAGGCGCTGGGTGAAGCCTACGAAAATCTGGTACAAACCGTCCGGGGCACGGGCTACCGCTTCTCGACCAAGAGCTGACACGCCTGCACGCCTGGCTGCACGTCGTTGTACAAGGACCGTCAATTGAACCAGAACTGGCACGCGACCCTGATTCGCCACCTGCTGCTGCTGATCACTGTCTGCCTGGTCGGCGGGCTGGTCAGCGGTTACTACGGCTGGAGCCTGGCCATCGGCCTGGCACTGTACCTGGGTTGGACCCTCAAGCAGCTGCTGCGCCTGCATGACTGGCTGCGCAATCATCAACCCGACGAGGCCCCCCCGGACGGCTACGGCCTGTGGGGCGAAGTGTTCGACAGCATCTATCACCTGCAACGTCGCGACCAACGCGTGCGCGGTCGCCTGCAGGCGGTGATCGACCGGGTGCAGGAGTCCACCGCTGCGCTGCGCGACGCGGTGATCATGCTCGACAGCGACGGCAACCTGGAATGGTGGAACCGCGCCGCCGAAACCCTGCTGGGTTTCAAGACCCCGCAAGACGGCGGCCAGCAGGTGACCAATCTGGTACGCCACCCTCGCTTCAAGGAGTACTTCGAAGCGGAAAACTACGTCGAACCGCTGGAAATCCCCTCGCCGATCAATGACCGCCTGCGCGTGCAGTTGCACATCACCCGCTACGGCAACAACGAGCACCTGATGCTGGTGCGCGACGTTACCCGCATCCACCAGCTCGAACAGATGCGCAAAGACTTCGTCGCCAACGTTTCCCACGAGCTGCGTACGCCGCTGACGGTGATTACCGGCTACCTGGAAACCTTGCTCGACAACGTCGAGGACGTGAACCCGCGCTGGACCCGGGCCCTGCAGCAGATGAGCCAGCAAGGTTCACGCATGCAAACCCTGCTCAACGACCTGTTGCTGCTGGCCAAGCTGGAAGCCACCGACTACCCGTCCGACAACCTGCCGGTGCCCGTTGATGCCCTGCTGCAATCGATCAAGGGCGACGCCCAGGCGCTGTCCGGGCCGCGCAACCAGCGCATCAGCCTGGAAGCTGCGCCCGGCGTGTGCTTAAAGGGCAGTGAAGCAGAGCTGCGCAGTGCGTTCTCCAACCTGGTGTTCAACGCGGTCAAGTACACCCCGGACGCTGGCAGCATCCGTATCCGCTGGTGGGCCGATGCCCAGGGTGCGCACCTGAGCGTGCAGGACTCGGGTATTGGCATCGATGCCAAGCATTTGCCGCGATTGACCGAGCGGTTCTACCGGGTCGATTCCAGCCGGGCGTCCAATACCGGGGGGACGGGGTTGGGCCTGGCGATCGTCAAGCACGTGCTGCTGCGCCATCGCGGGCGCTTGGAGATCAGCAGTGTGCCGGGGCATGGGAGTACCTTCACCTGCCATTTTGCGCCGACACAATTGGCTAACGGCAAGGGTTGAGAAGGCTGCGCAGCAGCCCCTTCAAAGCCATCACCCTTTGCTTTTGCAGCTTCAACCGCTACATTGGATCCCCTGTGCCAGCCTGTGCTGGCACTTTTTTTCTCCATTTCTCAAAGACGGACCCCGTAAAAAATCCATCATGGACCCTTCCCCTGGTATCAGCCTCACCTCGTTATTCGCCGATTTCGGCATGATCATCTTTGCCTTGCTCCTGGTGCTGCTCAACGGCTTCTTCGTTGCCGCCGAGTTCGCCATGGTCAAGCTGCGCTCAACCCGCGTCGACTCCATCGCCGAACTGCACGGCTGGCGTGGCAGCATCCTGCGCAAGGTGCACAACCAGCTCGACGCCTACCTGTCCGCCTGCCAGCTGGGCATCACCCTCGCCTCCCTGGGCCTGGGCTGGGTCGGTGAGCCGGCCTTCGCCCACCTGCTGGAGCCGCTGCTGGCCTATATGGGCGTGGACACGCCGGAGCTGATCAAAGGCATTTCGTTCTTCGTCGCCTTCTTCGTCATCTCTTACCTGCACATCGTGGTCGGTGAGCTGGCACCCAAGTCGTGGGCGATCCGCAAACCCGAGCTGCTGTCGCTGTGGACCGCAGTGCCGCTGTACCTGTTCTACTGGGCGATGTACCCGGCCATCTACCTGCTCAATGCCAGCGCCAACACCATCCTGCGCATTGCCGGCCAGGGCGAGCCTGGCCCGCACCACGAGCATCACTACAGCCGCGAAGAGCTCAAGCTGATCCTGCACTCCAGCCGCGGCCAGGACCCGAGCGACCAGGGCATGCGCGTGCTGGCCTCGGCGGTGGAGATGGGCGAGCTGGAAGTGGTCGACTGGGCCAACTCCCGCGAGGACATGGTCAGCATCGACGCGCACGCCCCGCTAAAGCAGATCCTGGCACTGCTGCGCCGCCACAAGTTCAGCCGTTACCCGGTCTACGACGCCGAGCGCGAAGAGTTCACCGGCTTGCTGCACATCAAGGACTTGTTGCTGGAGCTGGCCGAACTCGACCACCTGCCCGAGACCATCGACCTCGAAGACCTGGCCCGGCCGTTGGAGCGGGTTTCCCGGCATATGCCGCTGTCGCAATTGCTTGAGCAGTTCCGCAAGGGCGGCGCGCATTTCGTGCTGGTCGAGGAAGCTGATGGCAAGGTGATCGGCTACCTGACCATGGAAGACGTGCTGGAAGTGCTGGTCGGCGACATCCAGGATGAACACCGCAAGACCGAGCGTGGCATCCTCGCCTACCAGCCGGGCAAGCTGCTGGTGCGCGGCGACACGCCGCTGTTCAAGGTCGAGCGCCTGCTGGGTATCGACCTGGACCACATCGAGGCAGAAACCCTGGCTGGGTTGGTCTATGAAACGCTCAAGCGCGTCCCTGAGGAAGAGGAAGTGCTGGAAGTCGACGGCCTGCGCATCATCATCAAGAAGATGAAAGGGCCGAAGATCGTGCTGGCCAAGGTGCTGAAGCTGGATTGACCCTGTGCCCCATCGTTCAGGGGTTGCCTGCGGTAAAGTCAGGCAGCCCGCTGATCGGCCGGTCGAATTGATACGGAATCGACTCCAGCGCCAACCCCACGTTGCGCTGCACCACAAAATGCAGGTGCGGCCCGCTGCTGTTGCCGGTGTTGCCCGACTTGGCCAACACCTGCCCCTGCTTCACGCGTTGCCCCTCGCCCACCACCACCGAACCGCGCATCAGGTGCAGATACACGCCCATGGTGCCGTCCGCGTGCAAAATCCTGACGAAATTGCCCGATGGGTTGCTGCCGCGCCCGGTCTGGTTGTTCTCTGCCCTCACCACCACGCCTTCGCGTGCCGCGATGATGGTCGTGCCTTCGGGCATGGCGATATCCATGGCGTAGCGCCCTTTGGGGCCAAAATGGCTGAAGCGGCCATTGGGCCCCTGGCTCACCCGAAACGGCCCGCCAAGCCACGGGAAGGCGTAGCGAAAACCCAGCGGCCGCTGCCCTGGATCACCCATGGCTTGCAGCAGCGTCGAGCGGTAACCAAGCATGGTGCCGGGCCTGCCCCTGAGCACGCTGAGCATTTGCGTTGAATGCGCCGGCAGCAATCTGCGCACGATACGCGGCGCATCGCCGCCCTGCGCGTTGATCAGCTTGTCCAGGTGCAACTCGACTTCCACCGCCACGTGCAGCTCATTGCGTGCAGAGAAGCTCACACCACCGTCGAAGGTCTTCGCGTTCAGGCGCACCTGGCCATCCTGCTGCTCGACCATCGGCTCGCGCAACACCAAGGGCTTGGCGCCTGGGCCTGGCCGATCGGAATAAGAGACCACCCCGGAGGCATCGGTGATCTTGTAGAGGGTCACGCCCAGGCTCGACGCCGAGGCCATGAGCAATGCACAAAACAGCAGCAGGCGGGCGGGCATGATAGTGGCTTTTTGACAGTTATGATCTGTCGAAGCCTAGCAGCCGGTTTAGCGGGAGATATGACAGTTGGTCGGATGGTGAGTACGCATCCAGTAGAAGCAGCCTTGTGCTGCTTCTACAGGAACCGCGCCTGGCTGACTATCAGGCGCCAGGTGTGAAGTGTTTCTGCGCCGTGCCGCGGGCAATCAGCCGCGACAGGTAGTCGAGCTTCTGCGCATCCTGATCGACGAACTTGAACGTCAGTTGCAGCCAGTCGCTGTCTGGCTTGGGCTCCAGCGCCGCAACGGCATGCAAGTAACCGTTCAGGCGCGCGACTTCGGCGTTTTCGCCTTGCTCCAGGTCCAGCACCGCGCCCTCCAGCACTTGCGGCAACGCCTCACTGCGACGGACCACCAGCAACGCTTCCTTCAGGCTCAACGCCTTGATCACGCAAGGCTGTGGCCCGCTGGACAGGCGCAACTGGCCTTGGCCACGGCCCGAGGGGGCGGCAGCGGGCGGTACCGGGGCATTGAGCAACGGCTTGACCGGCGCGGCAGCGGGCGCCGCGACCTTGGCGGCTTCAGGCTTGCCGCCAGTCAGCGCACTCAGCGAATCGTTGGCAAACGCCGAGTTCACCCGCGCAGGCCCAGTGGCCATCAGGCTGTCGAGCTTGCCGATCTTGGTCAGGGCCTTCTTCACCTTGGTCAACAGCTGCTCATTGGTGAACGGCTTGCCGACGAAGTCGGAAACACCGGCCTGGATGGCCTGGATCACGTTCTCCTTGTCGCCACGGCTGGTCACCATGATGAACTGCAGGCTCTTCAGCGCAGGCTGCTGACGGCACCAACTGAGCAGCTCCAGGCCCGACATCTCCGGCATTTCCCAGTCGCACAGGACCAGATCGAACGGCTCCTTGCCCAACATGGCCATGGCCTTGCGACCGTTGACCGCATCGTCGATGACCATGCCCGGAAAGGCATTGCGCAGGCACTTCCTGACCAGATCACGGATGAACGGGGCGTCATCCACGACCAGTACATTGACTTTACTCATCGATACTCCTCTTGAATCCCGACTAGCCTACCGGCAAGTAATGGCTACTTGCCATAACTGCGCGTGTAGCGGGACTTCTTCACACCGTTCGCGGGTGCCTGGTGGCTGCTCGACCGCAAACGAAAACGCCCGGCCTAGGCCGGGCGTTGATGCTCGGGAGCAGTACTATTTATCGTCCGGTTCAGCCGGAACATTAGCGGTTTCAGCATCGATGCCGGCGGTGCCCTGCACTTCTTCTTTCATGCGCTTGAGGCCCAGGTGGCGCACGTCGGTGCCGCGCACCAGGTAGATCACCAGCTCGGAAATGTTGCGCGCGTGGTCACCGATACGCTCCAGCGAACGCAGGGCCCAGATGACGCTCAACACCCGCGAGATCGAACGCGGGTCTTCCATCATGTAGGTCACCAGCTCGCGCAGGGCGGTCTTGTACTCGCGGTCGATGGTCTTGTCGTACTGCGCCACCGACAGCGCCAGGTCGGCATCGAAGCGGGCAAAGGCGTCCAGCGCATCACGGACCATGTTGCGCACCTGGTCGCCGATGTGGCGCACTTCGACATAGCCGCGTGGCGACTCGCCTTCTTCGCACAGCTGGATGGCACGGCGGGCGATCTTGGTCGACTCGTCGCCGATGCGCTCCAGGTCGATCACCGACTTGGAGATGCTGATGATCAGCCGCAGGTCGGACGCCGCTGGCTGGCGGCGGGCGAGGATGCGTACGCATTCCTCGTCGATGTTGCGCTCCATCTGGTTGATCTGCTCATCGACCTCGCGCACTTGCTGGGCCAGGCCCGAGTCGGCCTCGATCAGCGCGGTAACCGCGTCGTTGACCTGTTTCTCGACCAAACCGCCCATGGCCAGGAGGTGGCTGCGCACCTCTTCGAGCTCGGCGTTGAACTGCTGGGAGATGTGATGCGTAAGGCTTTCTTTGTTGATCATCGTTTCGCTCCGCGAAAAAGCTGCAAGCCTCAAGCCGCAAGCTTCAAGTCGTTCGTGTTATCCCTTGGCCCCGGGCCTGCGGCTGGCAGACCGACTAGCCATAGCGACCGGTGATGTAATCTTCGGTCTGCTTCTTCGCCGGGTTGGTGAACAGGGTATCGGTATCCCCGAATTCGACCAGTTTGCCCATGTACATGAACGCGGTGTAGTCCGAGACGCGCGCCGCCTGTTGCATGTTGTGGGTCACGATGACGATGGTGTACTTGGATTTCAATTCGTAGATCAGCTCTTCGACCTTCAGCGTCGAGATCGGGTCCAGTGCCGAGCACGGTTCGTCGAGCAGCAATACTTCTGGCTCCACGGCGATGGTACGGGCAATCACCAGACGCTGCTGCTGGCCACCGGACAGGCCCAGGGCCGAATCGTGCAGGCGGTCTTTGACCTCGTCCCACAGGGCCGCGCCCTTCAGTGCCCATTCGACCGCTTCGTCGAGGGTGCGCTTTTTGTTGATGCCCTGAATGCGCAGGCCGTAGACGACGTTCTCGTAAATGGTCTTGGGGAACGGGTTCGGCTTCTGGAACACCATGCCCACGCGACGGCGCAGCTCGGCCACGTCCTCGCCCTTGCGGTAGATGTTGGTGCCATACAGGTTGATGGCGCCATCGACGCGGCAACCGTCAACCAGGTCGTTCATGCGGTTGAAGGTACGCAGCAGGGTCGACTTGCCGCAGCCGGACGGGCCGATGAAGGCGGTCACGCGCTGCTTGGGGATATTCATGCTGACGTCGAACAAGGCTTGCTTGTCGCCGTAGAACAGGCTCAGGCCCGGTACTTCAATGGCGACGGTCTCTTCGGCCAGGCGCAGGCTCTGCTTGTCGCGGCCCAGGGCAGCCATGTCGATGCCGTGGGTATGGGATTCGTGCTGCATGGTCAACTCCATACGCTATCAATTCGTTTCAAAGGGCCGCCCGGCTGGCAGGCGGCACGCTTGTCATCAGGATCAGTGGTCGAGGGCCTTGTACTTCTCGCGCAGGTGGTTACGGATCCACACCGCCGAGAGGTTGAGGGTGGCGATCACCAGCACCAGCAGCAGCGCGGTGGCGTACACCAGCGGCCGCGCGGCCTCGACGTTAGGGCTCTGGAAGCCGACATCATAGATGTGGAAGCCCAGGTGCATGATCTTCTGGTCCAGGTGCAGGTACGGGTAGTTGCCATCGAGTGGCAACGACGGTGCCAGCTTCACCACACCCACCAGCATCAGCGGCGCCACTTCACCCGCGGCGCGGGCCACGGCGAGGATCATGCCGGTCATCATGGCCGGGCTGGCCATCGGCAAAACAATCTTCCACAGGGTCTCGGCCTTGGTCGCGCCCAGGGCCAGGGAGCCCTCACGCACGGTGCGTGGAATACGCGCCAGGCCTTCTTCGGTGGCCACGATCACCACCGGCACTGCCAGCAGCGCCAGGGTCAGCGAGGCCCACAGCAGGCCCGGGGTACCCAGGGTCGGTGCCGGCAGTGACTCGGGGAAGAACAACCGGTCGATCGAGCCGCCCAGTACATAAACGAAGAAGCCCAGGCCAAATACGCCGTAGACGATCGCCGGTACACCCGCCAGGTTGTTCACCGCGATGCGGATCAGGCGGGTCACCGGGCCCTGTTTGGCGTATTCGCGCAGGTAGACTGCAGCCAGCACGCCGAACGGGGTCACGATCACGGCCATGATCAGGGTCATCATCACGGTACCGAAGATAGCCGGGAAAATACCGCCCTCGGTGTTGGCTTCACGCGGGTCGTCGCTGAGGAACTCCCAGACCTTGGCGAAGTAGGTGCCCATCTTGGTCAAGCCGGACATGCCGTTCGGCTGGATGGCGTGCACCACCTTGCTCAGGTTGATCTCCACTTCGCGGCCATTGCCGTCGCGGGCCACCAGGCTGTCGCGGGAGAACGCCTGATGCAGGCCGCTGAGGCGATCTTCGATGGCTTTGTAACGGCTGTTCAACTCGGCCCGTTCGGCGTCCATGTCGGCCTGGGCGGCGGCGTCGAGCTTGCCGTTCAGTTCCAGCTTGCGGCTGTGCAGACGCAGGCGCTCAAGGCCATGGTTGATGGCGCCGATGTCTTTCTTCTCAAGTTGCTGCAGCTCTCCGTTGAGCTGGTTGGCGCGCTTGAGGCGGGCCTGCAGTTCGTTCCAGGCGGCAGGGCCTTCGGCAACCACGCGGCCTTCTTCCTTGACGCTGACCAGGTAGCCGTAGAAGTTGCCCCACTCGCGGCGCTCCAGCGCCATCAGGTCGGCCGGGCGTTGTTCGTCGACCAGCCAGTCGCCCACTACCCAGGTGAAGTCGCTGCCGTTGAGGTCGCGGTTACCGACCTTGATCAGCTCACGGGTCATGAACTCCGGGCCTTGCTCAGGTACCGGCAAGCCGGCACCTTTGAGGCGGGCACGGGGCACTTCTTCTTTTTGCACCACTTCGCCGACGACGATGTGATCAGCCTGGCCCGGCACCTTGTAGGTGGCCTGGACCAGGTCGGCCGGCCAGAAGTGGCCCAGGCCGCGAACGGCGATGACCGACAGCAGACCGATGGTCATGATCACCGCCATGGCAACCGCGCCACCGCTGATCCAGACACCTGGGGCGCCGCTCTTGAACCAGCCTTTGAGGGAATCCTTTTTCACGGATCTCTACCTTTCTATCAAAGCGACGAGTATTTCTTGCGCAGACGCTGGCGAATCAGCTCGGCCAAGGTGTTCATGATGAAGGTGAACATCAGCAGTACGAGAGCCGCCAGGAACAGCACGCGATAGTGGCTGCCACCGACTTCCGACTCCGGCATCTCCACCGCCACGTTGGCGGCCAGGGTGCGCATGCCTTCGAACAGGTTCATCTCCATCACCGGGGTGTTGCCGGTGGCCATGAGCACGATCATGGTCTCGCCCACCGCTCGGCCCATGCCGATCATCAGCGCCGAGAAGATACCGGGGCTGGCGGTGAGGATGACCACGCGGGTCAGGGTCTGCCACGGCGTTGCACCCAGGGCCAGGGAGCCCAGGGTCAGGCTGCGCGGCACGCTGAACACGGCGTCTTCGGCAATCGAGTAGATGTTCGGGATGACCGCAAAACCCATGGCGATACCGACTACCAGAGCGTTGCGCTGGTCGTAGGTGATGCCCAGGTCATTGGAGATCCACAGGCGCATGTCGCCGCCGAAGAACCAGGTTTCCAGGTAAGGGCTCATGGTCAGGGCGAACCAGCCGGTGAACAGGATCACCGGGATCAGGATCGCCGCTTCCCAGCCATCCGGCACGCGCAGGCGGATCGACTCCGGGAGGCGGCTCCAGACGAAGCCAGCCAGCAAAATGCCAAACGGCATCAGCAGGAACAGGCTGAACACACCGGGCAGGTGGCCTTCCAGGTACGGCGCCAGGAACAGGCCGGCGAAGAAGCCGAGGATCACCGTCGGCATCGCTTCCATCAATTCGATCACCGGCTTGACCTTGCGGCGCATGCCAGGGGCCATGAAGTAGGCGGTGTAGATGGCGGCGGCAATGGCCAGTGGGGCTGCCAGGATCATCGCGTAGAACGCAGCCTTGAGGGTACCGAAGGTCAGCGGCGACAGGCTCAGCTTGGGCTCGAAGTCGGTGTTGGAAGCGGTCGACTGCCAGACGTACTTGGGCTCGTCATAGTTCTCGTACCAGACCTTGCCCCACAGCGCGCTGAAGGAGACTTCCGGGTGCGGGTTCTTCAGGCTCAGCGGCAACAGCTTGCCGCCTTCTTCGATGATGATGCGGTTGGCTCGCGGCGACAGGGCCAGGATGCCAGCGCCTTCTGCAGCCGGCTCGACCAACAGGGTGCGGTGCGCGGTGCTGTGGAACACACCAAGCTTGCCTTCGGCGTCCAGGGCGATGAAGCCCTTGCGGCGCTCTTCGGCATCGATCTGGACGATCGGCGCATTGGCCATCTGGAAGCTGCGGATCAACTTGAAACGCGACTCGCCATCGGGATCACGGGCCATGAACCACTGGTTCAAGCCACCTTTGGAGTCACCGAAGATCAGCGAGATACCGCCAACCAGCTGGCCGCTGGCAGTGATCTCGGCATTGCCATCTTCCAGCAGCTTGTAGCGGCCGTTGAGGCTTTTGTCACGCAGGTTGAAGACGTCGGCGGTGGCACGGCCGTTGACCACGTACAGCCATTGCTGACGCGGGTCGACATAGATGGCCTTGACCGGCTCGGTCATCTGCGGCAGGTCGATACGGTTCTGCTCGCTGGTGACCTCGCCGGTCATCATGTTCTCTTCGCGGGTCAACTGGGTGACCTGCAGGTGCGAACCGGTGGAACCCGCCAGCAGCAGGGTTTCGCCGTTGACGTTGACACTCACGTGCTCCAGGGCGCGACCCTGGTCGTCAAGCACGAACGCGTCCTTGCCGTAGGGGTAGTCGATGCCTGGGGTGATGGTCTTCTTGTTGTCCGGGTAGGTGATCTTGTAGGTGTGGTGGAACACCAACGCCTGACCGTTGGACAGACCCAGCACAACCAGCGGGCTACCCGGCTGATCGGTGCTGATCGAACTTACCTGGGTACCGGCCGGCAGCGGCAGGTCGACGCGCTGCAGCTCGGCACCGGTCTTGGTGTCGAAGAACAGTGCCTGCCCCTTGTCGGAAACCCGCATGCCCACCAGGTTTTGCTCTTCAAGCGCGATCATCAGCGGCTTGCCGGCATCCTGTTGCAGCCAGGTTGGCTGCAGGGCCTTCTTGCTGGTCAGCTCGGCGCCCTGGAACAGCGGCACCACCACGTAGGCCAGGTAGAAGAAAATCAGGGTAATTGCCGCCAATACGGCAAGCCCGCCCACCAGTACATACCAGCGGGTCAGGCGGTCCTTGAGCGCACGTATGCGGCGCTTGCGTTGCAACTCGGGCGTATTGAAATCAATCCGCACGGGTTGGGAATTTTGGGTCATGGTGGAGTTGGCCAGATCATTCATGCGCACACCCTAGCGGTCCCGTATGACAAAAACATGACAATGCAGTGACGCAAGAAAGCCCGACGCTCAGGGCTCCTGGCTTCGGACTGAGAATTCGTGGAAGAGGCCGGGGCATCGGCACCGGCCGCTTCCTCAGTTACTTACTTCTTTGCGACGTTACCGGCGTGGGACAGGCCCAGGTCAGCCAGGGTCTTGTCGACCACTTTGGCCGGCAGCGGGATGTAGCCATCCTTCACCACGACCTGCTGGCCAGCTTGCGACAGCACCAGCTTGATGAACTCGGCGTCCAGCGGGGCCAGAGGCTTGTTCGGGGCTTTGTTGACGTAGACGTACAGGAAGCGGGACAGCGGGTACTTGCCGTTCAGGGCGTTTTCTTCGTTGTCTTCGATGAACTCGCCGCCGTCTTTCTTGGCCAGGGGTACGGTCTTGACGCTGGCGGTCTTGTAGCCGATGCCCGAGTAGCCGATGCCGTTCAGCGAGGAGCTGATCGACTGCACGACCGAAGCCGAGCCAGGCTGTTCGTTGACATTAGGCTTGAAGTCGCCTTTGCACAGGGCTTCTTCCTTGAAGTAGCCGTAGGTGCCCGATACCGAGTTACGGCCGAACAGCTGCACTGGCTTGTTGGCCAGGTCGCCGGTCACCCCCAGGTCGCCCCAGGTTTTGACATCGGCCTTGGCGCCGCACAGGCGAGTGGACGAGAAGATCGCATCGACCTGAGCCATGGTCAGGCCCTTGATCGGGTTGTCCTTGTGGACGAATACAGCCAGGGCGTCAACGGCGACCGGGATGGCAGTCGGCTTGTAGCCGTACTTCTGCTCGAAGGCCTGCAGCTCGACGTCCTTCATCTTGCGGCTCATCGGGCCCAGGTTGGCGGTGCCTTCGGTCAGCGCGGGTGGCGCGGTGGAGGAGCCGGCGGCCTGGATCTGGATGTTTACGTTCGGATATTCCTTCTTGTAGGCCTCGGCCCACAGAGTCATCAGGTTGGCGAGGGTGTCCGAACCGACGCTGGAGAGGTTGCCCGAAACACCGGTGGTCTTGGTGTAGGTCGGGATTGCTGGGTCGACAGCGGCTACCGCATTGGCGGTGGCAACGCCAGCGGCGGCAAAGGTAAGGGCCGCCATCAAACGCTTCAGTTTCATGCCTTGCTCCTAGCAGGAATATTTGGGGTGTTGGATGGATCGGGCCCAAGTATCTGCAGGCCGCATGAATACGATATGACTTCAATGTGACAATTGGATGAAAGGCCATCACCGGTCGCCCGGGATGGCCTTTTCAAGATGTTGCAGAGGCGTGGGTTAATAGGTCAGGCTCTTCGCAGGCACGCCCGCGAGGCGCCAATTGAAGCCAGCCGATCAGCGCTTCTTGGCGAACAGATAAAGGCCCACGAGCAGACCGACGGCACACAGCCCCGCCACATAATAAGCCGGCGCCATCGGGCTGACCTTCAGCAGTGCGGTCACCACCATCGGCGTCAACCCGCCGAAGATGGCGTAAGCCAGGTTGTAGGAGAACGATAGGCCGCTGAAGCGCACCACCGGCGGGAACGCCTTGACCATCACATAAGGCACGGCACCGACGATACCCACGCACAAACCGGTCAGCGCATACAGCGGAAACAGCAGGTCGGGGCGGGTCGGCAGGCTGTGGTAGAAGGTCCAGGAGCTGGCCAGCAGCAGCAGGCTGCCGACGATGAACACGCGCCCGGCGCCAAAGCGGTCGGCCAGGCTGCCCGCAACGATGCAGCCGAAGCTGAGCAGGACGATGGCGAGGCTGTTGGCCTTGAGCGAGTCGGTCGGGCTGATCTGGTAGAAGCTCTGCAACAGCGCCGGGGTCATCAGGATCACCACCACGATGCCGGCCGACAGCAGCCAGGTCAGCAGCATCGACAGGACGATCGCGCCACGGTGGTCACGCAGCACCGCACGCAGCGGCAACTCTTCGGCCAGGGCCTTGCGTTGCTGCATCTCGGCGAACACCGGGGTTTCGTGCAACCAGCGGCGCAGGTAGACCGAGAACAAGCCGAACACACCGCCCAGCAAGAACGGGATACGCCAGGCGTAATCGGCAACTTCGCCGGGGGTATAAACGCTGTTGATCAGGGTCGCCACCAGCGACCCGAGCAAAATGCCCGAGGTCAGGCCAGCAGTCAGGGTGCCGCAGGCGTAGCCCGTGTTGCGCGCCGGTACGTGCTCGGAGACGAACACCCAGGCACCCGGCACCTCACCACCAATCGCCGCGCCCTGGATCACGCGCATCAGCAACAGCAGCACAGGCGCCCACAGGCCAATCTGCGCGTAGGTCGGCAGCAGGCCCATGATCAAGGTCGGCAGCGCCATCATGAAGATGCTCAGGGTGAACATCTTCTTGCGCCCAAGCAGGTCGCCGAAGTGCGCCATGACGATGCCGCCCAGCGGCCGCGCCAGGTAGCCGGCGGCGAAGATGCCGAAGGTTTGCATCAGGCGCAGCCATTCAGGCATGTCGGCCGGGAAAAACAGCTTGCCGACCACCGTGGCGAAGAACACGAAGATGATGAAGTCGTAGAACTCCAGGGCACCGCCCAGCGCGGACAGTGAAAGAGTCTTGTAGTCGCTGCGGGTCAGCGGCCGCGAAGGCTGCTCGATACTGCTCGGCACGGAGGTCATCGGTCTTTCTCTTGTAGGTCATGCAGGCCGCTTGGCGTGCGACTTCTGGATTGGTAGACGAGCGAAGATAGCAAATTGCCGAGCCACGCCGAAAGCGATACAAAAACCATACAGATATTCATGAAAGCGCGGTCGTCGCTGGCCGTTATGCTCTATATACTGAGCATTCGTAGGAAAAGGTTGCTCCTAGCGTGGGATGTTGTGCGAAAACGCCGGTCTGCATGTCAGGCGGTTTCGCAGAGTTTCCCTACGGCCGCCCAGTGAAACGAAATCGGCGTAGTATGTTTCCAGCTGAATCGTTTACCCGGCCTTTGCGCCACACCAACGAAAGCGTCACGGGTCAGAGGCCCCATCGCATGATTGAGCTCGAACAAGAAGATCCAATCCCGCAAGGCGACCTGGCCTTGCAGATCACCGCACTCCCTCGTGAGACCAATGGTTTTGGTGACATTTTTGGCGGCTGGCTGGTCGCCCAGATGGACCTGGCCGGTACCGCCATGGCCAGCCGTGTCGCGGGCGGGCGAGTGGCCACGGTAGCCATCGATCGCATGGCCTTTCTGGTCCCGGTAGCCGTGGGCGCACAGCTTTCGTTCTATACCCAAACCCTGGAAATCGGCCGTAGCTCGATTCAGATGATGGTCGAAGTCTGGAGCGACGATCCGCTGTCCAGCGAATGGCGCAAGGTGACCGAAGCGGTCTTCGTCTTCGTTGCCATCGATGGCAGTGGCCGCACCCGCTCCGTGCCTCGTCGCTAGGCCTCGCCAGCGGTAAACTCATTGCATGTGCCCGGGTCCAAGGCCCATAGGCAATCAATGAGACGAACGCAATGGCTACCTTCAAGGTCGACACCGAGCAACACGGCGAACTCAACTGCTGGCGCATCACCAGCGAGCATGCCGAACTACTGATCGCCCAACAGGGCGCGCAGATCCTCAGCTACCAGCGTGTGGGTGAGCCGCCGCTGTTGTGGCTGAGCGATCAAGCCATTTTCCGCCAGGGTAAATCCGTGCGCGCCGGGGTACCGGTGTGCTGGCCGTGGTTTGGCAATCTGCAGCGTAACCCCGAGGCCGTGCAGGCCATGTACCACGGTGAACAAGCGCCCGCTCATGGGCTGGTGCGTGGCTGCGACTGGCAGTTGAACGGGGCCGAACAGGTTGGCGATGCCATTCAGATCGAGTTCGAGCTGCCCGCGGCTCAAGGTGACTTGCCCGGCTGGCCGCATGAGGTCGAGCTGAAGCTGCTGATCGAGTTGGGCGAACAGCTGAAGGTGACGCTGACCAGCTACAACCTGGGCAGCGACAACGTGACCATCAGCCAGGCCCTGCACAGTTATTTTGCTGTCAGCGATGTGCGCCAGGCGCGGGTCGAGGGTGTGGACGGGTTGAGCTACATCGAGACCCTGGCCGACTGGGAACAGCGCAAGCAGAAAGGGGCACTGGAATTTGCCGGGGAGACCGACCGGATCTACCTTGCTACCCCGCAAACCCTGAGCATTGTCGACCCGCATTGGGCGCGGCGGATTACCTTGACCAGCAGTGGGTCGCGCTCGGCGGTGATCTGGAACCCTTGGACCGAGCTGGCCAAGGAGTTGCCGGACATGGCGGATGACGGCTGGCAGCGGATGCTCTGCATCGAGACCGCGAATGTGTGGGATGACGTGGTGGAGCTGAGGCCTGGGGCGACTTGCTCGCTGAGTGTCAGTATCGGCAGTGAAGTGATCTGAGCCTTACGGTGACTTTGCCGGCCTCTTCGCGGGGCAAGCCCGCTCCCACAGTGACTACGCAATGCTCAGATCTGTGGGAGTATCGGCAGTGAAGTGATCTGAGCCTTGCAGTGACTTTGCCGGCCTCTTCGCGGGGCAAGCCCGCTCCCACAGGATCATCATAGGTCCCGAGCATTACAGGACCTGTGGGAGCGGGCTTGCCCCGCGAAGAGGCCGGCACAGACCCACTCAGAGGTCAGCGTCCTCCACCACCCTCACCTTCTGCGCATCCAGCGCATAAGCCGCATCCGCCAGGTCGTTGTTGACCTTCTCCACCTTCAGCGCCCCGCTGACCCACAGCGGCGTGTAGATGTCGTCGATCTTCAGCCCCTTCGGATAACGCACCAGTACCAGCTGGTTCGGTGGTGGGGGCGGCACGTGGATGCAGGCACCTGGGTACGGCACCAGGAAAAACAGTGTGCTGTTGCCCTTGGCATCACTCTCCAGCGGCACCGGGTAACCGCCCAGGCGGATCTGCTTGCCGTTCATCGCCGCCACGGTCTTGGTCGAATACATCACCGCCGGCAAGCCTTTGCTCTGCTTGAGGCCGCCCTTGTCGGTGAAGGTGCCCATGGCCTCCGGCGAGTTGTGGTCGATTTCAGGCATCTGCTCAAGGGCCTTCTGGTCCGACTTGGGCATCAGCGCCAGCCAGTCGGTTTCAGGCAGCTCGGCACGGGCCAGGGTGCTGGCCAGAAGCAAAGGGATGAGGAATAAGGCACGCATGGCAATGCTCGGCAACTCGGATGAATTGCCGGGCATTCTAACCAGTATTCAGCGTTTCTTGATGAATCCGTAGATCACCAGAAGGACGACGGCCCCCACCAGTGCACCGAAGAATCCTGCGGCCTGCCCAGCCTGATAGATCCCCAGCGCCTGTCCGCCATACGTGGCGATCAAGGAGCCGGCAATACCCAGCAGAATGGTCATGATCCAGCCCATGCTGTCGTCCCCTGGCTTGATGAAGCGCGCCAGCAGCCCGACGATAAGGCCGATGAAAATGGTCCCGATGATGCCCATGGCAATCCCTCTGCAGTGAAGATGGAACAAGCCAAAGCCTAGACAGCGCTTTGACTTGTTGCCATTTCAGAGGGCTTGCGGCACGCAGAAGTTCGATCAGCCGGCGATCAAAGCCTCTACCTCGGCGATCTTGCGCTCGAGGGTGACCATGTCATGGCAGCGCAGGGTGGCATGGCCAACCTTGCGCCCGACCTTGAAGGCCTTGCCGTAGTGATGCAAGTGGCAGTCATTGATGGCAACCACCTTGTCCACCGCCGGCACTTCGCCGATGAAGTTGAGCATGGCGCTCTCACCGACCTTGGCGGTCGAGCCCAACGGCAGGCCAGCAACCGCACGCAGGTGGTTCTCGAACTGGCTGCACTCGGCGCCTTCGATGGTCCAGTGCCCGGAGTTGTGCACACGGGGGGCAATTTCGTTGGCCTTGAGGCCACCGTCGACTTCGAAGAACTCGAAGGCCATTACACCCACATAGTCCAGCTTCTGCAGCACGCGCCCAACGTAGTCTTCGGCCAGGGCCTGCAGCGGGTGCGCTGCGCTTGCCACCGACAGACGCAGGATGCCGCTCTCGTGGGTGTTGTGCACCAACGGATAGAAGCGGGTTTCACCGTCGCGGGCACGCACGGCCACCAGCGAGACTTCGCCGGTGAACGGCACGAAGCCTTCCAGCAGGCACGGTACGCTGCCCAGCTCGGCGAAGGTATCGACCACATCTTCCGGGCTGCGCAGCACCTTCTGACCCTTGCCGTCGTAGCCCAGGGTACGGGTCTTGAGCACGGCCGGCAGGCCGATGCTGGCAACCGCCGCGTCCAGGTCAGCCTGGGAGAGAATGTCGGCGAAGGCTGGGGTGGGGATCCCCAGGTCGCGGAACATGCTCTTCTCGAACAGCCGGTCACGGGCGATGCGCAGTGCCTCGGCGCTCGGGTAGACCGGGACGAACTGCGAGAGGAACGCCACGGTCTCGGCCGGGACGCTTTCGAACTCGAAGGTTACCAGGTCGACTTCGTCAGCCAGCTGGCGCAGATGGTCCTGGTCACCGTAGTCGGCACGCAGGTGCTCGCCCAGGGGCGCGGCGCAGGCATCTGGAGCCGGGTCGAGGAAGGCGAAGTTCATGCCCAGCGGAGTACCCGCCAGGGCCAGCATGCGGCCGAGCTGGCCACCACCGATTACACCGATCTTCATGGGGTCAGCCTCAAGCCTGGCGCGGGTCTGGATTGTCCAGCACGGTGTCGGTCTGTTCCGTGCGGAACTGCTTGAGCGCCGCGTGGTACTGCGGGTACTTGGCGCCCAGGATGCTCGCCGACAGCAGTGCGGCGTTGATCGCGCCAGCCCGGCCGATGGCCAGGGTCGCGACCGGAACGCCTGCAGGCATCTGCACGATCGACAGCAGCGAATCGACGCCCGACAGCATCGACGACTGCACCGGCACGCCCAGCACCGGCAGGTGGGTCTTGGCGGCGCACATGCCTGGCAGGTGGGCTGCGCCACCGGCACCGGCGATGATCACCTCGATGCCACGGCCTTCGGCCTCTTCGGCATACTGGAACAGCAGATCCGGGGTGCGGTGGGCGGAAACCACCTTCACTTCGTAGGGAATGCCGAGTTTTTCCAGCATATCGGCGGTGTGGCTAAGGGTGGACCAATCGGACTTGGAGCCCATGATCACGCCAACCAGTGCACTCATCGTCGAGCCTCTTCGCTTGTGCGCCCTTGGGCGCGTCAAAAAACAACAAGCCACGCGGGACGACCGGCGTGGCTTGTTTGCTGATCAGGACCGGATCTATCCGGTCGAAAGGCCGCGCAGTATACCGTAACCCAAGGCGATGCTGGCACCCCCGGCGACCAACTGTCGGCCTTATTTTTCGGGGCTTTGGCTGACTTTTGGGTCAACCCCCGCCGCACCTTCGAGCTTGCGCCACAACAAGCGCACGTTGGCCTTGCGCACCAGGGCGCAGCGGTACAAGCGGATTTCCAGGGGCACATGCCATTGGCTGCCACCGCAGATCGCCAACTCGCCCCGCTCCAGCTCGCCGCGCATGGACAGGCGCGGCACCCAGGCGATGCCCATGCCTTCCAGCGCCATGCTCTTGAGGCTGTCGGCCATGGCGGTTTCATAAACGGTGGTATAGCGCAGGTTGCGTTGGCGCAGCAGCAGGTTGACCGAACGGCCGAGGAACGCACCGGCGGTGTAGGCCAACAGCGGCACACTGCCCTCGCCTTCCAGGTCGAACAAGGGTTGGCCATCGGCATCGACGGCGCACACCGGCAACATTTCGGTGTTGCCCATGTGCAGCGACGGGAAGATCTCAGCGTCCATCTGCAGCGCGGCGTCGGGGTCATAGAAGGCCAGCATGAGGTCGCACCCACCCTCACGCAGGGCATGCACCGCATCACCGACGTTGGTGGCTACCAGACGGGTCGCGATGTTCAACCCGTCGTTGCGCAACTGGGCAACCCAACGTGGGAAAAACCCCGACGCCAGGGAGTGCGCCGCCGACACCTGGATGACCTCGCCCTGGCCACCTTCAAGGTGGTGCAAATGGCGCAAAATTTCGCTCAACTGGTCGACAACGGTGCGCGCTGTGACGAGAAATAGCTGCCCGGCCTCGGTCAGCTCAATCGGTGTGCGGGAACGATTCACCAGCTGCAGGCCCAACGCTGCTTCGAGGCTGCGAATACGTCGACTGAAGGCCGGTTGCGTGACGAAACGCCGTTCTGCCGCTTGGGAAAAACTGCGAGTGGCGGCCAGGGCGCTGAAGTCTTCCAGCCATTTGCTTTCCAGGTTCACGAAGCACATCTCCCGGCGTGCACCAAAATGGAACACGCTCGAATGTCAATTGGCGTCACATGAAACACTATGCCGTTTGTGCATAGGTTAGCGTGCAACAGCATTGGCCGCAAAATCCTCTTCAGGCCTAGGATTAGCGCCATTCCGGCATGTGCCGGGTCAAATTCGAGATGATATACATCATGTCTTCCGCTGCATCGTTCCGCGTCGAAAAAGATCTGCTGGGTACCCTTGAAGTTCCTGCTGATGCCTACTACGGCATCCAGACCCTGCGCGCTGCCAACAACTTCCACCTCTCCGGTGTTCCGCTGTCGCACTACCCGAAACTGGTAGTGGGCCTGGCGATGGTCAAGCAGGCAGCTGCTGACGCCAACCGGGAGCTGGGGCACTTGAGCGATGCCAAGCACGCCGCCATCAGCGCTGCTTGCGGCCGACTGATCAAAGGCGACTACCACGAGCAGTTCGTGGTGGACATGATTCAAGGCGGTGCTGGTACTTCTACCAACATGAACGCCAACGAAGTCATCGCCAACATCGCGCTGGAGGCCATGGGCCACCAGAAGGGTGAGTACCAGTACCTGCACCCGAACAACGATGTGAACATGGCGCAGTCGACCAACGACGCCTACCCGACCGCGATCCGTCTGGGTCTGCTGCTGGGGCATGACGCCCTGCTCGCCAGCCTCGACAGCCTGATCCAGGCCTTCGCCGCCAAAGGTAAAGAGTTCGACCACGTACTGAAGATGGGCCGTACCCAGCTGCAGGACGCCGTGCCGATGACCCTGGGCCAAGAATTCCGCGCCTTCGCCACTACCATGACCGAAGACCTCAACCGTCTGCGTTCGTTGGCGCCTGAGCTGCTGACCGAAATCAACCTGGGTGGTACTGCTATCGGTACCGGCATCAACGCCGACCCAGGCTACCAGATGCTCGCCGTACAGCGCCTGGCAACCATCAGCGGCCAGCCGCTGGTACCGGCTGCCGACCTGATCGAAGCCACCTCCGACATGGGCGCCTTCGTGCTGTTCTCCGGCATGCTCAAGCGTACTGCGGTCAAGCTGTCGAAGATCTGCAACGACCTGCGCCTGCTGTCCAGCGGCCCACGCACCGGCATCAACGAGATCAACCTGCCAGCGCGTCAGCCAGGCAGCTCGATCATGCCAGGCAAGGTCAACCCGGTTATCCCGGAAGCCGTCAACCAGGTGGCCTTCGCCATCATGGGCAACGACCTGGCCCTGACCGTCGCCGCCGAAGGTGGCCAGCTGCAGCTGAACGTGATGGAGCCGCTGATCGCCTACAAGATCTTCGACTCGATCCGCCTGCTCCAGCGCGCCATGGACATGCTGCGCGAGCACTGCATCGTCGGCATCACTGCCAACGAACAGCGCTGCCGTGAACTGGTCGAGCACTCGATCGGCCTGGTCACCGCCCTGAACCCGTACATCGGCTACGAAAACGCCACCCGTATCGCCCGTGTTGCCCTGGAAACAGGCCGCGGTGTGCTGGAACTGGTGCGCGAAGAGAAGCTGCTGGACGAAGAGATGCTCAACGACATCCTGCGTCCGGAAAACATGATTGCACCGCGTCTGGTTCCGCTGAAGGCGTAACCGACCGCTTCAACCGTCTCACCAGGTCGAGGGACTAGACACCTCTCAACCTTTCAAAGGCCCGGGCGCATGCTTCGGGCCTTTTTTTTGCCTGCAAGGTCTGGCGCTGCTGCGTTGCCACAGGCTTGCGGCACACAACTTGCTCCATAATGCATCCCACCCAACGGGATACCGAGCATGCTGCACAGCCACCTCACCACCCTCAACGCGGTTTCGCTGATCCTCAACGTCTTCCAGGCAGAGGGTTGCGAGGCTTCGGCCTTGCTGGCCGGCAGTGGCATCGGCCCGGCGGACCTGGGGCATGCCGACGCACGCATCACCACCCAGCAGGAGCTGCAGGTCTGCGCCAATGCCGTTGCCCGGCGTGAAGACATCGGCCTGGAACTGGGCCAGCGCATGCATGTGTCGTGCTATGGCATGTTGGGTTACGCCCTGCTCTCCAGTGCCACTTTGGGTGACGCCTTGCGCCTTGCGTTGCGCTTTCCGGCACTGCTGGGAACAGTCTTCCAGCTGCGCCTGATCGACGATGGCCAGCGCGTCTGGCTCAGCGCCAGCGATTACCGCGACAGCCCGGCCCTGACGGCCTTCAATGCCGAGTTCTGCCTGGTCTCGCTGAAAGTCATCTGCGACGACCTGCTGGGCCGCCCACTGCCCCTGCTCGGCGCCCGTTTCGAGCATGCCCGGCCTGGTTACCACAGCCTCTATACCGGTGCCTTCCAGTGCCCAATCAGCTTCGCTGCCGAGGACAACGCGTTTGCCTTCGAACGGCGCTGGCTAGACACACCGCTACCGCTGGCCGACCCCATCACCCACAACGCCATGAGCGAGCGCTGCCGCCGCCTTAACCTTGAGTTCACAGGGCGCCAGGCCTGGCTGGGGCGGATCCGCCAGCTGCTGGCTCAACAGCTGGACGCAGCGCCCGGCCTTGAGGGTTTGGCACGGCAGATGAACTGCTCATCGCGGACCTTGCGCCGGCACCTGCAGGCGTTGGGCAGCAGTTATCAACAACTGCTCGATGAGCTGCGTTTCGAGCGGGCCAAGCAGTTGTTGGCCGATGAGCAGATGCCGATTTACCGAATTGCCGAAACCTTGGGGTTCAGCGAAACGGCCAGCTTCCGCCATGCCTTCCAACGCTGGAGTGGTGTGGCGCCCAGCCATTTTCGCGGCTGACCTGGGCCGGCCTCTTCGCGGGCAAGCCCGCTCCCACAGGTACACCACAGTATCCGAGAGTTGTGGAGATCCTGTGGGAGCGGGCTTGCCCGCGAAGAGGCCGGCACATCAAAACCTGGCCAGCGAGCTTGGCCACATCGATCCCCTTTTGGCCGTTTGCGTCGTTCTCCGGTACCAGGTCTACCCTGAAAATGGGCTCACGCCAGTCCAACCGGAGAACAACAATGCTGACGATCTATTCCGATGACCACCGCCTGCACCACGGCCGCTGCGAGCTGATCGACGGCAAGCTGATGCCCTGCTTCGAAATGCCTTCGCGCGCCGACCACGTGCTCGATCAAGTGAACAAACGCCAGCTGGGCGACGTGCAGGGCCCGACCGACTTCGGCCGCGCGCCGCTGCTGCGCATCCACAGCGCCGACTACCTGGACTTCTTTGAAGGCGCCTGGGCGCGCTGGGCCGCTTTGGGCCACGAAGGCGACCTGCTGCCTTTCACCTGGCCAGCCCGCACCCTGCGCCAGGTCAAACCCACCGGCCTGCATGGCGAGCTTGGTTACTACAGCTTCGACGCCGGCGCGCCGATTACCGCCGGTACCTGGCAGGCTGCCTACAGCGCCGCCCAAGTCGCACTCACTGCCCAAGCGGCCATCCAGCAAGGCGCCCATTCAGCTTTCGCCTTGTGCCGCCCACCAGGGCACCATGCCGCAGGCGAAGTGATGGGCGGTTACTGCTACCTGAACAACGCGGCCATCGCCGCCCAGGCCTTCCTTGACCAGGGCCGCCGCAAAGTCGCCATCCTTGACGTCGACTATCACCACGGCAACGGCACCCAAGACATCTTCTACAGCCGCAACGATGTGTTCTTCGCCTCGATTCACGGCGACCCGCAGGCCGAGTTCCCGTTCTTCCTCGGCTATGCCGACGAGACGGGCGAAGGGGCAGGTGAAGGCTGCAACATCAACTATCCGTTGCCAGCCGGCAGTGACTGGGCAGCCTGGAGCGCCGCACTGGAAGACGCCTGCCAGCGAATCGCCGACTACGACGCCGATGTGCTGGTGATCTCACTCGGCGTGGACACCTTCAAGGACGACCCAATCTCCCAGTTCAAGCTGGACAGCCCGGACTACCTGGAAATGGGCAAACGCATCGCCCAGCTCGGCAAGCCGACCCTGTTCGTGATGGAAGGCGGCTACGCTGTGGAAGAAATCGGCATCAACGCGGTCAATGTGCTGGAAGGCTTCCAGCGCGCCCAGCCAGGAGCCCGGTAATGACCCG
Organism: Pseudomonas putida; assembly: GCF_025905425.1. Lineage (NCBI taxonomy): Bacteria > Pseudomonadati > Pseudomonadota > Gammaproteobacteria > Pseudomonadales > Pseudomonadaceae > Pseudomonas > Pseudomonas putida. The sequence goes on along the minus strand of NZ_CP109603.1, from coordinate 5,369,433 downwards.
ACTCAAGCGTCTGCTCGCCCCGTTAATCGCTGCCACCCTGTGCACGGGTGCCCTGCAGGCCCAGGCCGCACAAGGTACCTTGCGGGTCTACAACTGGTTCGACTACATCACCCCACAAACCTTGGTCGACTTCCAGAAAGACAGCGGCGTAAAGCTGATCTACGACATTTTCGATACCAACGAGGCACTGGAAGCCAAACTGCTGACCGGCAACTCCGGCTATGACGTGGTGGTGCCGTCCAACGTGTTTCTTGCCAAGCAGATCGAAGCTGGCGTGTTCCAGCCACTGGACCGCAGCAAGCTGCCGAACTGGCAGCATCTGGACCCCGCCCTGATGAAGCTGATCGAGGCCAACGACCCAGGCAACAAGTTTGCCGTGCCCTACATGTACGGTACCGTGCTGATCGGCTTCAACCCCGCCAAGGTCAAGGCTGCACTGGGTGAAAACGCGCCTGTGGACAGCTGGGACCTGATCTTCAAGGAAGAGAACATCGCCAAGCTCAAGCAGTGTGGCGTCGCCCTGCTCGATTCGCCTTCCGAGATTCTGCCGCTGGCCCTGCAATACCTCGGCTTGCCGCCTAACAGCGAGAAGCCGGCCGACTACAAAAAGGCCGAGGACCTGCTGCTGAAGATCCGCCCGCACGTCACGTACTTCCATTCCTCCAAGTACATGGCCGACATCGCCAACGGTGACATCTGCGTGGCAGTGGGCTACAGCGGCAGCTTCTCGCAGGCGGCCAACCGGGCCCGCGATGCGAACAATGGCGTGGTGGTGGACATGCGCCTGCCCAAGGAAGGTGCGCCGATCTGGTTCGACATGCTGGCGATTCCGAAAAACGCCGCCAACCCGGAAGATGCCCACACCTTTATCAACTATCTGCTGCGCCCCGAGGTGATTGCGCCGATCAGCGACTTTGTCGGGTACCCAAACCCGAACAAAGACGCGACCGACAAGGTGAGCCCGGCGATTCGCAATAACCCCAACCTGTATCCGACCGCCGAGGCGATGGCCAAGCTGTATACCCTCAAGCCGTTGCCGCGCGATGCCGAACGGGTAAGGACGCGGGCCTGGACGCGGATCAAGTCCGGCACCTGAGCCAGAAGGGGGCTGCGCTGCAGCCCCGTTCATTTGCGCCAGGCATTGCGCAACCGCAGCAGTGCACTGGCAATGTCCGCCTCTGGCACCGCCGCGAAGCCCAGTACCAGCCCTGCGCGGTTATCCACAGGCACCTCGCTGTCCTCCCACCAGTAACTACTCAGCGGATTCACCTCCACCCCAACCGCTTCGGCCCTGGCGACCAGCGCTTGCTCTCGCGCAAAGTTATCCACATCGACCTTCACATGCAGCCCGGCCGCAACTTCCGGCATGCCGCCCAACCCCGGCACATCCATCGGCCAGCCCGCCTTGAGCACATTGCGTCGGCTCAACGCAGCCCGGCGCATACGCCGGATGTGGCGCTGGAAATGCCCCTGGGCCATGAACTCGGCCATCACGCACTGGCTGCTCACCTCCGAATGCCGCATGGCCAGCGCTCGCCCCTGGCTGAACGCCTGCACCAGACGCGCAGGCAGCACCAGGTAGCCCAGACGTAATGCGGGAAAGGCAATCTTGCCGAACGTGCCGACGTACAGCACCCGCCCCTGCCGATCCAGTGCCGCCAGCGGTGCCAATGGCGCACCGCTGTAGCGGTACTCGCCGTCGTAATCGTCTTCAATGATCCAGCCATCGCTGCGCTCGGCCCAGGCCAGCAATGCCAGGCGCCGTGCCAGGCTCATGGTGACCCCGGTCGGGTACTGGTGAGCCGGCGTCACGTAGGCCAGGCGGCAGTCCGCCAATTGCACGAGCCGCTGGCAGTCCATGCCCTCTTCATCCACCGGCACGCCCACCACCTTACCCCCCGCCACCGCGAAGGTATGCCCGGCAGCCCGGTAACCCGGGTTTTCCACAGCTACGCCATCGCCAGGCTGCAACAGCAACTGTGCACAAAGGCTGATGGCCTGCTGTGCACCACTGGTGATCACAATTTGTTCAGCCGTGCACGAAAGGCCCCGCGAACGACGCAGGTAGGCCGCAATCAGCTCCCGCAGCTGAAGCTCACCTGCGGGGTCACCATAACCCAGCTGTGCAGGGTCCGGGTTACGCCAGAAACCCGCTTGCAGCTTGGCCCACACGTCAAATGGGAACAAATCGAAGGCGGGGATGCCGACCCTGAATGCGCGTGGCGCGCCGCTTCTAGGTGGGGGTAAATGGTTACTTTTCAGACGCTCCAACGGTTCACTGGATCGCTCACAGCTGGATAAATCCTCAGTCTTTTCTGAAGAAAATGTGGATAACCTTGTTGATAACCCCAGGGATAACCCTGTGGATAGTTGTGTGGATAGTTTATTGAGCTGGGTGACATAGGTGCCGTCCCCCACCCGGCTTTCGATGTACCCCTCGGCATACAACTGGTCGTAGGCACGCACCACGCTGTTGCGCGACAACGCGAGTATCGCCGCCAAGTCGCGGCTGGCCGGTAAGCGCGTACCGCTGCTCAGGCGCCCATCCAGTACCCGAGCACGCAGGGCCTTATAAAGCTGCTGGCTGAGCCCGCGCCGGCGGTCAAGCACGATACCCGCAGGGTCGAAGGGCAAATTGAAGGGGCGCTTGTTCACCGTATTGGACCTATCAAATCAGTCATAAATGGATCTTACACCGAACCAATAGCCTGCCTAGGATGGAGCCATTCAACAAGGAACCCGCCATGTACAACAGCAAGCCCCACCAGGAACACGACCTTGAGCGCCTGCACCAGCACATGGCCGATACCCGCCTCGCCGTGCTGATCAGCCACGGTGAACACGGCCTGCTGGCGACCCACCTGCCCGTCCTCATCGACACTCAAGAAGGCGTGTCTGGCACGGTCTATGCGCACCTGGCCCGGGCGAACACTCAGTGGCAAGACCTGCAGCAAGGCGCTGAAGCGCTGCTGGTGTTCCCCGGTGCCGACGCCTATGTCAGCCCAAGCTACTACCCCAGCAAGGCCGAAAACCCCAAGGTGGTCCCCACCTGGAACTACCTGGCAGTGCACGCCTACGGCGCGGTCGAAGTCATCCACGAGGCCGAACCCCTGCTGCAAATCGTCAGCCGCCTGACCGACCGTCACGAGCAGGGCCGCAGTGAGCCCTGGAAAGCCTCCGACGCCCCCCGCGACTACCTTGAAGGCATGCTCCGCGCCATTGTCGGTATTCGCATGCCGATCACACGCCTGCAAGGGGCACGCAAACTCAGCCAGAACCGTTCGGCCGAAGACATCGCTGGGGTGCGTGAAGGCCTGAGCGACAGCACCGACCACCAGGACAACCAACTCGCGGCGCACATGCGCCAACTCTGAAGGAAAAGCCCCATGTCCAGCGTCACTCTGCGCCCCGTCAGCGCCAACGACCATTCAGCCTGGCTAGCCCTGTGGCAGGCTTACTTGCGCTTCTATGAGTCCGAATTGACCGAAGCCGTCAGCACCAGCACCTGGCAGCGCCTGCTGGACGCCAACGAGCCCACCCACTCCGCCCTGGCCTGGGTCGATGGCAAGGCGGTCGGCATGGTCAACTGGATCTATCATCGTTCCAACTGGAGCATCGAGAACGCGTGCTACCTGCAGGACCTCTATGTGGATAACACACAGCGCGGCCTGGGCATCGGTCGCCAACTGATTGAACATGTCTACGCCACCGCCAAGGCAGCCGGCTGCACCAAGGTGCACTGGCTGACCCACGAAACCAACGCCACCGCCATCAGCCTGTACCAGCAGGTTGCCGAGCGGTCGGGCTTCATTCAATTTCGCAAAGGGGTGTAGGCACGCCATGACTGACGCACTGAACTGGAAACCCGCCAAGGCGCCCACGCCAGGCCCTATCGAGGGCCGCTTCATTCGCCTGGAGCCACTCGACCCGGCACGGCATGGCGACAATCTCTGGGAGGTGCTACAGGGTCCGGATTCCGACCCGGTCCTGTGGGATTACCTGCCTTATGGCCCATTCCCCGAACGGGGCGCTTTCGACCGTTGGCTGCAAGGCAATGCCGCCAGCGCGGACCCCTTGTTCTATACCGTCATCGACCGCCCCACCGGCCAGGCTCAGGGCATTCTCAGCCTGATGTCGATCGTGCCCGACCATGGCCGCATCGAGATCGGCCACATCGCCTTCGGCGCCGCCATGCAGCGCACGCCAAAGGGGACCGAGGCGGTGTACTTGCTAGGCAAACTGGGTTTCGAGCTGGGCAATCGCCGCCTGGAATGGAAGTGCAACAACGCCAACGCCCGCTCCAAGCGTGCGGCAGAGCGCTTTGGCTTTGTCTACGAAGGCGTTTTCCGCAAGCACCTGGTGGTCAAGGACCACAACCGGGATACCGCGTGGTATTCGATTACCGATGATGAGTGGCCACAGGTGGCGGCGGGGTTCGAGCGCTGGTTGAGTGCCGACAACCAGCGCCCTGAGGGGCAAGTCAGGGCGCTGGAAGCCTGCCGCAGCGCCTGATCAGGCCAGGTTGGCCCTGAGCTCTGCGATATGCTCCGGGCCGATACCACAGCAACCACCGAGCAGGCTCGCGCCACGTTGCCGCCAGTTGCTGGCCCAGCTCAGGTAGCCCGGTGGGTCGAGGTCTTCGCGCAGCTCATCGAGGCCATCGTTGGCAGTGGCGTCCTTGGGCTGCGGCGGGAAGGCATTGGCATAGGCGCCGATGGCGATCTCCACGCCCAGGCGCTCGAACGTCTCACGCGCCACATCCAACGCCGCGCCGATCACCTCGGGCTGGCTGCAGTTGAACAACAGTGTACTGACACCCAGCCCGGCAATCGCTTCGGCCGCCTCGGCGACCGTTTGCCCGGAACGCAGCCGAGGCACGTCGATGGCACCTTCGTCCTGCAGTGTGAACGATACCCAGAACGGTCTACCGTCCTGCGGCAGTTGCGCGCTAATGGCCTGGACTTCCTCGATCGAGCTTTGGGTTTCTGCCAACCAAAGGTCCACGTAGGGCGACAGGCCGGCAAGCAAGGGTGTCAGCACTTCAGCGACGCGCTGCGGCTGATACAGGTCCGGGCGATAGGAGCCGAACAACGGTGGCAGCGAGCCGGCCACACGAACAGGTACGGCAGCCGCATCGGCTGCGGCACGGGCCAATTGCCCCGCCGTTGCGGCCAATGCGCGTCCTTCTTTGGCGAACCGCTCCTCCCCAATATGGAAAGGCACCACCGCGTAGCTGTTGCTGGTGATGACCTGGGCCCCGGCCTCGATGTAGGCCGCATGGACTGCCAGCACGGCTTCAGGCGCTTCGCTCAATGCCAACGCTGACCATTCGGGCTGCCGAAACGGCGCACCACGACGCTGCAGCTCTCGCCCCATACCGCCATCCAGAATTACCAGCGATTGTTCGCCCATATGACTATCACTTATATGTTTATGAATAAAATTCATTAGTACGTAACTTGTTATAACTATTAAATACCTGACACCGATTGTCCAACAACTTTTTCAGGTACCTCCATGCGCTTGCTTCCCTTGCTCGGCACCGGCCTTATCGCCCTGTGTGCCACCACTCAAGCCTTCGCAGGCGCCACGCTGGACCGAGTACAAGCGCGCAATGAAGTGGTCAACGTGCTGATGGAAAGCTACCCGCCGTTCTCGTTCCTGAACGAGCAGAACCAGCTCGATGGCTTTGACGTGGATGTGGCCAAGGCAGTCGCCGACAAGCTGGGCGTCAAGCTGCGCCTGGAGACGCCGTCCTGGGATGTGATCGCAGCGGGGCGCTGGAGCGGCCGTTACGACCTTTGTGTGTGCTCCATGACGCCGAGCAAGGCGCGCGCCGAGGTGTTTGATTTCCCGGTCGAGTACTATGCCTCGCCTGCGGTGATCGTGGTCAACGCCAAGGATGATCGTATTCACTCAGCCAAAGACCTCGACGGCCTCAAGGTCGGCTTGACCAGCGCATCGAGCTACGAGAGCTACCTGAACAAGAACCTGGTCATCGAAGGCGACGAAGACAAAAAGATCGATTACCCCTTCGAAATGGTGCAAATCGCGCCCTATGACACCGACAACGTCGCCTTCCAGGACCTGGGCCTGGGTGCAGGCGTGCGCCTGGACGCGATCCTGACCAACCTGGTCACCGCCCAACCCCGTCTGGACCAGGACAAACGTTTCAAATTGGCCGGCGCGCCGCTGTATGAAGAACCCAACTCGGTGGCCATCGAAAAAGGCGACCCTGAGTGGGATGCAAAACTGCGCCAGGTATTCGCCGAGCTCAAGGCCGACGGTACATTGGCCAAGCTGTCACAGAAATGGATCGGCGCCGATATCAGTAAATGAGTGCTCATCAACCTGCCCCTCGTCCCGCCGTCAAAACCACGGGCGCCCAGCTGTTCGGTTTCCGCACACGCCTCTACCTGACCTGGGTGGGGCTGTTTGTGCTGTTTGCCGCGTTTTTCCTCAGCTTTGACCTGAAGTTTTCGATCATTGTCGAGAAATTCCCCTACCTGGCTGGGTTCAAGCTGGGGCCGAATGGCTTTTTGCAAGGCGCGGCACTGACCTTGTTCCTGTGCCTGTGCTCAATTGTCGTTTCGGTAGCACTGGGCTTCGCCGCCGCGTTGGCACGCCTGTCGAGCAGCGCGGTGCTGCTGGGCATCGCCAGCTTCTACACGTCGTTTTTCCGTGGTACTCCGCTGCTGATCCAGATCCTGCTGATCTACCTGGGCTTGCCGCAACTGGGCGTGGTCCCTGGGGCCATCAGCGCCGGCATCATCGCCCTGTCGCTGAACTATGGCGCCTACCTCAGCGAAATCTTCCGTGCTGGCATTCTTGGCGTGGCGCCCGGGCAACGCCAGGCGGCGATGGCACTGGGCCTCGGCCCTGCGCAAATCTTCTGGCACGTCACCCTGCCGCAAGCCATGCGCACCATCATCCCGCCAAGCGCCAACCAGTTCATTTCGATGCTCAAGGACTCGTCGCTGATTTCGGTGATGGGCGTGTGGGAAGTGATGTTCCTGGCCCAGTCCTATGGCCGTTCCAGCTACCGCTATCTGGAGATGCTGACGACCGCAGCGGTGATCTACTGGGTACTGTCGATTCTGCTGGAGCTGGTACAGGCCAAGCTGGAGCGGCATTTTGGCAAGGGCTATCAACAGTGAAGCCGGGGTCAGGTGATCTGACGCTGGCGCCTGACCACACCTATCTGAAGACCAAACGGGCGCAGTACGGCATTCATTGACTTGAGGGTAGGGTTCCCCTCGCCCCGCTCGATCTGGATAAGCGTGCGTAAGGATACCTTGCACATGCGAGCAAACTGCGACTGTTGAAGGCCTGCCACGGTCACGCGCAAATGCCGTACTACCGTACCCATATCGCATGTGCCGTCAGCGATCCATTGCTGCACATCATCGATGATTTTGGCTCGTTGTTCGGGGGACAGGCTCATAGTAGGCCCCACGCATTCATCCGCTGCTCAAGCTGTCTTAGCGCGACAGCAGGATGATTCATCACCACCTCCGGCAAGCCTGATTCACGGAGCAGATCTGGAAGCGCCAGCAGCAGCACCGCATCCTGGCGCAATTGTTCGAACGCCTGCTCGGGTCTGATCAGTGGCGACAGGCTCTCACACGCCTTGCGCCAGTCGACTTCTCCAGCACGCTCAATATCGGTTGACCATTTGGTCGTGCGGGTGACACCTTCGGCATCCAACACCATGGGCGCTGCAATATAGTGCATATTCTTCATCTCGAAACTCAAAAAATATGCATTAAATTGCATATTTTCAACGCTTAGCGCTCGGAATATGCAATTTAATGCATAAAAAAGGGGAGCATCCGCTCCCCAGAGGTAAACCGTTTTTTAGATGAAGGTTTCTATCAACCTTCGATCTCGATCAGGATCTCGCCCGGCGTCACGCGATCGCCCTTGGCCACGTGGATGGCCACGACCTTGCCGGCGATATCCGCCTGCACTTCGGTCTCCATCTTCATGGCTTCGGTGATCAGCACGGCCTGGCCGGCTTTGACCATGTCGCCTTCCTTGACCAGCACATCGACGATGTTGCCTGGCATGGTGGTGCTGACATGGCCTGGGTCGGTGGCCTGCTTGCGCTTGCTGCCGCCGCCGCCAACAAACTCGTTGAGCGGTTCGAACACCACTTCTTCTGGCATGCCGTCGATCGACAGGTAGAAGTGGCGCTTGCCCTCAGCCTTCACGCCCACACCGGTGATGTCGACGCGGTAGGTTTCGCCGTGCACGTCGATGACGAACTCGGTCGGCACACCTTCGCCGCCAGGTGCGGCAATCGCGCCGGCTTCCGGGATCGGCAACAGGGCTTCCGGGGTCAGGGTGCCGGCTTCGCGCTCTTCGAGGAACTTGCGCCCGATGTCCGGGAACATGGCGAAGGTCAGCACGTCTTCTTCGCAACGAGCCAGGGCGCCGATGTCGTTACGCAGCTTGGTCATTTCTGGCTTGAGCAGGTCGGCCGGGCGCACGTCGATCACTTCTTCGCTGCCGATGGCCTGACGGCGCAGCTGTTCGTTGACCACACCCGGGGCCTTGCCGTAACCGCCTTGCAGGTACAGCTTCACCTCGTTGGTGATGGTCTTGTAACGTTCGCCTGCCAGCACGTTGAAGAACGCCTGGGTACCGACGATCTGCGAGGTCGGGGTCACCAGCGGCGGGAAGCCGAGGTCTTCACGCACACGTGGGATTTCCGCCAGCACTTCGCTCATGCGGTTGAGGGCGCCCTGCTCCTTGAGCTGGTTGGCCAAGTTGGAAATCATGCCGCCGGGTACCTGGTTGACCTGTACCCGGGTATCCACTGCGGTGAATTCGCTTTCGAACTGGTGGTACTTCTTGCGCACGGCATAGAAGTACAGGCCGATTTCCTGCAGCAGCTCCAGGTCCAGGCCGGTGTCGAACTCGCTGCCCTTGAGGGCCGCGACCATCGACTCGGTGCCTGGGTGGCTGGTGCCCCAGGCGAAGCTGGAGATCGCGGTGTCGATGTGATCGGCGCCGTTTTCCACAGCCTTGAGCTGGCACATGGCGGCCAGGCCGGCGGTGTCGTGGGAGTGGATGAACACCGGCAGCGACTGCTCGGCCTTCAGTGCCTTGACCAGCTCGCCGGTGGCATATGGGGTCAGCAGGCCGGCCATGTCCTTGATCGCCACCGAGTCGCAACCCATGGCTTCCATCTGCTTGGCCTGGTTCACGAAGGCTTCGATGGTGTGCACAGGGCTGGTGGTGTAGGCGATAGTGCCCTGAGCGTGCTTGCCGGCGGCCTTGACCGCTTCAATGGCCACGCGCAGGTTACGCACATCGTTCATGGCGTCGAAGATGCGGAACACGTCAATGCCGTTGACGGCGGCCTTGGCGACAAAGGCTTTGACCACGTCATCGCTGTAATGGCGGTAGCCCAGCAGGTTCTGCCCACGCAGCAGCATTTGCAGGCGCGTGTTGGGCAGCGCGGCGCGCAGTTTGCGCAGGCGCTCCCACGGGTCTTCCTTGAGGAAGCGCACACAGGCATCAAAGGTTGCACCGCCCCAGACTTCCAGCGACCAGTAGCCGACTTTGTCGAGCTTGTCGCAGATCGGCAGCATGTCTTCGGTACGCATGCGGGTGGCCAGCAGGGACTGGTGAGCGTCGCGCAGGATCGTGTCGGTTACGTGGATTTTCTTGGACATTATAAGTTTCCTCACAGGCCTGCGTGGGCGGCGATGGCGGCGGCGATGGCCAGGGCCAGCTCTTCGGGTTTGCGCTTGATCGAGTAGTTGGTCAGTTCTGGGTGGCTTTCGACGAAGCTGGTGTTGAACTGGCCGCTACGGAATTCCGGGTTGCGCAGGATTTCCTGGTAATACGCGGCGGTGGTCTTCACCCCCTGCACGCGCATGTCGTCCAGGGCCCGCAGGCCGCGGTCCATGGCTTCTTCCCAGGTCAATGCCCAGACCACCAGTTTCAGGCACATGGAGTCGTAGTACGGCGGAATGGTGTAGCCGGTGTAGATCGCCGTGTCGGTGCGCACGCCTGGGCCGCCGGGTGCGTAGTAACGGGTGATCTTGCCGAAGCTGGGCAGGAAGTTGTTTTTCGGGTCTTCGGCGTTGATCCGAAACTGCAGCGCGTAACCGCGGTGCTGGATGTCTTCCTGCTTGACCGACAGCGGCAGGCCCGAAGCGATGCGGATCTGCTCACGAACGATGTCGATACCGGTGATTTCTTCGGTGATGGTGTGTTCTACCTGCACCCGGGTGTTCATTTCCATGAAGTACACCTCGCCATCGGCGAGCAGGAACTCCACGGTACCGGCGTTCTCGTAATCCACAGCCTTGGCTGCACGCACCGCGAGGTCGCCGATGTAGGCGCGCTGCTCGGGGGTCAGCTGAGGGCTCGGGGCGATTTCGATGAGCTTCTGGTTGCGGCGCTGGATCGAGCAATCGCGCTCGAACAGGTGCACCACGTTGCCGAAGCTGTCACCGAGGATCTGCGCCTCGATGTGCTTGGGGTTGACGATGCACTTTTCCAGAAACACTTCTGCCGAGCCGAAGGCCTTGGTGGCCTCGGAGATCACGCGGGGGAAATTCTGTTCCAGTTCTTCACGGCTGTTGCAACGGCGAATGCCGCGGCCGCCACCGCCGGAGGTCGCCTTGAGCATGACCGGATAACCGATGCGGTCACCTTCACTCAGGGCTTCATGGATATCGGCAACGTTGCCTTCGGTGCCCGGCGTCACCGGGACGCCGGCCTTGATCATGGTGCGGCGTGCTTCGGTCTTGTCGCCCATGCGACGAATGACTTCGGCAGCCGGGCCGATGAACTTGATCCCGCGCTCGGCGCAGATCTCTGCCAGTTCAGCGTTTTCCGACAAGAAACCGTAACCCGGGTGCAGGGCATCACAACCGGTTTCGACAGCGAGGTTCACCAGCTTGCGCGGGTTCAGGTACCCGGCCAGCGGCTCGGCACCGATGCTGTGGGCCTCGTCAGCGCGCTTTACGTGCAGCGCATGACGGTCGGCGTCGGAATAGATCGCTACCGAGCGAATGCCCATCTCGGCGCAGGCACGCACGATCCGAACTGCGATTTCACCTCGGTTGGCGATCAGGATTTTTTTTATCACTGGAGTCTTCCCAAAGCCGTAGGAACAGTCGAGCCGGTTCTACCGGTCGGCGCGTGACCAGACGTTGCTGGCCAGTCGCACATTCACCCTAGCGCTGTAGGACGATAAACAAAAATCAATATTTGTTAGGGGCAGTATTAGCAAAAGCTTATAGTGCCGTAACAAGGTTTTGCCGGAGCCTGGATAAAAATGCGTAAGTCCTTGATGCGTATGACATTGCGCCAATTGCAGATCTTCAACGAGGTGTGCGATTTGCGCTCGTACAGCCGTGCGGCCGAGGAAATGGCGCTTACGCAACCCGCCGTTAGTCTACAGATCCGTCAGCTCGAAGAACTGATCGGCCAGCCATTGTTCGAGTACGTCGGCAAGAAGCTCTACCTGACCGAAGCGGCCGAAGCGCTGCAACGCGCCAGCCGCGATATCTTCGGTCGGCTGGAAAGCCTCGACATGCAGCTGTCGGACCTGCAGGGTTCACTGCAAGGGCAGCTGAAGCTGGCGATCGAATCCAGTGCCAAGTACTTCGTGCCACACCTGTTCGCCGCCTTCAAACAGCGACACCCGGAGGTCAACCTGACGCTCACGGTGGTCAACCGCGCCCAGGCGATCCGGCGCCTTTCGGACAACCGTGACGACCTGATCATCATGTCCATGGTGCCGCAGGACATGGGCCTGGAGTTTCTGCCGTTTCTGAACAACCCGATCGTCGCCGTGGCCCCGCCGGACCACCCACTGTGCAAGCTGGAGCACCTGCGCCTGCAGGACCTTGAGCCTCATACCCTGCTGGTCCGCGAACAAGGCTCGGGCACACGCAAGGCGTGCGAGGAGTACTTCAAGGACAAACGCGTGCACTTCACCCAGACCCTTGAGGTGGCCTCGGCCGATGCCCAGCGCGAGTGCGTGATCGCGGGCCTGGGCATCGCCCTGCTGACCCGCCATGCCTTGAACATGGAGCTGGCCACGGGCGTGCTGAAAGAGTTGCCGGTGGAGGAACTGCCGCTGTACCGCAGCTGGTGTGTGGTACAGGCCAAGGCCAAGCGGCAGTCACCGGTGGCCCTGGCATTTTTAGCGTTCATCCGCAGCGAACGTGTGCTTATCAGCGCAATTGTGGAGCGTTTTTCGGGGAAGTCGCTGCCGAGGCCTGCCACACCGTGAGTTCTTGTAGCTCAGGGTAGTCAACCAAATCACGGAGCAATTGGCGCTGGTCGCAGTAGCTTTCGATAGCGCGGCGGTACTCCATCCGGCGCTGATCCTTTTCCTGCTGCTTGCGAGCCTTGGCGTTGGGTTGGTACGTACCGTCGAAGTCACGAGCCATTGCCTGTCTCCCAGTTAGGATGCGGGAGTTTCAGACTGGCTTCGAGGGTTTACGGTTTTGCGTTGGGGCGGTTACAAAATCATGAATTTTGGCCGCTTGGAGCCGCCCAATCGCCGACAGGACGCTTCAGTCGTCGGTAGCCTTGATCGATTTCGGCGACAAACGCAGGCTACGCAAGCTGCGTTTCACGCTCTTGAGGTGGTTGACCAGGCTCGGCCCACGCGCCATGGCAACGCCCATGGCCAGCACATCGATCACCACCAGGTGCGCGATACGGGAGGTCAGCGGGGTATAGATCTCGGTATCTTCATGCACATCGATCGCCAGGTTGACGGTCGAAAGCTCCGCCAACGGGGTGGCGCTCGGGCACAGGGTGATGAGGTTGGCACCACTCTCACGCACCAGGTTGGCGGTGATCAGCAGGTCTTTGGAACGGCCCGATTGGGAAATACAGACCGCAACATCGCCCGGCTTCAACGTGACCGCCGACATGGCTTGCATGTGCGGGTCGGAATAAGCCGCCGCGCTGAGCAACAGCCGGAAGAACTTGTGCTGGGCATCGGCAGCCACTGCGCCGGACGCGCCAAAGCCATAGAACTCCACGCGCTGCGCCTGGGCCATCGCGCTCACCGCCTGCTGCAGCGCGTGAGGATCGAGGTGCTCGCGCACTTCCATCAGCGTGTGCAACGTGGTGTCGAAGATCTTCAGGCTGTAATCGGCTACCGAATCGTCTTCATGGATCGCGAACTGGCCAAAACTGGCCCCGGCGGCCAGGCTCTGTGCCAGTTTCAGCTTGAGGTCCTGGAAGCCTGAACAGCCGATCGCCCGGCAAAAACGCACGATGGTCGGTTCACTGATACCCACGTTGTGCGCCAGGTCCGCCATCGAGCTGTGCATGACGGCAGCCGGGTCTAGCAGCACGTGGTCGGCCACTTTCAGTTCCGATTTGCGCAGCAGGTGGCGCGATTGGGCGATATGTTGCAACAGATTCACGGGCTGGACTCGGTTATGATCGGCTTGCCGGGATGTAGCTTTCTTGTAGTTATACTACATGGGCGCCAACCCGCCCAGTTAAACGAACGTGGAGCGTGGTGGTTTGACTATTCCTTGCGACATTCTGGTCTTCGGTGGCACCGGCGATCTGGCCCTGCACAAATTGCTTCCGGCGCTCTACCACCTGTTTCGCGAGGGTCGTCTGAACAACGCCGTGCGGATCATTGCCCTGGCGCGGCGCAACCTGCCACGTAACGACTACCTGAAGCTTGCCGAGCGCCACTGTCGGGCGCAGATCGCGCGTAACGACTTCGACGAAGAGGTCTGGCAGCGGTTCTCCGCCCGGCTCGACTACTTCGCCATGGACGCCGCGCAGAGTGCCGATTTCGGCCGCCTGGCGCGCTACCTGGGCGAGCCCGGTGGGCTGACCCGGGTCTTCTACCTGGCCACCGCCCCCAACCTGTTCGTGCCCATCGCCAACCACCTGCGCATCGCAGGCCTGGCCGACCCCGAAGCCCGCATCGTGCTGGAAAAGCCCATCGGCCATTCACTGGCATCCGCCACCGCCATCAACGAGGCAATTGGTGCGGTGTTCGAGGAAGCCCAGGTGTTCCGTATCGACCACTACCTGGGCAAGGAGACCGTGCAGAACCTGATGGCCCTGCGCTTCGCCAACGCCCTGCTGGAGCCGGTATGGCGCAACAGCCAGGTCGACCACGTGCAGATCAGCGTCTGCGAAACCCTGGGTGTAGAGAACCGCGGTGGCTACTATGACCGCGCCGGCGCGACCCGCGACATGTTGCAGAACCACCTGCTGCAGCTGCTGTGCCTGGTGGCCATGGAGCCGCCGGCGCAGTTCGAGGCCGAAGCCGTGCGGGACGAGAAAGTGAAGATTCTGCGTGCCCTCAAGCCCATTGCCGGCCAGGACGTGCAGGACAAGACCGTGCGCGGCCAGTATGGCGCCGGACGCATCGGTGGTCAGGAAGTGCCGGCGTACTACTTCGAAAAAGACGTGGACAACGACAGCGACACCGAGACCTTCGTCGCCGTGCAGGCCCAGATCGACAATTGGCGCTGGGCCGGCGTGCCCTTTTACCTGCGCACCGGCAAACGCATGGCGCGACGCTCGTCGCAGATCGTCATCCAGTTCAAGCCGGTGCCCCACGAGCTGTTCAACGGCGGCCAGGTCAACCAGTTGCTGATCCAGTTGCAGCCTGAAGAACGCATCAGCCTGCGCATGATGACCAAAAGCCCAGGCAAGGGCATGCGCCTGGAGCCGGTCGACCTGGACTTGAACCTGGCTCAGGTATTCGGCCAGGCCCGCCGCTGGGAAGCCTATGAGCGCCTGCTGCTGGACGTGCTGGAGGGCGACTCGACGCTGTTCATGCGCCGCGATGAGGTCGAAGCGGCCTGGGCCTGGATCGACCCGATCATCAAGGGCTGGGAAGAGCACTTCCAGGCGCCGCGCCCCTACGCTGCCGGCAGCAACGGGCCGGAGCAGGCCAACAGCCTGCTGGCTCACCAAGGCAGGCATTGGCACAGTTGAACCGTTTCTAGCTGCGATGTTTTTCGTTGGCGCATGACCCTGTGCGTACGCGGCACTTCGTCGCGCTACTTCGGAGAACAGAAACATGACCCTCGAAACCCAAGGCTGGGTTGCACAAATGGACCACATGCCTGGCGCTACCGCTTTTCGCGTATCCGGCAAGGTCAGGGTTGGCCACCCCGGTATCCAACCGACCCTGAGCCTGCGCAAGATGCAAGACAAGTCCTTCGCGCTGGCACTTGAATTGACGCTCGAAACCGGCGAAGGCATCTTCCCCCAAGTGGTCACGCAAAAGCCTGTGAGCTTCAGGATGCCAGGCGACCATAGCAACATCCCAAAGGTGGACATCTTTCATGATGGCGCCTTGATCACTAGCATTACCGAGATCATGGTGACGCATTGAGCATCAGGCCTGCCCGTAAGGCAGGCCATCGCTCGGGCACTCGGATGAACGGTGGGCGTGCAGGGTGAACATTTATACAGTAGACGTTTGCCCCATCCCTTGCCTCGCCCTAGAATGGCCCGATGCGCACAGACGACCTCTCCCTCCTGCTGAACTCTCTCAATGACGCCCAACGCCAGGCCGTAGCCGCCTCGCGCGGGCGCCAACTGGTGCTTGCCGGCGCCGGTTCCGGTAAAACCCGCGTGCTGGTGCACCGCATCGCCTGGCTGATCCAGGTCGAGCAGGCATCGCCGCACTCGATCTTGTCGGTGACCTTCACCAACAAGGCCGCCGCAGAAATGCGCCAGCGGATCGAGCAGCTGCTGGAGATAAACCCGGCGGGCATGTGGGTGGGCACGTTCCACGGCCTGGCCCACCGCCTGCTGCGCGCGCACTGGCAGGAAGCCCGGCTGGTGCAGAACTTCCAGATTCTCGACAGCGACGACCAGCAGCGCCTGATCAAGCGGGTGATGCGCGAGCTCGGCCTGGATGAGCAGAAGTGGCCGGCACGCCAGGCACAATGGTTCATCAACGGCCAGAAAGACGAAGGCTTGCGCCCTCAGCATATCCAGGCCGGGGGTGACCTGTTCCTGGCGACCATGCGCGACGTCTATACCGCTTACGAACAGGCCTGTGAGCGCGCCGGGGTCATCGACTTCTCCGAACTGCTGCTGCGCGCCCTCGACCTGTGGCGCGATCACCCTGGCCTGCTGGAGCATTACCAGCGGCGCTTCCGCCACGTGCTGGTGGACGAGTTCCAGGACACCAACGCCGTGCAGTACGCCTGGTTGCGCCTGCTCGCACGCGGCGGCGACAGCCTGATGGCGGTGGGTGATGACGACCAGTCGATCTACGGCTGGCGCGGCGCCAAGATCGAGAACATCCACCAGTACACAGCCGACTTCCCCGACGCCGAGATGATCCGCCTGGAGCAGAACTACCGCTCCACCGGTGGCATCCTCAAGGCGGCCAACGCCCTTATCGCCAACAACAGCGGGCGCCTGGGCAAAGAATTGTGGACCGACATGGGCGAAGGCGAGCCCCTGACCCTGTACGCGGCCTACAACGAACACGATGAAGCGCGCTACGTGGTGGAAACCATCGAGAGCCTGATCAAGCAAGGCAATGCGCGCAACGAAATCGCCATCCTGTACCGCTCCAACGCCCAATCGCGGGTACTGGAAGAGGCCCTGCTGCGCGAACGCATTCCGTACCGCATCTATGGCGGCCAGCGCTTCTTCGAACGTGCCGAAATCAAGAACGCCATGGCTTACCTGCGCCTGCTCGAAGGCCGTGGCAACGATGCGGCGCTGGAGCGGGTAATCAATGTACCGCCGCGCGGTATCGGCGAAAAAACCGTCGAAGCCATTCGCGATCACGCCCGCCACAGCCAGCTGTCGATGTGGGAAGCCATGTGCCAGCTGCTCGCCGCCAAAGCCCTCAAGGGCCGTGCCGCCAGCGCGCTGGGTGCCTTCATCGAACTGATTGAGGGCTTGGCCGCCAAGGTTGTGGACATGCCGCTGCATACCATGACCCAGACCACCATCGAGCAGTCCGGCCTGATCATTTATCACCAGGAAGAAAAGGGTGAAAAGGGCCAGGCACGGGTGGAAAACCTTGAGGAACTGGTCAGCGCAGCGCGCAACTTCGAGGCCAGCGACGAAGACGCCGAACTCTCGCCGCTCTCGGCCTTCCTTGGCCACGCCTCGCTTGAGGCGGGCGACACCCAGGCCGACGAGCATGAAGACAGCATTCAGCTGATGACCTTGCACAGCGCCAAAGGCCTGGAGTTCCCCTATGTGTTCCTGGTGGGCATGGAAGAAGGGCTGTTCCCGCACAAGATGAGCCTGGAAGAGCCTGGCCGCCTTGAAGAGGAACGTCGCCTGGCTTACGTGGGCATTACCCGTGCCATGCGCCAGCTGGTCATGACCTATGCCGAGACACGTCGCCTGTATGGCAGCGAAACCTACAATAAAGTGTCACGTTTCGTACGCGAGATTCCGGCAGGCCTGGTTCAGGAAGTGCGCTTGTCCAACAGCGTCAGCCGCCCGTTCGGCGGGGCGAAGGCCACCACCAGCAACCTGTTCGCCAATGCCAATATTCCGCAGACCGCCTTCAACCTCGGCCAGCGGGTGCAGCATGCGGTGTTCGGCGAGGGGGTGATCCTCAACTTCGAGGGCTCTGGTGCCCAGGCACGGGTGCAGGTGAACTTTGCCGAAGGCAGCAAGTGGCTGATGCTGGGGTATGCCAAGCTCGAAGCCCTATAGGCATAGGCTTGTAACATTCAGGCAAAAGCTCGAAACATTATGTCGCTGGTCATGTGCCCGGGAACCTGTGCACCATGGCGCGCGTGCAATCCACAACAGGGGATATCCCACTTATGCAACGTTTTCTTAGCATCGCACTGGCGCTCTGCGTCGGCTTGACGCTGAGCCTGGACGCCAGCGCCAAGCGTTTCGGCGGCGGCAAGAGCTCGGGCTCCGCGCCTATTCACCAGACCCGCCAGGCCACGCCAGCCACGCCTGCCGCCGCGCCAACCGCGCCTGGCCGCGCGCCGGCCGCCGCCAGCGGTGCTTCGCGCTGGCTGGGCCCACTGGCCGGCCTCGCCGCCGGTGGCCTGCTGGCCTCCATGTTCATGGGTGATGGCTTCCAGGGCATGCAGATCATGGACTTCCTGATCATGGGCCTGATCGCGTTCCTGGTGTTCCGCTTCATCGCCGCGCGTCGCCGCCAACAGCAGCCGCAAATGGCCGCACCTGGCCACGCGCCGTTCCAGCGCGAAGCTCACGGCCAGCCTGCCCAGCCGTCGGTATTCGGTGGCTCGGCCGCGCCTGCCGCCGCTGCCGCTCCGGTGATCAACGCACCGGCCTGGTTCAACGAGAAGAGCTTCCTGGCCGCCGCGCAAAGCCACTTCCAGTCGCTGCAGCAGCACTGGGATGCCAACGAGATGGACAAGATCGCCGAGTTCGTCACGCCGCAAATGCTCGAGTTCCTCAAGCGCGAGCGCGCCGAGTTGGGTGATGGCTTCCAGGCCACCTACATCGACAACCTCGAAGTGCAGCTGGACGGCGTCGATGATCGCGCCGACCGCACCGACGCCACCCTGACCTTCCGTGGCGTGTCGAAGACTTCGCGCTTCGACCAGGGCGAAGTGTTCAGCGAAAGCTGGCACATGGTTCGCGCCCAGGGCGAGAATCAGCCTTGGCTGGTCGCCGGTATCCGTCAAAACGGTTAACCAACACGCGCTGCACAAAAAACCCCGGGCTCTGTCCCGGGGTTTTTGCTTTTGCCACAGTGCCCTACTAGGGTATAACGCGCAGCGTTGTCATCAAGGTCAGAGGAAGTGAACCGTGGAAGAAGTGATCGAACAACTCCGTGAAGCCAATGAGCCGGTACCGGTACCCTTGGAGCTTCCCGATGAAGATCAGCTGGTAGAAGTCGAAGAACAGCTGTTCATCAACATTCCCTTCGTGTTCAAGGAGTTCCTGCTGACCGTCAGTGATGTGGTCTACGGCTCCCTGGAACCTGTCACGATCACCGACCCGCAATCGCATACCTACCTGCCGGACGTAGCATCCAATGCCTGGGATGCCGGCGTGCCACGCGACCTCATCCCGATTTGCCAGGACGGTGATAATTATTACTGCGTCGAGGAAGACGGCACGGTAGTGCTGTGGGATGCCGAAGATGAAATCGTCGGTGAAGACAGCTGGGAATCGGTATGGCACTGGGCGCGGGACGTCTGGCTGGAAAGCTGATCGTTCCTACAAAGCTGCAAAATATCGACAGGTAAAATAATGGCTCAAAGCCATTAATGCGATTAAAATCGCCAGGCTTTCTGCGCCTGGCGACATCGCTACCGCTCCATCCCCTCGGACGACGGTGAAATCTTGCGCAGAAGGCATTACCTCCTCAGTGCGTGTTCTCGCGGCTGTTCTCCAACGTCTCCAGCAAGGCAATCTGCATGCGTGTATGCACGCGGATGAACCATCGCCACAGCACAGCCACCACCACCGCCGCCACCACTGCAATCACCAATAGCAACTCACTGGTGGGCAGGATGCTCGCCGACAGCGCCGACAGCAGCAGGAAGATCACCAGCAGCGACAGCAGTGGGATCACCTCGGCAATCACTCGGCGCACACGCTGGGTGTGACGCCCCGCCATTTCAGGCTTCACGCCCATTTCCGCCAGCAGCATCGACAGCGCCTTGAGCTTGCGATACGCCGCAATCAGGAACGGCAGTGACAGCAGCAGTGCCGCCCCCCAGATCACAGCCTTCTGCTGGCTGACATCGGTGACCCACTCACTGAGCCAGTTGCCAATGCGCCCAGCGAAGTAACCACCGCTGAAGAAGATGGCGATCACCAGCGCCAGATTCACGCCAACCTGCAACAGGATGCGCCGGATCATTGCCGCCAGCATGGCCCCCTCACCCTGCGGCTGGATGTTGCGCAGCCACTCGCCATACAGCGACAGCACACGCGCCAGACGGCTTGGCACCACATTGCCCAGCTTCAACGACAGGGGGGCGGCCGCGCGGATCAGATAAGGCGTCAGCAGTGTGGTGATTGCCGAAACAGCCACAGCCACCGGATAGAGGAAATCACTGGTGACCTGCAGGGTCATGCCCAGCGCGGCGATGATGAACGAGAACTCGCCGATCTGGGAAAGCCCCATGCCGACACGCAGCGAAGTGCGGCCATCATTGCCCGCGATAAACGCCCCCATGCCACAGGACAGCATCTTGCCCAGCACCACGGCCAAGGTGATGACCACGATCGGCCAGGCGTAGTCGATCAGTACCTGAGGGTCGATCATCAGGCCGATGGCGACAAAGAAAATGGCGCTGAACAGGTCGCGTACGGGCTCGATCAGTTGCTCGATCTTCAGCAACTGGCGCGACTCGGCCATGATCGCGCCAATCAGGAAGGCGCCCAGGACCATGCTGTATTCCAGCTTCACCACCAGCAGGCAGAACCCGAAACACAGGCCCAGCACGGTGATCAGCAACATCTCGTTGCTCTCGAATTTGGCCACATAGGCCAACAGCCGCGGCACCAGCAAGATGCCAATGACCAGCGCGACGATCATGAACAGCGACAGCTTGCCGACCGTGGAAAACACTTCGCCAGAGCTGACCGTGCCGCTGACAGCGATGCCGGACAGCAAGGCAATGATGCCGATACCGAGAATATCCTCGACGATCAGTACGCCGAAAATCAGCTGGGCAAAGCGCTCGTTCTTCATCTTCAGGTCGTTGAGCGCCTTGACGATGATGGTGGTCGAGGAGATCGCCAGGATGGCGCCGAGGAACAGCGAATCCATGGTGTTCCAACCGAACCAGCGACCGATCTCGAAACCGATCCAGATCATCAGCACGATTTCCAGGAACGCCGCGATGAACGCTGTGGCGCCGACCTTGAACAGCTTGCGCAAGCTGAACTCAAGCCCCAGGCAGAACATCAGGAATATCACCCCCAGCTCAGCCAGGGTCTTGATGGTGTCTTCATCGTGGATCAGGCCAAACGGCGGGGTGTGCGGGCCAATGATGAAGCCGGCGACGATGTAGCCCAACACGACGGGCTGCTTGAGGCGGTGGAAGAGAATCGTGACCACCCCGGCAACCAGCATGATCACTGCCAGGTCCTGGATGAAGCTGATGGCATGCATGGCGCGATACTCCTTTTCTCGATGCCCGGGCAGACCGCTCCTCTGCCAAGGCAAACCGAGCGAGCAGCAAGTACATACTGTATTGAATGCAGGAAAGCCCATGTTGCATGGGCGTACTCAGGTTAACATCGCACCCCGCCGCGTAACGTCGGTGCAATATGTAGAAACAGATCGGCAGGTTAACCGCTGCCGATGGCGTGATCAGCGTGACGATGGAGCGTCAGCCAACGTCCCGTACCAGGAAGGCAAACTCAAAAAGGGGAAACAGAAGTGTCTGCAGATACCCGCCCCGATTCAGCGCAACCTCACCGTGAGCACACTATGGAACCTGGAAACGCCCAGCTGAGCATGACCGTCCTGATGACCCCGGACATGGCCAACTTCTCCGGCAACGTGCATGGCGGCACCCTGCTCAAATACCTGGATGAAGTCGCCTATGCGTGCGCAAGCCGTTACGCCGGCAGTTACGTGGTGACCCTGTCGGTCGACCAGGTAATCTTCCGCGAACCCGTGCACGTCGGCGAACTGGTGACATTCCTCGCATCGGTCAACTACACCGGCAACACCTCGATGGAGGTGGGCATCAAGGTGGTGACGGAGAACATCCGGGAGCGTTCCGTGCGTCACTCCAACAGCTGTTTCTTCACCATGGTGGCGGTCGATGACAACCGCCGCCCGGTGGCGGTGCCGCCGCGCCAGCCGCACAGCAGCGAGGAGAAGCGCCGGTTCCTGCAGGGCCAGCAACGCAGGCAAATTCGCCAAGAGCTGGAAAAGCGCTACCAGGACCTGAAAACCGACGCCATTTAAAACGCCAGGCGCTGCGCCTCGAAGCGCACGCGCGGGTGGGCAATGCGATCCTGGGCCCGTACCAGCTGCAATTCGTAGCTGGCGCTGGCCTGTGTTTCGAGCAGCACTTCATGCACCGCCGCGGCGGTAAACTCGAACGCCTGCAGCCAGTTGTCCCCAAGCAGTACGCGGGCCAGGAACAGGCCCGACGTCAGGTCGCCCACCCCCACCGGTTGACGCGGAAACGCCAGCAGTGGGCGGCGCAGGTGCCAGCTTTGTTCAGCGCTCACCAGCAGCATCTCGAACTGGTCATCGGCACGCCCGGGGTAGGCCAGGTGCTTGACCAACACTACCTGCGGCCCGCGTTCGAGCAAGCTACGCGCCATCTGCACGCAATCTTCCAGCGACTGCGCGCGGCGGCCGCAGAAGCTGTCCAGCTCCAACTGATTAGGGCAGAGGATGTCAGCCCTGGCAGCCGCTTCGTCGAGCAGAAACTCGCTGACCTCCTGCGGCACGATGCAGCCTTTCTCCGGATGGCCCATGACCGGATCGCACAGGTACAACGCCTTGGGGTTTACCGCCTTGATGCGTTCGACCCCAGCCAGAATCGCCCGCCCTTGTTCAGCACTGCCCAGGTAGCCAGACAGCACCGCATCGCAGTGGCCCAACTCGCCGATGTTGGAAATGCCTTCCACCAACGCAGGAATTTGCGCTGGAGCAAGCACTTCGCCTGCCCACTGGCCATACTGAGTGTGATTGGAGAACTGCACGGTATTGAGCGGCCAGACATTGACCCCAATACGCTGCATGGGAAACACCGCGGCGCTGTTTCCGGCGTGGCCGAACACCACATGTGACTGGATGGCGAGCAGGTGCGGGGTACGTTTCATGCGGGAGATTTCCAAAGCTGTTTCAAGGATTGTGCGCAGCGCAGTATGAACTCGATTGCCACCTGTACGACAGGCCAGGGACGCAGTTAAGCTGGTTCGACCTGTTTGGAGCATACGCAAATGTTGACCCTGGAGAATCTCTTCGTCCTGATGCTGGTAGCCACGGCAGGCGCTTGGTTGTGGCACAACCATGGGTTGCGCGAGAAAGCCCTGGAGCGGGTCAAGCAGCATTGCGCCAAGCTCGACCTCGAACTGCTGGACGATGCCGTCGCCCTCAAGCGCATCGCCTTTGTGCGTGACGCCAATGGCAAAAAGCGCCTGGCGCGCATCTATGCCTTCGAGTTCACCGTAACGGGTGAGCAGCGCCACCCAGGCACCGTCACCCAGTTCGGTGCCCACAGCGTGCAGATCGAACTGGCGCCCTACCCGTTCGAGATCAAGACGCCCCCACGCACCGACAATGTGATCGAGATGCAGCAGTGGCGTCAGGAGCACAACCGCTGGCGCAACTGATCAGCGAATAAGGCATTCCTTCAAACCGGCCTCCAGGGCCGGTCGCGGTTGAGCTTGATCAAAAATCAACTCGATGCGCGTATCCCTGCGCCAGTCGCTCGGCTGCCAGTCCGGTAACACCCCGTCCAGCCCATTGAAAGACTGCCAGCCTTGGCCTGTGTGGATAACTCCCTTCGCACGGCGCCACGGCCAGGCGTGCAAAAACGCTAATAAGCGTTGTGGATAAAATTGCTGACTGGGATGCCAGCGCCAGCCAATACTCCAACCACCCTCCCCTTGCTGCGCACTGCAGATTGGCTCATCAGGCTTATTCCATAGGGTTGCAGGCGCAATTCCAAGATTGTCGACAATCCTGTTATCCACATCTGGGGACGAAATACCCCCTGTGGATGAAATTGGAAGCTGCGAAAGGGGCAACACTCCCTGGCTTGTCCAGAGGATAACTTTTTTTTGAAATTTCTTAGTTATCAACAACCTATGATATTCATCCACACGCTCTGATTTGTTGAAAACTACCGTCTCAGACGCATCAAAAGCCTGCAATTGAGCCTCTGGGAGTGCCTCGCCCCGTACCATTTTCTGAGCGTCCACAACCATCAGAAGTGGCTGGATTGTCAGCACTCCAGCCCAAGGGGCCTGCTTGAGTTGAGTGAGCAACTGCAACGGATGACCAAGGCCGGATGGCTCGATGAACAGCCGATCAGGCCGTGCCTTGCGCAGCAGCCGCCCCAGGCCAACCTGAAACGGCATGCCGTTGACACAGCACAGGCACCCCCCTGCAACCTCGCCGATAGCGATACCGTCCTCGTCGCGGCTTAGCAACGCGGCGTCGAGCCCTACCAGGCCGAACTCATTGATCAACACGGCCCACCGTTCGTCTGCGGGGCGCTGCGCCAGCAAATGACGGATCAGCGTGGTCTTGCCGGCCCCCAGTGGGCCGGCGATCACGTGGGTAGGAATGTTCTGCAACATGGCATGACTTCAGGCTGGATGTGAGCCTCACTATGCGCCGTCACGCCAACCAGTCAAGGCTCAGCAACAAGCGCCCTTGCCGCCCGGATGGCGAGCGATGCACCAGCCCGGTACCCTCGTTGCCCTGCCACTTTTCGCCTTTGAGCACGGCCACTTCCCCCGCCTGCAGGCACCGGATGTTATCCACAGGGGGGATGGCCTGGTGCAATTCGCGCCGATCTAGCGCGCCTTCTTCCAGCCATTCGCTGCCGGGGCCCGCATAGCTGGTGAGCAGGCGCAGCGGCACGTGGTCCACATGGAACCTTGGGCACATCGGCCCTTGCAGCACACGCAGGCGCAAGCCCACCCGGCGTGCGCCGAGCAGGCAGGTATAGGCGGCTACCAGCCAGGCCACATCGGCGACGAAGCTTTCATAGCCCTGCAGGTCGGCAGCTTCGCGCAGCAGGTCGGTAAACACCGGCATCTGCTGCTCGTCCACATCGATCACGCGCTGGTCAGCCAAAGGCTGGCCGAGGCTGATGACCAACTGTGCAAAATCTTCCAACTGCGCTGGCAAGCGCCGACGCCACACCGCCAGGTTCACACCGTCCTGCAGAACGTCGGTCAGCACCTGCGGCGAATCACCAAACACCTGAAAGATATCCACAGGCCTGGGGGCGAGGTTCATGCTGCCGCCTCCTCGTGCCAGGGGCCGAATGGATCGTCCAGGCGTAGCCAGCCCATCGGCCCAAGGTCCATTTCTTCATCCGTCAACAGGCACGCTTCAAGCTCTGTGGATAACTTTTCGAAGTCGATATTCTGCCCGATGAACACCAGTTCCTGGCGGCAGTCACCCGTCTCGACGGTCCAGTGCTTCAATATCGCCTCGGAGTTATCCACATCCTGCGGCCAATGTTCACGTGGCACGAATCGCCACCAGCGACCGGCCATGCCATGCCGCATCATGCCCCCTGCCTGCGACCAGCTACCGGCTTCTTGATACTTGCTGGCCAACCAGAAAAACCCCTTCGAACGCAGCAGCCGGCCGTTAGTCCAGGGCTTGTGGATAAAGTCAAAAAAGCGCTGTGGATGAAGCGGACGCCGGGCCTGCCAAGTGCTGGCGGCGATGCCGTACTCTTCGGTTTCCGGTACATGCTCGCCGCGTAATTCCTGCAGCCAACCGGGTGCCTGCGCGGCTTGGTCGAAGTCGAACAGGCCGGTGTCGAGGATACGCGCCAGCGGCACCTCGCCCATGACCATGGGCACGATCTGAGCCCTGGCGTTGAGGCTGCGCAGAATGGCGGTCAGCTCTTCCCGTTCGTGCTGGCTGATCAGGTCGATCTTGCTCAACAACAGCACATCGGCGAACTCGACCTGCTCGATCAGCAGGTCGCTGATCGAACGCTCATCGTCCTCACCCAGTGTCTCGCCACGGCTCGCCAGGCTGTCTGCCGCCTGGTAATCGCGAAGAAAGTTCAGGCCATCGACCACGGTGACCATGGTATCGAGGCGTGCCATGTCGCTGAGGCTGCGACCTTGCTCATCGCGAAAGGTAAACGTCTCGGCCACCGGCAGCGGCTCCGAGATCCCGGTGGACTCGATCAACAGGTAATCGAAGCGCCCCTCCTCAGCCAGCCGCGCAACTTCTTCAAGCAGGTCTTCGCGCAGGGTGCAGCAGATGCAACCGTTGCTCATCTCCACCAGCTTTTCTTCAGCGCGGTTGAGGCTCACGTTGCGCTGGACCTCGCTGGCATCAATGTTGATTTCACTCATGTCGTTGACGATCACTGCGACGCGCAGGTTGTCGCGGTTACGCAGCACGTGATTGAGCAGGGTGCTCTTGCCGGCGCCAAGGAAGCCAGACAGCACGGTAACGGGGAGACGGGTGGGCATGGCGAAACCTCTTCAGGCAGACGCATTCGAAACGATGCATTGCATAATGTTATAAAGTAACAATACAATTTCGCCAAGCTGTTCTCGTCGCAGAGTGATCACCGGAAATGAAAATGAAGCCGCAGCGCGCGGTGATGTTGCTGTTGATGGCCGTGCCCTCAACCCTGTTAGCCATGCCACAAAACAACGCGTTGGCACTGTGCACGCGCAGTGCAACCCTGTTGGCCTGCCAGGATGGCAAGGGCAGTTACTACAGTGTGCGCACCGAAGGCAGCACGTTCTATCTGCGTGGGTATGAGCACACGAGCCGGCGTTTATGGGCGCAAACCAACAGCCGCTATGGTTCGTTGACGTTCTACACAGGCTTGGCCAGCGATGGCGAAGCTTGGGTGGGCTATAGCCGTCGCATCGGCTGGACCACCTTGAACCGTGTTTCAAGTTCCAGCGGGCAGCGCGTCAACCTGCACTGCAGCTTGATTGGCGGTTGCCGCTGAACCACCTTCTGTTTGGAATTACACATGACCCAGCTCAAGCTTCCCGATATCGCCGCCCAAGCCCAGCAGCACGCCTTACCCTTGAACTGGGTAGGCATGTGCGGGATTGCCTTGCCCGTGCTATTCGAGGGGCGTACAGCGGCGGCGCGTGTGGACGCAGGTGTCAGCCTGGTGGACGGCAGCTCACGCGGCATCCACATGTCACGCCTTTACCTGGCACTGGAATCACTCGAAGGTCAACCACTCACACCGCTCGCGATGCGTCAGCTACTGGCTGACTTTCTGAGTAGCCACGAGGGGCTCTCTACGGCTGCTTATCTGCGCCTCTCCTTCGATCATTTGCTGAAACGACCGGCCCTGATCAGCCCATTGGCGGGCTGGAAAAGTTATCCAATTACGATCGACGCGCGGATCGAAAGTGAAATGTTCCACGTGGAACTATTTGTTTCTGTGCCTTACTCGTCCACATGCCCCTGCTCGGCCGCCCTTGCAAGGCAGCTGATTCAGCAGCAATTCGAAGCGGATTTTGCAGAGCTGCCATTAGATAAAGCCACGGTGCTTGAGTGGCTGGGCAGCAGCCAGGGGATCGTAGCGACGCCTCATAGCCAGCGCAGCAGCGCGCAGATTCACGTGCGTTTGAAGCGCAACTTATTGGAGCTTCCGATCACTGAGTTGATCAACCGTGTGGAGGCCAGCCTGGGAACGGCCGTGCAAACTGCCGTTAAGCGTGCGGACGAACAGGCTTTCGCTTTAGCCAATGGGCAGAACCTGATGTTCTGCGAAGACGCCGCACGACGGCTGCACCAATCGTTACGACAGATGGAATGGGCGACTGCATTCAAGCTACGCGTGGAACATGCAGAAAGCCTGCATGCCCACGACGCAGTCGCCACCAGCCAATGGCAGTGGGATTTCAGCTACGCGGTTTGACCGCCCCACAGTCATTGCCCAACCAGACCGCACGGGTGTTCATGCTGCCTTGCTGCTGCACACCGGATGCGTTGAACGTGCCGTTGACCTGGGTGGTGAACTCTCTGTCACTCAGGAAGGTAGCCTGCCCTGTACCCTGAGCCTTAGGGCAGCTGAACTGGAACTTCCAGACATTGCCGCTGCGGTCGGTGATCTTCTGGGTGCACCCTGATTTCGGGTCCTGCAGCGGGATATCGTTGGTTGCCACCTGCTCTGGCGTCAGGCACGACCGCACGCCCTTGCCACCCACTGTTACGCCTTGCTTAGCCAACACGCCTTCCATCATGGCGCGCTGTTCCGGTGGTAGATTTTTCAACTGGCCGAGCATGAACTCCATGTCGGGTAACGGCTTGCCATCGACCTGCATGTTGCTGGTGGTCAGCTCCCACAAGCCGGGCTGCAACATCTGTGCATGCACCAGCGGGCTGCTCAGGCCAAAGGCCAGCGCCAACAGTGGCAGACGAATCTTCATGGACGAACGCTCCTGGAATAAACCGGCCAACGGGCCGGGCTGAGCCTTAGACGCCAAATCCACCTGCAGGTTGCAAGCTGGACCGGGAACGTGTTCTGTTACCCACAGTGTACTCGGCAAGCAGGATGCATATGGATTACCACAGCCCCTACTTTTTCGGTTATGTGCTCGGCCTGATTCACCTGTTGGGCATCATCGCCGCACTGCATGCAGTGTTCACCGTGCGCACTGCCCAAGGTGCGATCGCCTGGGCCATGCCACTGGTCTTCATCCCCTACCTGACTTTGATCCCTTACCTGATCTTCGGCGCCCGCTCCTTCTATGCCTACATCAAGGCAAGGCGCCAGGCCAACCAGGAGATGCACGTGGCCATGGCCAACCTGAACTGGCGCCCCTGGGTTGAAGAGGCACTCACCGCCCGCGAGTCGGAGAGCTACGCGGCCCTGCGCGCCATGCCAAAACTGGGTCGAATGCCGTGCCTGGCGAACAATCAGGTGAAGCTGTTGATCGACGGTAAAGCGACCTTCGACGCCATTTTCGCCGCGATCGATCAAGCCCGCGAAGTGGTCCTGGTGCAGTTCTTCATCATTCACGATGACACCCTGGGCAGGGCACTGCAGCAGTTGCTGTTGCGCAAAGCGGCCGAAGGGGTGAAGGTCTTCGTCCTCTACGACCGTGTTGGCAGCCATGCCTTGCCTGCGAGCTATAGCCAGGTGCTGCGAGAGGGCGGTGTGGAGATTCATGCCTTCGCCACGCGCCGCGGCTGGTTCAACCGCTTCCAGGTGAACTTCCGCAATCACCGCAAGATCGTGGTGGTGGATGGCCTGCTCGGATTTATTGGCGGGCACAATGTGGGTGATGAGTACTTGGGGGGTCACCCCCAGCTGTCGCCCTGGCGTGATACCCATGTGCAGATCGGTGGGCCCGTGCTGGCCTGCTTGCAGGAGTCGTTCGCTGAAGACTGGTACTGGGCAACGCGCCAGCTGCCGCCGTTGATCCTGCCCGACACCTACCCTGAGAACGGCGTACTGTGCCAGGCGCTTGCCAGCGGGCCGGCGGACCCGCAGGAAACCTGCTCGCTGTTCTTCCTCGAAGCGATCCATTCCGCGACACGCCGGGTGTGGATCACCAGCCCCTATTTCATCCCGGATGAGGCGGTGTTCGCCGCATTACGTTTGGCCGTACTGCGGGGGGTGGATGTACGCGTGCTGATTCCGTCACGGCCCGACCACCGTATTGTTTACGCCGCCTCCAGCCTGTTCGCCTTCGAGGCAGTGCGTGCCGGTGTGCGCATGTTCCGTTACGTGCCGGGCTTTCTGCATCAGAAGGTGGTGCTGGTGGATGACGAGGTTAGCGCGATCGGCAGCGCGAACCTGGATAACCGTTCGTTCCGCCTGAACTTCGAGATTACCTTGCTGACGGTCGATCGCGCCTTTGCCGACCAGGTCGAGCAGATGTTGCTGCATGACTTTGAGCAAGCGCGGGAAATCACACCCGAGGACAGTCTCGATACCCATCGGCTGCAACAGCTTGGGATGCGAATTGCTAGGTTGATCTCGCCGATTCTTTGAGTCGATAGCTGATCACCGCCGTTGTAGGAGCGGCCTTGCCTGTCCGGCGCACCGGCAAGGCCGCTCCTACAAGGGACCGTACGCGAAGGCTAGCGGTAGAGGTCCTCACGGGTCCAGGGCAGGTCATGGTGACCGTCGGCATAAGGTTTCACGGCCAATATCTGGTGCAGGTTGATCCAGCCCTTCTCGAAGGCATAGGCACAACCGGCCAGGTACAGCCGCCAGATGCGCAGGGTCTTTTCCGGCACCATCGCCGCGGCACGGTGCAGCTGGTTCTCCAGGTTCTCGCTCCAGTGATGCAAGGTCTTGGCGTAATGCAGGCGAAGGCTTTCTACATCGACGACTTCAAGGCCCGTTTCACAGATGCTCGCGCTGATCATCGACAGGTGGGGTAGCTCGCCGTGGGGGAACACATAACGGTCGATAAATTCGCCCGCCCCCCGCCCTACCGGCCGGCCATCCACATGCTTGGCGGTGATGCCGTGGTTCATCACCAGGCCGCCTTCGCGCACGGCACCGAACAGCTTCTGGCAATACAACGGCAGGTTGGCATGGCCCACATGTTCGAACATGCCGACGCTGACCACCTTGTCGAAACGGCCATCCTGGGGCAGGTCACGGTAGTCGAGGATATGCAGGTCGACCTGCCCGGCCAGCCCCTCCTCCTTCACCCGCTGACGGCCCAGCTTGAGCTGCTCCTTGCTCAGGGTAATGCCAAATACCTTGGCGCCATATTCGCGCGCAGCAAAGCGTGACAGCCCGCCCCAGCCACAGCCTACATCCAGCAGGTAGTCGCCCGCCTGCAGGCGCAGCTTGCGGCACAGGTGATCGAACTTGTCCTGCTGGGCCTGGGCCAGTGTGTTGTCTGGCTCCCGGAAGTAACCACAGGAGTAGGCCATGTCCGGGTCCAGCCACAACTGGTAGAACGCGTTGGACAGGTCATAGTGATAGGAAATGGCTTCAGCGTCGGTGTCCTTGTCATGGGCGATACGCTGCGGGGTAGTGTCCCCGTCGTCACTCATCAGGGCTTCGCTGAGTTCGTCGCAAACACGGATGACCTCCCCGATATCACCTTCAAGCTCAAGCTTGCCTTCAACGAAGGCCTCACCGAGTTCGTGCAGGCTCGGGTGGGTCAGCTGGCTAATGAGCTGAGGCTCCTTGATCAGGATCGTGACTTGCGGGCTCGGCCCAAGATCGAAGTGGTTGCCGTCCCACAACTTCAGACGCAAAGGTAAGTGCAGGCTCTGCAACGCAGGTGGAAGTTGCGCAAGCATCAATGACCCTCCCTTCAGGTAGCGGGGCGTCACGCCTCATAAGTTCGGACGCCACCGGATCAGGGTAGTTCATTGGTGCGGTTTTTGGGCTTTACACGACGATGGTCTAGAACCAACCGACATGAAAAACACGCAGATTGTATACAACTTTAAACGCACAGACTAACCTTGTGCCCCTCTCGCGCTTCTTCATCCTGGAGTTGAACCCATGAAATCCTACGACGTGGTGATCATCGGCGGTGGCCCTGGCGGCTATAACGCGGCAATCCGTGCCGGCCAGTTGGGCCTGAGCGTTGCCTGTGTGGAAGGCCGCTCGACCCTGGGCGGCACCTGCCTCAATGTTGGCTGCATGCCATCCAAGGCGCTGCTGCATGCATCCGAGCTGTACGAGGCCGCCAGCGGCGAAGCGTTCGCCCACCTCGGTATCGAAGTGAAGCCGACCTTGAATCTCGCCCAGATGATGAAACAAAAGGACGAGAGCGTGACCGGCCTGACCAAGGGCATCGAGTACCTGTTCCGTAAGAACAAGGTTGACTGGGTCAAGGGCTGGGGCCGTCTGGATGGCGTGGGCAAGGTGGTGGTCAAGGCCGAGGATGGCAGCGAAACCACCCTTGAGGCCAAGGACATCGTGATTGCCACCGGCTCCGAGCCCACTCCCCTGCCAGGCGTGACCATCGACAATCAACGCATCATCGACTCGACCGGTGCACTGTCGCTGCCGCAGGTACCCAAGCACCTGATCGTCATCGGTGCCGGCGTCATCGGCCTGGAGCTGGGCTCGGTATGGCGGCGCCTGGGCAGCCAGGTTACCGTCATCGAATACCTCGACCGCATTTGCCCGGGCACCGATGAAGAAACCGCCAAAACCCTGCAGAAGGCCCTGGCCAAGCAAGGTATGAGCTTCAAGCTCGGCAGCAAAGTGACACAAGCCACGCCTTCAGCCGACGGCGTCAGCCTGACCCTGGAGCCTGCCGCCGGTGGCGACGCACAAACCTTGCAGGCCGACTACGTGCTGGTAGCCATCGGTCGTCGCCCTTACACCCAGGGCTTGAACCTGGAAAGCGTGGGCCTGGCGACCGACAAGCGCGGCATGCTGGGCAACGATCACCACCGCAGTTCGGTGCCCGGCATCTGGGTAATCGGCGACGTCACCTCTGGCCCGATGCTCGCGCACAAGGCCGAGGATGAAGCGGTATCGTGCATCGAGCGCATTGCCGGCAAGGCCCATGAGGTCAACTACAACCTTATCCCCGGCGTCATCTATACCCGCCCGGAACTGGCCACCGTCGGCAAGACCGAAGAACAGCTCAAAGCCGAAGGCCGCGCCTACAAGGTCGGCAAGTTCCCCTTCACTGCCAACAGCCGCGCCAAGATCAACCATGAGACCGAAGGTTTCGCCAAGGTCCTTGCCGATGCCAACACCGACGAAGTACTGGGCGTACACCTGGTGGGCCCGAGTGTCAGCGAGATGATCGGTGAGTTCTGTGTAGCCATGGAGTTCTCGGCTTCGGCAGAAGACATCGCCCTCACCTGCCACCCGCACCCGACCCGCTCCGAGGCGTTGCGTCAGGCGGCGATGAATGTGGATGGGATGGCGATGCAGATTTGATGGAAACGTTGGGCTGCCACGCAGCCCAATCCCCACCAACATCACTACAGGAACGAGTTTCTCAAATGGAATGAAATTCCGATTTCCCTATGGTAGGTTTGTACCGCAGCCGCCTTTTGTCTGCCTCAATCGCACCCAAGGAGAACTCGATGTCTCAATTGTTGATACCTAGTCCTACAGGCAATACCCGAATCTATGCGGTTGTAGGTGACCCGGTAAAGCAAGTGAAGGCTCCACAGCTACTCAACCAGGTGTTTACTGAGCACGCTGTGGACGCGGTGATGATTGCAGTGCATGCCCGACCTGAACAGCTCGCGACGGTAATACGCGGCCTGCAAGCGATGGAAAACTTCTCGGGAATGCTGATCACCATTCCGTACAAATTTGCTGCTCGTGAATTCGCGGATAAGGTGAGCCTGGCTGTCCAGGTCTCCGGCAGCACCAACGCATTGCGGCGCAACGAACAAGGCGTGTGGGAAGCTGACAACTTCGATGGGGTAGGGTTTACCCTGGGCCTGCAGCGCAAGGGGTACGAGCTGGCGGGGAAACGTGTCGTACTGGCCGGAGGCGGTGGTGCGGGCAGTTCGATTGCTGTCGCATTACTGCAAGCAGGCATTGGCCAGCTGTATCTGCAAGAGCCGGATGCCGTCAAAGCTCAAGCGCTGCTCGCCAGGCTGGAGCAACATTGGCCGGGGCGATGCGAGGCTGCCCAGCCGCAACACCTCGGGTTAGCCGATGTTGTGATCAACGCAACGCCGTTGGGTCTCTCAGACGAAGATCCACTTCCTGTTGACCTTGCCGCCCTGTCCCCCGGAACACTGGTGGCAGACATCATCATGCAACCCGTGGAGACTCGCCTACTACGCGTGGCGCAAGCTGCGGGGCATCCTGTGCACCCAGGCAGCCACATGCTCAGTGAGCAATTAGGCTGCTACAGGCAGTTTTTCAAGATCTGAGACCTTAACACTAGAGCGGGAGGGCCGCTTCATTTGTAGCCTGCCAGTGAGTGGAATACTATTCCATCGCATTTTTCTGCGGGAGCTCATCCCTCGCAAATCAAGGAACAACCATGAGCAATGCATTGGAACGCGGCCTGCACGCTATTGAGCTACTGGCCGGAAAAAGCACGGGGCTACCGCTTGCGCAAGTCGCTGAAGCGTTGGACATTCCGCCGAGCGCCACTCATCGCATGCTTAATTGCTTGGTTGAACAGGGTTTTGTACGCCAAGACCCTCAGCACGGTAATTATGTTCTCGCCCTGAAGGTGGTATCGCTTGCGCTAAAGCACCTGTCCCAGAGCGACATCGTCGACCTCGCCAAACCGGTACTTGAACGCCTCGCCCGTGTGTCTGGCGAACTGGTGCGTTTGAGCATTGTCGATGGCGACAATCTGGTCTGGATATCCAAGGCGCAAGGCACGCGCTCCGGGCTTCGCTACGATCCAGATGCCGGTGCCGAAGCCAAACTCTGTTGCACAGCGTCGGGGCTTGCCTGGCTGAGCTGCCTGAGCAACGAACGCGCACTAGAGCTGGTCTATCGCCAAGGCCTGGCCAAATCGGGTGAATATGGGCCCAACGCGGCGACCACGATCGATCAGCTTCTTAAACATCTGCAGCTTGCACGTGATCAAAGCTATGCGTCCGTTGACGAAAGTTTTGAAATTGGCGCGGCGGCAATGGCGACAGCTATCCGCGATTCACAGCAACAAGTCATCGGCGTGATCAGCATCGCCGGCCCAAGCGTTCGGTTGACCCCAGAGCGTATGCAGACCCTCAAAGCGGCACTGTTCGAGGCCGCCGAAGAAATCACCGCAATCAGTCTGGACAGTCTTCCCAAGCTGTCGATGATGACCTCCCGAGTCACCGAACATACCGACTGATCGGACCTGAACAACGCGGCCTGTCGTCCCGAGCTGGCCGCCTCCCCTCCTGAAGCTCTGCCTAGTGCTTAACGACTAGGGTCAGATTCGCGTTTTTCAAAAATCATATGGAATGCATTTTACTTTTGGAATGGCTTTCCATTTGTGATAGTGTCATTACCGCCCCTCTGAACATGCCCTGGTGTTTTCCAAGAAACGCCACGGCTAGAAAAAGCGTTCTCATAAAAACAAAAAGCAGGAGTCATCTATGTCGAATTCTCCCAACCTCGATGTCAGCACCTTTATGGACGCTCGAAAGATGAGCGGCAGGCAATGGCTGGTGCTGTTCCTGGGCTTCATGGTGCTTGTGTTTGATGGGTTCGATACGACGGCGATTGGCTTCATTGCACCCGCGCTGGTCGACGACTGGGGTTTGCAGCGACAAGACCTTGGCCCCGTGATGATGAGCGGCCTGCTTGGGCTGGCCTTCGGTTCATTGACTGCGGGCCCGTTGGCTGATCGGTTTGGCCGCAGGCCGGTAATCATCGGTTCTGTGCTGCTGTTCGGTCTCTGGAGCCTCGCTTCAGCCTGGGCCACCGGGGTCGTCAGCCTGACCGTGCTGCGGTTTCTGACCGGGGTCGGTCTAGGTGCATCAATGCCTAATACCGCAACACTGATTTCCGAGTTTGCACCCAAGCGTTACCGCTCTCATATGGTCTCTTTCGTCTACTGCGGTTTCGCCTTTGGCGCGGCGCTGGGCGGCTTGGGGAGCGAGTGGCTGATCGAACATTTTGGCTGGCGATCGGTATTGGTGGTCGGCGGTGTGCTGCCCATTGCCTTTGCGCTTCTGCTGCTTTTCAGCCTTCCAGAGTCGATCCGCTTCTTGGCCCAGAACAGTGCTTTGAAGGAACGTCTGATCAAGGAGATCAACAGAGTTGCCCCTGGCTTGGCCGACGCCCGTACCCGGTTTCTTAGCAGCGAAGCGTCGGTCGAAAAGGCTGGCAAGGTCAGCGCGTTGTTCGCGTCCGGTTATAGCCTCGGTACCTGCATGATCTGGATCACGCTGTTCATGGGCCTGCTGACCATGTACCTGCTATCGAGCTGGCTGCCGCTGCTTAGCCGCGATGCGGGTCTTAGCATGGGCGAGGCGGCACTGTTGGGCTCGTTGCTACAACTCGGCGGGATGCTGGGCAACTTCACCGTCGGCATGAAAATGGATCGCTGGGACCACCATAAAGTGGTCGGCATGACGGTGTTCTGCGGTGGCGCCTGCGCAGTACTCATCGCGCTGCAGCAGCCGACGATGCAAGTCCTCTGCCCGCTGATCCTGTTGCTGGGCTACTTCCTCAACGGCGTCAACGTCGGCGGCTATGCGTTGGCGGCATCTTTCTACCCAACCCAGATCCGTGCCACTGGGGTGTGTTGGGCGACCGGCATCGGTCGCCTGGGCGCTATCAGCGGCGCCGGGATCGGCGCGCTCATGTTGGCCGCCCAATGGGACTTCAGTCAGGTCTTCCTATTCCTCGCCATCCCTTCCTTGATCGGGGTCACGGCGCTATGGATCAAAGGCCGTAAGCGCAGAACGTCGGCGATTCCTAGCCCAGTCAATTGAATTCCAGCGCGCTTTTACCCCTAACGGAGATCTGCCATGCAAGCCAGCTATTCCATCGCCCAACTGACCGCTCTCGATTTCAGCCCGCCGCAAATCATCGAATTGGCTGCCCGCACCGGCTATGACCAAGCTGGCATGCGCTTGTTACCCGTCGCGCCAGGGGCCATCGCCTATTCGTTGATGGATGACGCCCCCATGCTGCGTGAAACGCTCGCGCGGATGAACGACACCGGCGTGAAGGTCTTCGATCTGGAACTGATTCGTCTTGATGGGCAATTCGACCTGCAACGTTACCTGCCTTTTTTTGAGGTCGGTGCCCAGCTGGGGGCCAAAGCTGTACTGGTAGCCGGCGACGATCCGGAGCAAGGCCGACTTATAGAGCACTACGCTCGGCTATGCGACGCCATGCAACCCTTCGGCCTCTCAGCAGACCTCGAATTCATGCCTTGGACGGCCGTCAGTGACCTGGCCAGCGCGCTGCATATTGTGGAGCAGGCCGATCGCGCCAACGGGGGCGTCCTGGTGGACGCCCTGCATTTTGATCGTTCAGACAGCCGCTTCGAGGATTTACAACGAATCCCAGCGCAGTGGCTGCACTACGCACAAATTTGCGACGGCCCTGCGATGCGACCCGACACCCACGAGGGGCTGATCCAGGCGGCGCGCTGTGAGCGTTTGTTGCCTGGGGAAGGTGACATTGATCTGGCCAGAATCTGGCGCAGCCTGACCGCCGCGGTTCCGGTCAGTGTCGAGATCCCGAATAACCGAAGGGTAGCGCAGGTGGGGGTGGAGGCTTGGGCCCGAGAGGCGTTGGCGGCAGCCAAGGCAATCATTGAGCCGCTGTAAATCATTGACGCTTGACCACGCCCACCACACCAGGAGACCTCTTGATGCTTGCCGACACTTCCCTGCACACCACAGTTGACTGCGATGTCCTGATCATCGGCTCTGGCGCAGCCGGGCTCAGCGCAGCCGTGACTGCCGCATGGCATGGCCAGCGGGTGATCGTGATCGAGAAAGATGAAGTGTTCGGCGGTGCCACGGCGTGGTCGGGTGGCTGGATGTGGGTCCCCGGCAATCCGTTGGCTCAGCGCGCCGGGATCGTTGAGGACCGCTCGCTGCCGCGCACCTACCTTGAACATGTATTGGGTAAGCACTTCGACCCGACCATGATCGATGCCTTTCTGGAAGCCGCGCCCAATATGGTCTCCTTTTTTGAGCGCCATACCGCTTTGCAATTCACCGACGGTAACGCAATTGCTGACATTCACGGAGACACGCCAGGCGCCGGAACCGGCGGTCGATCGGTGATCGCTGCACCCTACGACGCCTACGAGGTAGGCGTACTGCTGAAGCGGCTGCGCAAGACAATGCGCGAAACCTCGTTCATGGGCATGCCGATCATGGCCGGCCATGACCTGACGGCTTTCCTTACCCTGACGCGTTCCTGGCGTTCGCTGCTGCACGTGACCAAGCGCTTCGGCAAGCACGTGATCGACTTGGCGCTCAAGGGGCGCGCCATGCACTTGGTCAACGGCGTCGCCTTGATCGCCCGTCTGGCCAAGTCAGCCGAAGACCTTGGCGTACAGCTCTGGGAGTCGGCGCCAGCCACCGAGCTGATACATGAACACGACCGGGTAGCCGGTGCCGTGGTTGAAACTGCAAAGGGCCGCATTGCCATTCGGGCACGCAAAGGTGTGGTGTTAGCTGCGGGTGGCTTTGCCAATGACATTGAACGACGCAAGGCACTGTTCCCGCGCACGCCAACCGGCCATGAGCATCTGGCGCTGCCGCCTCTGGGCGTCAATGGCGATGGTTTGCGCCTGGGCGAAAGCGTCGGCGGCCAAGTCGCCGATGACCTGGCCAGTGCTGCCGCTTGGGCACCCGTGTCTCGCGTGCCTTACAAGGACGGCAGCTACGGGCACTTCCCGCACATCATCGAACGCGGCAAGCCAGGCATCATCGGCGTCCTCGCCAACGGCCAACGGTTCGTCAACGAAGCCAATGGCTACTATGACTATGTTGCAGCCATGGTTGCGGTCGCGCCCGGCACCGAGGTTGCCTCCTGGCTGATCTGCACGCACGCGTTTCAGCGGCGTTATGGGCTGGGAGCATCCCGGCCTTTCCCTCTACCGGTTGAGCCGTTCATTCGCTCCGGCTACCTGAAGACCGGCCATTCCATCGAGGCCTTGGCGTTGGCGTGCGGGATTGACCCCGTAGGGCTGAGCCAGACTGTGACCGAATACAACCGCCACGCCCGCAAGGGTGAAGACCCACAGTTCGGTCGCGGCACTACGCCCTACAACCGCAAGCAGGGTGATGCGCAGCACACGCCAAACCCTTGCGTCGCGCCAATCGAGCAGGGCCCATTTTATGCGGTGAAAGTCGAGGCAGGCTGCTTCGGCACCTTCGCGGGCCTCAAGACCAACGCCCATGCGCAAGTCCTCAACACTGAAGGGCAGCCGATCGCAGGCCTGTATTCGGCGGGGTCCGATATGGCCAGCATCATGGGCGGGCATTACCCGGCCGGCGGAATCAACCTGGGGCCGGCCGCCACGTTTGGCTATATCGCCGGGCGCCACCTGGCTGGCGCCACAGCCTACGAATAGCGCCCGGACTACAGGCCTTAATCCTCAGGATCCTCCATGTCGTTAGCTTCCAAGACCTCCTCCCTTACCACTCAGGAGAACCTATGATGAGCTCCATCCCCCCCCTCCCCCCACGCTGGGACCAGGAAGTCGACCTGTTGGTGTTCGGCGCAGGCACCGCAGGTATGACAACCGCGTTGATGGCCAGCCACCACGGGTTGGACGTGCTGCTGTGTGAAAAAACTGCAGTCGTGGGCGGCATCAGTGCGACTTCGGGCGGCACGACCTGGGTGCCCGGCACCACCCAGAGCCAGCGCGCCGGGGTAGCGGACAACGTGGCAGACGCTGCAACCTTTCTTAAGGCGGTGGTTGGTGAGCGCGGTGGTGAAACCTTACGCGAAGCCTTTCTAGCCAGCGGGCCGCAGGCAATCGACGAGTTGGAGCGCATCAGCGAAGTCAAATTCGTGGCTGCCGCCGCCCACCCCGATTACGTCAGCGGGCCAGGGGCTGCATTCGGTGGTCGAGCCCTGGCACCGCTCGCGTTCGACGGCAGGCTACTGGGCAAAGACTTCGTCCGCGTGCGGCCACCACGCCCGGAGTTCATGGGGCTGGGCGGCATGATGGTGCCCCGCGCCGACCTGGACGCGCTGCTGTCGCCATTTGCCTCGTTGAAAAACCTGAGCCGTACCCTGAGTGTGGTCGGCCGCTATTGCATCGACCGCCTGAGCCACCCCCGTGGCACGAACCTGGTGATGGGCAACGCCTTGGTTGCCCGCTTGTTCTACAGCCTGCGCCAGCGCAACGTCAGCATTCGTTTTGAAACACCTTTGCACGACTTGATCCAGGAAAACGGCCAGGTGGTGGGCGCGGTGGTCATGCACAACGGTCAGCTCCAGCGTATCCGAGCCCGCCGGGGCGTGGTAATGGCCACCGGCGGCGTAACCCGCCACCCGACCTTACGTAAGCAGTTGTTTCCGGCTGCGGCCCAGCCCCTTTCACTGGCGCCCTTGACCCATACCGGCGACGGCATCGATCGCGCGCTGAAGGCCAACGCCCAGCTCGACAACGGCCACGACAGCCCCGGTCTATGGATGCCCTGCTCGATACACACAACCAAGGCTGGATATCAGGCCGTCTGGCCACACATCCTGCTAGACCGCGCCAAGCCAGGGCTGATCGCTGTCAACCGCCGGGGCTTGCGCTTCGTCAATGAGTCGGACTCGTACCACGACTTTGTCATGGGCATGCTCGCCGATGGCAGCCCTACCGCTCACCTGATCTGCGACGAGGCCTTCTTGCGCCGCTATGGCCTGGGCCTGGTGATGCCACTGCGCACCGCCGCCAACATCGCCCGCTTCGTGAAGGCCGGCTACCTGGTCAAAGGCAGCACGCTGGCCGAGCTTGCCAGCAAGCTCAAGATCGATGCCGCGGGCCTCGCGAACACGGTAAGCACCTACAACGCCGCGGCCGCACACGGTGAAGACCCCGCGTTCAACCGTGGCAGCAGCCCCATGAACCGTCACAACGGCGACCCACAGCAAACACCCAATCCCTGCGTGCGCCCGCTGGGCGACGGGCCCTACTATGCAGTCACAGTGCAACCAGCCGACCTCGCCTGCAGCGCAGGCTTGAGCGGCAACTCCGACGGCCAGGTGCTGGATACTCAAGGCCAGGTGATTGAGGGGCTATACGCCTGCGGTAATGACCTGACCTCGATCTTTCGCGGCACCTACCCAGGCCCAGGTACCACCCTGGGGCCTGCCATTGTATTTGGTTGGCGAGTGGCCCGGCATGCGGCCGGGTTGGATGATGCCAAGCAAGGCAAGGCAGGCGCTATCAAGGTGGCGGCACGCTCATAGGGGCCAAGATGAAGGCGTTGTGGGAGCTGGCTTGGGGTTGAATGGACCCTCACCGCAGGGCAGCAAAAGCCGTACTCAAAGGGCGCCTACGCGAGCTCCCCTCACCACAGGATCAACCGTCTGGCGCCCGCCCAGGCAGATTTTTACAACCCGGATATGCTGGACGATGGAGCAGTAAACCCCCGAGTTTTCGGGACCAGTGGCAACAAGGAGGTTCACCATGTCATCCACCCCGCGTGTCCGTCGTTCGCTCAGCGATATCCAGGCCGACTACGACCAAGGCAATAAAGCAGAACTTGAAAACCTGATCCGTGCCTGGAAGGGCATCAAGGATCTCCCCGCTAACGACCCCAACTCATTCTTCACCCTCGGTGGCCTGCACGGCGAGCCCTTCCGTGACCAAGGCAAGACCGACCCCAACTGGTGGGGTGGCTACTGCCAGCACGGGACGGTGCTGTTCCCAAGCTGGCACCGCGCCTACCTCTGGCGCCTGGAAGAAGCGTTGCGCAGTATCCCCGGCTGTAACGACGTGACCTTGCCATTCTGGGATGAATGCAGTGAGCAATCACGGGAAAAAGGCATCCCTTCGGCCCTGACCCAGGAGTACTTCGTGCTCGACGGCCACAAGATCGAAAACCCCCTGCGCTCATTCGTGTTCCCCCAAGCCATTACCGACGAGGTCAAGGACACCCCGATCATCTACAGCAAGCCGGAAGGCTATGAGACGGTGCGTTACCCGCTGTCCGGCTTGGTCGGTACTGATGAGGACCGCGCCAAGACCGACGCACACAATGCGCAATTCCCTGACGCTGAGCAGAACATCGGGTACCTCAATGACAACATCAGTACCTGGCTGAACGGCAAGATCAAGATCGGTGGCAAGTGGCGTGGTGAGGTGTTCACCCGCTTCGAAAACTGCCTGGATGCCCCGACCTACACCCTGTTCTCCAATACCACCTCGGCCGCCGCGAAAAACAAATCCGACCCCGCAGGCCCTCACCATGTATCCCTGGAAGAGCCGCATAACTTCATGCACCTGGCAGTCGGTGGCTTCGATTACCCAGGCCAGGGCAACAGTTCGGCGATCCCGGGTGCCAACGGCGACATGGGCGAGAATGAGACCGCGGGCCTGGACCCGATCTTCTTCTTCCACCACTGCTTCATCGACTATGTGTTCTGGACCTGGCAACGCCGGCAAGGCGCGACCGATGAATTCAGCATCGATGCCAGCGACCCTGGCGCCAGCTATTACAAACCCGCTGACGTGCAACCGCCAGCAGGGGCCGCAGGCCTGGACCCGAACGCTATTCTTAGCCTGGACACCACGCTCGACCCGTTCGTGAAAGCCGACGGTAGCCCCTTCAC
This sequence comes from Pseudomonas putida, assembly GCF_025905425.1. NCBI lineage: Bacteria > Pseudomonadati > Pseudomonadota > Gammaproteobacteria > Pseudomonadales > Pseudomonadaceae > Pseudomonas > Pseudomonas putida. Next base: position 5,327,653 of record NZ_CP109603.1, on the reverse strand, counting down.
CACACGGGACTGCTTCAACATCGAGACCCAGCTGGGCTATGGCTACGGCAAAGGTTCCCTGGACGCCTACGTCCAACCCACCCAGCAGCTGCTGTTCAAAGCCGAGGCCGTGCAGCCCGCCGGCAAGACCTTGCGGGTGAGCCGTATCAACCGGGGCAAGATCCGCGGATCGTTCCTGATCAGCGCCTACGCCAAGGTCGATGGCAAGCGTGAGTACCTGGGTACCCGGCCGATTCTCAGCCGTTGGCACGTGGAAGGCTGCATGAACTGCCAGACCCATCTGGAAGCCACCGCCACCTTCAAGCTGCCACTCAACGCTGATAACTCGGCGATTGATGAAAGCACTATCGAGGTGCAAGTGCAGACCCGTGACACCGTCCTGAAGCAGCCACAGGGGACAAGGCTCAACAGCAGCAACGCCGCTGCCACAGACGGGCCGTTCAAACTGGAGACCTACTGAACCACCGCCGGCGCAGCGCCCGAAGCCTGGTTTCGGGCGCTGCTCTCAGGCGCTTGAGCACGTTCGGTCTATCTGACCCGGGTGGGCGGCCCTGCGCTCATGGGCAATGATGATTGCCCCGGCGATCATCACGGGCAGATGAACCGCCGGCAGGCAAAACGCAATCAGCATCAACGGCCAGCAGGTGGCGCAGCACCACACCCCATGCATCGCCCCCATTGCCAGTGGGTTGGCGACTTTTTCGCGCCGATGGCAGCGCGCAAGGCAACGTGCCCTGATCGTGCACAACTGCCACCCCCCTGCCCCGATCAGCGCCAGCAACCCTGCCACGAGTTGCGAGCCCGTGAAGGAAACCAGTAACAACGCAACGATGAGCAGCAGTGCACTGCCCGCCAGCCACACGCAAAAATACCCCAGCAGGAATGCCGTGACAGCAGGCCCACCTTGGTAGGGGCTTGATTGACGCCACAGATGCGCCAATGGCCCCTGCAGCGCGGGGAGCATCATTGCGACCAGCATCAGCCCCACCGCACCGGTGAAGACGGCGATGTCCATGCTGGAGTAATAGAGGCGCACGTTCAGCCATCCCTCGGTGAGCATCGAAGGCGAGCCGGAAATACAAAACGATTCAAGATCGTGGTGGCTGTCGTCACTGAGCGCCATCAACACAAATGCCACGAGGCTGGCAGCCCATAACGCACACTTGAGCGGGTCATTGCAGGTGTCGCGCACCCATGCTGGCAGGGGTGCATTAGCCTGGCGCGCCATGAGACGACCTCCCTGTCATCGGCTACACGGCCTGGCTCATTGCCTGTGCCGCGCTAGTGAATATAGAGCAGGTTACAAAGGCTCGCCGATATGCCGACTGATGGTGGCAGGGGTCGGCGTGTCGCGGACCTCAGCCTGGGTGGAAGGTGCCAGTGGCCAGGTAACTGTTGAAAGCCTCATTTACTCCTCTATCCCACCTATCGCGTCGGCTTCGATAGCTGAGCCACAGTGACCTTGTTCGGCCACTTCGGACAGCCACTTGCCGCTGTGAGCGATACGTTTATTTCCATTTAATTTGATTTGTGAAATTAAACGTGTCATTTTTTTCCTGCCGAGCCGCACCCCTCCCGGGCACCGGCCGGTACCGCCCTATCCACCGGAGTCAAGAATATGAACAAGACCGGACTTCTAGGCGCACTGACACTCTGTGCCTGCAGCGCATTGGCCCAGGCTGACGAAGGCAGCCTGCGCATTGGCATCGAAGCGGCTTACCCGCCCTTCTCCTATCGCACCCCGGAAGGCGAAATTGCCGGCTTTGACTACGACATCGGCAACGCACTGTGCGCGCAGATGCAGGTCAAGTGTCAGTGGGTAGTCCAGGAATTCGACGGGATGATCCCGTCGTTAAAAGTGCGCAAGATCGACGCGGTGCTGTCTTCAATGTCGATTACTGAAGATCGTCTCAAATCGGTCGACTTCACCGACAAGTACTACCACACCCCCGGTAAGTTCGCGATGAAGGCCGGCAGCCAGGTCAACGACCCGGCACAGGACCTCAAAGGCAAGAAACTCGGCGTGCAGCGTGCATCCACCTACGACAGCTTCGCTACCGAGCAACTCGAAGGTGCCGGGGTCGAGGTGGTGCGCTACGCCGCACAGAGCGAAGCCTTCCTCGACCTTGTAGCGGGGCGGTTGGACGCCACCCTCGCCGACATCGTCAATACCGAAGAAAGCTTCATCAAGACGCCCGCAGGCCAAGGCTTTGCGTTGGTCGGGCCGGACATCAACGACCCTCGATACTTCGGCCGCGGCGCAGGCATTGCCGTGCGCAAGGGGGACACCGCCAACCTAGCGCGCCTGAACGCCGCCATTGCCGCAATCCGCGCCAACGGCACCTACCAGCAGGTGCAGGCCAAGTACTTCCCATTCGATATCTACGGCCAATAAACCCCGGCTGACGAGGACCTTCATCATGCTTCACGGCTACGGATCGAGCATTCTCGATGGCGCGTGGTTAAGCATCAGCCTGGCCTTGATGGCGATGGCTCTGGCCATCAGCCTCGGCCTGATCGGCGCGGCCTGCCGGCTGTCACCGCTGCGCTGGCTGGCCGCCCTGGGCGAGATCTACACCACGGTAGTGCGCGGTATCCCAGACCTGGTGCTGATCCTGCTGGTGTTCTACGGCGGCCAGGATCTGGTCAACCGCCTGGCACTGGCGCTGGGCTACGAGCAGTACATCGACATCAACCCGTTCATTGCCGGGGTCGGCACCATGGGTTTCATCTTCGGCGCCTATCTCTCGGAGACCTTTCGCGGGGCTTTCCTCGCCATTCCCAAAGGCCAGGTCGAAGCAGGTGCCGCGTACGGCATGGGCAGCCTGCAGGTGTTCTGGCGCATCAGCGTGCCGCAACTGGTGCGCCTGGCGCTGCCGGGCTTCACCAACAACTGGCTGGTACTGACCAAGTCCACCGCACTGATTTCCGTGATCGGCCTGCAGGACATGATGTTCAAAGCCAAGAACGCGGCCGATGCCACCCATGAACCGTTCACGTTCTTCCTCACCGTGGCAGGCCTCTACCTGCTGCTGACCAGCCTGTCGCTGTTGCTGCTGCGCCGTGTGGAAAATCGTTATTCGTTCGGCATCAAAGCCGCCGAACTGTGAGGGGAGGTTTGCATGATGCTTGACTACCAACTGATCTGGCAGAGCCTGCCGCTGTACCTCAATGGCATTGCGCTAACCCTGAAAGTGCTGCTGATTTCCCTGGCCTGCGGCCTGGCCCTGGCGATTCCGCTGGCATTGATGCGCGTGTCACGCAATTGCCTGCTGCGCTACCCGACCTGGCTCTACACCTATGTAATCCGCGGTACACCGATGCTGGTGCAGTTGTTTCTGGTGTATTACGGCCTAGCTCAGTTCGAGCTGGTGCGCCAGAGCCCGCTCTGGCCGTATCTGTCCAGCGCGACGTTCTGCACGTGCCTGGCGTTCGCCATCAACACCAGCGCCTACAGCGCCGAGTTGCTGGCCGGCAGCCTGCGTGCCACACCACGGGGCGAAGTCGAAGCGGCACGCGCCATGGGTATGTCGCGTCTGGCCCTGTACCGGCGCATCCTGCTGCCGTCTGCCCTGCGCCGGTCGCTGCCGCAATACAGCAACGAAGTGCTGATGATGCTGCAGACCACCAGCCTGGCGTCGATCGTTACCCTGGTCGATATCACGGGCGCGGCCAAAACCTTCAACGCCCGTTACTACCTGCCATTTGAAGCATTCATTACCGCAGGGCTGATCTACCTGGCCCTGACCTTCCTGCTGGTACGCCTATTCAAAGTGGCCGAGCGCCGCTGGCTGGCCTACCTCGCCCCACGCAAGCACTGAGGAGCTTCCATGCAGAAAATCGACCATACCCTGCCCTGGAGCGCCTGCGGTACGCAACGCACCCTGAGCGTGTTTCGCTTCGGTAACGGCCCGCGCAAAGCCTATATCCAGGCCTCGCTGCACGCTGACGAATTGCCAGGCATGCGCGTGGCAGTGGCATTGAAGGCCCGCCTGGCCGAACTGGAGGCGCAAGGGCGGCTGACTGGCGTAATAGAACTGGTGCCGCTGGCCAACCCGATTGGCATCGGCCAGATGTTCCAGGCCACCCACCAGGGCCGTTTCGAGTTCAACAGCGGCAAGAACTTCAACCGCGACTTTCCGGCACTGACCGAAGCGCTGGTCAAGCGCCTGGAAGGTCAGCTGGGCGAGAACGGCGAAGATAACGTCGCCACCATTCGCCGTGCCATGCACGACATTCTCGGCGAACTGCCTGCGGCGCAGTCAGAGCTTGACGCCCTTCGTCGGCTGCTTCTGCAGCATGCGTGTGATGCCGACGTGGTGATCGACCTGCACTGTGATTTTGAATCAGTGATGCTGCTTTATGCACTGCCACAAAACTGGCCCCGCTTGCGCTCGCTGGCGGCACGCCTGGGCGCTGAAGCGGCGCTGCTTGCCGAGGACGCCGGTGGCAACGCGTTCGACGAAGCCTGTGCTTTGCCGTGGGTAAAGCTGCCCGAACATTTTACCCAGGCGAACATCCCGCTGGCCTGTATTGCCACCACCCTCGAGCTGCGCGGCATGGCCGATACCGAACGCGAACGGTGCCAGGCCGATGCTGAACACATTCTTGCCTACCTGGCTGATCAGGGCTTGGTCAGCGGCCCGTGGCCGCCGGCACCAACCCACTGCTGTCAGGCCACACCGTTTGCCGGCGCCCAGTATGCCTATGCCGAACACCCGGGCGTGGTCAGCTACCTGCAACCCCTGGGGGCGCAGGTCAGAACCGGCGACCCGCTGTTTGAAGTCATCGACCCGCTTAGTGACCGACACAGCGTTGTCAGGGCCAGCACCGACGGTGTTCTGTATGCCCGCGAACGCCTGCGCTTCGCCCAACCAGGCCTATGGCTTGCGAAAGTAGCCGGCAGCCTGCCTATTCGCCACGGTCGCTTGTTCAGCGACTGACACCAACGAGTATCCTTTGATGAACAAACTGGAAATTCACGAGCTGCACAAAAGCTACGGCAACCATCAGGTACTCAAGGGCGTTTCGCTGCAGGCCAAGGCTGGTGATGTGATCAGCATCATCGGCTCCAGCGGCTCAGGCAAAAGCACTTTCCTGCGTTGCATCAACCTGCTTGAGCAACCCAATGCAGGGCAGATCAAGGTCAATGGCGAAGACTTGAAGTTGCGCTCCTGCCCTCGCGGCGGGCTGCGCGCCGCAGACCCGGGCCAGCTGCAACGCCTGCGCTCACAGCTGAGCATGGTTTTCCAGCATTTCAACCTTTGGTCGCACATGAGCGCCCTGGACAACGTGATGGAAGCCCCGGTACATGTGCTGGGCATGGCCCGCAAGGAAGCCCGTGAACGAGCCGAGCACTACCTGCACAAGGTCGGTGTCAGCCACCGCCGTAGCGCCTATCCGGCGCACATGTCCGGCGGCGAGCAGCAACGCGTGGCGATTGCCCGGGCGCTGGCCATGGAGCCGGAAGTGATGCTGTTCGACGAGCCGACCTCGGCGCTCGACCCCGAGCTGGTTGGCGAGGTATTGAAGGTGATGCAGGCGCTGGCACAGGAGGGCCGCACCATGGTGGTGGTGACCCACGAGATGGGCTTTGCCCGGGAGGTCTCCAACCAGGTCATGTTCCTGCACCAGGGGCTGGCCCTGGAGCGCGGCAATCCGCGGGAGGTGCTGGCCCGGCCACAGTCCGAGCGCTTGCAGCAGTTTCTTGCTGGTAGCCTGAAGTAAAGGACCAAGAGCCCCCCGGCTGCGGCCTAGGGGGCCCTTGAGATACACTGCGCCAATCTTCCAGGGAGCCTAGTGCAGGATGCCCAGCCATTCAAAGCAAACCACTGTCTATGCCTCACCGGTCATGCGCAAGCTGTCGGAGAGCCTGCACGACCTGCCGCCTTCGTTGCGCAAGGTCGCTGATTACATCCTGCGTCATCCACTGAAGGCCGCTACCCTCACCATCGAAGAGCTGGCCCAGGCTACTGTGACTTCACCAGCAGCGGTCAACCGACTGGCCAAGGCCGTGGATCTGGGCGGCTATACGGGCATGAAGGCTGAACTTGTAGCGACCTTGCAACAGATAGTCTCGCCCGTGGACAAGCTACGCAACGAGCTGGCCCAGCGCCCCAGCGGCGAGTTCGGCCTACATGAGCAAATCCAGAGCGCCAGCAGTAACTTGGCTGCAGCGGGCAGCAACAATCAGGCCGACACGTTAGAAGCCTTCATTAACAGCTTAACCTCGGCCCGCAAAATTTATGTGCTAGGTTTTGGCAACAGTGTCTACCTCGCCGGTCTTGCGGCCTCGACATTGGTGCCGTTTTGCAAAGATACCTGTGCTATCAGCATGGAAGGCGGAAACGAGAATGCCGCCTATCGCCTGGCTGCAATTACCAAGCAGGACGTGCTGCTGGCGATTGCTATGCCGCGTTACTCCCAAGATACTCTCCAGTTGTCGCGTTTTGCCCGCGAGCGCAATGCCACAGTGCTGGCGATTACCGACTCGCCCGCTTCCCCCCTGACAGCCATTGCACACCATGTATTGTTCGCGCCTGGCGATCACCCGGTGCTGACCAGTTCCAACATTGCTGTGCTAGCCCTGATCGAAGGCCTGGTAGCTGGTGTCATGGCACGAAATAAGGAAGCCGTGAAGTTAGCGACAGAGCTAACCGAAAGCGTGATGTCCTATCTGCACCTACCCGGCAACAAGATATCCAAGAAATAGGACTACAGCGAGCACCGTAGTTCTTCCAACGTGCGGGCTGCGGGCTGTCGCCTTGTCGCAGGGATTCCCAGACTGCTCTCGCTGACAAGCGAAGCGGCTATTGCGGAGCAACGGCATAGCCCAGAAACGGAAAACCCCCGTAGAAACGGGGGTTTACGCGTTGTGTCAAACTTTATTCTTTTGTGTCACTTCAAGTGTTGCCCGTTGGTTATTCCACCGTCACCGATTTCGCCAGGTTGCGCGGCTGGTCAACGTCGGTGCCCTTGAGCACGGCCACGTAGTACGACAGCAGCTGCAGCGGAATGGTGTACAGGATCGGTGCCAGGGCGTCAGAAATGTGCGGCACCTTGATCACGTGGGTCCCTTCACCGTTGGTCATGCCAGCCTGTTCGTCGGCGAACACCACCAGCTCACCACCACGGGCACGCACTTCCTGCAGGTTGGACTTGAGCTTCTCCAGCAGTTCGTTGTTCGGCGCCACGGTAACCACCGGCATGTCGTTATCCACAAGCGCCAGCGGGCCGTGCTTCAGCTCGCCTGCCGGGTAGGCTTCGGCGTGGATGTAGGAGATCTCCTTGAGCTTGAGCGCACCTTCCATCGCCACCGGGTACTGGGCGCCACGACCCAGGAACAGGGTGTGGTGCTTGTCAGCGAACAGCTCGGCGATCTTCTCGACGGTCGCGTCCATGGCCAGTGCCTCGCCCAGACGGGCCGGCAGGCGACGCAACTCTTCAACCAGCTCGGCTTCCACACCGGCTTCGAGGGTGCCGCGCACTTGGCCCAAGGCCAGGGTCAGCAGCATCAGCGAAACCAGCTGGGTGGTGAACGCTTTGGTCGAGGCAACGCCGATCTCTGGGCCGGCCAGGGTCAGCAGGGTCAGGTCGGATTCACGCACCAGCGAGCTGATGCCGACGTTGCAGATCGCCAGGCTGCCGAGGAAGCCCAGCTCCTTGGCGTTGCGCAGGGCAGCCAGGGTATCGGCGGTTTCACCGGATTGCGAGATCGAGACGAACAGGGTGTCGGGCTGCACCACTACCTTGCGGTAACGGAACTCGCTGGCCACTTCGACCTGGCATGGGATGCCGGCCAGGCCTTCGAGCCAGTAACGGGCAACCATGCCGGCGTGGTAGCTGGTACCGCATGCGACGATCTGCACGTTGCGAACCTTGGCGAACAGTTCGGCGGCGTTCGGGCCGAAGGCCTGGACCAGCACGTTGTCCTTGCCCAGGCGGCCTTCCAACGTACGCTGGACCACGCTTGGCTGCTCGTGGATTTCCTTGAGCATGAAGTGGCGGTAGGTACCCTTGTCCGCCGCTTCAGCGCCTTCGTGGTACTGCACGGTTTCACGCTGGACCTTGTTGCCGGCCTGGTCCCAGATGCTGACCTGGTCACGGCGGATTTCAGCGATGTCGCCTTCTTCCAGGTACATGAAGCGGTCGGTGACCTGGCGCAGAGCCAATTGGTCCGAGGCCAGGAAGTTTTCGCCAAGGCCCAGGCCGATCACCAGTGGGCTGCCGCTGCGAGCAGCTACCAGGCGGTCAGGCTGTTTAGCGCTGATCACCGACAGGCCATAGGCGCCATGCAGGCGCTTGACTGCGGACTTGAGCGCGTCGGTCAGGTCTGGAACAGTCTTGAGCGTGTGGTGGATCAGGTGGACGATGACTTCGGTATCGGTCTGCGACGTGAACACGTAGCCCAGGTCTTTGAGCTCTTCACGCAGCTCTTCGTGGTTCTCGATGATGCCGTTGTGCACAACCGCCACATCACTGCCCGAGAAGTGTGGGTGAGCGTTGCCTTCGGTCGGCGCGCCATGAGTAGCCCAACGGGTGTGGGCGATACCCAGCTGGCCGACGAGCGGCTCAGCAGCAACGGCGGCTTCCAGCTCGCTGACCTTACCGATACGGCGGCGACGCTCCAGTTCACCCTGCTGGCTGTAAACGGCCAGGCCGGCACTGTCGTACCCGCGGTATTCGAGGCGCTTGAGGCCTTCGATCAGAATGGCTGTGATATTACGCTCGGCTACGGCACCAACGATTCCACACATGTTTATTGCTCCTGGCTGATCGCGGCGCAAATCAGGTTGATGCCGCGGGCTTGAATGTGTTCGCGTGCCGCTGCGGGCAGGCGTTCATCTGTAATTAGGGTATTCACACTGCCCCAGGGCAGCTCGAGGTTAGGGATCTTGCGCCCCACCTTGTCGGACTCGACCATCACGATCACTTCTCGGGCCACCTCGGCCATGACCCGGCTGAGCCCAAGCAGTTCATTGAAGGTGGTGGTACCCCGGTTGAGGTCGATGCCATCGGCACCGATGAACAGCTGATCGAAATCGTATGAACGCAGCACCTGCTCGGCCACTTGGCCCTGGAACGACTCGGAGTGTGGGTCCCAGGTACCACCGGTCATCAGCAACACCGGCTCATGCTCCAGCTCGCTGATGGCACGGGCCACGTTCAATGAGTTGGTCATCACCACCAAGCCAGGCTGCCGGCCCAGCTCAGGAATCATGGCCGCTGTCGTGCTGCCGCTGTCGATGATGATCCGCGCATGTTCGCGGATACGCCCTACCGCAGCGCGCGCAATGGCCTTCTTGTAGGCGGACACAGGCTGGGTAGGTTCGCCAAGCAACTCTTGTGGCACCGGCACCGCACCGCCGTAGCGACGCAGCAGCAGGCCATTGGTTTCCAGGGCGGCGAGGTCTTTGCGAATAGTGACTTCCGAGGTTTCGAAGCGCTTGGCCAACGCGTCCACACTGACCTCACCCTGCTCGCTGAGCAGGGCCAGGATATTGTGGCGGCGTTGAGGCGTGTTACGTTTCGACATGAGTGCTTAAGTTTCGATTCGAAAGATAATAGGTGCAATCAAAACCTAAGACAGTGATTTCGTCAAGCCTGACGTGGTGTGGATAACTCCCTAGGGCCCGCTACGCGCGGTCATATTACAGCCAAAAAAAAAGCCGACCCGTTCACACAGGTCGGCTTTCGATCGAAACAACTGTGTATAACTCAGCTCTTCGTGATCTTCTCCGGCCGCTTCCAGCCTTCGATATTGCGCTGGCGCGCACGGCCTACAGCAAGCTGGCTCGCTTCTACTGTCTGGGTGATCGTCGAACCGGCAGCAGTGGTGGCGCCGGACTGGATATCCACAGGGGCCACCAACGAGTTGTTGGAACCGATGAACACGTCCTCACCCATCACGGTCTTGAACTTGTTGGCGCCATCGTAGTTGCAGGTGATGGTGCCAGCGCCGATGTTGGTGCGTGCGCCGATTTCGGCATCACCCAAGTAGCTCAGGTGACCCGCTTTGGCGCCTTCACCCAGGTGGGCGTTTTTCAGCTCGACGAAGTTACCCACATGGGCCTTGGCGTCCAGCACGCTGCCTGGGCGCAGGCGGGCGAACGGGCCGGCATCGCTGCCCTCGCCCATCACGGCGCCTTCGAGGTGGCTGTTAGCCTTGACCACCGCGCCTTTGCGCAGGGTGGTGTTCTTGATGACGCAGTTAGGGCCGATCTGAACATCGTCCTCGATGACCACCTTGCCTTCGAGGATCACGTTGATGTCGATCAGCACGTCACGACCAACGGTCACTTCACCGCGCACATCGAACCGCGCCGGGTCGCGCAGGGTGACACCCTGGGCCATCAGGCGGCGGCCAGCACGCAGCTGATAGTGGCGCTCAAGCTCGGACAGCTGGCGACGATCGTTGGCGCCCTGCACTTCCATCGGGTCATGAGGTTGCTCGGTGGCAACCACCAGGCCGTCGGATACCGCCATGGCGATGACATCGGTCAGGTAGTACTCGCCCTGGGCGTTGTTGTTCGACAAACGGCTCATCCAGTCCGCCAGACGCGCGGCTGGCAGGGCCAGAATGCCGGTGTTGCCTTCCTTGATCGCTTTCTGTGCATCGTTGGCATCCTTGTGCTCAACGATGGCCGTTACCTTGCCCTGCTCGTCACGCACGATACGGCCGTAGCCGGTCGGGTCTTCGAGGGTGACAGTGAGCAGGCCCAACTGCTGGTCGTTGGCCTTGGCCAACAAACGCTGCAGGGTTTCGACTTCGATCAACGGCACATCGCCGTACAGTACCAGCACGGTGTCGGCGCTCAATGCCGGCAGCGCCTGGGCAACGGCGTGGCCTGTGCCCAGCTGCTTGTCCTGCATGACGAAGTTCAGGTCGTCAGCTGCCAGGCGCTCACGCACCTGCTCGGCACCATGGCCAATGACCACGTGGATACCTTGCGGCTGGAGCTGGCGAGCGCTGTGGATAACATGGCCGAGCATGGAATTGCCGGCAACCGGGTGCAGCACCTTGGGCAGCGCCGAGCGCATGCGGGTGCCTTGGCCGGCGGCGAGAATAACGATATCGAGTGACATTACTGGCTACCAATCCTGGGCGGTCAGTGAAATGACCGGAGAAAATCGAAAAAAGAAAAAGGGTAGCCGAGGCTACCCTTTTACTCAATCGCAACAGAAGTCATCAGCCGGGGCCGATTACTTGCCTTTGCGCATTTGCTGGACGGTACGCAGCTGAGCTGCGGCCTCGGCCAGACGTGCGGCGGCGGCGCCGTAGTCGAAGTCCGCGCCTTTCAGATTCAGGGCGTTCTCGGCAGCCTTGAGGGCTTCCTGAGCCTGAGCTTCATCCAGGTCTGCAGCACGTTGCACGGTATCGGCAAGCACCTTGACCATGTTCGGCTGAACCTCGAGGAAACCACCAGAGATGTAGAACACCTCTTGGGCGCCACCCTGCTTGGTCAGCGTAATCGGACCTGGCTTCAGATTGGTGATCAGCGGCGCGTGGCCTGGAGCGATACCAAGATCACCCAGGTTACCGTGCGCAACCACCATCTCGACCAGACCGGAGAAAATCTCTCCTTCCGCGCTGACGATATCGCAATGGACTGTCATAGCCATCTGCTTGCCTCAACCTGATAGCGCCCCTTGCGGGGCGCAGGAATTACAGTTTCTTGGCTTTCTCGATCGCTTCGTCGATGCTGCCGACCATGTAGAACGCTTGTTCTGGCAGGTGGTCGTAGTCACCTTTGAGGATGCCGCTGAAGCCAGCGATGGTGTCTTTCAGAGAAACGTACTTGCCTGGCGAACCGGTGAAGACTTCGGCCACGAAGAACGGCTGCGACAGGAAGCGCTGGATCTTACGAGCGCGGGCTACCAGTTGCTTGTCGGTCTCGGACAGTTCGTCCATACCCAGGATCGCAATGATGTCCTTCAGCTCTTTGTAGCGCTGCAGAACATACTGAACGCCACGAGCGGTGTCGTAGTGCTCATTGCCGATCACGTTCGGGTCCAGCTGGCGCGAAGTCGAGTCCAGTGGGTCGACCGCTGGGTAGATACCCAGGGAGGCGATGTCACGGGACAGAACGACGGTGGCGTCCAAGTGGGCGAAGGTGGTCGCTGGCGACGGGTCGGTCAAGTCGTCCGCAGGTACGTATACGGCCTGAACGGAGGTGATCGAACCTTCCTTGGTGGAGGTGATGCGCTCTTGCAGAACGCCCATCTCTTCAGCCAGGGTCGGCTGGTAACCTACTGCCGAAGGCATACGGCCCAGCAGTGCGGATACTTCGGTACCGGCCAGGGTGTAACGATAGATGTTGTCGACGAACAGCAGAACGTCGTTACCTTCGTCACGGAACTTCTCAGCCATGGTCAGGCCGGTCAGCGCTACGCGCAGACGGTTTCCTGGTGGCTCGTTCATCTGACCGTAGACCAAGGCTACTTTGTCGAGAACGTTGGAGTCCTTCATCTCGTGGTAGAAGTCGTTACCCTCACGAGTACGCTCACCCACACCAGCGAACACGGAGTAACCGCTGTGTTCCATGGCGATGTTACGGATCAGTTCCATCATGTTTACGGTCTTGCCGACACCGGCACCACCGAACAGACCAACCTTACCACCCTTGGCAAACGGGCAAACCAGGTCGATAACCTTGATGCCGGTTTCCAGCAGGTCGTTGCCGCCTGCCTGGTCAGCGAACGAAGGCGCTGGCTGGTGGATACCGCGACGCTCTTCTTCACCGATCGGGCCGGCTTCGTCGATTGGGTTGCCCAGTACGTCCATGATACGGCCCAGAGTGGCCTTACCAACTGGAACGGAAATGGCAGCACCGGTGTCGACGACATCCAGACCGCGCTTCAAGCCTTCGGTGGAGCCCATCGCAATGGTACGAACCACGCCGTCGCCCAGCTGCTGCTGGACTTCGAGGGTGGTTTCCGCGCCTTGTACTTTCAGCGCGTTGTATACACTCGGCACGACGTCACGTGGGAATTCCACGTCGATGACGGCGCCGATGATTTGAACGATACGTCCGCTACTCATAGCTGGATCCTCTGAATATGTGAACCGTTAAACCGCGGCAGCGCCGCCGACGATTTCCGAGATCTCCTGGGTGATCGCAGCCTGACGCGCCTTGTTGTAGATCAACTGAAGCTCTTTGATCAAATCACCGGCGTTGTCTGTGGCGTTCTTCATCGCGATCATCCGGGCCGCTTGTTCAGCAGCGTTGTTCTCGACCACCGCCTGGTAAACCTGCGACTCCACGTAACGCACCATCAAGCCGTCCAGCAGCTCTTTTGCGTCGGGTTCGTACAGGTAATCCCAGTGATGCTTGAGATCCTGATCCGGGGTTGCCACCAACGGTACCAATTGCTCGACCGTTGGCTTCTGGGTCATGGTGTTGATGAACTTGTTCGAAACCACGGAGAGGCGATCGATACGGCCGTCCAGGTAGGCGTCCAGCATCACTTTGACGGAGCCGATCAGATCGTTGATCGATGGCTCTTCGCCCAAGTGGCTGATCGCGGCTACGACGTTGCCGCCAAAGATGCGGAAGAAAGTCGCACCCTTGCTGCCAATCACGCACAGGTCGATTTCCACGCCCTGTTCGCGGTTTGCGCTCATGTCCTTGACCAGGGCCTTGAACAGGTTGGTGTTCAAGCCACCGCACAGACCACGGTCACTGCTCACCACGATATAACCGGCGCGCTTTACAGGGCGCTCGATCATAAACGGGTGGCGGTATTCCGGGTTGGCGTTGGCCAGATGACCGATCACCTGGCGGATACGCTCCGCGTAAGGACGGCTAGCAGCCATGCGCATTTGTGCTCTGCGCATTTTGCTTACCGCCACTTTCTCCATGGCGCTGGTAATTTTTTGCGTGCTTTTGATGCTCGCAATCTTACTGCGAATCTCTTTTGCGCCTGCCATGTATCACCTATCAGGTTAGCAAGCGGGGGCCTGAGCCCCCGCTGCGGCTTACCAGGTCTGGGTGGCCTTGAACTTCTCGATACCGGCTTTCAGGCCTGCATCGATTTCGTCGTTGAAGTCACCCTTCACGTTGATCTTCGCCATCAGTTCAGCGTGATCACGGTTGAAGAAGGCGATCAGTGCTTGCTCGAAGCTGCCGATCTTGGAGACTTCTACGTCAGTCAGGAAGCCACGCTCAGCGGCGTACAGCGACAGGGCCATGTCCGCGATGGACATCGGCGCGTACTGCTTTTGCTTCATCAGCTCGGTAACGCGCTGACCATGCTCCAGCTGCTTGCGGGTCGCTTCGTCCAGATCGGACGCGAACTGGGCGAATGCAGCCAGTTCACGGTACTGAGCCAGCGCGGTACGAATACCACCGGACAGCTTCTTGATGATCTTGGTCTGAGCGGCACCACCTACGCGGGATACCGAAACACCGGCGTTCACTGCAGGGCGGATGCCCGAGTTGAACATGGCCGATTCCAGGAAGATCTGACCGTCGGTGATCGAAATCACGTTGGTCGGAACGAACGCGGAAACGTCGCCAGCCTGGGTTTCGATGATCGGCAGCGCGGTCAGGGAACCGGTTTTGCCAGTGACAGCACCGTTGGTGAACTTCTCGACGTACTCTTCCGAAACGCGCGATGCACGCTCCAGCAGACGGGAGTGGAGATAGAACACGTCGCCTGGGTACGCTTCACGTCCTGGTGGACGGCGCAGCAGCAGGGAGATCTGACGGTAGGCAACGGCCTGCTTGGACAGGTCATCGTAAACGATCAGTGCGTCTTCACCGCGGTCACGGAAGAACTCGCCCATGGTGCAACCGGCGTATGGCGCCAGGAATTGCAGTGCGGCGGATTCCGAAGCACTGGCAACCACCACGATGGTGTTGGCCAGGGCGCCGTTTTCTTCCAGCTTGCGAACGATGTTGGCAACGGTGGAACGCTTCTGGCCGACAGCAACATAAACACAGAAAATACCGGAGTCTTTCTGGTTGATGATGGCGTCGATGGCCATGGCGGTCTTGCCGATCTGACGGTCACCGATGATCAGCTCACGCTGGCCACGGCCGACAGGGATCATGGCGTCGACGGATTTGTAGCCAGTCTGTACAGGCTGGTCTACCGACTTACGCCAGATCACGCCTGGAGCTACTTTCTCGACCGCGTCGGTCTGGGTGTTGCCCAGAGGACCTTTGCCGTCGATCGGGTTGCCCAGCGCGTCGACGACGCGACCCAGCAGTTCCTTACCAACTGGAACTTCCAGGATGCGGCCGGTGCACTTGGCGCTCATGCCTTCGGCGAGGGTGTCATAGGCACCCAGGATCACTGCACCTACGGAGTCTTGCTCCAGGTTCAGGGCCATGCCGTAGACGCCGCCAGGGAACTCGATCATTTCGCCGTACATGACGTCGGCCAGACCGTGGATCCGCACGATACCGTCGGAAACCGAAACAACGGTACCTTCGTTACGGGCTTGGGAGCTCACATCGAGGTTGTCGATGCGGCCCTTGATGATTTCACTAATTTCGGAAGGATTGAGTTGCTGCATTGCTCTGCTGCCCCTTCAAACTCAAGATTTCAATGCTTCGGCCAGTTTCGCGATTTTGCCGCGAACAGAGCCATCGATTACCAGGTCACCAGCGCGGATGACGACGCCGCCAATCAGGCTGGCATCCTCCGACGCGTGCAGGCGCACTTCCTGGCCTAACCGTGCACTGAGAACCTTGGCGAGTTTGTCTTGCTGTTCTTGGTTCAACGCGAAGGCACTGGTGACTTCCACGTCCACGGATTTCTCTTGCTCGGCCTTGTACAGGTCGAACAGAGCGGCAATCTCCGGCAGAAGCAGGAGACGGTCGTTTTCCGCGGCAACATGAAGGAAATTCTGTGCCTGTGCATTGAACTTGTCACCGCACACGTCAATGAACGTGGCGGCCTTTTCTGCGCTCGTCAGTCGCGGGGCCTTGAGCAGGCGCTGCATGGTGTCGTCTTGCGACACCGCAGCAGCCAGGCCGAGCATGGCTGACCAATTGGCCAGTTGCTGATGGGCCTGGGCATGCTCAAAGGCAGCCTTAGCGTAAGGTCGGGCCAACGTGGTCAGTTCTGCCATGATCGCCCTCGCTTAAATTTCAGCGGCCAGTTTGTTAACCAGCTCCGCATGCGCGTTTTGATCGATTGTGGCGCCAAGGATCTTTTCAGCACCGCCAACGGCCAGAGCACCCACTTGGGCACGCAGAGCGTCTTTAGCGCTGTTCAGTTCCTGTTCGATCTCGGCCAGAGCCTGAGCCTTCACACGGTCAGCTTCGACGCGGGCCTGGTCACGGGCTTCCTCGACAAGCTGAGCAGCGCGTTTCTTGCTTTGCTCAATGATTTCGGCTGCCTGCGCTTTAGCTTCACGCAGTTGCTGACCCGCTTTCTCTTGGGCCAGCTCCAGGTCGCGAGCTGCGCGGTTGGCAGCGTCCAAGCCATCGGCAATCTTCTTTTGGCGCTCTTGCAGAGCAGTGATGACCGGAGGCCATACGTACTTCATGCAGAAGAGTACAAAAATCAGGAAAGCAACGGATTGGCCAATCAGGGTTGCATTAATGTTCACGCCAACACCTCGCTCGGTCTTAATTCATACAGCAAATCAACTCGTAGTGACGAGTGATTAGCCGGCGATCTGACCAACGAACGGATTCGCGAAGGTGAAGAACAGAGCGATACCAACACCGATCATGGTTACGGCGTCGAGCAGACCGGCAACGATGAACATTTTAACCTGCAGCATCGGAACCATTTCTGGTTGACGCGCAGCGCCTTCCAGGAATTTGCCGCCCAGCAGGCCGAAACCAATGGCGGTACCCAGAGCACCCAGGCCGATCAGCAGAGCAACAGCGATAGCGGTCAGACCAACTACAGTTTCCATCTTTCCTCCCGACTTTTACGTCGTATTGGTTAGGTTTTTAGTTTGAAGCGGTAAAACAAATCGTGAGTACAGCTGCCCTTGCGGACTTTTTAAGCCCTCCCCCCGAACAGGCGGGGAAGGCTATCAGACACGCCAGGCGGTCTTAATGGTTATCTTCGTGCGCCATCGACAGGTAGACGATGGTCAGCATCATGAAGATGAAAGCTTGCAGGGTGATGATCAGGATGTGGAACACAGCCCACGCCCATTGCAGCACCACACCCAGGCCGCTCAGCCACAGCAGGCCGGAGCCGAACATGACGGCGATCAGGATGAACACCAGCTCGCCGGCATACATGTTGCCGAACAGACGCAGGGCCAGCGAGATCGGCTTAGCGATCAGGGTGACGAATTCCAGCAGGAAGTTCACCGGGATCAGCAGGGCCTGAACAAAGATGTTCTTGCTGCCGAACGGGTGCAGGGTCAGCTCGCCGATGAAGCCGCCCAGGCCCTTGACCTTGATGCTGTAGAAGATGATCAGGGCGAAGACGCTGAAGGCCATGGCCAGGGTCGCGTTCGGGTCGGTGGTCGACACGGCGCGGAACGGAATGTGCGGATCACCGGAGATCAGGATGGCCAGCTGAGGAATCCAGTCGACCGGTACCAGGTCGACGGCGTTCATCAGGAATACCCAGACGAAGATGGTCAGCGCCAGCGGGGCGATCACCGGGCTACGGCCGTGGAAGGAGTCCTTCACGCTGCCGTTGACGAAGTCGACCATCACTTCGACGAAGTTCTGCAGACCGCCGGGTTGGCCGGAGGTCGCCTTCTTCGCCGCCATGCGGAAGATGAACAGGAAGATCAGACCCAGCGCAACGGACCAGCCCAGGGTGTCCAGGTGGAACGCCCAGAAGCCCATTGCCTTGGCTTCTGCAGCCGAATGGGCGAAGCCCCAGCTGCCGTCTGGTAGTTGACCGTAGGTCAGGTTCTGCAAGTGGTGCTGGATATAGCCCGAAGCGGTTTCTGCTGCCATGGTTGCCTCAAACGCCCTAAGGTCTCGAAAGTCTTTTATTCATTAGCAGTGGCGCGAACCAGCTGACCATTAGGGTCAGCAGGAAGACGCCGAATACTGCTAACGGCGCCAATGGCTTCACTCCTGCGAAGGTCAGTGCAAACAACACTGCCGTCAAAATCATTTTGCCTGCCTCGCCAGCGTAGAACGACTTGACGATGGCCTGCGCTGCCCGGGCTCCGCTGAAGCGAAATGCCTTCCAGGCGAAGTACACATTGGGTAGCCAGGCAATCAAACCTCCGCAGAGACCTGAGTATCCACTGACCGTCCCTTTCCACTGCCACAACACCAAGGTTGCCAGCAGAAGTACTACACATTGAGTGAGCAGTACCGGAAAAACCGCCCAGCGATGGAAAGGCAAGCGGTTTGGCGTGCGGATTTCCATCACAACTGCTCCTCGGAAGTCGACCAACCAGTCAGCTATGACTTGGCATAATTTGTGCCGACAAAATGCGCGCAGAGTATAGGGGTGGATTAACCCCTATTCAACTCTTCGGTAGTGATTTCCGACTGCGCGCTACAACAGGAATTGTTTCAGCGGATGTGAGCAAGGACGCCTTGCAACTCGTCAAGCGAGTTATAGCGAATAACCAACTGCCCTTTGCCCTTGTTGCCATGACGGATCTGCACGGCCGAGCCCAGGCGCTCTGCGAGCCGCTGTTCAAGGCGTGCGATATCCGGATCAGGTGTGCTCGGTTCGACCGGATCAGGCTTGTCGCTGAGCCACTGACGCACCAGTGCTTCGGTTTGGCGCACGGTGAGGCCACGTGCGACAACATGACGCGCCCCCTCCTCCTGACGATTCTCTTCAAGGCCGAGCAAAGCGCGGGCATGACCCATTTCCAGGTCGCCATGGGCGAGCATGGTCTTGATCGCTTCGGGCAGCGTGATCAGGCGCAACAAGTTGGCCACGGTAACCCGCGACTTGCCCACGGCATCCGCCACCTGCTGCTGGGTCAGTTCGAACTCCTGCTGCAGGCGCTGCAGGGCGAGGGCCTCTTCCAGGGGGTTGAGGTCTTCGCGCTGGATGTTCTCGATCAGCGCCATGGCGATGGCCGTTTCGTCAGGCACTTCGCGGACCATGGCCGGGACGGTGTCCAGGCCAGCCTGCTGGGTGGCGCGCCAACGGCGCTCACCGGCGATGATCTCGTAGCGGTTGTCGCCCACTGGGCGCACCACGATGGGCTGCATCACGCCATGGGTGCGAATCGAGTGCGCGAGCTCTTCCAGCGCCACCGGGTCCATGTCGCGACGCGGCTGGTACTTGCCACGCTGAATCAGCTCGACCGGCAGGTGTTGCAGTTCCTTCTGGTCGATCTTGACAGCCTGCTCTTCGAGCGCGCTGACGGAAGGACCACTGAGCAGTGCATCCAACCCACGTCCGAGACCCCGTTTCTTAACGGCCATACGGATTCCTTAAGTTGTTTGTGCAGTGCGGGATGGACGGCGCTGACGGCGCACCAGTTCCCCAGCCAGGGCCAGATAAGCCAGCGCGCCACGCGATTGCTTGTCGTAGGCCAGGGCCGGCATGCCGAAGCTCGGGGCCTCGGCCAGGCGAATGTTGCGCGGGATGACCGTGTCGTACAGCTGCTCGCCGAAGTGTTCCTTGAGCTGGGCCGAAACATCGTTGTTCAGGCTCAGGCGCGGGTCGAACATGGTCCGCAACAGGCCTTCGATTTTCAGCTCCGGATTCAACCGGGCGGCGATGCGCTTGATGTTATCCACAAGGTCGCTGAGACCTTCCAGTGCGTAGTACTCGCACTGCATCGGGATAATCACCCCATCGGAGGCGACCAACGCGTTGAGCGTCAGCATCGACAACGATGGCGGACAGTCGATGAGAATGAAATCGTAGTTCTCGCGGATCGGCGCCAAGGCGTTGCGAAGGCGGCTTTCCTTGACCTGCATTTCCAGCAGCACCACTTCGGCGGCGGTCAGGTCACGGTTGGCCGGCAACAGCTGGAAACCACCGTGCTCGGAGTAATGCATGGCCTGGGCCAGGTCGCATTCCCCGATCAGCAAGTCGTATACCGAGTGCTCGAGCTCGTGCTTGTCGACACCGCTGCCCATGGTGGCGTTGCCTTGCGGATCGAGGTCGATCAGCAGCACACGACGTTTGGTCGCGGCCAGCGAAGCGGCGAGATTGATACAGGTGGTGGTCTTGCCCACACCACCTTTCTGGTTCGCGATTGCGAATACCTTAGCCATTGATGCGCGTGTTCCCAGTCATGCCTTGCGGCGCAGTATCAGCAGATGGCGCTGGCCCTGGCAACCTGGAACGGTCAGGGCCTGCTCGCTTTCCACTGTGAAGTCTGCGGGCAATGCTACCAGTTCATCGGCAGGATGCAGCCCCTTCATTGCAAGCCATTGCGTCCCGGTGTCGCCCAGATGGCGGGTCCAGTTGGTGAAGTTCTCCATGCTGCTGAAGGCACGCGAGATGATTCCGCTGAACGGTTGCGCCGGTTTGAATTCCTCGACCCGGCTGTGGATAACCTGCAGGTTGTCCAGCTTGAGCTCCAGTTTCACCTGGGTCAGGAAGCGGGTCTTCTTGCCATTGCTGTCCAGAACCGTCACTTGCTTGTGTGGGTGCAGGATAGCCAAGGGAATACCCGGCATGCCACCCCCACTGCCGACATCCAGCCAGTTATCGCGCTCGCTGTGGATAAACGACATGACACTGAGGCTGTCGAGCAGATGCCGGGAAACCATCTCGTCCGGATCGCGCACGGCAGTGAGGTTGTAGGCCTTGTTCCATTTGATCAACAGGGCCAGGTAGCCCAGCAGCATTTCGTGCTGCTGCGCGCTCAGCTCGATGCCGAGCTGGCGCGCGCCTGTGGATAATTCTTCGGCGTGTTGCGGGGTGACCTGGGAACTCAAGCGCTTTGCTCCAATTCGCGGCCTGCGCCGCGTTTTTTCAGATGAATCAGCAGCAGCGAAATGGCCGCCGGTGTCACACCAGGAATACGCGAAGCCTGGCCCAGCGTCTCGGGACGGGTCTGGCCGAGCTTGCCCTGGATTTCCTTGGACAGGCCAGAAATCGTGGTGTAGTCGATATCCACAGGCAGGCGGGTGTCTTCGCTGGCGCGCAGGCGAGCAATCTCATCCTGTTGACGGTCGATGTATCCGGCGTACTTGGTCTTGATTTCGACCTGCTCGGCTACCTGTGGATCGATTTCCTCACCGCCTGTCGCTTCGATCAACCCGGCGTAGTCGATTTCTGGACGCGCCAGCAGGTTGAGCAGGCTGTATTCATGGCTCAGGGGGGTACCGAACTTATCCACAACGGCCTGGCCTTGGGGCGTGTTCGGGCGCACCCAGGTCGATTTCAGCCGCTGCTCCTCACGTTCGATACCGTCGCGCTTGGCGCAGAACGCGGCCCAGCGGTCGTCATCGATCAAGCCCAGCTCACGGCCTTTCTCGGTCAGACGCAGATCGGCGTTGTCCTCACGCAGGATCAGCCGGTATTCGGCGCGCGAAGTGAACATGCGGTACGGCTCCTGGGTACCCAGGGTGATCAGGTCGTCGACCAGTACCCCGATGTACGCCTCGTCGCGGCGCGGGCACCAGCTTTCGCGGCCTTGCGCACGCAGTGCGGCGTTGGTACCGGCCAACAGGCCTTGTGCACCGGCCTCTTCGTAACCGGTGGTGCCGTTGATCTGGCCAGCGAAGAACAGGCCGCCGATGACTTTGGTCTCGAGGCTGTACTTCAGGTCACGCGGGTCGAAGTAGTCATATTCGATGGCATAGCCTGGGCGCACGATGTGTGCGTTTTCCATGCCGCGGATCGAACGCACGAGCTCCAGCTGCACGTCGAACGGCAGCGAAGTCGAAATACCGTTGGGGTATAGCTCATGGGTGGTCAGGCCTTCTGGCTCGATGAACACCTGATGGCTTTCCTTGTCGGCGAAGCGGTGGATCTTGTCTTCGATCGACGGGCAGTAGCGCGGGCCTACGCCTTCGATCACACCCGAGTACATCGGCGAACGGTCGAGGTTCGACGCGATGATTTCATGGGTGCGGGCGTTGGTGTGGGTAATCCAGCAGCTCACCTGGCGCGGATGCATCTGGGCATTGCCCATGAACGACATGACCGGGATCGGAGTGTCGCCCGGTTGTTCGGTCATGACCGAGAAGTCCACCGACCGGCCATCGATACGCGGCGGGGTCCCGGTTTTCAAACGGCCCACGCGCAGCGGCAGTTCACGCATGCGGTGCGCCAGGGCAATCGAAGGTGGATCGCCGGCGCGACCGCCGGAATGGTTCTGCAGGCCAATGTGGATAAGGCCACCGAGGAAGGTACCAGTAGTCAGCACCACGGATTCGGCGAAGAACCGCAGGCCCATCTGGGTCACCACACCTTTGACCTGGTCCTGCTCGACGATCAGGTCGTCACAGGACTGCTGGAATATCCACAGGTTGGGCTGGTTTTCCAGGATTTCGCGAACCACTGCCTTGTAGATGGCGCGGTCAGCTTGCGCTCGGGTGGCGCGTACGGCCGGGCCTTTGCGGTTGTTCAAAACGCGGAACTGGATGCCGCTCTTGTCGGTGGCCAATGCCATGGCACCGCCGAGCGCATCGATCTCTTTGACCAGATGGCTTTTGCCAATACCGCCAATCGCGGGGTTGCAGCTCATGTGACCGAGGGTTTCCACGTTATGGGTCAACAGCAGGGTTTTGACACCCATGCGTGCAGACGCAAGCGCAGCCTCGGTACCGGCATGGCCGCCGCCGATGACGATCACTTCAAAACGGGAAGGGAAATCCACCACGCACCTCGTGCCTGTTTTTGCGAATAGAGAAGGTAAGCGGACAAGTATAGGGACTTACCCCCTTGCAAAGGAACCGCTTGCGCAAAATTTGATCAGGCTGTGGATGAGTGGCAGACAACAAAATCAAAGAAGAGAAATTTAATAAAGCTTTGTTTTTATGTTTATTCTTATGCACACACCTTTCTGTGGATAAGGTTCTGTAGCCCTTATTGTGCGCTGTGTACAGCGAAATTAAACCCTGTTATTCAAGTGCCATAAGGGCTCTGGATAACGCCCTTTAGCCTGTGGATTAAATGCCTATTTATACACAGGCGGTTTTTTCCTCAAGAAAAAGAGGGGGTTATCAAGAG
Source organism: Pseudomonas putida (assembly GCF_025905425.1). Lineage (NCBI taxonomy): Bacteria > Pseudomonadati > Pseudomonadota > Gammaproteobacteria > Pseudomonadales > Pseudomonadaceae > Pseudomonas > Pseudomonas putida. The sequence continues at coordinate 5,304,604 of NZ_CP109603.1, read as the reverse complement.
AGCTGATGGATGGTTTTCCACAGGGTACAGGGTGGGCTTTTTCCACCTGTGGATGAAAAAAAGCATGTCTGCAACGACCCTTTTGGCATTCACAGGCCCTCCTCGCTAATCGCCGGACAAAAAAAAGCCGCTCCCTGAGGAGCGGCCTGGTATAGCGAGTGGCCTTTTGAGGGCCTGTGGATTACTTACCGATGCAGAAACTGGAGAAGATCCGCCCCAGCAGGTCATCCGAGCTGAACGCCCCTGTGATCTCTCCCAAGGCGTGCTGAGCCTGGCGCAGGTCCTCTGCCAGCAGTTCTCCGGCGCCCGCCAGGGTCAGCTGCGCCCGACCATGCTCCAAGTGATCGCTAGCTTGGCGCAGGGCATCCAGATGGCGCCTGCGGGCGCTGAAACCGCTCTCGGCGGTCTGTTCATAACCCATGCAGGCCTTGAGGTGGTCACGCAGCAACTGCAGCCCACTGGCGTCATCCTTGGCACTGAGGGTGATGGTCACATGGCCGTCATCACACTGTTCCAAGCCCACGACCTCACCACTGAGGTCAGCCTTGTTACGGATCAGGGTGACTTTGCCCGGGTCCGGCCGCTGATCGAGGAATTCCGGCCAGAGGGCAAACGGGTCAATGGCCTCAGGTGCCGTGGAGTCGACCACCAGCAACACCCGATCGGCCTCGCCAATGGCCTTGAGCGCCCGCTCGACGCCTATTTTTTCCACATGGTCATCGGTATCGCGCAGGCCCGCAGTGTCGACCACGTGCAACGGCATGCCGTCGATGTGGATATGTTCCCGCAGAATGTCCCGGGTGGTGCCGGCGATGTCAGTGACGATGGCGGCTTCGCGGCCGGCAAGGCGATTCAGCAGGCTGGATTTACCCGCATTCGGACGACCGGCGATGACCACTGTCATGCCGTCGCGCAGCAATGCACCCTGCCCGGCTTCGCGTTGCACTGTGGACAACTCGCCGCGCACCGCATCGAGCATCGACAGCACGTGGCCATCGGCCAGGAAGTCGATCTCCTCCTCCGGGAAGTCGATCGCTGCCTCGACGTAGATGCGCAAAGCAATCAGCGCCTCGGTGAGGCTGTGCACACGCTTGGAAAACTCGCCCTGCAGCGAGCGTAGGGCATTACGCGCAGCCTGGCTGGAGCTGGCCTCGATGAGGTCGGCGATTGCCTCGGCTTGCGCCAGGTCGAGCTTGTCGTTGAGGAATGCTCGCTCGCTGAACTCACCCGGACGAGCCAGGCGGCAACCCAGTTGCACACAGCGTTGCAGCAGCATGTCCAGGACCACCGGCCCGCCATGCCCCTGTAGCTCAAGCACATCCTCGCCCGTGAACGAGTTAGGCCCAGGGAAGTACAACGCAATGCCTTCGTCCAGGACCAGGCCCTGCTCATCACGGAAGGGGCCGTAGTGCGCGTGGCGCGGCGTCAGGGTGCGGCCGGTGATGAGCTGGCCAGCCTTGGCCGCTAACGGGCCGGACAACCTGACAATACCCACGCCTCCGCGGCCCTGGGCGGTAGCGATGGCAGCGATGGTCTCACGCACAGTGTTCATGCTCGAAAGCCTCTACGACAAAAACGACAGATAGCAAAAACGCCCCACTAGGGGGCGTTTTTATTCACAGACTAGCAGCCCGTCAAGCAGCAGCTTTTTTAGCCGCTGCTTCGATACGGCGGGTGATGTACCACTGCTGCGAAATCGACAGGCAGTTGTTCACAACCCAGTACAGCACCAGACCAGCCGGGAACCACAGGAAGAAGAAGGTGAAGATGATTGGCATCATTTTCATGACCTTGGCCTGCATCGGATCCGGCGGCGTCGGGTTCAGACGCTGCTGAATGAACATGGTGGCGCCCATGATGATCGGCAGGATGAAGAACGGATCCTTGATCGACAGGTCAGTGATCCACAGCATCCATGGGGCCTGGCGCATCTCGACGCTTTCCAGCAGTACCCAGTACAGGGCCAGGAATACCGGCATCTGAACCAGGATCGGCAGGCAGCCACCCAGCGGGTTGATCTTCTCTTTCTTGTACAGCTCCATCATCGCCTGGGACATCTTCTGGCGATCGTCACCGAAGCGTTCCTTCAGCGCGGCGAGCTTCGGCGCCACGGCACGCATGCGCGCCATCGAGCGGTAGCTGGCAGCCGACAGCGGGAAGAACAGGCCTTTGATCAGCATGGTCAGCACGATGATCGACCAGCCCCAGTTACCCAGCAGGCTGTGGATATGTTGCAGGAGCCAGAAGATCGGCTGAGCAATGAACCACAGGAAGCCGTAGTCGACGGTCAGTTCCAGGCCTGGGGACAACTCTTTGAGCTTGGACTGGATCTTCGGACCGGCGTACAGCATGGCGCTGGTTTCGACCTTGCCGCCAGCAGGTACGCTGAGGGTAGGGCCGGTGTAACCGATGATGTAGTTGCCTTGGCTGTCCTTGCGGGTTTGAACAACGTTGTTGTCCGACTTGGCAGGGATCCAGGCAGTGACGAAGTAGTGCTGCAGCCAGGCGACCCAGCCGCCGGACACATTTTCTTTCAAACTACCTTTGTCGATGTCCTTCATCGACACTTTCTTGTACGGCTCGGCAGCTGTCCACAGGGCGGCGCCCAGGTAAGTAGCGGTGCCGGTGGCAGTGCTCGAAGACGGATCGCCACTGGCGTCACGCTTGAGCTGGGCAAACATGTTGCCGCTCCAGGCCTGCGCGCTCTGGTTGTCGATCAGGTAGCTGACGGTCAGGTCGTACTCACCACGCTTCAAGCTGAAGCGCTTGATGTAGTTCACACCGTTGTCGCTGAACTTCAGGTCGACCACCAGTTGTTCCTGGCCATCGGCCAGCTGGTAGTTGCGCTGCTCGGCTGCGTACAGCGGACGACCCGTGGAACGTGCGTCCGGGCCGTTGGCGCCGGTCAGGCCGCTCTGGGCCAGGTACACACGCTCGCCACCGTTGTCGAACAGCTGGAACGGAATGTTCGGGTGGTCCTGACGGCGTGGGTACTTCGGCAGGTTCAGCTGGACGATGTCACCACCAACCGGGTCGATAGCCAGTTCCAGAACATCGGTCTTGACCCGGACCAGATCCTTGCTGAGTGCGACCGGTGCCAGTTCGGCAGGGCTCGATTCGGCGTTGGCGCTCGGTACATCGGCGCTGGCACCGTTGTTACCGGCCGGCACGCCATCGGGCAAGCCCGGAGCAACAGTGCTGGCAGCAGTATTCTGAGTCGGCAGGGCAGCTTGGCCGTAGTCATCGTTCCACTTCAGGACCATGACGTAGGACACGACTGCCAGCGCGGCGATCAGGATCGTGCGTTTAATATCCATGATTACTCGGCTATCGAAGAAGTTCGGGAGGAAGGAGCGGGTGGAACGGGGTCGAAACCGCCGTCGTTCCACGGATGACAACGCCCCAGGCGACGAACGGCCAGCCACCCACCACGCCATAAGCCATGGTTTTCGATGGCTTCGTAAGCGTAACAGGAGCAGCTGGGGAAGAAACGACAGTGATTGGCCATCAGAGGACTGATGGCATAACGGTAAAACTGGATCGGAACGAGTGCCAGTTTACGCATCTTGGCTGTCTACCCCTGCGGAATCGGCGCTAACCGCTGGAGAAGGCCGGCTGCGCGCCAGGCGTTTCCAGAGCTTGCCAAAGTGTTGATGCAATTCCGGGTTTTCTACCTCACCCAATCCCTTGCGCGCGACGATCACGATGTCCAGGCCAGCGAGCATCTGCTGGTTCAGACGAAAGGAATCGCGCATCAAGCGCTTGAGGCGATTGCGTTGAACGGCGAGCTTGACGCTCTTCTTGCCGATCACCAGGCCAAGGCGTGGATGATCGAGGCCGTTCTCGCGAGCAAGGATCAGCAGGTTTTTCCCTGGAACCTTGCCGGTTGGGGAGTCGAAGACCGCTTTGAAGTGTCGGGGTGTAAGCAGTCGCTTTTCCCGACTGAAGTCCTGACTCACCACCTGTGCCGAAAAATCAAATGGCCAGACGCTTACGGCCTTTGGCACGACGACGCGACAGAACAGCGCGGCCGTTCTTGGTAGCCATACGGGCACGGAAACCGTGAGTGCGCGCGCGCTTGATGGTGCTTGGTTGGAAAGTACGTTTCATGGCGTGTTACCTGGGTTTGTCGACGACGGCCGGGATGGCCCCCTTTTTAAGAGACCGGCGATTCTAGAGAAAGCAAGGCAATAGGTCAATTTCCAACCAATCATTCCTTATAGAAGGCGTGCTGGATTTGCCCGCGCTGAGGTTGCCCAGACGCGACCTGTTCGGGAAACGCGATCGTGGATAACATGAAAAAAAAGAAGAGACATTTAAAAAGCTTTTTTAAAGAACTTATAAATCTTAAGTGGATAACTTTCTGTGGATAAACCTCTGCAGACCAGGAAATTCATGCTTTACAGAGTTTTGAAACCCTGTCGGTATCCGGTGCTGCGCTTGTGCTCCGCCTGCGCAGAATCTGTGGATTAAAACGCTCATTATCCACAGGTGAGTTATCAACAGATCTCAACCCAGGGTTGTGCATAGCCCTCAGGTGCGGTTATCCACAGGGCTTATGCACAGCGTGATGAAGACGTTTTGGTCGATAAATGGCTGTTTTGTCACGGATCCGAACGTATCCACATGTGGATAACTGACCGCTCGACCGGTACAATGGCGGTTTGCTTTTGCCTCATCCGGCTTTCAAACTCAGGGGATATCCGTGTCAGTGGAACTTTGGCAGCAGTGCGTGGAGCTTCTGCGCGATGAACTGCCTGCCCAGCAATTCAACACTTGGATCCGTCCGCTACAGGTCGAAGCCGAAGGCGACGAGTTGCGCGTCTATGCGCCTAACCGTTTCGTTCTCGATTGGGTCAATGAAAAGTACCTGGGTCGTCTGCTCGAGCTGTTGGGTGAAAATGGCAGCGGCATCGCACCTGCCCTTTCCTTATTAATAGGCAGCCGTCGCAGTTCGGCTCCGCGCGCCGCTCCCAATGCGCCTGTCAGTGCCGCCGTGGCAGCTTCGCTGGCGCACACCCAGGTACAGAAAGCCGCCCCCGCTGCTGTGTCAGCGGAACCAGCTGCTGCGCCTGTAGAGACGGTGCTGATCAACGAGGTGGCCGAGCCGTCTTCGCGCGACAGCTTTGATGCCATGGCCGAGCCCGCGCCGGTGCCGGCTACCAGTACCCGCACCGAGCAACGCACCGTTCAGGTCGAAGGTGCGCTCAAGCACACCAGTTACTTGAACCGCACGTTCACCTTCGACACCTTCGTCGAAGGTAAGTCGAACCAGCTGGCGCGTGCTGCTGCCTGGCAGGTCGCCGATAACCCCAAGCATGGCTATAACCCGCTCTTCCTTTATGGCGGTGTTGGCCTGGGTAAAACCCACTTGATGCATGCTGTGGGTAACCATCTGCTGAAGAAAAACCCGAATGCCAAGGTGGTCTACCTGCATTCGGAGCGTTTCGTCGCCGACATGGTCAAGGCGCTGCAGCTCAATGCCATCAACGAGTTCAAGCGCTTCTATCGCTCGGTCGATGCGCTGCTGATCGACGACATCCAGTTCTTCGCCCGTAAGGAGCGTTCGCAGGAGGAGTTTTTCCACACCTTCAACGCCCTGCTCGAGGGCGGCCAGCAGGTGATCCTTACCTCTGACCGTTACCCGAAAGAAATCGAAGGCCTGGAAGAACGTCTGAAATCCCGCTTCGGCTGGGGCCTGACCGTTGCCGTAGAACCGCCAGAGCTGGAAACCCGTGTAGCGATTCTGATGAAGAAGGCCGACCAGGCCAAAGTTGAGCTGCCGCATGACGCAGCCTTCTTCATTGCCCAGCGCATCCGTTCCAACGTCCGCGAACTGGAAGGTGCATTGAAGCGGGTAATCGCCCACTCGCACTTCATGGGCCGCGACATCACCATCGAACTGATTCGTGAGTCGCTCAAGGATTTGCTGGCGCTGCAGGACAAGCTGGTCAGTGTGGATAACATCCAGCGCACCGTGGCCGAGTACTACAAGATCAAGATCTCCGATCTGTTGTCCAAGCGTCGCTCGCGCTCTGTCGCGCGCCCGCGCCAGGTGGCCATGGCCCTGTCGAAGGAGCTGACCAACCACAGTCTGCCGGAAATCGGCGACATGTTTGGTGGTCGCGACCACACGACCGTGCTGCACGCCTGCCGCAAAATCAACGAACTGAAGGAATCCGACGCGGACATCCGCGAGGACTACAAGAACCTGCTGCGGACGCTGACGACCTGATGGCCGTCTGCGCAGCTAATTGAAGGCAAGGGACTAGACCATGCATTTCACCATTCAACGCGAAGCCCTGTTGAAACCCCTGCAACTGGTCGCCGGTGTCGTCGAGCGCCGTCAGACCTTGCCGGTCCTGTCCAACGTATTGCTGGTTGTGCAAGGCCAGCAGCTGTCGTTGACCGGTACCGACCTGGAAGTCGAACTGGTAGGCCGCGTGCAACTGGAAGAGCCAGCTGAGCCTGGCGAAATCACTGTCCCGGCTCGCAAGCTGATGGACATCTGCAAAAGCCTGCCGAACGACGTCCTGATCGATATCAAGGTCGACGAGCAAAAACTGTTGGTCAAGGCCGGCCGCAGCCGCTTCACCCTGTCGACCCTGCCCGCCAATGACTTCCCGACTGTGGAAGAAGGCCCGGGTTCGCTGACCTGCAACCTGGAACAGAGCAAGCTGCGCCGTTTGATCGAACGCACCAGCTTCGCCATGGCCCAGCAAGATGTTCGCTACTACCTCAACGGCATGCTGCTGGAGGTGTCGCGTAACACCCTGCGTGCAGTGTCTACCGATGGTCACCGCTTGGCGCTGTGCTCCATGAGCGCGCCAATCGAGCAGGATGATCGCCATCAAGTGATCGTGCCGCGCAAAGGTATCCTGGAGCTGGCGCGCCTGCTGACCGACCCAGAGGGCATGGTCAGCATCGTCCTCGGGCAGCACCATATCCGCGCGACCACTGGCGAATTTACCTTCACCTCGAAACTGGTGGATGGCAAGTTCCCGGATTACGAGCGTGTGTTGCCCAAAGGTGGCGACAAACTGGTGGTGGGTGATCGTCAGGCACTGCGTGAGGCATTCAGCCGTACCGCGATTCTGTCCAACGAAAAGTACCGCGGTATTCGCCTGCAACTGGCCGCCGGCCAATTGAAGATCCAGGCCAATAACCCGGAACAGGAAGAAGCTGAGGAAGAAATCAGCGTCGACTACAACGGCAGTGCGCTGGAAATCGGCTTCAACGTCAGCTATCTGCTGGATGTGCTGGGCGTCATGACGACCGAGCAGGTGCGTCTGATTCTGTCCGACTCCAACAGCAGTGCGCTGCTGCAGGAGGCTGGCAATGATGACTCTTCCTACGTTGTCATGCCTATGCGTCTGTAACCTGTAGCAGGCCGAATGTCCCTTCGACGTATCATGGTCACCGCGGTGCGCAACCTGCACCCGGTGACCCTCTCACCTTCTCCCCGCATCAACATCCTCTACGGTGATAACGGCAGCGGCAAAACCAGCGTGCTCGAAGCTGTGCATTTGCTTGGTTTGGCGCGTTCGTTCCGCAGTACACGACTGAACCCGGTTATTCAGTACGAGCAGCCGGCTTGCACGGTGTTCGGCGAGGTTGAGTTGACGTCGGGAGGCACCAGCAACCTTGGGGTATCCCGTGAACGGCATGGTGATTTCACCATCCGTATTGACGGGCAGAATGCCAAAAGTGCTGCGCAGTTGGCCGAACTGTTACCGCTGCAACTGATCAACCCGGACAGTTTCCGGCTGCTGGAAGGCGCTCCGAAAATTCGCCGCCAGTTCCTGGATTGGGGAGTGTTCCACGTGGAACCTCGATTCCTGCCTGCTTGGCAACGTCTGCAGAAGGCGCTCCGGCAGCGGAACTCGTGGTTGCGGCATGGTACACTTGACCCAGCTTCGCAAGCCGCCTGGGACCGGGAATTGTGCCTGGCCAGCGCGGAAATAGATGAATACCGTCGCAACTACATCAAGGCCTTGAAGCCCGTCTTCGAGCGAACCCTGAGCGAACTGGTCGAGCTTGACGGGTTGACCCTGAGCTATTACCGAGGCTGGGACAAGGACCGGGAACTCAACGAAGTACTCGCCTCCTCTCTTCTTCGCGATCAGCAGATGGGACATACCCAGGCCGGTCCGCAGCGTGCTGATCTGCGTCTTCGATTGGCTGCCAATAATGCAGCCGACATTCTGTCGCGAGGGCAGCAGAAACTTGTGGTGTGCGCGCTACGCATTGCCCAAGGGCACCTCGTCAGTCAGGCTCGCCGCGGTCACTGTATTTATCTCGTGGATGACTTGCCGTCAGAACTGGACGAGCAACACCGCCGCGCATTGTGCCGCTTGCTAGAAGAATTACGCTGCCAGGTGTTCATCACCTGTGTAGATCACGAATTACTGAGGGAAGGCTGGCAGACGGAAACGCCAGTTGCTTTGTTCCACGTGGAACAGGGCCGTATCACCCAGACCCACGACCATCGGGAGTGAAGGCATGAGCGAAAATCAAACGTACGACTCCTCCAGCATCAAAGTGCTGAAAGGTTTGGATGCCGTACGCAAGCGTCCCGGCATGTACATTGGCGACACCGATGATGGTAGCGGCCTGCACCACATGGTCTTCGAAGTGGTCGACAACTCGATCGACGAAGCCCTCGCCGGTCATTGCGATGACATCACCGTCATCATCCACACGGATGAATCCATCAGCGTGCGCGACAACGGTCGCGGCATTCCGGTTGACGTGCACAAAGAAGAAGGCGTATCCGCAGCCGAGGTCATCATGACCGTGCTGCACGCCGGCGGTAAGTTCGACGACAACTCGTACAAAGTATCCGGCGGCCTGCACGGTGTTGGTGTTTCCGTGGTGAACGCCCTGTCCGAAAAGCTGGTGCTGACAGTACGTCGTAGCGGCAAGATCTGGGAGCAGACCTACGTTCATGGTGTCCCTCAAGCGCCGATGGCGATTGTAGGTGACAGCGAAACGACGGGTACCCACATCCACTTCAAGCCTTCGGCTGAAACGTTCAAGAACATCCACTTCAGCTGGGACATCCTGGCCAAGCGGATCCGTGAGCTGTCGTTCCTTAACTCGGGCGTCGGCATTCTGCTCAAGGATGAACGCAGCGGTAAGGAAGAGTTCTTCAAGTACGAAGGCGGCCTGCGGGCTTTCGTCGAGTACCTGAACACCAACAAGACCCCCGTGAACAACCAGGTGTTCCACTTCAACGTCCAGCGTGACGATGGTGTGGGCGTTGAAGTCGCTCTGCAGTGGAACGACAGCTTCAACGAGAACCTGCTGTGCTTCACCAACAACATTCCGCAGCGCGATGGCGGCACTCACCTGGTAGGCTTCCGTTCTTCGCTGACCCGTAGCCTGAACAGCTACATCGAGCAGGAAGGCCTGGCCAAGAAGAACAAGGTCGCGACCACGGGCGACGACGCCCGTGAAGGCCTGACCGCGATCATCTCGGTCAAAGTCCCCGATCCCAAGTTCAGCTCCCAGACCAAGGACAAGCTGGTTTCCTCGGAAGTGAAAACCGCCGTGGAACAGGAGATGAACAAGTACTTCTCGGACTTCCTGCTGGAGAACCCGAACGAAGCCAAAGCCGTTGTCGGCAAGATGATCGACGCTGCCCGTGCGCGTGAAGCCGCGCGTAAAGCGCGTGAGATGACTCGCCGTAAAGGTGCACTGGACATCGCTGGCTTGCCAGGCAAGTTGGCCGACTGTCAGGAGAAGGACCCTGCCCTTTCCGAACTGTACCTGGTGGAGGGTGACTCCGCAGGTGGCTCGGCCAAGCAAGGTCGTAACCGTCGCACCCAGGCGATCCTGCCGCTGAAGGGCAAGATCCTCAACGTCGAGAAGGCTCGCTTCGACAAGATGATTTCGTCCCAGGAGGTCGGCACGCTGATCACCGCGCTGGGCTGCGGTATCGGTCGCGAAGAGTACAACATCGACAAGCTGCGTTATCACAACATCATCATCATGACCGATGCTGACGTTGACGGTTCGCACATCCGTACCCTGCTGCTGACCTTCTTCTTCCGTCAGCTGCCAGAGCTGGTCGAGCGTGGCTACATCTACATTGCTCAGCCACCGCTGTACAAGGTGAAGAAAGGCAAGCAGGAGCAGTACATCAAGGACGACGAGGCCATGGAAGAATACATGACCCAATCGGCCCTGGAAGATGCCAGCCTGCACCTGGACGAGTCGGCGCCAGCGGTTTCCGGTGTACAGCTGGAAAACCTGGTGAACGAGTTCCGTGGCGTGATGAAGACCCTCAAGCGTTTGTCGCGCCTGTACCCACAGGAGCTGACCGAGCACTTCATCTACCTGCCGGAAGTCACCCTGGAACAACTGGGCGACCACGCTGTAATGCAGGCGTGGCTGGCCAAGTTCCAGGAACGTCTGAGCAACAGCCAGAAGTCGGGCCTGGCTTATCAAGCCAGCCTTCGCGAAGACAAAGAGCGCAATGTCTGGCTGCCGGAAGTGGAAATCACCTCGCATGGCCTGGCCAGCTACGTGACGTTCAACCGCGATTTCTTCGGCAGCAACGACTACCGCACCGTGGTCAACATCGGTTCCAAGCTGTCCAGCCTGCTGGGCGAAGGTGCCTATGTGCAGCGTGGCGAGCGTCGCAAGGCGATCGTCGAGTTCAAGGAAGGCTTGGACTGGCTGATGAACGAAAGCACCAAGCGCCATACCATCCAGCGATACAAAGGGCTGGGTGAGATGAACCCGGACCAGCTGTGGGAAACCACCATGGACCCGACCGTGCGCCGCATGCTCAAGGTCACCATCGAAGACGCGATCGCTGCCGATCAGATCTTCAACACCCTGATGGGTGACGCGGTGGAACCTCGCCGCGAGTTCATCGAAAGCAACGCGCTGTCGGTATCGAACCTGGACTTCTGATCCGGTGTAGATTGACCGCCATGGAAAAGCCCGCGAAAGCGGGCTTTTTTGTGTGTGCGAATCGGCGTCCTCAGTAGCCGTTGAAAATTGAGCCAGCGGTTTTGCCAACCCGAGATAAGGTGAGGCTCATTCAGAACCCAAGCCCAGTGCCTTCAAGCGTCGATAGAGGGTGCGCTCACTCATGCCCAGGTGGCGCGCCAGTTCACTGCGTGGCCCCTGAAACTGCTCCAGCGCCTGCGCCAGCTCACCCAGGGCGCTATGGCTTCGGCCCCTGGCCAAGCCGGGTGAGGTCGGCGGGCCGATGTCTTCTGGTAGGTGTTCGGGACGGATCAGCCCGTCATCGGCAAACAGCCGAGCCCTTTCCAGGATGTTACGCAACTCGCGGATATTGCCTGGGAACGGATGCAAGCCAAGCTGTTGCAGTGCCTCATCGGTCAAGCGTGGCGGTGGCTTGCCCCCCATGCGCTGAAGGAGGCTTTCGACGAGCAACGGCAGATCGTCCACACGCTCACGCAGTGCGGGCAGCCGGATAGGAAAACCGCTGATGCGGTAATACAGATCCTCTCGGAACGTCCCCTCGGCAACCATTTTCTTGAGCGGCTTGTGTGTGGCCGAAACCAAACGGAAATCCGAGTGCACGGTGCGCAGGCTGCCCACTGGCCGGAAGCTGCCAGACTCGATCAGGCGCAGCAGTTTGACCTGCATCGCCATCGGCACTTCACCGATTTCGTCGAGGAACAGCGTGCCGCCATGCGCCGCTTCGGCCAGGCCGATCTTGCGCTGGTTGGCGCCGGTGAACGCGCCCTTTTCGTAGCCGAACAACTCGCTCTCGAACAGCGACTCGGTCAGGCCGGTGCAGTCGACCACCACCAGCGGCCCGTTGGCGCGCGGGCTGCCCATGTGGATGGCGCGGGCGAACAGCTCTTTGCCGGTACCCGATTCGCCTTGAAGTAAAACCGGGATCTGCGCGGGCGCTGCGCGCTGCAGGCTGGCCAGTGCCGTCTTGAATGCTGGCGCCCGCCCTACCAACCCTTGCTCCTGAGGCTGCGCCGAGGCGAGTGTGATCGTGGTGAGGCGCTCGACGAAGGCCACCACCCTGCCCTGCTCATCCAGGATCGGCCGCAGTTCGACATCCACATGCTCAGGGCCTCGTGGCGTGTGATGAATGTGCAACACACGCTCCGGAACCTTGCTGTCCCATGCCTTGCGCATCGGGCAATGCTCACCGGCCTGGTCGCAAGGCACGGCATAGTGGTGCGAGACCTTGTGGCACTTTTCACCCAGCGGCGCTTGGTCGTCTCGGCCGAACTGACGGCGATAGGCCGCGTTGGCGGCGAGGATGTTGTAGTCGGTATCCAGCACGATGGTAGGCAGCGCATCGTGTTCGAGGTAGGAAACCAGCGCTAGGATGATGGGATGGGCTTGAGGCATGAGGGCACCGATGTGATAACCCGGCGCAGGGTAGCAAGGACTGCCAAACACTGCCATTGGCTGACAGTCGACTGCCAGTGTCACTGCCATGTTGCCGGGCAAGCGCCAGTCAGGCCCGCATTCATTGGCCAAGACCTGTGAAAAACCCTGGCATGCATCTTGATAAACCTCCGGTCACTGCCTACGCCTCTACTAGGGGTGGAGGAAACTTTGGAGAACGTGATGATCATCGGTAACAACCTTCACGTGGAAGCCTTCTTCGATGAGGCGACCTCGACCATCAGCTACCTGCTCATGGACGGCGAGACGCGCAAGTGCGCGTTGATCGACAGCGTCCTCGATTACGACCCCAAGTCAGGGCGTACCTGCACCGCCTCGGCAGACCGGTTGATCGCCAGGGTGGAGGCGCTGGGTGCGCAGGTGCAGTGGATTCTGGAAACCCATGTTCACGCAGATCACCTTTCGGCAGCGGCCTACCTCAAGCAAAAGCTCGGCGGCCACACAGCCATCGGAGCGCACATCACTCAGGTACAAAAAGTCTTCGGCGCGCTGTTCAATGCCGAACCCGGCTTTGCCCGAGATGGTAGCCAGTTCGATGCCCTGCTTGAGGACGAAGAAGGTTTTCGCATCGGCAACCTGCATGCCCGTGCCTTGCACACGCCGGGGCACACACCGGCATGCATGAGCTATGTGGTGGTGGATGGCGGTGAAACGGCGGTGTTCGTCGGTGACACGCTGTTCATGCCTGACTACGGCACGGCCCGCTGCGACTTCCCCGGTGCTGACGCGCGTACCCTGTACCGTTCGATCCGCCGCCTGCTGGCCTACCCCGACCAGACCCAGTTGTTCATGTGCCACGACTACCTACCGGGCGGGCGCGACATGCAGTACGTCACGACCGTGGCCGAGCAGCGCAGCAGCAATATTCACATCCACCACGGCATCGACGAAGACAGCTTCGTGGCCATGCGCGAAGCCCGCGACAAGACCCTCGACATGCCCGTGCTGATCCTGCCATCGGTGCAGGTCAACATGCGCAGCGGCCACTTTCCGAAGCCCGAGGCCAATGGCGTGAGCTACCTGAAGATTCCACTGAACAAGCTGTGATCGCTTTTCCCATAACGAGATTTCCAGGAATTACCGCCATGCCTGCCTTGCTGTCCCCTGCCAACGCTTCCAATACCGACCACCACAAAGTGGTCGTCGTCGGTGCCGGCGCCGCCGGTATCGCCACGGCGTCCAGCCTGATCAGCCGTGATCCATCGCTGGATATTGCGCTGATCGACCCTGCCGAAGTGCATTACTACCAGCCCGGCTGGACCATGGTCGGCGCAGGTGTGTTCAAGGCGCCGAGCACGGCGCGCACCATGGCCTCGACCATTCCCCGGGGCGTGCAGTGGATCAAGGCACGGGTGCAGGGCTTCGACCCCTTGGGCCAGCTCGTTGTCCTCGAAGGTGGCCGCACCATCAGCTACGAGCAACTGGTGGTTTGCCCAGGCCTGAAACTCGACTGGCAGGCTATTGATGGCCTGAGCGAGACCTTGGGCCGCAACGGCGTGACCTCCAACTACCGCTACGACCTGGCCCCTTACACCTGGCAACTGGTGCAGAAGCTCAAGCAAGGCCGTGCCCTGTTCACCCAGCCGCCGATGCCGATCAAGTGCGCCGGTGCGCCGCAGAAAGCGCTTTACCTGTCTTGCGACCATTGGTTGCGTCACGGTCATCTAGGGCAGGTAAAAGCCAGCTTCTTCAACGCCGGTGCCGTGCTGTTTGGCGTGGCCGACTACGTCCCTGCACTGATGGCTTATATCGACAAGTACGCTGTAGACCTCAACTACGCCCACCGCCTGGCGGTGGTGGACGGCCCCGGCAAGCGTGCGACGTTCGTGCGTACATTGGCCGATGGCAGTACTGAAACCCGCATCGAGGCCTTCGACATGCTGCATGTGGTGCCGCCGCAGGTGGCGCCCGAGTTCATTCGCGAAAGCCCGCTGGCGGATGCCGCTGGCTGGGTCGATGTCGACCCGCAGACCTTGCGCCACCGAAAGTTCACCAACATCCATGCCTTGGGCGACGTGGCCAACACCAGCAATGCCAAGACTGCTGCGGCCGCGCGCAAGCAGGCGCCGGTGGTGGCCAACAATGTGCTGGTGGCGTTGGGCAGGCTCCCTACCCTCGCCATGTACGATGGCTATGGCTCCTGCCCGCTGACTGTCGAGCGCGGCAAGATCGTGCTGGCCGAGTTCACGTATGGCGGTAAGGTGGCGCCGAGCCTCCCGCGCTGGTTGCTCGATGGCCGACAGCCGACGCGTCTGGCCTGGCTGCTCAAGGCGCGGGTGCTGCCGCCCTTGTACTGGAAAGGCATGCTCAAGGGGCGTGAATGGATGGCGCGGCCGCAGCCGTTGGTAGCCGAGGCTGGGAAGTGATCGAACATCAACTGTTGGGCGCGGTGCTGGGGGCGATCATCGGGGCTGTGCTGGCATTGACCGGCGCAGGGGGCGGTATTCTCGCGGTGCCGCTGCTGGTGTTCGGCCTTGGCCTGTCGATGGTCGAAGCGGCGCCGGTCGGCCTGTTGGCGGTGGGCCTGGCTGCAGCCGTAGGTGCCGTGCTGGGGTTGCGCCAGGGATTGGTGCGCTATCGTGCGGCGTTGTTCATTGCCCTGATCGGCGTAGCGGTCGCGCCCTTGGGGTTGATGCTGGCGCATCGCGTGCCCAATACGCCGCTGCAATTGGTATTCGCCGGCGTGCTGGTCTATGCCTGCCTGCGCATCTGGCGCAAGGCGGCCAGGGAGCTGCGCGGCGCAGCCAACGACGCTCACCGGTACATCGAACCGTGCGTGCTCAACCCCTTGCAAGGGCGCTTGCGTTGGACGCTACCCTGCGCACGTGCCTTGGCAATGACCGGTGCACTGTCGGGTTTGTTGTCCGGCCTGCTGGGGGTGGGCGGTGGTTTCGTGATCATTCCAGCCTTGAACCGCTACACCAATTTGCGCATGGCCAGCATCGTCTCCACCTCGCTGGCGGTGATTGCGCTGGTATCCACCGGTAGCGTGGTCAGCGCCAGCCTGGCAGGCGTCATGCACTGGCAGGTCGGCGCACCTTTTGCTGCTGGGGCGGTGATCGGCCTGCTGCTGGCGCGGCCCCTGGCGGCCAGGCTGGCAGGGCCGCGCGTGCAACAGATGTTTGCCGTGGCGGGTTGGCTGGCTGCCCTACTGCTGGCCGGCAAGGCACTATGGAGCTAGCAATTCGCCCTGTTCAGCGGCACACAGCGCCAGCAGGTAGTCCCACACTACCCGCAGGCGTACCGACTTGTGCAGTTCACGCCGGGTGCAGATCCAATAGCTGCGCTGGATGGTTTCGCTGGGCAGCACACGCACCAGCGTCGGGTCATGGCGCGCCATGAAGTTGGGCAGCACGGCAATGCCGAGGCCTGCACGAGCGGCCTGTTGCTGGGCGATCACGCTGGTGCTGCGAAACGCCACATTAGGGGCGCGGCAGAAGCTGTTGAGAAACAGCAGCTCCTGGCTGAACAGTAGGTCATCGACGTAGCCGATCCAGCTGTGCCGGGCCAGGTCTTCGCGGTTGCGCAGCGGCGGCGCGCGGTCGAGGTAAGCTTGGCTTGCGTAGAGCGCCAGGCGATAGTCAGTGAGTTTGCGAGTGATCAGCAGGTCGGCATTGGGCCGCTCCAGGTGGATGCTGATTTCGGCCTCGCGGTTGAGGATGCTGACGAAACGCGGCACGGCCACCAGTTCCACCTCAAGGCCTGGGTAGCGCTCGAACAGCGCATTCATGCGTGGAGTGAAGAACATGATGCCAATGCCTTCGGTCACGCCAAGGCGGATCTTGCCCAGCGGGGTGATGGCCTGGGTGATTTCTTCCTGCGCCAGCAAGGCGACGTTTTCCATGGCTTCGGCGTGCTTGAGCAGGGCCTGCCCGGACGGGGTCAGGTCGTAGCCTTGGGCGTGCTGTACGAACAGTGGCGTGCCCAGGCTTTTCTCGATGCTCTCGATATGCCGGGCGACCGTGCTGTGGGTGGTGTTGAGGCGCTTGGCAGCAGTTAGCAGGCGGCCGCTGCGCTGCAACTCTAGGAAAAACCGCAGATCGTTCCAGTCGAACATGCTGATCCCTGTGCATCCCGATTACGCGGTCCTTGTGTAGGCGCGTGTATTTCCCATGGTGGCCGCTGTGCTAAAACGCACAGCGGCTGCGCGAAATCTCGTGTTTCCACAGCGAAATTAATCAATAAGATGGGTCGGGACAAGAACAATAATCAGGCGCGAGGTTGCACATGCCATCAGCCGATTCTGTCTTCGACTACGTGGTCGTAGGCGCCGGTCCCGCCGGGTGCCTGCTGGCCAATCGTTTGTCCGCCGACCCTTCCTGCCGCGTGCTGCTGCTGGAAGCGGGTGGCCGTGACAACTATCCCTGGATCCACATCCCCGTCGGCTACCTCTACTGCATTGGCAACCCGCGCACCGACTGGTGCTTCAAGACCGAGGCGCAACATGGCCTGGGCGGGCGTAGCCTGGGTTATCCACGGGGCAAGGTGCTTGGCGGTTGTTCCTCGATCAACGGCATGATCTACATGCGCGGCCAGGCGGCCGACTATGACCACTGGGCCGAGCAAGGTAACCCAGGCTGGGCCTGGAAGGACGTACTGCCACTGTTCAAAGCCAGCGAAAACCACTTTGCCGGTGACAGCGAGCACCATGGCGCTGCCGGTGAATGGCGGGTCGAGCGCCAGCGTTACAGCTGGCCGATTCTCGACGCGTTCCGCGATGCGGCCGAGCAAAGTGGCATCGCCAAGGTCGACGACTTCAACACCGGTGACAACCAGGGCTGTGGATACTTTCAGGTCAACCAGCGCAGCGGTGTGCGCTGGAATGCCTCCAAGGCGTTTCTGCGGCCCGTGCTCAGCCGGCCGAACCTGACCGTGCTGACCGGCGTGGAAGTCGATCAGGTGTTGCTCAATAACACCCGTGCCCGTGCGGTAAAAGCCCGCTGGCAAGGTGCCTGGAATGAGTTCGCTGCACGTCGCGAGATTGTTCTGTGCGCGGGTGCCGTAGGCTCGCCGGGCATCCTCCAACGTTCTGGCATCGGCCCACGCAAGCTGCTGGAAGACCTGGGGATTGGCGTACGGCATGACATGCCCGGCGTCGGCGGCAACCTGCAGGACCACCTGCAATTGCGCCTGATCTACCAGATTCGCAACACTCGCACCCTTAACCAGATGGCCAACAGCCTGTGGGGCAAGATGGGCATGGGCCTGCGTTATCTCTATGACCGCAGCGGCCCGCTGGCCATGGCGCCGAGCCAGCTGGGCGCCTTTGTGCGCTCCAGCCCCGAGCATGCCACCGCCAACCTGCAGTACCACGTGCAGCCCTTGTCGCTGGAGCGGTTCGGCGAGCCGTTGCACCGCTTCCCGGCATTCACCGCATCGGTGTGCAACCTGCGCCCGGTCAGCCGCGGGCGCATCGATATCCGCGCTGCAGATATGCAAAGCGCCCCACTGATCGACCCCAACTACCTCAGCGACCCACAGGACTTGCGTGTCGCCGCCGACGCCATCCGTATGACCCGGCGCATTGTCCAGGCCCCTGCCCTTGCGGCTTTCGCCCCACAGGAATACCTGCCGGGCGCTGCCCTGCAAAGCGAAGAAGACTTGTTCGAGGCTGCAGGCAAGATCGGCACCACCATCTTCCACCCTGTGGGTACCTGCCGCATGGGCAGTGGCCCGCTGGATGTTGTGGATAACCAGCTGCGGGTGCATGGCATACCCGGCCTGCGGGTGGCGGATGCCTCGATCATGCCGCAGATCACCTCCGGCAATACCTGTTCACCCACGCTGATGATCGCCGAGAAGGCCGCGCAACTTATCCTCAGAGGAGCTGCAACCCAGACCTACCTAAACGAAGACGCAATACCGACGCCCTGACCCGGGTGCGTGCAACACCGGCAGCTTGCGGTCGGAGGCTGCCGACAGTGGAACAAAAAGAATAATCACTGTGGCCTGTGGGCCGAGGACAGCAACGATGTCGGATTACATCCAAGAGCAGGGTGCGACGGCCAGCAGCTCCAGCCGTCGTGAAGAACGAAAGATCATTTTCGCGTCATCCCTCGGGACAGTTTTCGAGTGGTATGACTTTTTTCTCTATGGCGCGCTGGCGGCGGTCATCAGCAAGCAGTTCTTTGCTGGGGTCAACGACACCACGGCCTTCATCTTTGCGCTGATGGCCTTCGCTGCGGGCTTTTTGGTCCGCCCTTTTGGTGCGCTGGTGTTTGGCCGGTTAGGCGACATGATCGGGCGCAAGTACACCTTCCTGGTGACTATCGTGCTGATGGGCCTTTCGACCTTTGCCGTTGGCCTGCTGCCCACGTATGCCAGCATTGGTATCGCGGCGCCGATCATCCTGGTGATCCTGCGCATGCTGCAAGGCTTGGCGCTGGGGGGCGAGTACGGCGGCGCGGCAACCTACGTGGCCGAGCATGCGCCACCCGGTAAGCGCGGGTTCCATACCGGTTTCATTCAATCCACCGCCACGCTCGGGCTGCTGCTGTCGTTGCTGGTCGTGTTGGGTAGCCGTTACATCAGTGGTGACCAGTTCGAAACCTGGGGCTGGCGCCTGCCGTTCCTGCTGTCGATCTTCTTGCTGGCGATCTCCACCTGGATCCGCATGAGCATGCACGAATCGCCAGCCTTCGTGAAAATGAAGGCTCAGGGCAAGATCAGCAAATCGCCGATCCGCGAATCGTTCACCTCCTGGCCGAACCTCAAGGTGGTGCTCACTGCCCTGTTCAGCATCAACGCCGGCCAGGCCGTAACCTTCTACACCGCGCAGTTCTACGTGCTGTTCTTCATGACCCAGATGCTCAAGATGGACCCCGCCCAGGCCAACACGTTGCTGATCATCAGTGTGGTGATCGGCGCGCCGTTCTTCGTGTTCTTCGGTTGGCTGTCGGACCGCATCGGGCGTAAGCCGATTTTGATGGTCGGCCTGCTGCTTGCGACCGTGCTGTACTTCCCGCTGTTCAAGGCGCTCAGCCATTACGCCAACCCGCAGATCGACGCCGCCAGCCGCCAGGCGCCGATCGTTGTGACCGCCGACCCGCAGGGCTGCACCTTCCAGTTCGACCCGGTCGGCAAGGCGCGTTTCGACAGCCCGTGCGACAAGGTCAAGACGTTCCTGGTCAAGCAGGGGCTGCCTTACAGCTCGGTGAGCGTGGCGGGCAGCGAGGTGGTGGTCAACATCGGCGACAAGAGCATCAATGGCTTCGACGAGGCTGCCATGCGCTCGGCGATCGAGCAGGCGGGGTACCCAGCCAAGGCTGACCCTGGGCAGGTCAACCAAGTGATGGTGGTGGTGCTGATCGTGGCCATGATCCTGATCGCGACCATGACGTATGGCCCGCTGGCAGCGGTGATGGTCGAGCTGTTCCCGACCCGTATCCGCTATACCTCGATGTCCCTGCCCTATCACATCGGCAACGGCTGGTTTGGTGGCTTCCTGCCGACGGTGTCGTTCGCGCTGGTGGTGTATACCGGGGATATTTTCTATGGGCTGTGGTACCCGGTGCTGGTCACCGGCATCAGCTTGGTAGTGGGTATCTTCTGCCTGAAAGAAACCAAGGATGTGGATATCGACAAGGTCTGACGAGCCCTAGGCTCACCCATAAAAAAACCGGCTTAAGCGCCGGTTTTTTTATGCCTCTGAAAAACTTATGCACGTTTTTCGCAAATCTGTCATGTGAAGAAATAAACAGCTAATTCAATCACTTACTGCATACTTCAAACAGGTGTCGGAAAAATTGCTCACAAGTTATCCACAGATCGTCAGGCAATCTGCTCCTGCGGTTTTTCGTCAACCGGCGGCAGCGAACCCAGGGCCCTTTGCGTGGCCTCGTTCCAGGCGGCGGCGCGGTCATTGAGCTCGGCAATTGCACGAGGACCGGTGCCGTTGGCATACATCGGTTCACCGATCACCACCTCGATGGTGCCCGCACGCTTGCCCCAGCCAGCCTTGGGCCAGAACTTGCCGGCGTTGTGCGCGATCGGCAGCACCGGCAGCCCGGCGTTCACCGCCAATGCGGTACCACCGCGGGAGAACTTGCCGACCGTCCCAAACGGCACACGCGTACCTTCCGGGAAGATCAGCACCCACACACCCTGCTTGAGCAGCTCGTCACCCTTGCTGGCCACATGGCGCAGGGCTTCCTTGGGGTTGTCGCGGTTGATTGCGATGGGCCGCAGCATGGCCATGGCCCAACCGAAGAACGGCACGTACAGCAGCTCGCGCTTGAGCACCTGGCTGAGCGGCGAGAAGTACTGGGAAAGGAAGAAGGTCTCCCAGGTGCTCTGATGGTTGGACAGGATCACGCACGGCTCACTCGGCACGTTCTCGGCGCCGGTGATCTTGTAATTGATGCCCAGGATGGTGCGGGTCAAAAATAACGCGCAACGGCACCAGTACACGTTGATGAACGTGTAACGCTTGGGGAACGACAAGAATGGCGCGACAAAGAAGCTCAGGGAGCACCACAGCAGCGAACTGGTGCCCAGCAGCAGGTAAAAAAGAAAGATTCTGATCGCCTGCAGGATCGACATAGTGGCATGTACCGTTGCGGGGCTTGCCCGCCTCAGAAAATGCGCCCGAAGGCGCACCGTTTAAATTAGTTCTCTGGCGATAGCTGCCAGATCGTCGAAAATCAGTGTAGTTTCAGGGACGCCTTTTTCCAGGGTCCGCTCGCCCTTGCCGGTTTTAACCAGCACGGGCTGTGCACCGACGGCCAGGGCGGCCTGAAGGTCACCTTGGCTGTCGCCGACGAACCATACGCCGCTCAGGTCGGCGTGGTAATGGTCGGCAATTGCCTGCAGCATGCCTGGCTTGGGCTTGCGGCAAGCGCAGCCCTCGTCCGGCCCATGCGGGCAATACACGATATGGCCCACTTCGCCGCCCTGCTCGGCCACCAACGCACGCAGGCGCGCGTGCATGGCCTCGAGGGTATCCAGCGAGTAATAGCCGCGGGCGATGCCGGACTGGTTGGTGGCCACGGCCACCGTCCAGCCCGCCTTGCTCAACTGCGCGATGGCCTCGACCGAGCCGGGAATGGGGACCCACTCCTCCAGCGACTTGATGTAGGCGTCGGAGTCGTAGTTGATCACCCCGTCACGATCGAGAATCAGCAGTTTCAAGGCTTACCCCAGCAGCGAGATGTCGGCCACACCCAGGAACAGACCGCGCAGGCGGCTGAGCAGGGCATAACGGTTGGCGCGGACCTTGGCGTCCTCGGCATTGACCATCACCGCCTCGAAGAAGGCGTCGACCGGGTCACGCAGGGCCGCCAGGCGGGCCAGCGACTCGCTGTACTGACGTGCAGCGGCCATCGGTTGCACGGCCTGGTCGGCCTGCTGGATGGCCGAGTACAGGGAGAACTCGTTGGCGTTGTCGAAGTACTTGGGCTCGACCTGTTCGGCGATGGCGCCTTCGGCTTTGCTTAACAGGTTCGACACACGCTTGTTCACCGCAGCCAGGGCTTCGGCTTCCGGCAGTTTGCGGAAGGCCTGCACCGCCTGCACGCGCTGGTCGAAGTCCAGGGCAGAACCCGGCTTCAGGGCACGCACCGACAGGTAGGTGGCAACGTCGATGCCTTCGTCTTCGTAGCGCGCACGCAGGCGATCGAAGATGAACTCCAGCACCTGCTCGGCAAGGCCAGCGGCCTTGACCTTGGCACCGAACTGTTTGACCGCGAACTCGGCGGCACCGGTCAGGTCCAGGTCCAGTTGCTTCTCGATCAGGATGCGCAGAATGCCGAGCGCGGCGCGGCGCAGGGCGTACGGGTCTTTGCTGCCGGTAGGCAGCATGCCGATGCCGAAGATGCCGACCAGGGTGTCGAGCTTGTCGGCGATCGCCACGGCAGCACCGGTAACGGTCTCTGGCAACTCAGCGCCAGCGCCGCGTGGCATGTACTGCTCGTTCAGGGCCATGGCGACGTCTTGCGGCTCGCCATCGTTGAGCGCGTAGTAGTAACCGGCAACGCCCTGCATTTCAGGGAATTCGCCGACCATCTCGGTGGCCAGGTCGCACTTGGACAGCAGGCCGGCACGCGCGGCGCGCTGGGCGTCGCCGCCAATCAGCGGGGCAATGAACGCGGCCAGCCTGGAAACGCGCTCGGCCTTGTCGTAGACGGTGCCCAGTTGAGCCTGGAACACCACGTTCTTGAGGCGCTCGTTGAAGGTTTCCAGCGGCTGCTTCTTGTCTTGCTTGAAGAAGAACTCGGCGTCGGTCAGGCGTGGGCGCACGACCTTTTCGTTGCCTTCGATGATCTGCTTCGGGTCACGGCTTTCGACGTTGGCCACGGTGATGA
Organism: Pseudomonas putida; assembly: GCF_025905425.1. Taxonomy (NCBI): domain Bacteria; kingdom Pseudomonadati; phylum Pseudomonadota; class Gammaproteobacteria; order Pseudomonadales; family Pseudomonadaceae; genus Pseudomonas; species Pseudomonas putida. Next base: position 5,281,889 of record NZ_CP109603.1, on the reverse strand, counting down.
AGCGCGGCAGTAGCTTGCCTTCGCTGTCCAGCAGGCAGAAGTACTTCTGGTTGTCCTGCATGGTGGTGATCAGGGCTTCTTGCGGCACGTCGAGGAAACGCTCCTCGAACGAGCACACCAGCGGCACCGGCCATTCGACCAGGGCGGTCACTTCGTCCAGCAATGCCGGCGGCACGATGGCACTGCCTTCCTGCTGCAGGGCCAGTTCTGCGGTGCGTTTGGCGATCAGCTCACGGCGCTCGGCGAAGTCGGCCAGCACGTAGGCTTTGCGCAGGTCTTCGACGTAGTTGGCCGGGGTGGTGATGACCACGTTCTCCGGGTGATGGAAGCGGTGGCCACGGGACTCACGGCCAGCCTGCTGGGCGAGGATGGTGCAATCGACGACCTGGTCGCCGAGCAGCATCACCAGCCACTGGGTCGGGCGCACGAACTCTTCGCGGCTGGCGCCCCAGCGCATGCGCTTGGGGATCGGCAGGTCGTTGAGCGAGTCTTCGACGATGGTCGGCAGCAGGCTGGTAGTGGACTTGCCCGGGATGTGCTGGGAGAAACGCAGCTTGGCGCCGCTCTGGTCGATTTCCGACAGCTCTACACCGCACTTCTTGGCAAAGCCCAAGGCAGCTTGGGTCGGCTCACCGTCTTTGAAAGCAGCCTGCAAGGGCGGGCCGTCGATGTTGATGCTGCGGTCAGGCTGCTGCACGTCGAGCTGGCGAATCAGTACCGCCAGGCGACGCGGTGCGGCGTATACCGACTTGCTGGCGTAGTTCAGGCCAGCGGCCTGCAGGCCTTTCTCGATACCAGCCAGGAAGGCGTCGCCCAGGCTGGCGAGGGCCTTGGGTGGCAGCTCTTCGGTGCCCAGTTCTACCAGGAAATCTTGAGCACTCATTGTGCAGCCTCCAGCTTAGCCAACACTTCGTCACGCAGTTCAGGGGTGGCCATCGGGAAGCCCAGGCGTGCGCGGGCTTGCAGATAGCTTTGCGCCACGTCCCGGGCCAGGGTACGTACGCGCAGGATGTAACGCTGGCGCTCGGTCACCGAAATAGCGCGGCGCGCGTCGAGCAGGTTGAAGGTGTGCGAGGCCTTCAGGACCATTTCGTAAGTCGGCAGCGGCAGGTCCAGCTTGATCAGGCGGTTGGCTTCGCTTTCGTAGAAGTCGAACAGCTCGAACAGTTTCTCGACGTTGGCGTGCTCGAAGTTGTAGGTTGACTGCTCCACTTCGTTCTGGTGGAACACGTCGCCGTAGGTAACCTTGCCGAACGGGCCATCGGCCCAGACCAGGTCGTAGACCGAGTCGACACCCTGGATGTACATGGCCAGGCGCTCCAGGCCATAGGTGATTTCACCGGTGACCGGGTAGCACTCGATGCCGCCCACTTGCTGGAAGTAGGTGAACTGGGTCACCTCCATGCCGTTGAGCCAGATTTCCCAGCCCAGGCCCCAGGCGCCAAGGGTCGGCGATTCCCAGTTGTCTTCGACGAAACGGATATCGTGGACCAGCGGATCCAGGCCAATGGCTTTCAGCGAGCCGAGGTACAGCTCCTGGAAGTTGGCCGGGTTCGGCTTGAGCACCACCTGGAACTGGTAGTAGTGCTGCAGGCGGTTGGGGTTTTCGCCATACCGCCCGTCGGCAGGGCGACGGCTAGGCTGCACGTAGGCGGCGTTCCAGGTCTCTGGGCCGACGGCGCGCAGGAACGTGGCGGTATGGAAAGTGCCGGCGCCTACTTCCATATCGTAGGGCTGAAGCACCACACAACCTTGAGCTGCCCAGTAGTTCTGCAGGGCGAGGATCAGGTCTTGGAAGGTACGCACGGCTGGCGTAGGCTGGCTCACGAAATTCACCTGTATCTGGGGATGCGGATGTAAAGAGCGGGAGTATAACCTGATTCGCCTCGCCCTCTACTCATTGGAGCCTTATGCCACGCTGCTTTTGGTGTACCGACGATCCGTTGTACCAGGCCTACCATGACCAGGAATGGGGAGCACCGCAGCGTGATCCGGCGTTGCTGTTCGAGATGCTTTTGCTCGAAGGGTTCCAAGCGGGGCTGTCATGGATCACGGTTTTGCGTAAACGCGAGCGTTATCGCGAGGTCATGCACGGCTTCGATCCGGTGAAATTGGCGCAGATGAGCGATGAACGGATCGAAGAATTGATGCTCGACGCCGGCATTATCCGTAACCGCCTCAAGCTCAAGGCTGCCCGGCGCAACGCCCAGGCCTGGCTGGCTGTGGATAACCCGGCCGAGTGGCTCTGGTCGTTCGTGGGCGGCGCGCCCAAGGTCAACCATTTCACGGGCCGCAGCGATGTGCCGGCGGTCACCGATGAGGCCAAGGCGATGAGCAAGGCCCTGCAAAAAGCCGGCTTCACCTTTGTTGGCCCGACCATCTGCTACGCCTTCATGCAGGCCACCGGCATGGTCATGGACCACACCACCGATTGTGATCGCTACGCCGCCTTGGCGCGTTGAAGGGTTACAATGCGCGCCTTGCTGAAATAAGGAATTCGCCTGTGGAAAAGTTCAAGGGCGCCCTGATGGTCGGGGTGCTTCGACTGTTCGCCAAGCTGCCCTGGGGCGCGGTGCAGCGCGTCGGTGCCGGGATCGGCTGGCTGATGTGGAAAATCCCCAACGGTTCGCGCAACGTCGTGCGTATCAACCTGGCCAAGTGCTTCCCGGAGATGGACCCGGCCGAGCGTGAGCAATTGGTCGGCCACGCGCTGAGAGATATCGGCAAATCCTTTGTCGAGAGTGCCTGTGCCTGGATCTGGCCGCCGCAGCGTTCGCTGGAGCTGGTCAAGGAAGTGCACGGCCTGGAAGTGCTGGAGCAGGCCCTGGCCTCGGGCAAGGGCGTAGTGGGTATCACCAGCCACCTGGGTAATTGGGAGGTGCTTAACCACTTCTATTGCAACCAGTGCAAACCAATCATCTTCTACCGTCCGCCGAAGCTGAAAGCTGTGGATGATTTGCTGCGTGAACAGCGCGTGCAGATGGGCAACCGGGTGGCGCCTTCGACCAAGGAAGGCATCCTCAGTGTGATCAAGGAAGTGCGCCGCGGTGGCCAGGTGGGGATTCCTGCCGACCCGGAGCCGGCAGAGTCGGCCGGGGTGTTCGTGCCGTTTCTGGGGACCCAGGCGCTGACCAGCAAGTTCGTGCCGAACATGTTGGCCGGTGGCAAGGCGGTGGGGGTGTTCCTGCATGCCCTGCGGCTGCCGGATGGGTCTGGGTTCCGGGTGATTCTGGAGGCGGCGCCGGAGGCGATGTACAGCACGGATGTGACTGAGTCGGCGGCGGCCATGAGCAAGGTGGTCGAGCGGTATGTGCGCGAGTACCCGAGCCAGTACATGTGGAGCATGAAGCGCTTCAAGAAGCGGCCGGCTGGGGAGCCGCGCTGGTATTGAGATTTTGGGGGCGCTTTGCGCCCCATTCGCGGGACAAGCCCGCTCCCACAAGAGCCTGCGTACACCGGACAATGTGGGAGCGGGCTTGCCCCGCGAATGGGCTGCAAAGCAGCCCCGGCAATCTCAGACTTTATTCAACTTCTTGAGAAAAACAGTCATCTCTTTCTCGGCCTGCTTGTCCCCATGGGCCTGCGCCGCCACGATCCCGTCCTCCCAGGCCTTGCGCGCCGCCGCCACATCACCCTGCAACTGATACGCCTTACCCAGCAACTTCCACGCCGCCGAATACTTCGGATCCTGCTCCACGCATCGCGCCAGGTGCACCGCCGCTTCAGCGCCATTGCCCTCGTCCAGCCAAGCCTTGCCCAGGCCGAACCTCAGCAGCGGGTTATCCACACCCTTGGCCAGCATCTTTTCCAGCGATTCGCGCATGCCCTCTTCCCCTAGAAGAAACTCAAGCCGACGTGGAACAGCTTCTCCACATCCCGAATGTGCTTTTTATCCACAACGAACAGAATCACGTGGTCACCCGACGCGATCATCGTGTCGTCGTGGGCAATCATCACCTCTTCGTCGCGAATGATCGCGCCGATGGTGGTGCCTGGCGGCAGGGCAATGTCTTCGATGGCCTTGCCAACTACCTTGCTCGACTTCGAATCGCCGTGCGCCACGGCCTCGATAGCCTCGGCGGCGCCGCGGCGCAAGGAGTGGACGCTGACGATATCGCCACGTCGCACGTGGGCCAGCAACGTGCCGATGGTGGCCAACTGGGGGCTGATGGCGATGTCGATTTCACCACCCTGCACCAGGTCGACATAGGCCGGGTTGTTGATGATGGTCATCACCTTGCGTGCGCCCAGGCGCTTGGCCAACAGCGACGACATGATGTTGGCCTCATCGTCGTTGGTCAGGGCCAGGAAAATGTCGGCGTCGGCGATGTTCTCTTCGAGCATCAAGTCCTTGTCCGACGCACTGCCCTGCAGCACCACGGTGCTTTCCAGGGTGTCGGAGAGGTGACGGCAACGCGCCGGGTTCATCTCGATGATCTTCACCTGATAGCGGCTTTCGATGGCCTCCGCCAGGCGCTCGCCGATCTGCCCGCCACCGGCGATGACCACGCGTTTGTTGGTCTCGTCGATGCGCCGCAGCTCGCCCATCACGGCGCGAATGTCTTTTTTTGCGGCGATGAAAAACACTTCGTCATCGGCTTCGATCACGGTGTCGCCGCGTGGGGTGATGGGCCGATCACGGCGGAAAATTGCTGCCACGCGGGTATCGACGTTGGGCATGTGCGCGCGAATCTGGCGCAGTTGCTGGCCCACCAGCGGGCCGCCATAGTACGCCTTGACCGCCACCAGCTGCGCCTTGCCTTCGGCGAAGTCGATCACCTGCAGTGAGCCTGGGTGCTCGATCAGGCGCTTGATGTAGTTGGTCACCACCTGTTCGGGGCTGATCAGCACGTCCACCGGGATGTGGTCGTTGTGGAACAGCTCTTCGCGGGTGAGGTAGGCCGATTCACGTACCCGGGCGATCTTGGTCGGGGTGTGGAACAGCGAATAAGCGACCTGGCAAGCCACCATGTTGGTCTCGTCGCTGTTGGTCACCGCCACCAGCATGTCGGCGTCATCGGCGCCGGCCTGGCGCAGCACCGTTGGCAGCGAGCCGCGGCCTTGCACCGTGCGGATGTCCAGGCGGTCGCCGAGGTCGCGCAGGCGCTCGCCGTCGGTGTCGACCACGGTGATGTCGTTGGCCTCGCTGGCCAGGTGTTCCGCCAGCGTACCGCCCACCTGCCCTGCGCCGAGGATGATGATCTTCATCCGCTACTCCCTAACCGTTGTGCTTATCCGCGTGACGCGGCGATCTTGATCAGCTTGGCATAGTAGAAACCGTCGTGGCCGCCTTCCTGGGCCAGCAACTGGCGGCCATGTGGCTGGCGCAGGCCGGCCTCGGTGGCCAGGTCCAGCTCACGGGCGCCCGGGGTGCGGGCGAGGAAGGCCTCGATCACCTCGGTGTTCTCGGTCGGCAAGCTGGAACAGGTGGCATACAGCAGCATGCCGCCCACTTCCAGGGTCGGCCACAGGGCATCGAGCAACTCGCCTTGCAGCGTGGCCAGGGCCGGGATGTCGTCGGCCTGACGGGTCAGCTTGATGTCCGGGTGGCGGCGGATCACACCGGTGGCGGAGCACGGGGCGTCGAGCAGGATGCGTTGGAACGTTTTGCCGTCCCACCAGCTGGCGGTGTCGCGTGCATCGCAGGCGATCAGTTCGGCGTCCAGTTGCAGGCGATCGAGGTTCTCGCGCACGCGGGTCAGGCGCTTGGCCTCCAGGTCAATGGCCACCACATGCGCCAGGCCGGCCTCGGCTTCGAGCAGGTGGCAGGTCTTGCCACCTGGGGCGCAGCAGGCGTCGAGCACGCGTTGGCCGGGGGCCAGGTCGAGCAGGTCGGCGCAAAGCTGCGCGGCTTCGTCCTGCACGCTCACCCAACCCTCGGCAAAGCCAGGCAGGCTGCGCACATCGCAGGCCTCATTCAGCACGATGCCGTCACGGCTGTACTGGCAAGCGCTGGCGCCAACGCCGGCCTCAGCCAGCAAGGCCAGGTAGGCCTCGCGGCTGTGGTGGCGGCGGTTGACCCGCAAAATCATTGGCGGGTGGGCGTTGTTGGCGGCGCAGATGGCTTCCCATTGCTCGGGCCAGAAGGCCTTCAGCGATTTTTGCAGCCAGCGCGGGTGGGCAGTGCGCACCACCGGGTCGCGCTCCATGCCGGCGAGCAGCGCTTCGCCTTCGCGTTGGGCGCGACGCAGCACGGCATTGAGCAAGCCCTTGGCCCACGGCTTTTTCAGTTTATCGGCACAGCCAACGGTTTCGCCGATGGCGGCGTGCGCCGGGATGCGCGTGTAGAACAGCTGGTACAGGCCGACCAGCAGCAGCGCTTGCACATCGGCATCGGCGGCTTTGAACGGCTTTTGCAGCAACTGCGCGGCGAGCAGGTCGAGGCGCGGCTGCCAGCGGGCGGTGCCGAAGGCCAGGTCCTGGGTCAGGCCACGGTCGCGTTCGTCGACCTTGTCCAGTTGCGCCGGCAACGAGCTGTTCAGCGAGGCCTTGCCGCTGAGCACAGCGGCCAAGGCACGGGCGGCGGCCAGGCGTGGGTTCATTGGCCGAGCACCTTGCCGTTGGCGAACTTCTCGCGGCGGCTGTTGAACAGGTCGCTGAAGTTCAGGGCCTTGCCGCCCGGCAGTTGCAGGCGGGTCAGGCTCAATGCCTGGTCACCGCAGGCGACCACCAGGCCCTCCTTGCTGGCAGACAGGATTTCGCCAGGGGCGCCGTTGCCTGTGGACAACTTGGCGGCCAGCACCTTCACGCTTTCGCCGTCCAGGGTGCTGTGGCACACCGGCCACGGGTTGAAGGCACGGACCAGGCGCTCCAGCTCTACCGCTGGGCGGCTCCAGTCGATGCGCGCTTCGTCTTTGTTCAGCTTGTGAGCATAGGTGGCCAGGGCGTCGTCCTGGATTTCACCCTGCAGCGAGCCGTCGGCAAGGCCGGCGATGGCCTGTATGACCGCAGGTGGGCCCATTTCGGCGAGGCGGTCGTGCAGGGTGCCGCCGGTGTCTTCGGCGCTGATTGGGGTGACTACCTTGAGCAGCATCGGGCCGGTGTCCAGGCCTGCTTCCATGCGCATCACGGTCACGCCGCTCTCGGCGTCGCCGGCTTCCACGGCGCGCTGGATCGGCGCTGCACCGCGCCAGCGTGGCAGCAGCGAGGCGTGGCTGTTGATGCAGCCCAGACGCGGGATATCCAGCACCACCTGCGGCAGGATCAGGCCATAGGCGACCACCACCATCAGGTCCGGCTTCAGCGCGGCCAGTTCGGCCTGGGCATCGGCGTTACGCAGGGTTTGCGGCTGGAACACCGGGATGTCATGGGCCACGGCCAGTGCTTTGACCGCACTTGGCATCAGCTTCTGGCCACGGCCTGCTGGGCGGTCCGGCTGGGTGTAGACGGCCACGATCTCATAGGGGCTGTCGAGCAGTGCCTTGAGGTGTTCGGCGGCAAACTCTGGAGTGCCTGCGAAGACGATGCGCATGGAGTTCTCGCTGCAAAAAAGAAAAAGGCTTGCCGGAGCAAGCCTTCTGGAAGGTGGGGATCAGGCTTGCTGGCGGTGCTGCTTTTCCAGCTTCTTCTTGATCCGGTCGCGTTTGAGCGTGGACAGGTAGTCGACGAACAGCTTGCCGTTGAGGTGATCGAATTCGTGCTGCACGCACACGGCCAGCAGGCCTTCGGCTTCGAGCTCGAACGGCTTGCCGTCGCGGTCCTGGGCTTTGACGCGCACCCGCAGTGGGCGGTCGACGTTTTCGTAGAAGCCAGGTACCGACAGGCAACCTTCCTGGTACTGGCCCATGTCGTGGGTCAGTTCCTCGACGACGGGGTTGATGAAGACCCGTGGCTCGCTGCGGTCTTCGCTCAGGTCCATCACCACAACCTGCTTGTGGACGTTGACCTGGGTCGCCGCCAGGCCGATGCCAGGCGCTTCATACATGGTTTCAAACATGTCGTCGATCAGCTGGCTCAGGGCGTCGTCGAACACCGTCACCGGTTTGGCGAGGGTGCGCAGGCGCGGGTCCGGGAATTCGAGAATGTTCAAGATGGCCATAAGGTCGGGCAGTCACTGTGCGTTCGGTTGAAAACTGAGCACACATAATAAAGGTAATCGGGGGATTCGGCACCTGGCAAAGCTCGGCTAGGGTTTTAACGGACGGCTTATCACCCATTTGATGGACAGGTTGTCAAAGCGTTATCAACACAGTTATCCACAGGTTGTGCCACGTCGATGGCCCTGTTTCGATCAAGGATGATCTTTATGCCAATGCACCATTCGTCGCCTTGTGCGCCTGCCGAACTGGAAGCGCGGTTGCGCCTGCACCGCCTGCCGGAGACAGGATTGCGCCGTTTTCACAGCCTGCTGCAAGCCTTTGGCAGCGCGTCATCGGCGCTCAGCGCGCCAGCCGCCGCCTGGCGGGCACTGGGCTTACCACAGGCCAGCATCGATGCCCGGCGCAGTGCCGAAGTGCGTGACGGCGCATTGGCTGCGATGGCCTGGTTAGAGCGTCCCGGCCAGCATTTACTGATGTGGGACAGCCCTGGCTACCCTGCTCTGCTGGCAGAAATCGACGACCCACCGCCGCTGCTTTTCGTCGCCGGCGACCCCGCGTTGCTTGAAAAGCCACAGCTGGCAATTGTGGGCAGCAGGCGTGCTTCACCCCCCGCGCTCGACACCGCCAGGGCATTTTCCCGCTACCTGACGCAGGCCGGTTTCACCATCACCAGTGGTCTTGCTCTGGGTATCGACGGTGCCGCTCATCGGGCCGCTCTGCAGGCTGGAGGGAGCACGATTGGGGTGCTTGGAACGGGGTTGCAAAAACTTTATCCACAGCGCCATCGCGAGCTTGCCCAGGCGATGATCGATAGCGGTAGCGCGCTGGTTTCCGAGTACCCCCTGGATGCCGGGCCGCTGCCGGGCAACTTCCCACGGCGTAATCGCATCATCAGTGGCTTGTCGCTGGGCGTGCTGGTGGTCGAGGCGAGCCTGGCCAGTGGCTCGTTGATCACGGCGCGCCTGGCGGCCGAGCAGGGCCGCGAGGTGTATGCCATCCCTGGCTCCATCCACCACCCAGGCGCCAAAGGCTGTCATCAACTGATCCGTGACGGGGCGCTACTGGTGGAGAGCGTGGGGCAGATACTGGAAAGCCTGCGGGGCTGGCAGAATTTGCCCCCGGCCGTGGTGGAAACGCTCGATCATCCCCTGCTCGCCTTGCTGCATGCCGCGCCACAGACGACCGAGAGCCTGGCCCACTGCAGCGAACAGCCATTGGCCCAGGTGATGGCGCAGCTCACCGAACTGGAGCTCGAAGGGCGGGTCAGCAATGAAGCCGGGCGTTGGTTTGCCCGCGCGGGCTAAGTACACTGCTCACAAGCAAGGTTTATAGGTGGAGAGACAGCAATGGTGAGCAGTTTTCGTGTGCAACAAGCCGCACGTGAGATCCGGGCGGGTGCGGTGATCGCCTACCCGACGGAAGCGGTCTGGGGCCTGGGCTGCGACCCGTGGAACGAGGACGCGGTGTATCGCCTGCTGGCGCTCAAGTCGCGGCCTGTGGATAAAGGGCTGATCCTGATCGCCGACAATATCCGCCAGTTCGACTTTTTGTTCGAGGATTTCCCTGAAGACTGGATCGACCGCATGGGCAGCACCTGGCCGGGGCCGAATACCTGGCTGGTGCCGCACCAGGACTTGTTGCCGGAGTGGGTGACGGGGCAGCACGACACGGTGGCGCTGCGGGTCAGTGACCATCCACAGGTGCGTGAACTGTGCGCGCTGGTCGGGCCGCTGATTTCCACCTCCTGCAACCCAGGCGGCCGCCCGGCTGCCAAGACCCGGTTACGGGTGGAGCAGTACTTCCATGGGCAGTTGGATATGGTGCTGGGTGGGGCGTTGGGCGGGCGGAAGAACCCGAGTGTGATTCGCAACCTGGCGACTGGCGAAGTCGTTCGCCCGGGCTGATACCTATCCACAGGCCTGGCGGGTGACTTGGGCTCCCACAGGTTAGAGCCTGGTCCACCGTAGATTTTCTGATTTTGTCTTGAAGGGCTGGCGCGCGATCGTGTGAGGGCTGATAGGTGCTCGCCTTGATGCTTCCTTCGCCTGTGAGATCGAGCGCCGCCCGAGCGGCGCTCGATTTGCGCGACACCACAGAAACCAAGGCGAGCGCCTGGTTGCCGTTACGCGGTCTGCGTGCGCCAAATCTATTGAGGGTGTGGCCTAGGCCTGATTGCCCGAAAAACAAAGGCCGCATAAGCGGCCTCAATGGTAGGGATGTACTCGCCCGGATAACTTGAGCTCAGCCAGCGCACCAGTACAACCTGAAGAAGAAACGCTACGCTTCCAAACCAGCACGGTCAAGGCAGCGCCCTTTTTCTCGCGTGCTGTGCATACGCCTCCTGTTGCCTTACGTGATCAGGGTTTTCTGATTATTACCAAAATGGCTGTCCAGCCGACCACTTCGGAAATATCCTACGATTCGCGTCCTCTGCCGTCACCTTCTCAGTGGGAACCTCTGCCCTTAGGCTTAAACCGTCGCCGAATAACTTGGCGATCGGGTGTGGTAACCCGGATGTGCTTGAGGCGTCACAGCTATGGCAGCTGTGCGCGGGAGGCGTCATGCCTGCCGGGGCCGCCTCCAGCCCGGTTTACCACCTCGCGTACAGCTGCCGCCCAAATCGCGTGGTAACGGCTTGATGGCAGCTCCAAGCTCTGGAGCAAATCATGAAAAAAATCGTTCCAAACCCTCCTCTTCCATGCACCTCCACCCGCCCGTTTGGCCGCTGCGATGCAGGCCACGAACCGCTCTTCACCGTAAACCCAAACATTTCCGCCGAAGACGCTTTGGTCCACGTAGCTCTGTACTTGCGTGGCGCCTACGAGACAGGATCCAAAGCCCTCGAGTATCTGCGCGACGAAGGCCGTGGTATCTACTGGTCCAGCTTGCATTCCATTGAAATGGCAGAGGGATTGGTAGAGTCAATTCTTGACGGTGTAGAGTCTCCGTAAGATTTTTTTTGCCGTTCGTCAGCTACTCAAGAGAGTGTAGGTTTCGTTCGTGATAACGTTCGCGACCTAAGCGAAACCACACTATCGTTGACAGCTCGGCGTTTTCCGGTAGGCTGGCGCCTAGGAGCGACGGCCTACCGGGGAACGCCGAGCTAAAAAACATAATTTTTTTGCTCGCGCTTGATGGTCTACTCTTGTGTTGCATAAGGCACGAATTGAGTCGCCAATTTTTTGCGGCTTTATAAACCAGGATATTCACGATGAGAACTGAAGAACGCGTTGAAACGGCTCCTGTAACAGTCGTTCGCAGCAAAGAGCCCCAGAGCTCCGTTATCTTCTCAGATGCTTTTGCTCAACGCAGAAAGCAGAAAGAATATCAGCAAGCAATAAGCCAAATAGCCGAGCGTGCCAAAAAACTCGATTGGTAGTAGAAAATGGCAACAGGGACAGTTAAGAGTTTTCCTAGTCAAGGCAAAGCGGAAGGTCTAAAGCCAGAGCGCGGTCAAGATATTCAAGAAAGAATCAAGTCACGCCGAACTAATGAGTTAGTCATTGGTGTGTGCGGTGCAGTGGGTTGTAATCTGCAAGATGTAGTTTCGGAGTTGAGAGATCAGTTTAGTGCTTTCTCTTACGAGGTTACAGTTGTCAAGGTTAGTTGGCTGATTAAGCAGTTGGCATCAAAACATAGTGATCTGATTCCAAACGGTTTAGATATTGATTCAATCGAGTCGCTTGATCTCTTTTCGCGTTACACTGCTCTTCAAGACTTGGGTAATGCTATTCGAGAGAGATTTTCAGTAGATGCGTTAGCCATTCAGGCTATCACGCATATATCTACGAGCCGACAAGTCAAAATGAACGAGAGCGGTGATACTAATCCACCGCGCGCAGTTTATATAGTCGATCAGCTTAAACATCCTGCTGAAATTGAACTGTTTCGCCTCACATATAGAAATGCATTTTTTCTTTTAGGCGTGATGAGTCCTCAAAGCGCTCGGCTGGAGTATTTAAAAACTGAAGGATTAACTGCTGTTGATGCTCAGAACTTGATTGAGCGTGACAGGAAAGATAATGTTAAACATGGTCAGCAGTTAGAAAAAACATTCCATAAAGCTGATTTTTTTGTAAAACATAGTTTAACGAGCTCTGGAAATATTATTGATCCATGTCGTCGATTTGTTGGCTTGGTTCATGGGGAGAATGGAATAACTCCAACCCGTGATGAAGCTGGTATGTACGCTGCTTATGCAGCATCTCTGAAATCTGCTTGCCTCAGTAGGCAAGTCGGCGCAGCTATCGCTAACGTTTCGGGAGACATCCTCTCTGTTGGCTGGAATGATGTTCCGTCTGGCGGTGGCGGCCTTTATCACGAAGAGTCGAAGAACGATCAGCGTTGTGTTGTTCATGGAAAAAAATGCTATAACGACGACACTAAACGGCGCTTGGCTAAAGAAATCGTAGCGATACTCTCGTCACTACAAAGCGGCGAAAAATCTAACACAGATAACGAGTTAATTACTGTAAAAGATATTTTTGAAACAAATGTTGTCGGGCTGAGTGAGAAAAGTTTCAAGCAGGTACTTAGTCAATCTGAAGCAGAGCGTTTAACAAAAGAAATTTTAGAAGTCACCTCGCTTGGATCGATTATCGAATACTCTCGGGCAATTCATGCTGAAATGGAAGCAATTTTAAATATCGCGAGAGGCGGTAAAAGTAAGACCTCAGGAGCTGTAATGTATACGACTACATACCCATGCCATAACTGTGCTCGGCACATTATTGCTGCTGGGATTTCTCGGGTTGTCTACATTGAGCCTTATGAAAAAAGCCTCGCAATGAAGTTGCATTCAGATGCTATTTCCCTAGATGCGCCTTCGAATGAAAAAGTATTTTTTGAAAATTTTGAAGGCGTTTCTCCTAAGCGCTACACTACACTTTTTGAGTTTAGTCATCTGCGGAAAGATGAATTTGGTCAAGCTAAAAGATTTGTAGGTAGGGATGCCTCTTTAATATCTCATGAATATTTAGATTCGTATATTGATGTTGAAAGCAAGGTGGCCGTTAAAGGTTTCGAAGATAGTGGCGAAATCGCTGAATAGTGCTTTTAGTTTAAATAGTTCAATGTGGAGCCGCATAGCGGCCCCACAGTCCCATGTTTAAGGTGTCAAAATAGTCGACCCCACCGTCCTGCGCGCCGACAACTCAGCCTGTGCCTTGGCCGCCTCACTCAGCGGATATCGCTGCTGGATATCCACAATCAGCTTGCCGCTGGCAATCATCGCAAACAGGTCATCGGCCATGACCTGGGTGTTCTCGGCATTGTTGGCATAACTCGCCAGGGTCGGCCGGGTGACATACAGCGAGCCCTTCTGCGCCAGAATCCCCAGGTTAACCCCGCTCACCGCGCCTGAAGCATTGCCAAAGCTCACCATCAACCCGCGCGGCTGCAGGCAATCCAGCGAGGTCAGCCAGGTATCGGCGCCCACACCGTCATATACCACCGGGCACTTTTTGCCGTCGGTCAGCTCCAGCACACGCTTGGCCACGTCTTCGCGGCTGTAGTCGATGGTTTCCCACGCCCCCAGCGCCCTCGCCCGCTCGGCCTTCTCAGCGGAGCTGACGGTACCGATCAACTTGGCACCCAGCGCCTTGGCCCATTGGCAGGCCAGCGAACCCACGCCACCGGCAGCGGCATGGAACAGGATCACGTCGCCCGGCTGCACCGCGTAGGTCTGCTTGAGCAGGTACTGCACGGTCAGGCCTTTGAGCATAACCGCCGCCGCCTGTTCGTAGCTGATGTTGTCCGGCAGCTTGACCAGGTTGGCCTCGGGCAGCGTGTGCACCTCGCTGTAGGCGCCCAGCGGGCCGCCGGCATGGGCAACGCGGTCACCAACCTTCAGGCGCGTGACGGCCTCGCCCACCGCTTCGACCATACCAGCGGCCTCGGTGCCCAGCCCGGAGGGCAAGGACGGCGGTGCGTACAAGCCGCTGCGGAAATAGGTGTCGATGAAGTTCAGGCCGATCGCATGGTTACGCACGCGAACTTGCTGAGGCCCAGGCGGGGCGGGTTCGAACTCTACAAGCTGCAGCACTTCTGGGCCGCCATGCTGGCTGAACTGGATACGCTTGGCCATCTCGCACTCCTGTTGTCGGGATTGGTAACAGCCCTCTATCGGACGCCTTTGCTTGATCGCCGTCAACTGCGACGCGTCAGCCGCCGGTGGTATGCTACGCGGCGAATTCTTCTCTGCCCGCTCCAGGTGACCCGATGACCAGCCGCACCGAGGCCGTGAAAGCCTACCTGCTCGACCTGCAAGACCGCATCTGCTCCGCCCTTGAAACCGAGGACGGCGGCGCCCGCTTCGTCGAGGACGCCTGGACGCGTGAAGCCGGTGGCGGGGGGCGTACGCGGGTGATCGGTGAGGGCAAGGTGATCGAAAAAGGTGGGGTCAATTTCTCCCACGTGTTCGGCGCCGGCCTGCCGCCCTCGGCCAGTGCCCACCGACCCGAACTGGCGGGCCGTGGCTTCGAGGCCCTGGGTGTGTCGCTGGTGATCCACCCGCACAACCCACATGTACCAACCTCCCACGCCAATGTGCGCTTCTTCATCGCCGAAAAAGAGGGCGAAGAGGCGGTGTGGTGGTTCGGCGGCGGCTTCGACCTGACCCCGTACTACGGCAATGAAGAAGACTGCATCCACTGGCACCGCGTGGCCGAGCAGGCCTGCGCGCCGTTCGGCGCCGATGTGTACCCGCGCTACAAAGCCTGGTGCGACCGATACTTCCACCTCAAGCACCGTGGCGAGCCTCGCGGCATCGGCGGGTTGTTCTTCGACGACCTGAACGAGTGGGACTTCGACACCTGCTTCGCCTTCATCCGTGCCATTGGCGATGCCTATGTCCAGGCCTACCTGCCGATCGTCCAGCGCCGCAAGGACACGCCCTACACCGCCGAGCAGCGCGAGTTCCAAGAGTACCGTCGCGGCCGCTACGTGGAGTTCAACCTGGTCTATGACCGTGGCACCTTGTTCGGCCTGCAATCGGGTGGCCGCACCGAGTCGATCCTCATGTCGCTGCCACCGCAGGTACGCTGGGGGTACGATTGGAAGGCCGCGCCCGGCAGCGAAGAAGCGCGCCTGACCGAGTACTTCCTGCAAGATCGCGACTGGCTCGCCCAGTAAAGCCTGTGGATAACCGAGGAGCCCCCAATGGACCAGTACGTCGTTTTCGGTAACCCCATCGGCCACAGCAAGTCGCCGCTGATCCATCGCCTGTTCGCCGAACAGACCGGCCAGGACCTGGAATACACCACCCTGCTGGCGCCGTTGGACGAGTTCAGCGATTGCGCCCGTGGCTTCTTCAAGCAGGGCAGTGGCGGCAATGTCACCGTGCCATTCAAGGAAGAAGCCTACCGCCTGTGCGACAGCCTGACCCCGCGTGCCCAGCGGGCGGGGGCGGTGAATACCTTGAGCAAGCTGGCCGACGGCACGCTGCAGGGGGACAACACCGACGGTGCTGGGCTGGTGCGCGACCTGACCGTGAACGCGGGGGTGGAGTTGGCGGGCAAGCGTATCCTCATCCTGGGCGCCGGTGGCGCGGTGCGTGGGGTGCTGGAGCCGATCCTGGCGCACGATCCGCAGTCGTTGGTGATCGCCAACCGCACCGTGGAGAAGGCCGAGCAGCTGGCGCGAGAATTCGATGACATGGGGCCGGTGGTGGCCAGCGGCTTTGCTTGGTTGCAAGAGCCGGTGGACGTGATCATCAATGCCACCTCGGCGAGCCTGGCGGGCGAAATGCCGCCGATTGCCGACAGCTTGGTCGAGCCTGGGCGCACGATTTGCTACGACATGATGTATGGCAAGGAACCGACGCCGTTTTGCCAGTGGGCTACCAACCTTGGCGCGGCCAAGGTGTTGGATGGGCTGGGGATGCTGGCTGAGCAGGCGGCTGAAGCGTTCTTTATCTGGCGTGGCGTGAGGCCGGATACGGCGCCGGTGTTGGCTGAACTACGCCGGCAGCTCGCTCGGGGTTGACGCCGTCGGGGCCGCTTCGCGGCCCATCGCAGCGGTTCGGCGCACCGACAAGCCAGCTCCTACAAGTACAGCGCCGACCTCGGGCCTTGTGATATCCCTGTAGGAGCTGGCTTGCCTGCGATGGGCTGCAAAGCAGCCCCAAGATCTCAACCCAACCTCAATCCTCAAACCTGATCGGACACAACTCCACCCCTTCCAGCTTCTGCAATTCCTCGACCACCTGCGGCCGCGCCCGCTGCAAGGTCAAACTCCCCCCTGCCCGCCGCAACCGCCGTGCCTCCCTGTGCAACATATCCACACCCGAATAATCAATGAAGTTCACCTGCCGCGCATCGATCACCACATGTGGCCCCTGGCAGCGCTGCAAGCGCACTTGCAGGTAATGCGCCGCGCCAAAGAAAATCGACCCGCCCACCCGCAGTACATCGGCCTGCCCTTCGCGGCTCTGCTGCACCCGTGGCCGTGAAGTGCGCTTAAGGTAGAAGAACAGCGAAGCCAGCACCCCGGCGTAGATCGCGGTCTGTAGCTCCAGCAGCAAGGTCGCGGCGGCGGTCAGGGCCATGACCAGAAACTCCGAGCGGCTGACCCTGAACAGCGCCCGAATGCCACGGTGATCCACCAACCCCCAACAGATCAGCAAGATACTGCCTGCCATGGCCGGGATCGGCAGGTGAGCGATCAGCCCTGCCCCGGCAACGGCAAACAGCGCGACCCACAGGGCCGAGAACACCCCTGCCAGGGGGGAGCGGGCGCCTGCGTCGTAGCTCAGGCCCGAGCGGGTGAAAGAGCCTGATGACAGGTAACCGGAGAAAAACCCGCCGACGATGTTCGACAGGCCCTGGGCGCGGATCTCCTGGTCAGCGTCGATCAGCTGTTCGGAGCGCGCAGACAACGCGCGGGCAATCGACAGGCTGGTGACCAGGCCGAGCATGCCCACTGCCACCGCCGTCGGCAGCAGCCGCAGCATCAGCTCCACGTCCAGCAGCGGCAACGGGCTCAACGGGGGCAACTGGCCGCTAAAGGCCGATACCCGCGGCACATGGCCAAAAAAGCCAGGCAGTGCCCAGGCCAGCAAACTGACCACAACCAGGCTTATCAACAGGCTTGGCCAGCGTGGCCGCCAGAGCTTGAAGGCCATGCCGATCAGCACCGTGGTCAGCCCCAATATCAGCGATGGCAGGTCAACCTCACCGGCGTGGCTGGCCAGGTCTTGGACGGTTTTCAATGCCGTGGCCTGGCTCGGCAGGTCCATGCCCAGCAGGTTGGGCAACTGGCCAAGGGCGATGACGATGGCGGCGCCCAGGGTGAAGCCGAGCACCACCGAGTGAGAAACGAAATTGACCACGGCGCCAAACCGCAGCAGGCCAAGCAAGAGCTGGAAGATGCCCGCGAGAAAGGTAAGCAGCAGGACCAGCGTGACGTAGTCGGCGCTGCCCGGCACCGCCAGTGGGCTGACGCTGGCGTAAAGGACGATCGAGATGGCTGCAGTCGGGCCGCAGATCAGGTGCCAGGAAGACCCCCACAAGCAGGCGATGAGCACCGGGACGATGGCGGCGAACAGGCCATATTCGGCGGGCAGGCCGGCGATCAGGGCGTAGGCGATGGATTGCGGCAGGGCAAGGATGGCACCGCTCAGGCCGACCAGCAGGTCCTGGCGCAGACTGCGGCCCGATTGACGGGGGAGCCAGGCAAGGAAAGGCAGTAGCTGGATGAGGCGGTGCATGGGTTATCCATATTCCTGAAGTTGCGCTGTCCGCCTGTGGGAGCGGGCTTGCCCGCGAAGAAGCCACCGTGGTGCATGGCACCGGCTTTGCCGGTATTCGCGGGCAAGCCCGCTCCCACAGGGGATTGCAGTGTGCAGTTAATCAGAGTTTGTCTTTGACGGCCGCGAGGGCATCCCCACCGGCCTTGGTGCTGACCCCAGCCAACCACCCTGGCAGTACCTCGGGATGCGCCTTCACCCACGCCTTGGCCGCATCATCGAAGCTCACCTTTTTATCCACAACCTCGGCCATGATGCTGTTTTCCATGTCCAGGGTAAATCTCAGGTTGCCCAGCAGCTTCGCCGTATTCGGGCATGCTTGTGCATAACCTTTGCGGGTTAGGGTATAGACCTCGCCCTTGCTGCCGAACCATTTTTCACCGCCAGTCAGGTAATGCATTTTCAGCTTCACGTTCATCGGGTGCGGTGTCCAGCCGAGGAAGGTGATGAACTGGTTCTTCTTCACGGCGCGGTCTACTTGCGCGAGCATCGCCTGCTCACTCGATTCGACCAGCTTCCACTGGCCGAGATCGAACTCATTTTTGTCGATGATCGCTTTGAGCGACAGGTTGGCGGGCGCGCCAGAGCCGATCCCATACAGCTTCTTGTCGAACTGGTCGGCATGCTTTTGCAGGTCGGCGAAGTCTTTTACCCCGGCGTTCCACACATAGTCGGGCACCGCGAGGGTGAACTCGGTGCCTTCGAGGTTGCGCGACAGCTGCTGCACATCGCCATTGGCGATGAACTTGTCATGAAACCCCTGGTGCGCCGGCATCCAGTTACCGAGGAAGGCATCGACGCGCCCGTCCTTGAGGCCGCCGTAGATGATCGGCACTGCCAGGCTGTCGACCTTTACCTGGTAACCGAGGCTTTCCAGAAGCAGGCGGGCGATGGCGTTGGTGGTGGCGATATCGCTCCAGCCGGGGTCGGCCATCTTCACGGTGCTGCATTGCGCGTCTTCGGCGTGAGCTGTGACAGCGCCCAGGCTCAGGGCCAGGGCGAGCACGGCGATGGAGAACTTTTGCATGGCGAACTCTCTTCTCAATCCAGAGGGGCGGGCTGTGGATAACGGGCCTTGCGCTCGAGGTCGTCGAGATCGATGTGGTTGCGCATGTACTGTTGGCTGGCGTCCACCAGCGGTTGGTGGTCCCAGCTTTCCAGTTTGCCGATGGCCAGGGCCTCGGCCACTAGGCGGCGGCGGCGCTGGCTGGCCAGCACCTGCTGGCGCAGGGTGGGGATGTCCCAACGCTGCCGGGCTTCATCGGCAAATGCCTGCAGCAGCGCCTGATGGTCCGGGCTGCTGGCGAGGTTCTCCCGCTCGTGCGGGTCGCGGCTCAGGTCATAGAGTAGCCATGGGTCGTCTTCGCTGTACACGAACTTGTATGGCCCACGGCGGATCATCATCAGCGGGCCGACCGTGCCTTCGGCCATGTATTCGCCGATCACTTCGTCGTGGCCACCCTGCCCTTGCAGGTGGCCCAGCAGCGAGCGGCCGTCCAGGTGCAGGGATTTGTCCACAGTGCCGCCGGCCAGTTCGACCAGGGTCGGCAGCAAGTCGCAGGTGGATACCGAGGCGCTCACGCGTGCGGCGGCAAAGCGTTTGGGTGCGTGGACCAGCAGTGGCACGCGCGCCGACATTTCGAACCAGTGCATTTTGTACCAAAGGCCGCGCTCGCCAAGCATGTCGCCGTGATCGCCTGAAAACACGATCAAGGTATCTTCCGCCAGGCCGCATTCTTCAAGGGTTTGCAGCAATTGGCCAATGTTGTCGTCGATGTAGCTGCAGGCGCCGAAGTAGGCGCGGCGGGCGTCGCGGATCTTGTCCACAGGCAGGGGCTTGTCCCACAGGTCGTAGACTTTGAGCAAACGCTGCGAATGGGGGTCTTGCTCGTGCTGGCTGAACTCGGCGCGGGGCATGGGGATATCCACACCTTCGTAGCGATCCCAATAGCGTTTGGGGATGGTGTACGGGTCGTGGGGGTGGGTCATCGACACGGTCAGGCAAAACGGCCGGCCATCGTCTTCGCGCACGTGGTCGTAGAGATACTGGCGGGCCTTGAACACCACCTCCTCGTCGAAATCCAGTTGATTGGTGCGCACGCAGGGGCCGGCCTGCAGCACCGACGACATGTTGTGGTACCAGCTCGGGCGCTCGTCGGGGGCGTCCCAGTTCACGGCCCAGCCGTAATCGGCGGGGTAGATGTCGCTGGTCAGCCGTTCCTCGTAGCCGTGCAACTGGTCCGGGCCGCAGAAGTGCATCTTGCCCGACAGCGCGGTGCGGTAGCCGAGACGGCGCAGGTAATGAGCATAAGTCGGCACATCAGCGGGGAAGTCGGCGGCGTTGTCGTAGGCGCCGATGCGGCTGGGCAACTGGCCGCTGACCAGGGTGAAGCGCGACGGTGCGCACAGCGGGCTGTTGCAGTAGGCAGAGTCGAACACCACGGCCTGCTCGGCGAGGCGGGCGAGGTTGGGCATGTGGATGGGCGAAGGGGCATAGATTGGCAGCATGGGCGCGGCCATCTGGTCGGCCATGATGAACAGGATATTGGGGCGTGTCATGGTTGGCTTCCATCGTTGAAGGTTATGCGAACCGCTTGCCTACCAAGATGCGACTGTGGATAACATGGGTAAAGCCCATGCCGGGCAATGACTGGGATTAGCTGAGCTTATGTTTGAGCGCCTTGCCGAGCTGTCGCTCGATACCCTGCGCGTGTTCGAGGCCGCTGCACGGTTGCGGGGCTTTACTGCTGCGGCGCTTGAGCTGGGGACCACCCAGCCCGCCGTGAGCCAGCAGGTAAAGCGCCTGGAGGCCCAGCTGGGTACCCGGCTGTTCGACCGGATCTACCGGGGCATTGCGCTGACCGAGGCTGGCCAGTTGCTGTTCGAGCAGGTGCACCAAGGGCTGCAGGCCATGGACGATGGGCTGGCCCTGACCAGTGGTCGGGGCCAGCGCGAGGTGCTTCAGGTGGCAACCGACTTTGCCTTCGCGTCGTTCTGGCTGATGCCCCGCTTGCAACGCTTTCATGAGGCTTATCCACAGGTGGATGTGAGCCTGGTGACGGGTGAGCGCAGTCAGGCGATGCTGCGGCCGGATATTGATGTGGCGGTGCTGTTTGGTGATGGGCGCTTTCATCAAGGCGAAAGTCGGTGGCTGTTCGATGAAGAGGTATTCCCGGTTTGCAGCCCACGGCTGATTCATGGCAAACCCTTGTCAGCCGTGGCTTTGCAGCGTTTGCCGTTGCTTCACCTGCGGGGTGAACAGGCCAGCCGCTGGTTTGATTGGGCGGGGGTGTTTCGGGGGTTTGGCGTAGACAGCCCACCGCCGCCGGGGCAATTGCGCTTTGATAACTACACCTTGTTGATCCAGGCAGCGATTGCCGGGCAAGGGGTGGCGATTGGCTGGGGGCACCTTGTGGATGGGCTGGTTGAACAGGGGCTGCTGTGCCGGCCGTTGGAGGGCAGTTTGCGGTCGGCGCGGGGGTATTACGTGGTGCTGCCGCCGCGCAAGCGGCGGGGGGCGTTGATCGAGCGGTTTGTTGATTGGCTGGAAAATGAGCGTGAGGCTTGAGGGCCTCTTCGCGGGGCAAGCCCGCTCCCACCGGTACACCACAGGATTGGACAGCTGTGCAGTACTTGTGGGAGCAACTGTCTTCTTGTGGAAGCTGGCCTTGCCGGCGATGGGGCGCGTAGCGCCCCAGGCCCGGCTGTGCCGGGCATCGCCAGCAAGGCTTGCTCCTACGAATGAGCTATTTGCTCCTTCCAGGGCGTTCCGGTCTTGAGCATCGCATTTAGCCTCACTATCAATACTCGCATACACGCCACCACCGATACTTTCGCGCACTTCCCCTGGGCTCGCAGTGCTTTGTAGCGCTCGCAGAAGTCCTTGTTGTGCCGTATCACCACCCAGCAGGCCATATAGAGCGCCCGCCTGACTTGTGAGCGTCCCCCCCAGATTGAACGCTTGCCCGACTGCTTGCCGCTGTCCTGGTTGAACGGCGCAACACCGACCAAGGCGGCAATTTCCTTCTTATCCACCTGGCCCAGCTCTGGCAGCAAGGCCATCAGCTTTCCGGCAGTAATCAGACCAATTCCTTTGACTTGAGTGAGCTGTTTAACCCGATCATCAGGCAAAGCTGCTGCCTGCTGTGCGATCTCTTGTTCCAGCGCTCGAATTTCACCCTTCAGATAGGCGATGTGTTGTTCCAACCGCAAACAAACACTGGGAGCCCGCGCCTGCTTCAGGCGCCGCTTGTCATCGTCGCGCTGTTGGACGAAGCGATCCCGCTGCATAAGCAGTTCGCGCAGCAAAGCCCGCTCGGGTGTCATCACCTGGCAAGGCCGTGGGGGCATAACTTCAGCCAGGTGAGCCAAAACAGCTGCGTCAATGGGATCGGTCTTGGCGCGTTTACCCATCGACTTGGCAAAGTCCCGGGCACGACTGGGATTGATCCGGCAAACCGGAAAATCGGCATCCTGCAGCGCTTTGAGGACATTGCACTCGTAGCCACCGGTAGCTTCGAGCAAGACCATTGAAATTGCATACTCGCCAAGCTTTTCGACGAGCAGTTGGAATCCCTTCAAGTCATTGGAAACACTGAAGTTCACCCCCTCAGGACGGATGTGAACAGCAAGTGTGGCACTGGAAACATCGATGCCGACAGAGGAAGACATGGCCAAACCCTCTTAAACTCAAGGAGTGAGAGCGCTTTGGCTTGGCCCACGCTTGTGATTCGAGATTACGCCCCTCATCCAACTGTTCGGGCTCTCGCCAAAGTGGAACGGTGAATGGCAGCTTTTGCTCCCACACGTGCTCTGGGCACCTCGGGCTATCAGCTTGCCATTCACCGCTCTCACTTCAGATTCTATTCCCTCTCCAAGACACAAGCGGGCTTGCCCCGCGAAGAGGCCTCAGGATACGAAGTTCAAATGCTCGCCCCGATGCAAACCCAGGTCGAGCATATCGACCATCCCCGCCGCCACGCTCGCCGGGTCGGCCTGGGGGGCATTGATCAACGTCCAGTGCAGCGCACTGCGTTGCAGCCCATCGACAACCTGGTCCACGCCCTCGCGCTCTGCATCGGTGTAATCACCGGGCCTGTCCAGCACATCGAAATCGCCCACCAGCAACAGCCGGCGTATAGTCGTACGCGCAAGCCCGGTCACCAGCGCCTCGCTCATTCGCCATTGCGTGGGCAGGTCAGCCGGTGCCAGCGCTGACAGCAAGGCAACCACCGCCGAGCCGCCCGCAGCCCCCTGCTCCGCCTGGTCGGCACTCTTCAGCCCGCCTATCTTGAAATGCAGGCCGGGGCGTGGCGCATGGCGGTTGAGGTCTTCGACCACGGCAGTCACTTCGTGCTGGCGTGACAGCAGCTCGGCCATCAGCGCACTGCCAAGGGCGCACTCGCCCCCGAACAGGACCAGCTTGAACACTGGGGTTTCGGCATTTTTCACTGCATCACTCCCTTTGCAGGTGGTGATGGTTTGACCGCAATCAGGAGTTATCGTGCAGAGGATCAAGGGGTATCACGCCCACGTGTACTACGACGCATCGACCATCGAGCAGGCGCGTGAATTGTGCGAAGAGGCCGCGCGGCTGTTCCCCGTGACCATGGGGCGCATGCACCAGCAGCCGGTCGGGCCGCATCCGGACTGGAGCTGCCAGCTGGCTTTCGGGCCTGAGGTGGTGGGGGTGGTGTTGCCGTGGCTGGCGCTGTACCGCAAGGGGTTGGTGGTGTTTCTGCACCCGCTGACCGGGGATGAGCTGGCGGATCACCGCGACCATGCGATCTGGATGGGGGCTGTGCGGCCGCTGAAGCTGTCGATTTTTGGCGGCTAGATGGGGGCCGCTATGCGGCCATTCGCGGGGCAAGCCCGCTCCCACAGGTCGAGTGCTTTCTGACAGATTGCAGTGAACCTGTGGGAGCGGGCTTGCCCCGCGAAGAATGCAACGCCAATCAGCGTCGAGCGCCGCGCACCCCTTCAGCCAGCGCCGAGCACAGGCTCAGCACATCGTTAACCGCCTGATCGGCATCCTTGGCGTGAGCGATCTTGTCGACCAGCGCCGACCCCACCACCACACCATCGGCCAGGCGGGCAATCGCCGCGGCCTGCTCCGGCGTGCGAATGCCAAACCCAACGCTGATCGGCAGGTCGGTATGCCGACGCAGGCGGGCGATGGCTTCGGTCACGTGCTCGGTGGTGGCCGAGCCAGCACCGGTCACACCGGCGACGGACACGTAATAGACGAACCCGGAGCTGCGCTCCAGTACACGCGGCAGGCGTGCATCGTCGGTGGTCGGGGTGGTCAGGCGGATGAAGTCGATGCCCGAAGCCTGGGCCGGGGTGGCCAGCTCGGCGTCATGCTCTGGCGGCAGGTCGACGATGATCAAGCCATCGACGCCGGCTTCCTTGGCTTCTGCGACGAACTTTTCCACGCCAAAGCGGTGGATCGGGTTGTAGTAACCCATCAGCACGATTGGCGTGGCCTGGTTGCCCACGCGGAATTCGCGAACCATCTGCAGGGTCTTGGCCAAGGTCTGGCCCGCTTCCAAAGCACGCAGGGTCGCCAGCTGAATGGCCACGCCATCGGCCATCGGGTCGGTGAACGGCATGCCCAACTCGATCACATCGGCGCCGGCCTCTGGCAAGCCCTTGAGGATGCGCAGCGAAGCGTCATAGCCCGGGTCGCCCGCGGTAACGAAGGTGACCAGTGCCGAACGGCCTTCGGCCTTCAGTTCGGCGAAGCGTTGTTCAAGACGGCTCATGCCTGTTTCTCCTGGGCGGCCATGTGGTTCATCACGGTTTGCATGTCTTTGTCGCCGCGACCGGACAGGCACACGACCATCAAGTGGTCCTTGGGCAGGTTCGGTGCGCGCTTGATCGCTTCGGCCAGGGCGTGGGAGCTTTCCAGGGCCGGGATGATGCCTTCCAGGCGGCAGGTGGCGTGGAACGCATCGAGGGCTTCGTCATCGGTGATGCTGACGTACTCGACACGCTTCACTTCGTGCAGGTAGGCGTGTTCCGGGCCGATGCCCGGGTAGTCGAGGCCGGCGGAAATCGAGTGGGCGTCGGTGATCTGGCCGTCAGCGTCCTGCAGCAGGTAGGTGCGGTTGCCGTGCAGTACACCCGGCACGCCGCCGTTCAGGCTGGCGGCGTGTTTGTCGGTGTGCACGCCGTGGCCGCCAGCTTCGACGCCGATGATCTGTACGCTTGGCTCTTCAAGGAACTCGTGGAACAGGCCCATGGCGTTGGAGCCGCCGCCGACGCAGGCGACCAGGCTGTCGGGCAGGCGCCCTTCCTTCTCTTGCAACTGGGCACGGGTTTCCTTGCCGATGATCGACTGGAAGTCGCGGACCATCGCCGGGTACGGGTGCGGGCCCGCCACGGTGCCGATCAGGTAGAAGGTGTCTTCGACGTTGGTGACCCAGTCGCGCAGGGCTTCGTTCATGGCGTCTTTCAGGGTGCCGGTGCCGGCGGTGACCGGGACAATTTCGGCGCCCAGCAGCTTCATGCGGAACACGTTGGCCTGCTGGCGCTCGATGTCGGTGGCGCCCATGTAGATCACGCAAGGCAGGCCGAAGCGGGCAGCCACGGTGGCGGTGGCCACGCCGTGCATGCCGGCACCGGTTTCGGCGATCAGGCGTTTTTTGCCCATGCGTTTGGCCAGCAGCACCTGGCCGATGCAGTTGTTCACCTTGTGCGCGCCGGTGTGGTTGAGCTCTTCACGCTTGAAGAAGATTTTTGCCCCGCCACAGTGCTCGGTCAGGCGCTCGGCGAAATACAGCGGGTTCGGGCGGCCGATGTAGTCGCGCTGGAAGTAGGCCAGCTCTTCGAGAAACGTTGGGTCAGCCTTGGCGGCTTCGTATTCGCGGGCCAGGTCCAGCACCAGTGGCATCAGGGTTTCTGCCACGTAGCGGCCGCCGAACGAGCCGAACAGGCCGTTGGCGTCTGGGCCAGGGCGGTATTGAGTCTGGGTCATGGGGCGCTCCAAGGCGTAATGAATGAGTGATGGGCTTTACTCTAACCACGCAACGCCCGGCTGAAAACCGATAAGATTGCGCAAACCTGTCAGGAAAACTCACAAGACAATGGCTCAGGACCTTCCCCCGCTCAATGCCCTCAGGGCCTTCGAGGCCACTGCCCGGTTAAACAGTGTCAGTCAGGCTGCCGAAGCGCTGCATGTGACCCACGGGGCAGTCAGCCGGCAGATCAAGGTACTTGAAGAGCACCTGGGTATCGCGCTGTTCGTCAAGGACGGGCGTGGCATCAAACTCACAGATGCCGGTGTGCGCCTGCGTGATGCCAGTGGCGAGGCATTCGACCGGTTGCGTGGCGTGTGCGCCGAGTTGAGCCGGGATGTCAGCGAGGCACCCTTCGTCCTCGGTTGTTCTGGGAGCCTGCTGGCGCGTTGGTTCATCCCCCGGCTTGGGCGGCTCAAGGCCGACCTGCCGGAGCTGCGCCTGCACCTGTCAGCCGGGGAAGGTGACCTGGACCCACGGCGCCCCGGCCTGGACGCCTTGCTGGTGTTTGCCGAGCCGCCGTGGCCAGCGGACATGCAGGTGCACGTGCTGGCCGAAGAACGCATCGGGCCTGTACTGAGCCCCCACTTTGCCGGGTTCGAGCGTTTGCGCGGTGCGCCGCCCCAGGCCTTGCTGGGCGAAGTGTTGCTGCACACCACCTCACGCCCGCAGGCGTGGCCTGCCTGGGCGGCGCAGCAGGGGCTCGATTCGGCGGCGTTGCCGTTCGGCCAGGCATTCGAGCACCTGTACTACCTGCTGGAGGCCGCAGTGGCTGGGCTGGGCGTGGCGATTGCGCCACAACAGCTGGTGGCGGACGATCTGCGGGCTGGGCGGCTGGCGGCACCTTGGGGGTTCTCATCCACGCATGCGGCACTGGCGTTGTGGGTGCCCCGGCGCGCCGCAGATGGGCGCGCCGAGCAACTGGCGCAATGGCTGCGCCAGGAATTGCAGCTGCAGATTGCTTAGTTGCGCTTGTACAGCAGCCATGCCGCCAACAGGCCCAACGCACCCACGGCCACTCCGGCGGTGGTGATGGGGTGCTCCTGGGCGTAGTCACGGGTGGCGATACCTGTCTGACGGGTGCGGGTCTTCACTTCCTCGTAGGCGTCGCTCAGCAGGCTGCGCGAATGTTTGAGTGCGCTTTCGGCGTTGCTGCGGATTGCCTTTACCGACTTCTGGGACTCCTCCGAGGCATCGTGCTTGAGGTTCTCCAGCGATTTCAGAAGGCTTTCGATCTCCGCTTCCATGCTTTCCAGGGATGTTTTACGCAGCGAGTTGCGATGCATGTTGACTCTCCTTCGGGGATGGACTGTAAGGAATGCGACTGCGCAGGGTTGCGAAAGTGCGATCGAACTTTCGCCCATGGCGATGGCTCGCAGGTAAACCAGGCCTGCGCTGCTAGGCTCAATCTGACCGTCATCCAAGGAGAGTGCACATGTCCGATCATCACACTTACAAGAAGATCGAACTGGTTGGGTCGTCGCCCACCAGCATCGAGGACGCGATCAACAATGCCCTGGCCGAAGCGGCCAAGAGCATCAAGCACCTGGAGTGGTTTGAAGTGATCGACACGCGGGGTCATATCCGTGACAACAAGGCGGCGCACTTTCAGGTCACGCTCAAGGTAGGGTTCCGTATTGCCAACAGCTGAAACGCTGCCGGGGTAGCTGGCGCCGGCAAGATGGGGTAATAGAGAGGGGGCGCCTGTGCGGCGCCCTCTTTGATTTTCATCTGTACAAGGAAAGCGATCGATGAAGAAACTGATTCTGGCGGCGGGCCTGATGGCACTGGCGGGCGGTGCGCTGGCGGCGGGCAAGCCGTGTGAAGAACTGAAGGCAGAGCTTGCCGCCAAGCTGGATGCCAAAGGCGTGCAGGGCTACACGCTGGAGATCGTCAAAAAAGGCGACGCAGCGGGCAAGGTGATTGGCAGTTGTGAAGCCGGTACCAAGGAAATTGTCTACCGGCGTGGTTGAGTGACGGCCCCTTCGCGGGGTTACCCGCGAAGGGGCTACTCGGCCTTCAAGGCCTGCGCCAACAGTTCATAGGACCTGACCCGGTCCGCATGCTCATACAGGTCACAGGTAAAGATCAGCTCATCCGCCCCGGTCTGCTCCAGCAGCACTTGCACTTTTGCCCGCACCTTCTGCGGGCTGCCTATCATCGCCAGGCCTAAGAAGCTCATCACCGCATCGCGCTCGTGGGGTAGCCACAGCCCATCCATGCTTTGTACGGGCGGGCGCTGCATCAGGCTTTGCCCTCGAATCAGGGCAAGAATGCGCTGGTACACCGACGTGGCCAGGTACTCGGCCTGCTCGTCGGTTTCGGCCACCACCATCGGTATGCCGAGCATCACGTAGGGCTTGTCCAGCGTGGTGGAAGGCTTGAAATGGTTGCGGTAGACGCGGATCGCCTCGTGCATGTAGCGCGGCGCGAAGTGCGAGGCGAACGCATAGGGCATGCCGCGCATGCCCGCCAACTGCGCGCTGAACAGGCTTGAGCCGAGCAGCCACATCGGCACCTCGGTGTCATGCCCTGGCACGGCGATCACTTTTTGATCATCAGTGCGCGGGCCGAGGTAGCGCGACAGCTCTTCGACATCATCGGGGAAGTCGTCAGCGCTGCCGGAGCGCTCGCGGCGCAGGGCGCGGGCGGTCATCTGGTCGGAGCCCGGTGCGCGGCCCAGGCCCAGGTCGATGCGGCCTGGGTAGAGGCTGGCCAAGGTGCCGAACTGCTCGGCGATCACCAGCGGCGCGTGGTTGGGCAGCATCACACCACCGGAGCCGACCCGGATGGTCGAGGTGCCGCCCGCCAGGTAGCCGATCAACACCGAGGTCGCGGAACTGGCAATGCCATCCATGTTGTGGTGCTCAGCGACCCAGAAGCGGTTATAGCCGAAGCGTTCTGCGTGCTGCGCCAGGTCCAGCGAGTTACGCAGCGACTGGGCCGGCCCGCTGTCGGCGCGCACGGGCACCAGGTCGAGGGTGGATATTTTCAGGTCACGCAGCTGCGTCATCGGAGCCTCCTTGAAGGTGGTTGGCCAGAGGCCTTTTGAACTCTGTATGGGCACATTCGGTGGATTCAATGCTTGCGGTCAGATTGATCTGAACTTGCTGTGGGAGGCCGCCCTCTGAACCCATAAGCATGTCACTCCACGATATGTAAATGCAGCGACCAGGAGGCATCATGAAAAAGACAGCATCGGCGATCTGGCAAGGTGGCCTGAAGGATGGCAAAGGCCTGCTTTCGACTGAAAGCGGCGCGCTCAAGCAGAACCCCTACGGCTTCAATACCCGTTTCGAAGGCTCGCCAGGCACCAACCCGGAAGAGCTGATTGGCGCTGCCCATGCCGGTTGCTTCTCGATGGCGCTGTCGATGATGCTCGGTGAGGCGGGCTTGACCGCAGACCGCATCGATACCATTGCCGAGGTGACGCTGGATAAACAACCCGACGGCTTCGCCATCACGGCCGTGCACCTGATTCTGAAGGCCAAGGTGCCGGGCGCCAGCGAGGCGCAGTTCCTTGAGATTGCCAACAAGGCCAAGGCCGGTTGCCCGGTTTCTAAAGTGCTCAACGCCACCATCAGCCTGGATGCCTCGCTGGTGGGCTAGGCGGCGCAACGGGGGCGGTTTGCTGTAGTCTAAACAGCAACGGCAGCACGACTGCCCTTTGAGGAGCCGTTCCATGATCCGCGTAGCAATCGCCGTGTTGGCCTCCCTGCTCGCCACGTCCAGTTTGGCGGCGGTTAAGCCGTGCGAAGAATTGAAAGCCGAGATCGAGGCCAAGATCCAGGCACAGGGCGTAGCGTCCTACACCCTGGAAATCGTGCCCAACAGCGAGGTCAAGGACCAGAACATGGTCGTGGGTAGCTGCGAGGGTGGTACCAAGAAGATCATTTACCAGAAGAATGATCGCTAGGGTCTAGTTGGCTGGGGGCGCAAAGCGCCCCCCAAAGTCAGGGAATGCAAAACACGTTGCTGGGCTCGTTCACCACCACCGTGCGGCTGGCGTCGTACAGCAGTACCTGCGGCTCCATCACCGGCGCGCGGGCCTCCAGGCGATAGCGTTCGCCGGCTTTGAAATTGTCATAGCGCACCGTCAGGTAGCAGGTACGGTCCCTGGGCTGGGACATCATGCCGCCACCGTAGATCTCATAATCAAAACGCACCACCAGTTCATGCTTGCCAGGCGTCACCTGGAAGTATCGGCCATCCTCCAGCCGCTTGCCGTCGAGGCGGTCGGCCATGATGACTCTGCCGGGGGTGATGGTGGAAAGCTCGACCCAGGCCTGCTTGGGGTCGACGGGCGGCAAGGGGCTGGCGCAAGCCCCCAGTGCACTGAGGGCGATCAGCATCATGGGCTGGCGCATGGCAAAACTCCCACTTGCGACTCACAAGCTACAAGCATAGCGCCGTTTGCGGGGTTCAGGTGCGCTGACAGCCCGCTGGCAGGCCTTGGCCCACCAGTTTTTGCTGGTGGTCGTAGAGTTTGATCCAGGGACGGAAGCCAATGCTGCCCGCCTGCAGTTGGTAACGTTGCCCGGCGCTGAAGTCCTTGAACGTCAGGTTGAGCTGGCAATCGCGCCACAGCGGCTCGTTCACCGGGCCGATATTGCTCGGGGTGACCGGGAACTGGTAGCGCACGGTCAGTTCGTGGCTGCCGGGGGGCACTTCAAAGTAGCGCGTGTCGGCCCAGTCGCGTTCGTCTACCTGCACGGCGTGCAGCGACGTTTCGTCCTGGGGTGTGAGGTCGACCCACGCCTGGTTCGGATCGGGGTCCGGCAGGGTCGAGCACGCGGACAACAGCATGAGTGTGCTGGCGGCAAACAATGGACGCATGGCGAAACTCCCCCCTGGCGAGATAGTCTTGGAGCGAATTGGCCGTGAGCGAGTCAGACAGTCCCAGATGCTTCGACTTTTTCTTTTTCAGCGCTCAGACCCTGGGCCACTCG
Source organism: Pseudomonas putida (assembly GCF_025905425.1). Taxonomy (NCBI): domain Bacteria; kingdom Pseudomonadati; phylum Pseudomonadota; class Gammaproteobacteria; order Pseudomonadales; family Pseudomonadaceae; genus Pseudomonas; species Pseudomonas putida. The sequence goes on along the minus strand of NZ_CP109603.1, from coordinate 5,251,138 downwards.
ACCGTGTTTTCAGCCGTTTTGTTCCCCTGCTGGCGGCTGTTCTGCTGAACGGTTGTAGTGGCGTTGGCTATTACAGCCAGTTGGCAGAGGGCCAGTTGCAGCTGTTGCGCGCGCGTCAGCCGGTGGAACAGGTGATGGCAGACCCGGCCAGCAGCCCGCAACTGCGTACGCGCTTGCAGCATGCCGAACAGGCCCGGGTGTTCGCCAGCCAGCAGTTGAAACTGCCGGACAACCGCAGCTACCGGGTTTACGCCGACCTGGGTCGCCCCTACGTGGTGTGGAACGTGTTCGCCACGCCGGAACTGTCGTTGCAACCCGTGACGCACTGCTTCCCGATTGCGGGCTGCGTGGCTTATCGCGGCTATTACCGTCAGGGGGCGGCGCGTGGCGCGGCGGCGTTGATGCGTGAGGCGGGTATGGATGTGTATGTGGGCGGCGTCGAGGCGTACTCGACCCTAGGCTGGTTCGATGACCCGTTGCTGTCATCGATGGTCGGCTGGGGAGATGAACGGCTGGCTTCGCTGATTTTCCATGAGCTGGCCCATCAGCGTTTTTACGTACAGGACGACACGGCATTCAACGAGTCGTTTGCCACCTTCGTCGAGCAGGAGGGGGCGCGGCAATGGCGCGCGGCGCGCGGGCTTGCAGCGATCGAGGATGACCAGGCGGCGCAGCGGGACCAGTTCATTCGGTTGGTGCTGGCCAGCCGTGAACGGCTTCAGGTGATGTACGCAGGCCCCCTGGATGACGCGCACAAGCGGGTGGCGAAGCAGGCGGAGTTCGAGCGGCTGCGGCGTGAGTACCGAACAGTGCGTGATAGCCAGTGGGGTGGCGATACGCGTTATGACGCCTGGATGTATGGGCCGATGAGCAATGCCAAGCTGCTGCCGTTTGGGCTGTATGACCAATGGGTGCCGGCGTTTGCGGCGGTGTTTCGGGAGGTTGGCGGGGATTGGGGGCGGTTTTATGAGCGGGTCGAGGCGTTGGGGCGATTGCCGGTCGAAGCGCGCCAGGCGGCGTTGGCGCGGTTTGTGGTTAGCCAATGAGATTGTGGGGCCGCTGTGCGGCCCATTCGCGGGCAAGCCCGCTCCCACAGTTACAGCGCCGCCCTTGAGTTCAGCGATATTTTTGTGGGAGCGGGCTTGCCCGCGAATGGGCTGCAAAGCAGCCCCAATCACTATCAAGCTTTGATAAAGGCCCGATGCATCTCGGCCAACGTCGCGAAATGAAACGCCGGCGCCTGGGCCTTCAGCTCTTCCTCACTACCAAACCCATACCCCACCGCCACTGCCTGCAGCCCGTTGCTGCGCGCACCGATCAGGTCATGCTTGCGATCGCCGATCATCAGCGTCTGCGCCGGGTCCAGCCCTTCCTCGTCCAGCAAGTGGCGAATCAGCTCGACCTTGTTGGTACGCGTGCCGTCCAGTTCGCTGCCATAAATCACCTTGAAGTGATGGTCGAACGCAAAGTGCCGGGCAATCTCGCGGGCAAATTCCCAAGGCTTGGACGTGGCCACATACAGCGTGCGCCCCTGCCCATTGAGGGCTTCGAGCAGCTCCGGCACACCATCGAACACCTGGTTCTCGTAAAGACCGGTAACGCGGAAGCGCTCGCGATAGAAATTGACCGCCTCCCACGCCTTGGCTTCGTCGAAGCCGTAAAACTGCATGAATGCCTGCAGCAAGGGCGGGCCGATGAAGTGTTCGAGGCGGGTCAGGTCCGGCTCATCGATACCCAGTTTGGCCAACGCGTACTGGATGGAGCGGGTAATCCCCAGCCGTGGGTCGGTCAGGGTGCCGTCGAGGTCGAAAAGGACATTCTGTTGGTGCATGTAAGCGATTCCACTCAAGTCATTCTGGTTGGTCGTAGCCTTCGGCCAGGTGCTGGTCCTTGAGCTTGACGTAATTGCCGGCGCTGTACGGGAAGAAGGCCCGCTCCTTGTCGGTCAGCGGCCGGGCCTGTTTCACCGGGCTGCCGACATACAAGAAGCCGCTCTCCAGGCGCTTGCCGGGCGGTACCAGGCTGCCGGCGCCAATGATCACCTCGTCCTCGACGATGGCGCCATCCATGATGGTGCTGCCCATGCCGACCAGGATACGGTTGCCCAGGGTACAGCCATGCAGCATCACTTTGTGACCGATGGTCACGTCATCGCCGATGATCAGCGGGAAGCCATCCGGGTTGAAAGGGCCGGCATGGGTGATGTGCAGGACGCTGGCGTCCTGCACGCTGGTACGTGCGCCGATGCGGATGCGGTGCATGTCGCCGCGTACTACAGTCAATGGCCAGACCGAGCTGTCTTCGCCGATCTCCACATCGCCCAACACCACCGCCGAGCGGTCGATGAAGGCCCGTGGTCCAACTTTCGGAGTGTGTTGCTGGAAGCTTCGGATGGCCATGATAGGGTCTCTCATCTGTGCCGATAGGCAGGCTGCCTGCTGCGGTCGGCGTCGATTGTAATTAAGATGGTCCAGTGTTTCTTCTGCCAAGGTATCCAAACCGTGAGTGCGACCAACCCGCTTCTGCAGCCCTACGATCTGCCGCCCTTCTCGGCGATCCGTGCCGAACACGTGCTGCCGGCGATCGAAGAGATCCTGGCCGACAACCGTAAAGCCATTGCCGAAATTCTCGAGCAACAGGGCAAGAACCCCTCCTGGGCTGGCCTGGTGCTGGCCATGGACGAACTCAATGACCGCCTGGGCGCGGCCTGGAGCCCGGTCAGCCACCTCAATGCCGTGTGCAACAGCAAGGAACTGCGCGAGGCCTACGAGTCTTGCCTGCCGGCGCTGAGCGCCTACTCTACCGAACTGGGCCAGAACCGTGCGCTGTTCGATGCCTATGAAGCGTTGGTCAACAGCCCGGAAGCGGCTGGTTTCGACGTGGCGCAAAAGACCATCCTCGAACACGCCCTGCGTGACTTCCGTCTGTCGGGCATCGACCTGCCTGCCGACAAGCAGCAGCGTTACGCCGAAGTGCAGAGCAAGCTCAGCGAACTGGGCAGCCGCTTCTCCAATCAGTTGCTCGATGCTACCCAGGCCTGGACCAAGCACGTCACCGACGAAGCCGCGCTGGACGGACTGACCGATTCGGCCAAGGCGCAGATGGCTGCTGCGGCCCAGGCCAAAGCGCTGGATGGCTGGCTGATCACCCTGGAGTTCCCTAGCTACTACGCGGTAATGACCTACGCCAGCGACCGCGCCCTGCGCGAAGAGCTGTATGCCGCCTATTGCACCCGCGCCTCGGACCAAGGCCCCAATGCCGGCCAGTTCGACAATGGCCCGGTGATGCAGGAAATCCTCGACCTGCGCCAAGAACTGGCCCAACTGCTGGGCTACCCGAACTACGCCGAGCTGAGCCTGGCCACCAAGATGGCCGAGACCAGCGACCAGGTGCTGAACTTCCTGCGTGACCTGGCCAAGCGTTCCAAGCCATTCGCTGCCCAGGACCTGGAACAGCTCAAGGCCTATGCCACCGAGCAAGGCTGCCCGCAGTTGTCCAGCTGGGATGCCGGTTACTTCGGCGAGAAGCTGCGCGAGCAACGTTACAGCGTGTCGCAAGAAACCCTGCGTGCCTACTTCCCGATCGACAAGGTGCTGTCTGGCCTGTTCAGCATCGTCCAGCGTCTGTACGGCATCGAAATCGCCGAGCTCAAGGGCTTCGACAGCTGGCACCCGGATGTGCGCCTGTTCGAAATCAAGGAAAACGGCCAGCACGTCGGCCGTTTCTTCTTCGACCTGTATGCCCGCGCCAACAAGCGTGGTGGCGCCTGGATGGACGGTGCCCGTGACCGTCGCCGCACCGTCGAGGGCGTGCTGCAGAGCCCGGTGGCCAACCTGGTGTGCAACTTCACCCCCGCCGCGCCAGGCAAGCCGGCGCTGTTGACCCACGATGAAGTCACCACCCTGTTCCACGAGTTCGGCCACGGTCTGCACCACTTGCTGACCCGCATCGAGCACGCGGGTGTGTCCGGCATCAACGGCGTGGCCTGGGATGCGGTCGAGCTGCCAAGCCAGTTCATGGAAAACTGGTGCTGGGAACCGGAAGGCCTGGCGCTGATCTCCGGCCATTACGAGACCGGCGCTGCCCTGCCCCAGGACCTGCTGGACAAGATGCTGGCGGCGAAAAACTTCCAGTCGGGCATGATGATGGTGCGCCAGCTGGAGTTCTCGCTGTTCGACTTCGAGCTGCACGCCACCCATGGCGACGGCCGCAGCGTGCTCGACGTGCTCGAAGGCGTGCGCGACGAGGTGTCGGTGATGCGCCCACCGGCGTACAACCGCTTCCCCAACAGCTTTGCGCACATCTTCGCGGGCGGTTATGCGGCGGGTTACTACAGCTACAAGTGGGCCGAAGTGCTGTCGGCAGACGCCTTCTCGCGCTTCGAGGAAGAAGGCGTGCTCAATGCCGACACCGGTCGTGCCTTCCGCGAGGCGATCCTGGCACGGGGTGGTTCGCGTGAGCCGATGGTGCTGTTCGTCGACTTCCGTGGCCGTGAGCCTTCCATCGATGCATTGCTGCGCCACTGCGGGCTGAGCGAGGACGCGGCGGCATGAGTGAGGTAGTTGTGAACAAGACCAAGAAACGCTTCATCGCCGGGGCAGTCTGCCCGGCGTGCAGCGAGCCCGACAAGCTGATGATGTGGAACGAGGATGGCGTACCGCACCGCGAGTGCGTGGCCTGCGGCTTCACCGACACCCTCAACGAACAAGGCCTGTCGGTGCCCTCGGAACTCGGCACCCGGGTCAACCACCTGGCGCCCAAGGCAGCACCGGCCAAGGTGCAGACCGTGCAGTTCTTCCCCAACCCCAAGTTGAAAAAACCGGCTGAATAAGGCCGTGATGCCACCTGGGCTCTGGCCCGGGTGGCCTCTTCCCGACCGCTTGCAGTGCGGTAGATAGTCAAAGCACGCGGCTTACCCAGGCGGCGCACCCTCTCGCTTCCCCACGCGTAAGGTGAAGCAGCATGACTATCGATAATCCTCTTTTGCAACCCGGCAACGTGCCTGTCGACTATGACGCCATCACGCTGGAAAACATGCGTGCAGCGTTCGACCATGTGCTGACGGCCCACAAGCAAGGCATTACCAGCATCATCAAAGCACAGCAGGCCTTGCCTACCTGGGATGACCTGGTGCTGGCGGTAGATGATCTGGATGCCCAGCTATTGGCGGCGCTGAATGCGGCCACGCCGCTGGTAGGCAAGGGTTCCGCCTGGGCAGGCGCCATTTTTGGCTTCTCCACAGAGACCACTGTTCGGTTTGATCAAAAATTCACCAACAGCAGCTTGCACGCCTTGTATGAGCGCTTGGCGAGCAGTGCCATCGGCAAGAATCTGGATACCCAACAGCGTGCCACCCTGCGTTGGCACCTGCACAAGTTCGCCACCAGTGGCGCGCTACTCGATGCTGCGGGCAAGGCACGCCTGGCTGACCTGCAGGCTCAGATCAGTGCGTCGAGCGACGCCTTTGCCAGCAATCTCGAACGCCCGGGCCTTGCGATCGATGATGAAGCCGAACTGCACGGCATTCCACCACGGGTTCGTGATGAGCTGGCGGTGCGGGCGCAAGCAGCCGGTTCGTCAGGTTGGTTGATTGCCTGTGAGAGCGCTGCCACCGAAGCCGTGCTGAGGCATGCCGAGAGCCGCCAACTGCGCGAGCGCGTGTATCGGGCCTATCACACCCGTGGCGTCAGTAACGACCCTTTGCTGGACAACGGCACACACCTGCAACGGCTGGCGCAATTGCGGGCGAAGAAGGCGCACTTGCTTGGCTTTGCCAGCCACCTGGAGCAGAGCCTGAATGCCAAGAGTGCCGGGTCGGTCGCTCAGGTGCGCAGCTTTTTGCATGACTTGGCCGACGACATTCGTCCCGCCATGCTGCAATGGCGCTCGAAAATCGAGCGCCAGGCTGTTGCACAGGGTTTGGGCCAGGTAAAGCCCTGGGACATTGCCTATCTGCAGGCCGCCTCGCGCACGGTGCTGTCCACCGAAGCCTTGCGCGAATACTTTCCGCTGAACAGCGTGATCGTGGCTTTGCAGCAGCTGGCGCAACAGCTGTTTGGTCTGGTGCTGACACCCAAGCACCTTGCGACCTGGGATGACAGCGTGCAGGCATTCGAGGTGTGGCAGGACAATGCGCTCATTGGTCTGCTCTATGTGGATGCCGTGCAGCGCACCGGCAAGCAAGCTGACTCGGTCTACACCCTGTACATACGCAATCGCCGGGTGACTGCCGAGGGGATCTATCAGGCGGCTTCAGTGGTGGTTTGCTGCGATGTGGCGCAACCGGCCACGGGTACCCAGCCTCTGCTTGATCACCTGTCGCTACGCAAAATGTTCCATGAGTTTGGCCATGCTCTGCATCACCTTCTGGTGCGCACTACCAACCATGTGATGTCCAATGTGACCGAGCTTGGCACCGATGGTGTGGAATTGTTCGGCACGCTGTTCGAGCGGTGGTTATGGGACGCGAACTACCTGGTAGCGATCTCATCGCACCAGCACGATGGCAGCCAGCTCACACCTGCACGGGTCGAAGCGTGTTTGAGCCGGCTACGCCAGGAAGGCGTGGAGGACGCGGCCCGTCACTTGAGCCTGGCCTTGTTCGACATTGATCTGCATGCAGCGCCCAATGATGGCAGAACCCTTGAACAGCGCTTGGATGCTGCGCACGAACGCTGCGGCTACTGGCCGCTGGCTGATTTTGAACACCCGGCACATGCCTTTGACCACTTGATAAGTGGATACGATGCCGGCTACTACGCGTATATCTGGGCAAACGTGCATGCCTTCGACCTGTTCAGCCGATTTGAAGCGCAAGGCTTGCTTGACCGTGCAACCGGGCGCGCGCTGCACGATGCGTTGTTCGCGCCGGGCGCTTCGCGGCCGTTACGTGAGGGCATCGAAGCGTTCCTCGGGCGTGCACCGAGCACCGCTGCTTATCTGAGTTGGCATGGCCTGGCCTGAACCCATGGTGCCCTGACCAGAGGTGCTGGAGCGATCAGGCTAGCCGGTATACTGTATGTAAATACAGTAATGAGGCAGGCCATGAAACCTCAAACACCGCAAAAGGGCCGTGGAACGGCGCACAATCCGCACAACCGCTTCGCCCCTCGCTCGTGCGTGGCGGAGGATGACGGCTGGTATCAGGAAGTCCCGGTCACCCAAGGTACCGAAGTGCGGATCGAGACCGCCAAGACGGTCATCAGCCGCAATACTTCGCCCGACCTGCCCTTCGACCGCTCCATCAACCCCTACCGAGGCTGCGAGCACGGCTGTATCTACTGCTATGCCCGCCCCTCCCACGCGTATTGGGACCTTTCCCCTGGGCTGGATTTCGAAACCAAGCTGATCGCCAAGACCAACGCCGCCGAAGTGCTCGAACAACAACTGAGCAAGCCGGGTTATGTCTGCGCGCCCATCAACCTGGGGTCCAATACCGACCCTTACCAGCCCATCGAGCGCGATCATCTGCTGACCCGGCGCTTGCTTGAGGTGCTCTTGCGCTTCCGCCACCCAGTGACCATCGTCACCAAGGGGTCACTGGTGCTGCGTGACCTCGACCTTTTGTCCGAGATGGCCAGCCAGCGCCTGGCACGGGTGATGATCAGCCTGACGACGCTGGACGATGACCTCAAGCGGGTGCTCGAACCCCGTGCGGCATCACCCAAGGCGCGGTTGCGGGCGATTCGGGTGCTGCGCGAGGCGGGGGTGCCGGTGGGGGTGTTGTGTTCGCCGATGATTCCAATGATCAACGACAGCGAACTGGAGCGCCTGCTGGAGGCTGCAAAGGAAGCGGGTGCGCAGAGCGCTGCCTACATGATGTTGCGCCTGCCGCTGGAGGTGGCGCCGCTGTTCGAGCAGTGGCTGCAAGACCATTACCCCCAGCGTGCGGCCCATGTGTTAAGCCTGATTCGCCAGAGCCGGGGTGGCGAGCTTTATGACAGCCGCTTTGGCGCGCGGATGCGGGGCGAGGGCGTGTTTGCCGAGCTGTTGGCGCAACGGTTTGCCAAGGCCACGCGACGGTTGGCGTTTGAAGGGCGGGAAGCCCAAGCCCTGGACTGCTCGGCGTTCTGCCCGCCTGGCGGGCAGATGGCGTTGTTTTGATCCTTAGTGCAACTAATCCAACTCCATAATTCTATTGCAGGCTCTTGGCAGTTGATGTTTTTTTGCTATTATTCAACTCCCGCCTTATGTATCTGGAACGCCTGTTCTAGAGCCTCCGAATTAAGTTTCAGTTAAGTTTTCCCCGCTAGCGTAGGCAATCAGTCAACGAAGACTGTGATCTGTGGCCTGTGCGTGTCATCTAAATCCCTGCATAGCCAGAATCTTTCACCGGTAAAATGGACTTACCTACACACCGCCAAGAGGATGAATCATGCCCGTCAAGGACCCATCCAAGGTCGTTCCGGATGTACCCGCCGAGAGCGCCGATGCTGCTCTTAAGCACATCGTCGACGGCTTCCTGCGCTTTCATCATGATGTCTTCCCCGACCAGCAAGAGCTGTTCAAGAAGCTCGCCACCGCGCAAACGCCACGCGCCATGTTCATCACCTGCGCCGACTCGCGCATTGTCCCCGAACTGATTACCCAAAGTTCGCCAGGCGACCTGTTCGTGACCCGTAACGTGGGTAACGTAGTGCCGCCGTATGGCCAGATGAACGGCGGCGTTTCCAGCGCTATCGAATACGCTGTACTGGCACTGGGCGTGCACCACATCATTGTCTGTGGCCACTCTGACTGCGGCGCGATGCGTGCGGTACTCAACCCGCAATCGCTGACCAAGATGCCGACCGTTTCCGCCTGGCTGCGCCACGCCGAAGTGGCACGCACCGTGGTCGAGAACAACTGCTCCTGTGGCAGCGAGCACGAAACCATGCAGGTGCTGACCAAAGAAAACGTCATCGCCCAGCTGCATCACCTGCGCACTCACCCTTCGGTCGCCTCGCGCCTGGCGGCGGGTGAGCTGTACATCCACGGTTGGGTCTACGACATCGAGACCAGCAAGATCGAAGCGTATGACGCCGCCAGCGACAGCTTCCTGCCCCTGGCTGCGGGCGAGCCAGTCCCCTGCGCTACCCCGAGAGGCCGCTACTAAGCGACCCATCCACCGCTAGAACCTTGATAGCCGGCTGCACCCTGCAGGGGTGTGGCGCGGCCTTCGGCTGCCTTGAATTCCCTGACTGCCCTGCCGGCGTGCTTGCTGGCGGCCCGCGCCTGCGCGCCGGTCAGGGGCCAACGTGCTCATGGCCAGAGGAATGGCCGTGCAACAGAAAATGGAGAAACACGGTGAACATTACACAGTTGAAAGCGGCCTTGCCGCGAGAGTTGTTGGCATCGGTGGTGGTATTTCTGGTCGCCCTGCCCTTGTGCATGGGGATCGCCATCGCGTCGGGGATGCCGCCCGCCAAAGGCCTGATTACCGGCATCATCGGCGGCATTGTAGTGGGCTTCCTGGCGGGTTCGCCGCTGCAGGTCAGCGGCCCGGCGGCCGGCTTGGCGGTGCTGGTGTTCGAATTGGTGCGCCAGCACGGTGTGGCCATGCTTGGGCCGATTCTGCTGCTGGCCGGGCTTTTGCAATTGCTGGCTGGGCGCTTGCGCCTGGGTTGCTGGTTTCGCGTGACCGCACCGGCGGTGGTGTACGGCATGCTGGCGGGTATCGGCGTGCTGATCGTGCTGTCGCAGGTGCATGTGATGTTCGATACGGCGCCGCAGCCCTCGGGCATGCAGAACCTGCTGGCGTTTCCTGCGACCTTGGCCACTGCCCTGCCACTGGAACGCGCAGGTTCGGGCTGGCAAGCCGGTGCTCTTGGCCTGGGCACCATCGCGGTGATGTGGGGCTGGGAGCGCTTGCGGCCACAGAAGCTGCGCTTCATTCCCGGTGCCTTGCTGGGCGTGGCGGCAATGACGCTGATCAGCCTATGGCTGGCCTTGCCGGTGAATCGGGTTCAGGTACCGGCAGACCTTTCTGAGGCCATCGACTGGATACGCCTGGATGATCTGATGAACCTGGCCGACCCGACCCTGCTGGTGGCCGCATTCGCCCTGGCCTTCATCGCCAGCGCCGAGACCTTGCTGTCGGCAGCTGCGGTGGACCGTATGCACAGCGGCCAGCGCTCGGACTTCGACCGGGAACTGTCGGCCCAAGGCATCGGCAACATGCTGTGCGGCGTGCTGGGCGCCTTGCCGATGACCGGGGTGATCGTGCGCAGTTCGGCGAATGTCCAGGCCGGTGCGCAGACCCGCGCCTCGGCGATCTTCCATGGTCTATGGCTGTTGGCGTTCGTCGTGGTGTTGAGCAGCGTGCTGCAGCAGATTCCGGTGGCGAGCCTGGCGGGTGTGCTGGTGTTTACCGGCGTCAAATTGGTGGACTTCAAGGCGTTTCGTGGATTGCGCCGGTATGGCCGTATGCCGATGTTTACGTACGCAGCGACTGCCCTGGCGATTATTTTCACCGACCTGCTGACGGGCGTGCTGCTGGGCTTTGCCTTGACCTTACTCAAGCTGGCGTTCAAGGCGGCGCGGTTGAAGATCAACCTGGTGAGCCTGGGCAAGCCCGGGCACATGGAGCTGCGTCTGAGTGGTGCGGCGACTTTCCTCAAGGTGCCGGCGCTGACCCAGGTGCTGGATACCGTGCCGGCAGGGACCACCCTGCATGTGCCCTTGAGCAACCTTAGCTACATCGACCACTCGTGCCTGGAACTGCTTGAGGACTGGGGCCGGAGCAATGCAGCCAAGGGCTCGCGCTTGCTGATCGAGCAGCGGCGATTGAAGCGGCGGATCGAAGGGCGGCTGCGGACGACGGCGGGGGTTATTTAGCTGTTGTGTTGCCTGAGCGGGCCTCTTCGCGGGCAAGCCCGCTCCCACAGGGTGAATTGCATACCCTTTGGGGGAGCGGGCTTGCCCGCGAAGAGGCCGGTGCAGCCAGCATCAATGCCGGATGTCAGGCCGGTTGGCCCAGCTCCACACCCAGTTGTCGCGAAAGGCACGGCCAACGCTTCCAGGCGGCGCCCGTCTCGGGGCTGCACAAAGTCGCGCGGTAAGCCTTCACCGTCTCTGCGGCAAAGCTCTCGTCATTGAGCATCTCGTCAACCGAATGATGCACCACTTCATCGAGCTGGTTGGCGAACGTCTCGCCGATCAGTTGGTGGGCAATCAGGTTGGCCATCGTGGTGTCGAACGGAATCAACGGCTGCTGGAAGTGGCGGATATACAGGTCGTTGACCTCTTCCACCAGGCGATGCGCCAGGTAGGCCTCATCCAGCAGGCAATCCAGGCCCACATGCCCCTGCATCACGCTGGGTGGTTGCAGGAAATAAGCTTCGGCAATCTTCAGTACCGGCTTGATCTGCGACTCGATACCGGCTTCGCGGGCCACCTCGTGGGCAGCCTCCAGCAGCTCTGGAACCTGGTCGATGTAGGCGCTGACGAAACGCGCCAAGGTACCCTGGGCGTCCTGCTCAGGCAGTTGAATCGAGGGGTGCAGATGGGGCAGTTGCAACTCGAGACGCTGTTTCAATTGGCCGGTCTGGCCTTCGTGTTGATGGGCTTGGTTAATCTGCTCGCGTACCGCAGCGATGTTCATGACAACTCCAGGGACATTACGTTTCAAACGGAAGACACTAAATTAGCTCGGTATACAGAATACCTAAGACGTATTTGTTATAAATCGCGCAAACGTGTGCATGCTCTGGCATATCGGGATGCCACTATTGGGCCATATCCTATCAAGCACGCGGTTTTCAGGGCATTCGGCAATTTCGTGAAGTTCATTTCACAGGCTTCATTGCGTGCCATTGGTCGCTGTCTATACTCCCGTTGAACGTGATTCGTTGATGAGGCCCGTCTGCTTTTGCAGGGGCTCGGTCGTCGAAGCCAGGCAGTCTTGACCGCCGTTCCCTCTTGCCGCAGGCCACGCCTCCGGGACAACAAGAATTAGAAGGGGAACCCGCAATGATGCGACATCCACATGTCTGGATGGGCCTCCTGTTGTGGACGGTTTTAGGTCAGGCCAACGCAGCCTGGACCGTCAACATGCACCCGGGGGCGACGGAAGTCTCCAACGCCGTCTTCGACCTGCACATGACCATTTTCTGGATCTGCGTGATCATCGGCATCGTGGTGTTTGGCGCGATGTTCTGGTCCATGGTCGTCCACCGCCGTTCCACCGGCCAGCAGGCTGCGCATTTCCACGAGCACACCTGGGTGGAAATCATGTGGACCGTGGTGCCGTTCCTGATTCTGGTGGCCATGGCCATCCCCGCGACCAAGACCCTGATCGACATCTACGATGCCAGCGAATCGGACATCGACATCCAGGTCACCGGCTACCAGTGGAAGTGGCACTACAAGTACCTGGGCCAGGATGTGGAGTTCTTCAGCAACCTGGCCACCCCCGCCGACCAGATCCATAACAAGGCCCCCAAGGACGAGCACTACCTGCTCGAAGTCGACCAGCCGCTGGTGCTGCCGGTGGGCGCGAAAGTGCGCTTTCTGGTAACCGCCGCCGACGTGATCCATTCCTGGTGGGTGCCGGCGTTTGCGGTCAAGCGTGATGCCATCCCAGGCTTCGTCAACGAGGCCTGGACGCGCATCGAGAAGCCCGGCATCTACCGTGGCCAGTGCACCGAGCTGTGCGGCAAGGACCATGGCTTCATGCCGGTGGTGGTCGAGGTCAAGTCCAAGGCCGACTACGACACCTGGCTCGGTGAGCGCAAGGCCGAGGCGGCCAAGCTCAAGGAGCTGACCAGCAAAGAGTGGACCCTCGACGAGTTGGTTGCGCGAGGCGACAAGGTCTACCACACCACCTGCGTGGCCTGTCACCAGGCCGAAGGCCAGGGCCTGCCGCCGATGTTCCCGGCCCTCAAAGGCTCGAAGATCGCCACCGGGCCGAAGGAAGGCCACCTGAGCATCGTCTTCCACGGCAAGCCTGGCACGGCCATGGCCGCGTTCGGCAAACAGCTCTCGGAAGTCGATATCGCCGCCGTGGTCACCTACGAGCGCAACGCCTGGGGCAACAACAAGGGCGATATGGTCACGCCGAAGGATGTGCTGGCGCTCAAGCAGGCAGAAGCGCAATGAACCGGGTTACGCGCGGCAATCAATGGATTGCAGGAGACAGGACATGAGTGCAGTGATCGACGACCACGCCCACGGCCATGAGCACGCCCACGGCCCGGCCAAGGGCTTGATGCGCTGGGTGCTGACCACCAACCACAAGGACATCGGCACGATGTACCTGTGGTTCGCCTTCATCATGTTCCTGCTCGGTGGCTCGTTCGCCATGGTGATCCGCGCGGAGCTGTTCCAGCCGGGGCTGCAGATCGTCGAACCTGCGTTCTTCAACCAGATGACCACCATGCACGGGCTGATCATGGTATTCGGCGCCGTGATGCCGGCCTTCGTCGGCCTGGCCAACTGGATGATCCCGCTGATGATTGGCGCGCCGGACATGGCCCTGCCGCGGATGAACAACTTCAGCTTCTGGTTGCTGCCGGCGGCTTTCCTGCTGCTGGTCTCGACCCTGTTCAGCCCTGGTGGCGGGCCGAACTTCGGCTGGACCTTCTACGCCCCGCTGTCGACCACCTATGCCCCGGCCAGCGTGACCTTTTTCATCTTTGCCATCCACCTGATGGGCATCAGCTCGATCATGGGGGCGATCAACGTGATCGCCACCATCCTCAACCTGCGTGCCCCCGGCATGACCTTGATGAAAATGCCGCTGTTCGTCTGGACCTGGCTGATCACCGCGTTCCTGCTGATTGCGGTGATGCCCGTACTGGCCGGTGTGGTGACCATGATGCTGATGGACATCCACTTCGGCACCAGCTTCTTCAGCGCGGCCGGTGGCGGTGACCCGGTGCTGTTCCAGCACGTGTTCTGGTTCTTCGGCCACCCCGAGGTGTACATCATGATCCTGCCGGCCTTCGGCGCGGTCAGCTCGATCATCCCGGCGTTCTCGCGCAAGCCGTTGTTCGGTTACACCTCGATGGTCTACGCCACCGGGGCGATCGCCTTCTTGTCGTTCATCGTCTGGGCGCACCACATGTTCGTGGTCGGCATCCCGGTGGTGGGCGAACTGTTCTTCATGTACGCCACCATGCTCATCGCCGTGCCCACTGGGGTGAAGGTGTTCAACTGGGTCAGCACCATGTGGGAAGGGTCGCTGACCTTCGAAACGCCGATGCTGTTCGCCATCGCCTTCGTCATCCTGTTTACCATCGGTGGGTTCTCCGGGTTGATGCTGGCCATCGCGCCGGCGGACTTCCAGTACCACGACACGTACTTTGTGGTTGCGCACTTCCACTATGTGCTGGTACCGGGGGCGATCTTCGGCATCTTCGCCTCGGCCTACTACTGGCTGCCGAAATGGACCGGGCACATGTATGACGAAACCCTCGGCAAGCTGCACTTCTGGCTGTCGTTCGTCGGCATGAACATGGCCTTCTTCCCCATGCATTTCGTTGGCCTGGCCGGCATGCCACGGCGTATTCCGGACTACAACCTGCAGTTCGCCGATTTCAACATGGTCTCCTCGATCGGGGCATTCATGTTCGGCGCCACGCAGATCTTCTTCCTGTTCATCGTCATCAAGTGCATCCGTGGCGGCGCGCCGGCGCCGGCCAAACCCTGGGACGGTGCCGAGGGCCTGGAGTGGTCTGTCCCCTCGCCTGCGCCTTACCACACCTTCCAGACGCCACCGGATGTGAAATAGCCATGAACGGCCTGTCGCTCAAACGCCTGGTCACGCGCCTGCTGATGCTGACGGTGGTGATGTTCGCCTTCGGTTTCGCCCTGGTGCCGATCTATGACGTGATGTGCAAGGCCTTCGGCATCAATGGCAAGACCGGCGGCCAGTATGAGGGCAGCCAGGTCAGCGACCCGTCGCGTTCGGTGCGGGTGCAGTTCATGTCGACCAACGCCAGCGACATGGTCTGGGACTTCTACTCCACGGCCGACCAGATCGACGTCAACCCGGGTGCGGTCAACCAGATGATCTTCGTGGCCCGCAACCCGACCGACCGGCCGATGAGTGCCCAGGCGATACCCAGCATCACCCCGGCCGAGGCCGCGGCGTACTTCCACAAGACCGAGTGCTTCTGCTTTACCCAGCAGGTGCTGCAGCCCGGCGAACGCATCGAGATGCCGGTGCGCTTTATCGTTGACCGCGACCTGCCGGCCAGCGTGAAGCACCTGACACTGGCCTACACCTTGTTCGACATCACCGCTCGCCACCCGCCGGTCGCGCATGTTGCGGCCCAGGACGTCCAGGGCGCCCGTTAAGGGAAGGAGAACAGCAATGGCAAGTCATGAGCACTACTACGTTCCGGCGCAGAGCAAGTGGCCGATCATCGCGACAATCGGCATGTTCATCACAGTGTTCGGCCTGGGCACCTGGTTCAACGACATGAAGGCCGGGCACCCCGACTCCCATGGGCCGCTGATTTTCTTCGTCGGCGCGCTGTGCCTGGCCTACATGCTGTTCGGCTGGTTCGGTGCGGTGGTGAAAGAGAGCCGTGGTGGGTTGTACAGCCCGCAACTGGACCGCTCGTTCCGTTGGGGCATGAGTTGGTTCATCTTTTCGGAGGTGATGTTCTTCCTGGCCTTTTTCGGTGCGCTGTTCTACGTACGCGTACTGGCCGGGCCTTGGCTTGGCGGTGAAGGGGCCAAGGGCGTCGCGCATATGCTGTGGCCGAGCTTCGAGTTCGCCTGGCCGTTGCTGCATACCCCGGACCCGAAACTGTTCCCGCCGCCCAAGGAGGTTATCGACCCTTGGCACTTGCCGCTGATCAACACCATTCTGCTGGTCAGTTCGAGTGTGACCATCACCATTGCCCACCACGCCCTGCGGCGTGATCACCGGGGCGCGCTGAAACTGTGGATGGCACTGACCATCGTGCTGGGGATCAGCTTCATCACGTTGCAGGCCTACGAGTACCACGAGGCTTATACCAAGCTGGGGCTGACGCTGGGGTCGGGGATCTATGGCGCGACCTTCTTCATGCTCACCGGCTTTCACGGTGCCCACGTGACGCTGGGCACGATCATCTTGATCGTGATGTTCGTGCGTATCCTGCGCGGGCACTTCAACCCCGACAAGCACTTCGGTTTCGAGGCGGCCAGCTGGTATTGGCACTTCGTCGATGTGGTGTGGGTGGGGCTGTTTATCTTTGTTTATGTGCTTTGACACATGTGGGAGCGGCCTTGTGTCGCGAAAGGGCTGCACAGCAGCCCCAGGGGCTTAGCACAAATGCATAAATTGCTGGGGCTGCTGTGCAGCCCTTTCGCGACACAAGGCCGCTCCCACAAAGGCGGGGCCAGTCAAGGCGATATAGGTTCAAAACGGGGCGTGTGACACCAGTTGGCCACTGATGAAACCGTAGGCCACCAGCCCTATGGTCAGAGCCGCCAGGGTCACGCGCACGGTCAGTGCCTTCAGCAAGCGGGTCGAGTTTTCATCGTCCTTGACCAGGAACACCAGGCCACTGAACAGGCTGGCAACCGTGGCCAACAGCATCAGGACAATCGCGGCCTTGAGCATGGCGCTTCTCCGGGGGGATGCGGTGATGTGGATAAGTATAGCGAGGCGCCTGTGAAGCCGTTTCGCCCAGGCTGGGTACCGACCCTGGTGGTGCTTGCGCTGCTGCCGGGGCTGGTCGCGCTCGGCTGCTGGCAACTGGGCCGCGCCGACGAAAAGCGCGCGTTGCTGGCGACCTATGCCGAGCGCAGCCTTGATGCGCCACTCTCCACTGCCCAGTTGCAGCACAGCGATGATGCCGCTTACCGCCGCGTGCACCTGTACGGCCGTTTCGATGGCGAACACAGCCTGCTGCTGGACAACCGCATGCGCGACGGCGAGGCCGGTGTCGAGCTGTTGCAGCCCTTCCATGACCAGGCCAGCGGCCTGTGGTTGCTGGTCAATCGCGGCTGGTTGCCGTGGCCGGACCGCCGCGTGCCTGTGCACGTTGATACCCCGTCGCAGCCCTTGGCCCTGGATGCTTCGGTGTATGTCGCGCCTGGCAGCACCTTCCAACTGCGCCCGGACCCCATCGGCGGGCAATGGCCGCACCTGCTGACTGCTATCGATGCCGCGCAGCTATGGCAACAGCTTGATCGCGAAGGCTTCGCCCACGAACTACGCCTGGAGCCCGGCCCGGCGAGCTATCGCCTGGGCTGGCCGGTCGTCGCCATGGGCCCGGAAAAACACGTGGGCTACGCCGTGCAGTGGTTTGCCCTGGCTACCGCTCTGGTTCTGCTTTACCTCTATTTCGGCTGGCACCAAAACAAGGAGAAACGCCATGGCCACCGCCACTCCACTGGACCTGCCTGAACGCAGCAAGCCCCGAGCCCGTGGGCGTTTGCAGCTGATTCTGATTTTGCTGGTCGTGCTCGGCCCGATGATCCTGGCCACCAGCATGTACAAGCTCAAGTTCTGGGTACCGGAAGGCCGCAGCTACCACGGCGCGATGATCGGCAACGGCGAAAGCCGCAGCGATATCGGCATCGACGGCCAGGACGCGCGCTGGCAAGTGTTGGTCAGCACCCCCGAGGCCTGCGCCGAAGACTGCCAGCGCCTGGTGTACCTGACTCGGCAGATACAAGTTGGCCTGGGCCGTGATGCCGGCCGCGCCAGCCACGCGCTGGCTGCCGCGCAGCCGTTGAGCGGCGACTACCAGGCGTTGCTCGGCCGTGAGTACCCGCAGTTGCAACGCTACCCGCTGGATGCTCAGCGCTACCTGAACAAGGTCGGTGAGCTCGGCCCGCAGCTGTGGATCGTCGACCCGCACGGCAACCTGGTGTTGCGCTACGACGCCAAGGTCAACGGCAAGCACGTGCTGGACGACCTGCGCCACCTGCTCAAGCTGTCCAACATCGGCTAGGAGCCTGTCATGGCCAGACCTGGAATGCGCCTTGCTGTGTTCGCCACCCTGCTGGCACTGGTGGTCGTTTTGCTCGGTGCCTATACCCGCCTGACCCACGCGGGCCTGGGCTGCCCCGATTGGCCAGGCTGCTATGGCTTCATCAGTGTGCCCAAGACCGACGCCCAGCTGGCCCATGCCGAAGTGCATTTCCCCGAGCACCCGGTGGAAGCCGCCAAGGGCTGGGCCGAGATGGTCCATCGCTATTTCGCCGGTACTCTGGCGCTGGTGATTGCCTGGCTGGCCTTGCAGGCCGTGCGCCGGCATGCGCGTGATGGCCAGCCCTACCGCTTGCCGGTGCTGTTGCTGGCGGTGGTGTTGGCCCAGGCGGCGTTCGGCATGTGGACGGTAACCCTCAAGCTCTGGCCGCAAGTCGTCACCGCGCACCTGCTGGGCGGGTTCACCACCTTGAGCCTGCTATTCTTGCTGTCTCTGCGTCTATCTCGGGCCTTTGCGCCGTTGCCGAAACTACCGCTGAGCCTGCGCCGGATCGCGGCCCTGGCGTTGCTGGTGGTGATCGGCCAGATCGCCCTGGGTGGCTGGGTCAGCGCCAATTATGCCGCGGTCGCCTGTATCGACCTGCCCACCTGCCATGGCCAATGGTGGCCAGCGGCGGACTTCAGCAACGGCTTCCACCTGACCCAGCACGTCGGGCCCAACTACCTGGGCGGCCAACTGGACAGCGATGCGCGCACGGCCATCCACATCAGCCACCGGCTGGGCGCCTTGCTGGTCAGTGCGGTGCTGCTGATGCTGAGCTTCAAGCTGTACCGCTGCGGCCTTTCTGGCCTGGCGCGGCTGGTGCTGTTGGCCTTGGCCGTGCAGGTCGGCCTGGGCATCAGCAACGTGCTGTTCCACCTGCCGCTGGGCGTGGCAGTGGCCCACAACGCGGGTGGGGCCATGCTGTTACTGAGCATGGTGCTGGTGAATTATCGCATCCGCGTGGTCGATAAAGTGCGCGTCGGCCATGGCTGGCGCCTGACACCGGTGGTGGGCGTGGATATCTCCCACCCTATGAGGAACGATTCGTGGCGACGCTTCTAAACGCACAGCGGGCAGGTTGGCGCGACTATCTGGAACTGACCAAACCCAAGGTGGTGGTGCTGATGTTGATCACCTCCCTGGCAGGCATGTTCCTCGCCAGCCGCGCAGGCGTTGCCTGGAGCGTGCTGTTGTTCGGCAACCTGGGCATTGGCCTGTGTGCGGGTGGCGCGGCGGTGGTCAACCACATAGTGGACCGGCGCATCGACGCCTTGATGGCGCGCACCCACAAACGGCCGCTGGCCACAGGCCGGGTCGCGCCGCTGCCCGCGCTGGCCTTTGCATTGGCCCTGGCATTGCTGGGCATGGCACTGCTGCTGGTGTTCACCAACGCCCTGACCGCCTGGCTGACTCTGGCTTCGCTGCTGGGCTATGCGGTGCTCTACACCGGCTTTCTGAAGCGTGCCACGCCGCAGAACATCGTGATTGGCGGCCTGGCCGGCGCGGCGCCGCCACTGCTTGGCTGGGTGGCGGTCAGCGGCCATCTCAGTGCCGAGCCCTTGTTGCTGGTGCTGATCATCTTCGCCTGGACCCCGCCGCACTTCTGGGCCCTGGCCATCCACCGCAAGGCGGAATACGCCAAGGCCGATATCCCGATGTTGCCGGTGACCCACGGCGAGCGCTACACCGCGCTGCATATCCTGCTCTACACCCTGATTCTGCTGGCGGTGAGCCTGCTGCCCTATGCCATCCACATGAGCGGCCCGTTGTACCTGGCGTGTGCCCTCGCCCTGGGCCTGCGCTTCCTGCAGTGGGCCTGGGTGTTGTACCGTGGCAGCCGGCCGCACGCGGCGATCGGCACCTTCAAGTACTCTATCGGCTACTTGTTCGCGCTTTTCATCGCGTTGCTCATTGACCACTACTTGTTGCTGAATCTATGACCCGAACCCAGAAAACCGTCTTCATCCTCGTCGCCCTGGTCGCGTTGATCCTGGGCCTGACCGTCAACAAGGTGCTCAATGGCCGCGATCAGCCAAACCCGACCGAACTGATCGATGCCGGCATCATCCTCTTGCCGCAGAGCCGTACGGTGGCGAACGTGACCATGACCAACCAGGACGGCCAGCCCGTGGCGCTGGATGATCTGAAGGGCAAGTGGTCGTTGCTGTTCTTCGGCTACACCTACTGCCCGGACATCTGCCCAACCACGTTGGCCCAGTTGCGTCAGGTGAAGAGCGAACTGCCCAAGGAAGCCGTGGACCGTTTGCAGGTGGTGCTGGTGAGCGTGGACCCGAATCGCGATACGCCGAACCAGCTCAAGCAGTACCTGGGCTACTTCGACAAAGATTTTGTCGGGGTGGCGGGGTCGATCGAAGACACCCAGAAACTGGCCAATGCCTTGAGCATTCCGTTCATTCCGGCCGATACCAGCAAGCCTGGGTATACCGTGGATCACAGCGGCAACCTGGCGATTGTCGGGCCGGATGGGCGTCAGCGCGGGTTCATTCGTGCGCCGTTCAACAACCAGAAGCTGGTGGCGCAGTTGCCGGGGTTGGTAAAGCGGGATTGATGCAGGCCTGAAAAGCTTCGCGGGGCAAGCCAGCTCCCACAACTACCCCACTGAGCTTGAATACGGTGAGTTGCCTGTGGGAGTTGCCGGGGTTGGTAAAGCGGGATTGATGCAGGCCTGAAAAGCTTCGCGGGGCAAGCCAGCTCCCACAACTACCCCACTGAGCTTGAATACGGTGAGTTGCCTGTGGGAGTTGCCGGGGCTGGTAAAGCGGGATTGATGCAGGCCTGAAAAGCTTCGCGGGGCAAGCCCGCTCCCACAACTACCCCACTGAGCTTGAATACAGTGAGTTGCCTGTGGGAGTTGCCGGGGCTGGTAAAGCGGGATTGATGCAGGCCTGAAAAGCTTCGCGGGGCAAGCCCGCTCCCACAGGTATCCCACTGAGCTTGAATATAGTGAGTTGCCTGTGGAAGTTGCCGGGGCTGGTAAAGCGGGATTGATGCAGGCCTGAAAAGCTTCGCGGGGCAAGCCCGCTCCCACAGGTACCCCACTGAGCTTGAATACAGTGAGTTGCCTGTGGGAGCGGGCTTGCCCCGCGAAGCATCCAGCGCAATTTAACGGCTTAGAACGCCGGCACTACCGCCCCTTTGTACTTCTCGAGGATGAACTGCTTCACCTCTGGCGAGTGCAGCGCGGCCGCCAGTTTCTTCATGTCTTGCGAGTCTTTGTTGTCCGGGCGGGCAACCAGGATGTTCACGTAAGGCGAGTCGCTGCCTTCGATGGCCAGCGCGTCCTTCTCAGGGTTCAGCTTGGCTTCCAGCGCGTAGTTGGTGTTGATCAGGGCGGCATCGACCTGGGTCAGCACGCGCGGGATGGTGGCCGCTTCCAGCTCACGGAACTTGATGTTCTTCGGGTTCTCGGCAACGTCCTTCACGGTCGACAGGATGTTTTTGTTGTCCTTGAGCTTGATCACGCCAGCCTTGTCCAGCAGCAGCAGGGCGCGGCCACCGTTGGTGGCGTCGTTGGGGATGACCACGGTAGCGCCGGAGGACAGCTCGTCGAGCTTCTTGATCTTGGCCGAGTAGACGCCCAGCGGCTCGATGTGCACGCCGGCAACGCTGACCAGCTGGGTTCCCTTGGCCTTGTTGAACTCATCGAGGTACGGCTGGTGCTGGAAGAAGTTGGCATCCAGGCGCTTCTCGGCAACTTGCACGTTCGGCTGGATGTAGTCGGTGAACTCCTTGACCTTCAGCTCTACGCCCTCTTTCGCCAACTGCGGTTTGACGAAGTTGAGGATCTCGGCATGCGGCACCGGGGTGGCGGCGACGGTCAGGGTATCGGCGTGGGCCGAGAAGGCCGCGACAGCGGCAGCGACAGCAAGCAGCTTCTTCATTGATCACTCCTTGTGAGGGCCGCGACGGCCCCCGAACGGGTCGGCCAGGCCGACCCCATTGGGGTTACTTACGGGAAAAATGCACGACCAGTTTGTCGCCCACGCTCTGCAGTACCTGAACCAGCACCAGCAACAGCACCACGGTCACGACCATGACATCGGTCTGGAAGCGCTGGTAGCCGAAGCGGATGGCCAGGTCGCCCAGGCCGCCCGCGCCCACCACACCGGCCATGGCGGTGTACGACACCAGGGTGATGGCGGTGACGGTGATGGCCGCGAAGATGCCCGGGCGGGCTTCCGGCAGCAGGGCACTGGTGATGATCTGGCGCGTGGTAGCGCCCATCGACTGGGTGGCCTCGATGATGCCGCGGTCCACTTCACGCAGGGCGGTTTCGACCAGGCGCGCGAAGAACGGCGTGGCCCCGACCACCAGCGGCGGAATGGCGCCGGCGACGCCCAGCGAGGTGCCGGTGATCAGCACGGTGAACGGGATCATCACGATCAGCAGGATGATGAACGGCAGCGAACGCAGGATGTTGACGACCAGCGACAGCAGCGCATACACACCCTTCTGCTCGAACATCTGGCGCGGGCCGCAGAGGAACAGCAGCACGCCCAGCGGCAGGCCCAGCAACACGGTGAAGAACAGCGAGCCGAACAGCATGGTCATGGTGTCGAGGGTGGCCAGCCAGATTTCGGCCCAATCGACGTTGGCAAAGAAATTCAGGGCGTCCATCAACGCAGTACCTCCATATGTACGTCAGCTGCCTTGAAGCGGTCGAATGCCGCTTCCATGTCGCCGCCGGTGACGGCCAGGGTCAGCTGCCCATAGGGGACATCCTTGATGCGGTCGATACGCCCGGCCAGGATGCTGTAGTCGACACCGGTTTCGCGGGCGACAGTGCCCAGCAGCGGCGCGTAGGTAGCGTCGCCCTGGAACGTCAGGCGCACGATGCGCCCCGGCACGTGGGCGAAGTCATCGCGCTGCTCGCCTTCATCGACCTGTTCGTCCTCCTGGACGAAACGCTTGGTGGTCGGGTGCTGCGGGTGCAGGAATACATCGGCCACCGAGCCCTGCTCGACGATCAGCCCGGCATCCATGACCGCCACGCGGTCGCAGACCCGGCGGATCACGTCCATTTCGTGGGTGATCAGGACGATGGTCAGCTTCAGCTCACGGTTGATCTCGGCCAACAGTTGCAGCACCGACGCAGTGGTCTGCGGGTCGAGGGCACTGGTGGCCTCGTCGCACAGCAGGATCTTCGGGTTGGTGGACAGGGCGCGGGCAATGCCGACGCGCTGCTTCTGGCCGCCGGACAGCTGCGCGGGGTACTTCTTGGCGTGGTCTTGCAAGCCGACGCGGGCCAGCAGCTCGGTGACGCGCTTGTCGATCTCGCTGCGCGACAGCTCGCCAGCCAGGGTCAATGGCAGGGCCACGTTGTCGGCCACGGTCTTGGATGCCAGCAGGTTGAAGTGCTGGAAAATCATCCCGACTTGCTGGCGGAAGCCGCGCAGCTGGTTGGCATTGAACGCGGTGACGTCCTCACCATCGACGATGATCTTGCCGCCCGAAGGCTCTTCGAGGCGGTTGATCAGGCGCAGCATGGTGCTTTTGCCAGCGCCGGAGTGGCCGATCAGGCCGAACACCTGGCCATCTTCGATGGTCAGGCTGGTCGGGTTGAGGGCGGGGATTTCCCTACCGGCGACGCGGTAGGTCTTGTGTACATGTTGGAACTCGATCACGTAGCGAACCTTGTGGGGCGCATGGAATTTTGGGTCAGCGGTTAGCTGGGGTGGCGCATTTTAGCCTTTTCCCATAGCTGTTCTTAGCATTTATTTCGTAATGCACCAACCCATCTGGCATAACGCGACAACCGGTAAAGCTTATTGAACGCAGGCAATCGCGCTCCAGTCACTACTTGAACAAGCCCTCACGGGCAAGCCTGATGACTGATGAGGAAAGCCGACCATGCCTAGCAAGAAAGTTGATGCGCCCAAAGAAAGCCAGGCCGCCGGGGTCAACAGCCCCGATCATGCCAATACCAATACCAAATTGCAGAGCCTGGAGGGTGTGCGCAGCGATGCTACGGGCCAGGCGCTGCGGACCAATCAAGGTGTGAAGATCGCTGACAACCAGAACAGCCTCAAGGCCGGGCCACGCGGGCCTTCGCTGCTCGAAGACTTCATCATGCGCGAGAAGATCACTCACTTCGATCATGAGCGTATCCCTGAACGCATCGTCCATGCCCGGGGCACCGGCGCCCATGGTTATTTCCAGAGTTACGGTAACCACGCCGAACTGACCAAGGCCGGTTTCCTGCAGGACCCCGAGAAGATCACCCCGGTGTTCGTGCGCTTTTCCACGGTGCAGGGCCCGCGCGGTTCGGGCGACACGGTGCGCGATGTGCGTGGTTTTGCCGTCAAGTTCTACACAGATGAAGGCAATTTCGACCTGGTAGGCAATAACATGCCGGTGTTCTTCATCCAGGATGCGATCAAGTTCCCTGACTTCGTGCATGCGGTCAAACCCGAGCCGCACAACGAGATGCCCACCGGTGGCTCGGCCCATGACACCTTTTGGGATTTTGTCTCGCTGGTGCCGGAGTCGGCGCACATGGTCATCTGGGCCATGTCCGACCGTGCGATACCTCGCAGCCTACGGATGATGGAGGGTTTTGGCGTGCACACCTTCCGCCTGATCAATGCCGAAGGGGTGGCGAGCTTCGTCAAGTTTCACTGGAAACCGCGCCAAGGCGTGCACTCGGTGCTGTGGGACGAGGCGCAAAAGCTTGCGGGCAAGGACACCGACTTCCACCGTCGCGACCTTCGCGAAGCGATCGAGACCGGTGATTACCCTGAGTGGGAGCTGGGTGTACAGATCGTGCCGGAAGCTGATGAACACAAGTTCGAATTCGACCTGCTCGACCCCACCAAGATTATCCCCGAGGAACTGGTGCCGGTTACGCCGTTGGGCAAAATGGTGCTCAACCGTAACCCCGACAACTTCTTTGCCGAAGTCGAGCAGGTCGCGTTCTGCCCTGGGCATATCGTGCCGGGCATCGACTTTTCCAATGACCCGCTGCTGCAGGGCCGGTTGTTCTCCTACACCGACACCCAACTGAGCCGCCTGGGCGGGCCTAACTTCCATGAAATCCCGATCAACCGCCCGGTGGCGCCGAACCACAATAATCAACGTGACGCGCTGCACCGGCAGACTATCCACAAGGGCCGTGCGTCTTACGAGCCAAACTCGATTGACGGCGGCTGGCCTAAAGAAACCCCTGCCGCTGCCCAGGATGGCGGCTTCGAAAGTTATCAGGAGCGCATCGATGCGGTGAAAATCCGGCAGCGCAGCGAGTCATTCGGTGACCACTTTTCGCAGGCGCGTCTGTTCTTCCAGAGCATGAGCCCCAATGAGCAGCAGCACATCATCAAGGCCTACAGCTTCGAGCTGGGCAAAGTGGAGCGCGAGCATATCCGCGTGCGTGAGGTGAACGAGATTCTGGCCAACATCGACCTGAAGCTGGCGGCGGCTGTGGCAGCCAACCTCGGCCTGCCTGCGCCCAAGGCTGGCACGGTGCAGGTCAAAGGCAGCAAGTTGGCGCAATCACCTGTCTTGAGCCAGATGAATCACCCAGGGGATGTCGGTATCAAAGGCCGCAAGATCGCTGTGCTGGTGGCCGACGGCGTGGATGGGGCGAGTGTCGATCAACTGGTCAAGGCGCTTGAAGCCCACAGTGCGCGCATTCTGGTGCTGGGGCCGAGTTCGGCGCCGGTTAAAACCGCCCAAGGCAAGCAGCTGCCGGTGGATGCGTCGATGGAGGGTATGCCTTCGATCATGTTCGACGGGATTCTGGTGCCGGCGGGCAAGGCGTCATTGGACGCATTGGGTGCCAGCGGCCTGGCCAAGCACTTCCTGCTTGAGGGCTACAAGCATCTGAAGGCGATCGCATTGGCCAAGGAAGGCAAGGCATTGCTGGGCAGCTTGGGGCTCAAGGAGGACAAGGGCCTGTTGCTGGGGGATGACCAGAAGACCGTGGATGCCTTTGTCAAAGCGGTTGAAGGGCATCGGGTGTGGGAAAGGGAGGCAGTTGCTGAAGCTGTGCCAGCCTGACAGGGCCTCTTCGCGGGGCAAGCCCGCTCCCACTGAGTAGGTGGGAGCGGGCTTGCCCCGCGAAGCTTTTAGCGCTGATGCGGGACCAGAACCACCTGGGCTGGCAGCTTGCGCTGGATTTCGTGCTTCTGCTTAAGCTCGAACCCGCTGTCGATCTTGTGCACCCGTTTTTCCAGCAGCGTCTTCAGCCAAGGCGCATCCTCGGTCCGTGGCACCTGGAACACCACATGGCACTGGTAGTTCACCACATCGGCAGCAATCTCATCGAGCTGGCGGCGCATGGCAGCAATGTCCGTGGTCTTCAGCGCAATCACGGTGCTCGGTGCGGTTGGGTCGATCACCCGCGCCTGAGGCTTCGCCTCGGCCGCCTTCAAGGCTGCCTCGGCCTTTTCCAATTCTGCTTTGCGCGCCTGGCGCACAGCATCGCCACCGGTCACCGCCGGGGCTTGCGGCATCAGCGCGCGGGCACGCGCCAGGGCAGTGGCAGCGGCGTTGACATCGCCTTTCTGCAAGACAATCTGGCTACGCTGCAGATACGCCTCGGCCAACTGCCGCTGGTACTGTTCCAGGCGCGGGTCAACGGGCGACTGCGCCTGCAAGGCAGCCAACTGGTCTTCGGCGGTAGCCAGCTCATTGCTGGCGATGGTCTGTTGCAACTGCTGCCAGGCATCGGCTTGAGCAGGTGCATCGGCCTGTTCGACCGGGGCACTGGAGCAGGCGGCCAGGAACAGGGATAACGCGGCAACAAGCAGATAACGGGAGGCAAACGGCTTCATTCCTGCGACTCTCTATTTGCGCAAAAAGCGAGCAAGTCTACACCCAGGTGCGCACGCTCGAAAACAAGTCTTACAGACCCTTTACCCGTGAAACGGTAACAGGGCGCGCCTTGACGCACCCTGGATTTCAGCGTTTCGGCAAGGCCAGGCTCAGCAAGAATAGCACTGCCGCGCAGACCACGATCGATGGGCCGGCGGGGGTGTCCTTGAACCAGGACATGGCCAGACCGCCACAGACCGCGGTCACCCCCAGCAGGCTGGCACCCAGGGCCATCTGCTCGGGCGAACGGGCGTGGCGTTGCGCCGCAGCGGCGGGAATGATCAGCAGCGAGGTGATCAGCAGCACACCGACGATTTTCATCGCCACGGCAATCACCACCGCGATCAACAGCATCAAGGCCAGGCGCAGGCCCGCCACCGGCAGGCCCTCGACCATGGCCAGCTCTTCATGCACGGTCACTGCCAGCAACGGCCGCCACAGCGCGGCGAGCAACAGCAGTACCAGTACGCTGCCACCGAGGATCCAGCCCAGGTCGGTGGGGCTGATGGCCAGCAGGTCGCCGAACAGGTAGGCCATCAGGTCGATGCGCACGTCGTGCATGAAACTCAGTACCACCAGGCCCAGGGAAAGCGTGCTGGGGGCAAGAATGCCGAGCAGGGTGTCGGAGGCCAGCGGCTGGCGTTGCTGCAAGGTCACCAGCAGGATCGCCAGCAGCAGGCAACCCACGGTCACCGCCAATGCCGGGCTCACGTCCAGGGCAAAACCCAGGGCTACACCGAGCAAGGCGGCGTGGGACAGGGTGTCGCCGAAATAGGCCATGCGCCGCCACACCACGAAAGACCCCAGTGGGCCGGCCACCAGCGCCAGGGACAAACCGGCAAGCAAGGCGTAGAGAAGAAAATCAGCCATGCTTGCAGTGCTCTCCGTGAACATGGGTGCCAGGGGCGACCACCGAGCCATGCAGGTCGTGGCTGTGGTCGTGATGGTGGTGGTAGACAGCCAGGCTTGGTGCGTTCTGGCCGAACAGCTCGACAAAGGCCGGGTCGTTGCTGACCTGCTCGGGGTGGCCGGAGCAGCACACATGACGGTTGAGGCAGACCACCTGGTCGGTGGCGCTCATCACCAGGTGCAGGTCGTGCGAAACCATCAGCACGCCGCAACCGTGGCGGTCGCGCAGGCGGGTGATGAGGTTGTACAGCTCGGTCTGGCCGACCACGTCTACGCCCTGCACCGGTTCGTCGAGCACCAGCAGCTGCGGCTCGCGCAGCAGTGCCCGGGCCAGCAGCACGCGCTGCATCTCGCCACCGGAAATCGTCTGGATGGGGCTGTCGATGACCTGTTCGGCACCCACTTCCTGCAGCGCCGACAAGGCAGCCGCGCGGTCTACGCCGGGCACCAGGCGCAAGAAACGCAGCACTGACAGCGGCAGCGTGGCATCCACCTGGATTTTTTGCGGCATGTAGCCGATGCGCAGCTTCGGCTTGCGCCAGACCGTGCCGCGGTGCGGCTTGAGCAGCCCGAGTACGGCGCGTACCAGGGTGGTCTTGCCTGCCCCGTTAGGGCCGATCAGGGTCACGATCTGGCCCGGTGCCACCGACAGGTCAATGCTGTCGAGCACCGCTTCGCCCGCGAAGGTGACACCCACCTGCTCCAGGCGGATCAGTGCGTCGCTCATGCCGCGCTCCGGCAGTTGCTGCACAGGCCGACCACTTCCACGGTCTGTGTCTCGACGTTGAAGCCGACGCCCTTGGCGCTGCTGATGATGGCGTCGCTGATGCTGTTCTGCTCCAGCTCGATGGCCACATGGCAGGCGCGGCAGATCAGGAACTGGCCCTGGTGCACGTGCTCTGGGTGGCTACAACCGATGAAGGCGTTGAGCGAGGCGATGCGGTGCACCAGGCCGTTGTCGAGGAGGAAATCCAGGGCGCGGTACACGGTCGGCGGCGCGGCGCGGCGGCCGTCCTGCTCGCTGAGCACGGCGAGGATGTCGTAGGCCCCCAGCGGCTTGTGGCTTTGCCATACCAGCTCCAGCACACGGCGGCGCAGAGCGGTCAGGCGCAACCCCTGGCGGGTGCACAAGGCATCGGCTTCGGCCAATGCGCTATGCACGCAATGGGAGTGATCGTGGGGGCGGTTGGCCAGCGGCGTGATGGACATGGGCAGCGACGGTTCTGGATGGAGACGTTATTATGTTACCTGTTTCTGTCGAGCCGAGTATTCACCGTGTCCCGATTCCTAGCCCTTTTTGTCGCTTTCATCGCATTTTCCGCCCAGGCCGACGTGCGTGTGCTGACCAGTATCAAACCGCTGCAGCAGATTGCCGCCGCCGTTCAGGACGGGGTGGGCCGCCCGGACGTGCTGCTGCCGCCTGGCGCTTCGCCGCACCATTACGCCCTGCGCCCCTCCGACGTACGGCGCGTCGCGGATGCCGACCTGTTGTACTGGATCGGCCCGGACATGGAAAACTTCCTGCCGCGGGTGCTGAAAGGGCGGGACAAAGCCACCGTCGCGGTGCAGTCGCTGACCGGCATGCAGTTGCGCCATTTTGGCGAAGACAGCCACTCGCATGAAGAAGCCGACCACGACGATCATGATCACGATCACCGCCCAGGTAGCCTGGACGCGCACCTGTGGCTGTCGTCGGTCAATGCCCGGGTAATTGCGGCGAAGATGGCGGCGGACCTGGCTGAGGCCGATCCGGCCAATGCCGCACGCTACCAGGCCAACCTGAAGGCTTTCGTCGAACGTCTGGATGCTTTGGATGGGCGTATCAAGGCGCGGGTGGCGGGTATTGCCGGCAAGCCGTACTTCGTGTTCCACGAGGCGTTCGATTACTTCGAAGCCAACTATGGCCTGAAGCACACCGGGGTGTTCAGTGTGGCGTCCGAGGTGCAGCCAGGCGCCCAGCATGTGGCCGCGATGCGTAAGCGCCTGCAGGAAGTGGGCAAGACCTGTGTGTTCAGCGAACCGCCGTTGCGGCCACGCCTGGCTGAGACGCTGACGGCTGGGTTACCGGTGCGGTTGGCCGAGCTGGATGCCTTGGGCGGCGATCCTGTGGATGCAAAGGGCTATGAGCGCCTGCTGGAGAAGCTGGGTGGCGACCTGGCGGGGTGCCTGGAGCAGCTCTAGGGTCTGCACTGGCCTCTTCGCGGGCAAGCCCGCTCCCACAGGTACACCACCGCTCGTGAGAACGGTGGAACACCGGTGGGAGCGGGCTTGCCCGCGAAGAGGCCGCCTCGGTTACAAGGCGAACGGCAGGTGCAAATCCACCTGCTGACGCTGCGCCAGGCGCACCTCGAACTCGCTCGGGTCATGGATCATCACATCCATCCCGGCAAACGACTCGGCCGCGATCAAACGCGACAGCCAGAAGCGCACACACCCGATCCGCAGCATCTCCGGCCACAGCTCGGCCTCGGCGGCGGTAAACGGGCGCAGCGCGGCATAGGCCCCCAGCAGCGCCTGGGCGCGTGGCACATCGATTGCCCCGTGCTCATCAATGCACCAGTCGTTCACGGTAATGGCGATGTCGTACAGCATCGGCCCGGAGCAGGCGTTGTAGAAGTCGATCACCCCGGTCAGGTGGGTGCCTTCGAACATCACGTTGTCGCGGAACAGGTCGGCGTGCAGGTTGGCCCGTGGCAAGGCCAGGATCTGCGCCTTGTGCGCGTTGATTTCGTCCAGCGCGGGTTGCAGCAGCGCCACCTGCTCGGCGCTAAGGCGCGGCATCAGCTCGGCGCCAGCGGCCAGCATCCAGTCCAGGCCCCGGTCGGTCTTGCGCTCGATGACGTGGTCACGGGTCGCCAGGTGGATGTGCGCGAGCAATTCGCCAACCTGGGCGCAGTGCTGATTGTTGGGCACCTTGATGTGCTTGCCCGACAACCGCGGCTGCAGCAGCGCAGGCTTGCCGCACAGTTCGCGCAGGCCATTGCCGTCGCGGTCACGCAGGGCGTAAGGCACGGGCATGTCGGCGGCATGCAGCACGTCGAGCAGCTCGATGAAGAACGGCATGTCTTCGCTCGGGCCGCGTTCGATCAGCGTCAGGACGAACTCACCCTGTTCGAGGCTTACGAAGAAATTGCTGTTTTCGGTGCCGGCGGCAATGCCCTGGAAGTCGAGTAGACGGCCCAGCTGGTATGGCGCCAGAAAGGTTTCCAGCTCAGGCCGGGTCACGGGGGTGAAGACTGACATGATGAAAAAATGCCCATACGGGCACTTCCGCCGGGAAGTGCCGGGTTGATGTGAACGATACGCGTCAGCTTACCACTCGAAGATCTTCCAGGACGGAATCAGCATGTCCGGCTGGTCGGAACGAATGAAATTGGCATCAGTGCCATCGGCGCGTACCAGAAAATAAGGCTTGCCGTTTTTCGGCGTGATCTTGATCGCATACAGGAAGCCGTTCTGGCGGTACTCCTGGATGGTTTTATCGCCTTCCGTGCGAATGGTCACCTCGGGATCGGCCGAGGGGGCGTCGTCCGCCGCCAGGGTGACGACTGGCATGGTTGCCAACAGACCGAGCACTAACAGGCGATTGAGTGTACGCATGATAACCTTGTCCCTTTGTCGTCATTGATCCGGCTATTCTAGCTCCGGACCCGCCGAAAAGGTTGATTCTGCTCATGAGCCAAGCGCCCCTCGTCCTGGTGGACGGTTCCTCCTACCTCTACCGCGCTTTCAACGCATTGCCGCCGCTGACCACCTCCAAGGGCATGCCCACCGGCGCGGTCAAGGGTGTGCTGAACATGCTCAAGAGCCTGCGCAAGCAATACCCTGACAGCCTGTTCGCGGTGGTGTTCGACGCCAAGGGCGGCACTTTCCGCGATGCCATGTTTGCCGATTACAAGGCCAACCGCCCGAGCATGCCCGATGACCTGCGGGTGCAGATCGAACCGCTGCATGCCAGCGTCAAGGCGCTGGGCTACCCGTTACTGTGCGTCGAAGGCGTGGAAGCCGACGATGTGATCGGGACCCTGGCGCGCAGCAGTGCGGCGCAGGGCCGGCCGGTGATCATTTCGACGGGCGACAAGGACATGGCGCAGTTGGTGGACGGCCATGTAACCCTGGTCAACACCATGACCGGCAGCGTGATGGATGTTGCCGGGGTGCACGAAAAGTTTGGTGTCGGCCCTGAGCACATCATCGATTTTCTGGCCCTGATGGGCGACAAGGCCGATAACATCCCGGGCGTGCCGGGTGTGGGCGAGAAGACCGCTGCCGGCCTGCTGACCGGTATCGGTGGCGGCCTGCGCGATGTGTACGACAACCTCGACAAGGTCCCAGGCCTGAGCATTCGCGGCGCCAAGACCTTGCCGGCCAAGCTTGAGGAGCACCGTGAGGCGGCGTTCCTGTCCTATGAGTTGGCCACCATCAAGCTCGACGTGCCGCTGGATATCGAAGTTGAGGCGCTGGTCTGCGGCGAGCCAGACCGTGATGCGCTGCTGGCGTTGTACACCGAGATGGAGTTCAAGAGCTGGGTCGCCGATGTCCAGCGCGAAGCCGCCAGGGCCGGTGCAACCGTGGCAGTGCCCGAAGAGGCGCCGGCAGCCAAGGTTGAACCGAAGTACGAGACGGTCCTCGATCAGGCCCGCTTCGACGCCTGGCTGGACAAGCTGCGCCAGGCGCCGCTGTTCGCCTTCGACACCGAAACCACCGGCCTGGACGCGCAACAGGCGCAACTGGTCGGCCTGTCGTTCGCGGTCGAGCCCCATGAGGCGGCCTATGTACCGCTGGCCCACGACTACGAAGGCGCGCCGGTTCAACTGGACCGGGAGGCCGTGCTGCTGGCGCTCAAGCCCCTGCTGGAAGACCCGGCCAAAGCCAAGGTCGGGCAAAACGCCAAATACGACATCAACATCCTGGCTAATGGCGCCCCGGCCATCGACATGCGCGGCGTGGCCTACGACACCATGCTCGAATCCTATGTGCTGGACTCCACGGCCACCCGTCACGACATGGACAGCCTGGCGCTGAAGTACCTCGATCACACCACCATCACCTTTGAGCAGATTGCCGGCAAGGGCGCGAAACAGCTGACCTTCAACCAGATCCCGCTGGACAAGGCCGGCCCGTACGCCGCTGAGGACGCCGACATCACCTTGCGCCTGCACCAGGCGCTGCAGGCGCGCCTGGCCAAGACCCCAAGCGTGCAACCGGTGCTGATGGACATCGAGATGCCGCTGGTGCCGGTGCTGGCGAAGATCGAGCGTCAGGGTGCGCTGGTGGATGCCGAATTGCTCCACGTGCAAAGCGGTGAGCTGGGCGTGAAAATGGCTGAGCTGGAGCGCCAGGCCTATGAGCTGGCTGGCGAGACGTTCAACCTCGGCTCGCCCAAGCAGTTGGGTGCGATCCTCTACGACAAGCTGGGCATGCCGGTGCTGAGCAAGACTGCCAAGGGCCAGCCGTCCACCGCCGAGGCGGTACTCGACGAACTGGCCGAGCAAGGCTACCCGCTGCCCGAAGTACTGATGCAGTACCGCAGCCTGAGCAAGCTCAAGAGCACCTACACCGACAAGCTGCCGGGGCAGATCAACCCACGCACCGGGCGTATTCATACCTCTTACCAGCAGGCGGTGGCCGCCACTGGGCGCCTGTCGTCTAGCGACCCGAACCTGCAGAACATCCCGATCCGCACCGCCGAAGGTCGGCGTATTCGTCAGGCCTTCGTGGCCAGCCCCGGCTATAAGCTGCTGGCGGCGGACTATTCGCAGATCGAGCTGCGCATCATGGCCCACCTGGCCAAGGACGAAGGGTTGCTGCATGCCTTCCGCAACAACCTCGACGTGCACCGCGCTACCGCTGCCGAAGTGTTCGGTGTGGCGCTTGAGGCTGTCACCACTGACCAGCGCCGCAGTGCCAAGGCCATCAACTTCGGCCTTATCTACGGCATGAGTGCCTTTGGCCTGGCCAAGCAGATTGGTGTCGATCGCAAGCAGTCCCAGGACTACATCGACCGTTACTTCGCCCGCTACCCAGGGGTGCAGGCCTACATGGAACGCACCCGCGCCCAGGCGGCCGAGCAAGGCTTCGTCGAAACCCTCTTCGGCCGTCGCCTGTACCTGCCGGACATCAACGCCAAGAACCCGGCCCTGCGCAAAGGCGCCGAGCGTACGGCGATCAACGCACCGATGCAGGGTACGGCTGCCGATATCATCAAGCGGGCGATGGTCAATGTGGACAACTGGCTGACCGAAAGCGGCCTGGATGCCCGGGTGATCCTGCAAGTGCACGACGAACTGGTGCTGGAGGTACGTGAAGACCTGGTCGAGCAGGTGAAAGATGAAATCCGCCTGCACATGAGCCGTGCCGCGCAGCTGGATGTGCCGTTGCTGGTCGAGGCAGGCATTGGCGCGAATTGGGACGAAGCTCACTGATTGAGCGGGCAAAGCTGTGTAGGATCTGCGACGTAGTGACGCGGATCCTGGCATGGCGAGATGCCATTAGTGCTGGAGCTTCATGAAACTATCGCAAATAGTTTTCAGGGGGTCGGAACTAAACCGGTGAAGCGGAACTCAGAGTAACTGAATGGCTGGTGAAGCCCTTCGATGCTCCTATGTTGTGTTAAGTGTTGGCAGATATCTGGACCCCGCCCTAGCGGTCCGGACTTGGACCCCGAACTTCCCCCTCCCCATACGAAGTCCGGGGTTTTTTTTGCCCGCAATTCCTGGTCTGTGCTGTCCTTGTAGGGGCGCCCCGGCAAGGCCGCCCCTACAAAAGGTAGGGCAATGCAGGCCTTCAGGCTGCCGGCTTGTCTTCCAGTTCCATCCAGCCCGCCAGCACGCGGTAAGCCTCTTCCAGCCCCAGGCGCTTGGGTGCCGAGAACAGCTGGATGGTCACAGCGTCCCCCCAACCCTTGCGGATCTCGGACTGCACCTTGAGCAAGGTGTTCTTGCCCGCGCCATGGGTCAGCTTGTCGGCCTTGGTCAGCAGGATGTGCATCGGCATGCCGCTGGCTTTGGCCCAGTCGAGCATCATCTTGTCAAAGTCGGTCATCGGATGGCGCACGTCCATCATCAGGATCACCCCGCGCAGGCACTCGCGGCTGCCCAGGTAGGCTTCCAGGTGGCGCTGCCAGTGCTGCTTGAGCGGAATCGGTACTTTTGCATAACCGTAGCCCGGCAGGTCGACCAATCGCCGTTCATCGTCCAGACTGAAGAAATTCAACAGCTGGGTGCGCCCCGGGGTTTTCGAGGTACGCGCCAGGCTGGCATGAGTCAGGGTGTTGAGGGCGCTGGATTTG
This sequence comes from Pseudomonas putida, assembly GCF_025905425.1. Lineage (NCBI taxonomy): Bacteria > Pseudomonadati > Pseudomonadota > Gammaproteobacteria > Pseudomonadales > Pseudomonadaceae > Pseudomonas > Pseudomonas putida. The sequence goes on along the minus strand of NZ_CP109603.1, from coordinate 5,216,209 downwards.
CCGGCGTTGGAACGGCCGGCGAAAGCCACCTCGTAACCCTGGTCGTCCGGGCATTGTTCGACCTTGGCAGCGCTAAGGGCGAATGTGGCTTTCTGGCAGAGGCCGAGGATGGGGTTCTTGACTTGCATGGGATATCCGATGTGGGTGTTGCCTGACTCTGTAGGCCCGAGCCTGGCAAGCGGTGTCGTTTCCGTTTGGATGGCGGAAGTATATAATGCCCCAGTTTTTGTGTGCTCATTCTCCCAGCGAAGGAGAGCGAGCATGGGGTGTCGAACAATAGCTCGCGCATCAGAACGCAGCGCGGCCCCCAACCCTGAAGGTCGTTCCGCATGGCGAAATGGCTGCTTGCTGTCGGTATGTTCCTGCCGTTTTTCAGCGCACAGGCTACACAGGATCCCGAGGTGTTGTACAACCGCACGTGTGCGGCCTGTCACGCCGGACAGTTGCCACAGGCCCCCCAGCGGGGTGACCGGGCAGCGTGGGAGCCAAGGCTGGCGCAAGGTGTGGATGTACTCGTGAGGCATGTGACCCAGGGTTTCAAGGCTATGCCGCCGCGTGGATTGTGCATGGACTGCAGTGCCGAGGACTACCGTTTGGTCATCCTTTGGATGAGCGGCAGTCCCGATACATAACATTTCACCCTTAGCCGTGTTGGATTAGCTGATGAACAAACTAGTCGTGAGTCTGCTGTTGACCATGGGTGTCGCAGGTGCGGCCACTGCTGCGGAACCTATCAAAGGCGATGCCGCCGCCGGCCAGGCCAAGACGGCCGTCTGTGGTGCCTGCCATAACCCCGACGGCAATAGCCTGGCACCAAACTTCCCGAAACTGGCAGGTCAGGGCCAGCGCTACCTCGAAAAACAACTGCACGATATCAAGTCCGGCAAACGCACCGTGCTGGAGATGACCGGCATGCTGGCCGCCTTCAGTGACCAGGACCTGGCCGATATCGCGGCGTACTTCGCCAGCCAGAAAGGCAGCGTGGGCGCCGCCGATCCTAAGCTGGTCGAGCGTGGCAAAGCGCTGTTCAACGGCGGCGACCTGGAAAAAGGCATGCCCGCCTGCACCGGCTGCCACTCGCCGAATGGCGCAGGCCTTGCCTTGGCCGGCTTCCCGCACCTGAGCGGGCAGCACTCGCAGTACGTGACCAAGCAGCTCACGGACTTCCGCGAAGGCAACCGCACCAACGATGGCGATGCCATGACCATGCGCACCATTGCCGGCAAGCTGAGCAACAAGGATATCGAAGCGTTGGCCAGCTACATCCAGGGCCTGCACTGAGAGAAATTGGCGCATTAACATTCGGTTAATGTTGTAAGCCAAAGATGAAAGGGCGGCCGGACCGCCCTTTTTTACGTCCGCAGCCGTTACACTACAGAACTCGGGCCTGGCCCGGCCTGTCTCAATACAGGTCGCGTTGAGGCGACCCATGAATGCTCAGGAGTAAAGCATGCGTAAACTGATTCTCAGCGCTGCGTTGGTCGCCGCCAGCGTATTTGGTATGACTGCCGTACAGGCCGCCGAGCCTGTTGCCGGCAAGGAATATATCGAGCTGAGCAACCCTGTTCCGGTTTCCGTGCCTGGCAAGATCGAAGTGGTCGAGCTTTTCTGGTACGGCTGCCCTCATTGCTATCACTTCGAGCCGACCGTCAACCCATGGGCTGAAAAGCTGCCGGCTGACGTCAACTTCAAACGTGTTCCCGCCATGTTCGGTGGCCCATGGGACGCTCACGGCCAGATGTTCCTGACCCTCGAAGCCATGGGCGTCGAGCATAAGGTGCATGCCGCAGTGTTCGATGCCATCCAGAACCAGCGCAAGCAGTTGACCAAACCAGACGACATGGCCGACTTCCTCGCCACTCAAGGCGTGGACAGGGACAAGTTCCTCGCTACCTTTAACTCCTTCGCCATCAAAGGCCAGGTCAACCAGGCCAAGGAACTGGCGAAGAAGTACGAAATCACCGGCGTACCGAGCATGGTCGTCAACGGCAAGTACCGCTTCGACCTGGGTACCGCGGGCGGGCCAGAGGGCGTGCTGAATGTCGCTGACCAACTGATCGCCAAGGAGCGCGCCGCTAAGTAAGCGGCGCACCCATGCCCCGCTTCAGAAGCACGCGCGGCATTGGCCTGCACCAGCCGCAGGTCAACGAGCATCACCTGCAGGCGCCCGGCCTGCCAGAGGATGGTCGCCTGCGGCTGCTCAGTTTCAACATTCAGGTCGGCATCAGCACCGAGCGCTACCGGCATTACCTGACCCGCAGCTGGCAGCACCTGCTGCCGCATACCGGGCGTGCGGGTAACCTGCGCAAAATCGGCGAACTGCTCAGTGACTTCGACCTGGTTGCCCTGCAGGAAGCCGATGGCGGCAGCCTGCGTTCAGGCTACATCAACCAGGTCGAACACTTGGCCCAGCTGGGTGCCTTCCCCTACTGGTACCAGCAGCTCAATCGCAACCTTGGCCGATTCGCCCAGCACAGCAACGGTGTGCTCAGTCGCCTCAAACCCCAACAACTTGAAGACCACCCCCTGCCCGGCCCGGCCGGTCGCGGTGCCATCCTGGTGCGCTTCGGCGAAGGTGAAGACGCGCTGATCGTGGTGATGATGCACCTGGCACTCGGCGCCAAGACGCGCGCCCTGCAGCTCAGCTACATTCGCGAGCTGATCGGCGGCTACCGCCATCAGGTGCTGATGGGCGACATGAACACCCATGCCACCGACTTGCTGGAGCATTCGCCCCTGCGCGATCTGGGCCTGGTCGCCCCTCAGGTCGAGGCCACCTTCCCCAGCTGGCGACCGCAGCGTTGCCTGGACCACATTCTGCTCAGCCCAAGCCTGACGCTTGAGCGCGTCGAGGTACTGGCGCAGCCAATTTCCGATCACCTTCCCGTTGCCGTCGAGATTCGATTGCCTGATGCATTGACTGTGGATACGCTGCCGGTTTTGAGCTAATTGCCATCACCGTTTGCGGACCTGGGCATGACTGACAACGCTGAGCGCTGGAAAGAGAAATACCTTAAGAGCATCGAGCAGCAAGAGAAGCTTGAACGCCGTTGGGACGCACGTCTTGACCTGCTGCGTCGGGGGCTTGTGCGCAGCACCCTGGCCGCCGAAGGCAGCGACAAGGCGGTGGACGAGTGCATGAAGGAAATGCGCGAGGTCATCCGCAGCGACAACATGGACGCCGGCCTCGCCGGGCTGATTCCTCGCCTGGAAAAAGCGGTGTTGGATTCCGAGCAGCGCCGGGAAACCCGTATGAACCAGGTCAGCGATGCGCTGACGGCGCTGGTCAGCCAGTTACAGGGCCTGCCGCTGCCGAGCGAGATCTCGCGGCCGCTGAAAAAGCTGGCGAAAAAGCTCGACGGTGGGGTCGCCCAGTCCCGTGAACTGCCCCCGCTGCTGGGGGAGCTGAGTGGCCTGCAAGGCCGCGCACTCTCGGCTTTGGGCAAGCCCGAAGAAGAGCGACCGGGCTTCTTGCAGCGGTTGTTTGGTGGCCGCGACAACGAGCAACCCGGCGAGGCGCAGGTTGCACTGGAGGCAGCGCCTGCTGCCGCGTTGGCAGACGCAGTGACGCAGCCAGCAGTTGCCCCCGTACAGCGCGTTGCCGAAGACCCTCAGCCCGAGGATGTGGACGCCCTGCTACCGCTGACAGCCCCTGGGCCCGCCGAGCAAGCCTTGCCACAGGAGCCAGAGGGCCCGGCGCTGATCGAAACCGCTGAGGTGCCGGCCGCCCCGCAACCTGAGCCTGTGCTGGACGAGGGGTCTGCCCTCATCCCCTCAGCAGCTGAAACGGAACCTGCGCAGACGCTAGAGGAAACCTTCGGTGAAGACGGCCCCTATGCCCTGCCCTATGCGGTAGAGCCGCCCTACAGCCAGGTGGCCGCGCACATCGAGCAGACCCTGATCGGCCTGCTCGACGACCTCAGCCTGCCCGAACGGCACAAGGCCCAGGCCCTGGAAATGCGTGAGCGGGTGGCGCGCGGGCTGAACTGGTATGAGTTGATCCCGGTGCTGGATGACCTGGCGGTGCTGATGCTGGCGATTACCGACAGCGGCCAGCACGAATTCGAGACCTACCTGCAACAGCTCAATGAGCGCCTGGAGAGCTTCCAAGGCCACCTGCACGAAGCCAGTGCCGGGCATGCCGACAACAGCACCGCCGCCCAGGAGCTGGATACCCAGCTGCGCAAGCAGGTCGATGGGCTGCAGAGCAGCGTGCAAGGGGCCGCCGACGTGGACAGCCTCAAGCACATCCTGGAAAACCGGCTGGAAGGCCTGCTGGTGACCATGGACGAGCACAAGCACGAGCGTGATCGTCGCGAGCAGGAGCTTGCGGGGCGTCTGCAAGGGTTGTCCGAGCGCGTGGCGAACATGGAGCACGAGGCGCTCGGCTACCGCGAGCACCTTGAAGAGCAGCGGCAAAAGGCATTGCTTGACCCGCTGACCGGCCTGCCTAACCGCGCGGCCTGGAGCGAGCACCTGGAACGCGAGATGCTCGACTGGCATGAAAATGGCGGCCACCTGGCAATGGCGATCCTCGATCTGGATCACTTCAAGCGCATCAACGACAACTATGGGCACTTGGCCGGGGACAAAGTGTTGAAGATTGTGGCCGACCAATTGCGCAAGCGCCTGCGAGGGCGCGATTTCATCGCCCGCTTCGGGGGTGAGGAGTTCGTCCTGCTGTTCCCGCAGACCTCGCCCGCCGCTGCCGTGCAGATGGCCGAGCTGCTGCGTGCGACCATCGAAGCCTGCCCGTTCCACTTCAAGGGCGAGCGGGTGGTCATCACTGCCTCCATCGGGTTGGGTGCGTTCCGCTCCGGCGAGCGCGGCGACCAGGTGCTCAAGCGCGCCGATACGGCGCTGTACCGTGCCAAGGACCTGGGGCGCAACCGTGTCGAACAGGGGTAAAGCGTGGCGGCTGACTCGTGGCAGACACGGGGCATGGAGAGCACGTTATACTGTAGCGCTTACACGCTGAGGCCGCTGACGTGCTTTCCACCGTTAAAAAAACACTGCTCACCTGCTTGCTGGTTGCTGTCGCGGGTTGCTCGACGGGGCTGCGGATCGACCGCAGCCACCCTTCGGCCAACCAGGACGAGCGCATCCAGTTTGTTGTCCTTCACTACACCAATGCGTCGCTCGAGCGCTCCTTGGCGCTGCTTACCCATGGTGAGGTCAGCAGCCACTACCTGATTGGCGACGGCCCTGCCACGGTCTATCAGTTGGTGGATGAAAGCCGCCGCGCCTGGCATGCCGGTGACAGCCAGTGGCAGGGGCGCACCTGGTTGAACTCCACCTCCATTGGTATCGAAATCGTCAACCCAGGGTTCACCGATACGCCTAATGGCCGGGTTTGGCATCCCTACAGCGAAGCGCAGGTGCAGTCCTTGATCGCGCTGCTCAAGGACATCGTCAAGCGTAACCATATCGACCCCCGGCACATCGTTGGCCATAGCGATATCGCACCGTTGCGCAAGCTCGACCCAGGCCCGCTGTTCCCATGGAAGCGTCTGGCCGACGCCGGTATTGGCATCTGGCCTGAGCCCAATGCGGTGGCGCGCCAGCAAGCCTTCTTCAGCGTCAACCCGCCGAGCGTGAGCTGGTACCAGCAGGAACTGGCGCGGTTCGGCTACGCCATCGCGCAAACGGGTGAACTCGACGTTGCCACCCGGCATGTGATTGCCGCATTCCAGATGCGTTTCCGCCCACAACGCTTCGACGGTATGCCCGACGCGCAAACGGCCGCCATGCTGCAGGTGCTCAACCGCATGCGCTGAGCCGGGCTGCGCAGCAGCCCCTTGCCCGTCAGGCGCCCAACGGTGAGGGCGATTCCTGATCCAGTTGCTATACCTTAGTAATCAACTGGATGCCCTTGATGTCAGCCCTCATTACCACGCTGCGCCAAATTTTCTACCGTCCCTGGATGCTGGCTTCACTGGCGGCACTGGCCAGCGCCGCCCTGTTGCTCACCGCCAGCATCGGTATTGCCCTGCAGCAGATGAAGCAAAGCGAGAGCGAACAGATGAATGCCCAGGGCGAGCGCTTTCTTGACCGCCTCGAACAGGTGTTTGGCCAGCTTCGCGAAGGTGTCGATATCCTGCAGGCGCAGCCTTTGCGCGGGTGCAATCCGGCGATGCTGGCGGCGTTGCAGCGGGTCGGCCTGAGTTCGCGCTTCATTTATGAAGCGGCCTACGTGGACGCCAATGTCGCCTGTTCCAATCGCGGTGATGAACGCGCGTTCGAGCCACTGCGCGCACCCGACATCAAGGGGCCGACCTACAGCTATTGGCTCAATACCACCACCGAACCCGACGAAAATCTGGCGGCCTTGATGCTGGGGCGTGGCAATTTCGTGGTCTCCACCTCTCGCGGGCATCTGACCGATGTGGTCGACCTGCCTCCCGGCGGCAGCCTGGTGGTGGTGCTGGACAACGGTACTCGGGCAATCCCGGTGCTGGGCCCACCGCAGCTCTGGCCACCGCCCTCGGCCTGGTCGGCCAGCCACAATTCGCTGCTGGAGCTGAGCGACCGCCTCATCTACCGCATGCCGACCAAATCACCGGACTACCAACTGGTGCTGATCGCGCCGCGGGCCAGCCTGCCCCTGCGCATGAATGGCATGCTCTGGCTACTGTTCCCCGGCAGCGTGCTGGCCGCCTGCTGCATCGGCTGGCTGGTGCTGCAGTTGATTCTGCAGCGCCGCTCGATGAGCTCTGAGTTGCAACACGCGCTGCGCAGAGGCGAACTGCAGGTGCTTTACCAGCCGATCATCGAGCTCGACACCCGGCGCTGTGTCGGTGCCGAGGCACTGGTGCGCTGGCGTCGCCCGGATGGCACGCTGACCAGCCCGGACCTGTTCATCCCTTTGGCCGAAAATACCGGGCAGATCCGCCAGATCACCGATTTTGTCTTGCAGCGGGTGCTTGAACAGCTCGGCCAGCTGCTGCGCTCGCACCGCAACCTGTACATTTCGGTGAACCTTGCAGCGTGCGACGTGATGGTCCCGCGTATCGGCCGGGTTGCGGCGCGGCTGCTGGCCCTGCATCGGGTCGCAGCCAGCCAGATCGCCTTCGAAGTGACCGAGCGCGGCCTGGTCGACGTGGTGGTGGCCCGTGACAACTTGCAGGCCCTGCGTGCGGTGGGCCATCAGGTACTGATCGATGATTTTGGTACGGGTTATTGCAGCCTCGCCTATCTGCAGACCCTGCCCGTGGACTGCCTGAAGATCGACAAGGCGTTCATTGATGCCTTGGGGCATGACGCCGCCAGCAGCGGCGTGGCCCCGCATATCATCCGCATGGCCCATGACCTGCACCTGCGGGTGATCGCCGAAGGCATCGAATGCGAAGACCAGGCGGTGCTGCTCAACAGCGAAGGGGTCAACTATGGCCAGGGCTGGCTCTTCGCCCGCCCGTTGAACGCTCGCCAGTTTGCCGAACTGGTCACCCGTGGCCGGCGGCAGGGGCCGGGGCGGCGCGCCGACGATGAGTCTTGAGGGCCAGCCTCGGTCGCTATACCGGCAACGCCATGTAGAACTGGGTACCCTGCCCCGGTCGAGAAAACACGCCCATTCTGCCGCCGTGCAATTGCACGATCTCCTTGCACAACGCCAAGCCCAGCCCTGCACCGCCCTTTTTGCGCCCTACCTGCACAAAGGGCTCGAAGATGCGCCCTTGTTGCCCATAGGCGATGCCCTCGCCATTGTCCTCGACACTGATGATCACCCGCTCTGCATGCCGCCTGGCGTGAAGGCGTATGCGGCCACCGCTGGGGGTATGGCGGACGGCGTTGTGCAGCAGGTTGTCCACTACCCGGTCGAGCTGGGCGCTGTCGGCCTGGATGCGGGGTAGCGGCAGTTCCAGTTCCTTGATCAGCTCGATCTGTTTGTGCGCGGCCTGTTCGGTAAACCGCAGCTGTGCGCGCTCCAGCAACTCATCGATGGCGCACGGGGCGAGGTCGAGCTTCTGCAACCCGCTCTGGTAGCGGGAGAAGTTCAGCAGGTCGTTGATCAGTTGGGTCAGGCGCTGCATTTCCTCGCCGATGGTTTCCAGCAAATCGTACTCGCGCGCCTCGGGCGCAAACGTCACCCGCTCACGCAGCAGGCCGAACGCCATGTGCATGCCGGTGACCGGTGTGCGCAGTTCGTGCGAGGCACGCAGTACGAATTCGCTGCGCACGCGCTCGAAGGCTCGCTGCTCGGTCACATCGTGCAGCACCATCACCGCGCCAAGAATCGGCCCTTGGGGGTGGCTGACCGGTGTCAGGCTGTAGGTGAGCAGGCGGGTTTCTTCATCGACCTCGATGTTCAGGTCGTCTGGCGGGCGATCAAGGCTGCCGCCGCGCAGCACCTGGCGTAGCTGCTGCTCCAGCTCCGGGCGCTGCAGGGCTTCGGCCAGGGCACTGCCAAGGCGGCTGTCATTCCAGCCCAGTTGGCGTTGCGCCACCGGGTTGAGGTGTTCCAGGCGGCCCTGCCGGTCGATGATCAGCAGGCCATCGTCGATGCTGTCGAGCACGGCTTGCAGGCGTTGCTGACCGGCCAGCAGTTCGTCGACGTTGGTGGCCTGGTGCTTGCGCAAGGCGTCGGCCATCAGCCCGAAGCGGCGGGTCAGCTGATTCAGCTCGATGGCCTGGGTGACGGGCAGGGTCACGTCGAAGTCGCCCTTGCCGAGTTGGTCGGCCGCTTTGGCCAGGGCTTCTATCGGTTGGCCGAAGCGCCGCGCGATGTTGTGCGCGGTAACGAAGCCCAACACCAGTATGACCAAGCCCATCAGGCCGAGCACGCCACTGACCAGCAAGGCGCGATCGCGGGTATGTTCCTCGCTGCGGGTGATGTGTTCCAGCGCCTGCTTGTGCGAGTCGATGAGGTCGGTGCGCACTTGGTTGAAGGCGGCCCCCAGGGGCTGCTCGATACCCATGCTGCGCGCAGGTGCGGGGCTTTCCCGGTAGGCCTGGAGGAACGCTTGGTAATTGCTGCTGGCCTTGCTGAAACCGGTGCGTTCGCCGCCTTGTTCGAGCCCTTGATTGAGCAGGGTCTGGAAGTTCTCCTGCAGCAGCCGCAGGTTTTGCGGCGCGGTGTTTTCATCCAGGATGAGGGTCAGCTGCTCGCCCAGGTTTTGCCGCAGCTTCAGGCCCACTTCCAGCGCGTGGGTGGTGTCACGTACCAGCTGCTGTTGCACCGTGGCCATCTGCAACACGCTCACCAGGCCCAGCATCAGGCCCAACAGGGCCACCGTGACCAGTGCCGAAATGCTGAGGAAAAGCCGCGTGCGCAGCTTCATCTGCCATTTCATAGGTTGTACTGCTTGCGTTTGCGATAGAGCGTCGAGGCATCGATGCCCAGGGTCTTGGCGGCCTGGTCGAGGGTATCGCTGGCGGCCAGCACCGCGCCGATGTGGGCGCGCTCCAGTTCATCCAGGCTCAATGCCGCGCCAACGCGCGGCGCGTTGCTTGCCGGCTGTTCGCCCATGCCCAGGTGGCTGATTTCGACGCGCTCCTGCGGGCAGATGATGCTGGCACGCTCCACGACGTTGCGCAGTTCACGAATGTTGCCGGGCCAGCGGTAGTTGAGCAGGGCGGCCCTGGCGTCGTCGCTGAAGCCGCGGGCGGGCCTGGAGTATTCCTTGACGAAGCGGGCCAGAAAACGGTCGGCCAGGGTCAGGATGTCTTCGCTGCGCTCGCGCAGGGGCGGCAGGTGCAAGGTGATGACGTTGAGGCGGTACAGCAGGTCTTCGCGGAAGCGGCTTTCGCGCACCATCTCTTCAAGGTTGAGGTTGGTGGCGGCGAGAATGCGCACATCGGCGCGCCGGGTGACTGGGTCGCCAACACGCTCGTACTCCTTGTCCTGGATGAAGCGCAGCAGCTTTGGCTGCAATGTCAGGGGGAAATCGCCGATTTCATCCAGGAACAGCGTGCCTCCGTCAGCCTGGCTGACGCGGCCCAGGGTGCTCTCGCTGGCGCCGGTGAAGGCGCCGCGGGTATGGCCGAACAGCTCGCTTTCCATGAGCTCGGCATTGAGCGAAGGGCAGTTGATGGTGACGCAGGCCTTACGCGCCCGCTTGCTCCAGCCATGAATGGCACGCGCCAGTTCGCCCTTGCCGGTGCCGGATTCGCCCAGAATAAGGATGTTGGCATCGGTGGTGGCAACCTGACGCGCGGTTTCCAGCACCGCCATCATGGCCGGGCTGTGTGAGTCGAGGCCGTCCTTGGGCTTGCGCACTTCGCCTTCAAGGGCTTCCAGGCGCGCCGAGAGCTGACGCACTTCCAGTTGCTTGGCGGTGGCCAGGCGCAACTGGTCGGGGCTGCAGGGTTTGACCAGATAGTCGGCGGCGCCCGCCTGGATGGCATCCACCGCCGTGTCGATTGCCGAATGCGCGGTGACGATCACCACCCGCATCCAGGGTGCCTGGATACGCATCTGCGCCAGCACGTCGAGGCCGTTGTCCTCGCCCAGGCGCAGGTCGAGGAAGCACAAGTCGAACACCTGGCGTTGCAACAGGCTTTCGGCCTGCGCAGCGCTGTTGGCGGTGGCCACGCTATAGCCTTCGTCTTCGAGGCAGTAGCGGAAGGTGCGCAGGATCGCGGACTCGTCATCCACCAGCAGAATGCGGCCTTGGTTGTCCTGGGCTGATTCCATTTCCTGCGCTCCTTAGGATTGATCTTCAATTAGTGTGGGAAAAATCGGGCAAGTTGCATGGTCAATTCTGAAGGATTCTGTCCTTTGCATGCTAGCCAATGGCCAAACGACGCCTGCAAGCCGCGATATCTCGATGATTTGCTTAGAGCTGCGCGATGGCACATTGGTTGCGACTATTTTCTGTTTTTGCCAACAAAGGAGGCACAGCCATGCCCTTTTCCCCACGACTGGCCGTGTTGGCGGCCACTTTGCTGCCGGTATTGACCCCGGCATTCGCTGACCCTGTGCAGGACGCCCGCCTGGAGGGCGCGTTGCAAACAGCCCTGTCGCTCAACCGCATGCTCAACCCGTTTCGCATCGAGGTGGTGGTAGACGGCACGCAAGCGCGGCTATCGGGTGAGGTCGAGAACGCTGTCGAACGCCAGTTGGCCGAGCATGTCGCCCTGGCCACCCGAGGCATTGAACAGGTCGACAACCAGTTGCGGATCAATGCCCAGCTGGTAGAGCGCCCGCTGGAACTGCGCGCCTATGCACAGCGGCTGGAGGATGCAACCTTGGCTGCGGTGATAAGGGCACGACTGCTGTGGAGCCGCACCACCGAGAAAGCACCTATAGAAGTGCAAAGCAGCGAAGGCGTGGTGACCCTTCGCGGCAGAGTCGACAGCGCAGAGGCCAAGGAGCTGGCCGGGGTCGTGGCACGCACCACCGACGGCGTGCACCTGGTCAACAACCTGGTCAGCCTGGACACCGCTGCCATGGCCAAGGCACGAGAAAACCCGGTAGGTGCGCCGACCGGGCCGCAACCCAGCGATAGCTGGATAGTCGACAAGATCCAGAACAGCTTCCGTTTCAGCCGCAATCTCGATGGCCTGAACCTCAAGGTGGCCAGTGAAGAGGGCATGGTGCGGCTCTCGGGAGAGGTGGTCAGCAGTGAGCAGAAGACCATTGCCGTAGACATTGCCCGGCAGATCATTGGCGTGCGCGGTGTGGACGCCGACTTGCTCAAGGTAGCGACCAAGGTGGAGGGCTGATCGTGCAATTCGCACGACGCTACGGGCGCCATCGTGCAGGATACGTCCTGCCAAGCAATACGATATTAAGGTAAGTATATGATTTATAAGGATTTTTAATTAAATCAAAGGCTGGCATGCAGGCTGCAATTACCTGTTCAGGTGTGAACAACAATTACAGCAGGAGGAGCCGGCATGAACCGCCAATCCGTCAACCGCTTACAGAACGCCGCACTGCCTTTGCGCCAGTTCCTGTTTCTGGGAATGGCGCTGCTGCTGACCTTGGCCGCTGGCCTCTTCTACTACAGCTGGCAGACCGCGCGTCTGGCGGATCAAGTGGCGGCGCAGACCGCCCTTCTGACTCAGATTCAGGCAACCCGTGCCAATACCCTGGTCAAGGCAGCCGACCCGCTGCCTTCGAGCAACGCCACCGCCTCACCGACCACCCTGGAAAATGTCGTGCCTCAGGATCGCTGGGTGTTCTGAGCCTGTTCTGGACATCTGTGGCCGGATTGATTTCAAAAAAGAAAGGAGAACCACCATGCTGAGTTGGGCTATCACTTTCCTCATCATCGCCATTGTCGCTGCAGTACTGGGCTTCGGTGGTATCGCTGGCGCCGCCACGGGTATCGCGAAGATCCTGTTCATCGTCTTCCTGGTCCTGTTCGTAGCCTCCTTCTTCTTTGGACGTGGTCGAGGTTGAAGATGAGCAGGAAGCTATGCACAGCCCTGGCTGCCGCCCTCTTGCTGGGTGGCAGTGCGGCGGCGATGGCGGCCAATGACGGCCAGGTCCGGGTCGATCAGTTGCTCGGCTCGGACCCTGAATACCGGGAAACCTGGCAGGACACGATCAAGGCTGAGGAACGGCTGCCCGATTGGGTGGTCAACCTCACCGGCAATGCGCAGCAACAGATGTCGGCGGTCACCGAACAGGGCGAGCAGTATCTGGTCGGCCCATTGTGCGAATCGGCGGACAACTGTACCTACAAGCGCCTGATCGTGGCGTTCAGCTGGGACAAGGACGATGCCTACGGGATGCTCGTGGAGGTTCCCGAAGGCTTGCCGAGCGACAAGTCGCCTACCCGTCATGCGCAGTACCGCTGGCTCGGCGAGCCGGATGACGGCATGAAGGCGATGTTGCGTGAGCAACTCAAGCGTGACCCCAAATGGTACTGAGCTTTTATAAGCCAATACGGATGAACGGTTACGCACTGTCACGTAATAGAAGCTGAACCTTTTTATAGTTCAGCCTTCTATGATGCGCCGCCCCGAGGAGGGGCAGCACATGACCATGGGGCCGGGCTGTTCTGATTGTTGCAGGATCGGAGTGGCCTAGGGGTACAGGGAGTGCCTCCAGCAGTGGGCCGGGTCAGGAAAGGCGGAATCGGAAGCCTCAGGTCGGTGGTGTCATAGGGATACCTTGAGCCGACCTGACTTCCGAGGAGCCATCGGCTTCATCTACACATCAACCCCCTACAACGCCATCAGCCAAATTACCCCTCCTGCGGGTTTTTCCCCTCAAGACACATTTTGTCTCGACCGTATATCTATTTTTTTTCGAGGGCCAGGGTGCTTTCGCAAGTGTCATTTCGGCCATTCGGATTGTCGAACAAGCCATCTATCCCCCTTTGCACAGGCTGCCAAATCTGCCTAAAAATGGCGCTTTGGTCTTGTTCGGGATTCCGAACGTTATAAATCAAGCACTTGCGACATGCCGTTTTTAGCGTAAATCATTATGCAGTATCGGCATGGGGTATACGTTTCCGGCATTAGATTTCCCCCTTCCCCATCGCAATAGTTGCCGCCTTTTCGCTGGCCCGAGCGCCCTGTCGCTCGCTCGCGGTGTCCTTACATGAGGTCGCCGGACGGAAGCTTTTTCGCTCACCGTGACGTTGCCAACGGCTCTGTTACGCGCGTTTTCGTTCGGCGCCCATGACCACTAGAACAAAGGGTAAAGACATGAAGAAGGCAAAATTGAGCCTCGCCTGGCAGATCGTGATCGGTCTGGTCCTGGGCGTTGCAATCGGCGCGCTACTGAATCATTTCAGTGCGGAAAAGGCATGGTGGATCAGCAACGTTCTCCAGCCCGCTGGTGACATCTTCATTCGCCTGATCAAGATGATCGTCGTCCCGATCGTGATTTCGTCGCTGATCGTGGGCATCGCCGGCGTTGGCGATGCGAAGAAACTGGGCAGCATCGGCCTGAAGACCATCATCTACTTCGAAGTGGTGACCACCATCGCCATCGTCGTCGGTCTGGTGTTGGCCAACCTGTTCCACCCGGGCGCCGGCATCGACATGAGCACCCTGGGTACCGTGGACATCTCCAAGTACCAGGCCACCGCGGCCGAAGTGCAGCATGAGCACGCGTTCATCGAAACCCTGCTCAACCTGATCCCGTCGAACATCTTCGCAGCGCTGATGCGTGGCGAAATGCTGCCGATCATCTTCTTCTCGGTGATGTTCGGCCTGGGCCTTTCGAGCCTTCAGGCAGAGCTGCGCGACCCGCTGGTGCGTACCTTCCAGGCCGTGTCGGAGACCATGTTCAAGGTCACCCACATGATCATGAACTACGCCCCGATCGGCGTGTTCGCCCTGATCGCCGTCACCGTTGCCAACTTCGGCTTCAGCTCGCTGCTGCCGCTGGCCAAGCTGGTGCTGCTGGTGTACTTCGCCATCGCCTTCTTCGCCTTCATGGTGCTGGGCCTGGTGGCACGGGTGTTCGGTTTCTCGGTAATCAAGATCATGCGCATCATGAAAGATGAGCTGATCCTGGCCTACTCCACCTCCAGCTCCGAAACCGTGCTGCCGCGGGTAATCGAGAAGATGGAGAAGTACGGCGCGCCGAAGTCGATCTGCTCGTTCGTGGTGCCGACCGGCTACTCGTTCAACCTCGATGGTTCGACCCTGTACCAGAGCATCGCGGCCATCTTCATCGCCCAGCTGTACGGCATCGACCTGTCGTGGAGCCAGCAGCTGCTGCTGGTGCTGACCCTGATGGTCACCTCCAAGGGCATTGCCGGTGTACCGGGCGTATCCTTCGTGGTGCTGCTGGCGACCCTGGGCAGCGTGGGCATTCCGCTGGAAGGCCTGGCTTTCATCGCCGGTGTCGACCGCATCATGGACATGGCCCGTACCGCGCTGAACGTGGTTGGCAACGCCCTTGCCGCGCTGGTCATCGCTCGCTGGGAAGGCATGTACGACGCTGCCAAGGGCGAGCAGTACTATGCCTCGCTGATGGCCGACAAGCCGGACGCCGTGGTGGTTGGCCAGACCGCCAAGCGCTGAAGCTGATGCGTTGAACGAAGAGCCCCGACTTGTCGGGGCTTTTTGTTGCCTATGAGATCTTGCGCCGATCACGGACCCTTGTAGGAGCGCGGTCGCCAGTCACAGGCTGCGATACGCTATCATTCGGGCATTTTTCAGGGGGAATACTCGGATGCTCAACGGCCTTTGGCTTGGCTTTTTCCTGGTGGCGGCCGTTTCCGCCCTGGCCCAGTGGCTGATCGGTGGCAACGCCGGCATCTTCGCGGCGATGGTCGAGAGCATCTTTGCCATGGCCAAGCTGTCGGTAGAGGTGATGGTCCTGCTGTTCGGCACCCTGACCCTGTGGCTGGGCTTTCTGAAAATCGCCGAAAAGGCCGGTATCGTCGAGTGGCTGGCCAAGGTCCTTGGCCCGCTGTTCGCCAGGCTGATGCCCGAAGTGCCCCCGGGCCACCCTGCCCTGGGCCTGATCACCA
This sequence comes from Pseudomonas putida, assembly GCF_025905425.1. Lineage (NCBI taxonomy): Bacteria > Pseudomonadati > Pseudomonadota > Gammaproteobacteria > Pseudomonadales > Pseudomonadaceae > Pseudomonas > Pseudomonas putida. The sequence goes on along the minus strand of NZ_CP109603.1, from coordinate 5,200,826 downwards.
TGAACTTCGCCGCCAACGGCCTGGGCCTGGATAACGCGGCCACGCCGATCGGCCTGAAGGCCATGCGTGCGCTGCAGGAGCTGAACCCCAGCAGCACGACCGCGAGCAACGCGCAGATCCTCTTCCTGGTGCTCAACGCCTCGTCGCTGACCCTGCTGCCGGTGACCATCTTCATGTACCGCGCCCAGCAAGGCGCGCCCGACCCGACGATGGTGTTCCTGCCGATCCTGCTGGCCACCAGCGTGTCGACCCTGGTGGGCCTGCTGTCGGTGGCGGTCATGCAGCGCCTGCGCCTGTGGGACCCGGTCGTGCTGGCCTACCTGATTCCCGGTGCGTTGCTGTTGGGCTGCTTCATGGCTTTTCTTGGCACCTTGTCGGCCGCTGCACTGGCGAGCCTGTCGTCGATCCTTGGCAACCTCACGCTGTTCGGCGTCATCGTCCTGTTCCTGGTGATTGGTGCGCTGAAACGGGTCAAGGTGTACGAAGCCTTTGTCGAAGGCGCCAAGGAAGGCTTCGATGTGGCGAAAAACCTGCTGCCTTACCTCGTGGCCATGCTGGTGGCGGTGGGTGTGTTGCGCGCCTCGGGCGCCCTGGAGCTGGCGCTGGATGGCATTCGCCATGCGGTCAACTGGATGGGCCTGGACACCCGCTTCGTCGAAGGCCTGCCCACCGCGCTGGTCAAGCCGTTCTCCGGCAGCGCGGCGCGGGCCATGCTGATCGAGACCATGCAGACACACGGTGTGGACAGCTTCCCGGCACTGGTCGCAGCGACCATCCAGGGGAGTACCGAAACCACCTTCTATGTGCTGGCGGTGTACTTCGGTGCGGTGGGCATCCAGCGGGTGCGCCACGCGGTCGGTTGCGCACTGCTGGCTGAATTCTCCGGCGTGGTCGCGGCGATCTTCGTCTGCTACTGGTTCTTCGGCTGAGCCTGCGTGGCCTGGGCGACGGTCCAGGCCACCACCTGCCCTACCAGCTGGTCACTGGCTGCGCCGAAGCCTGCGACCACCGCAGAGACCTGCTTGGCGGCCAGTGGCTGGCGGATTTCGAAGCGTTTGCTGGCGAGGATGCGCTGGCTACGGCCCTGGACCAGACGCGCATCGTAACGAACCACCACCTCCACGGCCCCGTCCGGGCGATATTCACTCTGAAACGCCTGCAGCTCGCCGGCCAGCTCGTAGTCGGCCTGCAGGTTGCTGTCGTCGGCGCTCAGGCGCTGAACCTGGCCGTCACGCTGGAAGCCATCGAGCAGGCGGTTGCGTAACAGCACCGGCGCGGCGTCGCTCCAGCGCGCGCCCTTGTAGCTGCTGATCACGTCGCCTTGGGGAATCACCGCGATTCTTGGGCCCGCCAGCACTTCGCTGGCCAGCGGTTTGTTCAGCCGCAACGACCAGTCCAGCGGCGTGGCAACGCGGCTTGGCTGGTTCACGGGCAGGCGGTAGAGGTCCACGGGTTCGCTTTGCGGCAGAATCGAGCAGGCACTGGCCAGGCTCATCGCGGCCGCCAGGGCCAACAGGCGCAGCGAAGGTTTCATGGCTGGAACTCCTTGTTGTTGTCGCGCCCGAGCAGGTAGCCGCTCGGGTCAGCCTCCAGTTGCCGGGAAATGCCCTTGAGTGCGTTGAGGGTCTCGCGCAGCTCGCGGATTGCGGGGGTTAGCTGGTTCAGGCCCTGGGCACCGTCGCCGATGGCCTCACTGTTGTTCTTGAGCAGCTCGTTGATGGTTGCCGTGCTGTCGGCCAGCGACTGCATGGCCTGCCCGGCATTGCCGATGGCTTGCTTGCCTTCGCTGCCGAGCAGGCCGTTGGCGTTGCGCATCAGTGCCTGGGTTTCGGCCAGGGTAGCGCTGGCCTGTTTGCCAACCTGCACCAGTTGCTCGATGGCCTGGGCAATGCCGCCGTTCTGGCCGGCGAAGGCACTGGTGGTCTTGTCCAAGTTGGCCAGGGTGCTGCTGAGGTGGCCGATGTTGTCGTCAGAGAACATCTGGTTGGCGTTGTGCAGCAGCAGGTTGATGTTGGTCACCAGGTCGCTGCTGTCGTTGAGCAGGCGCGAAATCGGCGAAGGCGAGGCGATGATCACGGGCAACTTGCCGTCCTTGCCCTTGAGCTCCGGGCTGTGTGGCGTGCCGCCGCTGAGTTGGATGAACGAGTTGCCGGTGACCCCGGCCAGGGTCAGCTTGGCTTGGGTGTCTTCCTTGACCGGGGTGTCGCCGCTCAGTCGTACGCGGGCCAGCACGCGGCGTGGGTCCTTAGGGTCCAGGCGCAGGGTCGAAACATCGCCGACCTTGATGCCGTTGTACTGCACCGGGCTGCCCCGGGACAGGCCCGAGACGGCTTCGTTGAACACCACTTCGTAATCCTTGAAGGCATCGTCGACACTGGATTTGGTCAGCCACAGGCCAAACAGCATGGCACCGGCCACCACCAGGACGGTGACCAGGCCGATGAGGACGTGATGTGCTCGGGTTTCCATCGTTCAGCGCTCCTGCCTCGGGCGGGCGGCGGCCTGTTCGGCTGCGCGCCCACGGGGGCCGTGAAAGTATTCTTGAATCCAGGGGTCGTCGGTTTGCTCGACCTCGGCCAAGGGGCCGGCTACCAACACCTTTTTCTGCGACAGCACCGCGATCCGGTCGGTGATGGTGTAGAGGGTGTCGAGGTCGTGGGTAATGAGAAACACCGACAGGCCCAGTGCGTCGCGCAGGGTCAGGATCAACTGGTCGAACGCGGCGGCGCCGATCGGGTCGAGGCCAGCGGTGGGTTCGTCGAGGAACAGGATGTCCGGGTCCAGGGCCAGGGCGCGTGCCAGCGCCGCGCGCTTGATCATGCCGCCGGACAGTGAGGCCGGGTATTTGTCGGCAGCCGAGATGGGCAGCCCGGCCAGGGCCAACTTGACCCCGGCCAGGTGCTCGGCATCGGCGCGGGACAAGCCGGCGTGCTCGATCAGCGGCAAGGCGACGTTTTCGGTGATGGTCAGCGACGAGAACAGCGCGCCCTTCTGGAACAACACGCCGAAGCGCCGCTCGACCAACGAGCGCTGCTCTTCGCGCAGCTCGGCCAGGTCCTGGCCGAATACCTTGATCTGCCCCTCGTTGGGCCGGCGCAGGCCGATGATGCTGCGCAGCAGCACCGATTTGCCGCTACCCGAGCCGCCGACCACGGCAAGGATCTCACCGCGGTACAGGTCCAGGTCGAGGTTTTCATGCACGCTCTGGCTGCCGAAACGGTTACAGATGCCCCGTGCTTCGATCACTGTTTCCCGGCCACTCACCAGCCCATCTCCATGAAGAACAGTGCCGCCACCGCGTCCAGCACGATGACCACGAAAATCGATTGCACCACCGCCGAGGTGGTGTGGGCCCCCACCGATTCTGCGCTACCGCTGACCTTGAAGCCTTCAAGGCAACCGATGGCCGCGATCAGGAAGGCAAAGAAGGGTGCTTTGGCCAGGCCGACGAGAAAGTGCTGCACGCCGATGTCGGTCTGCAGCAGTGACAGGAACATGGCCGGTGAAATGTCCAGCGACAGGGCGCAGACCACCGCGCCGCCGACGATGCCGCAGATCATCGCGAGGAAGGTCAGCAGCGGCAACGAGATCAACAGGGCCAACACCCGCGGCACGACCAGTAGCTCCATGGGGTTGAGGCCCAGGGTACGGATGGCGTCGATTTCTTCGTTGGCCTTCATTGAGCCGATTTGCGCGGTGAAGGCGCTGGCCGTGCGGCCGGCCATAAGGATGGCGGTTAACAGCACGGCGAATTCACGCAGGAACGAGAATGCCACCAAATCGACGGTGAAGATGGTCGCGCCGAAGGCGGCCAGCACCGTCGCGCCCAGAAACGCCACCACCGCGCCCACCAGGAAGGTCAGCAGGGCCACGATGGGCGCGGCGTCCAGGCCGGTCTGTTCGATGTGTGCAACCACTGGCGTGAGCCGCCAGCGGTGGGGTTGGAAGGCCCGGCGCAGCAGGGTTTCCAGAATCAGGCCGACGAAGCCGAGCAATTGCCGGGTGTCCTGCCAGAGGGTACTGACGGCACGGCCGATGCGCTCCAGCAGCAACAGCAGTACCGGGCGCTCTGCCTCCTTGACCGGAATGCAGTAGTCCTGGACCGAGCAATAGACAGTCTTCAGCAGGGCGCGGCTGGCGTCGGGCAGGTTGTCGGTGCACTGCGACAGGCGCTCGGAGCCGAGCAGTTCGGCCAACAGCGAGGCGCCTGCGGTGTCGAGGCGGCCCAGTTGGCTGAGGTCGGCAACGGTGTCGTTGCTGCATTGCGCACGCAGGCGTTCGCTTTCGCGTTTGAGGCTGGCGTAATGGGCCAGGGTCCAGTCACCGGCAATACGCAGGCAGGCCGGCTGGTGGCGGGTGTCCAAGGTGGCGCTGGGGGTGGTCATAGGCTCCATGCAACTGACTCGGCGCTAAGGCTTAGGGGCTGATCATAGCGCAGCGGGCATGGGGCGGTTTGTTGATTATGTGCTCAGTGAACGAATCTGGGGCCGCGAAGCAGCCCCAACAATCACTTCGCCGCAGCGTCGTCGACCACCTTGAACCGCAGCACGCCAATCACCTGCCCGTCTTCGGTCAGCACCCTCACCTGCCACTTGCCCACCGGGTTCGGCGGGAAATTCTGCTTGTGGGTCCAGGCACGGTAGCCTTCCTTGCGCCCACCGTGGATGTCCAGGGCAATGCGGTCGACTTCCGTGCCGTCTTTTTGCCACACGTGATAGATCCGCTCGTTCAGGCCTCGGGGGGCGTTGATCGAGGTGTACGCATACAGCCCGCTGGTCTTGATGCGGCTGGCGGCAATCTGGTCCAGCGATTCACCGGGCTGGCGATTGATCACTTCGGTACTGACGGCCACTTCGGTCAACCACAACGTCGCCGGTGGCACCCAGGATCGCATCAGCCATCCCCCGGCGCCCACCGACAGGGTCACCAGTACCAGGGCCACGCCGCGCCGCCAGGTATTGACTGGGAAGCTGCTGGCCAGGCTCGGGAACGACAGGGCCATGGCGGCGATCAGCGCAAGCTTGAAGCTTTGCGCGGTGGTCAGGTGAAGAATGATCGGCAGCGCTGTGAGCAACGCCGCGAACAAGGTCAGGGTGTGCAGCGCGAGGAACAGCCAGCGCCGTGGGGCCAGCCACTTGTAGTACAGCGGGTCGACGATCGAAATCAGCCCGGCGGCGCCGAGCAGGCCGGTGAACACCAGTTGGCCGCTGTTCCAGGTGGTGGTGATGAAAAAGAACGGCAGGACGAAGAACAGGGTTTCCTGGTGGATCATCTGCGTCGCGTAGCGCAGCAAGGGCTGCGGGATTTCGCGGTTGAAGGTGCGGGCGAACAGGCCGGTAAGGGTGTTTTCCAGCATCAACCAGACCCAGCTGACCAGCATCAGGATAGCCACCCAGCTGGCCAGGCCGGCTTGGCGGTCGACCAGGATGAAGCTGCCGATGCCTGAGAGGAAGCCACCGAGCGCGATGATGCCGGGGTAGCGTTTAAGCAGTTCGATGACGCGCTGGACGAAGCGGGGAATTGGGGGCATGGGTCTACAACAGGAAAGAAAGGGTGGCCGCGCTGGCCTCTTCGCGGGCAAGCCCGCTCCCACACGGTAGACATTGTGGGAGCGGGCTTGCCCGCGAAGAGGCCGGTACTGGCTAAAGGATACCGCCGATTCACCGCTGCCGTGTAGCACCGCTCGGTGGTTGCGGGGTGTGCCGGCGCCAGCGCAGCAGCCCCGCTGCCAGGATCAGCCCCAGCAACAGGGCGAGCAGCCCGTACAGCTCGTCGTAACCCAGCAGCGGTTTCTCGATGCGCAGGTAGCCCTGGTCCTTGAGCAGCTCCTTCAACGCTTGGTTGGCCTGCGCCAGGCTGACCTGGCGCAACTTGCGCACTGGCTTGGCAAAACGGCCGTCGGTGTAGTCGTTCAACGCTCCCCAGTAATAGTCGGCCAAGGCGCTGTTACCTTGGGTGCTCCAGCTTTCCTTGGCGATGGTGGCGTCTTTGATACGGGCGAAGGTGTCCGGGTCGAGGCCTTCCTTACGCAGGTGGTCGAACAACGCCTGCATGACCTTGACCGCTTTGTCGACGTCATCGCGCTCAAGGTCCGCATTGAGGCTGAGCATGCCGCTGTCGCCAAAGCTCTCGCGTTGTACCGATGGCCCGTAGGACAAACCATTGCGCAGGCGAAGCTGGTCGTACAGCGCCCAGTCCAGGTAGCGTGACAGCAGGTCAAGGGTGGGCTGGTGATCGTTGTCCAGCACCGGCTCGATGAACAGCCAGTGCAGCTTGACGCTGTCGCCCAGCCAGCCACGGGTCAGGTCGCGGCGTTGCTCGGCCTGCTGGCTGATGCTTTCGAGGTTGCGCCGTTCTTCCGGTTCGGTCGCGGGCAGCTCGCCAAAGGTGCGTTCCAGATAGGCCGGCAGCAGGCGGTCGAGGCCACCGACCATGATCAGGGTCATGTTGTTGGCCGCGTACCAGCGGTCGCGCAAGGCCTGCACTTGCGCCAAGGTCATGTCGTCGATGTTGGAGCGCTCGGCGCACTTGAGGCCCAGCTCGGTCGCCAGCTGGTCACTGGCCGGGTGGCCGATATCCTGGCGGTCGAGCCAGCGCTGCAGGTGGCCATAATGGCCGCCATCCTCGCGCTCGATGATCCTTTTTGCCGTGGCCAGGGCCTTGGCGTCGATAGGCGTGTCGCGGATCACCGCCAGCAGCAGGTCGAGCACTTTGCGCTGGTTGCGCGCCGGTGCTTCGATCACGAAGGTGGTATCGGCGCTGCTGGTATAAGCGTTCCACTCGCCGCCGAGGGCTTGCAGGCGTTCTTCCAGGCCGCCCTCGCCCGTTTCGTCGATGCCGCTGAACAGCAGGTGTTCGAGCAGGTGCGGCAGCTCCTTCTGCTCGCAGTCGAAGTCATCCAGGCCGACCCCGACCACCAGGCGGATGGCCACGTGGTCACGTTCATAGCCGTTCTTGAGGATGACCTGCAGGCCGTTGGGCAACAGGTACCCTTCAACCCGTGAGCGGTCGAGGGCCAGTGTGGGCAGGCTGCAGATCAGCAGGCAAACGAACATCAGGCAACGCATGGGCGAGCTTGGCTCTCCTGGTGGGCGAAATCATGGCAAGCGGGCTTCGTCCGGCACGCTGTCGAGCATCAGCCCGCCCGTGTCCGAGCCGCCCAGTACCACATAGGCACTGCTGCAGAACAAAGAGTTCAACCGCTTCATGTCGGCAATCAGCTCCAAGTGTAGCGAACTGGTCTCGATACTTTGCACCACCTTGCGTTGCAAGCGGCTGACATGGGCGTGGGCAAGGCGCCTTTCCTGTGCGCGGAAGCGGCGCTTTTCGCGCAGCAGCAGGTGCGCGCTCTCGGGGTCTGCGCTGAGAAATACCGACAGGCCAAGGCGCAGGTTCGCCAGCAGTTGTTCCTGCAGGCCGGTCAATTCGTCCAGGCCGACTTGGGAAAACTCCCGGCGCTGGCTGGTTTTCTGCTGCTGGACCTTGCGCAGCATGCGCTCGACCAGGTCGCCGGCCAGTTTGAGGTTGATCGCCAGTTCGATGATTTCGGCCCAGCGCCGGTTGTCGCGTTCGCTGAGGTCTTCCCGGGTCATTTGCGCCAGGTACAGTTTGATGGCGCTGTACAGGGCCTCGGCGTCCTCGGCCAAGGCGCGGACCTGCTGTGGCAGGGCTGTCTGTGTACCGCGCAGGGCACCGAGCATGGCTTCGAGCAGGCTGTCGACGATATCGCCCAGGCGCAAGGTTTCGCGGGCGGCGTTGGCCAGTGCCAGGCTGGGTGTATCGAGCGCCGAGGCATCGAGGTGGCGCGCGCGAACTTGGCCGTTGCCGTTTTCCCGTTCGGGCAGCAAGGTGTTGCACAGTCGGCCCATGGGTTTGACGGTGGGCAGCATGAGCAGGCAACGCAGGGTGTTGTAGAGCAGGTGGAAACCGATCACCAACTCCTGAGGGCTGAAGCTCAGCGAGTCCATCCATGTTACCAGCGGGTGCAGCACGGGAATGATCAGCAACAGGCCGATCAGCTTGTAGAGCAAGCTGCCCAGGGCGACGCGCCGCCCGGCGGCGTTCTGCATGCTGGTGCTGATGAACGCCAGCAAGCCGCTGCCGATGTTGGCACCCACCACCAGCCCGATGGCCACCGGCAGGCTGATCAGTTCGGCGCCGGCCAGCGTCGCGGTGAGCAGCACGGCCGCGAGGCTTGAATAGGAGATCATCGCAAAGAGTGCGCCGACCAGGGCGTCAAGCAAGATGTCGCCCGTCAGCGAAGCGAACAGGACTTTAACCCCCTGAGCATGGGTGATGGGCGCAGCGGCCTGCACGATCAGTTCCAGGGCCAGGATGATCAGGCCAAGACCAATCCCTACCCGCCCCAGTTGGCCGACCCGGGTCTGCTTGCGGGAAAGGAAGAAGATCACGCCCAGAAAGATCAGCAGCGGCGACAGCCACGACAGGTCGAAGGTCAGCACCCGGGCCATGAGCGCGGTGCCGACATCGGCGCCAAGCATGATCGCCAGGGCTGGGGTCATGGCCATCAGGCCCTGGCCGACGAAGGATGTGACCAGCATGGCAGTCGCGTTGCTGCTCTGCACCATGGCGGTAACCAGAATCCCGGCGATGAACGCCAGGGGGCGTTTGTTCATGTTCTGGCTGATGATGCGGCGCAGGTCGGAACCGAATACCCGCAGGATGCCAGTACGCACGATATGTGTGCCCCAGACCAACAGCGTCACGGCCGAGAGCAGGTTGAGCAGGGTCAGCATGGCGAAGCCCCCTGTTGCCGATGGCCCATGTGGACCAAGAAGTGGAGCGCGGGCGCGTGAGAAATTTCAGTGCCCACTCAAAGCTTTAGTTGTTTTGCGCAGCTGTTGCCAGCTTCGCATGGCTGCCGGCCATTTGAAACAGAGCGGTCATGAATGATTGCCATGCCGCCCAGCAGGCACGAAAAAGGGCCCCGAAGGGCCCTTCTGTAAAACGCGCTTCCTGAGGTTATTGACCCGGAATGTCCTTGCGCAGTTTCACCGGATCATGCTCCTTGCCATCTTTGCGCGACAAGGCGGTGCGCATACGGATGTTGATCGCCTCAACCGCCAGCGAGAACGCCATGGCGAAGTAGACATAGCCTTTTGGCACATGCACATCGAACGATTCGGCGATCAGCACGGTACCGACCACGATCAGGAACGACAGCGCGAGCATCTTCAGCGAAGGGTGCTTGTCGATGAAGTTACTGATGGCACCAGCGCACAGCATCATCACCAGCACGGCGACGACGATGGCGGCGATCATCACTGGCACATGGGACACCATACCCACGGCAGTGATCACCGAGTCCAGGGAGAACACGATGTCGATGATGGCGATCTGGATGATGGTGTAGAAGAACTTGCCGCCCGCGCCTTTGGGCTCGTCCGAGCTTTCGTCTTCGCCTTCCAGGCCGTGGTAGATCTCCTGGGAGCTCTTCCACAACAGGAACAGGCCACCGAAGAACAGGATCAGGTCGCGCCCGGAGATGCCATTGCCGAAGACCACGAACAGGTCGGCAGTCAGGCGCATGACCCAGGTGATCGACAGCAGCAGCAAGATACGCGTGACCATGGCCAGGGCCAGGCCGAAGATCCGGGTACGCGGCTGCATGTGCTTGGGCATGCGGCTGACCAGGATCGAGATCATGATGATGTTGTCGATCCCGAGGACGATCTCAAGCGCGGTGAGGGTAAAAAAGGCAACCCAGATTTCCGGGCTGGTCAGCCATTCCATGTGTATTCCTTCGAACGGTAAAGGCGACGCGCCCCATCAGGGGGCGCGTCGCGGTAGGGTAATACGTGTTTATTAAAGACTACTGAACAGCGGGAAAATCCCCATCAGCAGTGCGGCGAGCATTATGCACAGGCACACCAGAACTGCCCACTTCAAGGTGAAGCGCTGGTGGTCGCCGAATTCGATGCCGGCCAGGGCCACCAGCAGGTAGGTGGAGGGTACCAGGGGGCTGAGCAAGTGTACTGGTTGGCCGACGATCGACGCGCGAGCCATCTCGACTGGGCTGATGCCGTAGTGGCTGGCGGCTTCGGCGAGCACCGGCAGCACGCCGTAGTAGAAGGCGTCGTTGGACATGAAGAAGGTGAACGGCATGCTCACGATCGCGGTGATCACCGCCAGGTACGGGCCCAGGGCCTCGGGGATGACCGCCAGCAGGCTCTTGGACATGGCATCGACCATGCCGGTACCGGACAGGATACCGGTGAAGATACCGGCGGCGAAGATCAGCCCGGTCACTGCCAGAACGCTGCCGGCGTGGGCGGCGATGCGGTCTTTTTGCTGTTGCAGGCACGGGTAGTTGACGATCATGGCGATGCTGAACGCGATCATGAACAGCACGGGCAATGGCAGCACGCCTGCGATCAGGGCAACCATCAGGGCGGCGGTGAGGGCGCCGTTGAAGTACAGCAGTTTGGGCCGGCGCGCATCGGGGTACTGCGAAACGGTAATTTCGCTGTGGTCGATGTCGTCAGTTGGCAGGTGCAGTTCGCCCAGGCGGGCACGTTCGCGCTTGCCGTACAGGTAGGCAATGGCCAGGATCGCCACGACGCCGAACAGCATCGCCGGGATCATCGGCACGAAAATATCCGACGGGTCCACGTGCAGGGCGCTGGCGGCGCGGGCGGTCGGGCCACCCCACGGGGTCATGTTCATCACGCCGCCGGCGAGGATGATCAGGCCGGCCATGATGCGTGGACTCATGCCCAAGCGGCTGTACATCGGCAGCATGGCGGCGCAGCAGATCATGTAGGTGGTGGCGCCGTCTCCGTCGAGCGACACCACCAGTGCCAGCACCGCGGTACCGACCGAGACTTTCAGCGGGTCGCCTTTGACCAGCTTGAGGATCTTGCGCACGGCCGGGTCGAACAGGCCGGAGTCGATCATCAGGGCAAAGTACAGAATGGCGAACATCAACATCACGCCGGTAGGCGCGAGCTTGCTGATGCCTTCGAGCATCATTGGGCCGATCTTGGCGGAGAAACCGCCGAACAGGGCGAACAGGATCGGTACCAGAATCAGCGCGATCAAGGCCGACAGGCGCTTGGTCATGATCAGGTACATGAAGGTGATGACCATGGCAAAGCCGAGGAAGGTCAGCATGGCAATACTCCAGGCGTGGCGCGGCGAAAGGATAGTCGATTCGGGCGGATCAGCGCGTCAGGCGCTGCGCAGGGAGCATGCGGAGGGGGACTACGGGAAGGCGGGCACAGGAATGCATCAGAATCACCATTGTTGTTGTTGATTGGGCCGGGCGCGGAAGGTTCCGGGTGCCCTGGCTGACCGGTCTTGTGCCGGTAGTGGGCGCTATCCTATGAGGGCAAGCTTTCAGCCAGCTTTCGCTGTGACAAAGGCGACGGGAGGTAGGTGATGCAGAATGTGACCGAGGGTGGCTGCCACTGTGGCGCCTTGCGTTATCGGTTGGAGGGTGAACTGACGGATGTCGCCCACTGCCATTGTTCAATCTGTCGGCGGGTCAGTGGCGGCCTGGTGGTGACCTGGCTGACGCTGCCCCGTTCAGGTTTCCAATGGCTGGCGGGCGAGCCTAGCTGCTATGTGGCGCCGGCCAGTTGCAGCCGGTATTTTTGTGGGCATTGTGGGGCGCATGTGGCGCTGGCCACGACGCACAGCCCGCACAGCATCGATGTGACCGTGGCGACGCTGGATCATCCGGAGCGGGTGCGGGCCAACCGGCATATCTGGATCGGTAGCCGGTTGCCCTGGTTGCACCTGGATGAGGATTTGCCTGGGGAGGATGGGGAAAGCCTGTAGGTCATCTGTTTGGCCACATGGCCCAAGCCCGCTCACCTGTGGGAGCGGGCTTGCCCGCGATGAGGCCTGTGCTGTCACGATTACAACTGCAAGCCGCCTGCGGCCTTGTGCAATGCCCGCAAGTGCTCACCCACCTGCTTCACGTTGGTCTCGATCGCGGCAATCTCCTTGGCCCGCGACGGGTCCAGCAGCGCCCTCACCTCTTTGTCCAGGTCGGTGCTCAGGCGCAGCAACTGGGCCTGCCGCTCGCTGCTGACTTTCTCCAGGTGCTTGCGCTCATCGGGTTGTGGCAAGCCGTAGCCCTTGGCATCCAGCAGCTCTGCCGGGCGGCTGAGGAACCCGCTGTTGGCGAGCATCTGCTGCAGCGTCTGGTTGGCCTTATCGATGCTGCCGTCCTTCAGTGCAGCGGCGTTCAGGTAGCGCTGCTTGACCTCGTCCTGGGCCAGCAACAGCTGGCGGCGCAGGCTGGCCTGTTCGAGCAGCAGCAAGGCGGCGCTGGTGCGCAGGTCGGCCTGGGCGAACCAGCCACGGCGCTGCTCGGCATCCAGGGCCAGCCAGTCCTCGACTTTGTCCTGCTTGATCGGCAGCTGCTTTTTCAGCACGTTGAACATGGCCTGGTAGCGGTCGCGGTAGGAGTCGAAGCGGTAACCCAGGCGCAGGGCTTCGCGTGGGTCGTCGAGCACGGTGGTATCGGCAATGCCGCGCCCTTTGAGCACCTCCAGCAGGCCGTTGGGCATGATGCTGTCCAGGTCGTTCAGGCGCGGGTTGGCCGTGCCGCTGCGCAGCAGTTTCAGCGACTCGACCGCGCAATTGTTGGACAGGAAGTAGTAATTGCCGTCGTAGCCCCAGTGCATTTCCGCCGCTTGGCGCACCAGGCTCTCGACCTCCTGGCGGCCGAGCCTGAGGGGGATCGATGCCAGGCTGCGCAGCTCGGTCTTGGTGTATTCGTCAATCACCTGGCCCAACGGCAGCACGAACAGCCGCGACGGATAAGCGCCGACCAGGCCGTCCCAACTGGACAGCTGCACATCGTTGACGAAGGCGCGATACGACAGCACCAGGTGCTGGTCGAGGTCCAGGCGGCAATCCGGGCCGCGAGGCCGCCCAGGCTTGCAGATGACCAGCCGCAGCATGCTGTGGCCCCAGCGGCTGACCCAGTTCTGATTGGCCTCGGCCAGCAGGTAGTCGACCTCATAGACACGTTCGGGGTCGATCTCGCCCAACGGCTGGCGGGCGAAGTCGCTGCCCGCATTGAGGAACGGCAGGCCTTTGGCACAGCTTTGCTGTTCGGGTGCCCAGCCGAAGTGGTCGCGCAGGTATTGGTTCAAGGCTGGGCGCCGGCAGGCATAACTCGGGTCGAGGAGGAAGTACTCCATGTTGACCGCGATGAATTCCTTGGGGCTGCTCAGCTCATAGCTGTCCGGGCTACGTACGAACTGGCCGTTGTGTTGCTCACGTTCGCCACGGCGGCCGACATATTGCTGCCAGCCGGCAAGGTCGAGCAGGCGTGGGTCATCGCTCAAGGTGAAGCGCCGTTCGGCCTGGCCGCGGCACGCTTCTGGCAGGCCGACTTTGCCCACGGTGCCCTGCTGGCGCTTGCAGCGAGTGATCTGCGAGCGTTCGGTGTCGGGCCACAGCCGGGCCCGGTCGTAGAGATGGGTCAGCTCATGCAGGACAGTGGCCAACAGCTCTTCGCGCACCGTGCCATGAGGGCGGTTGGTGCGTTCGCGGGCGGCGCTGCCATCGACCAGCCCCGGTAACAGGCGGCTGTTGAGCTCCAGCTTGGAAACCAGCGATGCCTGGCCGTAAGCGTCGGCGGGCATCCGCGCGCTCCAGCTGACCAGAATACGGCGGTCCAGCTGCTGTTTGAAGCGCGGCGGCAGTTTACCCAACGCTTCGTCGAGCAGTGCCTGGGTGGCTTGACGTTGTTGAGGGTCGAGGCCGGAAGCCTGCAGTACGAGCTGCAGGTCGGCCAGGGCGGGCGTGCCGAGCAGCGTCAGGGCACAACCGAGCAGCCAGGCACGCACCTGGTTCACAGTGCGAGGATGGCTTCGGCCAGTACCTGGTCGCTGGCGCCACGCGCTTCAGGCAGGCGCTCGCGCAGGGTGTTGAACGCTGCTTCGAGCTGGGCGCCACGGATATCACCGTTACTGGCGACGAAGCTGGCGGCATCGTCGTGCGCTTCACGCACGACTTTGGAATCACGGATCGAGGTGGTGGTATCAGACGTGAAGTCGATCGAGCGGCCAAAGGCGCGCACGATGATATTGCTGGTGGCCACCAGAGTCTGTGCCTGGGCCAGGTCGGCCAGCAGCAGCATGCCGAGGGTAGCGGCAATCAGCGGTTTACGCATGGAGCATCTCCGAAAAATACAGGGAGTCAGGTGTAGTCATTGGACGAGAATTGCCTGCGCCAGTTCCAGGTCGCCGACAGCATGCTGTGCGCAGTGGTGGCGCAGCGAATCGAGTGCCGCTTCCAGGCGCGCACCGCGGATCAGGCCATCGCTGGCGACGAATGCCGCAGCATCGTCACGGGCCTGGCTGACCAGCTTGCGGTCGAACGGCGCGGTGGTGACTTGGCTGGTGACATAGCCTGTGATGACCAGGCTTTGCGTGGTGGTGTCCATGGCATGGGCGCTTGCCATGCTCAGGGGGATGCCAACGGCGGCAAACAACAACGGCAAAAGATAACGCATGGGCTTCTAACGGCTGGGTACAGGGCAGTGAAGGCGAGTAAGGCTGTGCTGGCTAACACCCGCACAGCCGCAGGGCTCAGTGCAGATCAGAGCGCCAAGATGGCCTGTGCCAGTTGTGCGTCGCTGGCCTGCAAGGTCGGCATTTGCCCGCGAATGTGCAGGAAGGCGCTTTCCAGCTTGGCGCCACGGATTTCACCTTGGCTGCCGACGAAGCTGGCGGCATCGTCACGGGCGGCCTGGACGATCTTGTCGTCGCGGAACGACGAAGATACGTCGGAGGTGGCGTCAGTGGAGGCGGCAACAGCGCCCACGACTGCGTCGGTGGTAACGACGAAGCTGGTGGCGCTGGCGGTGCCTGCCAGGCTCAGCATCAGAGCGGCGCCAATCAGATGTTTACGGGACATGATCGTGGACTCCTGGGGGGTTCTGCTAATCGGACGCTCGCACTGCGCGCCTCGGTACTTTTTCAACATCCGGTTCTACCAGACTGTTAAGCCAAGCGTATCACGCGCCGGTGTTTCTGGATGTTAATGAACGGTGCGCTTACATACTGTACTGGTATGTTTTTGATTAGTTTGAAACTGTACCTGTTATGCCTTGAGGCGCTCTGGCACGGGGCCTGGAAACAAAAAACCCGTTGCAGTCACCTGCAACGGGTTTGGGAATTCGTGGCGCCGGCCGCAGCCGGCAAGCCGGAGCTTAACGCCAGAAAGGCTTGCTCAGCTCTTCGTAACGCTGCGACTCGCTGATACCGGCGTCGGCCAGCAGGCGGGAGTCCAGGCGAGCCAGTTGGCGGCGGCTGGCCATGCGACGCTGCCACAGCAGCAGGGTGGACAGAGCGCGCAGAGGCATCGAAGCGCTGGATTGCTGGGCGTTGCTTTCAAAAACGAGGCCGGAACTGAGTGTACGTTCCATGATGTTTCATCCTTCCGCTTATGGCGGGATTAGGTAGTGGTTTAACTGATGCCAATGATCCTCCTCTGTTGTCCATAACAGTAGATACAGTTCTGTAGAAGAACGATGGTTCAGTTAACTGTGTAACCCTACTGTTGCACTCGAAATAGGCGCAACTGTACTGGTCTGCACTCTTATGGTGCGAATATGGGTATGGGAAGGTTTGCGGCGAGGAGGGTGAAGCGAGAAAACCAGTACAGTAGTACAGTTTTTATATTCGGTGTTTAGGCAGGTCTTGAACGCTATGACCCAATCGCCGGCAAGCCGGCGATTGGGTTGTTACAGCATGGGTGGAATCAGCTGGCGAGCATGCGCCCGGTTTCTTCCAGGTTTTCGTGCCAGCTCAACGCCTCGCGCAGAATGTGCGGGGTATGACCACCACGCTGGCAGGCGCGCTCGAAGTAGTCGTTCAGCGCTGCGCGGTAATCCGGGTGCACACAGTTGTCGATGATCGCTCGGGCACGCTCGCGTGGCGCCAGGCCGCGCAAGTCTGCCAGCCCCTGCTCGGTGACCAGGATGTCCACGTCGTGCTCGGTGTGGTCAACGTGGCTGACCATCGGCACCACGCTGGAAATTGCACCGCCCTTGGCAATCGACTTGGTGACGAACACGGCCAGGTGGGCGTTGCGGGCGAAATCGCCAGAACCGCCGATGCCGTTCATCATTCGGGTGCCACACACGTGGGTGGAGTTGACGTTGCCGTAGATATCGAACTCCAGTGCGGTGTTGATACCGATGATGCCCAGGCGACGGACCACTTCCGGGTGGTTGGAGATCTCCTGTGGACGCAGCACCAGCTTGTCCTTGTAGCGCTCCAGGTTGCCGAACACATCGGCATTACGGCGGGTCGACAAGGTGATCGAGCTGCCCGAGGCGAAGCTCAGCTTGCCAGCGTCGATCAGGTCGAAGGTCGAATCCTGCAGTACTTCGGAGTACATGGTCAGGTCTTCGAACGGCGAATCGATCAAACCGCACATCACCGCGTTGGCAATGCTGCCGATACCGGCCTGCAGTGGGGCGAGCTTGTTGGTCATGCGGCCGGCGTCGACTTCCTTCTTGAGGAAGTTGATCAGGTGGTCGGCGATGCCCTGGGTTTCGTCGTCAGGCGGCAACACGGTGGACGGCGAGTCCGGCTGGTCGCTGATGACGATGCCGACGATCTTGGCCGGGTCGATCGGGATGGCCGTGCTGCCGATGCGATCATCGACCTTGACCAGCGGGATCGGTGTGCGGGTCGGGCGGTAGGTCGGGATATAGATGTCGTGCAGGCCTTCGAGGTTGGCGTTGTGCGACAGGTTGATCTCGATGATCACTTGCTTGGCGAAGATCGCGAAGCTGGCCGAGTTGCCCACCGAAGTGGTCGGCACGATGTGGCCTTCTTCGGTGATGGCCACGGCTTCGATGACGGCGATGTCTGGCAGCTTGAGCTGCTGGTTGCGCAGTTGCTCGACGGTTTCCGAAAGGTGCTGGTCGATGAACATGACCTGGCCGTCGTTGATGGCCTTGCGCAGGGTGCTGTCGACCTGGAACGGCATGCGGCGAGCCAGCACGCCGGCCTCGGTCAGTTGCTTGTCCAGGTCATTGCCCAGGCTGGCGCCAGTCATCAGGCTGATTTTCAGTGGCGACTGCTTGGCGCGTTCGGCCAGGGCATGGGGTACGGCCTTGGCTTCGCCGGCGCGGGTGAACCCGCTCATGCCGACGGTCATGCCGTCCTCGATCAGACCAGCGGCATCAGCCGCACTCATTACCTTGCTGTGCAGGGAGGACAAGCGGATACGATCACGGTACATGGATTGTTATCTCAGGCTACTGAAGCTACTGCAGCGCAGTCTAGAGATTTCGCCGGTTGCCGTCCCACGACCATGGTCGTATGAGAAGCCCGGAAGTAGAGCCGTTGATCTGGATCAGGCAAATGCAAAAAGCCCCGCCGATTGCTCGGCGGGGCTTCTTATATAGCGCACGGTTTGCCGCGACGGGGTTACTCCACCGCTTTGACCATATCCTCGATCACCTTCTTGGCGTCACCGAATACCATCATGGTCTTGTCCAGGTAGAACAGTTCGTTGTCCAGGCCTGCATAGCCACTGGCCATGGAGCGCTTGTTGACGATGATGGTCTTGGCCTTGAACGCTTCCAGGATCGGCATGCCGGCAATCGGCGATTTGGGATCGTTTTTCGCTGCCGGGTTGACCACGTCGTTGGCGCCCAGCACCAGTACCACGTCGGCCTGGCCGAACTCGGCGTTGATGTCGTCCATCTCGAACACCTGGTCGTAGGGCACTTCGGCTTCGGCCAGCAACACGTTCATGTGCCCTGGCATACGGCCTGCCACCGGGTGGATCGCATATTTCACGGTCACGCCATTGTGCGTCAGCTTCTCAGTCAGCTCCTTCAGCGCGTGCTGGGCACGGGCAACGGCCAGGCCGTAGCCAGGCACGATGATCACCGTGTCGGCATTGCTGAGCAGGAAGGTGGCATCGTCGGCCGAGCCGGATTTCACCGGGCGAGCTTCCTGAGTGCCTGCCGGGCCACCCGCATCAGCCGCGCCGCCGAAGCCGCCCAGGATGACGTTGAAGAACGAACGGTTCATCGCCTTGCACATGATGTACGAGAGGATCGCACCGCTGGAGCCGACCAAAGAGCCTGCGATGATCAGCATCGAGTTGTTCAGCGAGAAGCCGATACCCGCCGCTGCCCAGCCCGAATAGCTGTTGAGCATCGACACCACCACCGGCATGTCCGCGCCACCGATCGGGATAATGATCAGCACGCCCATGATGAAGGCCAAAACCAGCATCAGGGTAAAGGCGCTGTAATGGCCGGTGAAGGTGAACAGCAGGCCCAGGGCGATGGTGGTCAGGCCCAGGATCAGGTTCAGCTTGTGCTGGCCGGCGAACTGTACCGGTGCGCCTTGGAACAGGCGGAACTTGTACTTGCCCGACAGCTTGCCGAAGGCGATCACGGAACCGGAGAAGGTGATGGCACCAATTGCAGCGCCCAGGAACAGCTCCAGGCGGTTGCCGGTGGGGATCGGGTCGCTGATGCTGGCGACGATGCCCATCGACTGGGGCTCAAGCACGGCGGCGATGGCGATGAATACCGCAGCCAGGCCGATCATGCTGTGCATGAAGGCGACCAGCTCCGGCATCTTGGTCATCTCGACGCGCTTGGCCATGATCGAGCCAGCGGTACCGCCGACCAGCAGGCCGACGATCACGTAACCGATGCCGGCGGTTGCCAGCTCTGCACCCAGCTTATAAATGAGGCCAACCGTGGTGACGATAGCCAAGCCCATGCCAATCATGCCGAACAGGTTGCCGCGCCGAGATGTGGTCGGGTGCGAAAGGCCCTTGAGCGCCTGGATGAAGCAGATCGAGGCGACCAGGTAGAGAAGCGTTACCAGATTCATGCTCATGCTTACTTCTTCGCCTCGTTCTTGGCTTTCTTCTTGAACATCTCAAGCATGCGACGGGTGACCAGGAAGCCACCGAACACGTTGACCGCAGCCAAGGCCACGGCGAGCGTGCCCATCAGCTTGCCGGCAGGCGTCACGGTCAGCGCCGCAGCCAGCATGGCACCGACGATGACGATGGCGGAGATGGCATTGGTGACCGCCATCAGCGGCGTGTGCAGGGCCGGGGTGACGTTCCACACCACGTGGTAACCCACATAGATGGCCAGCACGAAAATGATCAGGTTGTAGATGCCGTGGGAAATCAGCATGTCTTCCATTGTCGTGCTCCTTAGCCGTTCTTGCGGACGACTTGCCCGTCGCGGCACATGAGGCAGGCCGCGACGATATCGTCTTCGAGGTTGATGACCAGCGCGTTGTCCTTGTCGAACAACAGCTTCATGAAGTCCAGCAGGTTGCGTGCGTACAGCGCTGAAGCATCGGCCCCCACCTGGGCAGGCAGGTTGGTGGGGCCGACGATGGTCACGCCGTTCTGCAGCACCACTTGATCGGCGACGGTCAGCGGGCAATTGCCGCCTTGGGCTGCCGCCAGGTCGATGACCACCGAGCCTGGCTTCATCTGCGCGACGGTTTCGGCGCTGAGCAGTGTCGGTGCCTTGCGGCCAGGGATCAGTGCCGTGGTGATGACGATATCGGCCTGCTTGGCGCGCTCGTGTACGGCCTGGGCCTGGCGCTGCATCCAACTGGCCGGCATCGGCCGGGCATAGCCGCCAACCCCTTCGGCGCACTCACGTTCCTCGTCGGTTTCGTAAGGCACGTCGAGGAACTTGGCGCCCAGCGACTCGATCTGCTCCTTGACTGCGGGGCGTACATCCGAGGCTTCGATCACGGCGCCCATGCGTTTGGCGGTGGCAATGGCCTGCAGGCCTGCAACGCCGGCGCCCAGAATCAGCACACGGGCAGCCTTCACGGTACCGGCGGCGGTCATCAGCATGGGCATGAAGCGAGGGTAGTGATGCGCTGCCAGCAGCACCGCCTTGTAACCAGCGATGTTGGCCTGGGACGACAGCACGTCGAGGCTTTGTGCCCGCGAGGTACGCGGCGCCGCTTCAAGGGCGAAGGCGGTGATACCGCGTTCGGCCATCTTGCCGATCATTTCGCTGTTGAACGGGTTGAGCATGCCCACCAGGAGGCTGCCGCTGTTTATCAGCGCGAGCTCTTGATCGTTGGGCGCGACCACTTTGAGTACGAGTTGCGCGCCGTAGGCGTCGGCGGCGCTTCCCAGGGAGGCCCCCACGACCTCATAGGCACTGTCCGGAATGCTGGCGTTTAGCCCTGCCCCCCGTTGGACGGTGACCTGATGGCCTTGGGCAACCAGTTTTTTGATGGTTTCAGGGGTCGCGGCGACCCTTGTCTCACCCGTCTGCGTCTCGAGAGGAACACCAATGTGCACGACTTTGTCTCCTGCGGTGACCTTTTGTCTTTGTGGAAGCCAGCGTACTTCGGGTGGTGCGCTGGTACGGTCGTTGAGCGTCAACCCGCCGAATCCCAGGCGGGCCAGGCATTTTGCAGATGAACCCAGGGGCCTACAACCAGTTCTGGAGCGAAACCAGGTTAAAACTACAAGTCACCCTGTGACCGTATGTCGCAAGCTTACGGTCGCAGCCCGTCAAACATGGGCCATTGGGAGATTAGGAGAAAAAAACAAAAAAATCGCGGTAATTCGCTCACAGCTTGGTGAATGTCGCAATTTAACCCTGAAAGCCGCGTAGTAAGCTGGGTTAAAGGGGATTTTCAGGCTTGCGTAACAGTTTACGTAGATGCGACAAATACATACATCTGTAGGTGTTTAAAATAATTGACTACGAGGTCAGCTTAGGCCGAGGCGGTGTATTCCTGGGCTTGTGCCACCAGCCAGTCGCGGAAGGCTCGCAGTGAGGCAGACTCCACTTTGCGTTCGGGAATCATCAGATAGTAGGCCTTGTCGCTGCTCAGGGCATGCCTGTTAGCGACCACCAACCTACCCTCCTCCAACTCTCGCTGGATCAGGAAGGGTGGGATCAGTGCGATGCCCATTTCGTGCATTGCCGCCTGCGCGAGCATGGAGAATAGTTCATAGCGTGGGCCTGTCATGTCGCGCTCCACGTTCATGCCCAGGCTGCCGAACCATTGTCGCCAGGCATAGGGGCGTGTGGTCTGCTGCAGCAATGGCAGTTGTGCAATGCGCCGAGCGTCGAGCATGCCCTGCCCGTCCAGCATGGCTGGGCTGCACACCGGCACTGGGTTTTCACCCATCAGCCGGTGCGACTGTGTGCCCGACCAGTCGGCATCGCCGAAATAGATGGCGGCATCAAAGGCGGTGTCGGCGAACAGGAACGGCCGGGTGCGGTTGGTCAGGTTGACGGTGACGTCGGGGTGGCGCTGCTGGAGGTCCTTGAGCCTGGGAAGCAGCCATTGGGTGCCAAAGGTAGGCACCACGGCAAGCTCGATCACATTGGCGCCTTGCTGGCGCATCACCGACAGGGTGTCGCGCTCAACGGCATCCAGTTGCGCGGCGACCTGGCGGCTGTAGGAAAGCCCGGCCTCGGTCAGCTTCACCCCGCGCCGTGAACGACGAAACAGTTCCACATTAAGGAAGGCCTCCAGGCCGCCGATCTGCCGACAGACGGCGCTTTGGGTCAGCGCAAGCTCTTGCGCGGCCTTGGTAAAGCTCTCGTTTCGCGCCGCGGCTTCGAAACAGACCAGGGCGGCAGTGCTGGGGATCTTGCGGCGCATGTACGTCAACCTCACTTGTAAGGCTGTGAATGTGGCGTTTTGCTGATTTACGAAGTGACAAATTATCACTAATCCGTGCGCAATCCTCGTTTGTCGCGGCAGCCGATCAGGCCTAGGCTCAAGGGCACAAGAATTTGCTCTCTCTATTCGAGGATTTCGCTCATGGCCGGTAAAGCAAGCTTCAACTGGATCGATCCGCTGCTGCTGGATCAGCAGCTCACTGAAGAAGAGCGCATGGTGCGTGACAGCGCTTATCAGTTCGCCCAGGACAAGTTGGCGCCGCGTGTGCTCGAGGCTTTCCGCCATGAGCAGACCGACCCGGCGATCTTCCGCGAGATGGGGGAAATCGGCTTGCTGGGTGCGACCATCCCCGAGCAGTACGGCGGCAGCGGTCTGAATTATGTGTGCTACGGGCTGATTGCACGTGAGGTCGAACGCATCGACTCTGGCTATCGCTCGATGATGAGTGTGCAGTCCTCCCTGGTAATGGTGCCGATCAACGAATTTGGCACTGAGGCGCAAAAGCAGAAGTACCTGCCCAAACTGGCCACCGGTGAGTGGATCGGCTGCTTTGGCCTGACCGAGCCTAACCATGGCTCCGATCCCGGTTCGATGATCACCCGCGCCAGGAAGGTCGACGGTGGCTACCGTCTCACCGGCAGCAAGATGTGGATCACCAACAGCCCGATCGCCGATGTATTCGTGGTCTGGGGCAAGGATGATGCTGGCGACATTCGGGGCTTCGTCCTGGAAAAGGGCTGGGAAGGCCTCAGCTCTCCGGCGATCCACGGCAAGGTCGGCCTGCGTGCTTCGATCACGGGTGAGATCGTGATGGATAACGTATTCGTGCCTGAAGAAAACATCTTCCCGGACGTGCGTGGCCTCAAGGGGCCGTTCACCTGCCTGAACTCGGCCCGCTATGGCATCTCCTGGGGGGCGCTGGGCGCTGCCGAGGCTTGCTGGCACACCGCGCGCCAATACACCCTGGACCGTCAGCAGTTCGGCCGCCCGCTTGCAGCCAATCAGCTGATCCAGAAAAAGCTGGCGGACATGCAAACCGAGATCACCTTGGCGCTGCAGGGCTGTCTGCGGTTGGGGCGCATGAAGGACGAAGGCACGGCAGCCGTCGAGATCACGTCGATCATGAAGCGTAATTCCTGCGGCAAGGCCTTGGATATCGCCCGCATGGCGCGTGACATGCTGGGTGGTAACGGTATTTCCGATGAGTTCGGCGTGGCCCGTCATCTGGTCAACCTTGAGGTGGTCAACACCTATGAGGGCACCCATGATGTACATGCATTGATCCTGGGGCGTGCTCAGACCGGTATCCAGGCCTTCTATTAATAAGGAGTCTGCCCATGGGCGCGCTATCACATCTGCGGGTGCTGGACCTTTCGCGCGTGTTGGCCGGCCCATGGTCTGGCCAGATTCTCGCTGACCTTGGGGCTGACGTGATCAAGGTCGAGCGCCCTGGCAATGGCGACGATACCCGCTCGTGGGGGCCGCCTTTCCTTAAGGATGCACAAGGTGAGAACACCAGCGAAGCGGCTTATTACCTCTCGGCCAACCGCAACAAGCGTTCGGTGACGATCGACTTCACGCAGCCTGAGGGTCAGCGCCTGGTGCGTGAGCTGGCGGCCAAGTCGGATATCGTCATCGAGAACTTCAAGGTGGGCGGCCTGGCGGCGTACGGGCTGGATTACCAAAGCCTGAAAGCGCTCAACCCGAAGCTTATCTATTGCTCCATCACCGGCTTCGGCCAGACGGGGCCATATGCCAAGCGCGCGGGGTATGACTTCATGATCCAGGGGCTGGGCGGGCTGATGAGCCTGACCGGGCGGCCTGAGGGTGAGGAAGGCGCGGGGCCGGTAAAGGTTGGCGTAGCACTCACCGACATCCTCACTGGGCTGTACTCGACGGTGGCGATTTTGGCGGCCCTCGCTCATCGTGATCAGGCCGGCATCGGTCAGCATGTCGACATGGCGTTGCTCGATGTGCAGGTGGCGTGCCTGGCCAACCAGGCGATGAACTATCTGACCACGGGTAATCCACCTCGACGCCTGGGCAATGCGCATCCCAATATCGTGCCTTACCAGGACTTCCCTACAGCAGATGGCGATTTCATCCTTACCGTGGGTAATGACGGTCAGTTTCGCAAGTTTGCCGAGGTGGCTGGGCAGCCCCAGTGGGCGGATGATCCGCGCTTTGCTACCAATAAGCTGCGGGTAGCCAATCGCGGTGAGCTGATTCCGTTGATTCGTCAGGCCACGGTGTTCAAGACCACGGCGCAGTGGGTGAGCCAGTTGGAGAAGGCAGGGGTGCCATGTGGACCTATCAATGACCTGGCGCAGATGTTCCAGGATCCGCAGGTAGTGGCTCGAGGGTTGGCGGTGAATATCCCGCATCCGCTGGCGGGGAGTGTGCCGCAGGTGGCCAGCCCTATTCGGTTGTCGGAGACGCCGGTGGAGTACCGGCGGGCGCCACCGTTGTTGGGTGAGCATACCGAGGCGGTATTGAGTGACGTGCTGGGGCTGGATGCTGATGCGGTACACCGCTTGCGCAGTGCCGGGGTGCTTTGAGGCTATATAGAGCTATGGAACAGCGGGGAGGCCGAAGGCCTCCCCGCTTTGCTTTTTAGCGATATTAAGGTTTCGTGAAATTAAAGGTTGACGGGGTTTCGAATCCCCTTATAATGCGCCCCACTTCCAGCGTAGTTGGAACGAAAAACTCCTTGAGTATCAAAGAGTTAATCAATTCAGGTGATGATGGAAGGGCTTCGATCGAAAGATCGTCAGCGGTTGAAATGGTGGTTGACAGCGCTTCTAAACGCTGTAGAATTCGCCTCCCGCTACGAGAGATCGCAGCGAGTTAAGTGTTTGAAGCTAAACGAGATTCTCGCGAAAAACTTCAAAATAAACGCTTGACAGGCCCTGAGGAAAGCGTAGAATGCGCGCCTCGGTTGAGACGAAAAGCTCTTAACCAAACGCTCTTTAACAAATTGAATCAAGCAATTCGTGTGGGTGCTTGTGAGTATGGACTGATAGTCAAAAAGATTATCAGCATCACAAGTGACCATGCGAGAAATCACATAGTCATTTGAGATTGCTGAGCCAAGTTTAGGGTTTCTTAAAAACCCAAGCAGTATTGAACTGAAGAGTTTGATCATGGCTCAGATTGAACGCTGGCGGCAGGCCTAACACATGCAAGTCGAGCGGATGAGAAGAGCTTGCTCTTCGATTCAGCGGCGGACGGGTGAGTAATGCCTAGGAATCTGCCTGGTAGTGGGGGACAACGTTTCGAAAGGAACGCTAATACCGCATACGTCCTACGGGAGAAAGCAGGGGACCTTCGGGCCTTGCGCTATCAGATGAGCCTAGGTCGGATTAGCTAGTTGGTGGGGTAATGGCTCACCAAGGCGACGATCCGTAACTGGTCTGAGAGGATGATCAGTCACACTGGAACTGAGACACGGTCCAGACTCCTACGGGAGGCAGCAGTGGGGAATATTGGACAATGGGCGAAAGCCTGATCCAGCCATGCCGCGTGTGTGAAGAAGGTCTTCGGATTGTAAAGCACTTTAAGTTGGGAGGAAGGGCAGTAAGCGAATACCTTGCTGTTTTGACGTTACCGACAGAATAAGCACCGGCTAACTCTGTGCCAGCAGCCGCGGTAATACAGAGGGTGCAAGCGTTAATCGGAATTACTGGGCGTAAAGCGCGCGTAGGTGGTTTGTTAAGTTGAATGTGAAAGCCCCGGGCTCAACCTGGGAACTGCATCCAAAACTGGCAAGCTAGAGTACGGTAGAGGGTGGTGGAATTTCCTGTGTAGCGGTGAAATGCGTAGATATAGGAAGGAACACCAGTGGCGAAGGCGACCACCTGGACTGATACTGACACTGAGGTGCGAAAGCGTGGGGAGCAAACAGGATTAGATACCCTGGTAGTCCACGCCGTAAACGATGTCAACTAGCCGTTGGAATCCTTGAGATTTTAGTGGCGCAGCTAACGCATTAAGTTGACCGCCTGGGGAGTACGGCCGCAAGGTTAAAACTCAAATGAATTGACGGGGGCCCGCACAAGCGGTGGAGCATGTGGTTTAATTCGAAGCAACGCGAAGAACCTTACCAGGCCTTGACATGCAGAGAACTTTCTAGAGATAGATTGGTGCCTTCGGGAACTCTGACACAGGTGCTGCATGGCTGTCGTCAGCTCGTGTCGTGAGATGTTGGGTTAAGTCCCGTAACGAGCGCAACCCTTGTCCTTAGTTACCAGCACGTTATGGTGGGCACTCTAAGGAGACTGCCGGTGACAAACCGGAGGAAGGTGGGGATGACGTCAAGTCATCATGGCCCTTACGGCCTGGGCTACACACGTGCTACAATGGTCGGTACAGAGGGTTGCCAAGCCGCGAGGTGGAGCTAATCTCACAAAACCGATCGTAGTCCGGATCGCAGTCTGCAACTCGACTGCGTGAAGTCGGAATCGCTAGTAATCGCGAATCAGAATGTCGCGGTGAATACGTTCCCGGGCCTTGTACACACCGCCCGTCACACCATGGGAGTGGGTTGCACCAGAAGTAGCTAGTCTAACCTTCGGGAGGACGGTTACCACGGTGTGATTCATGACTGGGGTGAAGTCGTAACAAGGTAGCCGTAGGGGAACCTGCGGCTGGATCACCTCCTTAATCGACGACATCAGCCTGCTGATGAGCTCCCACACGAATTGCTTGATTCATTGTCGAAGACGATCAAGGCCTTCTATAGGTCTTATCTTGTTCCTGATCAGAACTTAGAAATGAGCATTCGCTTCGAATGTTGATTTCTGACTTTTGTCAGATCGTTCTTTAAAAATTCGGATATGTGATAGAAATAGACTGAACACTACTTTCACTGGTAGTGGATCAGGCTAAGGTAAAATTTGTGGGCTCGAAAGAGCAAAACGAATTTTCGGCGAATGTCGTCTTCACAGTATAACCAGATTGCTTGGGGTTATATGGTCAAGTGAAGAAGCGCATACGGTGGATGCCTTGGCAGTCAGAGGCGATGAAAGACGTGGTAGCCTGCGATAAGCTTTGGGGAGTCGGCAAACAGACTGTGATCCAGAGATCTCTGAATGGGGGAACCCACTCAGCATAAGCTGAGTATCTTGTACTGAATACATAGGTGCAAGAGGCGAACCAGGGGAACTGAAACATCTAAGTACCCTGAGGAAAAGAAATCAACCGAGATTCCCTTAGTAGTGGCGAGCGAACGGGGACCAGCCCTTAAGTTGGTTTGAGATTAGTGGAACGCTCTGGAAAGTGCGGCCATAGTGGGTGATAGCCCCGTACACGAAAATCTCTTATCAATGAAATCGAGTAGGACGGAGCACGAGAAACTTTGTCTGAATATGGGGGGACCATCCTCCAAGGCTAAATACTACTGACTGACCGATAGTGAACTAGTACCGTGAGGGAAAGGCGAAAAGAACCCCGGAGAGGGGAGTGAAATAGATCCTGAAACCGTATGCGTACAAGCAGTGGGAGCCTACTTTGTTAGGTGACTGCGTACCTTTTGTATAATGGGTCAGCGACTTATATTCAGTGGCGAGCTTAACCGAATAGGGGAGGCGTAGCGAAAGCGAGTCTTAATAGGGCGTTTAGTCGCTGGGTATAGACCCGAAACCGGGCGATCTATCCATGGGCAGGTTGAAGGTTAGGTAACACTGACTGGAGGACCGAACCGACTACCGTTGAAAAGTTAGCGGATGACCTGTGGATCGGAGTGAAAGGCTAATCAAGCTCGGAGATAGCTGGTTCTCCTCGAAAGCTATTTAGGTAGCGCCTCATGTATCACTGTAGGGGGTAGAGCACTGTTTCGGCTAGGGGGTCATCCCGACTTACCAAACCGATGCAAACTCCGAATACCTACAAGTGCCGAGCATGGGAGACACACGGCGGGTGCTAACGTCCGTCGTGAAAAGGGAAACAACCCAGACCGTCAGCTAAGGTCCCAAAGTCATGGTTAAGTGGGAAACGATGTGGGAAGGCTTAGACAGCTAGGAGGTTGGCTTAGAAGCAGCCACCCTTTAAAGAAAGCGTAATAGCTCACTAGTCGAGTCGGCCTGCGCGGAAGATGTAACGGGGCTCAAACCATGCACCGAAGCTACGGGTATCATCTTATGATGATGCGGTAGAGGAGCGTTCTGTAAGCCTGTGAAGGTGAGTTGAGAAGCTTGCTGGAGGTATCAGAAGTGCGAATGCTGACATGAGTAACGACAATGGGAGTGAAAAACTCCCACGCCGAAAGACCAAGGTTTCCTGCGCAACGTTAATCGACGCAGGGTTAGTCGGTCCCTAAGGCGAGGCTGAAAAGCGTAGTCGATGGAAAACAGGTTAATATTCCTGTACTTCCAGTTATTGCGATGGAGGGACGGAGAAGGCTAGGCCAGCTTGGCGTTGGTTGTCCAAGTTTAAGGTGGTAGGCTGAGATCTTAGGCAAATCCGGGATCTCAAGGCCGAGAGCTGATGACGAGTTGCCTTTAGGCGACGAAGTGGTTGATGCCATGCTTCCAAGAAAAGCTCCTAAGCTTCAGATAACTGGGAACCGTACCCCAAACCGACACAGGTGGTTAGGTAGAGAATACCAAGGCGCTTGAGAGAACTCGGGTGAAGGAACTAGGCAAAATGGCACCGTAACTTCGGGAGAAGGTGCGCCGGCGAGGGTTAAGGACTTGCTCCGTAAGCCCATGCCGGTCGAAGATACCAGGCCGCTGCGACTGTTTATTAAAAACACAGCACTCTGCAAACACGAAAGTGGACGTATAGGGTGTGACGCCTGCCCGGTGCCGGAAGGTTAATTGATGGGGTTAGCGCAAGCGAAGCTCTTGATCGAAGCCCCGGTAAACGGCGGCCGTAACTATAACGGTCCTAAGGTAGCGAAATTCCTTGTCGGGTAAGTTCCGACCTGCACGAATGGCGTAACGATGGCGGCGCTGTCTCCACCCGAGACTCAGTGAAATTGAAATCGCTGTGAAGATGCAGTGTATCCGCGGCTAGACGGAAAGACCCCGTGAACCTTTACTATAGCTTTGCACTGGACTTTGAATTTGCTTGTGTAGGATAGGTGGGAGGCTTTGAAGTGGGGACGCCAGTTCTCATGGAGCCATCCTTGAAATACCACCCTGGCAACTTTGAGGTTCTAACTCAGGTCCGTTATCCGGATCGAGGACAGTGTATGGTGGGTAGTTTGACTGGGGCGGTCTCCTCCCAAAGAGTAACGGAGGAGTACGAAGGTGCGCTCAGACCGGTCGGAAATCGGTCGTAGAGTATAAAGGCAAAAGCGCGCTTGACTGCGAGACAAACACGTCGAGCAGGTACGAAAGTAGGTCTTAGTGATCCGGTGGTTCTGTATGGAAGGGCCATCGCTCAACGGATAAAAGGTACTCCGGGGATAACAGGCTGATACCGCCCAAGAGTTCATATCGACGGCGGTGTTTGGCACCTCGATGTCGGCTCATCACATCCTGGGGCTGAAGCCGGTCCCAAGGGTATGGCTGTTCGCCATTTAAAGTGGTACGCGAGCTGGGTTTAGAACGTCGTGAGACAGTTCGGTCCCTATCTGCCGTGGACGTTTGAGATTTGAGAGGGGCTGCTCCTAGTACGAGAGGACCGGAGTGGACGAACCTCTGGTGTTCCGGTTGTCACGCCAGTGGCATTGCCGGGTAGCTATGTTCGGAAGAGATAACCGCTGAAAGCATCTAAGCGGGAAACTTGCCTCAAGATGAGATCTCACTGGGATCTTGAATCCCCTAAAGGGCCGTCGAAGACTACGACGTTGATAGGTTGGGTGTGTAAGCGCTGTGAGGCGTTGAGCTAACCAATACTAATTGCCCGTGAGGCTTGACCATATAACACCCAAGCAATTTGAGCGTAAGACGCCGAATTGTGGTGGTGAAGACGAAATAACCGAAAATTCGTAACCACAAATATCGCATATCCGAATTCGCTGGGCTGTCCATCTGGACATTCTGGCTACAGAATTTCTTGACGACCATAGAGCATTGGAACCACCTGATCCCATCCCGAACTCAGTAGTGAAACGATGCATCGCCGATGGTAGTGTGGGGTTTCCCCATGTGAGAGTAGGTCATCGTCAAGATTCATTTCGCAAAACCCCTATCTGCGCAAGCAGGTAGGGGTTTTGTCTTTAAGTAGAAGCTCAAGCTTCTTGCTGACCAGGTTGAATGACCGCTCAGCAGCGGCAAAAAGGTGGTTGACAGCGTTTTTGAATGCTGTATTATTCGCCTCCCGCTACGAGAGATCGCAGCGAGTTAAGTGTTTGAAGCTAAACGAGATTCTCGAAAGAAACTTCAAAATAAACGCTTGACAGGCTCTGAGGAAAGCGTAGAATGCGCGCCTCGGTTGAGACGAAAAGCTCTTAACCAAACGCTCTTTAACAAATTGAATCAAGCAATTCGTGTGGGTGCTTGTGAGTATGGACTGATAGTCAAAAAGATTATCAGCATCACAAGTGACCATGCGAGAAATCACATAGTCATTTGAGATTGCTGAGCCAAGTTTAGGGTTTCTTAAAAACCCAAGCAGTATTGAACTGAAGAGTTTGATCATGGCTCAGATTGAACGCTGGCGGCAGGCCTAACACATGCAAGTCGAGCGGATGAGAAGAGCTTGCTCTTCGATTCAGCGGCGGACGGGTGAGTAATGCCTAGGAATCTGCCTGGTAGTGGGGGACAACGTTTCGAAAGGAACGCTAATACCGCATACGTCCTACGGGAGAAAGCAGGGGACCTTCGGGCCTTGCGCTATCAGATGAGCCTAGGTCGGATTAGCTAGTTGGTGGGGTAATGGCTCACCAAGGCGACGATCCGTAACTGGTCTGAGAGGATGATCAGTCACACTGGAACTGAGACACGGTCCAGACTCCTACGGGAGGCAGCAGTGGGGAATATTGGACAATGGGCGAAAGCCTGATCCAGCCATGCCGCGTGTGTGAAGAAGGTCTTCGGATTGTAAAGCACTTTAAGTTGGGAGGAAGGGCAGTAAGCGAATACCTTGCTGTTTTGACGTTACCGACAGAATAAGCACCGGCTAACTCTGTGCCAGCAGCCGCGGTAATACAGAGGGTGCAAGCGTTAATCGGAATTACTGGGCGTAAAGCGCGCGTAGGTGGTTTGTTAAGTTGAATGTGAAAGCCCCGGGCTCAACCTGGGAACTGCATCCAAAACTGGCAAGCTAGAGTACGGTAGAGGGTGGTGGAATTTCCTGTGTAGCGGTGAAATGCGTAGATATAGGAAGGAACACCAGTGGCGAAGGCGACCACCTGGACTGATACTGACACTGAGGTGCGAAAGCGTGGGGAGCAAACAGGATTAGATACCCTGGTAGTCCACGCCGTAAACGATGTCAACTAGCCGTTGGAATCCTTGAGATTTTAGTGGCGCAGCTAACGCATTAAGTTGACCGCCTGGGGAGTACGGCCGCAAGGTTAAAACTCAAATGAATTGACGGGGGCCCGCACAAGCGGTGGAGCATGTGGTTTAATTCGAAGCAACGCGAAGAACCTTACCAGGCCTTGACATGCAGAGAACTTTCTAGAGATAGATTGGTGCCTTCGGGAACTCTGACACAGGTGCTGCATGGCTGTCGTCAGCTCGTGTCGTGAGATGTTGGGTTAAGTCCCGTAACGAGCGCAACCCTTGTCCTTAGTTACCAGCACGTTATGGTGGGCACTCTAAGGAGACTGCCGGTGACAAACCGGAGGAAGGTGGGGATGACGTCAAGTCATCATGGCCCTTACGGCCTGGGCTACACACGTGCTACAATGGTCGGTACAGAGGGTTGCCAAGCCGCGAGGTGGAGCTAATCTCACAAAACCGATCGTAGTCCGGATCGCAGTCTGCAACTCGACTGCGTGAAGTCGGAATCGCTAGTAATCGCGAATCAGAATGTCGCGGTGAATACGTTCCCGGGCCTTGTACACACCGCCCGTCACACCATGGGAGTGGGTTGCACCAGAAGTAGCTAGTCTAACCTTCGGGAGGACGGTTACCACGGTGTGATTCATGACTGGGGTGAAGTCGTAACAAGGTAGCCGTAGGGGAACCTGCGGCTGGATCACCTCCTTAATCGACGACATCAGCCTGCTGATGAGCTCCCACACGAATTGCTTGATTCACTTGTATAAAGACGATGCTGTAACGCGACCCTGTTATAGGTCTGTAGCTCAGTTGGTTAGAGCGCACCCCTGATAAGGGTGAGGTCGGCAGTTCAAATCTGCCCAGACCTACCATTACATGGTTCAGCCGTAGAATACGGGGCCATAGCTCAGCTGGGAGAGCGCCTGCCTTGCACGCAGGAGGTCAGCGGTTCGATCCCGCTTGGCTCCACCACTTTCGCCGTAAGCAGTAGCTTGTCAGAACTTAGAAATGAACATTCGTTAATGAATGTTGATTTCTGACTTTTGTCAGATCGTTCTTTAAAAATTCGGATATGTGATAGAAATAGACTGAACACTACTTTCACTGGTAGTGGATCAGGCTAAGGTAAAATTTGTGGGCTCGAAAGAGCAAAACGAATTTTCGGCGAATGTCGTCTTCACAGTATAACCAGATTGCTTGGGGTTATATGGTCAAGTGAAGAAGCGCATACGGTGGATGCCTTGGCAGTCAGAGGCGATGAAAGACGTGGTAGCCTGCGATAAGCTTTGGGGAGTCGGCAAACAGACTGTGATCCAGAGATCTCTGAATGGGGGAACCCACTCAGCATAAGCTGAGTATCTTGTACTGAATACATAGGTGCAAGAGGCGAACCAGGGGAACTGAAACATCTAAGTACCCTGAGGAAAAGAAATCAACCGAGATTCCCTTAGTAGTGGCGAGCGAACGGGGACCAGCCCTTAAGTTGGTTTGAGATTAGTGGAACGCTCTGGAAAGTGCGGCCATAGTGGGTGATAGCCCCGTACACGAAAATCTCTTATCAATGAAATCGAGTAGGACGGAGCACGAGAAACTTTGTCTGAATATGGGGGGACCATCCTCCAAGGCTAAATACTACTGACTGACCGATAGTGAACTAGTACCGTGAGGGAAAGGCGAAAAGAACCCCGGAGAGGGGAGTGAAATAGATCCTGAAACCGTATGCGTACAAGCAGTGGGAGCCTACTTTGTTAGGTGACTGCGTACCTTTTGTATAATGGGTCAGCGACTTATATTCAGTGGCGAGCTTAACCGAATAGGGGAGGCGTAGCGAAAGCGAGTCTTAATAGGGCGTTTAGTCGCTGGGTATAGACCCGAAACCGGGCGATCTATCCATGGGCAGGTTGAAGGTTAGGTAACACTGACTGGAGGACCGAACCGACTACCGTTGAAAAGTTAGCGGATGACCTGTGGATCGGAGTGAAAGGCTAATCAAGCTCGGAGATAGCTGGTTCTCCTCGAAAGCTATTTAGGTAGCGCCTCATGTATCACTGTAGGGGGTAGAGCACTGTTTCGGCTAGGGGGTCATCCCGACTTACCAAACCGATGCAAACTCCGAATACCTACAAGTGCCGAGCATGGGAGACACACGGCGGGTGCTAACGTCCGTCGTGAAAAGGGAAACAACCCAGACCGTCAGCTAAGGTCCCAAAGTCATGGTTAAGTGGGAAACGATGTGGGAAGGCTTAGACAGCTAGGAGGTTGGCTTAGAAGCAGCCACCCTTTAAAGAAAGCGTAATAGCTCACTAGTCGAGTCGGCCTGCGCGGAAGATGTAACGGGGCTCAAACCATGCACCGAAGCTACGGGTATCATCTTATGATGATGCGGTAGAGGAGCGTTCTGTAAGCCTGTGAAGGTGAGTTGAGAAGCTTGCTGGAGGTATCAGAAGTGCGAATGCTGACATGAGTAACGACAATGGGAGTGAAAAACTCCCACGCCGAAAGACCAAGGTTTCCTGCGCAACGTTAATCGACGCAGGGTTAGTCGGTCCCTAAGGCGAGGCTGAAAAGCGTAGTCGATGGAAAACAGGTTAATATTCCTGTACTTCCAGTTATTGCGATGGAGGGACGGAGAAGGCTAGGCCAGCTTGGCGTTGGTTGTCCAAGTTTAAGGTGGTAGGCTGAGATCTTAGGCAAATCCGGGATCTCAAGGCCGAGAGCTGATGACGAGTTGCCTTTAGGCGACGAAGTGGTTGATGCCATGCTTCCAAGAAAAGCTCCTAAGCTTCAGATAACTGGGAACCGTACCCCAAACCGACACAGGTGGTTAGGTAGAGAATACCAAGGCGCTTGAGAGAACTCGGGTGAAGGAACTAGGCAAAATGGCACCGTAACTTCGGGAGAAGGTGCGCCGGCGAGGGTTAAGGACTTGCTCCGTAAGCCCATGCCGGTCGAAGATACCAGGCCGCTGCGACTGTTTATTAAAAACACAGCACTCTGCAAACACGAAAGTGGACGTATAGGGTGTGACGCCTGCCCGGTGCCGGAAGGTTAATTGATGGGGTTAGCGCAAGCGAAGCTCTTGATCGAAGCCCCGGTAAACGGCGGCCGTAACTATAACGGTCCTAAGGTAGCGAAATTCCTTGTCGGGTAAGTTCCGACCTGCACGAATGGCGTAACGATGGCGGCGCTGTCTCCACCCGAGACTCAGTGAAATTGAAATCGCTGTGAAGATGCAGTGTATCCGCGGCTAGACGGAAAGACCCCGTGAACCTTTACTATAGCTTTGCACTGGACTTTGAATTTGCTTGTGTAGGATAGGTGGGAGGCTTTGAAGTGGGGACGCCAGTTCTCATGGAGCCATCCTTGAAATACCACCCTGGCAACTTTGAGGTTCTAACTCAGGTCCGTTATCCGGATCGAGGACAGTGTATGGTGGGTAGTTTGACTGGGGCGGTCTCCTCCCAAAGAGTAACGGAGGAGTACGAAGGTGCGCTCAGACCGGTCGGAAATCGGTCGTAGAGTATAAAGGCAAAAGCGCGCTTGACTGCGAGACAAACACGTCGAGCAGGTACGAAAGTAGGTCTTAGTGATCCGGTGGTTCTGTATGGAAGGGCCATCGCTCAACGGATAAAAGGTACTCCGGGGATAACAGGCTGATACCGCCCAAGAGTTCATATCGACGGCGGTGTTTGGCACCTCGATGTCGGCTCATCACATCCTGGGGCTGAAGCCGGTCCCAAGGGTATGGCTGTTCGCCATTTAAAGTGGTACGCGAGCTGGGTTTAGAACGTCGTGAGACAGTTCGGTCCCTATCTGCCGTGGACGTTTGAGATTTGAGAGGGGCTGCTCCTAGTACGAGAGGACCGGAGTGGACGAACCTCTGGTGTTCCGGTTGTCACGCCAGTGGCATTGCCGGGTAGCTATGTTCGGAAGAGATAACCGCTGAAAGCATCTAAGCGGGAAACTTGCCTCAAGATGAGATCTCACTGGGATCTTGAATCCCCTAAAGGGCCGTCGAAGACTACGACGTTGATAGGTTGGGTGTGTAAGCGCTGTGAGGCGTTGAGCTAACCAATACTAATTGCCCGTGAGGCTTGACCATATAACACCCAAGCAATTTGAGCGTAAGACGCCGAATTGTGGTGGTGAAGACGAAATAACCGAAAGTTCGTAACCACAAATATCGCATATCCGAATTCGCTGGGCTGTCCATCTGGATATTCTGGCAACAGAATTTCTTGACGACCATAGAGCATTGGAACCACCTGATCCCATCCCGAACTCAGTAGTGAAACGATGCATCGCCGATGGTAGTGTGGGGTTTCCCCATGTGAGAGTAGGTCATCGTCAAGATTCATTTCGCAAAACCCCTATTTGCGCGAGCAGGTAGGGGTTTTGTCTTTAAGTAGAAGCCATAGAATTTCGCGGGTACGTCTTCAGGACGGGCCGGCACACAGAATTTCTTGACGACCATAGAGCATTGGAACCACCTGATCCCATCCCGAACTCAGCAGTGAAACGATGCATCGCCGATGGTAGTGTGGGGTTTCCCCATGTGAGAGTAGGTCATCGTCAAGATTCAAACCCAAAGCCCCTGTCTGCGATGCAGACAGGGGCTTTGTCTTTTCCGGTCAGAACTGATAGCTGACCGTAGCGCTTACGTTTCGCTCTTCACCCATGTAGCAGTAGTTCAGGCTGGCACATGAGGTGATGTAGCTTTCGTTGGTGAGGTTGTTGGCGTTCAGGCGCACATCCACCCCCGTCAGGCCTACCTTGCCCAGGTCATAGCCGATGGAAGCGTCAAATAGCGTGTAGGAAGGCACCTTCATGCTGTTTTCCGCATCCACCCAGCTGTACCCCACATACCGTACCCCGCCGCCCAGTCGCAGGCCGTCCAGCGCTCCCTGACGGAAGTTGTAATCAGCCCACAGTGAAAACATCTGCTTGGGTGCCTGGGTAGGTGAATGACCCTTGTTGTCCAGGCTGGGGGCCACCAGGCTCGGCATCGTCTTGGAATACTCGATGTCGGTAAAGGTGTAGCCGCCCAGCAGCTTGAGGTTATCGGTCACCTGAACATGGGCCTCCAATTCCAGCCCTTGTGAGCGAACTTCACCCACGGGGCGATAGAACTCCTCGTTCGGCTGCTTGGATGCCAGGTTCTCTTGCTCGATCCGGAATACCGATGCGGTGAACAGGTTGTCACTGCCTGGTGGTTGATACTTGATACCCGCCTCCCACTGAGTGCCCTCGGTCGGAGCCAGCGGGCGGCCATCCTGGTCAGAAACGGTATTGGGGTTGAACGACTCCGAGTAGCTGACATAAGGCGCCATACCGTTCTCGAACAGATACAGCACACCCGCCCGGGTGGTGAACTTGGTGCGCTGGTCGTTGACCTTGGTGTTGCTGTCACGGTTCTCCTCAGAGACTTTCACCCAGTCCTGGCGCAGCCCCAACGAGAAGCGCCATTGGTCCAGCTCGACCAGGTCCTGCAAGTACACACCTGTTTGCTGCAGACGGCGCTGATAGCGGTTTTCACCGAGCACCTGCAGGTTGCCATTGCCGTATTGAGGGTTGCCCGCATCCAGCGGATCGACTGTGCCGTAACGCCATTCAACGTCCGCCTTGCGGCGCTGATAGTCGGTGCCAAGCAGCAAGGTATGCTTGGCCGCGCCTGTGAAGAACTCTGCCTGCAGCATGTTATCGATGATGTACGAATGCAGGCGCTCGTCACCGCCGGTATAGGCGCGGTTGAGGATGTTGCTGTCGGCATCCGCCCAGCCGGCCGAATACACCTGGTCCATCGAGACATCAGAGTCCTGGTAGCGGAAGTTCTGCCGGGCGGTGAACACGTCGTTGAAGCGGTGCTCGAACTGGTAGCTGAACGACTGCTGTGTGCGTTCGTAGTTGTCGACCCCGGGTTCGCCCTCAAAGAAGTGGTCTGACAGGCGCAGCCCGTTGCGCTTGTGCAGCATGCCGTCCGCCGGGTTGCCGCCGTGGTAGCCGCCATTGGGGTCGTGCTGCAGATACGCCTGCAGCGTCAGTGAGGTGTCTTCGGTGAAGTCGATGCTGATAGCCGGAGCGATGGCGTAGCGTTCTTCCTTGCTGTGGTCGAACTGGGTGTCTGAGCTATCCGCCAGGCCTGTCAGACGATAGGCGATACGTTTGTCGTCATCTACCGGGCCGCTGAAGTCGAAACCCATGCCACGCTGGCCCTGGGTGCCCACAGTGGCCTGGATCTGATGGAAAGGGGTAAACAGGGGCTTCTTGGTGGTCAATGCCACCAGCCCCCCAGGGGAGCTGCGGCCATAAAGGACCGAAGAGGGCCCTTTGAGGATGTCGATGCGTTCAAGGAAGTAAGGGTCCACCTGCATGGTGCTGTAGGTGCCGTTGTCACCCATGGACTTCAGGCCATCGACGTAGATGTTGTCCACCGAACCATCATTGAAACCACGCATGGCCACATAGTCGTAGCGGTGCGTAGCGCCATAGGGGTTGGTCAGTACCCCTGGGGTATAACGCATGGCCTGGGCGACGGTCTGCGAGCCCTGATCATCCATTTGCTGGCGGGTCACCACCGAGACTGATTGCGAGGTTTCCACCAGTGGCATGCTGGTCTTGGTCGCAACCTGGCTGTGCGTAGCGTTATAGCCGTCCATGCTGCCCAGGGCATTGCCAAGGCTGAAGCTGCGGATGTCGGTGTCTGGCAGCGACAGCGCGGCACCCTCAGGCAGTGCCCGCAACACATAGTTGCGCCCACCTTGGCTGACGGCTTCCAGGCCGCTGCCATTGAGCAGTTGGCGCAGAGCCTGTTCGGGCGAGTAATGCCCTTGCAGGCCACTGGATTGCAGCCCGCTGGTCAATTGCGGTGTGCTCGATAAGGTGATCCCCGTCTGGCGTGCAAACTGGTTGAGCACATCGTTCAATTGGCCGGCCGGGATCGCATACTGCTGGCTTGCCTGAGAGGCCTCGGCGGCCAGGGCTTGAAGCGGCAGGGCGGTCATGCCCAGGGCGGTGCCGAACAGGGCTGCCCGTACGGCTTTGCGCAGGCTGGCTGAATTCAAGACAGGTCGAAAATCATTCGCGTTGGATGGGCGTGCGGGTGTTGAGGCGATGGGCATGAATGAGTCCATTAAAGGGGAGGGCAGAAGGCGTTGCTTACTGTCCTAGCCGGATCGGCGCCCAAATCCCGCCAAAAAATCAGCACGTGGGTGAAGTCAGGCAATGTGCTCAACGCGAATCCACCAGCGCGTGCGTTGGCGAAGCCTCACAGGCAGCGTTTGGGGCAGCAGTTGCAGCAGTTGTTCAGGGTCCTGGAGACGGAATACACCTGACAGGCGCAGATCGGCAATATCATCGCTGCAGCCCAGGTAGCCGTTGCGATAACGGCTCACCTGCTGAAGAAAATCGCGCAAGCGCATGTCGCGGGTCACGATCAGCCCTTCGCTCCAGGCCGCCGGGTCCATGGCCACGCGGTCCAGGCGTTGTGCACTGTTTACGTCCAGGCGCCAGTCCTGACCGCTGGTGATCCACTGCACCTGGCCATTCCCCGGCCGGTGGATCGCCACATTGCCCTGGCTGACGCTGACCCTTGTGCAGTCGATATCCTGCCGTACCACAAAGCGCCCATTGAGACCTTCGAGCAGGGCGTGTTGCGTCTGTACCAACAGGGGGCGTGGCGGATTCGGCGCCTCGCTGCAGGTGAGCATCAACTCCCCTTGCTTGAGGCGGATCAAACGCTGCTGATCGTCAAAGGCCAGGTCCACGGCACTGCGCGTATTCAGTTGCATCAGCGAGCCATCGGGCAGGCGGAAGCTACGCCGTTCGCCAGTGGCAGTAGCGTAGTCCGAGGCCCACACGCTGACACTATCGAGGTCTTTGGCCAGCCATGCAGCAGTGCCCGCCAGGGCAGCACCGCCAAGCAATTTGAGCGCCTGGCGGCGGTGCAGGCGTCGTTGGCTGGTTTCCAGGGTCTGCAGGGCAACCCCCGCGCCGGGGATAGCGCGCAGGTCAAGGTCCTGATGCAGATGAACCACCCGCTGCCACGCCAGCTCGTGTTCGTGTCGCGCGCGACGCCACTGCTCGCATTGATGCTGCAGTGCGGGGCTATTGCCGCTCTCGCGCAGCCTGAGCATCCACTGAATGGCCTGCTTGACTGTTTTGGCCGAAGGGGCGGCGGCTGTCATCGCTCGTCTTCGAAGCGCAGCAGGTAGCAATGGTAGAGCGCATCCGCGATATAGCGCTCCACGGTGCGTACGGAGATACCCATTTGCTCGGCAATGGCCTGATGCTTCAGCCCTTCGCATTGGGCCAGCAAAAATGCGCGGCGCACTTTAGGCTTGAGGCCATCGAGCATACGCGCGATACGCTCCAGCAGTTCCAGCAACACTTCGCGGGTTTCGGCCGAAGGCGCCAGGGCCTCAGGCAGATGAGCCAGTGCTTCGAGGTAAGCCCGATGCAGTTCTTCACGACGCCAGTGATCGATCACCAACCCACGTGCGACGGTGCACAGGAAGGCCCTTGGCGTGTTGAGCTGCACCTGCTCGCGGCGCTGTAACAGCCGGACGAAGGTGTCCTGGGCCAAGTCCGCGGCATCGGCGGCATTGCCCAGCTTGCTGCGCAGCCAGGCATGCAGCCAGCCGTGGTGGTCACTGTAGAGCGTTTGCACGGAGTCATTGGAAGGCATGGAGGAGGGCGCTGGCTTCAATGGACATGAATGATAATTAGTCTCATTGTTTGCGGTGCAAGGCTAATTTGCAACAGTCTGATGTCGGGCTGCTATGCAACCCGTGGCCAGGCCAGGCAGAACCGTTAGCGCCCCAACTGTGTATCCAGGTAGTTCCTGATAACACGCGCCCCTGAGTTCAAGTGCCGCTCCAGCACCGCGATGGCTTCATCCACCAGCTTGTCGCTGGCCGCGTCCACCAGGGCGTTGTGATCGTCCTGGGTGAGTTTCCCCAGCCCCATGGACGAAAGATGAAAGCGCAGAAAACGCTCTTCCTCGTTCAGCTCGTTCTCGATCAGGCGTAGCAACTTCTTGTTCGACGCCTTGCTGTACAGCGTCATGTGGAGCAGACGGTTGAGGCGACCGATTTCGGCGTGGAGGGTCTCGTTTTCGAGTTGCTGGATGTAGCCGCGGGCTCGGGCGATGTCGTCGCTATCAAGCAGCGGCACCGATTGGCGCAGCGCCTCGCTTTCGAGCAGTACACGCAGGGCATAAGTGTCCACTGCGTCCTCGCCAATCAATGGCGCAACCACCGCCCCTTTGTGCATCTCCACTTTCAGCAGCGATTGCGCTTCGAGTTGGCGCAGGGCCTCGCGCACAGGCATGCGGCTGACCCC
Source organism: Pseudomonas putida (assembly GCF_025905425.1). Lineage (NCBI taxonomy): Bacteria > Pseudomonadati > Pseudomonadota > Gammaproteobacteria > Pseudomonadales > Pseudomonadaceae > Pseudomonas > Pseudomonas putida. Next base: position 5,160,433 of record NZ_CP109603.1, on the reverse strand, counting down.
GAACAAGGTAGCGAGCTCTTGTTGACGCACAGCAGTACCTGGCGGCAGACGACCATCAAGAATGGCGCTGCGCAGGCGCTCTTCGATCACGGCACGTGCCAGGTGCGGGGATAGCTGTTCGCTAGCCAGCACGTTGCTCAATTTGATTTTCTCGGCCACGCGGAGTCTGCCTCGACAATAACGAAAGTTGGATCCAATGACACTAGTAATAGGCAAGGGGGCTTGTCAAACCGTCAACCGCACTGGAGCGGGTGACCCAAGGCCGCGGCTATGGTGTATGAAGTCGCCTGCCAAAGGAAGCGGCACATAGAACGAGATAGCCATAAAGTTATTATGGCCCGACCATTGGCGTGATTGCAGGGTGCCATTGTCTTTTGCACTGGCAGGCCGCACCATCGCTGCTTTCGACTGGTCTGAACAGGTCTTCGCAGTGGCGATATCCTGGATGTTCAAAACCGCTGTGCGACGTGTCGGCCTTGCCGCGCTGCTGGGTAGCTTGCTACTGGGCGGTTTGCACGCGGATTGGGATTTTTCCCAGATCAGTCGCAAGTCGCAAGCCCTGTATGGCCCGCTGGGCGCAGGGCAGGGGCGTATCGACGCCTGGCAGAACCTGATGACCACGCAGAAGCAGGCCAGTGAGTTGGAGCAGCTGCAGGTGGTCAATCGCTTCTTCAACCAGCAACTGCGCTACGTCGAAGATATCGACCTGTGGCGCGAGGTCGATTATTGGGCCACGCCGGTCCAGGCCTTGATCAAGGGGGCTGGTGATTGCGAGGACTACGCTATTGCCAAGTATTTCAGCCTACGGCGCATGGGCATCCCCAGCGAAAAGCTGCGTATCACCTACGTCAAGGCGTTGCGGCAGAACCGAGCGCACATGGTGCTGACCTATTATGCAAGCCCACAGGCCCAACCGTTGGTGCTCGACAGCCTGATGGATGCCATCAAGCCAGCGAGCCAGCGCCCCGACCTGTTGCCGGTATACGCCTTCAATGGTGAGGGGCTGTGGCTGACAGGTGCTGCCGGCAACAAGAAGGTCGGCGATACCAAGCGGCTGTCACGCTGGCAGGATTTGCTGAAAAAAATGCAGGCCGAAGGGTTCCCGGCCGAGCCGGTTTACTGAAGGAGCACAGATGTCACTGTTCAAACAATTGCTGTTGGCCATTTGCCTGTTCCTGGTGGTCGCGTTCAGCGGCAGCTTCATGGTCAGCCTGGAGAGCTCGCGCAGCCAGTACGTCAACCAGCTGCGTTCGCACGCCCAGGATGCAGCCACCGCCCTGGCGCTGTCGTTGACGCCAAACATAGATGACCCGGCGATGGTCGAACTGATGGTCAGTTCGATCTTCGACAGTGGCTACTATGCGAGCATCAAGGTCGTCGACCTGGGCTCCAATGCCGTGCTGGTGGAGCGCCATGCCGAGCCTGATCGGGGAGGTGTGCCAGCCTGGTTCGTGCACCTTATCGGCCTTGAAGCTGCCGGTGGCGACGCCATCGTCAGCCGTGGATGGCAGCAGGCCGCCCGGGTCGAGGTGATCAGCCATCCGATGTTCGCCATCGCCAAGCTCTGGCAGAGCGCGTTGGGCAGCCTGGGCTGGTTGTTGCTGTGCGGCGCTGCCAGCGCGGTGCTCGGTGCCTTGCTGCTGCGCCGCCAATTGCGGCCGCTGGATTACATGGTCGAGCAATCCCATGCCATCGCCCGACGCGAATTCCTCAGCCTGCCAGACCTGCCGCGTACACCTGAACTGCGCCGTGTGGTACAGGCGATGAACCAGATGGTCGAGAAGCTCAAGGCCCTGTTCACCGAGCAGGCCGAGCGCAGTGAGCGGTTGCGTGCAGAGTCCTACCAGGACAGCCTCACCGGCTTGTCTAACCGCCGTTACTTCGAGATGCAGCTCAATACGCGCGTCAGCAACATGGAGGAGGCGCGTGCCGGTTACTTGCTGTTGCTGCGGGTGCAGGGGCTGGCAGGCCTCAACGCACGCTTGGGCGGGCAGCGTACCGATCAGCTGTTGCAGGCCGTGGGCGAGCAGTTACGCCGCACCTGTGCCAGCTACCCAGAAACCAAAGACCTGATTTCGCGTAGCCGTGGCGGCGAGTTCGCCGTGCTGGCGCCGGGCATGGTGCATGAGGAGGCGGTGCAGCTCGCCCAGGCCCTGGAGGCAACGCTACAGAGCCTGCACGAGACGGGCGCCAGTGATGTCGACCCGGTGGCGTGCATCGGCCTTGCGCCCTTCAGCCCCGGCGATGCGCCACAGGCATTGCTGAAACTCGCCGACGAAGCCCTGGCCCGCGCCGAAAACCAACCGACGCCGGGCTGGGTGTGCCTTGAACAGGGTGCGGCCGCGGTGGCTGGCGATAGCCATCATGCCTGGCATGAGCGGCTCGATCAGGCATTCCTCAACGGTCATTTCGAGCTGTTCTTCCAGCCGGTGGTGGACTGCGGCACAGCGCAACGGGTGTTGCATCACAAAGTCATCTCGCGCTTGCAGGATGAGCCGGGCGAGGCGCTGCCGGCCGGCCGCTTCCTGCCCTGGCTGGAGCGCTTTGGCTGGATGCCGCGTCTGGATGTGCTGGTGCTGGAAAAGGTGCTCGCTCACTTGCGCAGCCATGATCAGATGCTGGCGCTGAACCTGTCTGCTGCAACCTTGGCCGACCCCAAGGCGCTGCAACGCGTGTACGAGTTGCTAAGCCAGAATGCGGCGCTGGGCCCACGCTTGACGTTCGAGATCGGCGAAGAGCAGTTGCCCGAGCAGTCTGCACTGGAACAACTGACCCGCCGCCTGCACGCACTTGGCTTCGGGCTGGCGCTGCAGCGCTTTGGTGGCCGCTTCAGCATGATTGGCAACCTGGCGCACCTGGGCCTTGCTTACCTGAAAATCGATGGCAGCTACATCCGCAACATCGACCATGAGCAGCACAAGCGCCTGTTCATCGAGGCAATCCAGCGTGCGGCACACAGTATCGACCTGCCGTTGATTGCTGAACGGGTCGAGACGGAAGGGGAAAGGTTGGTGCTACGGGAGATGGGCGTGGGCGGTATTCAGGGGCAGTTGGTGGGTGAGCCCGCGCCCTGGCGCTGAACCCTGTGTAGGAGCGGCCCTGCGTCGCGAAAGGGCCGCTCCTACACAGGCAGCGCACGTTTAGTGTCAGCCCTTAACGCTCGCGCAAGGCCTCCGAGCGCGCCTTCATGATCGGCTTGAGCAGGTAGCTCATGATGGTCTTCTTGCCGGTCATGATATCCACCGTCGCCACCATCCCGGGAATGATCAGCAGGGGCTTCTCGTCAGTGCCCAGGTGGCTGCGATCGGTGCGCAGCTTGATCAGGTAATACGTGGTCTTCTTGTCTTCATCGGTGATGGTGTCGGCACCGATCTGTTCCAGCTTGGCCTTGAGGCCACCGTAGATGGTGTAGTCATAGGCAGTGAACTTGACGGTTGCCTCCTGGCCCGGGTGCAGGAACGCGATGTCCTTGGGCAGGATCTTGGCCTCGATGACCAGCGTGTCGTCCAGTGGCACGACCTCGACGATGTCGCTACCCGGCTGGATCACCCCGCCGATGGTGTTGACCAGCAGCTGTTTGACGATACCGCGCACAGGCGAGGTGACCATGGTGCGGTGAACCCGGTCATCCAGTGCTTTGCTGGTGGCGGTGGCTTTGCTGAGCTCGGTGCGGGCCTCGTTGAGCTGGGTCAGCGCTTCGCTGCGGAACTTGCCACGGGTTTCCTCGACCTTGCTCTGTACTTCCCGGATGGCGGCCTCGGCACGCGGGATGGCGAGCGCGGTGGAGTCCATCTGGCCGCGGTTTTCCACTTCGGCACGGCGCAGGCGCAGCACCTCGACCTGGGAGATCGCGCCCTGGGCTACCAGCGGCTCGGACATCGAGATTTCCTGACGCAGCAGTTGCAGGCTGTTGGCGTACTGCGCGCGCTTGGAGGTGTACTCGCGCAGCTCTTGCTGGCGCTGTACCAACTGCTGCTGCAGGCCACCAATCTCATCCTGCAGTTGCTGGCGCCGGCTCAGGTACAGCGACTCTTCGTTGGCTGCCTGGCTAGGCGCTGCCTTGCGCAGTTCTTCATCGATTTTCAGCGGGCGGTCTTCGACCTCGGCACTCAGGCGTTCGACGCGCAGGGCCATGGCCAGGCGGTCGGCCTCGGTCTCGCCGACGTTGGAGGCGAAGCGGGTTTCGTCCAGGCGCAGCAAGGGCTGGCCGACTTCGACGATTTGCCCTTCCTTGGCGTAAATTTCGGCGACGATGCCGCCCTCAAGGTTCTGGATCTTCTGCACCTTTGAGGATGGAATGGCCTTGCCTTCACCGCGCGTAACCTCATCGATCGGCGCAACGCTGGCCCAGACGATCAGGAACACGAAAAACGCGATCACACCCCAGATGGTCAGGCGCACCACCCGCGGCGCGTCCTCGATCAGTGCCTTGTTGACCTCGGGCAGCGGCTGCCCGCCAAGCGAATCGGAGCCTTTGAAGTAGCGCCGCAGGCCATCCTTAAACTGCCCCATATCGAGCTTATGCAACACTGATCTGCCCCTTCTTCAGCGCATCCATGACCGCGGCTTTCGGGCCGTCGGCGACAATCTGCCCGCGATCGATGACGATCAGCCGGTCCACCAGCGACAGCAACGAGGCGCGGTGTGTCACCAGCAGCACCGTCTTGTTTTCGATTACCGCCTGCAGACGCTGTTTGAGGCGCTCTTCACCGGTGTTGTCCATGGCGCTGGTCGGCTCGTCGAGCAGCAGGATCTGTGGGTTGAGCAGCAATGCACGGCCCAGGGCAACGTTCTGCCGCTGGCCGCCGGAGAGGTTCTGGCCACGCTCACCCACTTGCAGCTCATAGCCGTCGGGGTGCAGCCGGGCAAACTCATGAACACCAGCAAGTTCCGCAGCCTGGAGGATCATTTCGTCTTCGATGTAGCGCGCGCCGCTGACCAGGTTGTCGCGCAGGGTGCCGGCCATCAGCTGGATGTCCTGAGGCACATAGCCGATGTTGTGGCGCAGCTCGCTGACGTCGATTTGACGGATATCCACGCCATCGACCAGCAGAGACCCACCGTCGGACTCATACAGGCCAACGATGAGCTTGGCCAGAGAGCTCTTGCCCGAGCCGCTTCGGCCAATGATGCCAACCTTTTCGCCGGGGCGAATGGTCAGGTTGATGTTCTTCAGCGCCAGGTTCTGCTGGTTCGGGTAGGTGAAATCGACCCCGCGGAACTCGATGCTGCCCTGCAGCACACGGCGGCTCAGTGGGCGTTCCTCGAAGTTGCGCTCCTGCGGCAGTTCCATCATGTGGTCGGTGGAGACCATGGTCACCTTGGCCTGCTGATAACGGGCCAGCAAACCGTTGAGCTGGCCCAGCGGGCCGAGGGCGCGGCCGCTGAGCATGTAACAGGCGACCAGGCCACCCATGCTCAGGTTGCCGTCGATGATCATGTAGACACCGACGCAGATCATCGCCACGCCAGCCAGCTGCTGGATCAGCAGGGTGATGTTCATCGCCAGGCTCGACAGCACTTTGACGCGCAATTCCAGACGGCTGAGGGTGCCCAGCGTCTGCTCCCACATGTACTGGCGCTCGCTTTCGGCGTTGTTGACCTTGACCGCATCCAGGCCCGCTAGGGTCTCGATCAGGCTCGACTGACGCTCCGAGGCCAGGGCCATGGTCCGCTCCATGGTCGCCATCAGCGGCCGTTGCAGGGCGTAACCGATGCCCAGGGCCAGCGGGAAGGCAATGATCGGGATCCACACCAGGTGCCCGCCAATGATGGCGATGACGATCAGGATCAATAGCGTGAACGGCAGGTCGATCAGGCTGGTCAGGGTCAAGGACGCCAGGAAGTCGCGTAAACCCTGGAACTCATGGATGTTCTGGGCAAAGCTGCCGACCCGCGCCGGGCGGTACTTCATCGACATGCCGACGATACGCTCGAACAACGTCGCCGAGATGATCAGGTCGGTCTTCTTGCCGGCCAGGTCCAGACAGAGGCCGCGCAGGCCTTTGAGGATCAGGTCGAAGAGGTAGGCGCCGGCGATGCCGACGGCCAGCACCCACAGGGTGGAGGTCGCCTGGTTGGGCACCACCCGGTCATACACGTTCATGACGAACAGCGGCGCGGCCAGGGCGATCAGGTTGATCACCAGGCTGGCGGCGATGGCGTCGATATACAGCCATTTGCTGCGCAGCAAGGTGTCGCGGAACCAGGATTTGGCACGCGGGATGAGGTTGCCGTGGTTGACGTCGAACTTGTGCTGCGGCTGAGCGAAGAACACGCGCCCGCTGTAGTCACTGAGCAGCGCTTCGCGGCTGACGTGCACCTCGCCACCATCGCTCTCGCTGAGCAGCAGGCGTGCGGTGTCTTCGTTCTCCCAGCCCAGCAGGACGGCGCTGCGGCCTTCCTTGAGCAACAGCATGGCCGGCATGGCGATACTGGGGATCTGCTCCAGCTTGCGCTGCAGCAGCCGCCCTTGCAGGCCGGCCCTGGCTGCCGCACGGGGCAGCAGCTCGGGGCTCAGGCGCTGGGCGGGCAGCGGCAGGCCGGTGGTCAGCATGACCCGGCTGGCAGGTTTCTGGTGCAGGACACACAGGCTCAGCAGGCTATCCAGCAAGGGATCGTCATGCTGACTGCGTGGATCGTGGCTGAGTTGGACTCGACTGACTTCGGATTCCACGCGGCGCTCTCTTCATCCTTGCGGTGGGTGGGGCAGGGTGTGCCTCAGTTCAGGCCTGGCAGGCTCACCCTCGGTTTCAGATCGTTCTGCACAACGGTGGCCAGCGGGGCTACGACACCCTGACTCTTGAGCAGCTGGCCAATGGTCGCCTTGATTCGATACTGAGTAAACAATTGTATGTTCTTCACTTCCACCAGGCGACGCTGGGCAGTGAAGGTTTCATTCTCGCTGTCGAGCAAGTCGAGCAGGGTTCGCTCGCCCAGGCTGAATTGCTGTTGGTAGGCGCTGCGCACACGGTTGCTGTGATCGACATACTGCTGGGCGATCGGCAACTGGGCGTTGGCGTTATCCTGAGCATTCCATGCCAGTCCCAACTCTTCATTGAGCTGACGCAAGGCATTGTTGCGGATATCCAGCGCCTGGTTGGACAGGTACGACTTGGACTCCAGGTCTGCCTTGTTGCTGCCGCCAGCATACAAATTGAAGTTCATTCGCAGCATAGCCTGCCATTCGTTGTTATGGCCTGCGGTGCCGTCGATATTGTTATCGGCCGTGCGTCCGAGTTCTGCATCGAAGCGGGGGTAGAACGACGACTTTGCCGCCTCGTACTGTTTTTCTGCTGCGGCAATGTCCGACTCGGCCGAGCGCAGCACTGGGCTGCTTTCCACCAGCTGCGTGCGGGCTTCTTCCAGTGTGGCTGGTAGCAGGTCGATGAACGGCGCAGGTGCGCTCAGCTCATCGGGCAACTGGCCCACCACGCTGAGGTAGTTGGTGCTGGCATCGGCCAGGTTGGTCTTTTCGGTAATCAGATTGTTTTGCGCCTGGGCCAGGCGTGCCTCAGCTTGGTCCAGGTCAGCCAGGCGGCCGACGCCGCGGCTGGTGCGCAATTTGATCTGATCCAGAATGCGTTCGTGGTTGCTCAGGTTGTCTTCGGCCAGGCGCACCATCTCGCGTCGCGACAGCACATCCAGGTACACCTGGGCGACGTCGAGCGCGGTGCGCTCGGAGGTGCCCATCAGGGAGTAGGCGCGTGCGTTGGCGGTGGCTTGTTGACGGCCGACTTCATTGGACGTGGCAAAACCGTCAAAAACCATTTGGCGAAGACGGATTGCTGACTCGCCTCGGTTCAGCGTGTCCCAGCGATTACCGGTGCTCGGGCTATCGGTACCCTCGCGACCATACCCTGCCGTCACATCCACCCGCGGCAGATAGCCACCCTTGGCCGCACGCAGCTGATAATCAGCGGCCACTCGAGCATTCACACCGGCCTGGATTTCCGGGTGTCTCTCAAGGGCTGTCTGCATGGCTTCGGGCAAGGATTGTGCTTGTACGAACGTGGCGGCTAGGGTGATGGGAAGAACGGTAAACAGTGACGCACGCATTTTTGGCGGGTTCCCGAGGGCGCTATTGTCCTGAATCACGGTTTTTGCTGTTCAGGGCCTGGAAAATGGCAACTGATCTGACCGATGAGCGGACTTCCTGCGGGCACTGGATTAGTACTAAAGGAAGGGGTGGCAAAGGTACAAATATCAATGTGACATTACATTGCCGATTGTTTAGGATGGCGAGTATAAGGTCAATAGTTTGGCAGATGGTTAATTCCAAACAGTTATAGACGTAATTTTGACGTCAAATCGTCAACATATCAATCGACACAGATCCGCCGGAAGTGGCTTAAGAGCGCCGCTCTGGCAGGGAAGTACCCGAATCGGGTCACACGGAGAGTCCAATGAGCAGCGTTGTAGCCATCGTCAAAAGCATTGTCGGCCAGGTTATTGCGGTATCCCCAGAGGGCATCCGGCGTGTACTCATCGAAGGTGATCGCCTGTTGGCGGGTGAGGAAGTGCTCACCGGCCCAGGCGGCGCTATAACCCTCGAGCTGGCCGACGGCCGTCTGCTCGACCTGGGTCGCGACAGCCACTGGAGCGCGGATGCGCCCTACAGCAGCACCGACCTGGGCCAGGCCACTGCGGAGGCAGCGCCGTCGGTTGAAGAGTTGCAGCAGGCGATCGCTGCGGGTGTCGACCCGACTACCGAACTCGAAGCTACCGCAGCAGGCCCGGCAGCGGCGAGCGGTGGTGGTGCGCTGGGGGGGGGCCACAGCTTTGTCATGCTTGAGGAGACCGCGGGCCGTGTTGACCCGAGTATCGGTTTCCCGACCGACCCATTGGGCTTTGCCGCAGTGCAGGACAATGAAGATGTCGGCGCGGTGGATACCAGTAACAACAACCAGGTCATTCCGCCCACAACCGAGACCAATGTCACTACCGCCCTGGTCCTCAACGCCACCCCTTCCATCACCGAAGCGGGTGGCGTAATCGTTTATACGGCGACAGTTGGCCAGGCGCCGACGTCGAATCTGATCGTCACCCTGGCCAACGGCGCAGTGATCGTCATTCCGGCAGGGCAGACCAGCGGTAGCGTAAATGTCACCATCCCGGCCAATGACACGCCGTACATCGACGGTGGGCAGATTTCGACGACCGTCACGGGCACGACCGGTGGTAACGGCCTGATCGTGACCCTGCCGCAAACGCCGGCGGTTACGCAGATTACCGACACCATCGACACCACTACGGCGACCTTGACGGCCAACCCTTCGGTGACCGAAGGCGGCGTGATCACCTACACCGTGACCCTGAGCAACCCTGCTCAAACTCCGGTGACCGTGACCCTGTCCAATGGCCAGACCATCACGATTGAACCTGGTAAAACTCAAGGCAGCGTTGATTTCCAGACCCCGGCCAATGACGTTTACAACAATGGCTCGACCGTTAGCACCACCATCACGGGTGCTACCGGCGGTAACTTCGAGCAGTTGACGCCGAATCCTGCACCGGCCGAGACCACGATCAACGACTCGGTGGATGTGACCACTGCGACCCTGACCGCTTCGCCAAGCGTGACCGAAGGCGGCGTGATCACCTACACCGTGACCCTGAGCAACCCTGCTCAGACTCCGGTAACCGTGACCCTGTCCAACGGCCAGACCATCACTGTTGAGGCTGGCAAGACCCAGGGCAGCGTTGACTTCCAGACCCCGGACAACGACGTCTACAACAACGGCTCGACCGTTAGCACCACCATCACTGGCGCGACTGGCGGTAACTTCGAGCAACTGACGCGGAACCCGACTCCGGCACAGACCACAATCAATGATTCGGTCGATGTCACCACCGCGACCCTGACTGCTTCGCCAAGCGTGACCGAAGGCGGCGTGATCACTTACACCGTGACCCTGAGCAACCCAGCTCAAACTCCGGTGACCGTGACCCTGTCCAACGGCCAGACCATCACCGTTGAAGCGGGCAAGACCCAGGGCAGCGTTGATTTCCAGACCCCGGACAACGACGTTTACAACAACGGCTCGACCGTTAGCACCACCATTACTGGCGCGACTGGCGGTAACTTCGAGCAACTGACGCCGAACCCGACCCCAGCGCAGACCTCGATCAATGACTCGGTCGATGTGACCACTGCGATCCTGACCGCCAATCCTTCGGTAACCGAAGGCGGCGTAATCACTTACACCGTGACCCTGAGCAGTCCAGCTCAAACTCCGGTGACCGTGACCCTGTCCAACGGCCAGACCATCACCGTTGAAGCGGGCAAGACCCAGGGCAGCATTGACTTCCAGACCCCGGACAACGACGTCTACAACAACGGCTCGACCGTTAGCACCACCATCACTGGCGCGACTGGCGGTAACTTCGAGCAGTTGACCCCGAACCCGACTCCGGCGCAGACCTCGATCAATGATTCGGTCGATGTCACCACTGCGACCCTGACCGCTTCGCCAAGCGTGACCGAAGGCGGCGTAATCACTTACACCGTGACCCTGAGCAACCCAGCTCAAACTCCGGTGACCGTGACCCTGTCCAATGGCCAGACCATCACTGTTGAAGCGGGCAAGACCCAAGGCAGCGTTGACTTCCAGACGCCGGACAACGACGTCTACAACAACGGTTCGACTGTTAGCACCACCATCACTGACGCTACCGGCGGTAACTTCGAGCAACTGACGCCGAACCCGACTCCGGCGCAGACCTCGATCAATGACTCGGTCGATGTCACCACTGCAACCCTGACCGCCAATCCTTCGGTAACCGAAGGCGGCGTGATCACCTACACCGTGACCCTGAGCAACCCTGCTCAGACTCCGGTAACCGTGACCCTGTCCAACGGCCAGACCATCACTGTTGAAGCGGGCAAGACCCAGGGCAGCGTTGATTTCCAGACCCCGGACAACGACGTCTACAACAACGGCTCGACTGTAAGTGTCACGATCCAGGACGCTACCGGCGGTAACTTCGAGCAACTGACGCCGAACCCAACCCCGGCGCAGACCTCGATCAATGACTCGGTCGATGTCACCACTGCAACCCTGACCGCTTCGCCAAGCGTGACCGAAGGCGGCGTAATCACTTACACCGTGACTCTGAGCAACCCTGCTCAAACTCCGGTAACCGTGACCCTGTCGAACGGCCAGACCATCACTGTTGAGGCTGGCAAAACCCAGGGCAGCGTTGATTTCCAGACCCCGGACAACGACGTCTACAACAACGGCTCGACTGTAAGTGTCACGATCCAGGACGCTACCGGCGGTAACTTCGAGCAACTGACACCGAACCCGACTCCAGCGCAGACCTCGATCAATGATTCGGTCGATGTCACCACCGCGACCCTGACCGCCAATCCTTCGGTAACCGAAGGTGGCGTGATCACCTACACCGTGACCCTGAGCAACCCTGCTCAAACTCCGGTGACCGTGACCCTGTCCAACGGCCAGACCATCACTGTTGAAGCGGGCAAGACCCAAGGCAGCGTTGACTTCCAGACCCCGGACAACGACGTTTACAACAATGGCTCGACCGTTAGCACCACCATCACTGACGCTACCGGCGGTAACTTCGAGCAACTGACGCCGAACCCGACCCCGGCGCAGACCACGATCAATGATTCGGTCGATGTGACCACTGCGACCCTGACCGCCAGTCCTTCGGTAACCGAAGGCGGCGTAATCACTTACACCGTGACCCTGAGCAACCCTGCTCAAACTCCGGTGACCGTGACCCTGTCCAACGGCCAGACCATCACCGTTGAAGCGGGCAAGACTCAGGGCAGCGTTGACTTCCAGACCCCGGACAACGACGTCTACAACAACGGCTCGACTGTTAGCACCACCATCACTGGCGCGACTGGCGGTAACTTCGAGCAACTGACGCCGAACCCGACTCCGGCACAGACCACAATCAATGATTCGGTCGATGTCACCACCGCGACCCTGACTGCTTCGCCAAGCGTGACCGAAGGCGGCGTAATCACTTACACCGTGACCCTGAGCAACCCAGCTCAAACTCCGGTGACCGTGACCCTGTCCAACGGCCAGACCATCACCGTTGAAGCGGGCAAGACCCAGGGCAGCGTTGATTTCCAGACCCCGGACAACGACGTTTACAACAACGGCTCGACCGTTAGCACCACCATTACTGGCGCGACTGGCGGTAACTTCGAGCAACTGACGCCGAACCCGACTCCGGCACAGACCACAATCAATGATTCGGTCGATGTGACCACCGCGACCCTGACCGCCAGTCCTTCGGTAACCGAAGGTGGCGTGATCACTTACACCGTGACCCTGAGCAACCCTGCTCAGACTCCGGTAACCGTGACCCTGTCCAACGGCCAGACCATCACTGTTGAAGCGGGCAAGACCCAGGGCAGCGTTGATTTCCAAACTCCGGACAACGACGTCTACAACAACGGTTCGACCGTAAGTGTCACGATCCAGGACGCTACTGGCGGTAACTTCGAGCAACTGACGCCGAACCCGACCCCGGCGCAGACCTCGATCAATGATTCGGTCGACAACACCACCGCGACCCTGACTGCTTCGCCAAGCGTGACCGAAGGCGGCGTGATCACCTACACCGTGACCCTGAGCAATCCTGCCCAGACTCCGGTAACCGTGACCCTGTCCAACGGCCAGACCATCACCGTTGAAGCGGGCAAGACCCAGGGCAGCGTTGATTTCCAAACCCCGGACAACGACGTCTACAACAACGGCTCGACCGTTAGCACCACCATCACTGACGCTACCGGCGGCAACTTCGAGCAACTGACACCGAACCCGACTCCGGCGCAGACCACGATCAATGATTCGGTCGATGTCACCACCGCGACCCTGACCGCCAATCCTTCGGTAACCGAAGGTGGCGTGATCACCTACACCGTGACCCTGAGCAACCCTGCTCAAACTCCGGTGACCGTGACCCTGTCCAACGGCCAGACCATCACTGTTGAAGCGGGCAAGACCCAAGGCAGCGTTGACTTCCAGACCCCGGACAACGACGTTTACAACAATGGCTCGACCGTTAGCACCACCATCACTGACGCTACCGGCGGTAACTTCGAGCAACTGACGCCGAACCCGACCCCGGCGCAGACCACGATCAATGATTCGGTCGATGTGACCACTGCGACCCTGACCGCCAGTCCTTCGGTAACCGAAGGCGGCGTAATCACTTACACCGTGACCCTGAGCAACCCTGCTCAAACTCCGGTGACCGTGACCCTGTCCAACGGCCAGACCATCACCGTTGAAGCGGGCAAGACTCAGGGCAGCGTTGACTTCCAGACCCCGGACAACGACGTCTACAACAACGGCTCGACTGTTAGCACCACCATCACTGGCGCGACTGGCGGTAACTTCGAGCAACTGACGCCGAACCCGACTCCGGCACAGACCACAATCAATGATTCGGTCGATGTCACCACCGCGACCCTGACTGCTTCGCCAAGCGTGACCGAAGGCGGCGTAATCACTTACACCGTGACCCTGAGCAACCCAGCTCAAACTCCGGTGACCGTGACCCTGTCCAACGGCCAGACCATCACCGTTGAAGCGGGCAAGACCCAGGGCAGCGTTGATTTCCAGACCCCGGACAACGACGTTTACAACAACGGCTCGACCGTTAGCACCACCATTACTGGCGCGACTGGCGGTAACTTCGAGCAACTGACGCCGAACCCGACTCCGGCACAGACCACAATCAATGATTCGGTCGATGTGACCACCGCGACCCTGACCGCCAGTCCTTCGGTAACCGAAGGTGGCGTGATCACTTACACCGTGACCCTGAGCAACCCTGCTCAGACTCCGGTAACCGTGACCCTGTCCAACGGCCAGACCATCACTGTTGAAGCGGGCAAGACCCAGGGCAGCGTTGATTTCCAAACTCCGGACAACGACGTCTACAACAACGGTTCGACCGTAAGTGTCACGATCCAGGACGCTACTGGCGGTAACTTCGAGCAACTGACGCCGAACCCGACCCCGGCGCAGACCTCGATCAATGATTCGGTCGACAACACCACCGCGACCCTGACTGCTTCGCCAAGCGTGACCGAAGGCGGCGTGATCACCTACACCGTGACCCTGAGCAATCCTGCCCAGACTCCGGTAACCGTGACCCTGTCCAACGGCCAGACCATCACCGTTGAAGCGGGCAAGACCCAGGGCAGCGTTGATTTCCAAACCCCGGACAACGACGTCTACAACAACGGCTCGACCGTTAGCACCACCATCACTGACGCTACCGGCGGCAACTTCGAGCAACTGACACCGAACCCGACTCCGGCGCAGACCACGATCAATGATTCGGTGGATGTGACCACTGCGACCCTGACCGCCAATCCTTCGGTAACCGAAGGCGGCGTAATCACTTACACCGTGACCCTGAGCAACCCTGCTCAGACTCCGGTAACTGTGACCCTGTCCAACGGCCAGACCATCACCGTTGAAGCGGGCAAGACCCAGGGCAGCGTTGATTTCCAAACCCCGGACAACGACGTCTACAACAACGGCTCGACCGTTAGCACCACCATCACTGGCGCGACTGGCGGTAACTTCGAGCAACTGACACCGAACCCGACTCCGGCGCAGACCACAATCAATGATTCGGTCGATGTCACCACCGCGACCCTGACTGCTTCGCCAAGCGTGACCGAAGGCGGCGTAATCACCTACACCGTGACCCTGAGCAATCCAGCTCAAACTCCGGTAACCGTGACCCTGTCCAACGGCCAGACCATCACCGTTGAGGCTGGCAAAACCCAGGGCAGCGTTGATTTCCAGACCCCGGACAACGACGTCTACAACAACGGCTCGACCGTTAGCACCACCATCACTGGCGCGACTGGCGGTAACTTCGAACAACTGACGCCGAACCCGACTCCGGCACAGACCACAATCAATGATTCGGTCGATGTGACCACCGCGACCCTGACCGCCAGTCCTTCGGTAACCGAAGGTGGCGTGATCACTTACACCGTGACCCTGAGCAACCCTGCCCAGACTCCGGTAACCGTGACCCTGTCCAACGGCCAGACCATCACTGTTGAGGCTGGCAAGACCCAGGGCAGCGTTGACTTCCAGACGCCGGACAACGACGTTTACAACAACGGCTCGACCGTTAGCACCACCATTACTGGCGCGACTGGCGGTAACTTCGAGCAACTGACGCCGAACCCGACTCCAGCGCAGACCACGATCAATGATTCGGTCGACAACACCACTGCGATCCTGACTGCTTCGCCAAGCGTGACCGAAGGCGGCGTAATCACTTACACCGTGACCCTGAGCAACCCTGCCCAGACTCCGGTGACCGTGACCCTGTCCAACGGCCAGACCATCACCGTTGAAGCGGGCAAGACCCAGGGCAGCGTTGACTTCCAGACCCCGGACAACGACGTCTACAACAACGGCTCGACCGTTAGCACCACCATCACTGGCGCTACTGGCGGTAACTTCGAGCAGTTGACCCCGAACCCGACTCCGGCGCAGACCTCGATCAATGACTCGGTCGATGTCACCACCGCGACCCTGACTGCTTCGCCAAGCGTGACCGAAGGCGGCGTGATCACCTACACCGTGACCCTGAGCAATCCAGCTCAAACTCCGGTAACCGTGACCCTGTCCAACGGCCAGACCATCACTGTTGAGGCTGGCAAGACCCAGGGCAGCGTTGACTTCCAGACGCCGGACAACGACGTTTACAACAACGGCTCGACCGTTAGCACCACCATTACTGGCGCTACCGGCGGTAACTTCGAGCAACTGACGCCGAACCCGCCCCCGGCGCAGACCTCGATCAACGACTCGGTCGATGTGACCACCGCGACCCTGACCGCCAGTCCTTCGGTAACCGAAGGCGGCGTGATCACCTACACCGTGACCCTGAGCAACCCTGCTCAGACTCCGGTAACCGCGACCCTGTCCAACGGCCAGACCATCACTGTTGAAGCGGGCAAGACCCAGGGCAGCGTTGACTTCCAGACCCCGGACAACGACGTCTACAACAACGGCTCGACCGTAAGTGTCACGATCCAGGACGCTACCGGCGGTAACTTCGAGCAACTGACGCCGAACCCGACCCCGGCGCAGACCACGATCAATGATTCGGTGGATGTGACCACTGCGACCCTGACCGCCAATCCTTCGGTAACCGAAGGTGGTGTGATCACTTACACCGTGACCCTGAGCAACCCAGCTCAAACTCCGGTGACCGTGACTCTGTCGAACGGCCAGACCATCACCGTTGAAGCCGGTAAGACCCAGGGCAGTGTCGACTTCCAGACCCCGGACAACGACGTCTACAACAACGGCTCGACTGTAAGTGTCACGATCCAGGACGCTACCGGCGGTAACTTCGAGCAACTGACGCCGAACCCAACCCCGGCGCAGACCTCGATCAATGATTCGGTCGATGTCACCACCGCGACCCTGACTGCTTCGCCAAGCGTGACCGAAGGCGGCGTGATCACCTACACCGTGACCCTGAGCAATCCAGCTCAAACTCCGGTAACCGTGACCCTGTCCAACGGCCAGACCATCACTGTTGAGGCTGGCAAGACCCAGGGCAGCGTTGACTTCCAGACCCCGGACAACGACGTCTACAACAACGGTTCGACTGTTAGCACCACCATCACTGGCGCGACTGGCGGTAACTTCGAGCAACTGACGCCGAACCCGACCCCGGCGCAGACCACGATCAATGATTCGGTGGATGTGACCACTGCGACCCTGACCGCCAATCCTTCGGTAACCGAAGGTGGCGTGATCACTTACACCGTGACCCTGAGCAACCCAGCTCAAACACCGGTGACCGTGACCCTGTCCAACGGCCAGACCATCACCGTTGAAGCCGGTAAGACCCAGGGCAGTGTTGATTTCCAGACCCCGGACAACGACGTTTACAACAATGGCTCGACTGTCAGCACCACCATCACTGGCGCGACTGGCGGCAACTTCGAGCAATTGACGCCGAACCCGACTCCGGCGCAGACCACGATCAATGACAGTATTGATACCGTCACGGTAAGCATCGTCAGCAATGGCAACGTGACTGAAGATCAGCAGCCATCCTTCACGGTAAAAGTGAGCCAGGCACTGGACCGTCCGTTGACGATCACTCTGTCGAACGGCGAAACCGTCACCATCGAGGCCGGCAAGACCGAGGTCGAATACAAGACCCCGGCCCAGGGTGACGACGTCATCAAGGACGCGGGCTCGGTGACGCTGAGTGTCACCGACGCTACTGTGTCTGGTGCGACCTTCGAAAATCTCGCCCTCGGTGGCCCGGCTACCGTAGAGATTTCGGACACTATCAGTGAAGTCATTGCAACCCTGACTGTCGACAAGTCGACCGTGGCGGAAGGTGGTCAGGTGACCTACACCGTCACCCTGACCAACGCACAGGGGCTGTCTGTCACTCAGCATGGCGCGCTGACTTTCACCCTCACCGACGGCACAAAAGTTACGATTCCGGCCAATAGTGCATCTGGTACTGCAACCGTCACGGTTAATGATGACGTGTATGTCGGTGGTCAGACCGCTATCGCCAACAAGCTTGAATCGGTATCGGGTGCAGACAACTTCGAGAAGCTGACTCTGGGTAGTGATACCGTCAGCACTTCCGTGACGGACGAGCCGGGCTCGGGTACTCCAGGCACTGGCAACGAAGGCGACTTGGTCAAAGTCACCATCACTGCCGACCAGGTTTCGGTCGCTGAGAACGTCAAACCGACCTTCACCGTTCACATCAACACCGCTCTGGCCCACGACCTTGTCGTGACCTTGAGCAACAACGCCACCGTCACCATCAAGGCTGGCGAAACCAGCGCGCCGTACACCCACGACGCGCAGGGCGACGACGTCTACAAGGATGCTGGCGAAATCGAGCTGGGTATCAAGTCCGCCGTCGATGTGGATGGCCGTGCCTTCGAAAACCTGCAGTTGGGCGACGCCGCTTCGGTCAAAGTCACTGACACCACCGACGACGTGGTGGCCAAGCTGACTGCTACACCTTCGGTAACCGAAGGTGGTGTGATCACGTACACCATTACCCTGACCAACAAAGACGGTCTGCCGATCGACAAGCATTCGGCGCTGACCTTCACGCTGAGCGATGGCACTACCGTCATCACCGTCCCGGCTAACAGCACCACTGGTTTCATCACCGTGACTGCCCCGGACAACGTCTACACCGGCACCAACGACCCAGTGATCAAATCGATCGCCACCGTCGACGGCACCGATGTTGGCAAGTTCGAGAACCTGGTTCTGGACAAGACCCCGGTCAGCACTGCTGTGACCGATGAGCCAGGCACTCCGGGCAACGAAGGGGATCTGGTCAAAGTCACCATCACGGCTGACCAGGTGTCGGTCGCCGAGAACGTCAAACCGACCTTCACCGTCCACATCAACACCGCTCTGGCCCACGACCTGGTCGTGACCTTGAGCAACAACGCCACCGTCACCATCAAGGCTGGCGAAACCAGCGCGCCATACACCCACGACGCGCAGGGCGACGACGTCTACAAAGATGCTGGCGAAATCGAGCTGGGCATCAAGTCCGCCGTTGATGTTGACGGTCGTGCCTTCGAAAACCTGCAGCTCGGCGATGCGGCGTCGGTCAAAGTCACCGATACCACCGATGACGTGGTGGCCAAGCTGACCGCTACGCCTTCGGTTACCGAAGGGGGTGTGATCACCTACACCATCACCCTGACCAACAAAGACGGTCTGCCGATCGACAAGCATTCGGCGCTGACCTTCACTTTGAGCGACGGCACCACCGTCATCACCGTCCCGGCCAACAGCACCAGCGGTTTCATCACCGTGACTGCCCCGGACAACGTCTACACCGGCACCAACGACCCAGTGATCAAGTCGATCGCAACCGTCGACGGCGCCGATGTTGGCAAGTTCGAGAATCTGGTTCTGGACAAGACCCCGGTCAGCACTGCTGTGACCGACGAGCCTGGTACTCCGGGCAACGAAGGTGATCTGGTCAAAGTCACCATCACCGCTGACCAAGTGTCGGTCGCCGAGAACGTCAAACCGACCTTCACCGTTCACATCAACACCGCCCTGGCCCACGACCTGGTCGTGACCCTGAGCAACAACGCGGTTGTGACCATCAAGGCCGGTGAAACCAGCGCACCGTACACCCACGACGCGCAGGGCGACGACGTCTACAAAGACGCTGGCGAAATCGAGCTGGGCATCAAGTCGGCAGCAGACATCGACGGCCGTGCCTTCGAGAACCTGCAGCTGGGCGACGCGGCGTCGGTCAAAGTCACCGATACCACCGATGATGTGGTGGCCAAGCTGACTGCTACACCTTCGGTCACCGAAGGCGGGGTGATCACTTACACCATCACCCTGACTAACAAAGACGGTCTGCCGATTGATAAACACTCGGCACTGACCTTCACGCTGAGCGACGGCACTACCGTCATCACCGTCCCGGCTAACAGCACCACTGGTTTCATCACCGTGACGGCTCCGGACAACGTCTATACCGGCACCAACGACCCAGTGATCAAATCGATCGCAACCGTCGACGGCGCCGATGTTGGCAAGTTCGAGAATCTGGTTCTGGACAAGACCCCGGTCAGCACCGCTGTGACCGACGAGCCAGGTACTCCAGGCAACGAAGGCGATCTGGTCAAAGTCACCATCACCGCTGACCAAGTGTCGGTCGCGGAAAACGTCAAACCGACCTTCACCGTTCACATCAATACTGCCTTGGCTCACGACTTGGTCGTAACCCTGAGCAACAACGCGGTTGTGACGATCAAAGCTGGCGAAACCAGCAGCGCACCGTACATCCACGACGCGCAAGGTGACGACGTCTACAAAGACGCCGGTGAAATCGAGCTGGGTATCAAGTCCGCCGTCGATGTTGACGGTCGTGCCTTCGAGAACCTGCAGCTGGGCGATGCGGCATCGGTCAAAGTCACCGACACCACCGACGACGTGGTGGCCAAGCTGACCGCTACGCCTTCGGTTACCGAAGGCGGGGTAATCACTTACACCATCACCTTGACCAACAAAGATGGTCTGCCGATCGACAAGCATTCGGCGCTGACCTTCACCTTGAGCGACGGCACCACCGTCATTACCGTCCCGGCTAACAGCACCACTGGTTTCACCACCGTGACGGCTCCGGACAACGTCTACACCGGCACCAATGACCCAGTGATCAAATCGATCGCCACCGTTGACGGCGCCGATGTTGGCAAGTTCGAGAACCTGGTTCTGGACAAGACCCCGGTCAGCACCGCAGTGACCGACGAGCCTGGCTCGGGCACTCCAGGGACTGGCAACGAAGGCGATCTGGTCAAGGTCACCATCACGGCTGATCAGGTATCGGTCGCCGAGAACGTCAAACCGACCTTCACCGTTCACATCAATACTGCCCTGGCTCACGACTTGGTCGTAACCCTGAGCAACAACGCCACCGTCACCATCAAAGCTGGCGAAACCAGCGCACCGTACACCCATGACGCGCAGGGCGATGACGTTTACAAAGACGCTGGCGAAATCGAGCTGGGCATCAAGTCGGCAGCAGACATCGATGGCCGTGCCTTCGAAAACCTGCAGCTGGGCGATGTCGCGTCGGTCAAAGTCACTGACACCACCGACGACGTGGTGGCCAAGCTGACTGCTACGCCTTCGGTTACCGAAGGCGGGGTAATCACTTACACCATCACCTTGACCAACAAAGACGGTCTGCCGATCGACAAACACTCGGCGCTGACCTTCACCTTGAGCGACGGCACCACTGTCATCACCGTGCCGGCCAACAGCACCACCGGTTTCACTACGGTGACTGCCCCGGACAACGTCTACACTGGCACCAACGACCCAGTGATCAAGTCGATCACCACCGTCGATGGCGCCGATGTCGGCAAGTTCGAGAACCTGGTCCTGGACAAGACGCCGGTCAGCACCGCTGTGACCGACGAGCCAGGTACTCCGGGCAACGAAGGCGACTTGGTCAAAGTCACCATCACCGCTGATCAGGTCTCGGTGGCGGAAAACGTCAAACCGACCTTCACCGTTCACATCAACACTGCCCTGGCCCACGACCTGGTCGTGACCTTGAGCAACAACGCCACCGTCACCATCAAGGCTGGCGAAACCAGCGCGCCATACACCCATGACGCGCAGGGCGATGACGTTTACAAAGACGCTGGCGAAATCGAGCTGGGCATCAAGTCGGCAGCAGACATCGATGGCCGTGCCTTCGAGAACCTGCAGTTGGGCGATGCAGCCTCGGTCAAAGTGACTGACACCACCGACGACGTGGTGGCCAAGCTGACCGCGACACCTTCGGTCACCGAAGGCGGTGTGATCACCTACACCATCACCCTGACCAACAAAGATGGTCTGCCGATCGACAAACACTCGGCACTGACCTTCACCTTGAGCGACGGCACCACCGTCATCACTGTCCCGGCTAACAGCACTACCGGTTTCACCACCGTGACTGCCCCGGACAACGTCTACACCGGCACCAATGACCCGGTGATCAAATCGATCGCTTCGGTGGATGGCGCCGATGTCGGCAAGTTCGAAAATCTGGTTCTGGATAAGACGCCGGTCAGCACCGCTGTGACCGACGAGCCAGGTACTCCGGGCAACGAAGGCGACTTGGTCAAAGTCACCATCACCGCTGATCAGGTCTCGGTGGCGGAAAACGTCAAACCGACCTTCACCGTTCACATCAACACTGCCCTGGCCCACGATCTGGTTGTGACCCTGAGCAACAACGCTACCGTCACCATCAAAGCTGGCGAAACCAGCGCGCCATACACCCATGACGCGCAGGGCGATGACGTCTACAAAGATGCCGGTGAAATCGAGCTGGGCATCAAGTCCGCCGTCGATGTTGACGGCCGTGCCTTCGAGAACCTGCAGTTGGGCGATGCAGCCTCGGTCAAAGTGACTGACACCACCGACGACGTGGTGGCCAAGCTGACCGCTACGCCTTCGGTCACCGAAGGCGGTGTGATCACCTACACCATCACCCTGACCAACAAAGACGGTCTGCCGATCGACAAGCATTCGGCGCTGACCTTCACCCTGAGCGATGGCACCACCGTCATCACCGTGCCGGCGAATGGCACCTCGGGCTTTGTGACTGTCACCGCTCCGGACAACGTTTACACCGGCACCAATGACCCGGTGATCAAGTCGATCGCCACCGTCGACGGCGCTGATGTTGGCAAGTTCGAAAATCTGGTTCTGGATAAGACGCCGGTCAGCACCGCTGTGACCGACGAGCCAGGTACTCCGGGCAACGAAGGCGACTTGGTCAAAGTCACCATCACCGCTGATCAGGTCTCGGTGGCGGAAAACGTCAAACCGACCTTCACCGTTCACATCAACACTGCCCTGGCCCACGACCTGGTCGTGACCTTGAGCAACAACGCCACCGTCACCATCAAGGCTGGCGAAACCAGCGCGCCATACACCCATGACGCGCAGGGCGATGACGTCTACAAAGACGCCGGTGAGATCGAGCTGGGCATCAAGTCGGCAGCAGACATCGATGGCCGTGCCTTCGAAAACCTGCAGCTGGGCGATGCCGCGTCGGTCAAAGTCACTGACACCACCGACGACGTGGTGGCCAAGCTGACTGCTACGCCTTCGGTTACCGAAGGCGGGGTAATCACTTACACCATCACCCTGACCAACAAAGACGGTCTGCCGATCGACAAACACTCGGCGCTGACCTTCACCTTGAGCGACGGCACCACCGTCATTACCGTCCCGGCTAACAGCACCACTGGTTTCACCACCGTGACGGCTCCGGACAACGTCTACACCGGCACCAATGACCCAGTGATCAGATCGATCGCCACCGTTGACGGCGCCGATGTTGGCAAGTTCGAGAACCTGGTTCTGGACAAGACCCCGGTCAGCACTGCTGTGACCGACGAGCCTGGTACTCCGGGCAACGAAGGTGATCTGGTCAAAGTCACCATCACCGCTGACCAAGTGTCGGTCGCCGAGAACGTCAAACCGACCTTCACCGTTCACATCAACACCGCCCTGGCCCACGACCTGGTCGTGACCCTGAGCAACAACGCGGTTGTGACCATCAAGGCCGGTGAAACCAGCGCACCGTACACCCACGACGCGCAGGGCGACGACGTCTACAAAGACGCTGGCGAAATCGAGCTGGGCATCAAGTCGGCAGCAGACATCGACGGCCGTGCCTTCGAGAACCTGCAGCTGGGCGACGCGGCGTCGGTCAAAGTCACCGATACCACTGACGATGTGGTGGCCAAGCTGACCGCTACGACTTCGGTTACCGAAGGCGGGGTGATCACTTACACCATCACCTTGACCAACAAAGACGGTCTGCCGATTGATAAACACTCGGCGCTGACCTTCACCCTGAGCGATGGCACTACCGTCATCACCGTCCCGGCTAACAGCACCACCGGTTTCACCACCGTGACTGCACCAGACAACGTCTACACCGGCACCAACGACCCGGTGATCAAGTCGATCGCCACCGTCGACGGCGCTGATGTTGGCAAGTTTGAAAATCTGGTTCTGGACAAGACGCCGGTCAGCACCGCTGTGACCGACGAACCGGGTACTCCGGGCAACGAAGGCGACTTGGTCAAAGTCACCATCACCGCTGACCAGGTTTCGGTGGCGGAAAACGTCAAACCAACGTTCACCGTCCACATCAACACTGCCCTGGCTCACGATCTGGTTGTGACCTTGAGCAACAACGCGGTTGTGACGATCAAGGCGGGTGAAACCAGCGCGCCATACACCCACGACGCGCAAGGTGACGACGTCTACAAAGACGCCGGTGAAATCGAGCTGGGTATCAAGTCCGCCGTCGATGTTGACGGTCGTGCCTTCGAAAACCTGCAGCTGGGCGACGCCGCTTCGGTAAAAGTCACCGATACCACCGATGACGTGATCGCCAAGCTGACCGCCACCCCTTCGGTCACCGAAGGCGGTGAGATCACTTACACCATTACGCTGACCAACAAAGACGGCTTGCCGATCGACAACCACGCGCCGTTGTACTTCACCCTGAGTGACGGCAAAACGGTCATCACCGTGCCGGCCAACAGCACCACCGGTTTCACTACCGTGACTGCCCCGGATAACGTTTACGTCGGTGCCAACGACCCTGTGGTCAAATCGATCGCCGATGTCAGCGGCGCTGACGCGTGGAAGTTCGAAAACCTGGTTCTGGATAAGACCCCGGTCAGCACTGCTGTGACCGACGAGCCAGGCACTCCGGGCAACGAAGGTGACGTGGTCAAAGTCACCATCACGGCTGACCAAGTGTCGGTCGCCGAGAACGTCAAACCGACGTTCACCGTCCACATCAACACTGCTCTGGCCCACGACCTGGTCGTGACCCTGAGCAACAACGCGGTTGTGACCATCAAAGCCGGTGAAACCAGCAGCGAACCGTACACTCACGACGCACAAGGCGACGACGTTTACCAAGATGCCGGTGAAATCACCCTGGGCATCAAGTCGGCAGCAGACATCGACGGCCGTGCCTTCGAAAACCTGCAGTTGGGTCATGAAGCCTCGGTCAAAGTCACCGACACCACCGACGACGTGGTGGCCAAGCTGACTGCTACACCTTCGGTCACCGAAGGCGGCGAGATCACTTACACCATCACCTTGACCAACAAAGACGGCTTGCCGATCGACAACCACGCGCCGTTGTACTTCACCCTGAGTGACGGCAAAACGGTCATCACCGTGCCGGCCAACAGCACCACCGGTTTCACCACCGTGACGGCTCCGGACAACGTCTACGTCGGTGCCAACGACCCTGTGGTCAAGTCGATCGCCGATGTCAGCGGCGCTGACGCGTGGAAGTTCGAAAACCTGGTCCTGGACAAGACCCCGGTCAGCACCGCTGTGACCGACGAGCCAGGTACTCCAGGCAACGAAGGCGATCTGGTCAAGGTCACCATCACGGCTGACCAGGTGTCGGTGGCAGAAAACGTCAAACCGACCTTCACCGTTCACATCAACACCGCTCTGGCCCACGACCTGGTGGTGACCCTGAGCAACAACGCCACCGTCACCATCAAGGCCGGTGAAACCAGCGCGCCATACACCCATGACGCGCAGGGCGATGACGTCTACAAAGATGCTGGCGAAATCGAGCTGGGCATCAAGTCCGCCGTCGATGTGGATGGCCGTGCCTTCGAGAACCTGCAGTTGGGCGATGCGGCATCGGTCAAAGTCACCGACACCACCGACGACGTGGTGGCCAAGCTGACCGCTACGACTTCGGTTACCGAAGGCGGTGTGATCACTTACACCATTACCCTGACCAACAAAGATGGCTTGCCGATCGACAAGCATTCGGCGCTGACCTTCACCCTGAGCGACGGCACCACCGTCATCACTGTGCCGGCCAACAGCACCACTGGCTTCACCACAGTCACAGCCCCGGACAACGTCTACACCGGCACCAACGACCCAGTGATCAAGTCGATCGCCAACGTCGACGGCGCCGATGTCGGCAAGTTCGAGAATCTGGTTCTGGATAAGACGCCGGTCAGCACCGCAGTGACCGACGAGCCTGGCACTCCGGGCAACGAAGGTGATCTGGTCAAAGTCACCATCACCGCTGATCAGGTATCGGTCGCCGAGAACGTCAAACCGACCTTCACCGTCCACATCAACACTGCTCTGGCCCACGACCTGGTCGTGACCCTGAGCAACAACGCGGTTGTGACCATCAAGGCCGGTGAAACTAGCGCGCCGTACACCCATGACGCACAGGGCGACGACGTCTACAAAGACGCTGGTGAAATCGAGCTGGGTATCAAGTCGGCAGCAGACATCGATGGCCGTGCCTTCGAAAACCTGCAGCTGGGCGATGCCGCGTCGGTCAAAGTCACTGACACCACCGACGACGTGGTGGCCAAGCTGACCGCGACACCTTCGGTCACCGAAGGCGGTGTGATCACCTACACCATCACCCTGACCAACAAAGACGGTCTGCCGATCGACAAGCATTCGGCGCTGACCTTCACCTTGAGCGACGGCACCACCGTCATCACTGTCCCGGCTAACAGCACTACCGGTTTCACCACCGTGACTGCACCGGACAACGTCTACACCGGCACCAACGACCCAGTGATCAAGTCGATCGCCACCGTCGATGGCGCCGATGTCGGCAAGTTCGAGAACCTGGTTCTGGACAAGACCCCGGTCAGCACTGCTGTGACCGATGAGCCTGGTTCGGGCACTCCAGGGACTGGCAACGAAGGCGATCTGGTCAAGGTCACCATCACCGCTGACCAAGTGTCGGTGGCTGAAAACGTCAAACCGACCTTCACCGTCCACATCAACACTGCCCTGGCTCACGACTTGGTCGTAACCCTGAGCAACAACGCGGTTGTGACAATCAAAGCTGGCGAAACCAGCAGCGCGCCGTACATCCATGACGCGCAGGGCGATGACGTCTACAAAGACGCCGGTGAAATCGAGCTGGGTATCAAGTCCGCCGTCGATGTTGACGGTCGTGCCTTCGAGAACCTGCAGTTGGGCGATGCGGCGTCGGTCAAAGTCACCGACACTACCGACGACGTGGTGGCCAAGCTGACCGCCACCCCTTCGGTCACCGAAGGTGGTGCGATCACGTACACCATCACCTTGACCAACAAAGACGGTCTGCCGATCGATAAGCACTCGGCACTGACGTTCACGCTGAGCGACGGCACCACCGTCATCACCGTCCCGGCTAACAGCACCACTGGTTTCACTACTGTGACTGCGCCGGACAACGTTTACACCGGCACCAACGACCCGGTGATCAAATCGATCGCCACCGTCGACGGCGCCGATGTCGGCAAGTTCGAGAACCTGGTTCTGGACAAAACGCCGGTCAGCACTGCTGTGACCGACGAACCGGGTACTCCGGGCAACGAAGGCGATCTGGTCAAGGTCACCATCACGGCCGACCAGGTTTCGGTCGCCGAGAACGTCAAACCGACGTTCACCGTTCACATCAACACTGCCCTGGCTCACGACCTGATCGTGACCCTGAGCAACAACGCGGTTGTGACGATCAAAGCTGGCGAAACCAGCAGCGCGCCGTACACCCATGACGCGCAGGGCGATGACGTCTACAAAGACGCCGGTGAAATCGAGCTGGGCATCAAGTCCGCCGTCGATGTTGACGGCCGTGCCTTCGAGAACCTGCAGTTGGGCGACGCGGCGTCGGTCAAAGTCACCGACACCACCGACGACGTGATCGCCAAGCTGACCGCGACCCCTTCGGTCACCGAAGGCGGTGAGATCACCTACACCATTACGCTGACCAACAAAGATGGTCTGCCGATCGACAACCACGCGCCGTTGTATTTCACCCTGAGTGACGGCACCACCGTCATCACCGTCCCGGCTAACAGCACTACCGGTTTCACCACGGTGACTGCCCCGGACAACGTCTACGTCGGTGCCAACGACCCTGTGGTCAAGTCGATCGCCGATGTCAGCGGCGCTGACGCGTGGAAGTTCGAAAACCTGGTTCTGGATAAGACCCCGGTCAGCACCGCTGTGACCGACGAGCCAGGTACTCCGGGCAACGAAGGTGATCTGGTCAAAGTCACGATCACCGCTGACCAAGTGTCGGTCGCTGAGAACGTCAAACCAACGTTCACCGTTCACATCAACACTGCCCTGGCTCACGACCTGGTCGTGACCTTGAGCAACAACGCGGTTGTGACGATCAAAGCTGGCGAAACTAGCGCGCCGTACACCCATGACGCACAGGGCGATGACGTTTACAAAGACGCCGGTGAAATCGAGCTGGGCATCAAGTCCGCCGTCGATGTGGATGGTCGTGCCTTCGAAAACCTGCAGCTCGGCGATGCGGCGTCGGTCAAAGTCACCGATACCACCGATGACGTGGTGGCCAAGCTGACCGCTACGCCTTCGGTTACCGAAGGTGGTGTGATCACTTACACCATCACCCTGACCAACAAAGACGGTCTGCCGATTGATAAACACTCGGCGCTGACCTTCACCCTGAGCGACGGCACCACCGTCATTACCGTGCCGGCTAACAGCACTACCGGTTTCACCACCGTGACGGCTCCGGACAACGTCTACACCGGCACCAACGACCCGGTGATCAAGTCGATCGCTACCGTTGACGGCGCCGATGTTGGCAAGTTCGAAAACTTGGTCCTGGACAAGACGCCGGTCAGCACTGCTGTGACCGATGAGCCTGGTTCGGGTACTCCGGGCACGGGCAACGAAGGTGATCTGGTCAAGGTCACCATCACCGCTGACCAAGTGTCGGTGGCTGAGAACGTCAAACCAACGTTCACCGTCCACATCAACACCGCTCTGGCTCACGACCTGGTCGTGACCCTGAGCAACAACGCCACCGTCACCATCAAGGCCGGTGAAACCAGCGCACCGTACACCCACGACGCGCAGGGCGACGACGTCTACAAAGACGCTGGCGAAATCGAGCTGGGTATCAAGTCCGCCGTCGATGTGGATGGCCGTGCCTTCGAGAACCTGCAGTTGGGCGATGCGGCGTCGGTCAAAGTCACCGATACCACTGACGACGTGGTGGCCAAGCTGACCGCTACGCCTTCGGTCACCGAAGGTGGTGTGATCACTTACACCATCACCCTGACCAACAAAGACGGTCTGCCGATTGATAAACACTCGGCACTGACCTTCACGCTGAGCGACGGCACCACCGTCATCACTGTGCCGGCCAACAGCACCACTGGCTTCACCACCGTGACTGCCCCGGACAACGTCTACACCGGCACCAACGACCCGGTGATCAAATCGATCGCCACCGTCGACGGCGCCGATGTCGGCAAGTTCGAAAACCTGGTTCTGGACAAGACCCCGGTCAGCACTGCTGTGACCGATGAGCCTGGTTCGGGCACTCCAGGGACTGGCAACGAAGGCGATCTGGTCAAGGTCACCATCACGGCTGACCAGGTGTCGGTGGCTGAGAACGTCAAACCAACGTTCACCGTCCACATCAACACCGCTCTGGCCCACGACCTGGTCGTGACCCTGAGCAACAACGCCACCGTCACCATCAAGGCCGGTGAAACTAGCGCACCGTATACCCACGACGCGCAGGGCGACGACGTCTACAAAGACGCTGGCGAAATCGAGCTGGGTATCAAGTCCGCCGTCGATGTGGATGGCCGTGCCTTCGAGAACCTGCAGCTGGGCGACGCGGCGTCGGTCAAAGTCACCGATACCACCGATGACGTGGTGGCCAAGCTGACCGCCACCCCTTCGGTCACCGAAGGCGGTGTGATCACTTACACCATCACCTTGACCAACAAAGACGGTCTGCCGATCGACAAACACTCGGCGCTGACCTTCACGCTGAGCGACGGCACCACCGTCATCACTGTGCCGGCCAACAGCACCACTGGCTTCACCACCGTGACTGCCCCGGACAACGTCTACACCGGCACCAACGACCCGGTGATCAAATCGATCGCCACCGTCGACGGCACCGATGTTGGCAAGTTCGAGAACCTGGTTCTGGACAAGACCCCGGTCAGCACTGCTGTGACCGATGAGCCTGGTTCGGGCACTCCAGGGACTGGCAACGAAGGCGATCTGGTCAAGGTCACCATCACCGCTGACCAAGTGTCGGTGGCTGAGAACGTCAAACCAACGTTCACCGTCCACATCAACACCGCTCTGGCTCACGACCTGGTCGTGACCCTGAGCAACAACGCCACCGTCACCATCAAGGCCGGTGAAACCAGCGCACCGTACACCCACGACGCGCAGGGCGACGACGTCTACAAAGACGCTGGCGAAATCGAGCTGGGCATCAAGTCGGCAGCAGACATCGACGGCCGTGCCTTCGAGAACTTGCAGCTGGGTGACGCTGCGTCGGTCAAAGTCACCGATACCACCGACGACGTGGTGGCCAAACTGACCGCTACGCCTTCGGTCACCGAAGGCGGTGTGATCACTTACACCATCACCCTGACCAACAAAGATGGCTTGCCGATCGACAAGCATTCGGCGCTGACCTTCACCTTGAGCGACGGCACCACCGTCATTACCGTCCCGGCTAACAGCACCACTGGCTTCACCACCGTGACTGCCCCGGACAACGTCTACACCGGCACCAACGACCCGGTGATCAAGTCGATCGCTACCGTTGACGGCGCCGATGTTGGCAAGTTCGAAAACTTGGTCCTGGACAAGACGCCGGTCAGCACTGCTGTGACCGATGAGCCTGGTTCGGGTACTCCGGGCACGGGCAACGAAGGTGATCTGGTCAAGGTCACCATCACCGCTGACCAAGTGTCGGTGGCTGAGAACGTCAAACCAACGTTCACCGTCCACATCAACACCGCTCTGGCTCACGACCTGGTCGTGACCCTGAGCAACAACGCCACCGTCACCATCAAGGCCGGTGAAACCAGCGCACCGTACACCCACGACGCGCAGGGCGACGACGTCTACAAAGACGCTGGCGAAATCGAGCTGGGTATCAAGTCCGCCGTCGATGTGGATGGCCGTGCCTTCGAGAACCTGCAGTTGGGCGATGCGGCGTCGGTCAAAGTCACCGATACCACTGACGACGTGGTGGCCAAGCTGACCGCTACGCCTTCGGTCACCGAAGGTGGTGTGATCACTTACACCATCACCCTGACCAACAAAGACGGTCTGCCGATTGATAAACACTCGGCACTGACCTTCACGCTGAGCGACGGCACCACCGTCATCACTGTGCCGGCCAACAGCACCACTGGCTTCACCACAGTCACAGCCCCGGACAACGTCTACACCGGCACCAACGACCCGGTGATCAAATCGATCGCCACCGTCGACGGCGCCGATGTCGGCAAGTTCGAAAACCTGGTTCTGGACAAGACCCCGGTCAGCACTGCTGTGACCGATGAGCCTGGTTCGGGCACTCCAGGGACTGGCAACGAAGGCGATCTGGTTAAGGTCACCATCACGGCTGACCAAGTGTCGGTCGCTGAGAACGTCAAACCGACCTTCACCGTTCACATCAATACCGCTCTGGCCCACGACCTGGTCGTGACCCTGAGCAACAACGCGGTTGTGACCATCAAGGCCGGTGAAACCAGCGCACCGTACACCCACGACGCGCAGGGCGACGACGTCTACAAAGACGCTGGTGAAATCGAGCTGGGTATCAAGTCGGCAGCAGACATCGACGGCCGTGCCTTCGAGAACCTGCAGTTGGGCGACGCGGCGTCGGTCAAAGTCACCGATACCACCGACGACGTGGTGGCCAAGCTGACCGCTACGCCTTCGGTCACCGAAGGTGGTGTGATCACTTACACCATCACCCTGACCAACAAAGACGGTCTGCCGATTGATAAACACTCGGCACTGACCTTCACGCTGAGCGACGGCACCACCGTCATCACTGTGCCGGCCAATAGCACCACTGGCTTCACCACAGTCACAGCCCCGGACAACGTCTACACCGGCACCAACGACCCAGTGATCAAGTCGATCGCCAACGTCGACGGCGCCGATGTCGGCAAGTTCGAGAATCTGGTTCTGGATAAGACGCCGGTCAGCACCGCAGTGACCGACGAGCCTGGCACTCCGGGCAACGAAGGTGATCTGGTCAAAGTCACCATCACCGCTGATCAGGTATCGGTCGCCGAGAACGTCAAACCGACCTTCACCGTCCACATCAACACTGCTCTGGCCCACGACCTGGTCGTGACCCTGAGCAACAACGCGGTTGTGACCATCAAGGCCGGTGAAACTAGCGCGCCGTACACCCATGACGCACAGGGCGATGACGTTTACAAAGACGCCGGTGAAATCGAGCTGGGCATCAAGTCCGCCGTCGATGTTGACGGTCGTGCCTTCGAAAACCTGCAGCTCGGCGATGCCGCCTCGGTCAAAGTCACCGATACCACCGACGACGTGGTGGCCAAGCTGACCGCGACGCCTTCGGTCACCGAAGGTGGTGTGATCACTTACACCATCACCCTGACCAACAAAGACGGTCTGCCGATTGATAAACACTCGGCACTGACCTTCACGCTGAGCGACGGCACTACCGTCATCACCGTGCCGGCCAATAGCACCACTGGCTTCACCACCGTGACGGCCCCGGACAACGTCTACACCGGCACCAACGACCCGGTGATCAAATCGATCGCCACCGTCGATGGCGCCGATGTCGGCAAGTTCGAAAACCTGGTTCTGGACAAGACCCCGGTCAGCACCGCTGTGACCGACGAGCCTGGCTCGGGCACTCCAGGGACTGGCAACGAAGGCGATCTGGTCAAGGTCACCATCACCGCTGACCAAGTGTCGGTGGCTGAGAACGTCAAACCAACGTTCACCGTCCACATCAACACCGCTCTGGCTCACGACCTGGTCGTGACCCTGAGCAACAACGCCACCGTCACCATCAAGGCCGGTGAAACCAGCGCACCGTACACCCACGACGCGCAGGGCGATGACGTCTACAAAGACGCTGGTGAAATCGAGCTGGGTATCAAGTCGGCAGCAGACATCGACGGCCGTGCCTTCGAGAACCTGCAGTTGGGCGACGCTGCGTCGGTCAAAGTCACCGATACCACCGACGACGTGGTGGCCAAGCTGACCGCTACGCCTTCGGTCACCGAAGGCGGTGTGATCACTTACACCATCACCCTGACCAACAAAGATGGCTTGCCGATCGACAAGCATTCGGCGCTGACCTTCACCTTGAGCGACGGCACCACCGTCATTACCGTCCCGGCTAACAGCACCACTGGCTTCACCACCGTGACTGCCCCGGACAACGTCTACACCGGCACCAACGACCCGGTGATCAAGTCGATCGCTACCGTTGACGGCGCCGATGTTGGCAAGTTCGAAAACTTGGTCCTGGACAAGACGCCGGTCAGCACTGCTGTGACCGATGAGCCTGGTTCGGGTACTCCGGGCACGGGCAACGAAGGCGATCTGGTCAAGGTCACCATCACCGCTGATCAGGTCTCGGTGGCCGAGAACGTCAAACCGACCTTCACCGTTCACATCAACACCGCTCTGGCTCACGATCTGGTTGTGACCCTGAGCAACAACGCGGTTGTGACGATCAAAGCTGGCGAAACCAGCAGCGCGCCGTACACCCACGACGCGCAGGGCGACGACGTCTACAAAGACGCCGGTGAAATCGAGCTGGGCATCAAGTCCGCCGTCGATGTTGACGGCCGTGCCTTCGAGAACCTGCAGTTGGGCGATGCGGCGTCGGTCAAAGTCACCGACACCACCGACGACGTGGTGGCCAAGCTGACCGCCACCCCTTCGGTCACCGAAGGTGGTGTGATCACTTACACCATCACCCTGACCAACAAAGACGGTCTGCCGATTGATAAACACTCGGCACTGACCTTCACCCTGAGCGACGGCACCACCGTCATCACCGTGCCGGCTAACAGCACTACCGGTTTCACCACCGTGACGGCTCCGGACAACGTCTACACCGGCACCAACGATCCAGTGATCAAGTCGATCGCCACCGTCGACGGCGCCGATGTTGGCAAGTTCGAAAACCTGGTCCTGGACAAGACGCCGGTCAGCACTGCTGTGACCGACGAGCCAGGCGTAGGCACCCCAGGCACCAACAACCAGGGCGACAAGGTCGAACTGAGCATCGTTGCCAACCAGACTTCGGTCTTCGAGATCGAGAAACCGACCTTCACCGTCAGCATCAAACAGGCCCTGGACCAGGACCTGACCGTGCAGCTGAGCGAAGGCAAGTCGGTAGTGATCAAGAAGGGCGAAACCTCGGCCATCTTCACCCACGACGCCCAAGGCGAAGACGTGTACGTCGATGCCGGTTCGCTGACGGTCAGCATCACCGGCACCAGCGTGCCGGATGGCCGCCAGTTCGAGAACCTGGTGGTCACCAAGCCTTCGGCCTCGGTGGACATCAAGGACACCTCGAACGAAGTCATCGCCAAGCTGACGGCAACCGAGTCGGTTACCGAAGGCGGCTCGATCGTCTACACCGTGACCCTGACCAGCAAAGATGGCCTGCCGGTCAACAACCACGGCGCACTGACCTTCACGCTGAGCGATGGCAAGACCGTCATCAACGTGCCGGCCAACGGCACCGTCGGTACGGCCACTGTCGCTGCGCCGGATAACGTCTACATCGGCCAGACTTCGGTCAGCCAGACCCTGCAATCTGTAGGCGGCGCGGGTGCCAGCAAGTTCGAGAACCTGACCCTGGACAAGGCCCCGGCCACCACCACGGTCAACGACGAGCCAGGCGTAGGCACCCCAGGCACCAACAACCAGGGCGACAAGGTCGAACTGAGCATCGTTGCCAACCAGACTTCGGTCTTCGAGAACGAAAAACCGACCTTCACCGTCAGCATCAAACAGGCCCTGGACCAGGACCTGACCGTGCAGCTGAGCGAAGGCAAGTCGGTAGTGATCAAGAAGGGCGAAACCTCGGCCATCTTCACCCACGACGCCCAAGGCGAAGACGTGTACGTCGATGCCGGTTCGCTGACGGTCAGCATCACCGGCACCAGCGTGCCGGATGGCCGTCAGTTCGAAAACCTGGTGGTCACCAAGCCTTCGGCCTCGGTGGACATCAAGGACACCTCGAACGAAGTCATCGCCAAGCTGACGGCAACCGAGTCGGTTACCGAAGGCGGCTCGATCGTCTACACCGTGACCCTGACCAGCAAAGATGGCCTGCCAGTCAACAACCACGGCGCACTGACCTTCACGCTGAGCGATGGCAAGACCGTCATCAACGTGCCGGCCAACGGCACCGTCGGTACGGCCACCGTCGCTGCGCCGGATAACGTCTACATCGGCCAGACTTCGGTCAGCCAGACCCTGCAATCTGTAGGCGGCGCGGGTGCCAGCAAGTTCGAGAGCCTGACCCTGGACAAGGCCCTGGCCACCACCACGGTCAACGACGAGCCGGGTGTCGGCACCCCAGGCACTGGCAACCAGGGCGATGTCACCACCATCGGCATCACCGGCACCACCTCGTTGACCGAAGGTGAAACCGGGAAATACACCCTGACCCTGAGCAACCCATCGAAGGCGGAAGTCACCGTAACCCTGACCTACAGCGGCACCGCCAACGGCCAGGATTACACCGCAGTCACCACCGTGAAGATCCCGGCCAACAGCAGCAGCTTCACCTTCGATATCAAGACCATCGACGACAAGCTGGTTGAAGATACCGAAAACTTCACCGTGACGATCGGCGCCGCCACCGGTGGTAACTTCGAGAACCTGCAGGTCGATAGCAGCAAGTCGAGCGTTACTACCAACATCCTCGACAACGACCACCTGCCGGTCTCGACGGGCGGTGCGGTCAAAGGCGTGGAAGACACCGACTACCTGTTCACCTGGAATGACTTCAAGGTCACCGATGCCGATGGCAACACCGGCTTGTTCGTGACCATCACGTCCCTGCCGGTCGACGGTAGCCTGAAGTTCTACAACGGCACCGCGTGGGTCGATGTGAAAGCGGGGCAGGTCGTCAGCCAGGCCGACATCACCAGCAACTACCTCAAGTTCGTACCGAAGGCGAACGAGTCGGGTACCGATGGCTATGGCGGTTCCGGTGTCGGCAACAAGCAGGCTGACTACGCGCAGTTCAAGTACAAGCCGAACGATGGCACCAACCTGGGCAGCGAAGTGACCATGAAGGTCGACATCAGCCCAGTGGCCGACAAACCGACCCTGACGATCGGCAGCACCGACGTCGAGTCCAAAGGCCTGACCAAGGAAGTCTGGAGCACCCTGAAAAACCTGGGTACCGGTGGTAATGGCATTACTGGCGAAGAGCTGAAGACTGTCTTTGCCAACTCCGGCAATGCCACCTCCAGCGCCACCACTACCAACGTGCAGTCCGATGGCAGCGTTACCGC
Organism: Pseudomonas putida; assembly: GCF_025905425.1. Classification (NCBI taxonomy): domain Bacteria; kingdom Pseudomonadati; phylum Pseudomonadota; class Gammaproteobacteria; order Pseudomonadales; family Pseudomonadaceae; genus Pseudomonas; species Pseudomonas putida. The sequence continues at coordinate 5,124,486 of NZ_CP109603.1, read as the reverse complement.
TGGCAGCGGTTCGAAAACCTCGGGCCTGCTCTTCCTGGAAGCCGGCAAAACCTACACCTTCAGCGGCATCGCCGATGACAGCATGGTGGTCACCATTGGTGGCAAGACCGTGGTCACGGCGACCTGGGGCGCAGGTGGCCAGATTTCCGGCACCTTCACCCCAACGTCCAGCGGCTACTACCCGATCGAGGTCTACCACGCCAACCAGTCTGGCCCAGGTAGCTATGACCTGAACATCCAGGTGGGCTCCGGTGCGGCCACCGACCTGAGCAGCAGCAACATCCCGATGTACCAGAACGTGACCGAGATGGCCAACGCTGGCCTGGGCGTGTCCGATCTGCACACCGTCAACGGCCAGAGTTACTACGACGGCTACAAGCTCAACGAAGGGCCAGAAGGTGGTTCGGTCAAGCTGGTCGGTATCAGCACCGGCCTGACCGACACCGATGGTTCCGAAACCTTGAACGTGACCCTCAGCGGCATTCCGAAAGGGACTGTGCTGAGCGATGGTGCGGGCCACACCGTGACTGTCGGCGGTACGCCGGTTGATGTGACAGGCTGGAAACTCAGCGGCCTGACACTGACGCCGCCTGCCTACTACAAAGGCTCGTTCGACATCACCGTTACCTCGACCGCCACCGAAAGCCTCGGCGGCTCGGACAGCATCACCGGCAAGATTCCGGTCACTGTCTACGCCGCCAACTACAAGGCAACAGTGGGTACCTCGGGCGATGACACCATCAATGGCAGCGAAGGCAACGACATCATCGTCGCCGACGTGGCTGGCCTGAACGTGGTTGCGGGCAAGAACTACAACATTGCCTTCATGGTCGACAGCTCGGGCAGTATGAGCACCCAGTCCGTCGCCGCGGCCAAGGCCCAGTTGGCTTCGGTGTTCCAGACGCTGAAAGCCAGCCTGGGCTCCGATACCTCGGGGACGGTGAATATCTTCATCGCCGACTTCGACACCCAGGTAAACAAGAACGTGGCGGTCAATCTTGCCGATACCGACGCACTGACCAAGCTTCAGGCGGTGCTGGACTCGATGGTGGGTGGCTCAAGCTACGGCGGTGGTACCAACTATGAGGATGTGTTCAAGACCACGGCCAACTTCTTCAAGAGCACCATGGCTACCGGTAACAGCGGCGCGGACAACCTGACCTACTTCATCACCGACGGTAAGCCGACCTATTACCAGGCCAATGAGACGACCAACTACCGCCTGTGGAGCGGCGGCAAGTACCTGGATGACGTGGTCAACGTCAACAACTACAAGGTGGGTGACACCTTCAGTGTCTGGGCCGACGCAACACACAAAGTTGAAATCAATAGCGAAGGCACCCTCAAAGTGCTGACCTACTCAGAAAACCGTTGGGGCAACCTGGTGCTTGATTCCACCCGTACTATCGGGACGATTCATGCGCAAGGGGATGGCACCTACGAGTTCTCCGGCCTGGGCGGTACCGGTTATGCCGACTCCTGGAACTACGCGGATTCGGCGAACAACACCTCTGCCAGCTTCGCCCTGTTGGGCGGGACCAACGGCGTAAGCAAGGTTCAGGCAATTGGTTTGAACAGCGATGTCAGCCTGACTGACCTGAAGCCATACGACAGTGCCGGCAAACCGCAGGCCAATATCGACCCATCCAACCTGGCCAGCGCGATCCTCGGGCATTCCGAGGCGACACTGCCAGGCGCCGACAAGGTCGATGGCGGCAATGGCAACGACATCATCTTCGGTGACCTGATCTCCCTCAACGGTGTCGTCAGCGAGGGCTACCAAGCCCTGCAGACGTACGTTGCGCAGAAGAGCGGCGTCGAGGCCAGTGCGGTCACCACCAGCAATGTCCACCAGTACATCACCGAGCACTACACCGAGTTCGATATCTCCGGTGCCAACGACGGCAAGGACTTCCTGTCGGGCGGCAATGGCAACGACATCCTCTTCGGCCAAGGTGGCGATGACACCCTCGATGGTGGCAAAGGTAACGACATCCTGCTGGGCGGTAGCGGCAAGGACATCCTTATCGGTGGCCAGGGTGACGACATCCTGATCGGCGGTAGCGGTGCCGACACCTTCGTGTGGAAGTCGGGCGATGTCGGCAACGACGTGATCAAGGACTTCAAGGTGGCCGAAGGTGACCGTATCGACCTGAAGGATCTGCTTCAGTTCGAGAAGGGCAGCACCATCGACAACTACCTGAAGATCACCACGGTGGACGGCTCCTCGACGCTGCAGGTCAGCAGCGAAGGCAAGCTCAACGCCGCAGGTGGCCTGGCCAACGCCGATGTGACGATCAAGTTGGAAGGGGTCAACTGGTCCAATACCTCGATCAACTCGTTGATCAGCGGTGGCGACCCGACCATCCGTATCGATAACAAAGACAGCTGATGCCCACCCCACCCGTGCGGTCGAAATGACCGTACGGGTGGGGGCCGGCTCTTTCCTGCCTTCCCATGACAGCGCATACTCCTGCGCCGGGCCTGCGTGCCCGGAAATCTTTGCCTATGCTGCTGTCTACCAACAAGGAACCAACGTGACGAGGGACACCGCCATGTTCTACGTGCAACGCGACGCCACCGGCCAGTTGCTGCGGGTAGAAGCAGCTTCATATGAGGGGTTCAGCGAAATACTCCCCGCCGACAACGCCGAAATCCAGGAATGGTTTGGCGATGACGAGGTGGAAAACAGCCTCAAGCAGCTCAAGCAAAGCGATCTGGACATGATCCGTGTGCTTGAGGACTTGATCGATGTGCTGACCGCCAAGGGCGTCTTCAGCATCACCGACCTGCCTGCCGGGGCACAGGCAAAGCTGCTTAACCGTTCCAAGGCGCGCAGGGCGCTGGGCAGCCTGAACAACCTGATTGATGAAGAAGAGCAGGGTGGGTTGATCTGACGGCGGATCAGCCCCGTTCCACGGTGATATGGTTATTCTTTAAAGGTATTTAAAATATCCTGCTTATGACTTTATAGTCATTCCCACTGCGTACCCGTCGACCAATCGATGCGCCGCACGACTTGAACCCACACGGGAAATCCCCGTGCGTTTCTGATCGTTGCGCGCCTTTGACGTCGCGCACTGCGTGGGAGTGAACCATGTCCGCCGCCTCGAACGCCTTGTCGTCCATCGACAGCGCCCAGCCGCAAAGCTTTGAAATCCGCCCATTCTCTGGTGCCGTCGGCGCCGAGATCATCGGCCTGGACCTGACCAAGCCGGTCAACGCCGAGGATTTCACCCGTATTCACCGCGCCCACCTCGATCACCATGTGTTGGTGTTTCGCGACCAGCGCATCACCCCAGACCAACAGATCAGCTTCAGCCGCCGATTTGGCGAGCTGCAGATCCATGTGCTCAAACAGTTTCTGCTGACCGGGCACCCCGAGATTTTGATCGTATCCAACATCGTCGAAGACGGCCGCAACGTCGGCCTTGGGGATGCGGGCAAGTTCTGGCATTCGGACCTGTCGTACAAAGCACTCCCCAGCCTGGGTTCGATGCTCCATGCCCAGGAGCTGCCCAGTGAGGGCGGCGACACCCTGTTTGCTGACATGCACAAAGCCTGGGACGCCGTACCCGAAGCCCTGCGCAAGGTGGTCGAGGGCCGGGACGCGGCTCACTCCTACACGGCCCGTTACGCCGAAACCAAGTTCGAAGGCAACTGGCGCCCGACCCTCAGCGCCGAGCAGTTGGCCCAGGTGCAGGAAGTCATCCACCCGGTGGTACGCACCCACCCGGAAAACGGCCGCAAGGCGCTGTTCGTCAGTGAAGGTTTCACCACCCGTATCGTCGGCCTGCCGGACGATGAAAGCCGCGATGTGCTGCAACAGCTATATGCCCTGAGTGTGCTTGAGCAGAACATCTACCGCCATCAGTGGCAGCCCCACGACCTGGTGTTCTGGGACAACCGTTCGCTGATCCACCTGGCCACCGGCTGCCCCGCGCACCTGCGGCGCAAGCTCTATCGCACCACCATCCAGGGCGATGCCCCGTTCTGACGACTGAGGAAACACATCATGCGCAAATCCATCAGCCGCCTGGCGGCAAGCATCGGCCTGGGCGCGAGCCTGGTCGTCGGCAGCCTGGCAGCCCCTGCAGTGGCCCAGGCCGAAGGCGAGATCCGTATCGCCGAGCAGTTCGGCATCGTTTACCTGTTGCTGAACGTGGTACGTGACCAGCACCTGATCGAGAAACACGGCAAGGAGCAGGGCATCGACATCAAAGTCGATTGGGCTCAGCTTTCTGGCGGTGCGGCCATCAATGACGCGCTGCTGTCTGGCTCGGTGGACATCGCCGGTGCTGGCGTTGGCCCACTGTTGACCGTCTGGGACCGCACCAAGGGCCGGCAGAACGTCAAGGCTGTCGCCTCGCTTGGCAACTTCCCGTACTACCTGGTCAGCAGCAACCCCAACGTGAAGACCATCGCCGATATTTCCGAGAAGGACCGCATCGCCGTACCGGCAGTCGGCGTCTCTGTGCAGTCGCGGTTCCTGCAGTACGCCGCTGCCCAGCAGTGGGGCGACAAGGAATACAACCGCCTCGACAAGTACACCCTGGCCGTACCGCACCCCGATGCTACGGCTGCGCTGATAGCCGGCGGCACCGAGCTCAACGGGCACTTCTCCAACCCGCCGTTCCAGGACCAGGCGTTGGCCAACAAAGACGTACATGTAGTGCTCAACAGCTATGACCTGCTGGGCCCTAACTCGCCGACCCTGCTGTTTGCCACCGAAAAATTCCGCAATGACAACCCCAAGACCTACAAGGCCTTTGTCGACGCCCTGGCCGAGGCTGCGGATTTCGCGCAGAAGGACAAGGCTGCCGCCGCCGATACCTACATCCGCGTGACCAAGGCCAAGATCGACCGCGACACGCTGATCAAGCTGATCGACAACCCGCAGTACGAGTTCACCGTAACGCCGAAAAACACCTACAAGCTGGCGGATTTCCTGTATCGGGTTGGCGCCATCAAGCACAAGCCGGCGTCGTGGAAGGATTATTTCTTCCAGGATGAACGCCCGCTGCAGGGGAGCTGATCGATCATGACCGCCCCATTGCCAGGCCACGCGGCCAGCAACCTGAGCCGTGTCGCCACGCCACCGTTACTCAAGGTGGACAACCTCAGCCTCGAATACCGCACCGCACAACGCGTGGTGCGGGCCACCCACCAGGTCAGCTTCGAAGTCGATCGCGCCGACCGTTTCGTCTTGCTGGGGCCTTCGGGCTGCGGCAAGTCCACCTTGCTCAAGGCCGTGGCCGGGTTCATCACCCCCCAGGAAGGGCAGATCCTGCTGCAGGGCCAGCCCGTCAAAGGCCCAGGCCCTGACCGCATCGTGGTGTTCCAGGAGTTCGACCAGTTACCACCGTGGAAGACGGTGAAGCAGAACGTCATGTTCCCACTGCTGGTGTCTGGCCAGCTCAAGCGTGCCGAGGCCGAAGAACGGGCGCTGCACTACTTGGACAAGGTCGGCCTGGCAGCGTTTGCCGATGCCTATCCACACACCCTGTCGGGTGGCATGAAGGCGCGCGTGGCGATTGCCCGGGCCTTGGCTACCCAGCCGAAGATCCTGCTGATGGACGAGCCATTCGCCGCGCTGGACGCGCTGACCCGGCGCAAGATGCAGGAAGAACTCCTGCTGCTGTGGGAAGAGGTGCGCTTCACCTTGCTGTTTGTGACCCACTCCATCGAAGAGGCACTGGTGGTCGGTAACCGCATCCTCCTGCTGTCGCCCCACCCAGGGCGGGTGCGGGCCGAGGTGCACAGCCATCAGTACGATCTTGCCAGCCTGGGCGCCGCCGACTTCCAGGCCAGTGCCCGGCGCATTCATCGTTTGCTGTTCGATGAGGCAGAGCCCGAGCAGGCTGACGACCTTGGCTTCAACGATATCCGTATCGCCTACTGACAGGAGCTTGCGCCATGACCACTACCCCTGTACGTCAGGAATACGAGGTGCAGCTGGAGCCACTGCTCAGTGTGCCTCTGGAACGCCAACTGCCACTCGCCCAGCGTTTGTGGCAACAAGGCTGGCTGCGCAAGGCTGTCATCCTGGTGGTGATCGCCGCGCTGTGGGAGGCCGTGGCCCGCTATCAGGGCAACGACCTGCTGCTGCCGAGCTTTCTGCAAACCTCCGCTGCGCTGTGGGACGGCCTGCTCAGTGGCGAGCTGCCCGCCAAGGTCGGCGTGTCGCTGGTGATCTTGCTCAAGGGCTACGTGCTGGGCATTGTGCTGGCCTTTGGTTTGACCAGCCTGGCGGTCTCTACCCAGCTCGGTCGTGACCTGCTGGGCACCTTGACCTCGATGTTCAACCCGCTACCGGCGATCGCCTTGTTGCCGCTGGCGCTGCTGTGGTTCGGGCTGGGCGACAACAGCCTGATCTTCGTGCTGGTGCACTCGGTGCTGTGGGCGCTGGCGCTGAACACCTATGCGGGCTTTCTTGGTGTGTCCGAGACCCTGCGCATGGCCGGCCGCAACTATGGCCTGAAGGGCTTGCGCCTGGTGCTGCACATCCTGGTACCAGCGGCTTTGCCGTCGATTCTGTCGGGGTTGAAGATCGGCTGGGCGTTTGCCTGGCGCACCTTGATCGCCGCCGAACTGGTGTTTGGCGCCAGCAGCGGCAAGGGCGGGCTGGGTTGGTACATCTTCCAGAACCGCAACGAGTTGTACACCGACAAGGTGTTTGCCGGGTTGGCGGTAGTGATTTTGATTGGTTTGCTGGTCGAGGGGTTGGTGTTCAATACCCTGGAGCGGCTGACCGTGCGGCGGTGGGGAATGCAGCGCTAACCGGTAGCCTGCCCCGGCCTCTTCGCGGGCAAGCCCGCTCCCACAGGTTTCGCACCACTTTCAAGGTTGGTGATGACCTTGTGGGAGCGGGCTTGCCCGCGAAGAGGCCGGTACAGGTCATGGATTCTGGTATTGAGCCGCCGCATTGCTCAACATCTTGCCAATTTCTTCGCGCAACCCTTCCGGTTGCTCCACCACCACCCCATCCCCCTGGCTCAACAGCCACCAGCGCAACGGCCAGCCATCGCTCACCGTGGCACGCAGCCGATGCCCATGTTTCAGCGCTGTCAGCTGCATGTCGGTGCTCAATGGCGTCTGGCGCAACTGCCGCGCCAATGCGTCATTGATCCGCGCCACCAGCTCTATCCCCTCGCCCTGGACCGGCTGCAAGGCGTCACCCCGCAGGTAGGTCAGCAGATCGAAATTGCCCCGCAGCTCACCCACGGCACTCGACGACCAGTGCCAGCCGAACGGTATGCTCTTGTCATTGCGCTCCAGCGGAAAAATCAGCGACAGCTCGTTGAGGTCGCGCTCAACCGTGCGTTTGCTGACATTGAAGCCCACATCACGCAGGCGCCAGACCAGCTCGGCGCTGGTGATGCCTGGGGAGCGGCTGGGCAGTTGGCGCAGCAGCGCCCACTGACGGCTGAGGGTGGCGCGAGTGGTGGCGAACGGCAAAAGATAACGTCCTTGTCTAGGCTTGCCGCAATAGGATGGCGGCACGAGCGGGGCATGGCAATTGGCCACAGCCTGCTCAGATCAAGGAAGTCGCATTTGGTTGCCTCGTGCCGAATCGTTCGCGACAGGTTTTGTCGTGACGTCACGCAGAATCACGCCTCATCACAGCCAAGGTTGGGATTGTGTGTCGTTCAATGAGGATGAACATGTCTGCTGCCAGCAATATCCATTCGCTGCTTGCCCGTCTTCTGCCAGAGCGGGTGATCGCTCCTCCAGCCCCTGCCGGGAGACGTCATCGGCTGTTTGCCGGGGTCGGGTTGCCCAGCCAGCGGTCGCTGTTGGTCAGCCGCCTGGATGAGGCCAGTGATTTGCAGGTGGTGTATGCCGACCTGCGCCACCAGGCGCTGCAAGGCAGCGTGGCTGCGCTCAATGACCTCGGCTGGATCTGGCTCAATGGCAAGTACTGGCGTGCCGATACCGTGCTGGCCGGCCACCTGCTGCGCATGGCAGCCTTGCAGGGCAACGCCGCGGCCTGGTTCAACCTGGGCCAACAGCACTACTTCGGTAAAGGGATCGAGACCTCCTACGTGCAGGCGGCCGAGTGTTATCGGCAGGCGTTTGACCGCGGCATGTTGCATGCTGCCGCCGCGCTGGGTGATTTGTATGAAGAAGAAGTGTGCGATGGCGACCTGGACTGGCAGGTCGACCTGGTGCAAGCCTACCAATGGTTCATGCGCGGTGCCGAGCGGGGCGAAGCGCGCTGCCGGTTCGAGGTGGGTTACCGGCTGATGCATGGCCTGTACGTGGAGGCCGATATCAAAGGTGCGCTGTATTGGCTTGAGTTGGCGGCTGCGGCGGGGGTGATGCAGGCTGCCGAGGAGCTGGCGGTGCACTTCAGCAGCCGCGACAGTGCGCGGTACCTGGAGTGGCGCGACCGGGCAGTGCAGATGGGCAGCACGCTGGCGCTGACGATGAAGCTGGAAGACCAGGTACAGCCTTGATCGTTGCATCAAATTCGGGGGAAGACGCAGCCCATGTGTGGCCCTTTCGCGGCGCAAGGCCGCTCCCACAGGTAATACGCCAGTTTTTAGAAGTTGAGCAAGACAGTTGCCCCCACAGGGATTTGAGCTGGATTTGATCAAGGCGCAAAGGCCCAACATGAACAACAATTCACCCACGCTATCCGTCGCCCCCTGTTGACGACAGGGGGAGGGCCAGGCGTATATTGATAGTTAGCAAACTATGAATATCCTTGGTTCCTTTCATGTCCCTTGATCTCCTGCGCCTGCAAGTCAGCAGCGGCATGGTGGTTGCCGCTCGCCATTGGCGGCGCATCTGCCACGCCGCGTTGACCAGCTACGGCATCTCCGAGGCCTGCGCCGCACCGTTGCTGATGATCGTGCGCCTAGGCGATGGCGTGCATCAGGTGGCGGTGGCCCAGGCCGCCGGCCTCGAAAGCCCGTCGCTGGTGCGCCTGCTCGACCAACTGTGCAAAGCCGGGCTGGTGTGCCGCAGCGAGGACCCATTGGACCGTCGCGCCAAGGCCCTGAGCCTGACCGCCGAAGGCCGCGCCCTGGCCGAGTCCATCGAGGCTGAGCTGGTGCGCCTGCGCCGTGATGTACTGCAGGGCATCGACCAGGCCGACCTGGAGGCCGCCCTGCGCGTCCTGCGCGCCTTCGAGGCCGCCGGCCTCGGCACACCCGGCGGTGCAGCATGAACGGCTTCTTCAGTTCGGTACCCCCGGCCCGCGATTGGTTCTACGGCGTGCGCACCTTCGCCGCGTCGATGATCGCCCTGTACATCGCCCTGCTTATGCAGTTGCCGCGCCCTTACTGGGCGATGGCGACCGTCTACATCGTCTCCAGCCCCTTCGTCGGCCCGACCAGTTCCAAGGCGCTGTACCGTGCCCTCGGCACGTTGCTGGGTGCCGGTGGGGCGATACTCCTGGTGCCGCCTTTGGTACAGTCGCCGCTGTTGCTCAGCGTCGCCATTGCCTTGTGGACCGGCACCTTGCTGTTCCTCTCGCTGAACCTGCGCACCGCCAACAACTACGTGCTGATGCTGGCCGGCTACACCCTGCCGATGATTGCCCTGGCAGTGGTCGACAACCCCACGGCGGTGTTCGATGTGGCCTCGTCGCGGGCCCAGGAAATCTGCCTGGGCATCGTCTGCGCGGCCGTAGTCGGTGCGATCTTCTGGCCGCGCCGCCTGGCCCCGGTGGTGGTCGGCTCGACCGGTAACTGGTTCGCCGAGGCGATCCGCTACAGCGACACCTACCTGGCCCGCGACATCGCCGCCGACAAGGTGGGCGGCATGCGTGCCTCGATGGTGGCCACGTTCAATACCCTGGAAATGATGATCGGCCAGCTTGGCCACGAAGGCGCCGGCCCCCACACCCTGAAGAATGCCAGCGAACTGCGCGGGCGGATGATCCACCTGCTGCCGGTGATCGACGCCCTGGACGACGCTCTGATCGCCCTTGAGGGCCGTGCGCCTGTGCAGTTCGCCCAGCTGCAACCGTTGCTGGCCGAGGCCCGCGAATGGCTCAAAGGCACCGCCGACGATGCCTCCCTGGCACCCTGGACCGCGCTGCACGAGCAGATCACCCGCCTGCAACCCAGCGCCGCCGCTCTGGACCAGCGCGGCGGCCTGCTACTGTCCAACGCCCTGTATCGTCTGACCGAGTGGGTCGACCTCTGGCAAGACTGCTGCACCCTCCAGCACGCCTTGCGCAAGGACGACGCCACGCCCTGGCGCGCGGCCTATCGCCATTGGCGCCTGGGCCGTTTGACGCCCTTCTTCGACCGTGGCCTGATGCTCTACTCGGTGTTCTCCACCGTTACCGCGATCATCGTCGCCAGCGGCCTATGGATTTTGCTCGGCTGGAACGACGGTGGCAGCGCGGTCATTCTCGCTGCCGTGGCCTGCAGCTTCTTTGCCGCGATGGACGACCCGGCGCCGCAGATCTACCGGTTCTTCTTCTGGACGCTGATGTCGGTGATCTTCTCCAGCGTCTACCTGTTCCTGGTGCTGCCCAACCTGCACGACTTCCCGATGCTGGTGCTGGCGTTCGCCGTACCCTTCATCTGCGTCGGCACGTTGACCGTGCAGCCGCGTTTCTACCTTGGCACCTTGCTGACCATCGTCAACACCGCCACGTTCATCAGCATTCAGGGCGTCTACGACGCAGACTTCCTAACCTTCATCAACGCCAACCTGGCCGGCCCGGTCGGGCTGCTGTTCGCCTTCATCTGGACCCTGCTGCTGCGCCCGTTCGGCGTGGAACTGGCCGCCAAGCGCATGACCCGCTTCGCCTGGCGCGACATCGTCGAGATGACCCAGCCCGCCACCCTGGCCGAACACCGCCAGGTCGGCGTACAAATGCTCGACCGCCTGATGCAGCACTTGCCGCGCCTATTGCAGACCGGCCAGGACAGCGGTGTGGCGCTGCGTGACCTGCGTGTGGGCCTGAACCTGCTCGACCTGCTGGCCTACATGCCGCGCGCTAACCCGCAGGCCCGCGAGCGCCTGGCCACGGTCATCGAGGAAGTCGGCGCCCACTACGCCGCTTGCCTGCGCGCCAACCAGCGCCTGCACGCCCCGGCCGCGCTGCTGCGCAACATGGAGCGTGCGCGGCAAGGGCTGGCGCTGGACGATCACAACGACCGTGGCGACGCCCGTGTGCACCTGCTGCACGCCTTGAGCGGCCTGCGCCTGGCATTGCTGCCCGGTGTCGAAGTGATGCTTGAGCCTACCGAACAACCGCAACTGCCCCCCGGCATCGATGGAGCCCCACTGTGATCGGTGATCTGGATATCAGCGGGGTGTTCCTGCCCACGCTGCTGGTGATGATGGTGTTCACCTACTTGCTGTTTCTGGGCGTGCACGCCGTGCTGGTGCGCCTGCATTTCTACCGCCTGGTCTGGCACCGGGCATTGTTCAACGTTGCCCTCTACGCCGTGATGCTGGGCGCGGTCGACCACTTTTGCCGAAACCTGATGCTGCCATGAAAAAACCTTTGCTGACCCTGGGCCGTGTGGTCCTGACCTTGCTGGTCGTGAGTTTCGCCGCCGTGCTCGTGTGGCAGATGGTGGTGTACTACCTGTTCGCCCCCTGGACCCGCGACGGCCACATTCGCGCCGACGTGATCCAGATCGCCCCGGATGTGTCCGGGCTGATCCAAAAGGTCGAGGTGCGTGACAACCAGGTGGTCAAGCGCGGCGACGTGCTGTTCACCATCGACCAGGACCGCTTCAGCCTGGCCTTGCGCCAGGCCCAGGCAACCCTCGCCGAGCGTGAGGAAACCCTGGCCCAGGCCGCCCGCGAGACGCGCCGTAACCGCACGCTGGGCAACCTGGTCGCGGCCGAGCAGTTGGAAGAGAGCCAGTCCCGCGAAGCCCGCGCCCGTTCGGCGGTCAACGAGGCGCAGGTGGCGGTCGATACCGCCCAGCTCAACCTCGACCGCTCGGTGGTGCGCAGCCCGGTGGATGGCTACCTCAACGACCGCGCCCCGCGTAACCATGAGTTCGTCACCGCCGGCCGGCCAGTGCTGTCGGTGGTCGACAGCGCCTCTTACCACGTCGATGGCTACTTCGAAGAAACCAAGCTCGGTGGCATCCACATCGGCGATGCCGTGGACATCCGCGTGATGGGCGACAACACGCGCCTGCGCGGCCACGTACAGAGCTTCGCCGCCGGCATCGAAGACCGCGACCGCAGCAGCGGCGCCAACCTGCTGCCCAACGTCAACCCGGCGTTCAGCTGGGTGCGCCTGGCTCAACGGATACCGGTGCGTATCGCCTTCGACGAAGTGCCACAAGACTTCCGCATGATCGCCGGGCGCACGGCCACGGTGTCGATCATCGAGGACAAGCGCCCATGAAACGCCTGATGCTGGTGGGCATGGCCCTGTCCCTCGGTGCCTGTGCCCTGGTTGGCCCGGATTACGAAGTGCCGAAAGACGCGGCCGTGCAGCGCAGCGACCTCAACGGCCCGCTGCGCCAGGACGCCGACAGTGTGGTGTCGGCGCCGGTGCCCGAAGACTGGTGGCAGCTGTACCAGGATCAACGCCTCAACCAACTGGTGCGCCAGGCGTTGAGCGCCAATACCGAGCTGCGGGTGGCTGCGGCCAACATCGCCAAGGCCCGCGCCCAGGTCGAAGTGGCCGAATCGCAGGGCGGCTTCAGTGGTGGCATCAAGGCCGGCGCCCAGCGCTTGCAGGAGTCCGGCGAGGCCTTTTTGCTGCCCGAGAAGGTGCCTGTGGCCAATATCGGTGAAGCCATCATTAGCGCCTCCTACCAGTTTGACCTGTGGGGCACGTTCAAGCGCGGTACCGAGGCGGCCAAGGCCAACGCCGACGCGGTGCAGGCCGCAGCGGACACGGCGCGCATCACCCTGGTGGCGGATGTGGTCAAGGCGTATACCCAGGTGTGCTCGGCCAACGAGGAATACCACATTGCCCGCGAGTCGCTGGACCTGCAGGAGCAAGGTGTAAAGCTGAACCAGCGCCTGCGCGATGCCGGCCGTGGCGACGAAACCCAAGTCACCCGCTCGCAGACCCAATTCAAATCCCTGCGCGCTGAGCTGCCACGCTTCAAGGCCGAGCGCGAGACCGGCCTGTATACCCTGGCCGCACTGCTGGCCAAGCCGGTCGAGCAGTTGCCCGCCGGCACCGCCGATTGCGCCGAACTGCCGCACCTGGCCCAGCTGATCCCGGTGGGCGACGGCGCCGCGCTGCTCAAGCGCCGCCCCGACGTACGCCAGGCCGAGCGCCAATTGGCGGCTGCCACCGCTTACATCGGCGTGGCCACGGGCGCGCTGTACCCGGATATCAGCATCGGCGCCCAAGTTGGCACCATCGGTATCCTCGAGAACCTCGGCGAGCCGGCGACCAACCGCTGGGGCTTTGGCCCACAGATCAGTTGGACCATCCCCACCAACGGCACCCGTGCACGCATCCGCATGGCCGAAGCCTCGACTCAGGCGGCGCTGGCGCATTTCGACGGCGTGGTGCTGAACGCCATCCGCGAGACCCAGACCCGGCTGGCGCAGTACAGCGCCTTGCTCGACCGGCGCGATGCATTGGCCGAGGCGGAGAAGTCGGCCAAGGAAGCGGCGGACCAGACGCACCGGTATTACCAGGCTGGGCGTGAGTCGTTCCTGGCGGACTTGCAGGCGACGCGGACGTATACCGATATGCGCGCGCAGTTGGCGGCGGCGAATAGCCAGGTGGCGGTGGGGCAGATAGGGGTGTTTTTGGCGTTGGGTGGGGGCTGGAAGGGGGGTGGCACTCCTTGATCATTGTGGGGTGGCGGGAAGGTGTTTGGCGATTGAGCTGCAGGGTCTTTGAGATCGAGCGCCGCCCGCGCGGCGCTTCGCGGGGCAAGCCCGCTTGTGTCTTGGAGAGGGAATAGAATCTGAAGTGAGAGCGGTGAATGGCAAGCTGATAGCCCGAGGTGCCCAGAGCACGTGTGGGAGCAAAAGCTGCCATTCACCGTTCCACTTTGGCGAGAGCCCGAACAGTTGGATGAGGGGCGTAATCTCGAATCACAAGCGTGGGCCAAGCCAAAGCGCTCTCACTCCTTGAGTTTAAGAGGGTTTGGCCATGTCTTCCTCTGTCGGCATCGATGTTTCCAGTGCCACACTTGCTGTTCACATCCGCCCTGAGGGGGTGAACTTCAGTGTTTCCAATGACTTGAAGGGATTCCAACTGCTCGTCGAAAAGCTTGGCGGGTATGCAGTTTCAATGGTCTTGCTCGAAGCTACCGGTGGCTACGAGTGCAATGTCCTCAAAGCGCTGCAGGATGCCGATTTTCCGGTTTGCCGGATCAATCCCAGTCGTGCCCGGGACTTTGCCAAGTCGATGGGTAAACGCGCCAAGACCGATCCCATTGACGCAGCTGTTTTGGCTCACCTGGCTGAAGTTATGCCCCCACGGCCTTGCCAGGTGATGACACCCGAGCGGGCCTTGCTGCGCGAACTGCTTATGCAGCGGGATCGCTTCGTCCAACAGCGCGACGATGACAAGCGGCGCCTGAAGCAGGCGCGGGCTCCCAGTGTTTGTTTGCGGTTGGAACAACACATCGCCTATCTGAAGGGTGAAATTCGAGCGCTGGAACAAGAGATCGCACAGCAGGCAGCAGCTTTGCCTGATGATCGGGTTAAACAGCTCACTCAAGTCAAAGGAATTGGTCTGATTACTGCCGGAAAGCTGATGGCCTTGCTGCCAGAGCTGGGCCAGGTGGATAAGAAGGAAATTGCCGCCTTGGTCGGTGTTGCGCCGTTCAATCAGGACAGCGGCAAGCAGTCGGGCAAGCGTTCAATCTGGGGGGGACGCTCACAAGTCAGGCGGGCGCTCTATATGGCCTGCTGGGTGGTGATACGGCACAACAAGGACTTCTGCGAGCGCTACAAAGCACTGCGAGCCCAGGGGAAGTGCGCGAAAGTATCGGTGGTGGCGTGTATGCGAGTATTGATAGTGAGGCTAAATGCGATGCTCAAGACCGGAACGCCCTGGAAGGAGCAAATAGCTCATTCGTAGGAGCAAGCCTTGCTGGCGATGCCCGGCACAGCCGGGCCTGGGGCGCTACGCGCCCCATCGCCGGCAAGGCCAGCTTCCACAAGAAGACAGTTGCTCCCACATCTGTATCGGGCCATTCTCGCCTGTGATTGAGGCGCGCGACCGCCTTGTTTGTACCACGCGATATTAAGACGGGCACCAAGGGGCCGAGCGCAAATGCTTCAGGAGTAACTGGCCCGAAACAGATGTGGGAGCGGGCTTGCCCCGCGAAGCGCCGCGCGGGCGGCGCTCGATCTCAAGAGCGCTGAAACGCTGACGGCGAACACCTTGAAGCCGTAAGACATTTCCGAACTTGAAGCCAATTGCTTCAGCTCTCCCCATCAGGAGAACTATCCTACGCGCCTGTCGGAAGGTGCTGTCTAGGCGGTGAAATGCCCCAGGAATAATGTCCTCGGGTCGCCTCGCAAGGCGATCGGGCGTGAGACACCTGGTTTGCATTCGGTAGCACACTGCTTCATGGCGGTCGTGCGCGGGCAGGCTTCGGCCTGGCCGGGGTTACCGTATGTCCCGGGTCTCACTCCGTGCACGACTGCCACCCAATTCCGTGAGACGAGGAGGACGGTAGTTTTTCTTTCCGCATACGGAGCCGCACCATGAAAAAAATCGTCCCCGACTCACCGCCCGCAACCCTCCTTCTGCTCGACCCGCCCATCATCACACTCCAAGACCCTCCCTGCGCCGAAGCGTGCGACTTGCTGATCCGCGCCCTGTACGACCACACCCGCGCCAGCGCCTGAGCCGAGGAACGATACGATGCGCGACGATCCCACAGCGTCCTCCACCGCAGGCGAGGAAACCTTCGACCTGTTCCGCCTGCAACCTGACGTACCCTTCAACCACGCCTTCTCTCAGCTGTCGGTACTGCTCGGCTGCATCCGCCACCTGACCACGGAAGCGGAAATGGAGAATGACCGCGTGGCCGGCAGTGCAGCGCGGATTCTCAGCGAGATGGCCAAGGCTTTGATCGATGATATGGAACGGGGCATGAACAGGGTGCATTGAGTGCACTAGCGCCAAGGCAGCGAGTGAGTGCGCTCACTCCTGCTTGGCTTCGGCCCGTTGTGCCGCAAGGATGTGTTGCGACTGCTGTTCGATGAAGTCGAATACCTCGACCGGAACGGTGTATTGGAATTGCTTGCGCCGGTTCCTGGATACGATGCCATCATTGGTCAGGCACATCATCACCAGGTTGGCCAAGTCGCTGCCACGGACATCGTACTGATCGTCCACTGCCCGATAGACAGCGTCGTAGCTGGCCAGAAAATCGGCTTCCTTCTGCAGTTCCACTTCAAGGGCTATTCTGGCCATGTCGAGCGTGAAGGCCACGCACGGCGTCGCATCCCAATAGCGATAGACAGCTTCGTGGCCCTTGAACTCGAAGCTATATTGGCCAAAATCGATCCACCTCACCTCCCATAAATCCCGCACCGGTCGTGAGAACGATTGCAGGGCTTCCAGATAGCGAAGTTCTTGGCTTTTCATTGCTACTGACATGGGCAACAGCAGACCATTGTCTAATGCCCCCGCGCGACACAGCGCTTGGTGAATCAAAAAGCGTGACAAACGACCATTGCCATCCATGAACGGATGGAGCAGCACAAACCCAAACGAGGTAATGCCTGCTGCCACTAAAGGGTCAACCTGAGTCGGAGCGTCATTGGCAAAGCTCATCAAGCTTTCCATGAGTTCCCGGCACAGGTCTGGAGGGGGCGGCAGGAAGGTAACCCCAGTAGCACCTGGTGTACCATCCGAGAGATAGTTTTGCTCGTGCCTGAAGGCTGCTGCCAGATCGAAGGGGTTGGACACCGTCGCATTCTGCAGGGCTACTAGATAGTCCTCGGTAAGAGGCTGGCGCTGGTGAGCCTGACGGAGTAGCTGGATAAAGCGGCGGGACTTGTCTTCAGAAGGGGACTCTCGCTCGATGGCGAATGAATCCTTGGTTTCATGCATGTAGGCCCAATTCAGTGCCCGGTCCATCATGACGGGAGGTAATGCCGCGATGAATGCTTGTGCTTTAGTGAGGATGTCATGATCGAGTAGCGACTGGATTTCGGCAGTACGCTCGACTGTCGCACAGTAGGTCAGGTCGCCAAGGCCATTGAAGTCGATTCGCCATTTCGTGTTCCGCTCGCCGGCGCGGGTGATATAGCGCTGTGGATCGAAAAGCGGACGATACGGACCTGTGACTTTGACAGTCTGCTTGAGTTGCTCGCCCGTGAATGCTTCCCGTAAATAGCAGGCCTTTCTAATGAAAACGCCATTCGGAGACTCCCGGTGGGCGTGTTCAAAGTCGGCAGCTGGAATCCGTGGCAATGCCTGGGCGAGAGCAGCCAAGTTGATGCCTTCATGTTTAAGTGCAAACAGCACGTGAGCCAGTAGCTCATTTTTTGCAGGGGTAATGGCCGCAGGGACTGCCAGTGTGGTTCCGATGAGCTTCAATCGGGTAACAGGAAGCACCGTAGCAGGCCGCAGCATAGGCACCGCAGCCAGACCCAGTTGTTGAATGAGGTGCGCGTAGCCAGCGGCTTCCATTTCAAACCTCCTTCACCAGGTCCAAATTCGCCATTTTATTTTCAGCGGGCTTAGAAAATTTTCAATTGAAGAGACTTTGATCATTTTTTTTTCAAAATCCTAGGTGAAAATTGTAAACGTCACGCCTGATTTCCCCCTGTTTTGTCACAAGATTTTTCATGAAATCCGCCCGCCACCCTTGAGAGAAATAGAGTGGAAGTGAACAATGTTCTCTTTCGCATTCCCTCCGAGACTGGCCATGAAAACCCGTTCCCGTCTGCTAGCTTGGCTGCCTGCTTTATTGCTTGGCCCAGTGCTGGCGCTGTGCAGCACCGTGGTGCTGGCCGAAACCCCCGCCGAGGCCACCAAGGCCTTGCACCTGCTCGATTACCTCGGTGCCGACTACCCGCCGACCGTGCGTGACGGCAAGGTGATCGACGAGGGCGAATACCGCGAGCAACAGGAGTTCAGTGCGGTGCTGGCCGAGCTGGTCAAAGGCTTGCCGGCGCATGCCGAGCAACCCGCACTGGAGCAGGGCGTGCAGGGCTTGCGCCAGGCCATCGAGCAGCGTCAGGACGGCGCCGCCGTTGCCCGCCAGGCCCGCCAGCTGGGCGCGCGCCTGGCGGTGGCCTACGAGGTCAGCCAGGCCCCGGTGATTACCCCGGACCCGGCCCGCGGGGCCTCGCTGTATGCGCAGAATTGCTCGATCTGCCACGGCGACACCGGCGCCGGCGATGGCCCGGCCGGTGTTGGCCTGGAGCCGCCGCCCGCCAACCTGCGCAGCGTCGAGCGGCTTGACCAGTTGAGCCTGTTCGACCTGTACAACACCCTTGGTTTGGGCATTGAAGGCACCGAGATGCCGTCGTTCGCCGATCAGCTTGATGAGCGTCAACGCTGGGACGTCGCCGCCTATGTGGCGAGCTTCACCGCCAAGCCCGACGCCGCCAAGGGTGACAAGGCCTGGAACCTGGCAGACCTTGCCCGCCAGACCCCAACCGAAGTCGCCGCCAACGAAGGGGCCGGTGCGCTGGAGGCGTTTCGCGCCCAGCGTGCTCAGCCGCCACAGGCCAAACGCGGCCCGGCGCAGTTGCTCGAATACACCGCCAGCACCTTGGACAAAAGCCTGGCGGCCTACCGCGAAGGCGATCATGACCAGGCGTATGACCTCTCGGTAGCCGCGTACCTGGAAGGGTTCGAGTTGGTGGAAAGCTCGCTGGACAACATCGATACCCAGGCGCGCAAGGACACTGAAAAATCCCTTATGGCCTACCGCCAGTCGCTGCAGGACGGCTTGCCAGTGGCCCAGGCCGAGCAACGCCTGGTCGAAGCCAAGGCCAAGCTCGACCAGGCCGCCAAGCTGCTGGGCAGTGATGGCCTGAGCTGGTCGCTGAGCTACATCTCCGGGCTGTTGATTCTGCTGCGTGAAGGCCTTGAGGCGATTCTGGTGCTGGCGGCGATCCTCGCCTTCCTGCGCAACACCGGCCAGCAGTCGGCGGTGCGCAGCGTCAATGTCGGTTGGGGGCTGGCGCTGGTCGCAGGTTTCGCCACCTGGGCCCTGGCGGCCTATGTGATCGATGTGGGCGGTGCCCAGCGCGAGCTACTCGAAGGCTGCACGGCGCTGTTTGCTGCGGTCATGGTGCTGTGGCTGGGGGTATGGATGCACGACCGCCGTCACGCTGCGGCCTGGCAGGACTACATCAAGAGCAGCCTGGTCAGTGGGGGCGGGCGTTTCGGTTTTGCCGTGCTGGCGTTCTTCTCGGTGTACCGCGAGCTGTTCGAAGTGATCCTGTTCTACGAAACCCTGTGGCTGCAGGCAGGGCCTGCCGGGCATCAGGCGGTGCTGGCAGGGGGCGCCACGGCCCTGGTGCTGCTGGTGGGGTTGGCGTGGGTGATATTGCGAGGCTCGGCCAAGCTGCCGCTGTCGCTATTCTTCAGCATCAACGCGGCGCTGTTGTGTGCGCTGTCGGTGGTGTTCGCCGGGCACGGCGTCAAGGCACTGCAAGAGGCCGGGGTGCTGGGCACGCGGCCGGTGGCGTTCTTTGAGTTCGACTGGTTGGGCATTCACGCCGATGCCTACTCGCTGGCGGCCCAGGCGGTGGCACTGCTGGCCATCGTGTTCCTGTACGGGCGCTCGCGGTTGGCCGAGAAGCGCAGGGCGGCGGCCAACTGAGGCCGCCCTCCTGGTAACGCTATTTGATCAGGCCGGTTGTGGCGCTTTGAGAATGTTCTGCAGCAGTTGAACACTGTCGACGGCGTCATGACCCAGGCTGGTCAGGTAGCCACCATCGGGTTGATCGGTCAGCCCTTTATCGTACAGGCGCTGTGCGGCCGCAATCAGGGCAGGAGCGGCGTTGCTGTTTATCTTGATGCCTTCTTGGCTGCTGTCGTGTTTGAACAGCGCAAGGACTTCCAGTTCGGCGATCAGATCGGGGGTAAAGGACATGGCGACTCCTGACTTCCAGACGAGGATAGCGGCACCGTCATCGGTGCCTGACCTTCGAGTGTAGTCGGGTTATTCGTCGTCGCCTTGATCCATCTCAGGTGGCAGCTCGGGCAGGGCGCGCAGGGCGTTCTCGTACCATTCGCTGTCGAACGCGCGGTCTTCCACCAGCATGTTGTCGATCTCGAAGGCCAACACATGGGCCATCAGGTTGAGGATGTCCTCGCGCGCGTAGCCGACCAAGGTCAGCTTGTTGAAGGTGGCCTTGGCCGCCGCCGGTTCGCCGCTTTCGATCTGGTTCTCGATGGCCTGGGTCAGCGTTGCCTCGGCGAAGGCTTCGTCGTCATTGTCGATGTCGGTGGGCTCGCTCATGGCGGTACTCCTGTGATGGGGCATACAGTTTGCCACGCCTGTGGTGGCAATGTCCGGTCATCGAGCGGGTGCATGACGCTGGTCAGGCGCAGGCATAGGGTCTATAAAAGCCGGGCCATCCCCTTACGGCCTGGAGGCTGTTACCCCATGCTCAAGCTTCACGGATTCTCGGTCAGCAACTACTACAACATGGTCAAGCTGGCCCTGCTGGAAAAAGGCCTGCCTTTCGAGGAGGTCACCTTCTATGGCGGCCAAGCGCCCCACGCGCTGGAAGTCAGCCCGCGCGGCAAGGTGCCAGTGCTGGAAACCGAGCACGGCTTTATCAGCGAGACCAGTGTGATCCTCGACTACATCGAGCAGACCCAAGGCGGCAAGGCGCTGATGCCGGCGGACCCGTTCGAGCAGGCCAAGGTGCGTGAGCTGCTCAAGGAAATCGAGCTGTACATCGAGTTGCCGGCGCGTACCTGCTATGCCGAGTCGTTCTTTGGCATGTCGGTGGAGCCGCTGATCAAGGAGCGGGCCCGCGCCGACCTGCTGGCAGGCTTCGCCACGCTCAAGCGCAATGGGCGCTTTGCCCCCTATGTGGCGGGTGAGCAGCTGACGATTGCCGATTTGATGTTCTGCTTCTCGGTCGATCTGGCTTGTGCGGTGGGCAAGAAGGTGCTCGACATCGACTTCCTCGCGGATTTCCCCGAGGCCAAGGCGTTGCTGGAGAAGATGCGCGAGAACCCGCACATGGCGCGGATCATGGCAGACAAGGAGGCGGCGATGCCGGCCTTTATGGAGATGATTCGTAGCGGTAAGCGGTAACTACCGGGGGCTGCTTTGCAGCCCATTCGCGGGGCAAGCCCGCTCCCACAGGTGCCGCACTTTTCCTGAAGCATGCACACATCTGTGGGAGCGGGCTTGCCCCGCGAACGAGGGCGAAGCCCTCGCAATGGCCCTTAGCGCGAAGCCAGCAAGGCTTGACCGCGCACCACCGCCGCACGCACCTGCGCCGGCGCCGTACCACCAATGTGGTCACGGGCATTGACCGACCCTTCCAGGGTCAGCACGGCAAACACGTCCTGCTCGATCTGGTCGCTGAACTGGCGCAGTTCGTCCAGGCTCATTTCGGCCAGGTCCTTGCCAGTGTCCACACCATACTTCACCGCGTGGCCGACGATTTCGTGGCAATCACGGAACGGCAGGCCTCGGCGTACCAGGTAGTCAGCCAGGTCGGTGGCGGTGGAGAAGCCGCGCAGGGCCGCTTCGCGCATGATCGCGTGCTTGGGCTTGATGGCCGGGACCATGTCGGCAAAGGCACGCAGCGAATCGCGCAGGGTATCGGCGGCGTCGAACAGCGGTTCCTTGTCTTCCTGGTTGTCCTTGTTGTAGGCCAGCGGTTGGCCTTTCATCAGGGTCAGCAGGCCCATCAGGGCGCCAAACACGCGGCCGCTCTTGCCACGTACCAGCTCCGGCACGTCCGGGTTCTTCTTCTGCGGCATGATCGAGCTGCCGGTGCAGAAGCGATCAGGCAGGTCGATGAACTGGAACTGCGCGCTGGTCCACAGCACCAGCTCTTCGGAGAAGCGCGACAGGTGCATCATCGCAATGCTTGCGGCAGCGCAGAATTCGATGGCGAAGTCACGGTCCGAGACGCCGTCCAGCGAGTTGCCGGATACGTCCTCGAAGCCCAGCAGCTTGCAGGTGAGCTCGCGGTCGATTGGGTAGGTGGTGCCTGCCAGCGCGGCGCTGCCCAGGGGCATGCGGTTGGTGCGCTTGCGGCAGTCGACCAGGCGCTCGTAGTCGCGGCTGAGCATTTCGAACCAGGCCAGCAGGTGGTGGCCGAAGGTGACTGGCTGAGCGGTCTGCAAGTGGGTGAAACCGGGCATGATGGTCTCGGCTTCACGCTCGGCCTGCGCCAGCAGGCCCTGTTGCAGGCGGGTGATCTCGGCCAGGATCAGGTCGATCTCGTCACGCAGCCACAGGCGGATGTCGGTGGCGACCTGGTCGTTGCGGCTGCGGCCGGTGTGCAGCTTCTTGCCGGTGATGCCGATGCGGTCGGTCAGGCGTGCTTCGATGTTCATGTGCACGTCTTCGAGGTCGACGCGCCAGTCGAAGTTGCCGGCCTCGATCTCGCCCTGGATGGTCTTCAGGCCATCGATGATGGTGTCGCGCTCGGCATCGCTGAGCACGCCGACCTGCGCCAGCATGGTGGCGTGGGCGATCGAACCCATGATGTCGTGGCGGTACAGGCGCTTGTCGAAATCGACCGAAGCGGTGAAACGGGCGACGAAGGCGTCGACGGGCTCACTGAAGCGGCCGCCCCAGGACTGATTGGTCTTGTCGGTGCTCATGGATTCACTCATTGCAGGCGTGAACGAAAAAGTGGCGCCGATAATAGCAGGGTTGGGCGCGCTGCCGCAGGACGCCGGTCGAGAGAAATGTCGCCAAAACGCCAGGCAAACGAGCAAGCAAGGATTTGCAGGAATGAACGGCAGTGTTCCACGGACCGTCTACAGTTGGACAGAGGACTGGCAGTGAATCTGCCGGCCGAGTGAATCTTTGGCCATCGCACCGGTCTAGAGCGTGACACGCAGTGTCGCTCGAACCACACCTGTCTACGCTATAACCTGTGCGAGACTCATTCAGGAATCCAGCGCAATTATGAATGTCCTGATCGTTGATGACGAACCCCAAGGCCGTGAACGCCTCAGTAGGCTACTCGGCGAACTAGAGGGTTATACCGTGCTGGAGCCTAGCGCCACCAACGGCGAGGAGGCCCTGGCGCTGATTGAAAGCCTCAAGCCCGATGTCGTCCTGTTGGACATCGGCATGCCTGGCCTGGATGGCCTGCAGGTTGCCGCTCGCCTGTGCGAGCGCGAGGCGCCGCCGTCGGTGGTGTTTTGCACCGGCGACGATGAATACGGCACCGAAGCTTTCAAGGACAGCACCCTCAGCCATGTGACCAAACCCTTCCAGCCCCAGGCGCTGCGCGATGCTTTGCGCAAGGCCGAGAAGCCCAACCGCGCCCAGTTGGCGGCGCTCACCCGGCCGGCTAATGAAGGCGGAGGCCCGCGCAGCCATATCAGTGCGCGAACGCGAAAGGGCATCGAGCTGATTCCCTTGCCCCAGGTCATCTATTTCATCGCTGACCACAAATACGTGACCTTGCGCCACGAGGGCGGGGAGGTGTTGCTCGATGAGCCCCTCAAGGCCCTGGAAGACGAATTCGGCGAACGCTTTGTGCGCATCCATCGCAATGCGCTGGTGGCTCGCGAGCGTATCGAACGCCTGCAGCGCACCCCGCTGGGGCATTTTCAGCTGTTTCTCAAAGGCCTGGACGGTGATGCCCTGACCGTCAGCCGGCGCCACGTGGCCGGCGTGCGCAAGATGATGCAGACGCTCTGACCCTGTCTTTGCGCGGCCACTTCCATGGCCGCGCACAGGCCGCACACCGCCATTGACCCGCATCTGCTAGCGATGCCCCCGGAGCTGTTATCATCGGTGGTATTTCTCTGCATCGGGGCGTTCCATGTCCACTCGCGAAATCCGCATTGCCACCCGTAAAAGTGCCTTGGCCTTGTGGCAGGCCGAATATGTCAAAGCCCGCCTCGAGCAGGCTCACCCTGGGTTGCTGGTGACCCTGGTGCCCATGGTCAGCCGCGGCGACAAGCTGCTTGATGCGCCGCTGGCGAAAATCGGCGGCAAGGGCCTGTTCGTCAAAGAACTGGAAACCGCCCTGCTGGACAACGAAGCCGACATCGCCGTGCATTCGATGAAGGACGTGCCCATGGACTTCCCCGAAGGCCTGGGCCTGTACTGCATCTGCGAGCGTGAAGACCCGCGCGATGCTTTCGTTTCCAACCGTTTCGAAAGCCTCGAAGCCTTGCCCGCTGGCAGCATTGTCGGTACCTCCAGCCTGCGCCGTCAGGCCCAGTTGCTGGCGCGTCGCCCGGACCTTGAAATCCGCTTCTTGCGTGGCAACGTCAATACCCGCCTGGCCAAGCTCGATGCCGGTGAATATGACGCGATCATCCTCGCCGCAGCCGGCTTGATCCGCCTCGGTTTCGAAGACCGCATCACCTCCAGCATCAGTGTCGACGACAGCCTGCCAGCGGGTGGCCAAGGCGCGGTGGGTATCGAATGCCGCAGTGCCGACAGCGAAATCCATGCGCTGCTGGCGCCTTTGCACCATCTCGACACTGCCGACCGGGTGGTGGCCGAACGGGCCCTGAACAAGCGCCTCAATGGCGGCTGCCAGGTGCCGATTGCCTGCTACGCGGTACTTGAAGGCGACCAGCTGTGGCTGCGTGGCCTGGTCGGCCAGCCCAGCGGTGGCACCTTGCTGGTGGCTGAGGCCCGCGCGCTACGCGCGTCGGCTGAAGCGTTGGGCGTGCAGGTTGCCGAAGACCTGCTGAGCCAGGGCGCCGAAGCCATCCTCAAGGAAGTCTATGGCGAGGCCGGGCACCCGTGAGTCGCTGGCGCCTGCTGCTGACCCGGCCTGCCGATGACTGCACAGCACTGGCGCAATACCTGGCGGCGGCGGGGGTGGCTAGCAGCTGTCTGCCGCTGCTGGCGATAGAAGCTGTCGCTGTGGATGACCGGCAACGTCAGTTGCTGGGTGACCTGCAGGGTTTTCAGGCAATCATCGTGGTCAGCAAGCCGGCAGCCAGATTGCTGCTCGAACGGCTGGCCCAGGCCGGGCTGCAGCCGCCCCCAACAGGTTGGTTCACCGTGGGCGAGGCGACCGCAGCTGTGCTGCAGGGCGCAGGCCTTGAAGTGGCCTGCCCGGCGCACGGCGATGACAGCGAAGCCTTGCTTGCGCTTGCGGCCCTGCGCGCGGCAATCAGCGTGTCTGCGCCGCGTGTCTTGATCGTCCGTGGCGTGGGAGGTCGCGAACTGCTGGCAGAGCGTCTTGCAGAGCAAGGTGCTAGTGTCGATTATCTGGAACTGTATCGTCGCTGCCTGCCGGAGTACCCAGCGGGCACCTTGATGCGCCGCATCGAAGCGGAACGCCTCAATGGCCTGGTGGTCAGCAGTGGGCAGGGTTTCGAACATTTGCAGCAGATGGCCGGCGCCGATTGGCCGCAGGTAGCGCGTCTGCCGCTGTTCGTGCCGAGCCCGCGGGTTGCCGAGCAGGCCAGGGCCGCCGGGGCCCAACAGGTTGTGGATTGCCGTGGCGCCAGTGCCACGGCCTTGCTGGCAGCCGTGCAGCGCAGCGCTGCACCTGCCTCTTAAGGCGCTAAGCTGAACGCCAAGCGCCCCCATGCAAAGGATGGATACGTGAGCGAAACTGTCTTGTCCAACAATGATCAGCCGTCGGCCCAGACGCCGGCGGACCCCGTCACCGCCACACCCGCCAAGCGCTCCGGCAGCGGTCTGGCAGCGCTGGCCCTGCTGCTGGGTGCGGCCGGGGTCGCGATAGGTGGCTGGGGTGTCTGGCAGGTGCGTCAACTGCAGGGCAGCGAGTTTAACCAAGGGCAACACCTTGAAGCACTGAACCAGCGCGCCGAAGCGCTGCAGCAGCGTGAACAGCAAATCAGTGCGCAGTTGGCCAGCCTGCCGGCCGCTAGCGAGCTGGAAGACCGCCGCCGCCTGGTGTCGCAACTGCAGGGTGATCAACAGCGCCTCAGCCAGCGCCTGGAAACCGTGCTTGGCGAGAGCCGCAAGGAATGGCGCCTGGCAGAGGCCGAGCACTTGCTGCGCCTGGCCACCCTGCGCCTCTCGGCCCTGCAGGACATCACCAGTGCCAAGGCCCTGGTCGAAGGCGCCGACGAAATCCTTCGCGAGCAGAGCGACCCGGGCGCCTTCGCCGCCCGTGAGCAGTTGGCGCGCAGCCTGGCAACGCTCAATAGCACGCAGCAACCAGACCGCACTGGCCTGTTCTTGAAGCTTGCCGCGCAACGTGAACTGGTGCAGCAGCTCAGCGCCCAGTCGCCGGAGTTTGACAGCAATGCCGATGCGCTCGGTGCGCTGACCGCCGACGGCGATGGCGCCAGTCGCTGGTCGCAGTGGTGGGCGGAAATCTCCAAGTATTTCCAGATCGACTTCAATGCCGATGACAACGTACGGCCACTGCTGGCCGGGCAGTCGCTCAACCAGCTGCGCCTGGCCCTGAGCCTGACCATCGAGCAAGCTCAATGGGCGGCGCTCAATGGTGATGCGAAGGTTTACACCCAGGCACTGGATGATGCACGCAGCGTGCTGTTGGCCAACTTCAACGCCGACAACCCGCAGAGCAAGGCCATGCTCGACAGCCTCAACGCCCTGGCCGAGCAACCGGTGTCTGTCGTTACGCCTGATTTGAGCGAGAGCCTGGCTTCGGTGCAGGCCTACATCCAGCGCCGCCATCTGCCGGACGAGGGTGAAGGGGGCAAGCCATGAAGCGGGTCTACCTGCTGGCCGTGCTGGCGATCGTGATCGCGGCCGCCTTGGGCATCGCGGTGGCCAAACACAGCGGTTATGTGCTGATCTCCTATGGCAGCTTCCGCTATCAGTCGGGGCTGTGGGCCGCGCTGGCCGGGCTTATCGCCGTGGTTGCCGTGCTCTGGTTGCTGCGCTACCTGGTCGGCCTGGTGCTGACGTCCAGTGGTGTGGTCAACCCGTGGTCGCGACGCAACCGCAGCCGCCGCATCCGCCTGGCCATCGAGCAAGGCCAGTTGGACCTCGCCGAAGGCCGCTGGGCCAGTGCCCAGCGCCATCTGCACCGCGCCGCCGAAGCCGAGCGCCAGCCCTTGCTCTACTACCTCGGTGCCGCCCGTGCCGCCAACGAGCAGGGCCGCAAGGAAGACAGCGACAACCTGCTTGAGCGCGCCCTGGAGCGTCAGCCGCAGGCGGAACTTGCCATTGCCCTTACCCATGCCCAGTTGCAGATGGACCGTGGTGATACCGACGGTGCCCTGGAAACCCTGCTGGCGATGCAGGAGCGGCACCCGCAAAACGGCCAGGTGCTGCGCCTGTTGCAGCGCTTGCACTTGGAGCGAGGCGACTGGTCGGCGCTGATTCGCCTGCTGCCTGACCTGCGCAAAGGCAAGGTGTTGCCAGCCGAAGAGCTCGCTGCACTTGAAAAGCGTGCCTGGGGTCAGAACCTGAGCCTGGCGACGACCCGTGGCGAAGATGCGAAAACTGCGCGTCAGGCCCTGGAACGCGCTTGGCAGCAACTCACCGCCGCCCAGCGCCAGGAACCCCAGCTGGTGCTTGCCTACGCTGAGCAACTGCGCCAGGTGGGCGCCCAGGGTGAAGCAGAGCAGGTGTTGCGCACCGCCCTCAAGCGCGAATACGAAAGCCACCTGGCCCGTTTGTATGGCCTGGTGCGCGGTGATGACCCGGCGCGTCAGTTGCAGGCTGCCGAAAGCTGGCTGAAGGCGCACCCGCAGGACCCGAGCCTGTTGCTGACCCTCGGCCGCCTGAGCTTGCAGAACCGTCTGTGGGGCAAGGCACGGGATTATCTGGAAAGCAGCTTGCGGATGGAGCGCAATCCGGAAACCTGTGCGGAGTTGGCCCGCTTGCTCGCCGGCCTCGGCGAGACCGAACGCAGCAACCAGCTGTTCCAGGAAGGCCTCGGTTTACTGGATGAGCGTTTGCTGGCGCTGCCGTTGCCAGAAGCTGTCCGCGCCTGATCTGAACGACTCCTGAGCTACCCCTGAGACCGTGCCAGCATGCGGGCTCAGGGGGTGGGTAACTTGTCCGGCGTTATAAGTTAGATCTGCAATCCATTTCTTAAGACGTTTCCTACTTCCCGGATGGAAACTTCCTTTGCTATTCAGCGACTTGTCGTTCCTGTAGCGCCTTGAAACAAAGCGGTTCTTTCCTCTACCGTTTCAAGCCACTTCATTCCCCGGGACCACCATCACCCATGCTGCCGGCCCGCTTACGCACCTTTTTTCTCCCTGCCTGCCTTGCCTCACTGGCGGTGCTGGTCGGCTCCTTTCACCTTGAAAGTGCTCTGGGGCTGGTGCCCTGCCCGTTGTGTTTCACCCAGCGCTTGCTGCTTGGGCTGTACGCGGTGCTATGCCTGGGTGCAGTGATGCAGGCGCCAGGTATGCCGGGTATTCGTCGTTATGCGCGGGCAATGCTGGCCTGTTCGCTGGCGGGGGCGCTGCTGGCGGCACGGCATGTCTGGTTGCAGGGGGCGGGCGGGGCGATCCCGCTGTGCCCGGCACCCATCTGGCGGGTATTCGAGCAATCCTGGCGCGAAGCCGCCCGGCAATTGCTGCTGGGTGGCCCGGACTGCAACTCGCTGACCTGGAGCTTTCTTGACCTGACGCTGCCTGAATGGAGCCTGTTGGCGTTCCTGCTACTGGCCGCGCTGCCCTTGAGCCACCTGCTGGCGTATCGTTTCCGCACTCTGGCTGGCGTTTGACCTGGCGCAAGCCTGGTACGCCATCGCGACCAATGGCGATGTGACAGGGTATTAAACACTTGTATGAACTTTGTCTGCTGCGTACCTTGATGGTCAGCACGCGCGGGAATAATCTCCCAGCACGCATACCGAAAATACAACTGCTCGATGCCGTCCTGCTGATGTCACCTTTGTGCTGCGCGGTCGTGGTACGAGGTGCAGCGGCATCTACCCAGAAGGGAAGAGATCGCCATGCTCGATAGTTGTCAGAATGCCCAGGAACGCTGGGGTGGGGTTCACAAGCTGATCGACCGTTGGCTGGAGGAGCGCCAGGAACTGGTGCAGGCTTTCCGCGCATTGCGCGATTTGAAGCCAGCCTTCGCCGATAAGGACACCAACGGGGACTTTTGCGCGCTCCTGGTCGACTACGTTTCGGCGTGGCATTTCGAGGTCAGCGAACAACTGGTCAGCGAAGCCAAGGCCTTCGGTGATACGCGCGGCCTTGAACTGGCTACACAGATCAATCCACGTATCGATGACAGCACCCAGATCGCCCTGGCCTTCAATGACCATTGCGTAAAGGGTGAGTGCACGGACCCAGAACGTTTCGCCGACAAGCTGACGAAGTTGGGTGCCCTGCTGCACGAGCGCTTCGAGCTGGAAGATTGCCTGATTGAGGTGCTGCACAACGCGCACAAGGAAGAAGGCGCGGTCGAAGCCTGAAGCGGGGCGTCAGTCGCCAACCGCCAGCAGTTCGATTTCGAATACCAAGGGTGTATAGGGCGCGATCAGGTCACCTGCGCCCTCTGCGCCGTAGGCTTGGGCCGACGGGATCACCAGGCGCCACTTGGCGCCTGCATGCATCCGAGGCAAGGCCACTTGCCACCCCTCGATCACCGAGCCCAGGCTGAACCACTGTGGCTGTTGGTTTTGATCGAACACCGAGCCATCCGGCAACCTGCCCACGTAGCGTACCTGCACCTTGCCGCCCGCGTTTGGCTGCGCGCCCGCACCGCTTTGCAGTTCGCTGTAGAGCACGCCTTCGGGCAGCTCATGCACACCGGCACGCGCCCGCTCGTTGGCCATGAAGCGTGTTTCCACCGCCTGTTGTTTTTCTGCCTGAGCCTGCTCGGCCGTAGTCGCTGCCTGCACTTCATGCTGCTGCAGCACGGCCTGCATGCGTGCCTTGTCGAGCGTTAGCGGTTGCCCTTGATAGGACTGGCGCAGGCCTTCGACCAAGGCGTCCAGTTGCAGCCCCGGCATCTCATCTCGCAAACGCTCGCCCAGGCTGGCGCCCAGGCTGTAAGCCAGGTCATGGTCGTCCGCATCGGCCAGGGCAAAGGGCGCCACCAGGCACAAACCTAAAACAAGAAAACGAGGCATGGACAGTTCCTGCGCAATGAGCGGGCCGTTACAGCCAACATCCGGGTTGGCCGGTATCGGCCAAATATGAGCAACGCTTTATTCTGCAACTACACTTTCACGGAGCTGCAAGATAACAACTTTGCCCAGGCATGCAACGCGGCGTAAATATTACTGTCAACATGCCCTAGCGGCGGTAGCAGCAGAAGCATAGTATGAGCCGCAATCTCGTCAGCCAGGAGGTAAACCATGTCGGCCAAAAAGAAGCCAGTAAGTACGCCGTTGCACCTGCTCCAGCAACTTTCGGGCAGCCTGCTCGAACATTTGGAAGATGCCTGCTCGCAAGCGCTGGCTGATGCGGAAAAACTGCTGGCCAAGTTGGAAAAGCAACGTGGCAAGGCACAAGAGAAACTGCATAACGGTCGTCTGAAACTGCAGGACGCGGCCAAGGCAGGTAAGGCCAAGGCGCAGAACAAAGCACAAAAAGCCATCGGTGAACTTGAAGGTTTGCTCGACTCGCTCAAGGGCCGCCAGACCCAGACGCGCACCTATATCCAACAGCTCAAGCGTGATGCCCAGGACAGCCTGAAGCTGGCCCAGGGCGTGGGTAAAGTGCGTGAAGCCGCCAGCAAGGCACTGGACCAGCGCGCCGTCGCTGCCAAGGCTGCAAAACCGGCCGCTGCCAAAGCCCCGGCGAAAGCCGCCGCTACCAAGCCCGCCGCTCGTTCCGCTGCCGCCAAGCCCGCCGCCAAAGCACCTGCAGCCAAAGCACCAGCAGCCAAAGCACCTGCAGCCAAGGCCCCGGCCAAACCCGCTGCGGCCAAAGCGCCCGCCAAAGCCGCCGCCGCCAAACCTGCGGCCAAGCCCGCCGCTAAAGCCGTCGCTGCCAAAGCACCGGCCAAGGCTGGCGCTGCTAAACCCGCCGCCAAACCGGCTGCTGCAAAAGCACCCGCCAAGGCCGCCGCTGCTAAACCTGCAGCCAAACCTGCGGCGACTAAAGCCCCGGCCAAAGCGGCTGCTGCAAAACCGGCTGCGAAACCAGCGGTTGCCGCTAAAGCACCCGCGCGTGCTGCCGCCAAGCCAGCGGCAAAACCGGCGGTGAAGGCTGCGGCCAAACCCGCTGCCGCCAAGCCCGCCGCGAGCAAACCAGCCGAAACCAAAGCGGCCACGGCTGCCACCAGCGCGCCTGCCGCCGCGACCAACTCGGCCTCCCCGGCTGCAGCGCCGTCGGCACCCGCCAGCACCCCGGCTCAGGCGCCGTCTTCGGCATCCTGAAGCGCTGCCGCCGCGACGCGCAACTGATGCAGCGCGCGGTGATCTCGGGCCTGGTCCGGCGCTAGCCGGGCCAGCCAGTCGTCCGCGGGCTCGTGGGAGCCCGCGGGCCACTGTTGCGAACGCGCCTGCAGGCGTTCCAGCAAGGCCTTCTCGGCCTGCAATTCCAACCCCTTTAGTTGCTCACGCAACGCCGCCAACTGCGTATCGGTGTGCGCTGCCGTGCGCCATTGTTGGCGCAGGCCCCGTAACGGGGTCACTACCTCACGCTGCCAAGGCGCGGCAATGTTGCGCAGGGCTTGCGCGCGCTCATCATTTGCGGCCACGCCGCGTGCTTGCAGCCAGGTCGCACAGAGCAACAGGCAAACGTCACCGCCCAGCGCTTGCACGCCAAGGCAGGCCTCTTCAACGCCGGCCCTGGCATACAAGGCCAGGGCGTGATTCCACAGGTCGGTGCACATGATTCCACTCACGCTACGGGCCGAGGAAGCTGGTAGACTCCGCGACCATCATGATCAGACTATCCAACCTCACTTTACAGCGTGGTCCGCAGCGCTTGCTAGAAGGCGCCGAGATGACCTTGCACGCCGGCCACAAGGCCGGTTTGATCGGTGCCAACGGCGCCGGAAAATCCAGCCTGTTCGCCTTGCTGCGCGGTGAGCTTTCGCCCGATTCCGGCGATTGCCTGCTACCCGGCGACTGGCGCATAGCCCACATGCGCCAGGAGGTCGACACCCTCGACCGCCTGGCGGTGGACTATGTACTCGATGGCGACGTGCGCCTGCGCAAGGTGCAGGCCGAGCTTGCGGTGGCCGAAACGGCCCATGACGGCACAGCCCTGGCGCGCCTGCACAGTGAGCTGGAAAGTGCCGATGGCTATACCGCCGATGCCCGTGCGCGCAAGTTGCTGGCCGGCCTTGGCTTCATCAACGAGCAGATGGACCGCCGTGTCGGTGACTTCTCCGGTGGCTGGCGGATGCGCCTGAACCTGGCGCAGGCGCTGATGTGCCCGTCCGAC
Source organism: Pseudomonas putida (assembly GCF_025905425.1). Classification (NCBI taxonomy): domain Bacteria; kingdom Pseudomonadati; phylum Pseudomonadota; class Gammaproteobacteria; order Pseudomonadales; family Pseudomonadaceae; genus Pseudomonas; species Pseudomonas putida. The sequence continues at coordinate 5,092,148 of NZ_CP109603.1, read as the reverse complement.
CTGCTGCTGCTCGACGAACCCACCAACCACCTGGACCTGGATGCGATCCTCTGGCTGGAAGACTGGCTCAAGGGCTACCCCGGCACCTTGCTGCTGATTTCCCACGACCGCGATTTCCTTGATGCCGTGGTTGACCACGTGGTGCACGTCGAGCAGCGCAAGCTCAACCTGTACAAGGGCGGCTACAGCGCCTTCGAACGCACCCGCGCCGAGCGCCTGGCGCAACAGCAGCAAGCCTACGAGAAGCAGCAGGCCCAGCGTGCGCACATGGAAAAGTACATCGCCCGCTTCAAGGCACAAGCCACCAAGGCCCGCCAGGCACAGAGCCGGATCAAGGCCCTGGAACGCATGGAAGAATTGTCGGCGGCGCACGTCGATTCGCCATTCGACTTCGTCTTCCGCGAATCGCAGAAAATTTCCAGCCCACTGCTGGACATGTCTGAAGGCCGCCTGGGTTATGGCGACAAAGCCATCCTGGAGAAGGTCAAGCTGCAGCTGGTCCCGGGTGCGCGAATCGGCCTGCTCGGCCCCAATGGCGCGGGCAAGTCGACCCTGATCAAGAACCTTGCCGGCGAGCTTGCGCCGCTGTCGGGGCGCCTGGTACGTGGCGAGAACCTGGCGGTGGGTTACTTTGCCCAGCACCAGCTCGACTCCCTCGACGACAAGGCCAGCCCACTGTTGCACCTGCAGCGCATTGCCTCGGCCGAGCGCGAACAAACGTTGCGCGACTTCCTCGGCGGCTTCGACTTCCATGGCAACCGTGTCGACGAACCGGTGGTGAACTTCTCCGGTGGCGAAAAGGCCCGTCTGGCCCTGGCACTGATCGCCTGGGAGCGGCCGAACCTGTTGCTGCTGGACGAACCGACTAACCACCTCGACCTGGAAATGCGCCTGGCCCTGACCATGGCCTTGCAGGAATTCGCCGGTGCCGTGGTCGTGGTGTCCCACGACCGTCACCTGCTCAAGAGCACCACCGACGATTTCCTGCTGGTGGCCGACGGCAAGGTTGATACCTTCGATGGCGATCTTGAGGACTACAGCCGCTGGCTGGTCGAGTACCGTCAGCGCAATGCGCCGGTCAGCAACGCCCCGGCCAACCCGGATAAGACCGACAAGAAAGCCCAGCGCCAGGCGGCAGCGGCGTTGCGTCAGCAACTGGCACCGCACAAGAAAGCGGCTGACAAGCTGGAGGCCGAGCTCAACCAGGTGCATGCGCAGTTGGCCGAGATCGAAACAGCGCTGGGTGACAGTGGCCTGTACGAAGCGGCGCGCAAGGATGAACTGCGTGACCTGCTGGCTCGCCAGAGCAAGCTCAAGCAGCGTGAAGGTGAGCTGGAAGAGGGCTGGATGGAAGCCCTGGAAACCCTCGAAAGCATGCAGGCAGAGCTTGAGGCGCTGTCCTGATGGAGGAACTGCGTTCGCTGCTGCCGGGGCAATGGATGGATACCTTCTGGCTGGGCCTGCAGATTCTGCTGATCCTGGCCATTGCCTTTGTCCTGCAGCGCGTCATCGCCCGTGGTCTGAGCCGCCTGGGCCAGCGCTACCCGTTACCGCCCGAGCTGCTGGTGCCGGTGCGTGGCGGCTTGCGCTGGTTGATCATGGGCAGCGCACTGCTGTTCGTGTTGGAGCGCCTGGGGGTTTCCGCAACCGTGCTGTGGACCGCGTTGTCCGGTTTCGTCGCGGTGGCTGCGGTCGCGTTCTTCGCCATGTGGAGCGTGCTGTCCAACCTGCTGTGCGCGGTGCTGATCTTCACGGTCGGGCCGTTTCGCATCGGTGATGTGGTCGAGCTGGTCGATACCCTGGACAAGCCCGGCGTCAAAGGCCGGGTAATTGCCATCAACCTGCTGTTCACCACGCTGATGGAATTGCCCGAGGCGGGCGGGGCGCTGGTGCAGGTGCCGAACAGCCAGTTCTTCCAGAAGTCCGTGCGGCGTTGGCGGGGGGCTGAAGTGCAGGCGCTGAGCAAAGACTTGTCGAGCGAGTCGGACTGACATCCTGGTGTTTCCGCCTCCGGCCTCTTCGCGGGCAAGTCGGACCGCCGCACACTTTCAAAAAATTACTGGTTATTTTTTCGCCATCATCTTAGCTTAACGTTTTGCAACATATGTTAGAGCGAGGTGTGTGATGTCGATGGAAGTGTGGTTGGGCTTCTTTGCCGCCTGTTGGGTGATCAGCCTTTCACCCGGGGCCGGGGCGATTGCCTCGATGTCCAGCGGCCTGCAGTACGGTTTCTGGCGCGGTTACTGGAACGCACTAGGCCTGCAGATTGGCCTGATCGTGCAAATCGCCATCATCGCCGCTGGCGTGGGCGCCATCCTGGCGGCTTCCGCCACTGCCTTCACGATTATCAAGTGGTTTGGCGTCGCCTACCTGGTCTACCTGGCCTACAAGCAATGGCGTGCGTTGCCGATGGACATGAGCGAAGAGTCTACCGTGCGCCCGATCGGCAAACCGCTGAGCCTGGTGTTCCGTGGTTTTCTGGTCAACGTCAGTAACCCCAAGGCGCTGGTGTTCATGCTGGCGGTGCTGCCGCAGTTCATCAACCCCCATGAGGCGCTGCTGCCACAGTATGTGGCAATCACCGTCACCATGATCACCGTCGACATGCTGGTCATGGCGGGTTACACCGGCCTGGCTTCCCGGGTGCTGCGCCTGCTGCGCACGCCCAAGCAGCAGAAGCGGCTGAACCGCACCTTTGCCGGGTTGTTCCTCGGCGCGGCAACCTTCCTCGCGACCCTGCGTCGCGCGCCTATCTGATAGGGCGGCGGGGGCGCAAGAGCGCCCCCGGCTATTTCGGCTTTTCCACAAAACCCTTGAGCAAATCCAGCGGCAGCGGAAACACGATGGTCGAGCTCTTGTCCCCGGCAATCGCCCCCAGCGTCTGCATATAACGCAACTGCATGGCCCCCGGCTCCTTGCTGAGCATCTGTGCTGCCTGCATCAGTTTTTCGGACGCCTGCAGCTCCCCTTCGGCATGGATCACCTTGGCCCGTCGTTCACGTTCGGCCTCGGCCTGACGAGCGATGGCGCGCACCATCGATTCGTTGAGGTCGACGTGCTTGATCTCGACATTGGCCACTTTGATGCCCCAGGCATCGGTTTGCGCATCCAGCACCTGGCGGATATCGGCATTCAGCTGCTCGCGCTCGGCCAGCAGCTCGTCCAGTTCGTGCTTGCCGAGCACCGCACGCAAGGTGGTTTGGGCCAACTGGCTGGTGGCGACGAGAAAATCCTCGACCTGAATGATCGCTTTTTGTGGGTCGAGCACGCGAAAGTACAGCACGGCATTGACCTTCACCGAGACGTTGTCGCGGGTGATCACATCCTGCGGGGGTACATCCAGCACGACGGTGCGCAGGTCGACCCGGACCATCTGCTGGATGACCGGGATCAGCAGAATCAGCCCAGGTCCTTTGACCTGCCAGAAGCGCCCCAGCTGGAATACCACGCCGCGCTCGTATTCGCGCAAGATACGGAACGCCGACAGCAACAGCACGCCCAGCAGCATCAGCAGGGCGCCGAAACCCAATTGCATGAACATCGTCATTCTCCTTGCGCCGAAGGGGCCGCAGCGCTCACCTCCAGCATCACGCCACGACGCGCCGTGACTCGTACGTGTTGGCCGGGTTGCAGCGGCGTCGCGCACTGTACCTGCCACTGTTCGCCTTGCGCCTGTACCGAGCCGCAGTACGGGTTGTCTGCCAGCACCTGGGTAACGGTGACCAGGCTGCCGACCAGGCCGGCATCGCCGCTGACCAGGGCGCGCTTGCGCGCTTTCAGGGCCATGCCCAGCACACCACCGATAAACAGCGCCGAAAGCACCGCCAGGCTGGCGATCAGGGGCAAGGGGATGCCAAACCCTGGGGCGTCGGTGTCCATCAGGATTACCGCGCCGACCACGAAGGCCACGATGCCGCCAAAGCCGACCACGCCAAAGCTGGGCAAGAACGCCTCGGCGATCATGAAGGCCAGCCCCAGCAGGATCAGCGCCACTCCGGCGTAGCTCACCGGCAGCAACTGCAGGGCGTACAGCGCCAGCAGCAGGCAGATACCCCCTATCACACCGCCAACGCCGGAGCCGGGGTTCATGAACTCGAACAGCAGGCCGTACACGCCGATCATGATCAGGATCAGCGCCACGCTGGGGTTGGTGATGACGGCCAGCAGGCGCGTGCGCCAGTCAGGCAAGTGCTCGACCAGGCTGGCACCGTGGGTCTGCAACAGTCGCGGTTGGCCGGCAACGTCCAGCGTCTTGCCATCGAGCTGGCGCAGCAGGTCGGGCAGGTCATTCGCCACCAGGTCGATCACCTTCAGGCGCATCGCCTCGCTGGCAGCCAGGCTGACCGCTTCGCGCACGGCCTTCTCCGCCCAATCGGCATTGCGCCCGCGCAGCTGCGCCAGGCCGCGTATATAGGCAGCGGCGTCATTGACCTGCTTGCGGGCGAGGGTTTCTTCATCGCCACTGGGCCTGGCCTTGTCGTCCTTGGGCACGCCTGGGGGGCCGCCGATCTGCACGGGGGTGGCGGCACCCAGGTTGGTGCCGGGGGCCATGGCCGCGACGTGGCTGGCATAGAGGATGTAAGTGCCAGCGCTGGCAGCCCGGGCCCCGCTGGGGGCGACGAAGCTTGCAACCGGCACCGGGCTGGCGAGTATGGCCTTGATCATCTGGCGCATGGCGCTGTCCAGGCCGCCCGGCGTATCCATGCGGATGACCACCAGTTGCGCGCCTTGCGCATGGGCTTGGTCCAGGCTGCGCACCAGGTAGTCGGCACTGGCCGGGCCGATGGCATCGTCGATGCTCAACACCCAGACAGCACCGGGCGCTGCCTGGCCGCCCGGCGTCAGCCCAAGCAGCATCAACAGCAACAGCCAGCGCCACCAGCGAGCGGCCACCTGTCGTCACCTCGTTAGCATCTATTACACAAGTTTAGTCATGCCTGCCGGGCCAAGGCCTAAAATTGAACATTGGGGGCAACTCCGGAGGTGCATCATGCGTATGGCAAAAACCCTGCAGGCTCGCCTGGACAAGGCCAACTGCGATTACGACATCATTCCCCATCCACATTCGGCCACCAGCCTTGAATCGGCACGCACGGCCGGCGTACCCGCCGAGCGGGTCGCCAAGTCGGTGATGCTCGATGACCGGCATGGCAACTACATCATGGCCGTGCTACCGGCCAACCGGCATCTGGATATGAGCAAGGTGCGCATGTCTGGCGCCTGGCAACTGACCCGCGAAAGTGGCTTGCCGACCCTGTTCGGCGACTGCGAACGTGGCGCGGTACCGGCGCTTGGCGACGCCTACGATATAAAAATGCTGCTCGACCCGACCCTTACCCGGCAAGGTGATGTCTACTTGGAGGCGGGTGACCACGATCACCTGATCCACATGAGCATGGAGCAGTTCATGAAGCTGGTACCGCACGCCGAAGTGCGCGAGCTGTGCTGATGTTCTCAAGCCAACGCCGGGCGGGCGTCGTGGACGGCCTGTCCGGCTTTTAGGAGGAATCATGGAAGCGCCGATCCATCCATTTGCCGAGCTGTTCAAACAGCTGGGCTTACCTGACGATGCCTTGAGTATCGATCAATTCATCACCAGCCACTCGCCGCTGCAAAACGAGATCAAGCTGGTCGATGCCCCGTTCTGGACCGAAGCCCAGCGCAACTTCCTCATCGACAGCATCAACGAAGATGCCGATTGGGCAGTCCCTTTCGATCAACTCAACGAAGCATTGCGCCGCCCCCGAAAATAAAGCGCCGAGCGGCACCTGACGACTGATTGGCCGTTGCTATGCTCAGGAAAACAATAAGGGGATAGCGCGATGAAAGATCCCTACGCACCAGGCTTCTGGTGCTCCGTGACGATCCTGGGCACCCTGACGGCCAGTTACTTCTATGGCATCAGGCAGACGCAACAGATGAACCAGGCGGTGCAGTTTCTGTACGCCGCCGCCGCGGTCACCGTGGCGGTTGCGCTGGTGGCGCTGACCTGGATCGCCTGGCAGCATTTGCACCTGAACAAACGCGAAGTGGTTCAGGGGCGAACGCTATTGACCATTTGGAACACCAAAGTAGCCCTGCGCCGGGTCGAGACGGTTTTCGACCGTTATTTCTGGGGCAGCTACTGGCATTCCGGGCGCACCTTCGAAGAGGTCATGGGCGAGCTCAAGGGCACACCGCTGGAGCAGAGCCTGGACGCCCTCAAGCGCCAGTGCCGGGCGCTCGACCGCGAAATCCACGATCACCAACACCATTGGCTGGCCAACGCGCGGGATCTATCCAGTGTGGCGACGGCGATGGCCCGTGAGCGCTACCAGCTCGACCTGGGGGAGCCGACCAGCAGTGGCAATGGCACTACCGCCGTGCTCAATCGGGACCTTGAAGTGCTGGTTTACACCTGGTCGGCGCGCCTGCGCAGCTTCGACCACCAACTGGACGAGCTGGAACGCGCCTACCATTGAGGTGGCTCACTCTCCGCGGATGTACTGCTCCAGCTGCAGAATCAGGTTGGCCTGCTCGGCGATGGTTTCCTTCACCAGGTCACCGATCGACAGGAGGCCCTGCAGCTCGCCGTTGCTGACCACCGGCAGGTGGCGCAAATGACGATCGGTCATCTCGTTCATGCAATATGCCAAGCTCTGCGTCGGATCCACTGTAATCACTGGGGCGCTCATGATCTCGCGGACGGGCGTTGCCGCTGACGAGCGGCCCTTGAGCACCAGCTTGCGGGCGTAGTCGCGTTCACTGACGATGCCCACCACCTTATTGTTTTCCACTACCGGCAGCGCGCCGATATTTTTCTCCGCCAGCAGCTTCAGCGCCTCCAGCACCGAGTCATCAGGGCCGATGGTGTAAACGGTCTGGTGTTGCGACTTGGTCTTGAGGATTTCTTTGACGGTCTTCATACGGGCCTCTGCGGGTGGAAAAAGCGCGGTCTCAATGTAAATAAAGCATCCGACACGGCGCTCTGCACAACAATGCAGGAAACGGCATCAAGGCCATTGAAAAACGTCATGGTTGAGTCAATTGCGGATCACGCACCGCGTAAGCCGCGTGATCGGTGCTGGAGATGCTTACCTGGGTGGGGCAAAATCCCCGGTAATCTGTGACAATGCATGTCAATTTGCCACCATCCAGACCTCGTTCGGCAAGGAGCCGCAATGCAAAGTATGTTTCGCCTTACAGCGCTAAGCTGCGCCTTCATTACCGCTGCCGGTTGCAGCAGCCAACAGATGGACAATATTTCCAAGAGTGTTAAAGACATTGGCAGGGACTACGGCCTGCCCGTGCTCTGTGGTGTCGGCGCGGTGGCCGGGGGGGCTGCCGGGTATGCCCTCAAAGGCAAGGACGGTATCTTGCCTGGCGCCGCTGCTGGCGGGGCGCTGGGTTGCGCCGTCGGTTATGTCTGGCAGTCGCGTCTGCAGGAGCTTGACCGCATCGCCAAGGAAGAGAACCTGCGGATCACCACCGAGAAACTGACCGTTGCCTCCGCCGCTGTCGTCACCGCTGTGCCAGAGGATGCCGGCCTGGTGACCCAGATCGAAGACACCGGGATGTTCGCCACCGGCTCCGACCAGTTGACCGTGAACGGTCAACGCGCGGTGGCCAAGCTGGCGCAGATGTATGCCAAGCCTGCGGCCACCGACAAGCAGGCCGCTGCCAAGGAATCCCAGGCTCGTCGCTTGCTGATCGTTGGCCACAGCGATGCCGTGGGTAACGCCGATTTCAACCAGAAGCTGTCCGAACGCCGTGCCAAGACCGTCGGCAAGGTCATGCTGCAGGCCGGCATTCCCGCCAATGCGATCTATTACCAAGGGGCCGGTGCGTCCCGCCCGATTGCCGACAACAGCGACCCGCTGCTGCGTGGCAAGAACCGCCGTGTGGAAATTGTCGAGCTGGCCAACGAACAGGCCCTGGTGATGCGCGCCCAGGCTGAAGCGAGCAACACCCGCTACCTGCACTACGGCACCTCGACCGCAACCAAGCCCCGCCAGGCCACCACGACCGCACAAGCGAGCAGCAAGCCTGCGGCGAACAAGCCCACCACCGCGCAGCGTACGCCTGCCGCGACCAGCACCAGCACCAGCACCAGCACCAGCACCAGCACCAGCACCGCGAAGGCCGTTGCTTCCGTGCGCCCGCAGGTTGATTTCGCGGGTACGCCAGTGGCCAGCTACAACTGGACCATGGCGCAGAGCATCAAGCCGAAACAGAGCGGCTTCACGCTGATCAGCAGCGCCTATGCTACGCAGATGCCGATGTCCAGCTGCGAAGCCGACCGGCCGCGTAATGCTGGCGAAGTGCTGAGCATGGTCAACGACCAGCCCTTGCAGCGTCGCGCGACCAAGGATTACCTGCCGGGTTACAACAACCGGGTGTGGGCCAACCTGGTCAACGGGCACCTGGTGACCGTGTCGCCGGTTTCGATCCTGCGTGAGAACGCCATGGTCGACCGCCAGCCAATTCTCCAGCTGGTCGAAGACTACAAACAGCCTACTCAGCACAAGCCACAGACAATGAAAGCCGTGGCCAACACCTATGAAGGCGAAAGCGAAGTGCTGTACCGGGTCTTCGCCAGTGATGCCCAGGCATCGATTTCCTGCATGGATATCGTGTTCAGCAAAGGCAACGCCGAGGTCAGCCAAGGTGCCTTGTTCTATGCCGCTGGCAGTGATGCGTTTGTCGCTTCCTACAAGCCGATCCCGGCCACAAAATAAACCCAGTCAAGGACGTCCTGAATGGAAGACTTTTCGCTTGCTGCACTCAAATCACTGATTCTTGCCAATCAGTTGCTCTCCGCCGGCCTGCTTTCACTGCTGATCACTGCGGTGATCGTGCGTAACTACTGGGAAGAGGTTTCCTACTTCCTGATCCGTGTCTGGCACAGCTTCCCGTTGATCGGTACGGTGGCGCGCCTGTCGCGCAAGCCGGCTTCGGTCGACGCTGAAGGCTGGATCAACCACGAAGTCAACCTGTCGAACGTGTACAACAAAAAATTCAAGTTGTACGCCAAGGACGCGAACGCCTACAGCGCCTACCTCGATTACCTGGCCAAGGCCGGTGAGGCCGGGCGTTCCGCGCGCCCGTGGTGGGTGTTGGCGGTCGTCCTGATGCTGGTGGTGGTCGAGGCCATGGGTTTTGCCTATGTGGTCGCAGGCTGGGTGAACATGGATGCCTCGACCAATGACCGTCATTGGCTGACGGCGTTCGTGGCGATTCTGCTGGCCGTCGCTTCGGCGTTTCTTGCCGAGGCTGCCGGGCATGCGGTGCACCACAACAGCCTGGTCGCCCGCGCGCGCCATTGGTGGCAAGGGGAAGAGCCTTCCAAGCGCTCCCGTTCGCTGAAAGCCAACAAAGCGATCAACCTTGAAGACTCCTTCGCCGACTCGGACAAGCCTGACTACGAGCAGCTGCTGGCCCGGGTAAAGGACGTGAACGCCAACGTCTCGCGCAAGTTCTTCTGGTTGATCACCTGCGGTGTGTTCGTGGTCGCCATGGCCATCGGCGCCTTCCTCATCCGCTCGGCCACCCTGGACAGCATCGAGACTGAGATGGTCAACGGCATGCGTGCTGAAGCGTCCACGCAAAGCAGCAGTGCGGGCTCGCCATTCGACCTGCCGGCAGAGTCCCAGGCCATCAACGATGAAGCGGACAACGCCACCATCGACGACAAGATGCAGGCGATCCGCAAGGCGAGCCTGACGACCTATGTCATGCTGTCGCTGATCTACGTGGCGATCCAGGGTATCAGCCTGTGGTTGGCCAGCCGCTACTTCTTCGCCGGTACGCACTCGCATACCGCCTGGCAGCGTACCCACAAGTACGCCACCTCCGAAGAGATGCTCGACGCAATGGATCAGAAACGTTCGGCCATCGCCAGCCATGCCGATGACAAGCTGCGCCGTCTGCAGACCTTGTTGTCCAGCCGCGACCACACCGATGCCAATGTGCTGACGGCGCTGGATGGGGAAAATACCGCACGTCGCAACTTCCTCAGCTTCGTCGAGCACAAGGCTGACAAAGTCTCGGAGCAGCCGGAGAAGCCTGCGCGCCCCGTTGAAACTGTTGCACCAGCACCAGCACCAGCACAAGCACAAGCACCAGCTGCCGTAGCCGTCGCCATGCCGCCGGTCGAGCTTCAGCCTGTCGCTGCTCCTGCTGCCCCCGCTGCTGCAGTGGCCGAACCGGTCGCCACAGTCGCTATCAAGGCCTCCGAGTTCCACGATGTTACCGGCCTGCCGGAAGAAAGCCTGGCCGCCGCCAGCCGTGCGCTGAATGTCAGCGAGGCGCAACTGCGCGACATCCGCGAGCAACAGCAGGCGCTCAAGGCGCTTGGCCTGTTCCCGGTGAAGAAGGAGGGCATGCTGTCATGAGGCTTGCCAAGGCCCTGATCCTTGCGCTGGCGCTGCCTTGTGCAGCGCTGGCCGCCGAACGCAACGACCTGCAGAGCTGCTACACGCGCAATGGCCTGGCCGATATCAAGCCAGCAAGTTCCGGCCGCGAGCTGGTGGTGATCATCGATCAGACCATCCCGATGCCTGAAGACTTGCAGCGCAGCAGTTGGGGCCAGATCGACCGGTTCGTCCAGCCGGGCGATCGTGTCCGGCTGTATACCTTCTCGGCGTTTCTGCCGGGTGAGTATCAGCGCCTGGTGTACGCGGGCGAGCTGGACATGCCGTTGCAGGGCGAGGTTCGCGACGATGTGAACATGCGCAAACTGCGTGGCCTGGACCAGTGCCTGGCGACCCAGAAGAAAGCGTTTCAGGCAGGCTTTGGCGGCTTGTTCGTGAAGGGCCTGCGCGAGGCCCGCCAGGACATCCCCAAGAGCGAAATCATGAACACCCTGCGCCGTGTCGGTGAAGACATGGGCAAGGAGCAGGGTGTCCAGGAGCGGGTGGTGTACCTGATTTCGGACATGCTCGAACATTCCGACTACACCAGCTTCTACGCCGCCAACCAGATCAAGCAACTTAACGTTGGCAACGAGCTCAAGCTTGCGCAAAGCAAGGGCTTGTACGCAGACCTGCAAGGCGCCCGGGTGTATGTGACTGGCGCAGGCCTGGTCACCGATGCGGTGAAGCATGCCTATCGCTCTGGCAAGACCATGGATGCGCTGAACGACTTCTGGGCACAGTACCTGAATGCCTCCAACGCGACGTTGGAAGGGTTTGGTACACCGAGCCTGAGTACCGACCTTCGGTAAACCGGGGGCCGCTTTGCGGCCCATCGCCGGCAAGCCAGCTCCTACAGGCCCCTGCAAACCTCAAGGTGCGGGAGCTGGCTTGTCGGCGATGGGCTGCGCAGCAGCCCCGTTTCACGCGGTCTGGCTTACAGCTTCGGCATCTGCCCGATGCGCGCCACCATCTCGCTCACCACCTGCAGATCCAGCATGAACTGCTCCACGGTCTTGAACTCGTTGTCGTTATGCCCGGTGTATTTCACGTTGGGCATGGCCAGCCCGAATTGCACGCCGTTGGGCAGGTCATGCACTGAAGTAGCCCCCGCCGAAGTGCCAAATTCGTGCTTCATGCCCAGGTTCTCGCTGGCCACGGCAAGCAGAGCCTTGACCCATTCGCCCTCCGGGTTGCGGTACATCGGCGCGTCGAGGCTGTAGTCGAAGGCGACCGGAACGTGGCTGGCGCTCTTCCACTTGTCGAGTTTGGCAGCCAGGTCATCCTTGATCGTGGCAATTGCCTTGCCCTTCGGGATACGCAGGTTGACCGCCAGTTTCAGCCCCTTGTCGTCCACACCCACAAAGGTCGGCGATGCCGTCAGTGGCCCCATGAACGCGTCTTCAAAGCCCACACCGAGCTTTTTGCCCAGGTAGTCCAGGCCCCAGTTGTCGTTGGCATAGCGGGCAGCATCGGTGAACTGGTTGTGCTTGAGCGGCACCTGCTTGCCCAGGCCATCGATGAACACCAGCATGCGCGCCACTGGGTTGACCCCGGATTCAGGCTCGGACGAGTGGGCCGAGACGCCTTTCACCGTGAGCAGCACTTCCTTGCCGACCACTTTGGCATCAATGCTGAAATCACCGCCGTTGCCCTTCACATACGCTGCGCCAGCCTTGTTCAGGCTCGCCGCCAGCTCGGCGGGCTTGTCGCCGGTCAGGGTCGCGACCGATGTCGTGGGGATCTGGTTGGTGGCCAGGCCGCCGGTGAGGTGGGTGATTTCGGCGCCCTTGCCGGTGGCGGAGCGCTTGGCGAAGCTGGCCATGACCGTGCCGTAGCCTTTCTCGGCGATCACTACTGGATAGCCGCCATCCAGCGCCAGGTTGTAGTCGGGTGTCGGATTGCGCTCGAAGTAGTAGGGGATGGCATCGCCGCTGGTTTCTTCGGTGGTGTCCACCAGCAGTTTGAGCTGGCGGGCCAGGGGCAGTTTCTCGTCCTTGGCCACTTTCAGCGCATACAGCGCCACGACGATGCCGTTCTTGTCGTCTTCGGTGCCACGGCCGTACATGCGGTCGCCTACCAGCGTGACCTTGAACGGGTCGAGGCGAGTGCCATCGTCCAGCTTCCAGTTGTCCGGGTTGACCGGCACCACGTCAGCGTGGGCATGGATGCCCACCACTTCCTTGCCTTCGCCGAGGGTGATCTCGTACACCCGATTGTCGATATTGCGGAACGTCAGGCCAAAGCCTTCGGCCAAGGCTTTGATCTTGTCGGCGATCTTCAGGAACTGCGGGTTTTCATGCTGCGGTACGCCTTCGACGTTGAAGGTGGGGATGGCCACCAGTTCGCGCAGTGTCTCGGTGGCGGCTTTGCCGTACTTGATACGGGTATACAGGCCCAGCAGGCGATTGATTTCGTTCTGCTGCTCGTCGGCCAGCGGCGTGTTGGCCAGGTAGGCGCTCAGCGTCTCGCCGAGGTTGTCAGCCTTGGCCAGGTCGCTGCCGTTGAGCTTGCCGATGAATTGCTTGAAGTCCGCCGGATCCGTGCCGTCGTAGGCCTTGATGATGGCCGCGGACTGTTGCTGGGAGAGGTTGGCCTGGGCCGGTACGCTGAACAAGCCGATGCTGGCCAGCAGCAGTGAGGTAGCGGTAAGTTTTTTCAGGTACATGGGCGCGCGCATTCCTTCGCGAGTTGTTGTTAGGGGGCACCCGTTCGAAAAACGGGAAGGTGCCCACGCTAACACCAATGCCATGCAGTACGGGAGTACCAGAAGCGCGACACGTCGCCTTGCGCACTGCGCGTGGGTAAGTGCTGCCCCCGGGCCTCCTGAACACCGCCGGTAGAACCCAGGCGGCCTGACTCATCCGGCGATGTACAGCCCCCCGTTCACGTGCAGCACTTCACCGGTCATGAAGCTTGAGCCGTTGCTGCACAGAAAGGCGATCACCGAGGCGATTTCGCTGGGCTGACCCAGGCGTTTGAGCGGGGTCTGTTCCACCGAATCGGTGCCGCGGGTGGCGATCAGGGCCTGGGTCATCGGGGTTTCGATGATCCCCGGAGACACGGCGTTCACCCGGGTCTGTGGGCCCAACTCCCGCGCCAGGGCTCGGGTCAGGCTCAGCAGGCCGCCTTTGGAGGTGCCATAGTGCGCGTTCGCGTATGCCCCCCGGTGTGCGGCTACCGAGGTCAGGTTGACGATTGCACTGTTGGCGCGCAGTGCCGGGATTGCTCGACGGCAAAGATAGAACACCCCGTCGAGGTTGATCCCCAGGGTCTGGCGCCATTGCTCATCGGTCATCTGGTGAATCGGCTGCGACTGGTACAGGCCGGCTGACGGCACCAGGAAGTCAATGCCACCGAAGCGTTCGATAGCCAACTGCACCGCCTTGGCCGAATCTTCCGGGTCGGCGGCATTCATCTTCAGGGTGGCGATGCGTTGGCCGCTGGCGTCGAGTTGCTGGGCAAAGTCTGCCAAGCCATCGCCGTCCAGGTCAGCGAGTACCATCGAGGCGCCGTATTGATAGAACAGCTTTGCCACCTCGCGGCCAATGCCACCGTTGGCACCCGTCAGCAGCAGGACGCGATTGTTGAAATCGTACATGGTCGGGTTCTCTGAAAAGGTGCCTGGGCTCATTGGCCGAGAATGCGAGCCAGATGCTCGGGTTGTAGGTCAACGCCGAGAAAGCGGCAGATCTGTACGATCTGGCCATAGATCATGTGCTGTCCGTGGTGTACGCGGCAGCCACGCTGGCGTGCTGCAGCCAACAGGGGGGTGTCTCCGGTGCGCATCACGGCTTCGCAGACCAGGGCATCCGCCCGTAGGGTGTCAGGGTCGAGCGGCAGGGCATCGTCGTCGTTGAGGCCCAGGGAGGTGGCGTTGATAATGACGTCGAAGTCCTGCGCATTGCCATCACTGGTGCTCAGGTCAACGCTGGGGAACTGCGCTTTCAGGCGTTCCAGCAGGGCTTCGGCGCGGGCGGGGGAGCGATTGTAGATCGCCAGCCGTGCCGGTTGTTGCCGGGCAATCGCCACGGCAATCGACTTGCCGGCGCCACCGGCCCCTACCAGCAGCACGCGCTTGCCTTGTAACTGATGACCCTGCTGATGCAGGCCGGCGAGCATGCCGTCACCATCGAAGTTGCCGCCAATCAGCCGACCGCTCTCGGGCTCGATCCGCACGGCATTGACCGAGCCAACCTGGCGCGCGATGTCGGTCAGTTCGTCGCAGTATTCAACGATGCTTTCCTTGTAGGGAATGGTTACCACCAAGCCGTTCAGATTGGCGATACCAGATGCGCCGAGCAGTACCTTGTGCAGGTTCGTCCCTTGTACGTGCAGCGGCACGCAGATCAGGTCAAGGCCCTGGTTGGCGGCACTGTGGTTGATCACTTGCGGGGTTTTTACATGGGCGATCGGATCGGCAACGATGCCGATCAGGCGCGTCTGGCCACTGATGTGCATGGGGAACCTCAAAGGCAGGAGTGGGAGCGGACGTTGGCTGTCACGCCGCAATCCACCGCATGAAGTGCAGGCCCGAAAAAGGGATCTAGCGCAAGCAGCAATACCGGTGATCGGGCTGCCGAGTTGAGGGCAGGGGCGGCGCTGGCGGCGCGGATCAATGAAGCCAATAGCTGTAACTGTGCTCTGATACGGCTCATGAGGAGCAACCTGTCTGACATATTTTATTGTTGTCAGACATGATCGTAAGAGGCTTCGCTTTTCGGTGTCAAGCGTACTGCAGGGGATCAGGCCTGCAGGTACATGTTCATACGCTTGGCGGCATTGCGTAGATGGCGCTCGGCGGCTTCGCCAGCCAGCACCGGGTCACGCGCCTGGATGGCCTGGAAGATTGCCTGGTGCTCGTCCTGCACGTCCTGGATCAGCTCGTTGTAGATCTCGGCGGTGTTGCTGCGTGCCTCGCGAATCAGGCGTCGGACGCTGTGGTCGAGGTATTCGTTGAGCGATTTGAAATGCGGGTTGTGGGTGGCCGCGACTATCGCCTGGTGGAAGGCATAGTCTTCGTCGTCGCCCAGTTGATCATTGACCATGGCGTATTCCATACCCACCAGTGCCTGGCGAATCTTCTTCAGGTCTTCGGGCGTATGGCGCAAGGCCGCCAGGCGCGTGGCACCCACTTCAATGGTGATCAAGAATTCGAGGATATGCAGCAACGCACCCTCTTCGCCCAGCGACACCTCTTTCAAGCGAAACGCATGGCGCTCGCCGCGCTTGGCGACGAATGCGCCCTTGCCTTGCTGAGTGGTGATCAGCTCCTCGAACTTGAGCTGCGACAAGGCTTCGCGCACCACCGCCCGGCTTACCGAGAACTGCTCGCATAATTGCCGTTCGCTGGGCAGTTGATCGCCGGTAGCCAGCCGTCCGGACTGTATCTCGCCACTGAGCCAGTTGACGATCTCCATGGGCAGGGGCTGGCTGGGGTGCACGTTATCGCTTTTCATTGTTCAGTCCTCTGCCTTGAGGCAGCACGGTACGCGTTCGAATGATGGGGCTTTGATAGTGAAGTATTGGGCTGTGGTCTTACAAGTTTTTGAAAAAAACAATCTCGGGTGATGTCGGCTATTTTCAAGGGCTGTACGTGACCGGGCAAAAAAAAAATGATAAATCCGGGCTCGGGTGCTTTGACTTCACGGCATGGTTGACGTAGCTTTCGTCAACTGGTCAGACATGTTGCGCCTAATGTTCTACCAGATTGTAGATAACAATAAAAAAGAGGCTCCCCATGCACATCAAGACCACGCTGAGTCTGCTCACCCTCGGCACGACCCTGTTCGCCGGTATCACCTGCGCTGATCCTTTGAAAGTGGCGTTGGTCGAGACCCTGTCGGGGCCGTCCGCCGCCACCGGGCAAATGTTCCGCGCTGCCACGCGCTTTCAGATCGACCGGCTCAATGCCGAGGGCGGCTGGAATGGCGAACCCATCCAACTCCTTGAATTCGATAGCCAGGGGACCCCGGCCGGGGCCTCCGAAAAACTCAAGGCCGCTATTGGCAGCGGCGCGCAAATGATTGTTCAAGGCGCTTCGTCAGTGGCTGCCGGGCAGATCACTGAGGATGTGCGCAAGTACAACCTGCGCAACAAAGGCAAGGAAGTAGTGTTCCTCAACGTGGGGGGCGAGGCACTGGAGCTGACCGGCAGCAAATGCCATTTCTATCATTTCCGTTTCAACGGTAATGCGCCGATCCGGGTCAAGACACTGGTTGCGGCGATGAAAGACGCGGGCACCCTGGGCAGCAAAGTCTATTCCATGAACCAGAATTACAGCTGGGGCCAGGACATGGAAAAAGCCATTACGGAAAACGCTGCGGTAGGCGGCTATGAGCTGGTGGGTAAAAGCCTGCACGATACCCAGAAGGTGCAGGATTTTTCTCCCTACATCGCTCGCATCCAGGCCTCTGGCGCACAAACCGTATTGACCGGCAACTGGGGCAACGACCTGTTGCTGCTGATGAAGGCCAGCCGCGCCGCTGGCCTTAAACTGCGCTTTGGTACCGCCTTCCTCGATCAGCCGGGCAACCTGGCCAACGCGGGCGATGTCGCGCTGGGGCACTATGTTTCCCATCCCTTCAATATCGAGGCGGCAGGTGAGCAGGGCGAACGCTTTGCCACGCAGTACCAGGCCAAGACCGGGCACCTGCCGGCCTACATTGAACCCCAGACCGTATTTGCCTTGCAGATGGTCGGTAATGTGTTGAAGAAGCTGCCAGCAGAAGAAGGCCGCCTCAATACCCGCAGTTTTGCCCTGGCGCTGGAAAAGGCCACAGACAGCAACCCGCTGGGTGAAGTGCGGATGCGCGCTGAAGACCACCAACTGTTGATGCCGTTCGTGGTGTCGGTAGTGTCGAAGAAGGCTCGCTACCCCGTAGACGGCACCGACATGGGCTTCGTACCGATCAAGTCGTTCAGTGCCGATGAAGCCGCAGCGCCTGTCCAGGATGCCTGCCGGATGCAACGGCCCGAGTGACGTCGCGTGGCGTGCCACTCGGCGCGCCTTCCTGTCCATCGCGAATGCTGGAGTCGCTTATGGAATTTCTCACAGTTTCACTGCTTAACGGCGTGATCTACGGCCTGCTGTTGTTCATGGTTTCTGCCGGTCTGACTTTGATTTTCGGCATGATGGGCGTTCTCAACTTTGCCCATGCCTCCTTTTATATGGTGGGTGCCTACCTGGCGTACACCCTGCAGAAGTTTGTCGGCTTTACCAGCGCGGTGCTGCTTTCGACCGTGCTGGTGGGCTTGCTCGGGGTAGTCGTCGAGCGCTTCTTCCTGCGCCGGGTGCACAAGCATGGCCACGCCCATGAACTGCTGCTGACCTTCGGCCTGACGTTCATTATTGCCGAACTGATCAAGTTGTTTTACGGCAACTTTTCTGTCGAGTACCGGGTGCCGGAGTTCCTCAACTTTGCTGCATTCCAGGTATTCAGTACCGACTATCCGTTCTATCGCTTGCTGATGGGCGGGGTCTCGCTGCTGGTGTTCGGCCTGATCTATCTGCTGTTGACCCGGACGCGCGTCGGCATCGTCGTGCGGGCGGCGATCCATCGGCCGCAAATGGCCGAGGCCTTGGGGCACAACGTACCGCTGGTGTTTATGACGGTGTTCGGGATCGGCGCTGCATTGGCCGGCCTGGCCGGAGCGTTGGCCGGTGCGTTCTACACCACCAACCCCAATATGGCCCTGGAGCTTGGGGTCATTGTTTTTGTAGTGGTCGTGGTCGGCGGCCTGGGCTCGATGGCCGGGGCAATGATCGCATCGTTGTTGATCGGGCTGATTTCCTCGTTCGCCGTGGGTGTGGATGTCAGCCTGGCGTCGCTCTTGGGCGGGTTGGGTGCTGGCGACTGGGCGCAGCAGATGGGTGGGTTGATGACCCTCAAGGTGTCCAGTGTGGCAGCGACCATTCCGTTCGCGCTGATGCTGCTGATTTTGCTTGTCCGGCCGTCCGGGTTGATGGGTGAGAAGGGGTAGACCATGAAACTGACGAAAATCCTGCTGGCGGTGCTGCTGCTGGCGCTCCTGGTGCTGCCCGCCATCCTGCCAGCGGCGATGGTCAACGCGGCCATCCAGATGCTGATTGCGGCCCTGTTTGCGTGTGCCTTCAACCTGTTGTGCGGCCAAGGCGGCATGCTGTCGTTCGGCCACGCGGCGTACTTCGGCGTCGGTTCGTTCGCCACCTTGCATGCGATGAACGCGCTCAATGGTGAAGGCTTGCTGCCAACGCCGTTGCTGCCGCTGATCGGTGCCATGGGCGGCTTTATCTGTGGCCTCTGCGCCGGCTGGTTCGCCACCAAGCGGGCGGGTGTGTACTTTTCCATGATCACGCTGGCGCTGGCGGAGTTGCTGCATTCTCTGGCCCCACACCTGAGCACGCTGTTCGGGGGCGAGGCGGGTATTTCGTCCATGCGTACACCCGCCTGGGGCCTGGATTTTGGCGACGCCACCCAGGTGTATTACCTGACCCTGGGCTGGGTGGTGCTGTCGATCACCTTGCTCTACGCCTTTACGCTGACGCCCATGGGGCGGCTGACTTTCGCCCTGCGTGAGAACGGCCATCGTCTGCAGTTTCTGGGCTACAACGTGCATCGCTTGCGGGTGCTGGTGTTTGCCTTGTCGGCGATGTTCGCTGGCATTGCCGGTGGCCTGCAGGCCCTGAACCTGGAATCGGCCAACTACGTGTTGTTCGACATGCGCTTTTCCGCTGAGGTGGTGCTCAATACCTATATCGGCGGCGTCAACGTGTTCCTGGGCCCGGTGCTGGGCGCGGCACTGATGACGTTCTTTGGCAATGCCGCCTCTGACCTCACGCAATCCTGGTTGTTGTATCAGGGCCTGCTGTTCATGTTGGTGATGATGTTCATGCCCAGCGGTCTGGCCGGGTTGGTGCTGTGCTGGAGTGCGCAGATCCGGCGGCGCGGTTGGCTGGCAATCATCCCGGCGGCGTTGCCGGCACTGCTCAGTGCAGGGTTGTTGAGCCTGGCGGTAGTGTTTGCGATCGAGACATTGCAGCGGGCGTTCAGCCAGGACTATCAGGCACTGCTGATCGCGGACCAGCCGTGGCCGGCGATCAGCCTGTTCGGCCGCGACTGGCTGCCAGGGGCGCCGCTGACGTGGTCTATGCCGTTGCTGTTGGGGCTGGCCGGGCTGTTGGTATTGAAACTGGCCCGCCGGCAATGGCTGCGCCTGCTGGATGATGAAACAGTGGCCGGTGCCGCTGCACTCGAGCCTCGGGTCGAAGGAGAACAACCATGAGCGGCGCGATCCTGCAGTTGCGTGATGTGCACAAGTCGTTTGGCGAGGCCCATATCATTCGCGGCGCGCAGCTTGAACTGCGCGCCGGCGAACGCCATGCGGTGATCGGCCCCAACGGAGCCGGAAAGTCGACCCTGTTCCATTTGATTTCCGGGCAATTGCAGCCCACTAGCGGGCAGATCCTCTTGGGTGATCAGGCGATCCAAGGCCATTCGCCGCAGCACATCAATCACCTGGGCTTGTCGCGCTCGTTCCAGATCACCAACATTTTCCCAGGGCTTTCGGTGTTCGAGAACCTGCGCATTGCGGTGATGCGCAAACACCGCATGCAATACCACTTCTGGCGCTCGATTCAGCGTTACCCAGAGGTGCGTGCGCAAACCGAACAATTGCTTGAAAAGGTACGGCTACAGGGCAAGAAAACAGTGTGCGCGGCAGAGCTTTCTTACTCGGAACAACGCGCCCTGGAAATTGGCATGACCCTGGCCTGTGACCCGCGGGTAATCCTGCTCGACGAGCCGATGGCGGGCATGTCCCATGAAGAGACCGAGTACGCCCTGAGCCTGATACGCGAGGTGACTCACGGCCGTTCGCTGTTGATCGTCGAGCATGACATGGACGTAGTGTTTTCCCTGTGTGACCGCATCAGCGTGCTGGTCTACGGCGAAGTTATCGCCACCGGTACGCCGGACGAGATCCGTGGTGACCGACGGGTACAGGAAGCCTATCTGGGTGAGGAGCAATGCGCATGAACCCGACCTCGCAAAACCTGCTGTCGATCAGCGACCTGCACGTGCACTACGGCAAGAGCCATGTGTTGCATGGGGTTGACCTGAGCATCGGTCGCAACGAAGTGGTGAGCCTGCTGGGGCGCAATGGCGCCGGGCGCTCGACCACGATGAAAGCCGTGATGGGCCTGGTGCCGGCCAGCGCCGGCAGCATCCAGCTGGCCGGCCGTGAGTTGACGGGGCTGCGGCCGTATCGAATCAGCCGTGCCGGCGTCGGTTTTGTCCCGGAAGAGCGTGAAGTGTTCGCCAACCTCAGTGTTGAAGAAAACCTGCGCATGGGGCAGCAGGCGGCTACCGACGGTGCCACTGCGTGGAACGTCGAGCAGATGTTCGACTACTTTCCGCGGCTGCGTGAGCGGCGCAACACCGGCGCTGGCAACCTCTCCGGTGGTGAGCAACAGATGCTCACCCTGTGCCGTTCGTTGCTGGGTTGCCCCAAGGTGCTGTTGATCGATGAGCCCACCGAGGGGCTGGCGCCGAAGATCGTTGCGGTGGTCGCCGAGGCCATTCGTGATATTCACCAGCGAGGGGTGTCGATCCTGTTGGTGGAACAGAAACTGACCATCGCCCTCAAGGTCTCCACACGGGTCTGTGTGATGGGCCATGGGCGGATCGTCTTCGAAGGCACGCCCCAGGCGCTGACCGATGACCCGAACCTGATGAAGGCGTGGCTGGCGGTCTGAGACTGTCTGCCCTTTCAACCGGCAGGTTCGCCTGCCATTTTCACGCGGATTCTGTGGCGGCGCTGGCGCTCGCCAGGGGCTGCTGCGTGTGCAAACCACCGGGGATAACAATAACAATGAGCCTAACCAAACACTTCACCGCACGACCGCTGCTGTTGCTGAGTACCTTGCCGGGCCTGGCCATGGCCGAGGAGCATGGGTTCATCGAGGACGCGACGGCCCGCGTACAGATGCGCAATTTCTACTTCAACCGCGACTTTCGCGACAGCGGTGCCGCCAAGGCCAAGAGCGAGGAGTGGGCCCAGGGCTTCTTGCTCAATGCCCAGTCTGGCTATACCCAGGGTACCGTGGGCGTTGGGGTCGATTTGATCGGCCGCCTCGGGGTCAAACTTGACAGCGGCGGCGGACGCGCCGGCAGCCTGTTGCTGCCCGACGACGGCGATGGCTCGGCGGATGATTTCTCCAGCCTGGGGGCGGCAGTCAAACTGAAAGTGTCCAACACCGAGTTGAAAGTCGGCGAACTGCTGCCGACCCTGCCGATTCTTCAGTACAACGATGCCCGCCTGCTGCCCCAGACGTTCCAGGGTGCCATGCTGACCTCGAAAGAAATCACCGGGCTGACCCTTAATGCCGGACAGATGCGCTCGTTCACCCAGCGCAACTCCAGCGACCGTCAGGACTTGTTCATTGATGGTCGCGCCTTCGCCACCTCCGATCGCTACAACTACCTGGGCGGTGAGTACCGCTTCAACCAGGAGCGGACGATGGTCGGCTTATGGGGCGCGCAGTTGGAGGATATCTACCGCCAGCGCTATATCCAGTTCACCCACAAACAACCGGTCGGCGCCTGGACGCTGGGCGCCAATGTCGGCTTGCTCGACTCCGAGGAAGAAGGCCAGGCCAAGGCCGGGCAGATCGACAACCGTTCGTTCTACACGGCCCTGAGTGCCGGCATTGGTGGGCATACGCTGATGGCGGCCTGGCAACGCATGTATGGCGACGACGGCACGATCTGGTTGAGCCCGACCACTACCGTGTTGCCCAGCGATATCCAGGTGCGCAATTTTGCCTCGGCCGAGGAGAAAGCCTGGCAATTGCGCTACGACTACAACTTCGCGGCCATGGGTATACCGGGGCTGAGCGCTTTTGTGCGCTACGTCAGTGGCGATAACGTAGCAGTGGCTGGCGGTAACGGCGGCAAGGAGTGGGAGCGGGACTTCGACCTGTCCTACGTCATCCAGAGCGGGCCGTTGAAGAACCTCGGGTTGCGCTGGAGGAATGCCATGGTGCGTTCCAATTTCGGTCCGTCGGTGGACGACAACCGATTGATCGTCAGCTACAGCCTGGCGCTGTTCTGATCGGCGCCTTTTCAGCAAATTGCTTTGACAGACCTTTAGTCGGACGTTAGTTTTTATCAGCTGGTCTGACAAGTACAAATAAATGTAGGACCAGACATGACAACAAGTGAGAACACCATGTCCCATCCAGATTACTCTCCCGCGTTGCCCGAGCAGCTACAGCAAGATACAGCCGTTTTCCAGCACAGCGCCTATGCCGGTATCAGTGGCAAAGTCGTGGTCGTTACCGGTGGCGGCAGTGGTATCGGCCTGGCTCTGGCCGAGGGCTTTGCCCGCAACGGCGCGCACTTGCTGCTGATCGACATCAACGCCCAAGCGATGGCGGATGCGAAGGGCGCGCTGCAGCAAAGCTTCCCAACGATTCAGGTTGAATGCTTCCAGGCCTCGGTCACCGACGAAGCCGCTGTCGAGGCCGCCTTTGCTCATGCCAAGGCGTGTTTCGGGCGCATCGACGTGTTGCTCAACAACGCGGGCGTGTCCATCAACAAGCCTTCCCTGGACATCACGCCAACTGAATGGCGCCGAGCCATCGAGATCAATTTCAACAGTGTGTTCTTCTGCGCCCAGGCGGCGGCCCGGCACATGATCGATCAACAGGGCGGCGTGATCATCAATACCTCGTCGATGTGGGGCGTGTCCCATTCTGCGGACCGCACCGCGTACTGCGCGACCAAGGCCGCCGTGGTCTCCATGACCAAATGCCTGGCAGTGGAGTGGGCCCGGCATGGCATCCGCATGAACGCCATCGGCCCTGGCTACACCCGCACTCCGCTGGTGGAAGAGCTGCAACGAGCCGGGCGCCTGGACGTCGAGGCGCTGCGCAAGCGCACGCCGCTGCAACGCCTCGGTGAGCCGGGCGAGATGGCGGAGCTGGCGCTGTTCCTGGCGTCGAGCAGCGCGACCTTCATCACGGGGCAAATTTACGTGTCGGACGGCGGCTGGACCGCCAACGGCTTCTAGATAGCCCTCGCAGCGCCGGCCGCCGTGGCCTGTTGATTGAGTCATTTGTGGAGAAGTGAAATGCCGAAAAGTGTTGCCTTGTCGCCGGCGTCGCCGTGGGTTGAGCTCAGTACCACCGACACCGACTGGAAGCAGGCCGACCCTGCGTTGCTGGGTACTCTGCTCAGCCAGTTGCACCTGATTCGCGCCTTTGAGGAGACCGTGCTGGAACTGGCCGGTGAAGGCCTGGTGCATGGGCCTGCGCATTCGAGCATCGGTCAGGAAGGGGGCGCAGCCGGCTCTATTGTTGCGCTGGGCGCGGCGGATGAAGTCAATGGTTCGCACCGGGGCCACCACCAGTTCCTGGCCAAGGCGCTGGTGTACCTGATGCCCGAGGGTATCGACCCGAAAGCACCGATCAACGCCCCGATTCAGGATTTGCTGCAACGTACCCTGGCGGAAATCCTTGGCTTGGCCCAAGGGTTCTGCAAAGGCCGTGGCGGCTCGATGCACCTGCAGTGGGCCGAGGCTGGCGCCCTGGGTACCAACGCCATCGTCGGCGGCGGTGTGCCGCTGGCGGCCGGGGCAGCCTGGGCCCACCGGCATGCCCAGACCGACACCGTGGCGGTCACCTATTTCGGTGATGGCGCGGTGAACATCGGTTCGGTGCTGGAGACCATGAACCTGGCGGCTGCCTGGAAACTACCGCTGTGCTTCTTTATCGAGAACAACCTGTACGCGGTGTCCACGACGGTTGACGAAGCCACTGCCGAACCGCGCCTGTCGGCGCGTGGGCTGGGCTTCAATATCCCGAGTTGGAAAGTCGACGGCATGGACCCGCTGGCGGTTTACCTGGCCATGCAGCAAGCGCTGGCGCATATGCGTGCCGGTAACGGCCCGACGGTCATCGAGGCGGATGTGTACCGCTTCTTCCATCAGAACGGCCCGTTCCCCGGCAGTGCATTCGGCTATCGCAGCAAGGAGGAGGAGCAGAGCTGGCGTGCCCGTGATCCGCTTGAGCGCCTGGCCCGGGAAATGAAAAAGCGCGAGCTGATTGACGATGCTGGCCTGGCCGACCTGCGCGAAACCATCAAGCTGGCAATGGCCCAGGCGGCTGCGGCATTGCTGGAAGCCGACCCTAACGGCAAGCCGGGCAAGCGCCGAATTCGTCCCGAGTTGTGGCCTTCGCCGGACTTTCGCGACGTCGGTATTCGTGGCGACCTCAGCGAGCTGGCCGACGCCCGCACTTGTGAGCAATCGAGCTACCGCGGAGGCCTGGAGCAACGCAAGTTCATCGATGCCATCGCCGATGTCATGAACCGACGCATGGAAACGGACGACAGCATCGTTGTCATGGGTGAGGACGTACACCGCCTCAAAGGGGGGACCAACGGCGCTACTCGCGGCCTGAAAGAGCGTTTTCCGGAGCGCATCCTCGGCACCCCGATCAGTGAGAACGCCTTCTGCGGGCTCGGTGGCGGCATGGCCCTGGACGGGCGCTTCAAACCGGTGGTCGAGTTCATGTACCCCGACTTCATGTGGGTCGCCGCCGACCAGGTGTTCAACCAGATCGGCAAGGCCCGGCATATGTTCGGCGGGCAAAGTGACGTGCCACTGGTACTGCGCACCAAGATCGCCATGGGCACCGGCTACGGCTCGCAGCACTCCATGGACCCGGCCGGCATCTACGTGACAAACCCAGGCTGGCGCATTGTTGCGGCCTCAACGCCGTTCGACTACATCGGCCTGATGAACACCGCGCTGGCCTGCAAGGACCCGGTGTTGGTGATCGAACACGTCGATCTGTACAGCCAAAGCGGCGAAGTGCCGGTGGATGACCTGGATTATCAGATCCCGTTCGGCACCGCTGCCGTGCGCCGCGAAGGGCGTGACCTGACCATCCTTACCTACTTGAGCATGGTCGGGCATTCCTTGGAGGCGGTGGCGCAGACCGGGATCGATGCCGAGGTCATTGACCTGCGTTTTCTCGACCGTGCCAGCTTTGACTGGGCCACGGTCGAGGCGAGTATTCGCAAGACCAATAACGTGCTGATCGTCGAGCAGGGCGCCCGGGGCACGTCGTACGGCGGCTGGCTGGCGGACGAACTGCAGCGCCGGTGTTTCGACTGGCTCGACCAGCCGATCCAGCGTGTGACCGGTGGCGAAGGTTCGCCGAGTATTTCCAAAGTCCTGGAGCGCGCCGCCTGTGCCCGCACCGAGGAAGTGATCGAAGGCCTGCAACAGGTCATCCGTGAAAAAGGTGCACATCAATGAGCCTGAACATGCTGGTTCCCATGGAAGTGGGTATTTGCTGCGTCGATCTGCCGGCACTCAGCCGCTTTTATCAGCAAGTACTGGGTTTTACCTTCGTCGCCCAGGTGCAGATGCCGGCTGCGGCCGCGCAGCGGGTGGGCCTGAGCGAAGGCGGTTACAGCGTGGTGCGTTTGCAGACGCCCTACGGTGAACGCATCAAGCTGCTGGCGCCTGAGCGAACGCCGACCCGGCCTGAGCAGGGGATGATTCTCGACCGGCAGAATGCGAGCTACCTGACGTTCATTGTCGAAGACATCGCCAGCTTGGTAGCCGACCTGAAAAGTGCCGGCGCAACGTTCTGCGCCGGCGACGCCCCGATCCAGCTGCGCCCTGATGTGAAGGCGTTGTTCTGCTGTGACCCCGAGGGCAACGTGCTGGAATTGGTGGAATACGCTGATATCGCCGCCTACCGTCCTGACCTGTTCAACGATCGGAGTGCCTGATGGCCAAGCTCTTACATATGCCAGAGGTATCGGCCAACGCTACCCACGCCGCGATCCAGAACTGGACCCTCAAAGAAGGCGACAGCATTTGCGCCGGTGATTGCATCGCCGAGATCGAGACCGAAAAGGCCCTGGTCGAGCTGGCAGCCGAAGAAGATGCGGTGCTGGGCAAGATCCTGGTCGAGCCGGGGCGCGAAGTGGAGGTAGGGGCACCCATCGGGGTGTTGTTTGCCAGAGGCGAAACGCAAGTCGATATCGCTGCTCTGTTGGCCAAGGCCGGCGCAGCGTTGGCGGCCAACGAACCGGTGGTGGACGACACACCTGCACCTCAAGCGCGGGCTGAACAGGCACCCCCGGTGGCTGCGCAGGACAGTCGGCGTATTTTCGCCAGCCCTCTGGCTCGCCGGCTGGCAGCAGCCAAGGGGCTTGAGCTGGCGTCGCTCAAGGGCAGCGGGCCCAATGGGCGTATCGTCAAGCGCGACGTTGAGTCAGCAACCGTTGCCAGTGCAGTGACTGCGGCAACACCGGCAGCACTTGTCGACTTTGCTGAAATCCCCCACAGCAGCATGCGCAAGACCATTGCCCGGCGCCTGGTGGAGAGCAAGGCGACGGTACCGCATTTCTATCTTGAGCTGGAATGCCGGATGGAGCGATTGCTGGCCCTGCGTGAGCAAGCCAACCAGCATGCAACCAAGAAAATCTCGATCAATGATTTTATCGTCAAGGCCGTGGCGGTTGCGCTCAGGCAGGTGCCGGCGATGAATGTGACCTGGACCGACACAGCCTTGCGCCAGTACCACCAGGCGGACGTCTGTGTGGCGGTCGCCACCGCTACTGGCTTGATCACGCCGGTGGTGCGCAATGCCGATGGCAAGGCCCTGTCGCAGATCAGCGCAGAGGTGGCCGAACTCGCCGGGCGTGCCCGAGACGGTCGTCTACGGCCCGAGGAGTACCAGGGCGGGAGCTTCACTATCAGCAACCTGGGGATGCTTGGCGTCGAGCAGTTCAGCGCCATTATCAATCCCCCCCACGCAGCCATTCTGGCCGTGGGGGCAACCCTGCAAAAACCGGTGGTTGAAAACGGGGAGCTGAAGGTGGGTTCGGTACTGCGCTGCACCTTGTCGGTAGATCATCGGGCCGTGGATGGCGCGCTGGCTGCGCAATG
The DNA here is from genome assembly GCF_025905425.1 of Pseudomonas putida. NCBI lineage: Bacteria > Pseudomonadati > Pseudomonadota > Gammaproteobacteria > Pseudomonadales > Pseudomonadaceae > Pseudomonas > Pseudomonas putida. The sequence goes on along the minus strand of NZ_CP109603.1, from coordinate 5,064,804 downwards.
GCTGGCCGTGTTCAAGGGCCTGATGGAAAACCCGTTGGGCATGCTGATCTGAGGGAGTTCCCATGAGCGATACGAAATTCGATCTGATCGTCGTGGGGGGCGGCCCCGGCGGTTATGTGGCCGCTATCCGCGCCAGTCAGTTAGGCCTGCGCACCGCATTGGTGGAAAAGGCACAACTGGGCGGGGTTTGCCTGAACTGGGGCTGCATTCCGACCAAGGCCTTGTTGCGCAGCGCCGATGTATTGCGTCTGCTCAACAGTGCGGGCGATTTCGGTATTGAGGTCGGCCCGGCCAGGCCGAACCTGGAGGCTATCGTCAAGCGTTCCCGTGATGTGGCCAGCCAGCTACAGCGGGGTGTCAACGGACTGATGAAAAAGCACCGTGTCCAGGTGTTCAACGGCCACGCACGCCTGGATGGGCCACAGCGACTGAGGGTAAATACAGAGCAGGGCGAGCTCATACTGAGCGCACCGCATATCATTCTTGCAACCGGTGCCCGGGCCCGAGTGCTGCCGGGCATGGAGCCAGACGGCCAGTATTTCTGGACCTATCGCCAAGCACTGGTGCCGCACAGTGTGCCCAAGCGCCTGGTGATCGTGGGGGCAGGTGCGATCGGCATCGAGTTTGCCAGTTTTTATCATGCCCTGGGTTCACAGGTCAGCGTGGTTGAAATGGCCGATCGGATCTTGCCGGTAGAGGATCAGGAGATCAGTGCCCATGTGGCCCAGGCCCTGACCCGCGACGGTATACGCCTGTACACCGGCTGTGCGCTGCAAGGCAGCAAGGTGGAACGGGGCGCGGTACAACTGCGCCTTGAAGGCAACAGCAATGAGACCCTGCAGGCCGACGTGGTGCTGGTGGCGGCGGGCATTGTCGGCAATGTCGAAGACCTGGGGCTGGAAGGCACTGGGGTCAACGTGCAGCACAGTCATGTAGTGGTGGATGAGTTCTGCCGCACCGGCGAGCCGGGCGTGTACGCCATTGGTGATCTGGCCGGGGCCCCGTGGCTGGCGCACAAGGCCAGCCACGAGGCGCTGATCTGTGTCGAAAAGATCGCTGGCCATAACCCTCGTCCTCTGGATCCTAGAAGCGTGCCGGCCTGCACCTACAGCCACCCGCAAGTCGCCAGCGTCGGCTATACCGAAGCCCAGGCGCGCAGCGCTGGCAAGGCCCTCAAGGTCGGCAAGTTTCCCTTCGCTGCCAATGGCAAGGCGATTGCCACGGGCGCCACGGCGGGCTTCGTCAAAGTGGTGTTCGACGCAGGCAGCGGCGAGCTGTTAGGCGCGCACATGGTCGGTGAGGAGGTGACCGAGATGATCCAGGGTTACACCATTGCGCGGGGCCTGGAGACCACGGAGGCTGAACTGATCGAAAGCATCCTGCCACACCCGACGATGTCCGAAGCCATGCATGAAGCGGTGTTGGCAGCGTACGAACGAGCCCTGCATAGCTGAGTGCTGATGCCGCAAGGTACGCGCTGCGCTTGCGGCATGTGTTCTCGGCGCGACGGCGCAGCTAAACGGGTTGGGCAATCTTTACGGGTGAGTGCGCCTACCCCGTTGGGTGCGTGGGATCGGGTTGGTTTGCAGCTGGTTTAAATTAGTAAATATATTTACCATTGCGCTTTGACAGGTGACTTAAGGAGTGAGCCATGACGATCAAAGCGTCCATTGAGATCAGCGCTGAGCCAGAGCGCGTGTTCAGGCTGTACCAGGACGCCGCCCACTGGGTCGATTGGGATACGGAGGTGACTGCCGCCAGTTTGCCCGAAGGCCTCAAACAGGGCGCCAAGGGTTGGCTGAAACCCAAGGGTGGGCCGAAGGCCAGCATCCAGGTCGTCGAAGTGACGCCAGGTAAGTCATTCTCGGTCCAGAGCCGGTTGCCGCTGTGCCGCATGTTGTTCGGCCACAGCCTGTCGGCGACGGGTGGACGGACCGTTGCAACCCATTGGGTCGAGTTCAGCGGCCCTTTGAGTTTTTTGTTTCGTTACTTGATCGGCAAGTCTATTCAGGCTTCGTTGCCCAATACGATGCTTGGCCTCAAGCGCGCCAGCGAAGTTCAGGTCAGTGCATCGTGAGTGCGGACACGTTGGTTGTTGACGAAAATTGGAGTGGCTCTGCCTACGTGGGGCCAAGCAACAGCCCAGGGTTTCGACTCTGGCGCGAATTTCTGGACTGGCAGCGCCAGCTCAATGCGCTCCTGAAACCCATGGGGCTCACCCAGCCGCAGTTTGCGATCCTGGCTGTGTGCGGTTGGCTGACACGCGACTGTGCGCAAATCACTCAACATGGCATCGCGAACTTCACCGGCATGGACCGCATGCACATTTCGCAGATCGTATCCCGCTTGGAAAAGGACGGGCTGATCGAGAAACGGACAGACCCGCAAGATCAGCGGGCGAATCTGCTATCACTCAGCGAGGCGGGGCATCACCAGTTGCGCATCGCCATGCCGGTTGTTGAAGCGTTCGACAGAGCGTTTTTTCTCAAAACCTCAACGCTTCCTCAATGATCCGAGCTGCCTGCGGGCGAGATCGTCAGGACGGATAGCGTTTACTGGCGCAGTTGCTTTGGGGAAGCGTGCAACAGGCGGCGCATAAGCCGCCGTAGGGCCGTGGCATCCTGGTATCCCACCTGCTCAGCGATAGACTCGACGGAGAACCTGCTGGTTTCCAGCAGGACCCGAGCCCGGTTCAACTGCACGCGCTGGATCAAATGCTGGGTCGAAAAACCGGTCGCTTTTCGCACATGTCGGGATAACGTTCGCTCGGGCATTGCAGGAAGTAAACGATTTGCGCGGGGCCGGGCAGCCCGTGCGGCGATTCCCCCGTGTACTACGGGGGAAAGGAAAGAAGATGGCGCACTCGGCGGGATTCGAACCCACGACCCCTGCCTTCGGAGGGCAGTACTCTATCCAGCTGAGCTACGAGTGCAACGCGCACGCATGATACCGATCTGTTTCGGTTGCGTCTATCGCCTTGAACTGTGGCTGTTTTTCCCGGTGGCACAAAGATCAGAGTGCGATCAGCTCGGGTCGCAGCCCTTCTACCCGGCGAGGCGCAGGCGGCAGGTAGCCACCGGTGCCGGTGATCTGCTGCAGCACTTTCTCGCGCAGCCCATGCAGCGCCACGCCTGTGCGCAGGCGCGGGTGCGGCAGGTCGATTTCGACCACCGACTTGATCCGACCTGGGCGCGGCTCCAGCACCACGACCCGGTCGGCCAGGTAGGTGGCCTCTTCTGCGTCGTGGGTCACCAGCAGGGTGGTGATGCCGGCGCGTTCCCGAATGGCCAGCAGCTCATCCTGCAGTTGCTGGCGAGTCAGTGCATCGAGGGCACCGAAGGGCTCGTCGAGTAGCAGGATCCGTGGGCTTGCCACCAACCCGCGGGCGATTGCCACGCGCTGTGCCATGCCGCCCGAGAGCTGGTGCGGGTAAGCCGACTCGAACCCGCTGAGGCCGACCAGCAGCACGAACTCATGCACACGCCTGGCGCGCTCGCCCTGGGTGAGCTGCTCGTTGACCAGCCCCAGGGCGATGTTCTGCTCCACCGTCAGCCAGGGGAACAGGCGGTGCTCCTGAAACACGATGCCACGTTCGCCACCGATGCCACTGACCGGCTGCCCGTCGACGCGGATGCTGCCGCTGTAGTCGGTGTCGAGCCCCACCAGCAGCCGCAGCAGAGTGGATTTGCCACAGCCGGAGGCACCGACGATGGCGATGAACTCGCCTTCGTTGATCGACAAGTTGAAGTTGTGAATGGCCTCGAACGGTTGGCCATCGACGCGGAATACTTTACCGACCCCCTCGAAGCTGACCAACGGCGGGGTGACATCGGCCTGGTTGGCGGCGGAAAGGTGCGAGGTGTTGAAGGCGTTCATGCAGTTCTCCAGCGCGTGGCGCGCGATTCGAGGCGTTGTCCGAGGGTGCCGAGCAGGGCGCCGACCAGGCCGATCAGGACCATGGCGGCCATCACCTGGTCCATGCGGAACAGCTGTTGCGCGCCGATCATCAGGCTGGCGATGCCGCCGTCAGAAGGCATGAAGTATTCCGCGCCGATGGTGCCCAGCCAGGCATAAATCAGCGACAGGCGCAGGCCGGCAAAGATCGCCGGGGCGGCGCCCGGCAGCACCAGCAGGCGCAGGCGCTGCAACAGGCCCAGGCGCAAGGTGCGGGCCGCTTCGCCCAGCTGTGGCGACAGCCCGGCGATGCCGCGCTGGGTAGCAATTAACAGCGGGAAGAACGCCGCCAAGGCCACGAACACGGCCTTGGCGCCTTCGCCCAAACCGAACCAGGCCGTAAGCAGCGGCACCCAGGCAAACAGTGCCACCTGGCGCACGGCGGTCAGGCTTGGCCCCAGCACGCGCTCGGCGCGGTGTGAAAGGCCCAGCAAAAGGCCAACCAACAAACCCGCGCCACCCCCCAGCACCAGGCCGGTCAAGGTGCGTTGCAGGCTCAGCAGCAACGCTTCTGACAGCGTGCCGTCGGCCAGCCCGCTGAACAGGGTACGCAGCACGCCCAGCGGCGAGGTGAGGATGTTTGGGTCGACCCAGCCGAGGCTACTGGAGGCCTGCCACAGCGCCAGCAGTGCGATCGGCAGCAACAGGCTTTGCCAACCTTTTGCGAGGGGGCCGCGCTGCTGCTCGCCCGTGGCAGGTTGGGGCCAGAACAGCAGGCGTTTTTCCAGGCGCGAGAAGCCTTGCTCCATCAACGCCCCCACCAGGCCGATCACCAGGATGCACAGCAACACCAGGTCCAGCATGAACAACTGCCGGCCCCACACCATCAGGTAGCCGATACCTTCGCTTGAGGCCAGCAGCTCCACGGCCAGCAACGATGTCCAGCCGGTAGCCAGGGCCAGGCGTACGCCGGTGAGGAAGGCGGGCAGGGCGGCGGGTAACAGCAGGCGCAGGAACAATAAGTGACGTGGCAGGCGCAGCGCTGCTGCAGCTTCACGCAGTTTGGGTTGGGCATCGCGCACACCGACCAGGGTGTGCAGGGTGACCGGGACCACCACGGCCTTGACCAGCACCACCAGCTTGAGCAACTCGCCGATGCCCAAAAACAGCATGAACAGCGGAATCCAGGCCAGGGTGGGGATCTGCGCCAGCGCGACGAAGGTGGGCAGCACCAGCGTCTGGGCCTGCCGCGACGACCCCAGCCAGGTACCCAGCAGCAAACCGCTGGCAATCCCCGCCGCCAACCCCCAGAACAGCCGCTGCAGGCTTATCCACAGGTGCCCCCAAAGCTCCCCGGAGCCAAACTCCACGGCGCTCTGCCACACCCGCGAAGGCGCCGGCAGAATCTGTTCGCTCATCCAGTGCTGCCGGCTGGCGACCACCCACAACACCGCTATCAGCACCGGCAGTACCCACGAAAGATACGCAGATCCCCTGTAGGAGCGGCCTTGCGTCGCGAAAGGGCCGCGAAGCGGACCCCGCAGCCATCCCCAACTCCTGTTCAAAATTCCATTCATCGGCATCTCTCGAACGAAGCGTTGTTATCTTATGCACTAATGGAATTAAAAAATCATAAGTGCGAACTTCAAGAGATAAAAGCATGCAACCCCTGCAGGCGGAAGCCCTTCACCGTTGCGTTTTCCTCATATTTTCCATGCGTTCTCCGCAAGCGCCCCGCAGGACCGCAGAACACCTGATTTATGCTTTCTGGTTACTAAAAAATGAAGTTTTGATCTTTGTAGGTTCTAACCAGACCTGCCTAGCTTCTGGCCAAAGCGCCGGCCATCGTCGGTGGCAGCCTGCCAAGGAGCCTTGCCATGAAAACCCCATTGCGCCACCTGATCACCGCCCTTGGGCTGGTCTTCACCCTCAACGCCCACGCCGCAGACTCGGCAAAGCCTGAGAGCATCCGCATCGCCGTGCCTGACCTGAGCGCAGGCAGCAAGCACAGCGCAGGCGGCGTGGTCGATGTGCTGCGTGACCAGCAACTGCTGGAGAAAGAATTCGCCAAGGACGGCATCCGCATCGATTGGCACTTCTTCAAGGGCGCCGGGCCGGTGGTAAACGAGGCCCTGGCCAACGGCCAGGCCGACTTTGCCTACCTGGGCGACCTGGCCGCGATCGTCGGCAAGGCCAATGGCCTGGATACCCGCGTGTTGTCGGCCGGCGTGCGCGGGGTGAAAAGCTACCTGGGGGTGGTGCCGGGGTCCGGCATCAAGACCCTGCACGACCTCAAGGGCAAGCGTGTGGCGGTGTTCCGCGGCACCGCCAACCAGCTGTCGTTCGCCAGTGCGCTGGCAAGCCAGGGTTTGTCCGAGCGTGACCTGAAAGTGATCAACCTGGACTTCAACGCTGCCAACGCCGCGCTGGCCGCCAAGCAGATCGACGCCACCTGGGGCTTGTCGAACCTGCTCTCGCTGCGTGAACGCGGGTTGGTCGAGTTGCCCGTCAGCTCGCGTGATCTGCAAGGCGCCGGCAGCACCCAGGCGGTATTGCTGGGCACCGGCGAATTCATCCGCCAGCACCCCGACCTGGTCCAGCGCCTGGTCAATGCCCAGGAGCAGGCCACCGAGTGGCTGCGCGATGAACGCAACCGTGATGCCTTCGTCGACCTGGTGGCGAATAACGCCAGCTGGCCGCGCAGCATCCTCAGCGACGACCTGGCCAAGGAAAACCTCGCGCACTACTTCGACCCCCGCCTGGATGCCGATTTTCTGGCCCAACTGCAGCAGGGCGTCGACCTGGCCGCCAAAGAGCGCCTGATCCGCCGTGGCTTCCAGGTCGCCGACTGGGTCGAACCCCGCTTCCTCGACGCCGCACTGCAACAACAGCAGGCCGTGCAGGCCGCCCGCTAACCCTTTGAACCGACAACAACCGAAAGGACCACGACCATGAGCAATGCCGCCCTGGCCACCGCGCCACTCGCCCTTGAACTCGACATTCATCCGGTTGCCGGCCGTATCGGCGCCGAGATTCGCGGGTTGAAGCTTTCCGCCGAACTGGATGCCGCCACGATCGAAGCCATTCAGGCGGCGTTGGTCCAGCACAAGGTGATCTTCTTCCGTGGCCAGACGCACCTGGACGACCAGCGCCAGGAAGGCTTCGCCAAGTTACTTGGCGAACCGGTCGCCCACCCCACCGTGCCCGTGGTCGATGGCACCAGCTACCTGTTGCAGCTTGACGGTGCCGAGGGCCAGCGGGCCAACTCCTGGCACACCGATGTGACCTTCGTCGATGCCTACCCCAAGGCTTCGATTCTGCGCAGCGTGGTGGCGCCGGCGTCCGGCGGCGATACCGTCTGGGCCAACACCGCGGCGGCGTACCAGGAGCTGCCCGAGCCGCTGCGCGAGCTGGCCGACACGCTGTGGGCGGTGCACAGCAACGAATACGACTACGCATCCCTCAAGCCGGATGTAGACCCGGCCAAGCTGGAGCGCTATCGCAAGGTGTTCACCTCGACGGTGTACGAGACCGAGCACCCGGTGGTGCGCGTGCACCCGGTCAGCGGTGAGCGGGCGCTGCAATTGGGGCATTTCGTGAAGCGCATCAAGGGGTATTCGCTGGCTGATTCACAGCACCTGTTTGCGGTGCTGCAGGGGCATGTGACGCGCTTGGAAAATACCGTGCGCTGGCGCTGGGAAGCCGGGGATGTGGCGATCTGGGATAACCGCGCGACGCAGCATTATGCGGTGGATGACTATGGCACCCAGCCGCGTGTGGTTCGGCGGGTGACGTTGGCGGGTGAGGTGCCGGTGGGGGTGGATGGGCAACTGAGCCGCACAACCCGTAAAGGCTGATAATTGCGGGGCCGCGTTGCGGCCCAATCGCGAGGCAAGGCCGCTCCCACAGGAGATTGCATACCAAGGCGGGAGCAACTGTCTTGTTCAAATTTCTGGGGGCAAAGCCCCCGCCGATCACGCCTCGGTATCACAGGCAATCAACTGCCTGACCAACCCCTGCGCCAACGGCGACAACCCATACCCCACCCGGCTCACCACCCCATAGCGGGTATAAAACGCCTCTTCCTGCTCCGGCTCCAGGTCCGAAAGCTTCAACGCCACCAGCCCCCCGTCGCGTTGATACGGCCGCAGGTTGGCATTGCAGGCAATGCCGATGGTGTCCGAATGCATCACCACATTCAGCAACGCATAACCGTGCTCGCATTCCACCGAGGGCAGAAAGTCTTGCCGCCCGCTGAGGTCGCTGAGGATCTTGCGGATGTTCGGCGGGCGAAAGGTAGTGGCCAACGGGTACTCGAACAGGTCTCGCGCCTGCACCGTGCTCCGCGTGGTCAGTGGGTGCCCGGCGCGGCAGCAGAAGTGCCAGCGCTGGGGCGCCAGCTTGTGCACGCGGTAATCCGGGTCTGACTCGAACTGGCGGGTGTCGGCGACGAAAAACTCGATCTCTTCGGCAATCAGCTTGCGGTTCAACGCCTGCCAGTTATCCACCTGAAAACACGTGCGCGCCGCCGGGTATTCGGCGACGAAGCGCGCCACTGCCCGTGGCACCAAGCCGCCGGCCGGTGCAGGGCCGGACCCGAAGCGCACCACACCGGTGGTGGCGCCGTTGAACTGGTGGATCTCATTGACCAGGTTGTGCGCCCCATGCACCAGCCGCCGTGAATGCTCCAGTACCAGCAAACCTTGGCGAGTCGGGGCCAGCTCTTTGCTGGCGCGGTCCACCAAGCGGCAGCCGATGTTGTGCTCAAGGGTCTGGATGCTTCGGCTGAAGGCCGATTGCGACAGGTTCACCGCAGCCGCCGCAGCCACGAAACTGCGGTGCTCGACCAGGGCAATGTAGTGACGCAGCTGACGCAGATCGATATGCATTTTCTACATTAAAACCTTCGGTCAAATGCAATTGCTGACAAGGGTGAGTCCCCTTATAAAGGGTGTTACTTATTCCACTAAATATGAATTACAAATATTTATATCACTTAAAAGAATATAAGCCCGACTGACCGCGATTCGGTTCCGCCAACGGAAATGCTCGCCCAGGGCCCATGCCTTAAGGAGCATCAGCATGTCCCGAGTTTTCCGTTGGCCTGCGCGCGCATCGCGGTTCACCCTGCAACCCTTGGCCGCTGGCGTGTTGCTGGCGGCGTCCAGTGGCAGCTTCGCCGAAGAGCCTGTCAGCACCGCCCCTGCCGTGGAGCAGGACGCCAAGCTCGGCACCGTTACCGTCAATGCTCGCCGTCGTGAGGAAACTGCCCAGAGCGTGCCCACCGCGATCAGCGTACTGAACAGCGAAACCCTGGAAACCCAGCGCATCTACCGCGTGCAGGACCTGCAACAACTGGTGCCCAGCACCAACGTTGCCTATGTGCATGCGCGGCAATCGAGCATCTCGATCCGGGGCCTGGGTAACAACCCGGCCAGTGATGGCCTGGAAGGCAGCGTCGGCATTTACCTGGACAACGTCTACCTCGGTCGCCCCGGCATGGCGGTCTTCGACCTGCTCGATGTCGAGCAGCTGGAAGTGCTGCGCGGCCCGCAAGGCACGTTGTTCGGCAAGAACACCACAGCCGGTGTGCTCAACATCACCACACGCAAGCCGACCTTCCACCGCGAGGGCAGTATCCAGCAGTCGATAGGCGAGGATGGCTACCTGCAGACCCAGGGCAGTTTCTCTGGGCCGATCAGCGAAACCCTGGCCGGGCGCATCAGTGCCTACCGCACCGAAGACGATGGTTATGTGAAAAACATCCACAACGGTGACGACCTCAACGGCGGCAAGCGCCAGGGCTTTCGTACCCAGTTGCTGTTCAAACCCAGTGAAACCTTCAACCTGCGCTGGATCGGCGAGTACAACGAAGAAGACTCCAACAACGGCATCCTCAGCCTGTACAGCACCGGGCCTACCATCAACGGCGTCAACCGCTACGAGAGCCTGGCTGCCCAGGCCGGCGCGACGCTGGTGTCGGGCAAGGACCGCAAGGTCAATTTCGATGCCGACCAGCAGGTGACGGTATTCCAGGGAGGCACCTCGGTAGAGGCCAACTGGACCTTGCCCAACGACTTCACCCTGACCTCGATCACCGCCTACCGCTGGTGGGACTTCACCCCGCGCAACGACGATGGCCTCAACGTGCCGGTGTTCTACAGTGCCGGTGTGTCGGTGCGCGACAAGCAGTACTCGCAGGAGATTCGCCTGGCTTCGCCGACCGGTGGCGCCTTCGACTACGTGCTGGGCGCGTACTACTTCAAACAGGACCTGGACAATAAGTCCTTCACCTATTACGGCCCCCAGGCAGACATCTGGAACCTTACCCCGGCTGGCGCACTGAACAACGTCAATACCGTCGGTGACGGGCACATCGACACCGACAGTTATGCGCTGTTCGCCCAGGGCACCTGGCATGTCACCGACCGCCTGGACTTCACGGCGGGCATTCGCGGTACCTACGAAGAGAAGAGCGCCTGGGTGACCCGGGATGCGCCTACGGGCGGCGCAGCGGTTACTGGCGCTGCAGCTGCGGCGCGCCAAGGCCGGGTGGGGGCGTACGATTCGGGTGACCTCAACCAGTACAGCTTCAGCCCCTCTGGCCTGCTGGGCCTGAGTTACCGCTTCAACGACCAGGTACTGGGTTACGCCACCCTGACCCATGGCGAGAAGTCCGGAGGTATCAACCTTACCGTCGGCGCCGCGCCACGCCTGGGCACCGATTCGCTGCTGGTCGGCACCGAGCGGGTCAACAATGCCGAGGTCGGGGTCAAGAGCACGTTGTTCGATGATCGCCTGCAACTCAACGCCAACCTGTTCTGGGCTGAAGTGCATGGTTACCAGGCCAACGTGTATGACCAGGTCAACCGCGTGCAGTACCTGGCCAACGCCGGGCGCGTGCGTTCGCGCGGCCTGGAGTTCGAGGCCACGGCGCTACCGGTGCGTGGCCTCACGGTCAACTTCAACGGCTCGTGGAACGACGTGCGCTACACCGAGTACGACGATGCGCCGTGCCCGCCAGAAGTCAGCCTGGCCAATGCCACCGCCACCTGCGACCTGTCGGGCCATCAGGTGGTCGGCGCCTCCAAGTACATCGCCAACCTCAATGCCCAATACAAGTGGCAACTGGCCGAGCGCATCGAGCCGTATGTCACCGCCAGCTATGCCTTCCGCTCCAAGGCGGTGGGCACCATCGACGATTCCGACTTCGGCCAGATCCCCAGCTACGCGCTGGTCAACCTTTCCACCGGCGTGCGCCTGGACCAGGGCGACGGCGTGCTTGACCTGTCGCTGTGGGTGAAAAACGCCGGCGACAAGACCTACTTCACCAGCCTGTGGAACTCCGCCAACGGTGGCTATGCCGGGGTACTCGGCACGCCCCGCACCTTCGGCGCCACCGCCCGTTACGACTTCTGAGCACAAGGAGCTTTGCCATGAATGCCAAAACCGAAACCCCCGCACTGCCTGAAGGCGCCTGCCTCACCGCCAAAGTCCCCGCGCCCGATGAGGCACTGCTGGGCGATGTGGTGGTCAACCCGTACCGCCTGGCACCGCTGACGGCCATCATCCGCGACGGCGGGCGCACATTGAGCGCGGCCCATGTGCGGGTGCTGGGCCGTGGCGAGCGGGGCGTGGACATCGCCTACGAGGTGTCGGACCGCTCGCTGTGGACTTATGGCGGCATCCCGGTGTTCGGGCTTTACCCCGACTACGTCAACCAGGTGGAAGTGACGTACAAACTTGATGGCGAGCGCATCCGCGAGCGGTATCAGGTTTATGCGCCTGCCGTGCGTCTGCCGGTGGTGGCGAAGCAGACCGCCGCATTGCCGGAGGTCGAGCCGGTCAAGGTGGCGCCCGGTTTCGAAAACCGCTTGTACCTGTTCAACCACCTGCAGGGTGATATCCCCGGTGGTCGGGCCTTCAAATGGAATGGCCTGGGGGGCGCGGCCGAGTGGGACCAGGTGGGCAACAACTGGATCGCCGACAGTAATGGCGACGTGCGTTGGTACTTGGATATCGAGCAGATCCACGACGCCAACCGCCGGGACGGCCTGGGCGGCACCATGGGCTTCCAGCAGACCCGTGACGGCAAGTTGATCTGGGGCCAGGGCCAGACCTACTCCAAGTACGACCTGCTTGGCCGACGTGTCTGGCAGCGCAGCCTGCCGGACAAGTTTGCCGATTTTTCCCACGAAATCCGCGAGACCACGAACGGCACCTACCTGTTGCGGGTCGGCACCAGCGACTACCGCCGCCCGGACGGCAAGCGCGTGCGCTCGATCCGCGACCACATCATCGAGGTCAATGAAGCGGGGGATGTGCTCGACTTCTGGGACCTGAACCAGATCCTCGACCCGTACCGTGGCGACCTGCTGGAAACCCTCGGCAAGGCAGCGATCCAGTTGCCCGATGGTGTGCACAAGCAGGAAGACCGGCTGGCCAACGAACTGGCCGAAGGCGACCTGCCATTTGGTGACACCCCAGGCGTGGGCACAGGGCGCAACTGGGCGCACGTCAATGCCATTGATTACGACGCAGATGACGACAGCATCATCGTTTCAGCACGTCATCAAGGCGTGGTGAAGATTGGCCGCGACAAGGCCGTGAAGTGGATTCTCGCCTCGCCTCAGGGGTGGCCGCAGCGGTTGCAGGGCAAAGTGCTGACGCCAGTGCAAAGCGAAGGCTTCGATTGGTCCTGGACCCAGCACACCGCCTGGTTGACCGGCAAAGGCACGCTGACCGTGTTCGATAACGGTTGGGGGCGCGATTTTGCCCCGACCAAGCTGACCGGCAACTACAGCCGCGCGGTGGAGTACAAGGTCGACGAAGCCAAGGGCACGGTCGAGCAGGTGTGGGAGTACGGCAAGGCGCGCGGTGACGAATGGTACAGCCCGGTCACGTCGGTGGTGGCCTACCGACCAGAGACCGATACCCAGTTTATCTACTCGGCCTCGGTGAATTTCCTGACCCCAGAGAAACTGACCACCACCGTGCTCAATGAGGTGCGCCGTGGCACCCAGGAGGTGCTGGTGGAGCTGAAGGTGCACAGCCGGCAGCCGGGCAGTGTCGGCTACCGGGCGCTGGTGATCGACCTGGCCAAGGCCTTCTGACCCATTCCTTCCGGGAGGGCCGTCGGTCCTCCCTTCACATTTCTTTCAGTTCAATCGTCTAACCTGTACCGGCCTCTTCGCGGGCAAGCCCGCTCCCAACAGGATCTCCGTATTTTCCAAGGTATGCGCAGCCCCTGTGGGCGCGAGCTTGCCCGCGAAGAGGCCGGCTGCGGTGTAAAAAACCATGAAATTTACCGGGGGTGTTCAACCATTCGTTCTTTTTTTCGAACAGCCTATTGTCCTACACCCCAGCAGCCGCTTAGCATTCGTTTGAGATTTCAAACGCTCGATGCCCTGCTTTGGGCGCTTTTCAACAATCAACAATTCGGGAAGCCGACATGCAGCTCAAAGACGCTCAGTTGTTCCGCCAGCAAGCCTATATCAATGGTGAGTGGCTGGATGCGGACAACGGCCAGACCATCAAGGTGACCAACCCGGCCACCGGCGAAGTCATCGGTACCGTGCCGAAGATGGGCACTGCGGAAACCCGCCGCGCCATCGAAGCCGCCGACAAGGCCCTGCCGGCCTGGCGCGCCCTGACCGCCAAAGAGCGTTCGGCCAAGCTGCGTCGCTGGTTCGAACTGATGATCGAGAACCAGGACGACCTGGCTCGCCTGATGACCACCGAGCAAGGCAAGCCACTGGCCGAAGCCAAGGGCGAAATCGCCTACGCCGCCTCGTTCATCGAGTGGTTCGCCGAAGAAGCCAAGCGCATCTACGGTGACACCATCCCGGGCCACCAGCCCGACAAGCGCCTGATCGTCATCAAGCAGCCAATCGGCGTTACCGCGGCCATCACCCCGTGGAACTTCCCGGCGGCGATGATCACCCGTAAAGCCGGCCCGGCCCTGGCCGCTGGCTGCACCATGGTGCTCAAGCCTGCTTCGCAGACCCCATACTCCGCCCTGGCCCTGGTCGAGCTGGCTCACCGTGCCGGCATCCCGGCTGGCGTGCTGAGCGTCGTTACCGGCAGCGCTGGCGAAGTCGGCGGCGAGCTGACTGGCAACTCCCTGGTACGCAAGCTGTCCTTCACCGGCTCGACCGAAATCGGTCGCCAGCTGATGCAAGAATGCGCCAAGGACATCAAGAAGGTTTCTCTGGAGCTGGGCGGCAACGCGCCGTTCATCGTGTTCGACGACGCTGATCTGGATAAGGCAGTCGAAGGCGCGATCATCTCCAAGTACCGTAACAACGGCCAGACCTGCGTCTGCGCCAACCGTATCTACGTGCAGGACGGCGTCTACGACGCGTTCGCCGAGAAGCTGGCCGCTGCAGTGGCCAAGCTCAAAATCGGTAACGGTCTGGAAGACGGCACCACCACTGGCCCGCTGATCGACGGCAAGGCTGTCGCCAAGGTTCAGGAACACATCGAAGACGCCGTTGCCAAAGGCGCCAAGGTGCTGGCCGGTGGCAAGCTGATCGAAGGCAACTTCTTCGAGCCGACCATTCTGGTCAACGTGCCGAAGACTGCTGCTGTCGCCAAGGAAGAGACCTTCGGCCCACTGGCGCCGCTGTTCCGCTTCCAGGACGAAGCCGAAGTCATCGCCATGTCCAACGACACCGAGTTCGGCCTGGCTTCGTACTTCTACGCCCGTGACATGAGCCGTGTGTTCCGTGTTGCCGAAGCGCTGGAATACGGCATGGTCGGCATCAACACCGGCCTGATTTCCAACGAAGTCGCGCCGTTTGGCGGTATCAAGGCTTCGGGCCTGGGCCGCGAAGGTTCCAAATACGGTATCGAGGACTACCTCGAAATCAAATACCTGTGCATCAGCGTCTGATCACCGGTTAAAAGGCTTTACCTCTGCCAGCGGGGCGCGAGAGCGACGTCTCGCTGGCCTTTTTTACATGCAGTACCTGGTGGCCAGGGTGTTTACGGCAGTCGATCAACGAATACTGTTCGCGAGCACACCAGCTACCCCCGAGTAAAAGCGCCGCTCATCGGCGCACATGAGGGCATTATGAGCAAGACTAACGAATCCTTGATGCAACGCCGTGTAGCTGCCGTCCCACGTGGCGTCGGCCAAATCCACCCGATCTTCGTGGACACCGCGAAGAACTCGACCGTGATCGACGTTGAAGGCCGCGAACTGATCGACTTCGCGGGCGGCATCGCAGTACTGAACACCGGCCACCTGCACCCGAAAGTGGTTGCAGCTGTGCAAGAGCAGCTGACCAAAGTCAGCCACACCTGCTTCCAGGTGCTGGCCTACGAACCCTACGTAGAGCTGTGCGAAAAGATCAACAAGCTGGTCCCAGGCGACTTCGACAAGAAGACCCTGCTGGTCACCACCGGCTCCGAAGCCGTTGAGAACGCCGTCAAGATCGCCCGTGCCGCCACTGGCCGCGCTGGCGTGATCGCCTTCACCGGCGCCTACCACGGCCGTACCATGATGACCCTGGGCCTGACCGGCAAGGTCGTGCCGTACTCCGCTGGCATGGGCCTGATGCCAGGCGGCATCTTCCGCGCACTGTTCCCGAACGAACTGCACGGCGTGAGCGTCGATGACGCCATCGCCTCGGTTGAGCGCATCTTCAAGAACGATGCCGAGCCTAAGGACATTGCCGCGATCATCCTGGAGCCTGTTCAGGGTGAAGGTGGCTTCCTGCCGGCGCCGAAAGAGCTGATGCAGCGCCTGCGCGCCCTGTGCGACCAGCACGGCATCCTGCTGATCGCTGACGAAGTGCAGACCGGCGCTGGCCGTACTGGCACCTTCTTCGCCATGGAACAGATGGGCGTCGCGCCTGACCTGACCACCTTCGCCAAATCCATCGCTGGCGGCTTCCCGCTGGCCGGTGTGTGCGGCAAGGCTGAGTACATGGATGCCATCGCGCCAGGCGGCCTGGGCGGCACCTACGCCGGTTCGCCGATCGCTTGCGCCGCGGCCCTGGCCGTGATCGAAGTGTTCGAAGAAGAAAAACTGCTGGACCGCAGCAAGGCTGTTGGCGAGCACCTGGTTGCTGGCCTGCGCAAGATCCAGGAAAAGAACCCGATCATCGGTGACATCCGTGGTATGGGCTCGATGATTGCTGTCGAAGTCTTCGAGAAAGGCACTCACACCCCGAATGCCGCTGCCGTTGGCCAAGTGGTTGCCAAGGCACGTGACAAGGGTCTGATCCTGCTGTCTTGCGGCACCTACGGCAACGTCCTGCGTATCCTGGTTCCGCTGACCGCCGAAGACGCGCTGCTGGACAAAGGCCTGGCCATCATCGAAGAGTGCTTCGCTGAACTCGCCTAATGTGACACGCTTCAGAAAAAACCCGCCTCGGCGGGTTTTTTTTATGCCCAGAAAACCTGAGGGACGCTATCGTTGTCCCAGGACTTGCCTTGGAAGCTGCGACGGATTGCGTGTCAGGGATACTCAGGAGTTGGCTATGAGCGCTGTACACCCCACCCCACCTTGCGTACTGATTGCCGAGGGCGACCCGTGGGTGCGTGACATGCTCAAGGAGATGCTGCTCAGCGTGCGTTGCGACGCCCGTCTGCAGGTCTGCGCCGACGGCTCGCAGGCGCTGACCGCGCTGTCGAGCAAGCCCGACCTGATCATCGCTGCGCGTGAGCTGGCGGGCGTCGATGGCCTCGACCTGCTGCGCAAGGTCCGCGCCAAAGGCCCGGGGTTGCCGTTCATCCTCATGAGCAACCGCAGCGACAGTGCCAGCGTGCGCGAGGCGTTGCCCTTGCATCCCACGGCCTATTTGAGCAAACCACTGAACCTGGGCAACCTGCGCAAGCGCCTGGAAGAACTGCTGCTGGCTGTCGGCGAGGAAATCGCCTGCCCGGTGCCGCCTTTGCAGCCGGGGGCCAGCCTGCCGGGTTACCTCGAGCAGCGCCGCGCTACTGCCGATGGCGGGCCGTTGCTGGCCGATTTGCAGGTGGCGATCAAGCGAGCGCTGGACCCTCAGGGCCTGAACCTGAAAGTGCTCGAAGAGGAAGTGCGCAACGACCCGCAGGTCACCGCGGTGCTGATCGCCGCCGCCAACAGCGCCGCCCTGCACCGCGACGCGCCCGTGCAGACCCTGCTGCAGGCGTTGAACAAACTCGGCAGCACCCAGAGCATGAACTTGATCCTGGGCATGACACTCAAGCGCAGCGCACGGCTGAGCGACCCACTGCTGGCTCAGCACGCGGCGCAATACTGGAACCTCTCGCTGCACTGCGCCGAATACGGCCGCAGCCTAGCGCGCATGCTGGAGTTGGACGAAGGGCGTTGCTATTGCGCAGGGCTGTTGCACTGCCTGGGCGACCTGGCGGTGCTGCGTTGCCTGCAGGAGTGGAGCCTGGCCGGAGGCGCGCTGGATGAGGGCACGGTCCGCCAGTCGCTCGATGAGTACGGTGCGGCGTTCGGTTCGGCTTTGCGCACGCGCTGGCGCTTGCCACTGGCGCTGCGTGAGTTGATCGCGGCTATTTACCAACTGGGCGGTGGCGTGTATTCACGGGAGATCCTGGCGATGAACCTGGCCGGGCAGTTGACGCGGCTGCCGACGGATCACGGGCTGGAACAGGTTGTCAGCAGCAAGACTGCGCGGCTACTCAAGATCGGCTTGCCGGAGATTAGCCGGTTGCGCAAGGTGGAGAACCCTGAGGCACCGCCGCAGCGTGAGGAAATACCTGTGGATGAGAACGGGGCAGATAGCTGACATCCTGGGACCGCTTTGCGGTCCTTTCGCGAGACAAGCCCGCTCCCACAATGACCCATGTTATCTGTGCGACAGCGCATCCCCCCGGTCCTTATCCCCGCACGATCTGATTCTTCCCCTGCCGCTTGGCCCGATACATCGCCGCATCGGCGCGGGCGAACAGGCTGTCCAGCGACTCGTCCTCATCGGTCAGCGCCGTCAGCCCCTGGCTCACGGTCACGCCGTACGCCTGGTCGCCATGGCTGAAGCTCAGCCGTTGGATCTCCCGCTGCAAACGCTCGGCGATTTGCTCCGCCACCTGCGCGTTACAGCCAGGGAACACGGCCGCAAACTCCTCGCCACCAATGCGTCCGAACTGGTCTCCACGCCGTAGCACGGCTTTGCCGCTGTCGGCGATACGCTGCAGCACCTGGTCGCCTTCCTGGTGGCCGTAACTGTCATTGACCTGTTTGAAGTCGTCGATGTCCAGCAGCAGGAAGGCCAGCGGCGTGCCGTCCTCGCGTGCACTGTCAAAAGCCTGTTGGGCGCACTCGAAGAAGTGCCGGCGGTTGCTGCTCTGGGTCAGTACGTCGGTGGTAGCCAGACGATGCAGTTCGCCTTCGAGCTGCTTCTTCTCGGTGATGTCCTCGGCGATGCCGACCACGATCACCCGCTGTTCGCCCTCGCGTTGCTGGTTGATGTAGCACTTGTCGCTCAGCCAGCGCACCTGGCCTTCAGCATTGAGGATGCGGTACTCGCGGTCTTCCACCGAACCTTTGAGTAGCACCTGGGCCAGGCTGCGCTCGGCGTATTCCAGGTCGTCGGGGTAGATGCTGTCGCGCCACTCGTTGTAGTCGGCCATCACCAGGCTGACCGGGCGCCCAAAGATGCGTTCATACGCAGGGCTGACGTACAGCACCTGGCGGGCTTCCCAGTCGAACGCCCAGAGCACGGCGTTGACGCTGTCGAGCAGCGAACTGAAGAGTTGTTCGCGCTCACTCAGGCGGGCGACTTCGCCTTGGGCGTGAAGCAGGGCCAGCAAGGTTTTGGCGGCTTCTGGAGGTGGGGTGCCGGGCAGGGATGTTGGAATGTTCTTGGCCATGTGCACGGAGCGAGTCTCGACAAGGAAGCGTGCGGCCAGCATCAGGCCCGCCACGCGGGCGATGTGGCGGTTTGGAGTGATAATCAGGGCGTGAAGTTCCGGGCGACACGCCCCGCTGGAAGGGCGTGCCGATCAACGGCGGTCAGGTGCCGGTCGGGCGCAGGGAGTAGGTCTTGAGCTGTGCGGCGAAGTCGTGCAGGGCGTGGATGCCGCTGGCTTCTGCCTCGTGTACCCAGTCCTTCATGGCGGCGAGCATGTCGTGGCCATTGGCGCTGGTGCGTGCCCAGATCTGCTGCAGGGCCAGGCGCTTTTCGTAAATGGTCTTGAGCGCCTGGCTGTGCGCGAGCAGCGTCTCGATGCGTACGTGGTGGCGGTCTTCCAGCAGGCTGGTCTCCCGCGACAGCAGGCGCTTGGCGCGGCGAAAGCGGTGGCGCACCGACGCATCGACCTTGGCCAGCTCCTGCTGGACCAGCGGGCCGATCACCAGCTTGCGGTACTGGGCCATGATCTGGAAGCGGTTATTGAGGATGGCCATGGCGGTGTCCATGTCCAGGTTGGCCTTGCCTTCGACCCGGTGGGCGATCGGTGCCACGCGCTGCACCTTGGCCAGGCGCAGCAGGCAGAACAGGCGGATCCAGGCCCAGCCCATGTCGAACTCCCAGCGCTTGACCGAAAGCTTGGCCGAGTTGGGGTAGGTGTGGTGGTTGTTGTGCAGTTCTTCGCCACCAATGATGATGCCCCACGGCACCAGGTTGGTGGCAGCGTCACGGCATTCGAAATTGCGATAGCCCAGCGCATGGCCCAGGCCGTTGACCACGCCGGCGGCCCAGAACGGAATCCACATCATCTGCACCGCCCAGATGGTGATGCCAATGGTGCCGAACAGCAGCAGGTCGATCACCGCCAGCAGGGCAATGCCGCCCAGCTTGTAGCGCGAGTAGAGGTTGCGCTCGATCCAGTCGTCCGGGCAGTTCTTGCCATAGATGCGCAGGGTCTCGGGGTTGCGTGCCTCTTCGCGGTAGAGCTCGGCGCCTTTGCGCAGGACCGTGCTCAACCCCTTGTGTACCGGGCTGTGCGGGTCGTCCGGTGTTTCGCATTTGGCGTGGTGCTTGCGGTGGACGGCGGTCCACTCGCGGGTGTTCTGCGCCGTGGTCAGCCACAGCCAGAATCGGAAGAAGTGCTTGAGCGCGCCATTGAGCTCCAGGGCCCGGTGCGCGGAGTAGCGATGCAGGTATACCGTGACGCTGACGATGGTCACATGGGTCATCAGCAGAGTGATGCCGACCAGTTGCCAGGCCGACAAGTCGAGCAGGCCGTTGTACCACATAGGTGTTGAAACCCTCGAGAACACAGGGGAAGGGCATGATTATCCCTTGGCAGGGAAATAAAACCAGTCACCCTTTCAGATAGGACGTCACGACATGTTTCACCCTTTATAATGCCCCCTCTTCGTTCATGGGCCATTGCACCCGACATGTCTGTTTCCGTTCGCGACGCCTTGCGCATGGCTGCGCTCTATGTGGTGCTGTCGATCCTCTGGCTGGTGCTGGCGGAGACACTCCTGCATGGCATGACTGACGACCCGCTGGCGCTGACCGTCGGGCGGCAGATCAATGTGGTGATCTGGGTGTTGTTCAGTGCTGTGCTGATCTTCGTTTCGCGGGCGCGGCTGCTCAACTTCATCGGCATCGGCGCGCGGTTGCGCTGCGAAGACCGCGAGCGGCTGCGCATGGCGGCGGCGGTATTCGACAGCACCCTCGAAGGCGTGCTGGTAACCGACCGCCAAGGCTTGATCGTGCACGTCAACCGCGCCTTCATGCGCATCACCGGCTACCAGCAGGACGAGGTCATCGGCCAGCGCCCGAACAAGTTCAAGTCGGGCCGCCATGGCGTGGCGTTCTACCAGCAGATCTTTGCCACCCTGGCCGAGAAGGGCGAGTGGAGCGGCGAGATCTGGAACCGGCGAAAAAGTGGCGAAATCTATCCGCAATGGCAGACGATCTGCGCCATACGCGATGATGCCGGCGAGCTGAGCCATTACGTGGCGGTCTTCAGCGACATCAGCGCGATCAAGCACACCGAACAGGAACTGGCCTACCTGGCTCATCACGACCCGTTGACCGGCTTGCCCAACCGCTTGCTGTTCACCGACCGCGTCGAACAGGCGCTGGTCACGGCGCAAGCCAACAAGCGCGGCTGCGGTTTGCTGCTGCTCGACCTGGACCATTTCCAGAGCATCAATGACGGCCTTGGCCACACCATCGGCGACCAGTTGCTCAAGCTGGTAGGTGAGCGCCTGGGCGACGTGGTGGGCAATGGCGTGACCCTTGCGCGTCTTGGGGGGGACGAGTTCGGCGTGCTGGCGGAGAACTGCCAGCAGGTCGGCCAGGCGGGCAAGCTGGCGCAACGCATCATCGAGCGCATGCGCGAGCCGTTCGTGTTCGATGGCCATCGCCTGTTCATCAGTGTCAGCGTGGGCATCAGCCTGTTCCCCAGCGATGCACTGGGTGCCGAGCAGCTGCTGCGCAATGCCGACGCGGCGCTGTTCAAGGCCAAGAGCAGCGGGCGTGCCTGTTATGCGCTGTACACCGAAGAGCTGACCGCGCACGCCCAGCACCGGGTGGAAACTGCCGGCGAGCTGCGCCGGGCCTTGGAGCAGGATGAATTGCGGGTGTACTTCCAGCCGGTGCACGACCTGGCCACGGCGGAGCGCGTGGGGGTCGAGACCCTGGTGCGTTGGGCGCATCCCCAGCGCGGCCTGGTACCGCCAAGTGAGTTCATTCCGATTGCCGAACGCACCGGGCTGATTGCCGAGATCGACACCTGGGTACTGCGTCAGGCGTGCCGGCAGATGGTGCAGTGGCAGCGCGAAGGCCGGCAGTTGGCGTTCGTGGCGGTGAATATCTCCAGCCGTCTATTTGGCCAGCACGAGCTGTATCGGCAGGTATCCGAGGTGTTGCACGAGACCGGCCTGGCCCCGGGTTTGCTGGAGCTGGAAGTCACCGAGAGCGCGGTGATGGAAGACCCGGAAGTGGCGCTGGAGCAACTGCATCGCTTGCGTGAGCTGGGCGTGACCTTGGCGATCGATGACTTCGGCACGGGGTATTCGTCGCTGCTGCGGCTCAAGCGCTTGCCGGTGCAGAAGCTGAAGATCGATCAGGGCTTTGTCGCAGGCCTGCCGTTTGACGATGACGATATCGCCATCGTGCGGGTGATCATCGCACTGGCCCGAAGCATGGGCATGCAGGTGCATGCCGAAGGCATCGAGCAGCAAGAGCAGGCCAGCTTCCTGCTGCAGGAGCAGTGTCAGTTGGGCCAGGGCTACTGGTTCGGCCGGCCGGTGCCGGCGCAGGATCTGCATTGGGGGTGATGGGGTCGCCTGTAGATCCTGGGGGCTGCAGAGCCCCCCAGATGACTCACCGCTTGTTCAAACCCTTCGCCAACCGATCCCCGCCCAGCTGAATCACCGCCACCAACGCCACCAGCATGGCGATCACGGTCAGCATGATCTGGCTGTCGAAGCGCTGGTACCCATACCGATAGGCAATGTCCCCCAGCCCGCCGGCACCAATCGCTCCGGCCATGGCCGACGAGTTGATCAAGGTCACCAGGGTAATGGTGAACCCCCCGACGATGCCGGGTAGCGCCTCGGGCAGCAGCACGTGCCAGACGATGTGCCAGCGCCGGCAGCCCATGGCTTGCGCGGCTTCCACCAGGCCATGGTCCACTTCGCGCAAGCTCACTTCGGCAATCCGTGCAAAGAAGGGTGTGGCAGCGATGGTCAACGGCACCACGGCCGCCCATACGCCATAGGTGGTACCGACCACCAGGCGGGTGAAGGGGATCAGCGCGACCATCAGGATCAGAAAGGGGATCGAGCGGAACAGGTTGACGAACGCCCCCAGCACCCGGTTCAGCAGCGGCGCTTCGAATATCCCGCCTTTGTCGCTGGTGACCAGCAGCACCGCCATCGGCACCCCGACCAGCAGGGCGATCAGCGACGACACGCCGACCATCAGCAGGGTATCGAGCAAGCCTTCAAGCAGGCGATCAAACCACATGGCCCAGTACCTCCACGTCTTCGGCCCAACGGCGGGCGCGTTCCAGCAATTGGTGGGTGTCGTGTGACGAGTGCTGCACCGACAGGATCAACTGCCCAAGCGCATGTTCACCGATAGTTTCAACGCCGCCTTGAAGCAGGCGCACACGGCCGCCCAGGTCGGTGAACAGGGCCGACAGCTCCGGCTCGCCGAGCAGGGTCAGCTTGAGCACCACGGCGCTGTCGCGGCTTATCGGGCTGGCCTTGAGGCTGGCCTGCAAGGCAGCGGGCAACTTGGCCTGCAAGGGTGCAAGCAAGGTCCGTGTCACCTCGTGGTGAGGTGTGCCGAATACTCGCCAGACTTCGCCCTGCTCGACCACTTCGCCGCGCTCCAGTACCACCACGCGGTGGCAGATATCGCGGATCACCGCCATTTCATGGGTGATCAGCACAATGGTCAGGCCCAGGCGCTGGTTGATGTCACGCAGCAGTTCGAGGATCGAGGCCGTGGTTTCAGGGTCGAGTGCCGACGTGGCCTCGTCGCACAAAAGGATCTCGGGATCATGCACCAGCGCCCGGGCGATGCCGACGCGTTGCTTTTGCCCGCCCGACAGCTGCGCCGGGTAGACATGGTGCTTTTCCTGCAGGCCGACCAGCTCCAGCAGCGCGCGTACCTTGCGTTGGCGCTCGGCCTTGGGCACACCGGCCACTTTCAGCGGCAGCTCGACGTTCTGCCACACGGTCTTGGCCGACATCAGGTTGAAGTGCTGGAAGATCATGCCGATGCGACGGCGCAGCGCGACAAGGCGGTCTTCGTCGAAGGGCGCGATGTCTACCTGGTCGATCAGTACGCGGCCCTGGCTCGGTTGTTCCAGGCGGTTGATGGTGCGCAGCAGCGACGACTTGCCGGCGCCGCTACGGCCGATGATGCCAAAAATCTCACCGTGGCGGATGTTCAGGTCGATGCCTTGCAAGGCGGGCTGTGCCTGGCCTGGGTAGGTCTTGCCCAGGCCGATGAAGCGCACGTGGGCTTCGTTGACCTCTGGGCGCAGGGCCTGTTCCTTGGCCGTTGGCGGCAATGGTTGTGGGGTAGGCGCCCTGAGCGCGCTGGCCTGGCTCATGTCAGCCCTCCCAGCCGGCCTGGTAGAGGTTGCCGTGGGCTTTGTTCAAGGCCGCGCGCACCGCTGGCGAATGCTGGTAGATATCGACGAACTTGGCCAGGCGCGGGTCGTCTTTGCTTTGCGGGCGGATGACGAACTGGATCACGTATTCCTTGTTTTCCAGGCCGTCAAACAGCAGCGCCGAAGTAGCATCGAAGCTGTTGGCTAAGCGGATGTAGGCCGGGTAGCCCTGGACCAGGTCGGCATCGTCATAGGCGCGCACCAGCTGCACCGCCTCGACCTGAAGAATTTTCAGCTGCTTGGGGTTGGCGACGATATCGTCTTCGGTCGCCTTGTAGCCGACGCCGGGTTTAAGCGTGATCAGCCCCGCCTTGGCCAGTAGCTGCAGGCCACGGCCGCTGTTGATCGGGTCGTTGGCGATGGCCACGCTGGCGCCTTCGGGCAGCTCGGCGAAGCTTTTGTACTTTTTCGAGTACAGGCCGACGTTGTTGATGATGCCAGGGGCGTAGGGCACCAACTTGAAGCCCGCGGCGGCCTTGGCGTTCTCCAAGAACGGAATGTGCTGGAAGTAGTTCACGTCGATGTCGCCGCTGTTGAGGCTGACATTGGGCGCGATCCAGTCGCTGAACTCGATCAGCTTTACGTCCAGGCCTTGCTTGTGGGCCTCTTCTACTGCGGTTTCCAGGGGGATAGCGAAGGCGGAGGTCGTCCCGATTTTCAATGGCTCGGCAGCGAAGGCGCTGGCGGACAGGCCAAGGGTGAAGGCGATGGCCGCGACGGGCCGGAACAGTTTCTCAAGCATGGTGCAGGGCTCCAGTCGGGGCAGGGGTTGGGGTAAAGCGGTAGCGCGAGCCCGGATGGCCAGCGGGCAGGTGCGGGTGGTCGGTGTCGAACAACTTCTCGCGCAGGGTGCCTTCGGCGTAAGCGGTCTTGTAGCGGCCACGCTGTTGCAACTGCGGGATGACCAGGTCGATGAAGTCTTCAAAGCTTTCCGGGGTGACGGTGCGGGTCAGGTTGAAGCCGTCTAGCCCGGTTTCGTCGGTCCAGGCGATCAGGGCATCGGCGACCTGTTCAGGTGTGCCGACCAGGGTCACGTAGCGTCCGCCCAGGGCGTGCTGATCAAGCAGGCGGCGGCGGGTCCAGGCGTTTTCCTGCAACTGGCGCGTGGCCGACTGAATGGCGTTGCCCTTGCTGAAACCGATTGGCTCGTCCAGCCCATAGGCCGCGAAGTCGATGCCGGTGGAGGCGGCGAAGTGCGCGACGCCGGCCTCGGGGCTTGCGTAGCGCAGGTACTCGGCATGCTTGGCCTGGGCCAGTTGCTCGGTGGCCGCAACGATGACCGTGATGCCCATGAACACCTTGATGGCCTGTGGGGCGCGGCCGGCTGCCTTGGCGGCGCTGCGCACCTTGTCGACCTGGGCGCGGGTGGCGGTTTTGTCCTGGCCGCTGATGAACACGCACTCGGCATGGTCGCCGGCGAACGCTAGGCCGCGCGGGGAACTGCCGGCCTGGAACAGCACCGGTGTGCGCTGCGGTGAAGGTTCGCTCAGGTGGTAGCCCTCGACGTTGTAGAACTCGCCGTGGTGGCTGACCTTGCGCACCTTGTCGGGCTGGGCGTAGACACGCTGCTCGCGGTCGGCGACCACCGCATCGTCGGCCCAGCTGCCTTCGAGCAGTTTGTACAGTACTTGCAGGTACTCGTCGGCCTGGTCGTAGCGCCGATCATGCTCGGGTTGTTGCTCAAGGCCCATGGCGCGGGCGGCGCTGTCCAGGTAGCCGGTGACGATGTTCCAGCCGACCCGGCCCTGGGTCAGGTGATCGAGTGTGGAGAGGCGGCGGGCGAACAGGTAGGGCGCCTCGTAAGTGAGGTTGGCGGTGAGGCCGAAACCCAGGTTGCGGGTGACGGCGGCCATGGCCGACACCAGCAGCAAGGGGTCGTTGACCGGTAGCTGGATCGACTCCTTGAGGGTCACATCCAGCGACTGGCCATAGATGTCGTAGGTGCCGACGATGTCGGCGATGAACAGGCCGTCGAACAGCCCCCGCTCCAGCAGGCGTGCCAGGTCGGTCCAGTATTCGAGGGTCTTGTACTGGGTCGAGGTGTCCCGCGGGTGGGTCCACAGGCCATGGTTGATATGCCCGATGCAGTTCATGTTGAAGGCATTGAGCAGGATCTGCTTGGCCATCAGATGGTCCCCCGGCGCGGCGGGTTTTCGTTGTTGAGGTAGTAGTTGCCGATGGCGTGGTATTTCCAGCGCACCGGATCGTGCAGGGTGTGCACCCGGGCGTTGCGCCAGTGGCGGTCGAGGTTGTGCTCGGCGAGGGTGGCCTGGCTGCCCGCCAGCTCGAACAACGTGGTACCGGCGGCGAGGGAGATATCGGTGCTGATGGCGCGTGCTTCGGCCACGGCGATGGAGGCGGCGGCGACATTGTCAGCGCTGCTGTCTTGCTGGGCGCGGTCGAGGTATTCGCCGGCGCGTTCGAGCAGGGCTTCGCTGGCGTGCAGGCGGATCGCGAGCTGGCCGAAGCTTTTCAGGGTCAGGGGGTCTTCGCTGGCCTTGTCCAGGCCTGAGTCGACCCAGGGGCGGCTGCGGGTGCGCACGAAGTGCAGGGCATCTTCATAGGCGGCGCGGGCGATGCCGGTGTCGATGGCGGCGTGGAGAATCTGTGCCAGCGGGCCGACCGGGGTCGGGCGTTCGAAGGCGCTCTGGAAGGGGACTACGTCTTGGGCGCTGACCCACACGTTGTCGAACACCACCGACCCACTGCCGGTGGTGCGCTGGCCGAAGCCGCTCCAGTCGTCGATCACCTGCAGGCCTTGGCTGCCTTCGGGGACGAAGGCCAGTTGCTGCACGCCGTCTTCGTCGATCACCGACGTGGGGATGCGCTGGGCGTAAATGGCACCGGTGGCGTAGAACTTGCGGCCATTGATACGGAACCCGTCGCCGTCGCGGGTCAGGCGGGTGGTGCGGTCGTTGGCGGTTTTGGTGCCCAGCTCGGCCAAGGCATTGCCGAAGCGACGGCCTGCCAGCACTTCGGCGTAGAGGCGCTGTTGCTGCTCGGGGCTGCCGTTTACCCGCAGTACTTCCAAGGCATAGAAGTGGTTTTGCGGGATTTGCCCCAGGGAGCCGTCAGCCTGGGCGATGCGGGCGATGACCTTGGCCAGCGTGACGTTGGACACACCGGCACCGCCGAAGGCCTTGGGCACACTGATGGCCCACAGGCCAGAGTGGGTGAACAGGTCGAGCTCGGCGTGGGGCAGGCGGCGCTCGCGGTCGCGCAGGGCGCTGTCGCGGCGCAGTTGCTGGGCGATGTCTTCGGCGATGGCCAGGGCTTGGGTGTCGCTGGTGATGATATTTGTGGTCATGGTGTTTCTCCGGGGGCCGCTGTGCGGCCCATTCGCGGGGCAAGCCCGCTCCCACAGACACACTGCACTGATCTCAGGTGTGGGAGCGGGCTTGCCCCGCGAATGGGCTGCACAGCAGCCCCAAAGGCTGCAAATCAGATCCAGGAATGCCGCGCAGGCAGGGTGCCGTTGAGGTGGTACGCGCCCACCGCGTGGTACTTCCAGCGCACCGGGTCATGCAGGGTGTGCACGCGGGCGTTGCGCCAGTGGCGGTCGAGATTGAACTCGGCCAAGGTGGCGCGGCTGCCGGCCAGCTCGAACAGCTTCTCGCTGGCCTGCAGGGAGATCTCGGTGGTCAGCACCTTGGCCTCGGCCACCGCGATCGAAGCGCGGGCCGCAGAGGCGGCGTCGATCGGCGCGGCATTGACCTCGTCGAGTACCCGCGCCGCCTTGCGCAGCAGCGCCTCGGCAGCGTGCAGTTCAAGCTTGAGGCGGCCGATATCGGCGATCACATACGGATCGTCACTGGCGCGATCGACCTTGGCCTCGATCCACGGCCGTGATTTTTCGCGTACAAAGCTGATGGCATCTTCGATGGCCGCTTCGGCGATGCCAGCGTCGATGGCCGCCTGGATCAGCTGCGAAGCCGCGCCCTGGATGTTGGGCGTGTCGCGCTGGCGCCAGTTGTCGATCACCAGCTCCGCGTCCACCGGCACCTGGTCGAGCAGCACGGTGCCACTGGCGGTGGTGCGCTGGCCGAACCCGGACCAGTCATCGACGATGCGCAGCCCAGGGCTGCCTCGGCGGACAAACGCCAGGCGTTGGCGGCCCTCGTCATCCAGCGCCTTGACCGCCACCCAGTGGGCATACAGGGCGCCGGTGGAGTAGAACTTTTCACCACTGATGCGATAGCCATCGCCTGCGCGGGTGATCTTCGCTTTCAGGGTCAGGGTGTCCTTGGTGCCGCGCTCGGGGCCGGCATTGCCGATGCGCCAGCCGTCCAACACGCTGCGGAAGATCACCGCCTGCTGTGCCTCGGTGGCGGTCAGGCGCAGCAACTGCAGCATGCCAAATTGATTTTGCGGGATTTGCCCCAGGGCCGGGTCGGCGGCACTGATCAGGCGGAAGACTTCGGCGACAGTTTCGAACGAGACATCGGGGCCGCCATGGGCCTTGGGTACGCTGATGCTGCCCAGGCCGCTACGGGTGAATTGCTCGATCTCTGCCCACGGCAGTTTGCGTTGCTGGTCGCGGCGTGCGGCCTGCTCACGGGCCGCCTCGGCCAGCTCGCGTGCAGCTTGCAGGGCCTCGGCGTCGTTACGCAGCACCTTGGCTGGCAGCAGCAGGGGCGAGCTGTCGACGTCGCTGTGGAAAAGGGTATTTGGCTGGCTGGACATCAGTACCGCTCCTTGGCTGCACTCAATGCCCTGGCGATACGCACTGGGGTGATTGTGATCCTGACCATTCCTAACCTCACAAAAGTAGATGCGTCGCTTCAGCTGATGGCGACTGACGTTTGCTGGTCCGGTGGTCCGGTGTATATACCCTAATGACTTATTAAAGGTTTATGAACTAACCTTTTGGAATATATATAGAAGTTGAGATTTGCACAGGACGTGCCGGCCTCTTCGCGGGCAAGCCCGCTCCCACAGGTGAGTGTTACATACACACTGTGGGAGCGGGCTTGCCCGCGAAGAGGCCAGTACAGGTTTATTCGGAGGCCGCAGTACCCAGGAACTTGCGCAAGAACTGCCGGGTACGTTCTTCCTTGGGCGCCGCAAACAACGCCTTGGCCTCACCCTGCTCGACGATCACCCCTTTGTCGAAGAAGATCACCCGGTTCGCCACGTCCCGCGCAAAACTCATCTCGTGGGTGACGATGATCATGGTGCGCTTCTCCTCGGCCAGGCCGCGGATGGTGGCGAGTACCTCGCCGACCAGCTCCGGGTCGAGCGCCGAGGTCGGCTCGTCAAACAGAATCACCTCAGGCTCCATCGCCAGGGCTCGGGCAATGGCTACCCGTTGCTGCTGGCCACCGGAAAGGCGCCGGGGGTAGGCGTCTTCCTTGCCCGCCAGGCCCACCTTGGCCAGCAGTTTGCGGCCCAGTTCGATGGCCTGGGCGCGAGGCGTCTTTTTGACGACTACAGGCCCCTCTATGACGTTCTCCAGCGCGGTGCGGTGGGGGAACAGGTTGAAGCTCTGAAACACGAACCCAGCCTGCTGGCGCAACCGGCGAATCGCACTCTGCTGCCCACCCAGCGGGCGATTGGCGTCGATGCTGATGGCACCGATCTGGATCTGCCCGGCGTCGGGGGTTTCCAGCAGGTTGAGGCAGCGCAGGAAGGTGGTCTTGCCCGAGCCGCTGGGGCCGATGATGGCGACCACTTCGCCCGGCTGCACGGTCAGGTCGATGCCGTTGAGCACGGTCTGGCCCTTGAACTGCTTGGACAGGCCTTTAACTACGATCATGCTCAATGCTCCTGGTCATGCTGGTTGACCCGCGCTTCCATGCGGTTCTGGAAGTGCGCGAGGATACTGCAGAGTATCCAGTAGATAACGGCCACAGCCAGGTACATGGTGAAGACTTCGAAGGTGCGTGCGGTAATCAGCTGGGCCTGGCGGAACAGCTCGGGCACCTGGATGGTCGCCGCCAGGGCGGTGTCCTTGACCAGCGAGATGAAGCTGTTGCCCAACGGCGGCAAGGCGGTACGCAGAGCTTGCGGCAGGATCGCCCGGCGCATGGCCTGGGTGCGGGTCATGCCGATACTGGCAGCGGCCTCCCACTGGCCACGGTCGATCGAAGAAATCGCCGCGCGCAGGATTTCGCAGATGTAGGCTGCCATGTTCAGCGACAGGCCGATCAGCGAAGCTGGGATCGGGTCGAGTTCGATGCCGATCTGTGGCATGCCGAAGTAGATCACGAACAGCTGCACCAGCAGCGGCGTGCCACGGAAGAACGACACGTAGATGCGTGCCAGCCAGTTCAGCGGCAGGATCTTCGACAGCCGCATCAGTGCCAGGGCAAACCCCAACACCAGGCCGAAGAACATGCCGCCGACACTGAGCAGCACCGTATAACCCGCGCCCTTCAGCAGGAAGGGCGTGGAATCGACAACGAGTTGCAGGCTTTCAGCGATCATTTAGTGACATCGGCACCGAAGTATTTTTCCGACAGCTTGGCCAGCGTGCCGTCGGCCTTGAGCTTGTCGATGGCCTTGTTGATCGCCGCCAGCAGTTCAGGCTCGCCCTTGCGCAGGGCCACGCCGCTTTCCAGACGCGAGAAGGCGTCGCCGGCAAGCTCGGTGTCCTTGGCTTTTTGTGCGTATTCCAGTGCGGCCAGGCGGTCGATCAGGATGGCGTCGATGCGGCCGTTGCGCAGGTCGGCGAACTTGGTCGGGTCGTCTTCATAAGTGCGAACTTCGGCTTTCGGAACGTCCTGCTTCACCCACTGCTCGTAGTTGGTGCCCAGGCCTACGCCGACTCTCTTGCCAGCCAGGTCAGCGGCTTTGTGGATGTTCAGCTGCTCGGCCTTCTTCTTCAGGATCAGCGCCTGGATGCCGGAGATGGTGTAGGGCTCGGAGAAGTCGTACTTCTTCTTGCGCTCTTCGGAAATGGTCACCTGGTTGATCACCACATCAAGGCGTTTGGACTCCAGCGCGGCAAGGATGCCGTCCCATTTGGTCGGTTGAACCTTGGCCTTGACCCCCAGCTCCTTGGCCAGCAGTTCGGAAAGCTCGACCTCGAAGCCGGCCAGTTTGCCGTTTTCGTCCTGGAAGCTGAACGGTGGGTAGGTGCCTTCCAGGCCGACGTTGATCACGCCCTTTTCCTGAATGGTCTTCAATTGCTCGCCGGCGAAGGCCTGGCTGAGCAGGCCGGCACCCAGCAGGATGGCCAGGCTGGCGTTGAGTAGCGGTTTGGCGAATTTCGACATGTCAGGCCCCGCGCTTGTGGTGGTAGTAGTGGGTGGCGACTATAAAGTTGGCCGCTTAGGCCCGGAAATAATAAAAAATTATTTTATTATTCCATTTTTGTTTTTTGTCGGAATAACACAGCTTTGAGGGTAGGCCAGGATGCTGGCGCCGTCATCGCGGCTTATGCCCGACTTAGCGCAGGATGGAATAAAGCGTTGTTTTTTCCAAGGGATGGATTTGCCGTAAAGTGGATTGCATAACGACAGATTGGCCTCAGGCAGGAGAACACCGTGAGCGAACACCCCACATCCGCGCATTGGCAGTTGCACAGCATTGTCAGTGGTTTGCGCAGCGCCCGTGAGCAGTGGCGCAGTCGCAATGGCCGCAGCATTGGCGAGCAGGGCGGGCGCGAACTGCCCTCTCGCGAGGCCATTCGCCAAGTCCTCGAGCAGTTGTGCGGGGCGCTGTTCCCGATGCGCCTGGGGCCGGTCGACCTGCGCGAAGAGAGCGAGGATTTTTATGTAGGCCACACCCTGGATGCGGCCTTGACCGCGTTGTTGGCTCAGGCTCGCCTGGAGCTGCGCTACGCCGCCCGGCAGAGCCAGGGCGACCTGGCCGCGGTGGATGCCCAGGCCCTGCGCCTGATCCAGGATTTTGCCGCAGCGCTGCCCAACTTGCGCGTGTTGCTCGACACCGACGTGCTGGCCGCCTACCACGGCGACCCGGCGGCGCGCAGTGTCGATGAGGTGCTGCTGTGCTACCCAGGCATCCTGGCCATCATCCATCACCGCCTGGCGCACCACCTGTACCAGGCAGGTTTGCCGCTGTTGGCGCGTATCAGTTCGGAGCTGGCGCATTCGGCCACCGGTATCGACATCCACCCCGGCGCGCAGATCGGCCCGAGCTTCTTCATCGACCACGGTACTGGTGTGGTGATCGGCGAGACCGCGATCATCGGCGAGCGGGTGCGTATCTACCAGGCGGTGACCCTGGGCGCCAAGCGCTTCCCCAGCGATGAGTCGGGGACACTGCACAAAGGCCTGCCGCGCCACCCCATCGTCGAGGACGATGTGGTGATCTATGCGGGGGCGACGATCCTGGGGCGCATTACCATCGGCAAGGGCTCGACCATTGGCGGTAATGTGTGGCTTACCCGCAGTGTGCCGGCCGAGAGCAACATTACCCAGGCGAACCTGCAGCTGGATTGCCAGGACAAGAACTGACCTAAGCTATCTACTGCCTTTGCTGGCCCCGCGAAAGGGCCGGCAAAGGCATGCACCAATCAGCACCCCGGTTCGCATCAAATCCCGATTCATGTTTAACTTGAACGCTTGTTCAATGAAAAAACGCTGGTCCGCTGCCGGTGTTCAACAGGAGGATTCCTTTGCTGAACCCGTTCATTTCGAACCTCACGTCACTTGACGAGGTGCATGCTCGATGAGTGCACCGACCCCCTCCCTTGCCAATGGCAAGATGCGCATGAACCCTCCGGTGTTCTATTTCGCGGCGAGTTTCATCCTTATCTTTGGCCTGATAGTCATCAGCAATCCGCAAACCGCAGGCGACTGGTTGCTGGCGGCGCAGAACTGGGCGGCCAACACGGTCGGCTGGTACTACATGCTGGCGATGACGCTGTACCTGGTCTTCGTGGTGGTCACCGCCTTGTCCGGCTACGGCAAGATCAAGCTCGGTGCCGACCACGACGAACCCGAGTTCAGCTACCTGTCCTGGGCCGGCATGCTGTTTGCCGCCGGTATCAGCATCACGCTGTTCTTCTTCTGCGTGTCCGAACCGCTGACCCACATGCTGCAGCCGCCCCAGGGCGAAGCAGGCACGGCAGAGGCCGGGCGCCAGGCGATGCAGATCCTGTTCCTGCACTGGGGCCTGCACGGCTGGGGTGTGTTTGCCTTCGTCGGTATGGCGCTGGCCTACTTTGCCTACCGGCATAACCTGCCACTGGCCCTGCGCTCGGCGTTGTACCCGCTGATCGGCAAGCGCATCAACGGGCCGATCGGCTACGCAGTGGACGGCTTCGGCATCATCGCCACGGTGTTTGGCCTGGGTGCCGACATGGGCTTTGGCGTGTTGCACCTGAACGCCGGCCTGGACTACCTGTTCGGCATCAGCCACAGCCAGTGGGTACAGGTCGCGCTGATCACCCTGATGATGGGCGCGGCGGTGGCCGTGGCGGTTGCGGGGGTGGAGAAGGGCGTGCGGGTGATGAGCGACATCAACCTGTTCCTGGCCTGCGCGCTGTTGCTGTTCGTGCTGTTCGCCGGCCCTACCCAGCACCTGTTCAACACGCTTATCCAGAACCTGGGTGATTACCTCGGCGCTTTGCCCCGCAAGAGTTTCGACGTCTATGCCTATGGCGACAACCGCGACTGGCTGGGCGGCTGGACGGTGTTCTACTGGGCCTGGTGGATTGCCTGGGCGCCTTTCGTGGGCTTGTTCATTGCGCGTATTTCGCGTGGGCGCACCATCCGCGAGTTCGTCTTTGGTGTGTTGCTGATTCCGCTGGGCTTCACCCTGGCGTGGATGTCGATCTTCGGCAACAGCGCCCTGGACCAGGTCATCAACCATGGCATGACCGCGCTTGGCCAGTCGGCGCTGGATAACCCGTCGATGAGCCTGTACCTGCTGCTGGAGACGTACCCCTGGAGCAAGGCGGTGATCGCGACCACGGTGTTCATCAGCTTCGTGTTCTTTGTCACTTCGGCCGACTCGGGCACCGTGGTGCTGTCGACCTTGTCGGCCAAGGGTGGCGACCCGGATGAAGACGGGCCTAACTGGCTGCGGATCTTCTGGGGCGCGATGACCGCGCTGATCACCAGTGCCTTGCTGTTCGCCGGCAGTATCGATTCGTTGAAGTCGGCGGTGGTGCTGACCTCGTTGCCGTTCTCGCTGATCTTGCTGTGCATGATGTGGGGGCTGCACAAGGCGTTCTACCTGGAGTCCCAGCGGCAGATCGCGCAGATGCATTCGCTGGCCCCGTTCGCCCAGTCACGCCGTGGGCGTGGTGGCTGGCGCCAACGCCTGAGCCAGGCCGTGCACTTCCCGTCACGCGATGAGGTGTACCGCTTCATGGACGACGTGGTGCGCCCGGCGATTGCCGATGTGCGTGAGGTGTTCGAGCAGAAGGGCCTGGTGCTGATTACCCAGGACGACCCGAGCCATGACAACGTCAGCCTGAAGATCGGCCATGGTGAAGAACAGCCGTTCATTTATCAGGTGCAGATGCGCGGGTACTTCACGCCGTCGTTTGCGCTGGGTGGGCTGGGTGCTCAGGAGCTGAAGAACCGTCGCTATTACCGGGCGGAGGTGCACCTGAGCGAGGGCAGCCAGAACTATGACCTGGTGGGCTATAGCAAGGAGCAGATCATCAACGACATCCTCGACCAGTACGAGCGGCATATGCAGTACTTGCATCTGGTCCGCTAGCCGTCGATTCCTGTACTGGCTTCTTCGCGGGGCAAGCCCGCGCCCACAAGTACCCCGCTGCCTTCAGGCACTGTGCGGTCTCTGTGGGAGCGGGCTTGCCCCGCGAAGTGCTAGTACAGGCTCCAGAATCACTAGAACGGCGCATCCCCAAGGATCGTCGCCCGGTGCATCACCCGCCGATTCGGCCGGTAATCATCCACCGCAAAATGCTGGGTCACGCGGTTGTCCCAGAACGCCACATCATTCTCCTGCCACCGCCAGCGAATGCTGAACTCAGGCCGGGTCGCATGGGCGAACAGCAGCTTGAGCAATGCTTCGCTCTCATACTCGTTCAATTCGTTGATGCGCGTGGTGAACCCCTCATTGACGAACAGTGCCTTGCGCCCGCTGACCGGGTGCGTGCGGATCACCGGGTGCGACAGTGGCGGGT
Source organism: Pseudomonas putida (assembly GCF_025905425.1). NCBI lineage: Bacteria > Pseudomonadati > Pseudomonadota > Gammaproteobacteria > Pseudomonadales > Pseudomonadaceae > Pseudomonas > Pseudomonas putida. The sequence goes on along the minus strand of NZ_CP109603.1, from coordinate 5,029,790 downwards.
TGTTGCGTCGGGTCGCCTCCCAGCGCGCCAGGTCTTCCGGGGTAGTGCCAAACCGCTCCAGCGGGAACGACTTGGTGAAGTCATGGGTCGCGGTCAGCCCGTCGAGCATCTCGCGCAGGGGCGCCGACAAGGCTTCAAGGGCGGCAATGCCACTGGCCCACAGGGTGTCGCCGCCATACGCCGGCAGCTGCTTGGCGCTGAGCACAGCGCCCAGGGCCGGGGTTGGCAGGAAGGTCACGTCGGTGTGCCATACAGCGTTATCGCGCACATCGGTGACCGCCGTATCGAGCACCAGTACCTCTGGAGTTTCCGGCACGTTGGGGTAGATCGGGTGGATGTGCAGGTCGCCAAAGCGGGCAGCGAAGCGGGCTTGCTGCTCCGGGTTGATCGGTTGATCGCGGAAAAACAGCACCTGGTGCTTGAGCAGCGCCTGCTCGATGGCATCGCGCTGCTCGGCGGTGATGTCGCGGCTGATGTCCACGCCGCTGATCTGGGCGCCGAGCGCCGGGCTGAGAGGGGTGATGGTCAGGCTCATGTCGGTCTCGATCTGTTTGTTCTAGGCGCCGAAATGCCGGCGTGGTCAGTGGCTTTGCCCGTGCCAGGGCACCAGCTTGCGTTGCAGCGCGCGCAGGCTCATCTCCAACGCGAAGGCAATCAGGGCAATCAGCAGGATGCCCAGCACCACCACATCAGTGACCAGAAACTGCGCCGCCGATTGCACCATGAAGCCCAGGCCGCTGGTGGCGGCGATCAGTTCTGCTGCCACCAGGGTCGACCAGCCGACGCCCAGGCCGATGCGGATGCCGGTGAGGATGTCGGGCAGGGCGCTGGGCAGGATCACGTGGCGGATCAGCTGCGCCTTGGTGGCGCCCAGCGATTGCGCGGCGCGCAGTTTGGCCGGGTCGACGGTGCGTACGCCGGTGGCGGTGGCGATGGCGATCGGGGCGAAGATCGCCAGGTAGATCAGCAACACTTTCGACAGCTCGCCGATGCCGCACCAGATGACGATAAGCGGCAGATAAGCCAGCGGCGGAATCGGGCGGTAGAACTCGATCAGCGGGTCGAGAATGCCCCGCGCCACGCGGTTGTAACCGATGGCGATGCCGACCGGGATGGCGGTCAGGGTCGCGGCGACCAGTGCCAGGCCGATGCGGCCCAGGCTTGCGCCCAGGTGCTGCCACAGGCTGGCATCCATGTAGCCCTGGGTCAGCAGGGTCCAGGCCCTGGCCAGGATATCGCCGGGTGCCGGTAGAAACAGGGGCTCGATCCAACCGGCCGCAGTCACCAGCCACCAGACCAGCAGCAGGCTGGCCAAGGTCAGGGTGCTGATCCAACGGGTGGACAGCTGACGGCGTGGCTTTTCAGCAGGCCGGGTGGGGGCGTCGCGTTTGCCGGTGACCGGCAGATCCAGGCTGCTCATGCGCGCTCCTGCAGGCTTTGGCGTTGGGAGAAGACCCGCGCCAGCACATGCTCGCGGGTTTCGATGAAGCGTGGGTCGGACTTGATTGCCCGGGCCGGCTCGCCAGCGGCATAGCGCTGGCCGAAGTCCAGTTGCAGGCGTTCGACCACACGGCCCGGGTTGGGCGCCAGCAGCACCAGCTCGCTGGCGAGGAACACGGCTTCTTCGATGTCGTGGGTAATCAGGAATACCGGTTTTGCGGTGCGCTGCCAGACCTGCAGCAGCAGCTCCTGCATCTGCTCGCGGGTGAACGCGTCGAGCGCGCCGAACGGTTCGTCCATCAGCAGTACCCGTGGGTCGGCTGCCAGCGCGCGGGCCAGGCCAACGCGTTGCTTCTGGCCGCCAGACAATTGCCAGATACGCCGCTCGGCAAACCCTTCCAGGTCGACCAGGGCCAGCATCTCGCGGGCCTTGGCCTCACGCTGGGCGCGCGGCACGCCAGCCAGCTCAAGGCCGAAGGCAACGTTGCCCAGCACGTTCTGCCAGGGCAGCAGCGCATCGTCCTGGAACACCACGCCACGCTCGGCGCCTGGGCCTTTGACCGGTACGCCGTCAAGGGTGATGCGCCCACCGCTGGGGCTGACGAAGCCGGCGATCAGGTTGAGCAGCGAGGTCTTGCCGCTGCCCGAGGGGCCCAGGGCCACCAGCAGCTGGCGTGGCCCGAGGCTCAGGTTGATGTCGGCCAGCACCGGGGTGCTGGCGCCGGGGTACTGTGCGCTGATGCGCTCCAGTTCAAGCAAGGCCATGACGGGCTCCGGATCAGTTGGGCAGGAACTTGGCGCTGACGTACGGCGAGTAGTCCGGCAGCACTGCGTCAACCTTGCCTTGCTGCTTGAGGAAGGTGGCTGTGTCGGTCAGCGCTTGAGTGGTCGGTGCACCCAGGGCGTTGGCCTGGTCTGCGGCCAATGGGTAGACGTTGCCTTCCAGCAGTACCGGGATATCGCTGGCCTTGGCGCCGGACAGCTTGACCAGCTTGGCCACGTTGTCCTTGTTGGCCAGCCAGGCTTTCGGGTCTTTGCGGTAATCGGCGTAGGCGTCGAGGGTGACCTTGGCGAAGGCCTTGACCACCTCAGGGTGCTTGTCGGCGAAGTCCTTGCGCACGATCCAGGCGTCGAAGGTGGGTGCGCCTTTCTCGGCCAGCTCACCGGAGGTGATCAGCACTTTGCCGTTTTCCTTGGCCACGCCCAGGGCGGGGTCCCAGACGTAGGTGGCGTCGATGTCACCGCGCTTCCAGGCAGCAATGATGGCCGGTGGCGCGAGGTTGAGGATCTGCACCTTGGACGGGTCGATGTTCCAGGCCTTGAGCGCTGCCAGCAGGCTGTAATGGCCGGTGGAGACAAAGGGCACCGCAACCTTCTTGCCGATCAGGTCTTGCGGGGTCTTGATGCTGTCGCGCGCCACCAGTGCTTCGCCAGCACCGATCTGGGTGGCGATCAGGAAGGTCTCGACCGGCAGCTTGCGGGTAGCCGCGGCGGCCAGCGGGCTGGAGCCGAGGTAGCCGATTTGCACGTCGCCGCTGGCCACGGCGGTGATCACATCGGCGCCGTTGTCGAATTTGCGCCAGTCGATGCTGGCCTTGCTGGCTTTCTCGTAATCGCCATCGACCTGGGCCACTTTGGCTGGGTCAACGGTGGTCTGGTAGGCCACGGTCAGGTCGGCAGCCTGGGCCAACCAGCTGGTGCTGGCGAGAGTCAGGGCGGCGAACAGGCGCAGCGGAGCGTGCGGGATCATGGTGAACCTCTCGTCAGGCAATCGATGTGATGGATGGCAAGAAGACTAGATGATCTAAGAAATCGAAAATAAATAACTTTTTAGAATTAGCTTAGGAGCCAAATGCTTTAAGCCTGCTGGGCCGATTTCGCTCAATGGCGAAATCCGAGACGGCTGCTAGGCTTTTTCGTCCCCATAGAACGGGATGGAATTAGGTTATGAGCAAACGTTTGCAAATAGCCGAAAGTTATGAGTGGTGGTGCTGTCTACAACAAATGGCAGTAAAGGTTCCTAACATATTCCGGAAAAATCTTACGAATTCATAAAACGGTCATTTTGGATTTATAGGATTGTCATTATCCTGTAGCGCAGGTGGCCTTAGACCAAAGTCGCGAAACGTTTAGAAACGATTGACTTCATGGTCACGCTTTGGGACTAAATCGCCAATCCACGGTGAGCGAGGCAGCAGACTTCGCCGCCAGAGATACACAAGAATTAGAACGTAGAGGAGCAAAACATGTACAAGTCCAGCCTGGCTCTGGCCGTGGCACTGGGGGTTCTCGCCCAACAAGCAGGCGCTGCCGGTTTCGTTGAAGACAGCAAACTGTCGCTCAGCTCGCGCACCATGTACTTCAACAACGACAACCGTGACGGCGGCGCTGACAACCGCGAGTCTGGCCAGGGCTTCAAGCTCGACTACCTGTCCGGTTTCACCGAAGGCACCGTTGGTTTCGGCGTCGATGTCCAGGCCCTGTGGGGTATTCACCTGGATGGCGGCCGCGGCAAGCACCCTGACAACAGCAGCTTCTTCCCAAGCGATACCGACGGCTCTGCAGTGAGCCAGTGGGCCCGCGTGGGCGGTAACGCCAAGGCTCGCTTCTCCAAGACCGAGGTTCACTACGGTAGCGCCCTGGCGCCGAACCTGCCGATCCTGGTGGCCAACGATGGTCGTCTGCTGCCGCAGACCTTCGAGGGTGGCACCATCCAGTCGAAGGAAATCGACAACCTGACCGTCAACGCCGGTCAGCTGACCCACGCCATGGGCCGTGCTTCGAGCAACCGTACCGGCCTGTCCGTGGCGGGCGCTAGCCAGGACAGCAACAAGTTCCGCTACGGCGGCCTGGACTACAAGCTCACGCCAGACCTGACCCTGCAGTACTACTACTCGAACCTGGAAGACTTCTACAAGCAGCACTTCCTGGGCGCGACTCACGTGTTCAAGATCGCTGACGACCAGTCGTTCAAGACCGACCTGCGCTACTTCGACAGCAGCAGCGACGGCAAGAACGGTGAAGCCGGCTACCGCTTCAACAACAACGGCGGTTATGCCAAGAACGCTGGCGAGGTCGACAACAAGACCTGGACCGCCATGTTCACCTACACCCTGGGTGGCCATGCGCTGATGCTCGGTCACCAGCGCGTCAACGATGACGGTGGTTTCGTCTGGCTCAACCAGGGCAGCGTCGTTGATGGCAATGGCCGCAACGAAGGCGCCGGTGGCTCCAGCTTCTACCTGTTCACCGACAGCATGATCAACCAGTTCGCCAAGGCCGGTGAGAACACCACCTTCGGTCAGTACTCGTATGACTTCGCGCGTCTGGGCGTACCTGGCCTGAAAGCTTCGGTCTCCTACCTGAAAGGTGAAGACGGCAAGAACGCCAACGGCAACGGTACCTTCAGCGAATGGGAACGTGACGCCCGCGTTGACTACGTTATCCAGGAAGGCACCTTCAAGGGCCTGGGCGCCAGCCTGCGTCACGGTGTCTACCGTGGCACTGGCACCAGCTCGCTGGCTGACCAGGATCAGACCCGTCTGATCTTCAACTACACTTACAACTTCCTGTAAGCCGTAGCTGAACCAGAAGCCTCGCCTAGTGCGAGGCTTTTTTGTGTGTGCGATTAGGTATGCTCTAAGGTTATAAATAAATCAGTATTTATTCTTTTTGTTTTTAACTGAATGCAGGCACATTGAACCCAACAAGGCCAGAACACAGCACAGGAGCCGCACCCCATGAGTCTCAAACTCGGCGACATCGCCCCCGACTTCGAACAGGATTCCAGTGAAGGCAAGATCCGCTTCCACGAGTGGCTCGGCAACAGTTGGGGTGTGCTGTTTTCTCACCCGGCCGACTTCACCCCTGTGTGCACCACCGAACTGGGCCTGACCGCCAAGCTCAAGGACGACTTCACCCAGCGTGGGGTCAAGGCCATCGCGCTGTCGGTGGACCCGGTCGACTCGCACCACAAGTGGATCGATGACATCAACGAGACCCAGAACACCGTGGTCAACTTCCCGATTATCGCCGACGCTGACCGCAAGGTCTCCGATCTGTACGACCTGATCCACCCGAACGCGAACGACACCCTGACCGTGCGCTCGCTGTTCGTCATCGACCCAAACAAGAAGGTGCGCCTGACCATTACCTATCCGGCCAGTACCGGGCGCAACTTCAACGAGATCCTGCGGGTGATCGATTCGCTGCAGCTGACCGACAACTACAAGGTCGCCACGCCAGGTAACTGGCAAGACGGTGACGACGTGGTGATCGTGCCTTCGCTCAAAGACGAGGAGGAGATCAAGCAGCGTTTCCCCAAAGGGTATCGGGCAGTTAAGCCTTATCTGCGCCTGACGCCGCAACCTAATCGTTAAAGGATCCTCGTTGCATTGCTCTTAGCCATAGCAGGGATTTCGGGCCGTTTCGACGGCCCTTTTTTATGCCTGCAATTCGGCGTTGGACGCTTCGCGGGCAAGCCCGCTCCCACAGGCACAGCGCTACCCTCATGCCCAGTGCGGTCATTGTGGGAGCGGGCTTGCCCGCGAATGGGCGGAAAACGTAATGATCAAAAATGGAATAAACAAATGAAAAAATATGATTTCTAGATATATATACGGCCTGTTAATGTCACCCCAACAGAACACAAGGAAGCGCTCCAATGTTGGTCGTCTCAATCGGTGGTAGCCCTGGTACCCGTTCACGCTCCGGCGTGCTGCTCGAGCGCTCGCGCCAGTGGCTGCAAAACCGTGGCGTCGAAGTGGTGACCTTCCAGGTGCGTGACTTCGCCGCCGAGGACCTGCTCCATGCGCGCTTCGACAGCCCGCAGGTGCAGCACTTCCAGCAACTGGTAGCCCAGGCCGACGGCCTGATCGTCGCCACCCCGGTGTACAAGGCATCGTTCGCCGGTGCACTGAAGACTTTGCTCGACCTGCTGCCCGAACGCGCCCTGGAGCACAAGATCGTGCTGCCAATCGCTACCGGCGGCAGCATCGCCCACATGCTGGCGGTGGATTACGCGTTAAAACCGGTGCTGTCTGCACTCAAGGCGCAAGAGACCCTGCAAGGGATCTTCGCCGACGACAGCCAGGTCGCCTACGCAGAAGGCGCCAAGGCGGCGCAGCTGGCACCCGCTCTGGATGAGCGCCTGCAGGACTCGCTGGAAACCTTCCACGTTGCCCTGGCCCGTCGGCCACGGCCCGTGGCCCCCGGCGTACTCAACGAACGCCTGATCAGTGCCCGCTGGAGCATCTGACCCGGTTCAACGGCTTTACCGCGTCATTCACCTTACTCGCCCGTCAACGAGGCAAGCAGGTGCAACCCGAACCCTATTCGCACAGGAGAGCGCCATGCGCACAGTCTTCTTGCGTCGTGGTCTGGTCGCCCTGTTTGCGGCGGCTGTGTCCTTCGGCGCCATCACCCAAGCCCAGGCCGAGAGCCTGCGTATCGGTTACCAGAAATACGGCACCCTGGTGCTGCTCAAGGCCAAGGGCACGCTGGAAAAGCGCTTGGCCGAGCAAGGCGTGCAAGTGCAATGGACCGAGTTCCCCGGTGGCCCGCAGCTGCTGGAAGGGCTGAACGTTGGCTCTATCGACTTCGGCGTCACCGGCGAAACGCCACCCGTGTTCGCCCAGGCCGCCGGTGCCGACCTGCTCTACGTCGCCTACGAGCCGCCTGCGCCGCACAGCGAAGCGATCCTGGTGCCGAAGGGCTCGTCGATCCAGTCGGTAAAAGACCTCAAAGGCAAGAAAGTCGTCCTCAACAAAGGCTCCAACGTCCACTACCTACTGGTGCGTGCCCTGGAAGATGCAGGCCTCAAGTACAGCGACATTCAACCGGTCTACCTGCCGCCGGCCGATGCCCGCGCTGCATTCGAGCGTGGCAGCGTCGATGCCTGGGTTATCTGGGACCCGTACCAGGCCGCCGCCGAGAAGCAGCTGCAGGCGCGCACCCTGCGTGACGGTAAAGGCCTGGTCGACAACCATCAGTTCTACCTCGCCACCCGTGACTATGCCACCCAGCACCCTGCCGTGATCAGCACCTTGATCGAGGAAGTGCGCGCCGTGGGCGAATGGTCCCAGGCCAACCCGCAGGAGGTCACCGATCAGGTCGCGCCACTGCTGGGGCTGCCTGCCGACATCACCCTGACCTCGGTCAAGCGCCAAGGCTACGGGGCCGCGCCGCTCACCCCCGAGGTGGTGGCCGCGCAACAGAAGATCGCCGACACGTTCCAGGCGCTGAAGCTTATCCCCAAGCCGCTGAGCATCAAGGACGTGATCTGGACACCCCCGGCCAAGGTCGCCAGTGCGCCTTGATTGATTTGCCTGCGCCGGGGCGCCGCTCCGGCTTGAGCCACCCTTGAGGAGACAACTCCAATGAGCCTTAATATTTTCTGGTTTCTTCCCACTCACGGTGACGGCAAGTACCTGGGCACGTCCGATGGCGCCCGTGCGGTCGATCACGGCTACCTGCAGCAGATTGCCCAGGCTGCCGACCGCCTGGGTTTTGGCGGCGTGCTGATCCCGACCGGGCGTTCCTGCGAGGATTCCTGGCTGGTGGCCGCGTCGCTGATCCCCGTGACCCAGCATCTGAAATTCCTGGTTGCCCTGCGCCCCGGCATCATTTCGCCGACCGTGGCGGCGCGCCAGGCCGCGACCCTGGACCGCCTGTCCAACGGCCGTGCGCTGTTCAACCTGGTAACCGGCGGCGACCCGGACGAACTGGCCGGTGACGGCCTGCACCTGAGCCACGAAGAGCGCTACGAAGCCTCGGTCGAGTTCACCCGTATCTGGCGCAAAGTGCTGGAAGGCGAAAACGTCGATTACGATGGCAAGCACATTCAGGTGAAAGGCGCCAAGCTGCTCTATCCGCCGATTCAGCAACCGCGTCCGCCGCTGTACTTCGGGGGTTCGTCCGAAGCCGCCCAGGACCTGGCTGCCGAGCAGGTCGAGCTGTACCTGACCTGGGGTGAGCCACCTGCCGCCGTTGCCGAAAAAATTGCCCAGGTGCGCGAAAAAGCTGCCGCACAAGGCCGCGAAGTGCGCTTCGGTATCCGCCTGCACGTGATCGTGCGTGAAACCAACGAAGAAGCCTGGGCCGCCGCTGACCGCCTGATCTCGCACCTGGACGATGAGACCATCGCCCGTGCCCAAGCCTCGCTGGCGCGTTTCGACTCGGTGGGCCAGCAGCGCATGGCTGCCCTGCATGGCGGTAACCGCGACAACCTGGAGGTCAGCCCCAACCTGTGGGCGGGTGTCGGCCTGGTACGTGGCGGCGCCGGTACCGCGCTGGTCGGCGATGGCCCGACCGTGGCAGCCCGGGTCAAGGAATACGCCGAGCTGGGTATCGATACCTTCATCTTCTCGGGTTATCCACACCTGGAAGAGTCCTACCGCGTGGCTGAACTGTTGTTCCCGCACCTCGACGTACAGCGCCCGGAGCAGCCGAAAACCGGCGGCTACGTGAGCCCGTTCGGCGAGATGGTGGCCAACGACATCCTGCCCAAGTCCGTGTCGCAGAGCTGAGGGCCGGGCCATGAGTCGTGCAACTTCTTCCACCCTGACCCAGCGCCTGGCGCCGTGGGCACTGCCGGTACTGCTGCTGGCAGTCTGGCAGCTGGCCGTCAGCGCGGGCTGGCTGTCGACCCGCATCCTGCCGGCGCCGAGCGCGGTGGTCAGCGCGGGTGTCGAACTGGTGCGCAGTGGCGAGATCTGGACCCACCTGGCGATCAGTGGCTGGCGTGCCGGGCTTGGTTTTGTCATCGGCGGCAGCATCGGCCTGGTGCTGGGCTTCATCACCGGCCTGTCGAACTGGGGCGAACGCCTGCTCGACAGCTCGGTGCAGATGATCCGCAACGTGCCGCACCTGGCGCTGATTCCGCTGGTAATCCTGTGGTTCGGCATCGACGAGTCGGCGAAGATCTTTTTGGTCGCCCTGGGCACGCTGTTCCCGATCTACCTCAACACCTACCACGGTATCCGCAACGTTGACCCAGCGCTGGTGGAGATGGCGCGCAGCTATGGCTTGTCCGGCTTCGGCCTGTTCCGTCAGGTGATCCTGCCGGGTGCATTGCCCTCGATCCTGGTCGGTGTGCGCTTTGCCTTGGGCTTCATGTGGCTGACCCTGATCGTTGCAGAAACCATTTCGGCCAATGCCGGTATCGGTTACCTGGCGATGAACGCCCGTGAGTTCCTGCAGACCGACGTGGTGGTATTGGCCATCGTCCTGTACGCCGTGCTTGGCAAGCTCGCCGACCTCGCTGCTCGCGGCCTGGAACGTGTTTGGCTGCGCTGGCACCCAGCCTACCAAGTGGCCAAGAAGGAGGGCGCATGACCGTGCTCAAGGAACAGCCGCCACGCCTGTTGCGTGGCATCCCCCTGGCATCCAACGGCCTGCGCAAGACCTTTGGCCAGCGTGAAGTACTCAAAGGCATCGACCTGCACATCCCGGCGGGTCAGTTTGTCGCCATCGTCGGTCGCAGTGGCTGCGGCAAGAGCACCTTGCTGCGCTTGCTGGCCGGCCTCGACCAACCCAGCGCCGGTGAGCTGTTGGCGGGTGCTGCACCGTTGGCCGAAGCCCGCGAAGAAACGCGGCTGATGTTCCAGGACGCGCGCCTGCTGCCCTGGAAGAAGGTGATCGACAACGTCGGCCTGGGCCTGTCGGGCGACTGGCGCCCACGTGCGCTGGACGCGCTGGAGGCGGTCGGCCTTGCCGACCGCGCCCACGAATGGCCGGCGGCACTCTCCGGTGGCCAGAAGCAGCGCGTAGCGCTGGCGCGGGCACTGATCCACCAGCCACGCCTGTTGCTGCTGGATGAGCCGCTGGGTGCCCTGGACGCGCTGACTCGTATCGAGATGCAGCAGCTTATTGAACGCCTCTGGCGTCAGCACGGTTTTACCGTGTTGCTGGTCACCCACGATGTCAGCGAGGCGGTTGCCGTGGCTGACCGGGTGATCTTGATTGAAGACGGCGAGGTCGGGCTCGACCTTACTGTTGACCTGGCACGGCCAAGGGCGCGTGGTTCGCACCGTTTGGCAGCGTTGGAAAGCGAAGTGCTCAACCGTGTTCTGTCGGCACCGGGCACTGCGCCCGAGCCGGATCCTGTAGCCCCTTTGCCCACGCAACTGCGTTGGGCGCACTGAACGACTCACTTACCAGACTGAAGCCAAAGAGAAGGAATCAAGCCATGACTATCAAAGCCATCAACGTTCGCAACCAGTTCAAAGGCACCGTGAAAGAAATCCTCGAAGGCCCGGTACTGTCGGAAATCGACGTACAGACCGCCTCCGGCGTCGTCACCTCGGTGATCACCACCCGTTCCGTGCGTGAGCTGGAGCTGCAGGTGGGCAGTGAAGTGATTGCCTTTGTGAAGTCGACTGAAGTGTCCATTGCCAAGCTGTGATGCTGGTGTTGAATGGGGCTGCTCTGCAGCCCTTCGCGGGGCAAGCCCGCTCCTACAGGAGATCGAATTCCCATGTGGGAGCGGGCTTGCCCCGCGAAGGGCCGCAAAGCGGCCCCACTCATTTCAGCCCAAACGCTTAGCCAAAAACGGCGGCAAATAGAGCCCCAGATACGCCTCGAACACCCGCTTGCCTTCTTCGGCCATGCGCGCCGTAATCTGCTCATGCAACTGCACCGACCGCGCATACACCCGGTCGCTCAGCTCCATGGCCAGGGCAAACACATCCACATCCGCCGGCATCACCGGCAAATGAAAATGCTGGTCGAACAGCTTGTGCATCAGGTCGCCCAGCTCCATGTCGTGCTGCCGGTCAGCCTGCACCACCTCGCTCAGACCATGCTGGGCCAGAATCAACTGACGCGCCGCAGCATCCCCGTTGTAGATGTCGAGCATGCGCTGTTCGATCAGCCGCGACAGCTCATGCCAGGTGGCGAATGCGCTGCTGTCGATCGGTGCGCTCAGTGCCTCGCGAAACGCCCGGTGCACATCGGCGGTCAACGCCTCCAGCAAGGCCGGCACGCTGGCGAAGAAGTGGTACACCGACGACGGCGGTATCTGCGCCCGCTCGGCCACGCTGTAAATCGACAACCCCGCCACCCCAAGCTCTGCAAGCAGCTCGCGCGCGGCCACCAGGATCATCTCGATCCTGGCCTGGCTGCTGGCGCGCGGCTTGCGCGGGGAGGCGGTGCGGCTCATCAGTTGCTGATCGCCAGGATACTGGCCTGGTAGGCGCCGACGAACAGGTCGAAGTCGCCGACCTCTTCCTGTTCCAGCTCGGACTGCTTGGCGAGCGATTCGCGGGCCAGTGTTTCGAACGCCTGTTGCTGTTCGTTGCTCAGCGGCTGTTCGCGGAATGTTTCGGCGTGGACCCGGCTTTGGCGCAGGGAGAACTGGATGAAGGTTTCGTCGTGCTCGGTCATGCGTGCCAGCACCTGGGCCGACGGGGTCAGCGAGGCATCATCGACCTTGGCCTGCTGGGCATCCAGGGCTTTGGCGTGGGCTTCGCCGCCTTGCGCCTGGTCGAGCAGGTCGGCCAGCGGCCGGATACGTTCGATCAGCTCGCTGGCCCAATCCTTCAGGGAGATCGGCTGGCCATCACGATGCAGCTCCAGGCCCGGGCGACGGCCTTCCTTGACCACGGACAGGAAGTTGTCGGTGCACTGGCCGCATTCGCCGTTGTCCAGCTGCGGGCTGTCTTCGAGTGCGCAGAACAGCAGGAACGCATCGAGGAAGCGCGCCTCGGGCAGGTCGATCCCGACCGGCAGGAAAGGGTTGATGTCCAGGCAGCGCACTTCGACGTATTGCACGCCGCGGGACGTCAACGCCTGGATCGGCCGCTCGCCGGTGTAGGTGACACGCTTGGGGCGGATGTTCGAGTAGTACTCGTTCTCGATCTGCAGGATGTTGGTGTTCAGCTGCACCCACTCGCCATCCACGTGCGTGCCGACTTCAACGTAGGGCGGGTAGGGCGTGCCCACCGCCTTGCGCAGGCTGTCGGTGTAGCTGGCCAGGTTGTTGTAGCAAGGCGTGAGGCCGGCCTGGGCGTTGCTCTGGTAACCCAGGTCGCTCATGCGCAGGCTGGTGGCGTAGGGCAGGAACAACGTTTCGGCGTCCAGCTCTTCGAGCTGGTGCGGGCGGCCTCGTAGGAAGCCTTTGTCCAGCGCTGGCGACGCGCCGAACAGGTACATCAGCAGCCAGCTGTAGCGACGGAAGTTGCGGATCAGGGCAATGTAGGCCGACGACTGGTAGTCGCGGTTGTCTTGCGTGCTGCCTTCGGCTTCGCGCAGCAGAGGCCACAGGGCTTCGGGCAGCGAGAAGTTGTAATGGATACCGGCGATGCACTGCATGGTGCGGCCGTAGCGCAGGGCCAGGCCCTTGCGGTAGACGTGCTTGAGTTTGCCGATGTTCGAGCTGCCGTACTCGGCGATCGGGATGTCCTCCTCGGCCGGCAGCGTGCACGGCATCGACGGGCTCCACAGGTATTCGTCACCCAGCTTGCTGTAGACGAAACGGTGGGTCTGTTCGAGGCTTTCGAGCACCTTGGCCGGGTCGGGCAGGGCCGGGGTGATGAACTCCAGTAGCGACTCGGAATAATCGGTGGTGATCTGCTCGTTGGTCAGCGCCGAACCCAAGGCCTCAGGGTGCGGGGTCTGGGCCAGGCGACCGTCATCGGTCACGCGCAGGCATTCTCGCTCAATACCGTGCAGGCACTGCTTGAGCAGGGGGAGATTTGCGCCGAGCAGGCTCAGGCGGCGGTTGAGGAGGTCGCTCAAGATGGATTCCTTCACGCGTCAGTCGCCCCAATATGGGGGTGGAGATAACGGTCTACAAGGGTAGGAAGAAAGGAACTGGCGTTGTCGCCTGGTTTACGCGGTTCCAGCAGTGCCAGCGCACTGCTGAAAATACCGCAGATACAGCTTGGTGAGCTAGAGAACCGCGAAGGTTCCTTGCGCTTTGGCCACCAGTTTGTCGCCTTGAACTACGTCGGCGTCGACCACCAACGTGCGCCGCCCGGCGTGCAGCACACGGGCCGTGCACACGACCTCGCCGTCACTGACGGCGCGCATGTAGTTGATCTTGCATTCGATGGTCACGCTTTGCTGGTCGAAGCCATGGCTGGCCGAGCAGGCCAGGCCCATTGCGATGTCCACCAGGCTGAAGATCGCCCCGCCGTGCAGTTTCTGGCCACGGTTGCGCAACTGTGGCTCAAGCGCCAGGGCCACCTCGGCAACGCCTGTGTCCAGGCGTTGCAGGCGGCAGCCAAGCAGCTGGCTGAAGGCGCTTTCGACGTATTCGCGGGGGACGTCCATCACTTCTTCTTCAGCTGCTTGGCGTTGGCGAACAACGACGCCATGGCATTGTTGGCCGGGGCCGCCGAAGTGGTTTCACGCGGGCGTGGCGCTTGTTGCTGGCGGTTGCCGCCGTTGCCACGGCCGCCGCCACGGTTGCCTTCGACCTTCTCGCCTGGGGTGTCGCCCATGCGCATGGACAGGCCGACCCGTTTGCGCGGGATGTCCACTTCCATGACCTTGACCTTGACCACGTCGCCGGCCTTGACCGCTTCGCGCGGGTCTTTGACGAACTTTTCCGACAGCGCCGAGATGTGCACCAGGCCGTCCTGGTGCACGCCGATATCGACGAACGCACCGAAGTTGGTGACGTTGGTGACCACGCCTTCGAGGATCATGCCGGGCTCCAGGTCCTTGAGGTCTTCGACGCCGTCCTGGAAGGTGGCGGTCTTGAACTCAGGGCGTGGGTCGCGGCCGGGTTTGTCCAGTTCCTGGAGGATGTCGGTGACGGTCGGCAGGCCGAAGGTCTCGTCGGTGAATTTTTTCGGGTCGAGGCGCTTGAGGAAGCTGCTGTCGCCGATCAGCGAGCGGATGTCGCGGTCGGTGCCGGCCGCGATGCGCTGCACCAGCGGGTAGGCTTCAGGGTGCACGGCAGAGGCGTCGAGCGGGTTGTCACCGTTCATGACGCGGAGGAAGCCGGCGGCCTGTTCGAAGGTCTTTTCACCGAGGCGGCTGACCTTTTTCAGCGCCGCGCGGGTGGCGAACGGGCCATTGGCGTCGCGGTGCGCGACGATGTTCTGCGCGAGTGTCGCGTTGAGGCCCGAGATACGGGTCAGCAGCGCCACGGAGGCGGTGTTGACGTCCACGCCCACGGCGTTCACGCAGTCCTCGACCACCGCGTCCAGGCCACGCGCCAGCTTGAGCTGGGACACGTCATGCTGGTACTGGCCGACGCCGATGGATTTCGGGTCGATCTTCACCAGCTCGGCCAGCGGGTCCTGCAGGCGACGGGCGATGGACACGGCGCCACGGATCGACACATCCAGGTCCGGGAATTCGCGTGCGGCCAGCTCCGAGGCCGAGTACACCGAAGCGCCGGCCTCGGAGACCATCACCTTGGTGACCTTCAGGGCTGGGTACTTCTTGACCAGCTCGGCCACCAGCTTGTCGCTCTCGCGGCTGGCGGTGCCGTTGCCGATGGCAACCAGCTCCACCGAGTGCTTGGCGCACAGGGCGGCCAGCACGGAGATCGTGCGGTCCCAGTCGTTGCGCGGTGCGTGCGGGTAGACGGTGGCGGTGTCCAGCAGTTTGCCGGTGGCATCGACCACGGCGATCTTGCAGCCGGTGCGCAGGCCAGGGTCCAGGCCCAGAGTGGCGCGCGGGCCGGCCGGGGCGGCCAGCAACAGGTCGTGCAGGTTGTGGGCGAAGACGTTGATTGCCTCACCCTCGGCGTTGTCGCGCAGCTCACCGAACAGGTCGGTTTCCAGGTGGGTGTACAGCTTGACCTTCCAGGTCCAGCGCACCACCTCGGCCAGCCACTTGTCGGCCGGGCGGCTGCGGTTTTCCAGGCCGAAGTGGCCACCGATCATGACTTCGCACGGGTGCAGGGTGCCGGGCAGTTCTTCACCGACCTTCAGCGATGCGCTCAGGATACCTTCGTTGCGCCCGCGGAAAATCGCCAGGGCACGGTGCGACGGCGCGCTGCGCAGCAGTTCGTCATGGGCGAAGTAGTCGCGGAACTTGGCGCCTTCCTCTTCCTTGCCGGCCACCACGCGGGCGCTGAGTACCGACTCCTGCTTGAGGAAGTTGCGCAGCTTGTCGAGCAGGGCGGCGTCTTCGGCGAAGCGCTCCATGAGGATGTATTTCGCGCCTTCCAGCGCTGCCTTGACATCGGCCACGCCCTTTTCGGCATCGACGAAGCGTGCCGCTTCGGTTTCCGGGGTCAACTGCGGGTCGTTGAACAGGCCGTCGGCCAGCTCGCCGAGGCCGGCTTCCAGGGCGATCTGGCCCTTGGTGCGGCGCTTTTGCTTGTACGGCAGGTAGAGGTCTTCGAGGCGGGTCTTGGTGTCGGCGAGCTTGATCTCGCGGGCCAGTTCCGGGGTCAGTTTGCCCTGTTCCTCAATGCTGGACAGGATGCTGGCGCGGCGCTCGTCGAGTTCGCGCAGGTAGCGCAGGCGCTCTTCCAGGTGGCGCAGTTGGGTGTCGTCCAGGCTGCCGGTCACTTCCTTGCGGTAGCGGGCGATGAAGGGCACGGTCGAGCCTTCGTCCAACAGGCCCACGGCCGCTTCGACCTGTTGTGGGCGTACGCCCAGTTCCTCGGCGATACGGCTGTTGATGCTGTCCATGTAAACCACCTGACAATTGTGAATACGGGGGCCGCGCGCGGGCCTGGAGCCCGACGGCGCTGGATGAAAGCCGCGCATTATACCCATCGTGACTGGCTTGCGGTGATGGCGCCAAGCCAGCCTGAATGGCCCGGAACTGGCGCCGGGGGAAAAATCTGCTAACAATGCTCACGGCACGCGTTGCAATGGCTACGCCATAATGCGCGGCGATACCAGAGGAGTTATTCATGACCGGCACTGCAAACACCGCTGAAGGTGACAAGATTCTCATCGTCGACGACGATCCGGGGCTGAGCAGCCTGCTGGAACGTTTCTTCACCAGCAAGGGCTACCGTGCCCGCGCGGTGCCCAACACCGAGCAGATGGACCGCCTGCTGTCGCGCGAGGTGTTCAACCTGGTCGTGCTCGACCTGATGCTGCCGGGCGAGGACGGCCTGTCCGCGTGCAAGCGCCTGCGCCAGTCGAACAACCAAATCCCGATCATCATGCTCACCGCCAAGGGCGACGAGCTCAGCCGTATCAAGGGCCTGGAGCTGGGCGCTGACGACTACCTGGGCAAGCCGTTCAACCCTGACGAGCTGATGGCCCGGGTCAAGGCCGTGCTGCGCCGCCAGGCACCGAGCGTCCCTGGCGCCCCGGGCAGCGAGGACGAGTCGGTCACCTTCGGTGATTACGAGCTGTCCCTGGCAACCCGCGAACTCAAGCGCGGCGACGAAGTGCACATGCTCACCACCGGTGAGTTTGCCGTGCTCAAGGCCCTGGTCATGCACGCGCGTGAACCGCTGACCCGCGACAAGCTGATGAACCTGGCCCGTGGCCGTGAGTGGGATGCTTTGGAGCGTTCCATCGACGTGCAGATCTCGCGCCTGCGCCGCATGATCGAGCCGGACCCATCCAAGCCACGTTACATCCAGACGGTCTGGGGCGTGGGTTACGTCTTCGTACCGGACGGAAACGCCGGCAAATGATGCCGTGCCGTCGATGAAAACGCCGCTGTGGTTTCCGCAGAGTTTCTTCGCCCGCACGCTGTGGCTGGTGCTGATCGTCGTCCTGTTTTCCAAGGCGCTAACCCTCGTTTACCTTTTGATGAACGAGGATGTGCTGGTCGATCGTCAGTACAGCCACGGTGTGGCACTGACCTTGCGCGCCTATTGGGCTGCCGATGAAGAGAACCGCGACAAGATCGCCGAAGCAGCAGGCCTGATCCGGGTGACCGGTGCTGGTGTGCCGGAAGGCGAGCAGCATTGGCCATACAGCGAGATCTACCAGCGTCAGATGCAGGCCGAATTGGGTGAAGACACCGAAGTGCGTCTGCGCATCCATGCACCACCGGCGTTGTGGGTCAATGCGCCGAGCCTCGGCCCTGGCTGGCTCAAGGTGCCGCTGTACCCGCACCCGCTGCGGGGGCAGAAGATCTGGAACGTGCTCGGCTGGTTCCTGGCCATCGGCCTGTTGTCCACCGCGTCGGCCTGGATTTTCGTGCGCCAACTGAACCAGCCGCTCAAGCGCCTGGTGTTTGCCGCTCGGCAACTGGGTCAGGGGCGCAGCGTGCGCTTGCCGATCAGCGACACGCCCAGTGAAATGACCGAGGTCTATCGGGCGTTCAACCAGATGGCCGAGGATGTCGAACAGGCAGGGCGTGAGCGTGAGCTGATGCTGGCCGGGGTTTCCCACGACCTGCGTACACCGCTGACGCGGCTGCGCCTGTCGCTTTCGTTGCTGGACAGTGACAACGAGTTGAGCGATGACATGGTCCGCGACATCGAGGATATGGACGCGATTCTCGACCAGTTCCTGGCGTTCATCCGCGATGGGCGTGACGAGCCGGTGGAAGAGGTCGACCTGGCCGACCTGGTGCGCGAAGTGGTGGCACCGTACAACCAACCGGAAGAGCGTGTACGGCTGTGCCTTGAGCCTATCCCACCGTTCCCGCTGCGCCGGGTTTCGCTCAAGCGCATGCTGGGCAACCTGATCGGCAACGCCTTGCACCATGCCGGCAAAGGGGTAGAGGTGGCGGCCTATGTGTCGGGCGACGAGAGCGCGCCTTACGTGGTGCTCAGCGTGCTGGACCGGGGGACGGGGATCGATGAGTCGGAGCTGGAGACCATCTTCAACCCGTTCATTCGTGGGGACCGTGCCCGTGGTGGCAAGGGAACCGGGTTGGGCTTGGCGATCGTAAAACGGATCGCGGCCCAGCATGGCGGGAATGTCGAGTTGCGCAATCGGTCTGGTGGCGGGATCGAGGCGCGGGTGAGGTTGCCGTTGGGGCTTTTGTTGCCGCGTAATGCGGTGTGATCTGTAGCGGCTTCTTCGCGGGGCAAGACCGCTCCCACAGGTATTACGGTGGGAGCGGGCTTGCCCCGCGAAGAGGCCGGCAAGACCAACCCTAGCCTTTCCCCTTGGTCCGGGTCTGATTCGGCCCGCCATTCTTCTCCAGGTGCTCGATGATCATCCCGGCCACGTTCTTGCCGGTGGTCACTTCAATGCCCTCCAGCCCCGGCGATGAGTTCACCTCCATCACCAGCGGCCCATGGTTGGACCGCAGGATATCCACCCCCGCCACACTCAAGCCCATGACCTTGGCCGCACGAATCGCGGTTATCCGCTCTTCCGGCGTGATCTTGATCAGGCTGGCGACGCCGCCCCGATGCAGGTTGGAGCGAAACTCACCCGGCTTGGCCTGACGTTTCATCGAGGCAATGACCTTGTCGCCCACCACGAAGCAGCGAATGTCGGCACCGCCGGCCTCCTTGATGTACTCCTGCACCATGATGTTCTGCTTCAGGCCCATGAACGCTTCGATCACCGACTCGGCCGCCTGGGTGGTCTCGCACAGCACCACGCCAATGCCCTGAGTACCCTCCAGCACTTTGATCACCAGGGGGGCACCATTGACCATCTGGATCAAGTCCGGGATGTCGTCAGGCGAGTGGGCGAAGCCGGTGATCGGCAGGCCGATGCCGCGCCGCGACAGCAACTGCAACGAGCGCAGTTTGTCACGCGAGCGGGCGATGGCCACCGATTCGTTGAGCGGGTAGACGCCCATCATCTCGAACTGACGCAGCACTGCGCAGCCGTAGAACGTGACCGAGGCACCGATGCGCGGGATCACCGCATCGAAGCCTTCCAGCGGTTTGCCGCGGTAGTGGATCTGCGGCTTGTGGCTGGCGATGTTCATGTAGGCCCGCAGGGTATCGATCACCACCATTTCGTGGCCACGCTGGGTACCGGCTTCGACCAGGCGGCGGGTGGAATACAGACGCGGATTGCGCGACAGCACAGCGATCTTCATGCAGCACCTGTGACAGGGGAAAGGGTGGCCGCAAAGGCCGGTTTGTCTTGTACGTACTTCAGGCCAGGGTTGACCACCAACTGGCCGTGAATAAGTGCCTTGGAGCCGAGCAACAGGCGGTAACGCATTTCTTTGCGACAGGCCAGGGTGAACTCTACTTCCCACACGCTATCGCCCAGCGCCAGCGACGTGCGAATCACGTAGCGGGCTTGGGCGTGGCCATTGGAGCTCTTGATGGTCTTCATGGTCACCAGCGGGGCTTCGCAACGGCGGTGACGCAACTGCACCACCGAGCCCAGGTGCGCGGTAAAACGCACCCAGGGCTGGCCGTCACGCTCGAACGGCTCCACCTCGGTAGCGTGCAGGCTGGAGGTGCTGGCGCCGGTGTCGATCTTGGCGCGCAGCCCGGCGACGCCAAGGTCGGGCAGGGCCACCCACTCGCGCAGGCCGATCACAGTCAAATGGTCAAATGTCTTCACGAAACGCGCCCTGGGGATAAGGTGGTGAACTGTAAGCACGGCGTGGACTTTTTGCATCCGCAAGATACGGTAGTACAGTTCGATTAAAGACAGAATTCGAGGTAACGGGATGGCACATAAGGCGGAAGAAGACGACAAGGTTCGCCTGGACAAATGGCTGTGGGCGGCGCGGTTTTACAAAACCCGGGCGCTGGCCAAGGCGGCCATCGAAAGCGGCAAGGTGCACTGCCGGGGTGAACGCTGCAAGCCCGGCAAGGAACCCAGGGTGGGGGATGAATTTGTCCTGCGTACCGGGTTTGACGAGCGCACGGTAGTGGTCAAGGCGCTGTCGGTGGTGCGGCGTGGGGCGCCCGAGGCGCAAGCGCTGTATGCCGAGACGGAAGAAAGCGTACGCCGTCGTGAGCAGGCTGCCGAGATGCGCAAGGCCGGAGCGATGGGCGTGACCACCGATGGCCGGCCAAACAAGAAGCAGCGGCGGCAGATTCACCAACTGCACGGTAGCTTTGACTGAACAGGGGCAAGACAAATGTGCGAGCGGGCTTGCCCCGCGAATGGGCCGCAAAGCGGCCCCCGCTGTTAGCGAACCACCGCCAATCTGCCGACCAACGGTAACCTGGCTGCCAAAGCAAACACCGGCGCTGTCCAGCGCAGCAACGCCGCGCTGCCTTTGGCCGCCAAAGGCGTATAGCAGCTCCACCCCAAGGCCAGTATCGCCATCAGCAACCCGCCGATGTAGTCATCCTGGCCCCAATGGGCGCCTGCCACCAAGCGCGGCAACATGAACACGACCGCCAGCGCCCAGACCACCAGGTAGTGCACCAGGCGGCGGCTGAACAGGCTCATGAACAACGCCCAGATCAGCAGCACCGAGGCGTGATCGCCCGGGAAACTCTTGCTGGAGCGGTCCTTGAGTTCCCAGGCAGCTTCCAGCTTGGGGTAGTAGTCGCTGAGGTGCACGACGCCGTCGAAGATCATCGACGGGCTCTTGTGTTGCCACCCTGCGGCATCCACCCACTTGGAAAACAGCGCGCGAATCACCACTAATAGGATCAGGGTGACCAAAAAGCCGAAAAAGGCCTCACGCACCTGGCAGGCTTTGAACACCCAGTTGCCACGGATCAGCACTGTCAGAAGGATCAGCCCGACCACAATGTCGAACGGGCGCAGGCTGCCAAGGGTCCAGATATAGCGCCAGGTGGTGTTGTCGGCCAGCGGCGCATTGAGGCTTTGGAACAGCCACTCGTCGAAAGTCAGGCACAGGATCTGGCCAATAGGCCATAACCAGAAACACAGTAGAGCGATGGGCAGCAGCGTGCAGGCTGCCAATGGCCCGAAGGACCACCTTGCTTGGAACAGTGGTCGATTGTCCATAAGATACCTCTATTGCCAACAGAAATCGGAGCGCCTTGTGAGCGCTCTCCCACGGGCTTCGCAACTGTTTCGAAATCCCGTGTAACCATTTTGTCATCATTTTCAGATAGCCAGAACCTATGAGCGAATTGCCGGATACCGATTTCACCCAACGTTTCCTCTTCGACGACCGCGACATCCGCGGTGAGTGGGTGGGGCTCGACCGCAGCTATGCCGAAGTGCTGGCGCGCCACCCGTACCCCCAACCTGTGGCATCGCTGCTCGGTGAATTGATGGCCGCCACCGCATTGCTGGTGGGCGCCCTGAAGTTCGACGGCCTGCTGATCCTGCAGGCGCGCTCCCATGGGCCGATCCCGTTGCTGATGGTGGAGTGCTCGGGCGACCGTGAGATTCGCGGCGTGGCCCGTTACGAAGCCGATCAGATTCCTGCCGATGCGACATTGGCGCAGCTGATGCCCGACGGCCACCTGACCCTGACCATCGACCCGGTCAAAGGCCAGCGCTACCAGGGCACCGTCGACCTGGACGGCACCAACCTGTCGGAATGCTTCACCAACTACTTCGTTCAGTCGCAGCAGCTCAATACCCGTTTCTGGCTCGATGCCAAAGATGGCAAGGCGCGCGGCCTGCTGTTGCAGCAGTTGCCGGTAGACCGCCAACGCGACGAAGAAGAACGCGCCGAGAGCTGGCAGCACGTGACGGCCCTCGCCAGTACGCTCAAGGGCGAAGAGTGGGTGCTGGGCAACGAGACCCTGCTGCATCGCCTCTACCATGAAGACGCTGTGCGCCTGTTCGATATTGAGCCACTGCGCTTCCGCTGCAGTTGCTCGCGCGAGCGTTCCGGCAATGCGCTGGTCAGCCTCGGCGAGCACGACGCCAAGCAGTTGGTTGAAGAGTGTGGCGGCACGGTAGAAATCGATTGCCAGTTCTGCAACGAGCGCTACTTCTTCGATGCTGGCGATGTGGCGCAACTGTTTGCCGGTGGCGGTACAGACACGGCGTCAGAAACTCGCAACTGAAACGTTTAATTGCAGGGAAATCTCCTGTCGAATTGCGCAAAAGCGCGGTTACGACAGGAGGGGCCTACTTTTTTTGGGCGTTTCTGGCATAATCCGGCCACTTTTTTCGCTGTAGTAGTTTTTTACAGACAACTACAAAACGTTTGGAGCACTCGGCCTCGGGCCGGATGGGGTATCTCATGACGCAAGCCAACAACACCGTGTACACCGACCTGAGCGTCGATGAGCTGGTAAAAGAAGCGCTGCAACGCGGTGAAGGCGTACTAGCCGATACCGGCGCACTGGTCGTTGAGACTGGGCACCGTACAGGCCGTTCGCCGGCTGACCGTTTCATCGTCGAAGAACCTTCCACTCAGGACGCTATTGCCTGGGGCCCGATCAACCGCAAGTTCCCGGCCGACAAGTTCGATGCCCTGTGGGACCGCGTCGAGGCGTTCAACAACGCCCAGGATCACTTCGTTTCCTACGTTCACGTAGGCGCTGCCGCCGAGCACTACCTGCCGGTGAAGATGACCACCCAGACTGCCTGGCAGAACCTGTTTGGCCGTTGCCTGTTCATCAACCCTGAGCAGTTCAACCCGGCTGGCCGTGACCAGTGGCAGGTTCTCAACGTTGCCAACTTCGTGTGCGAACCTGAGCGTGACGGCACCAACTCCGACGGCTGCGTGATCATCAACTTCGCCCAGAAGAAGGTACTGATCGCTGGCATGCGTTACGCCGGTGAAATGAAGAAAGCCATGTTCTCGGTGCAGAACTTCCTGCTGCCGGCTGCCGACGTGCTGCCAATGCACTGCGCCGCCAACATCGGCGAAGCAGGCGATGTGACCCTGTTCTTCGGCCTGTCCGGCACCGGCAAGACCACCCTGTCGGCCGACGAAAGCCGTTACCTGATCGGTGACGACGAGCACGGTTGGGGCGAAGGTGTTGTCTTCAACATTGAAGGCGGCTGCTACGCCAAGTGCATCGACCTGTCCGAGAAGAACGAGCCGGTCATCTGGAAAGCCATCAAGCATGGCGCAGTACTGGAAAACGTCGTCCTCGACGCCAACAAGCACGCCGACTACACCGACGTCAGCCTGACCCAGAACAGCCGTGCGGCCTACCCGCTGGAGCACGTTGCCAAGCGTTCCGAAAAGAACCTGGGCGGCGAGCCTAACGCGGTCATCTTCCTGACCTGCGACCTGACCGGTGTTCTGCCTCCGGTATCGATCCTGAACAACGAACAGGCTGCCTACCACTTCCTGTCCGGCTACACCGCGCTGGTGGGTTCCACCGAAATGGGTTCGGGCGGCGGCATCAAGTCGACCTTCTCCACCTGCTTCGGCGCGCCGTTCTTCCCGCGCCCGGCTGGCGAGTACGCCGAGCTGCTGATCAAGCGCATCAACGGCTTCAACTCCAAGGTCTACCTGGTCAACACCGGCTGGACTGGCGGTGGCTACGGCGTTGGCAAGCGTTTCAGCATCCCGACCACCCGTGCCGTGATCGCTGCGATCCAGAGCGGTGCTCTGGTAGGTGCCGAGACCGAGCACTTGGACATCATCAACCTGGACGTGCCAAAAGCCGTTGCGGGTGTCGAGACCGAACTGCTCAACCCGCGCACCAACTGGGCTGACAAAGCGGCTTACGACGAAGCTGCAAAAGGCCTGGCCAAGCTGTTCATCGAGAACTTCAAGAAATTCGAAGTTTCCGACGCGATCAAGGCTGCTGGTCCACAGCTGTAAGCTGCTAGCAGTTGCTACGACAGAGCCGCCCTAAGGGCGGCTTTTTCGTATGTGAGTCAAGGCCATTTTTGCCGTGCATGCAGAATTCGAATGATTTCAACGCACTCACCCGAGACGCGGTAAATCATCACACAGTTGGGCCGTACCACGATTTCTCGTGTCTTTGGGTACCTACCCTCTTTGTACAGGGAAGGATTGTGGGCAGCGCGCCTGGCTTTCTCCCTGAAGGATTCGTCCAGCATGATGGCTGCTTCAGGGTTATCTTGCGCAATATGGTCCATGATGCGTAAACGGTCTTTACGTGCCATCTGACGCCATACCAGGCGCATCAGCGGATATTGGCCCTGAGCGCAGCGCGGTGTGCGGCGAACAGTCGTTCCGCTTCTTCATCCTCCATGAGCGGTGAAGTATCGTTCAGGCTTGCCTCGACCTGTTCGGTAAACCAAGCCTCATAGGCTGCGGCCTCATGGGCTTTTTTGAGGGCCTGGGCACGATCAGGCCGTTGATACGTACTCGTTTGGCCAGGATCAAACGTGGATGCATCAACCTCAAAATGCTCGATACCCAGATCGAGCAGGTAAGTCACCAGGGTTTCGAATTTCTTGAACAGCCTCACGTTGCCGCTGCGTTGGGCGGTCAGAATGTGTTCCTGCTGATTGATATCAACCTGGATGGCCCAGCCTCCCGGCTGGCCCACGATGTGAGTGGCGTTGATTCGTCCTGCTTCAGCCAATCGGCTCAGGTTGGCATGATCTAACTGATGAGTGGGCACGGGTGTTTTTCTCGGTTTCATCGGGATAAACCATGCTATGCAATCTATAGTTGATTGCGACTATATGCCTTCCGATATTGTTGTGGGAAGCTTCCTTCTGGTGTCACCAACTGTGGATAACTAATGACCGAATCTCCTCAGCGTTCCTCGTTCACCCACTTCCACCCCATCCTCACCCGCCCGCAGGACAACGATCACAACGGCCATATCGCCGGTGCCACTGTGCATGGCTTTTTCGAAACCGCCATCCAGGCCTTTCTGGTGGAGCAAGCCGAATTCGACCTGCGCGAAGGTGAGCTGGCGGCGTTCGTGGTCAGTTCGGCTGCGGACTTCTTCGCCCTGCCGGGTTTTCCGGATGTGCTTGAGGTAGGCCTGGGCGTGACGCGCCTGGCGGGCAGCACGGTGGAGTACCGGTTGGCCCTGTATCGCCCAGGCGAAGCGGATGCTTGTGCGGCGGGGACGGTGGTGCAGGTGTTCATCCAGCGCGCAAGTGGCCGGCCTGTACCGTTGCCTGAGACGCTGCAGGTAGTCCTCGCCGGCCTTCAGCTCGACCCACAGGCATAAAAAAGCCCCGCCGGTCTGGGCGGGGCTTTTGCTGCCAGGGCTGGGCCCTCAGGCATCAGTCGCGCCAGTGGCGCTTGTGCTTGCGGTGGCCGTAATGGTGACCGCGATCGTAGTGACGACGGTCGTCGTAGCTGCGACGGTAGCGGCGATCGTCATGACGCTCGTCTTCGTCGGCCTTGTTGCCCATGTAGTTACCCAGTGCGCCACCGGCACCACCGCCGGCTGCTGCGCCAATGTAGCTACCGGTGGTGCCGCCCACGGAGCGACCGACCACGTTACCGCCCGCAGCGCCCAGCGCGCCACCGATGGCGGCCTCGCCACGCTGGCGTTTGTCGGCACCCAGGGCACCGCCGGCCGCACCGCCCAGGCCAGCACCAATGGCGCCGCCTGTGCTACCACCGATGGAGTTGCCCACCACGGAGCCGAGTACCCCACCCAATGCGCCGCCAATGCCGGCCTCGGTATTGCCACCGGCCATGGCAACGCCGCTGAGCAAGCTGAAAGACAACAACAGAATCGAGGAGTACTTCTTCATCAAGAGAGCCTCATAGGGATGACGAGGCGAATTTGAGGCTCTGGAGGGCGGCTGGCAATGAAAATCCGACGAGTAGCACGAGTTGTACACAATTCTCTAAGTTACTGTATTTGCTGTGAAACTTAATCGATTTTCGGCTGTCAGAGGTACTTATGACAAAGCCCTGAACCGTTACGGAACAGGGCTTTTTTCGTTTTTAGCGGTGCTGCTCCCGGCGCTTTCGCGGGCAAGCCCGCTCCCACACCATTGGCCCAATGCTCAAGCCTTGTGGAGTACCTGTGGGAGCGGGCTTGCCCGCGAAGAACCCAACACTTTTCTACAGAATGCGCCCGTCGTCCCGCGCCCGCTCAAGCTTGATGGCAATGAACTTGGACGTCGGCGTATGGCTGCCATCGCCAATGCTCTCAAGCGGCACCAGCGGGTTCACCTCTGGGTAGTAAGCCGCCGCCTGCCCGGCGGGGATATCGAAGGCCAGCAAGGTGAAACCGTGCACCCGGCGCACATGCTCATCCCCCCACAACGATACGATGTCGACCTTCTGCCCTGGCTGGAAGCCGAGGCGGACAATGTCGGCCTCGTTGACGAACAGCACCTCGCGCTGGCCACGCACGCCCCGATAACGGTCATCCAGGCCATAGATGGTGGTGTTGTACTGATCGTGCGAACGCATCGACTGCATGACCAGGTCGGGCAATTGGCCGCTGGCCCGCACCCGTTCATCCAGCAAGGTGTCCGGTAGTTGGTTGGCCTTGAAGTTGGCGCGTCCGGTGCTGGTCTTCCATTCGCGGTTGGCGGCGCTGTTGCCCAGATAGAAGCCGCCCGGTTCACGCAGGCGTTCGTTGAAGCCGCTGAAGCCGGGGAGGGTGTCGCCGATCAGGTCGCGGATACGGTCGTAATCAGCCACCAACCAGTGCCAGTCGACCGGCTGCTTGCCCAGGGTGGCGGCAGCGATGCCAGCAACCACTGCGGGCTCCGAGCGCATTTGCGTCGACAGCGGCTTCAACTGGCCGTTGGACGCGTGGACCATGCTGAACGAGTCTTCCACGGTGACCGCCTGTGGGCCGTCGGCCTGCAGGTCGATGTCGGTACGGCCCAGGCACGGCAGGATCAATGCCTGCTTGCCATGGATCAGGTGGCTGCGGTTGAGTTTGGTGCTGATGTGCACGGTCAGCTCGCAGTTGCGCAGCGCTTGGGCGGTACGCTCGGTGTCTGGGGTGGCTTGGGCGAAGTTGCCGCCCAGGCCGATGAACACCTTGGCGCGGCCGTCGAGCATGGCGTGGATCGCTTCGACGGTGTTGTGGCCGTTGTGCCGCGGCACGGGGAACTGGAAGCGTTTTTCAAGCGCATCGAGCAGCGCCACCGGCGGGCGCTCGTTGATGCCCATGGTGCGGTCGCCCTGGACGTTGCTGTGGCCACGCACCGGGCACAGGCCGGCACCTGGCGCGCCGATGTTGCCACGCAGCATCTGCAGGTTGACGATTTCCTGAATGGTCGGCACCGAGTGGCGATGCTGAGTGATGCCCATCGCCCAGCACATGATCACTCGCTTGCCCCGGCAATACATGCGCGCGGCCAGCTCGATGTCGGCCAGGGTCAGGCCGGATTGTGCCTGGATGTGCGCCCATGAAGTGGCATCCACCACGGCCAGGTATTCATCGACGCCGTGACCATGCTCGGCAATGAAAGCGTGATCGAAGACCGCAGGCTCGCCCTTGGCCTGGGCTTCACGCTCCCACTGCAGGACGAACTTGGCCATGCCACGCAGTAGCGCCATGTCGCCGCCAAGGGCCGGGCGGAAGAACGCGGTGTTGGTCGGCCGGTCGCTGTTGGTCAACATCTCCAGCGGGTTCTGCGGGTGCTGGAAGCGCTCCAGGCCACGCTCTTTCAGCGGGTTGACGCACACCACCTGGGCGCCGCGCTTTACCGCATCGCGCAGCGGGTCGAGCATGCGCGGGTGGTTGGTGCCTGGGTTCTGGCCCCAGACGAAGATGGCATCGGCATGCTCGAAATCGTCGTAGGTGACCGTGCCCTTGCCGACGCCGATGCTCTGCCCCAGGGCCACGCCGCTGGCTTCGTGGCACATGTTCGAGCAGTCGGGGAAGTTGTTGGTGCCGTAGGCCCGCACGAACAGCTGATAGAGGTAAGCGGCTTCGTTGCTGGCACGGCCCGAGGTGTAGAACTCGGCCTGGTCAGGGGTGGCGAGGTTGTTCAGTTCGCGGGCGATCAGGGCAAAGGCTGCCTCCCAGCTGATGGGCTGATAGCGGTCGCGTTGTGCGTCGTAGACCATCGGCTCGGTCAGGCGCCCCTGGTACTCCAGCCAGTAATCGCTTTGCTCGCGCAGCGTGCTGACGCTGTAGCGGGCGAAGAAGGCAGCGTCCACACGGCGCTTGGTGGCTTCCCAGTTGACCGCCTTGGCGCCGTTCTCGCAGAACTTGACCATGCCGCTTTCCGGCGAATCGCCCCAGGCGCAGCCGGGGCAGTCGAAGCCGCCATTCTGGTTGGTCTTGAGCAGGGCGCGAATGTTCTTCAGCGCGTTATCGCTGCTGACCCAGGCCTTGGCCACACTGCGTAACGCACCCCAGCCTCCGGCCGGGCCGTGGTAGGGCTTGTAGCGAGGGGAGGAGGCTGGGGCGTTGTCCGGAAGGTGCTGGTACGAGGTCACGGCTGTTACGACTCCGCCGCTGGGCTGTAGACCCGCGGTGCGCTGTGTTTGGGCAGGTGGATGAGGTTGAGGTTGTGCTTGCGTGCCCATTGCAGCGCAAGGCCGGTGGGCGCCGAGAGGCTGACCAGGGTCTGGATGCCGGCACGCAGGACCTTCTGGATCAGCTCCAGGCTGCAGCGGCTGGTGACGATGGCCAGGCCGCCGGCACTGTCGATGCCTTGGCGCAGCAGGGCACCGATCAGTTTGTCGAGGGCGTTGTGCCGGCCGATGTCTTCGCGGCCAAGCAGCAGCTCGCCGTTGCGGTCCATGAACAGCGCCGCATGCACCGCGCCGCAATGCTGGCCAAGCGGCTGGAAGGCGTCGATGCGCTGACGTAGGCCAGCCAGCCAGTGCGCGGGTGGCAGCGGCGCGCCGGGCAGTTCGGCAAGCTCGGGCAGTGCCTGTTCCAGGGCCTCGACCCCACACAGGCCGCAGCCGCTGGTGCCGGCCAGTTGGCGGCGCTGGTTTTTCAGGTTCCAGAAGGCGCGGCTGGAGATTTCCAGGTCGGCGTACATTGCCGAACCGCTGCCGGAAAGCTTGAGGTCATAGATTTCGTCGGTGCTTTCGACAATCCCGCTGCCAACGCTGAAACCCACCGCAAAGTCTTCCAGGTCGGTAGGGCTGACCAGCATCACGGCCTGGTTGAGGCCGTTGAAGGCGATGGCCAGGGCCACCTCTTCGGCCAGGGGCGTGCTGGCGCGCTCGGCGTCGCTGAGCTGGACGTAATCGTAAGTGTTGCTGGCGGCGGGCAAGGCCAAAGGCGATGAGGCCGCGCAGACCGGAGGTTTGCTGTTCATCGGGGCTGGCTACCGGCGGCGATTTGATAGCCCAAGCCTAGGCCTGTGGGCCGGTCACGTCTAATCGCTAGGGTCTATGCCGTGATAGACCGCGTCGATTGGTCGCAGTGGGGCAGGTCGGTCAATCCTGGCCTAGACTCCTGGCTCCGAGGTTTTATCGACAAGGAGAACGCAATGAGCCTGTTCAGTTTTGTGAAGGAAGCCGGCGAGAAGTTGATCGACCTGCTGACCCCCGGTAATGCCAATGCCGAGGAGCAGCTGAAGAAACACGTGCAAGACGTTGGCCTGGGCAACCCGAACATCACCGCCACGGTAGAGGGCGACAAGATCATCCTCACGGGTGAAGTGGCCAGCCAGGAGGAGAAAGAGAAGATCATTCTGGCGGCGGGCAACATCAGTGGTGTGGCCAGCGTTGATGATCAGATCACCGTAACAGGGCCGGTCGTTCAGGCTGCGCGGTTCGTTACCGTGAAAAAGGGTGACACGCTGTCAGCCATTGCCGTCGTCGTGTATGGCAACGCCGGCCAGTACAACAAGATCTTCGAGGCTAACAAGCCGATGCTCAAGCACCCGGACAAGATCTACCCGGGGCAGGTGCTGCGGATTCCGGACTGATAGATCGCTATAGGCTGTGCCGGCCTCTTCGCGGGGCAAGCCCGCTCCCACAGGTATCCCGCAACACTGCAGTATGGCGGGATACCTGTGGGAGCGGGCTTGCCCCGCGAAAAGGGCCCTCACAGGCCAGCCAGTAAATCCCGGTAATCCTCAACCGCCGCAAATTCCTGGGTGTCGCGAGGGGCCGCCTGGCTGTCCGGCTGGCGCACCGCCAGCAAATGCCCCACGCCAAACTGCTGGGCACTGCGCAGGATCGCCAGTGTGTCGTCGATAAACAGGCTGCGTCCCGGATCGAAGCCGATATCCGCCTGCAACGCATCCCAGAACTGCGGGCTTTCCTTCGGATAACCATAGTCATGCGAGCTGATCAGCCGTTCGAAGTACGGCGCCAGCTCCACCCGCTCAAGCTTGAGCGACAACGAGTCACGATGGGCATTGGTGATCATCACCACGCGTTTGCCTGCCTGGCGGATAGCGGCCAGGAAGGTGTCGGCGTCCGGGCGCAGGGCGATCAAGTCGGCGATCTCGCGTTTGAGCTCACGAATCGGCAGCTTCAGCTCACGGCTCCAGAAGTCCAGGCAGTACCAGTTGAGCGTGCCGGCATTGCGCTCGAACAGGGGCTGCAGCTCCAGTTCCGCCATGGCCCGGCTCACGCCATGCAGCTCGGCATAGCGTTGGGGGAGGTGGTCCAGCCAGAAACGGTTGTCGTAGTGCAGGTCGAGCAGCGTGCCGTCCATGTCCAGCAGGACGGTATCGATGGCAGACCAGGGAAGAACAGGCATGGGAAACTCTCGTTCAGTCGGCTAGCCACGGTATAGTAACCCGTTCACGCCAAGGAGCTGCCCCATGCGCCAGAAACCCACCGTCCTCAACCGCGAAATCGTTGCCAGCAGCCGCTTGTTCCGCGTCGAGGCCGTGCAACTGCGCTTCAGTAACGGCGCCGAGCGCACGTATGAACGCCTGGTCGGCCGGGGCAATGGTTACGGCGCGGTGATGATCGTGGCCATGCTCGACGCTGAGCATGCCGTGCTGGTCGAGGAGTACTGCGGTGGTACTGACGAGTACGAGCTGTCTTTGCCCAAGGGGCTGATCGAGCCGGGTGAAGACGTGCTGGCGGCAGCGGACCGTGAGCTCAAGGAAGAAGCCGGTTTTGGCGCGCGGCAGCTGGAGCACCTGACCGAGCTGTCGTTGTCGCCGGGCTACATGAGCCAGAAGATCCAGGTGGTGCTGGCGACCGAGCTGTATGAAGAACACCTTGAGGGCGATGAGCCAGAGCCCATGCGAGTCGACAAGGTCAACCTGCGCGAGCTGTCGGCCCTGGCCATGCACCCGCAATTCACCGAGGGCCGTGCCCTGGCGGCGCTGTACCTGGCCCGCGACCTGCTGATCCAGCGGGGGCTGCTGGAGCTATGAACGACCTGCAACTGATGCACGAAGTGGTCAAGCTGGCCCATCGGGCGGGCGAGGCGATTCTGCCGTTCTGGCGTGCCGACGTGGCCGTGGCCAACAAGGCCGATGACTCCCCGGTGACCGCCGCAGACCTGGCAGCCCACCGGATCATCGCCGATGGCTTGCTGGCGCTGGCGCCGCAGATCCCGGTGCTGTCCGAGGAGGACTGCGACATTTCGCTGGCCGAGCGCCAGAGCTGGAGCCGCTGGTGGTTGGTCGACCCGCTGGACGGCACCAAAGAATTCATAGCGGGCAGTGAAGAGTTCACGGTCAACATTGCGCTGATCGAAAACGGTGAGGTGGTGTTTGGTGTGGTTTCGATGCCGACCAACGGGCGCTGCTACTTTGGTGGGCGCCAGTTGGGTGCCTGGCGTGCCGAGGCGGGCGAAGCTGCCCAGCCGATCCAGGTACGCATCGCACCGCCTGGCGATGGCCGTTTCACCGTGGTCGCCAGCCGTCGCCATTCCAGCCCGGAGCAAGAGGCGCTGTTGGCTGGGCTAGGGGCTGCGGTGGGTGACCTGCAGCTGGCCAGTATCGGCAGCTCGCTGAAGTTTTGCCTGCTGGCCGAAGGCAGCGCCGATTGTTATCCGCGCCTGGCGCCGACGTCGCAGTGGGATACCGCCGCTGCACAGGGTGTGGTCGAAGGTGCTGGTGGCGAGGTGATCGGGCTGGATGGCCAGCCGTTCCGCTACCCGGCGCGTGAATCCCTGCTCAACCCCTTCTTCCTGGCATTGCCCAGCGCAGCCACCTGGCGCCAAGCCTTGATCGACCTGGCGCGCACTTTGTAGAGACTCAAGTAACACGTAGCTTAACGACTAAGCAGGGAGCAACTGTCTTGCTCAAAATCTAAAATTCTGCGCGATCACTGTGGGAGCGGGCTTGCCCGCGAACACGGGCGAAGCCCGTGCCATCCAACGCGTCGCTTGCTTCGCGGGCAAGCCCGCTCCCACAGGTAATGCACCAATTATTAGACATTGAGCAAGACAGTTGCCCCCACAATGACCAAAGGGCTGGGCGATCACCTACAGAACAAGCTAGCGGTGCAGCACGTACTGCCCGCTGAATCTCACGGCAGGCGCGTCGCTACCGGCATTGCTGACGGTGGTTTCCAGCGTCAAACGCGCCCGACCACGGCGCTGGTACATTGTCACGAAGCGCGCCCAGGTCTTCTCATCCGGCGCCGCACAGCGAGCCACCGCGGCACCTGTGACCGGCAGCGGGTAACTGATCTGCCCCTCCTGGATGACGATATGCCCGTCATCGATGCCCAGCTCGCGCAAGCGCAGGTGCAGCCACCCCCAACCCACCAGCACTGCGGCGCAGTACAAGCTGCCGCCGAACATGGTGCTCTTGTGGTTGACGTTGGCTGCCAGCGGCAGTTGCAGGCGCAGGGTGTGCTGCTGCCAGTCGATGACCTCCAGGCCCATTTCGCGGGTCAGGGGGATATCGCTGTGCAGTACGGACTGCAAATACTGGCTGTCGGTGTTCATGGACGGTTGTCCTCCTGGTCGTCGTGGCCGCCGCTGCCGCCTTCAAAACTGAGGCTGTGTTTACGCAGCTTGTCATGCAGGGTCTTGCGGGGAATGCCCAGCGCCTCGGCCAGGCTGCGCATGGAGCTATGCGGCTGGGCGAGCTCGGCTGCAATCAGCGAGCGCTCGAACTGTTCGACCTGCTCGCTGAGGTTGCCGGTCAATACCGCCGCTGTTGGCGTTGCCGCTGCCGGCGCCTGGCCGTCGAGGGCCAGCTCCAGGCCAAGGGCGAAGCGTTCGGCGACGTTCTGCAGCTCGCGCACATTGCCTGGCCAGTCGTGGCGCAGCAGCAAGGCGCGCTGTGCCGGCTGCAGGGTGTGCGGCGCCAAGCCGTGACGCTGGCTGGCTGCATCGGCGAAGTGCTGGAACAACACCAGGATGTCGTCACCGCGCTCACGCAGCGGGGGGATGCGCAGCGGCGCCACGTTCAGGCGGTAATACAGGTCGGCACGGAAGCGCCCCTGGTCGGCGGACTGGCGCAGGTCTTCCTTGGTGGCGGCAATGATGCGGATATCCAGCGGGATCAGCTGGTTGCCACCCAGGCGCTCGACCACTCGCTCCTGCAGCATGCGCAGCAGTTTGACCTGCACATCCAGGCTCATGCTCTCGATTTCGTCGAGGAACAGCGTGCCGCCATTGGCGAACTCGAACTTGCCGATACGCCGCTTCTGCGCCCCGGTGAAGGCGCCGGGTTCATGGCCAAACAGCTCGCTCTCGACCACTGATTCGGCCAGTGCCCCAGCGTTGATGGCCACGAAGGGCCCCTCGCGGCGGCTGGACAAGTCATGCAGGGCGCGGGCCACCACTTCTTTGCCCGCGCCGGTTTCACCCAGAATCAGCACATCGGCGCGGGTGCCGGCCAGGGCGCCGATCTGCTCGCGCAGGCGCAGCATTGCCGGCGACTGGCCCACCAGGCGGGTGGCCAGTTGCTGGCGGTCGCTCAAGGCCAGGCGCAGGCTGCGGTTGTCCAGCACCAGGCGACGCAGGGCCAGGGCACGGCGCACGCTGTCGAGCAGGGCGTCGCTGGCGAACGGCTTTTCGAGAAAGTCATAGGCACCGGCGCGCATGGCCTGTACTGCTAGCGGCACATCGCCGTGGCCGGTAATCAGCAGCACGGGCAGTTCGCTGTCGCGACCGTGCAGTTGCTCCAGCAGCTGTAGGCCATCGATGCCAGGCATGCGGATGTCGCTGACCACCACACCGGGCCAGTCAGCTTCGATACGCTCGGCCAGGCCTTGGGCATCGGCCAGCGCCACCACCTTGAGCCCGGCAAGGTCCAGGGTCTGGCTCAGGGCCTGGCGCAGGTGCGGGTCGTCGTCGACCAGAATGACCTGGGCTTGGCTGTCGATCAGTGTCTCGGGGGTCATGCCGAGGGGTCCTCCGAATTGGGCAGGGTAGCGCCGGGTGCGGCCACGCGCAGTTGCAGGGTGAGCAAGGCGCCGCCTTCAGGGTGGTTGGCCAGCAGCAGTTCGCCGCCAAGGGCGCGCATCAGGCTTTCGCAGATGGCCAGCCCCAGGCCCAGACCCTGGGTACGGGTCTTGGTGGTGAAGAACGGTTCCTTGGCATGCTCCAGCGCCTGGCGGCTGAAACCCGGGCCGTTGTCGCGAATGTACAGGTAGACGTAGCCATCGCGCTGTTCGGCACTCAGCCAGAGGCGGCGCGGGTTGGCTTTTTCGGTGAGGGCGTCGAGGGCGTTGGCCAGCAGGTTGCCGAGCACCTGGCGCAGTCGGGTTTCACCCGCCTGTACCCACAAGGTGGCCTCCGGCAGGTCGCGGATCAGCTCAACGGCCATCGCTCGGCGGCGCTTGGCTAGCAGCGCCAGGGCGTCGTCCAGCGCCGGCTGCAGGGCCACGCTTTCCGGGGCGTGGCGGTCGCGGCGGGCGAAGGCGCGCAGGTGGGCGATGATCGAGGCCATGCGCCCGGTCAGCTCACCGATCAGCTTGAGGTTGCCACGGGCGTCATCGGTGCGCTGGTGGTCGAGCAGGATCTCGGCGTTCTCGGCGTAGCTGCGGATGGCCGCCAGCGGCTGGTTGAGCTCGTGGCTGATACTCGCCGACATGGTGCCCAGCACCGACAGCTTGCCGGCCTGGACCAGTTCGTCCTGGGCCCGCACCGCTTCCTGCTGGGCATTTTCACGGTCGAGCACGG
This sequence comes from Pseudomonas putida, assembly GCF_025905425.1. NCBI lineage: Bacteria > Pseudomonadati > Pseudomonadota > Gammaproteobacteria > Pseudomonadales > Pseudomonadaceae > Pseudomonas > Pseudomonas putida. The sequence goes on along the minus strand of NZ_CP109603.1, from coordinate 4,994,761 downwards.
CACGCTTGAGGCGGGTGTTGAGGCCTTCGAGGTCGGCGGTGCGTTCGGCCACGCGTTTTTCCAGCTCCTGGCGGCCGCGGGCCTCGAAGTCGATGCGGTCGATGTAGTGACGCCGCCGTTGCATCACCAGGCCGGCCAGCAGCACCAGCACCAGCAGCGTGCCGGCGCCGATGGCCATCACGGTCTGCACCGAGCGGTCGACCAGGATGCGCGGGGCGAGGATGCTGACCTGCCAGCCGGTTTCCTTGATGTCGCGGGTCTGGGTGATCCACGCATCGTGGTTGAGCTGCAGCGGTTGCGGGGCCTGGGTCGGGTACGGCTGGATGGCGATGATCGCCTGGCGCTCGGCCTCGGTCAGTGCACGGGTGGCGCGGAAGCGCCAGTCCGGCCGAGAGGTGAGGATCACCACGCCGTTATGGTCGGTCAGCAACAGTTGCTCTGGGGTGCGGCCCCACAGGGTTTCGGTGTGGTCCAAGTCGACCTTGACCACCAGCACGCCCACGATCCGCTCGCGGTCGCGCACGGCGGCGGCGAAGAAGTAGCCACGCTTGGCCGAGGTGGTGCCCTGGCCGAAGAAGCGCCCCAGGTGGCCGGCCATGGCCTCGTTGAAGTAGGGGCGGAAGGCGAAGTTGCGACCGACGAAGCTGTCGTGCTTGTCCCAGTTGGAGGCGGCCAGGGTATTGCCGCTGACGTCCATCAGGTACATCACCTCGGCACCGGTCTGCTGGACGATGTCCTTGAGCAGGCGGTTGGCGTTGGTCACCGCTTCCAGGCGGAACGGGTCGGCCAGCACACCGCGCAGCGCCGGCAGGTCGCCGAGGATCTGCGGCAGGGTTTCGTAGCGGTGCAGGGTGCCTAGCAGGTTGGCGACATACAGGTCGAGGGTCTGGCGGTTCTGTGAGGCCAGTTCTTCCTGATAGTAGCGCTCGGCCAGGTGATGCAGCGGCCACAGGAGTGGGATCAGGCACAGGGTCAGCAGGGCCAGGCTGCGCCAGCGGGGACGGCGTGGAGGCGTGGGTTTTGCGATCATCACGTAAGTGCGCCAGAAAAGTCTGACGCAATTATGCGCTACTTGAGGCAGTCGATCAGCGCCTGCTGCCAGTGTGGCGGACGATGATCGTCAGGGCAGCAACTGCGCCTCGCTCAGCGCTACACCGACCTTGTCCTTTTCCGACAACACCGGCGGCCCTTCGAGTTGCCAGTCGATGGCAAGCTGCGGATCGTCCCAACGGATGCAACGGTCGGCGCCAGGGTTGTAGTAGTCAGTGGTCTTGTAGAGAAACTCGGCCGAGTCGCTGACCACCGAGAAACCGTGGGCGAACCCAGGTGGAATCCACAGTTGCCGATGATTATCGGCCGACAGGTGCACCGCAACCCACTTGCCGAACGTGGGCGAGCGCTTGCGTACATCCACGGCAATGTCGCGTATCTCGCCCTGTACCACGCGCACCAGTTTGCCCTGGGTGTTTTCCACCTGGTAGTGCAGGCCGCGCAGCACGCCCTTGATGGAGCGCGAGTGGTTGTCCTGGACGAAGTCCAAGGTGACGCCGGTCTGCTTCGCGAATTCGCGGGCGTTGAAGGCTTCGAAGAAAAAGCCACGGCTGTCACCGTACACCGTCGGCTCGATGATCAGTACGTCAGGGATCTCGGTGGGAATGATGTTCATGCCGACTCGTTAGCCAGGTTGATAGTCATGCAAGCAGCCTAGCTCGTCGGCTAGGGTGGTGGCAGACAAATATCACTGCGGTGAGCTATGCGTTATGGAGTACATCGATTGTTATCGGTATATTCGGCGTGATACTGTTTGTTTTCTGTAAGCCGTGGTTAAAATGCCGATAAATATCGGTTATAAAAGTGCCTCACCCCTACTCATCGACCAACGCCCCAGCGCACATCGGCTCAGGGCCTACGCAGAGGTTCACCATGAAAACCCTCAATTCTACCCCCCGTGCCGACGGCTTTCACATGCCCGCTGAATGGGCGCCGCAGACCCAGGTTTGGATGGTCTGGCCGGAGCGTTCGGACAACTGGCGCCTGGGTGGCAAACCGGCGCAGGCTGCCCATGTGACACTGGCCAAAGCCATCGCCCGTTTTGAGCCGGTGACCGTGGGCGTTTCCGCAGGCCAATACGAAAACGCCCGTCGCCAACTCGACCTGCCGAACATCCGCGTCGTGGAAATCAGCAATGACGATGCCTGGGTGCGCGACACCGGCCCTACCTTCGTCATCAACGATCATGGCGAAGTACGCGGCGTTGACTGGGGCTTTAATGCCTGGGGCGGTTTCGATGGCGGCCTCTACGCGCCATGGAACCGTGACGAGGAGCTGGCCGCCAAGGTCCTGGAAATGGAGCGCTGCCAGCGCTACCAGACCGAAGGCTTCGTGCTGGAAGGTGGCTCGATCCACGTGGACGGCGAAGGTACCGTGATCACCACCGAGGAATGCCTGCTCAACCGTAACCGCAACCCGCACCTGGGCCGCGAGCAGATCGAAGCGGTACTGCGCGAGCACCTGGCGGTCGATACCGTGGTCTGGCTGCCGGACGGCCTGTACAACGACGAAACCGACGGCCACGTCGACAACTTCTGCTGTTACGTGCGCCCAGGCGAAGTGTTACTGGCCTGGACCGATGATTCCAACGACCCCAACTACGCACGCTGCCACGCCGCCCTGGAGGTGCTGAAAAACACCCGCGACGCCAAAGGCCGTGAGTTCGTGGTGCACAAGATGCCGATTCCGGGCCCACTGTTTGCCACTGCCGAAGAGTGTGACGGTGTCGATCAGGTGGCCGGCAGCCAAGAGCGCGACCCATCGGTGCGCCTGGCTGGATCGTACGTGAACTTCCTGATCGTCAACGGCGGCATCATCGCGCCGAGCTTCGATGACCCGGCCGATGCCCAGGCCAGAGCGATCCTGGCCAAGATCTTCCCGGATCACGAAGTGGTGATGATCCCTGGCCGTGAGTTGCTGCTGGGGGGCGGCAACATCCATTGCCTGACCCAGCAGCAACCGGCACCGGTCAAGCGCTGAAGCCACCCTGAACGAAGAGGCCTGTCATGTGACGGGCCTTTTTTTTCAGGCGACCTCCGGCGGCGTGTTTGGCATACGTTTTGTATTGTTTTTCAAATAGATAGCTCGGCTTGGCGGGGCTCTCGGATCTGTAACAATACCTACGTAAATTAGCCGCTCACGGGCAAGGGAGTACGTGTAGAAATGAACGCAGCAAGTGAGTCGGCTTTGTGCCCATCGGCAGTGAACCACCCATCGCTCGAGGTTCTGGCGCAGTGGTTGAAGCACCATGGAAACATTCAGGTCAGGACGACCGACCCACGACGTCTGCTTGCCGGGCGATACCCCCAAGGGCTGATCAGCGAAGCGGAGATGCAGGCGCTGATGGCGGTGTGGCACTGACATTATCGGGGTAGCCTGCACCGGTCCTGACACCGGTGCAGGCAGGAGCATCAGAACCTGTAAGTGCTCGTCACCACCAGGCTGCGCGGGTCGCCCACCTGGATCTGCGCAGCACTGGTTGCCGAACTGTAGTAAGTCTTGTCGGCAATGTTGTTCAACGCCGCCCGCACATCCCAGTCGTGGGTGCGGTAGCCGGCCAGCGCATCCCAGCGGCCATAGCCTGGCAACACCGTGGTGTTCTGGTTGTCGGCATAACGGTCACCGACCAACGTCAGCCCGGTCTCGGCGTACCATCCCAGCTCCGGCTTCCAGGTCACGAACAGGCTGGCGTTACGCTTGGCCACGTCGTTGATGCGGTTGCCCTCCTGGTTGTTGTTGTCCTTGACGATGGTTGCATCCTGCAGGCCGATGCCCCCACGCACGTACCAGTTGCCGACAATGTTGCCGGTGGCGGTCAGCTCGATGCCCCGTGAACGTTGCAAACCGGTGAGCACGGTGATTCTCGGGTCGTTGGCGTCACGCGTGCGGCGGTTGTACAGCTCCAGTTCATACACCGCGAGGGTGGTGGTCAGGCGCTGGTCGAGCCAGTCGCTCTTGACCCCGATCTCTTTCTGCCGGGTGAGCTCTGGCCCGGTGTCATTGCTGTTGCCCGGCGCGCCAGGGGTAATGCCGATCAGGCCACCGCCCACCGGCGAGAAGGTCTTGCTCCACGAGGCGTAGAAGGAGTGGTCGCGCCACGGCGTGTAGACCACACCCAGGCGCGGGCTGGTGGTGTTGCTGTCCTGCGGCTCGGTCAGGCCGTCCTTGTTGGTGGTCTCTACCTCGAACTGGTCGAATCGCACGCCGGCGAGCAACTGCCATTGATCGTTCAGGCGGACCTGGTCTTGCAGGTAAAGGCCACGGCTTTGAACCACGGTGTGGTTGTCGCTCGACAGCAACATGGGGCCAGTGTGTTGCAGGCCACGGTTGGGGTTGCCGACGTCCAGGCTTGGCACAGAGTTCGGCGCAGCGCTGTAAAGGGTCGGGTCGCGCCGTTGGCTGCCGAACTCCAGGCCTACCAATAGCTTGTGCTCCAGCCCCAAGGTGTTGAAGTCGCCCTCGGCTTCGAGGTTGTTGAACAGGTTGCGGGTGTTCAGGTCCTGCTGCCAGCGCTGGCGAGTAACGGTGTTTTTGCTGGCGTCGTAGCCCACCGCGTAGGTGTTGTCGAACTCGCTGTCGAGCTTGAACAGGCCAAGGGTGTGGCGCAGTTGCCAGGTTTCGTTGAGCTGGTAGTTGAGCCGCGAGCGCAGCGACTGGGCGCGGTCATCGATGTAGTCGCGTTGGGTATCGCCATAGGTGGTGCTGCGGCTGACGTCTGCCGGGCGGCCATTGACCCCGGGGATGCCACGGTCTGGGGTGCGGTTGTAGCGGCTGTACTCGTACTGCACCAGCCAGTTCAGGTCGGGCGAGAGCTGCCAGCTCATCGACGGGGCGAACAACTGGCGGCTGCCATCGATGCCATCGCGGAAGCTGTTGGTGTCCTGGTTGCCCAGGTTCAGGCGCAGGCTGATGGTATCGCTGGGGTCGGCGCTGAGGTCGGCGTACAGGCTGCGCAGATCTTCGCTACCGCCTTGCGCCTCGATGCTCGAGCGGCGGCCGTGCTCCGGCGCCTTGCTGACGCGGTTGACGATGCCACCCTGGCTGCCACGGCCATACAGCACCGCTGCCGGCCCTTTGAGCACTTCGACCCGCTCGATGTTATTGAGGTCGCGGATGTACTGGCTGTCGTCGCGAATGCCGTCCAGGTAGAAGTCGTTGCTGGCCTCGAAACCGCGGATGCGCACGCTGTCGAAGCGGGTGTCGGCGCCGCTGCTGACGTTGGGGATGCCTTCAAGCGCCTTGCCCAGGGTGTTGTTGCCGTAGTCCAGAACGTTGGCGGTCTTTACCGTGTCGATGGCCTGGGGCACGTAGCGCACCGGCGTCGAGGTGCGCGTTGCGGTACTGACCTCCTTGACCCGCGGGTTGTCCTCTTCGCGCTCGCTTTCGGCGGTGACTGACAGTTCCGGCAAGGTGGTGGTGGCGGCATTGGCCAGGCTGGCGCTGAACAGCAGCGACAGGCCAAGCGTCAGGGGAGAAAGGCGGCAGGGTACAAGCATGAATACATCCGGACCGAGGCAGGTGAAAAGAGGGTGCGAATGGTAATGCTTGCTATTTGCTGTTGCTTGGGTATTTGTAAAGGCTTGTCTTTACATATGTATCACTTTGTAACTACGCCTTTTGTATACGCCGCTCGCCGAATGTTGGCTGGTTGGTCAAGGCGACATTTCTGACAAAAGAAAAAATGCCCACTGATGGCCTGAACAGGCATGGAAATGCACCAGAGCAGCGGGTGATTTTGGTTATATCAACCTGCATTTCACGACTTTTTGACATTTGTAATCGCACACGGATAGGATTCGGCCAACGCCTGCTGGCCATGACATGGCCATGCTGCTGTTAAAGGCCACCGTGCGATTGCCGGCAAGCCTTCCAGTTTGGATCCGCATAGCGTCGAACCTACGAAGGGGCGTTGGTTCCTGGCGTCATATTGCAGAGCGTTTTTGATTAGGAATAAGGAAAACAACATGTTGAAAACCAGGATCAGCCTGGTCGCCTTGGCGATGATCGCCGCGACCCAGGCACAGGCCAATGAGCAGGCCGACAGCAAGGGCTTTATCGAAGACAGCCACGCCAATGTGCTGCTGCGCAACGCCTACATCAACCGTGACAAGAAGCACGGTACCGATGACCAGATCGAATGGGGCCAAGGCGTCATCGCCAACTTCTCCTCCGGTTTCACCCAGGGCACCGTCGGTGTCGGCGTCGACGCATTCGGCCTGTATGCCCTGCGTCTGGACGGCGGCAAAGGCCACAACGGTGGTGGCGGCGTCGACTTCTTCAAACCGCACGAGACCAAGAACGCCGACGGCAACGCCAGCTCGCCGCATAACCTGGCCCGTGGCGGCGCTGCCGTGAAATTCCGCATCTCCAACACCGTGCTCAAGTACGGTGACCAGATGCCAGCACTGCCAGTGCTGCAGTACGACGACGCACGTCTGCTGCCAGAAAGCTTCACCGGTACCTTGATCACCTCCAAAGAGATCGAGGGCCTGGAACTGAACGCCGGTCGCTTCACCCAGGAAGCGCGCAAGAGTGCCGAGCGTCGTGACGGTGGTGGCCTGAAGTCGATCAACGTCTTCGGCGGTAGCTACAAGTTCACCGACAACTTCACCGCTTCGCTGTACACCGCAGACAACGAAGACGTGATGAAGAAGCACTACCTGGGCTTGAACTACGTCTTCCCGATCGCCAGCGACCAGTCCCTGACCCTGGACTTCAACGGCTACAAGTCGGACATCGACAAGAAGTACGTCCAGGCCGCCGGCCTCAACGGCGACTCCAACACCATCTGGAGCCTGGCAGCCACTTACGCGTACGGTGCACACTCGTTCACCCTCGCGCATCAGCGCAGCACTGGCAGCACCGGCTACAACTACGGCTTCTACCAGAACGCCGGTGGCGTGGGTGACGGTGGCTCGACCATCTACCTGGCCAACTCGTACTGGTCCGACTTCAACGCCGAAGACGAGCGCTCCTGGCAGCTGGGCTACGGCCTGGACTTCGGCGCCTACGGCGTACCGGGCCTGACCTACAAGCTGGCCTACGTGGTGGGTGACAACATCAACACCCGCAACGGCGCCAACCCACAAGGCTTCGGTGAAGGTAAAGAGCGCGAGATCTTCAACCAGATCCGTTACGTGGTTCAGGACGGCCCGGCCAAAGACCTGTCGATCAAGCTGCGTAGCTCGTTCGTGCGTACCAACAATGCTGTGCAGCAGAACGGCTACAACGACGACGGCAACGAAGTCCGCGTATTCGTCGAGTACCCGATCAGCATCTTCTGATACTGATCCAGCTGGGGCTGCTCTGCAGCCCCTTCGCGGGCAAGCCCGCTCCCAAGGTAAAGCGCTTTGTATGGGCATTGCGCTGGCCCTGTGGGAGCGGGCTTGCCCGCGAAGGGGCCGCAGAGCGGCCCCAGTTCATCAAGCTGGAACTGCCTCTTCGCGTTGTTTAGTGGGCACTGCCGCCACGCTTGCAACGTCTCCCGTCTCCGACGCAAAACTGTCGCTGCGAGCCATCCGCCACATCCGCGCATAAAACTCGCTTTCAATCGAGCCACTGAGCAACTCGCCAGGCTTGAGGAACGTATGCAGGTCCGAGAACAAGCCGATTTCGCTGGCACTGACCCGTCGTGCCAAGTGCTTGGGCTTGAGTTCGCAAGGGTGCTCCAGGCCTGCCGCCGCAAGCATCTCGGCCAAGGTATGCAGCGTATTGCGATGGAAGCTGGCCACCCGTTGGGCCTTGTCCGGTACCACCAGGGCGCGCTGGCGTAGCGGGTCTTGTGTGGCAACGCCTGTCGGGCACTTGTTGGTGTGGCAACTCTGCGACTGGATGCAGCCGATGGCGAACATGAAGCCACGCGCCGAATTCACCCAGTCGGCGCCAATGGCCAGCACACTGGCGATATCGAAAGCGCTGACGATCTTGCCCGCCGCACCAATGCGAATATTTGAGCGCAGGTTCAGGCCGACCAACGTGTTGTGCACGAACATCAAGCCTTCGCGCATGGGCACGCCCATGTTGTCGCTGAACTCGCGTGGCGCCGCGCCGGTGCCGCCTTCCTTGCCGTCGACGACGATGAAGTCGGGAGTGATGCCGGTGGCCAGCATGGCTTTGGCGATGCCCATGAATTCCCACGGGTGGCCCAGGCAGAACTTGAAACCCACCGGTTTGCCGCCCGACAGTTCGCGCAGGTTGGCAATGAATTGCAGCAGTTCGACCGGGCTGCGAAAAGCGCTGTGCGCAGCAGGTGAAATGCAGTCTTCGCCCTCACGCACGCCACGGGTAGCAGCAATTTCAGGGCTGACCTTGTGCCCCGGCAGGATGCCGCCGTGGCCCGGTTTGGCGCCCTGGCTGAGCTTGATCTCAATCATCTTCACTTGCGCTGAGCGGGCTTGCTCGGCGAAGCGTTGCGGGTCGAAACGGCCCTCTTCGGTGCGGCAGCCAAAGTAACCGCTGCCGATCTCCCAGATCAGGTCGCCGCCATGTTCGCGGTGGTAGGGGCTGATGCTGCCTTCACCGGTGTCATGGGCAAAGCGCCCCAGGCGTGCCCCCTGGTTGAGGGCTGCAATGGCGTTGGCGCTGAGCGCGCCGAAGCTCATGGCCGAGATGTTGAAGATCGATGCCGAGTAGGGTTGCTGGCACTGCGGCCCGCCAATGGCGATGCGGAACGAGGCAGGGTCTGGTGTGGCCACCGGCAGCATCGAATGGCTGATGAACTCAAAGCCGGGCTTGTAGGCATCGTTGAGTGTGCCAAAGGCTTTCTCAGCGCTTTCATTCTTGGCCCGGGCGTACACCAGCGAACGCTGGGAGCGGGAGAACGGCAGCTTGTCGTCGTCACCTTCGATCAGGTATTGGCGGATTTCTGGGCGGATGGTTTCGATCAGGTAACGGATGTTGCCCAGAATCGGGTAGTTGCGCCGCACCGCGTGGTGGCTTTGGCGCAGCTCATTGAGGCCGACCAGGCTGAGCAGGGTGGTGATCAGTGTGAAGGGCCAGAGCCAGGCATGCTGGGCCAGTAACGGGAGGCTGGCAAGGGTGAACAGCAGGCAGATGAACAGGCAGGCGTAGCGGCTGGGCAGAGAGTGTTTCATGGGTCCATCGCAGGCAGGATGACCCGCCTAGGATAGGCAATGGCGGGCTGCGGAAAACCTGGGGAATCGGTAAAAGACTGTTACCTGATTCCAGGCCTGCGCTATCTATTGCACCGTGCGCAGCTGTTTGTAGGCGCGCGGACAGGTTATCCAGGTAACAGCACGCTGGCCCGCAGCCCACCGCCGTCGCGGTTGGACAACAGCAACTCGCCGCCATGGCTGGCCGCGATCCGCTCTGCGATGCTCAACCCCAGCCCATACCCCCCAGACGCCTGGTTGCGCGACCCTTCACCCCGCACGAACGGGTCGGTGACCGTCGCCAGCAAGCCTGGCGCGATACCCGGCCCTCGGTCATCGACATGGATATAAACCCCCGTGGTCGCACGCTCCAGCGTGACAGAAACCTCTTTGGCGTAACGCAGTGCATTAACCAGCAGGTTTTGCAGGCAGCGCTGCAGCAGCAGGGCATCGACCCGCAGGCTGCCACCCTGGCCATGAACTGGCAGTGGCTCGCTGGCTGTGGACAAGTCGGCACACTGCCGCGCCACCAGCCGGTCCAGGTCCACCTGTTGCAGGTTCTGCTGCTCACCGGCACGCAGGTAATCGAGTACCTGGCCAATCATGTCGTCCATCTGCGTGATGTTCTGCCGCAGGCGCTCACGCTGCTCGTCATCCGGCAGGCGCTCCAGGCGCAGGCGCATGCGCGTCAGCGGGGTGCGCAGGTCGTGGGACACGGCGGCCAGGAAGTAGGCCTTGTCGTTGACCATCGCAATCAGCCGTTGCTGCATCGCATTGAAGGCCTGCGCGGCCTGGCGCACCTCTTCCGGCCCATCCAGCGCCAAGGGCGGCTGCTCCAGATTGCTGCCCAGCCCCCGCGCAGCATCCGCCAGGCGCCGCAGCGGGCGCAGGCACAGGCGCACCGCCAGCAGGCACACCAGCAACACGGCGACGATGCGCAGGGCATAGACGCGAAGCAGGTAGTCGCTGATCAACACCCAGGCGGACTCGCCGCTCCAGCCTTGCAGCTCTTGGCCATCGATGGTCAGCCAATGCCCATCGGTCAGCGGCACGGCAAACTGTATGTGCGCCTGCGCCGTGCGTAAACCGAACAGGCTGCGCCAGACAATCGGCTGGCCCAGTTCATCGGTCAGTTGCACCTTCATTAGCCGAACGTCCTGAGCATGGCCCAGCTCGTACTTCAGGGCCTGATGCAGCAGCAGCTCGATGCGCTTGCGCCCTCTACGCTCGTCCACCTCCTGCACGGGCAGGGACTCGGCGCAGCGCACCTGATAGTGGGCCGGCGCCTGCACGGTACCGGCATGGCAGTCGGCCCTGGCGATCAGCGGCGCGCTGCGGGCAGCGATCAGCCGAACGGGGGCTTCGAGCACCTGAGCGAAACGTACATCGAACCAGATGCTGCTCGACAGCAACTGGATCACCACCGTGCCACTGACCATGATCAGCAGCAGTTGGCCAAACAACGTGCGCGGCCACAACCGGCGGAGCCAACGCATGTCAGGCATCAGCCTCGCTGCGGGCAATGCTCAGCAAGTAGCCTTCGTTGCGGATGGTGAGGATCTGCGCGACGCCGCCCGGCGCCCGTCGCAGTTGCTGGCGCAGGCGGCTGACGCACATGTCCACCGAGCGGTCGTCGGGCAGGTGGTCACGGCCAAACGCACTGCGGGTCAGCTGATCGCGCGATACCACACGGTTGTTGGCCTCCAGTAGCTCGCGTAACACGCGGTGATCGGAGCGGGGCAGGGTCAACGTTTCGCCGTCAGGGCGGGTGAGCAGGCGTTTGACGTGGTCGAGGCGAAACCCGGCGAACTGCTGCGCTTCGACAGCCGGTTTTGCCACGGGCGTGTCGAGGCGCTGGGGCCGACGCAGCACGGCCTTGATCCGGGCAATCAGCTCGCGTGGCTCGAAGGGCTTGGCCAGGTAATCGTCGGCGCCCACTTCCAAACCGATGATGCGGTCCAGCGTGCTGCCTTTGGCAGACAGCATGATCACCGCCAGGCCAGGCGTCGATTGCAACTGGCGGCACAAGCTCAAGCCATCCTCGCCGGGCAGCATCAGGTCCAGCACCACCAGCTCGACCTTGTGCCCAGCCAGTTGCTGGCGCATCTCGATGCCATCAGCGGCCGCCAGCACGGTGTAGCCGGCATCTGTCAGGTAATCGCAGAGAAGTTCGCGGATTTCGTCGTCATCGTCGACAACCAGCAGGGTTGTGCTCATTTGAAAAAACACCTGTTCGGTGAGGGCCGGGGGCGCTCGTTACGTTCAATTACATCCCCGTACAAGCCGGCTCTGGAGCCCCAAGGGCGGATCCCTAGAATCGTAACAAAAAATCATCTGCGAATACGAAGCCTTCCCAAATGAAACCTCGGAGCATTATGAACGACTTCTCTCCCATCAGCCGAGGCGGAAGTCGCCTCAACCCGCTGGCCTTCTTCATTGCCATGGCCATAAGCGGCGGCGCCATGGCGGCTGACAGCCAGCCACTGGAGCTGGATGCCACGCAGATCGAAGACAGCGCGCTGGTGCCTGCCGATGAAACCGGCCAGCTAGGGTACACGGTCGAGAGCAGCCGCAGTTCCACCGGCCTCAAGCTGACGCCGCGCCAGACGCCGCAGTCGGTGACTACCATTACCCGCCAGCAGATGGATGACCGCGCCATCCACACCATCGAGCAGGCGCTGGAAACCACGCCTGGCGTGACCGCCAGCAAGGCCGAAGTGGGTGGCCGCACCGACTACCGTGCCCGCGGGTACTCCATCACCAACTGGAAGGTCGATGGCCTGCAGTTTCAGGGCGGCTCCGATTTCAGCGGCGGGGGTAATGCCCTGAACATGGACCTGTACGAGCGCATCGATATCGTCCGTGGCGCCAACGGCCTGCTTGGCGGCACCGGCGACCCGTCGGCCACCGTCAACCTGATTCGCAAGGCCCCGACCAAGACCTTTGGCGGCAGCGCGTACGCCACCTACGGCAGCTGGGACAAACGCCGCCTGGGCGCCGACCTGAACCTGCCGCTGTCCGAAGATGGCCGCCTGCGTTCACGCTTCGTGATGACCCAACAGGACGCCAACTCGTTCCGCGACAACCAGTCCGAGCGCTCCCGCGCCGCGCTGGCCAACTTCGAGTTCGACCTGGACGACGCCACCACCCTGGGCGCCGGTTACCAATACGAATACAACAAAGTCGTTGGCGGCGGTTGGGGCGCAAACATCCCGATCTGGTACCGCGACGGCAGCAAGACCGACCTGCCACGCAGCACCAACGTGGTGCCAAGCTGGAGCTTCGGCGAATACACCACCCGCACCGCATTCGGCTCCCTTGAACACCGCTTCGACAACGACTGGACCCTTGACCTCAAAGCCGCACAAAGCACCGCCGAGGCCCTCAACCACCGTGGCCTGGCCAAGGTCAACTCGGCTGGGCGCGGCAGCTTTGGCGGTTACTGGGACCAGGATGGCAGCGGCGCCGTGCTTAACGGCCTGCACAGCTCCAGTGACACCACCCAGCAGTCTGCGCAAATCGACCTGTCCGGCCCGTTCCAGCTGTTTGGCCGCACCCACCAGGCGATGGTCGGTTACAACGACAGCCGCACTGTGGCCTGGTCGCCGGAATACACCTGCAACATGGTCAGCGACGGCCGCGTCAGTGCCGCCGCGCTGGGTTGCCAGTTCCGCGCCAACAACGGCTTCCCGCTGACCGACTGGCGCAATGGCGTGGATGACGATTACGACATGCTCGCCTCGCGCACCGGCCGCCACAGCAAGACCACCACCCGCCTGCAGGGCATGTACGCGGCAACCCGCCTGAGCATCACCGACCCGCTGTCGGTGATCGTCGGCGTGCGTACCAGCAACTACTCGGCCATTACCCGCAGCAATGCCGGCGTGCGTACCAGCCAGGAAGAAAACGGCATCGTTACCCCGTACCTGGGGGCTATTTACGACCTCAACGACACCTACTCGCTGTACGCCAGCTACACCGACATCTTCACCCCGCAGACCGCCGAGACCAGCAGCGGCAGCAAGGTTGAACCGATTCGCGGGCAGAGCTACGAGACTGGCATCAAGGGCGAGTGGTTTGATGGCCGCCTGAATGCCTCGGCGGCGTACTTTCGCACCAAGCAGGAAAACAAGGCCGTGCTGGACGGCGACCTGACCACCCCGACCGGCAATGACGCCTACAAGGCCGGGTCTGGCCAGGAAACCGACGGTATCGACTTGGAGATTGCTGGCGCACTGACCCCGAATTGGAACGTTTACGCCGGCTACACCTACCTGCACTTCCGCCGCATTGACAGTGATGGCCGCAGCGATCCGTCACACCTGTTCAAGGCTTCGACCACCTATCGCCTGTCCGGCGCACTGGACCGCCTGACGCTTGGTGCGGGGGTTACTGCGCAGAGCAACATTCGTGCGGTGTCTAGCCCGGCTGGGCAGCCGAGTAATGGCGTCAGCACGGGCTCGACCGACGTTAACTGGTCGGGGTATGCGATTTGGAATGCCATGGCCAAGTACCAGCTGACGGATGAGACCAGTGTCAGCCTTAACGCCAATAACTTGTTCGACAAGCATTACTACACCCGGTACGGGTTCTATGCCGGGGCGATCTATGGTGACCCCCGCAATCTGTCGCTGACGCTGAGCACGTCATTCTGACGCCGCCCCTGTAGGAGCAGCCTTGTGCTGCGAATGGGCCGCAACGCGGCCCCTTTCCCCCCACACAGTCAACTGGATTGCACCCGCCGCACCTCATGAATCGGCTTATCCAGCTGACCCTCAAACCTGTCCCAGTCCTCGCCAAACAACTCCACCGGATGCATGGTCCGATCTGCCCCATTGCCACAGGCTAGCGCCTTGGCAGGGCAGTAAAGGTCGCACCCCCAGCAGATACGCTCGGGGTAGCTCGGGTGGGTGGGGAATTTTTTGGCCATGGCGTTCAGTCTCGTAAGCGTGGGCTGATACCAAGCTATGCGTTCTGGCGCTTTTAGCCTTGATAGAAATCAAGGCGGGCTGCGTCTCGGGGTGAGGTTTTCAACTTATCCTTTCCACGATCAGCATGTAATTGCGAGGGACTGTTCGAGCAGTATCACTGGCAAGCTTCCACAGGCGCTGCCGCAAGGTGGCGCTCCCGCAGCAAGAGAAACAGTGGCAACGCCAATGAAGGGCCGACGGCAAGGCACGACAACGGCAACCACAGCCGGGGGATAGCAAGCCTGCGACCTTCCGCAATCACGAAAAAGACCACCGCTACACCTGAAACGAGTACATCAGCCCAAGCGAACGCAGCAATGTTGCTGGACGTTGCCTGTTGTAACAGGAGCGGTACGTTGAGGCTATGTGCAGCAAGCCACGGGAAAAATTGTGAGAGAGGCAACGCCGCGCCCGTAAGGCAGAGAAAAAGGTAGATGAACTGCACATTGCCTCCTGTAGGGCTTAAGCGAACTTGTTAGCGAGCACGCCACCCACCGGCCATCTTAGGCGCTCGCGGGTTGAATGGGGATTAAAGCAGCTTGGTGGCCTGGTCGGAAATGTCCAGCTTTGATGCCCCCGAATTAACCGGAATGGGGGGCAATCTAAGGAGATTCGCGGATCTGTCTTTGACGTTGATTACGGCGTTTGTTGGGGGCATCTGGGGCTGCTGCGCAGCCCATCGCAGGCAAGCCAGCTCCTACAGGGACCGAGCCGTATTCAAGGGCATTGTTGTCCTGGAGGTGCTGACTTGCCCGGCAAGCGGCCCGCGTTCGCCGCGAATGGGCCCCATATGGTTGCTGATGGCGGCACGCTTTGCGAGCTCGATACGTTCGATTGAGTCCTGATTCGCTCCTGCGGTGGCAGCAAGATAGTCGGTTCCGGTTGGCTCGTAGGAATAAACTAATCGCGCCCGTGACTGGCCAAAGTGGAGCCGGTGGCTATAGCGTGGGTCGTGGCCAGTCGGGGGTGGGTATTTGAAGGATTTGGCGAGATTGCATCGATAAAGCGTCCCCGCCTGCGGGCGGTTCAGCCCTTTTCAGGTAGGAGACGTTAGGGGCAGCGGACACCCAAACAAAAAAAGGCCCACCTTTCGGTGAGCCTTTTTTGATACTGCGTATGGTGCGGCACCAGGAATCGAACCCGGGAACTACTGATTACAAGCCGTTTGCTCTGATGGTTTTCGAGAGGTCACCGATTCTCATGGGATGCCGTGATAACCAGAGAAAGCCCCACATAACGCCGTCTTGATGTCTTTCTATGTTTCACCCGATAGCGTACCTTTGCATCGAAAACGGGGATCGAACGGGGAAAACGTGGAGGCAACGGGGAAAAATGGCTAAGCGCACGCGCATGACTGAGATGGAGGCATACTCCGTAAAAACCCGACAGTCTGAGCCGGTGGGTTCTCGTGGAAAGGGCACTCTGCTTCTCGAGCGCAAAGCATCAGGTGCAATCCAGGCCTATTACCGAGAGCGCACACCTGACAGCGATAAGAGGCTGGTGCTGGGGACGCTCTCCAAGAAGCCCCGTGTAGGGACAGGTGAGCATACCCTTGATGGAATCCGCGCCGAGGCGATGCGTATCTCTGTTGAGGCCGCGGCTGCGGGAGGCCTGGCCAAGTACCTGACGTATGTTGCTCAACAGAAGGCAGCAGTCGAGATCGAGCAAGAGAACGCGGCTGCGCGGATGGAACAAGAGAGGCTTGAGCGCTTGCGCTTGGCTGAGATAGACGCAGCCCGCGGCAGCTTCCATGACCTTTTCTTAGATTACATCGAGTCACGCCGGGCCAAGGCGACCATAGGCGTTGTGAAAGAGCTGGAGCGCTTGTTCAAGAGCAACCTGGCAACCCCCCATCCCGACATCATGCTGATGAAGGCCCGGGACATTCGATCAGAGCATATCCTCACGATCCTCAACCCGATCTGGAATCGCGGCTCCAAGGTCCAGGCCGATCGGATGCGTTCTTTCCTTGTCGCGGCTTTCAATCATGGCCTTACGGTCGAGAGCGTCGTAGGGCGCTCAAACGACAAGGTCTATAGCCTTGAGATCAACCCGGCCGCAATGGTGAAGGTGGAGAAGGTCTCCGCTCCTGTCGAGCGGGCCCTCTCGGATGCTGAGCTGAAGCACTTTTGGCAGACGATCGAGAGCACAGATGGCATTGGTCCGGTGATGGCGCTGCTGTTCAAGTTTGTAATCGCGACTGGTGGCCAGCGCATCAAGAACATCGTCGAAACCACATGGGCTGACTACGACCTGGACGAGGGCACTGTTCTACTCGTTCACCGTAAGGGAAGGGGCGGGCAGACCTTGAGCCGGCCGCACCTGGTCCCGCTTTCGGATCGTGCGATCTCGATCATGCGGCGCGTGCTTGAAATCAGCGGTGACCATCAATGGCCTTGGACTACGCATGGCAAGCAGCCCTTCGTTATCAGTAGTCCGACCCATGCGATAGCGGATTGGATGGATTCCAAGCATGCTGTGGTCGACGGAGTGCGGATGTCGCCCTTTTCGCCCCGCGACCTGCGCCGCACTTGCACCCAGCTTATGCAGCGGTGCGGTGTTGATGATCGCCTGTCCGACCTTCTGCAGGCGCATGGCCAAACGGGGGTTGTATCGAAGCACTATCGGAACAACGCTGAGGCTGCGTTACCGGAGAAGCGTCGAGCACTTGAACAATTTGAGCACTGCTTGGCAGTTGCTCTGGGCGAGCTGAAAAATAAAGATGGCAATGTGCTATCAATGGGGCGGCGGGTCAAGAAAAGCTCCAGGTCAAAGCCGTAACGCATGTCAGCGGCCCCATTCTTGCAGGCGAAGAAGCCGGGCTGATTTAGCAGCTAAATTTTGAGCTCCCGCTTCAATCCCGCCTCCCACCATAGATGCCTGGGCGCCGATGGCTTCAGCAGCGCTGATGATCATTCCGCCCCCCAGGCTGCTGCACGTCGACATTCTCCGCTTGGGGCGACCTCAGGCCCTTATTCAATTCAAAAGAACCCATGGGGAACAGGTCGGAACGGTGAATAGGGTAGCGAATAAGCCCAAATAAACAACGTATCGTATTACGCAGCGTTGTTAGTTACCGGTCAGGATCTTCTGCATCTTACAAAAGAGCGTGCGCGCCACAAAATCGTACTTCATGGTTTTGTGGCGCGAGGTGACGGCTACTTGTTACAGATGAAAAAGAAGATCGGTGCGTGATTGCGAGATGTGGACGGGCGAGGATCGAATGAGGCCCTCATGAGGCCCTCAATAGGGGCCAGTAAAACCGGGGGTTTCAGACGCATCACCTACCGTTCGTCGGCATTTTTTCCTGAATCCATAATCTGCTTTTGCACGTATTGAGACCTTGTTGGTACGTGTGGGGACGTATGGGGCAATGTATACAGGCGCGGGTAGAATGGCTGAGAGGTTTAGTTATCTAAAGGTAACTGCTGACGAGCAGAGAAAGTTGTTGCGACATCACGGGCATCGCCGCTAACATCTGGGCATTCCTAAAGCAGCCGCCAGTTATTTAAACACTATGGCGAACTGTTGGGATGATGGGTCGCGAATCTGCAGACAAAGAAAAGCCCCGACGCTACCAACGTCGAGGCCTTGATCGGGAAGGACGCTACCAACGTCCGCTGCATGATGGTCGACCCAGCAAGCACCCCGAGGTGAAGCATTTCTACGGGCTTCGCGGCGGACTGTAGTACCGGAAGGAACAATACGCAACTGGGTATTTATGCAGTGGCTATGGGCCCTTCAAGCAGTTCGCTCCCTCGGTACGTCTATATCTTAGAGGTACCTACCATGGCTCAAGCCGCCACTTGCATTGCCGATGTATCCAACCTGCCGATCCCCGGCGCCCGCGCTACCGCAGCTCAGCTTTGCGCCAAGTATCAAGTCAGCCGCTCCACTTGGTGGCGCTGGTCCAAAACTCCCGGCTTTCCGGCTCCTATTCGCTTCGGTCGTTCTGTCCGTTGGGAACCTGACTCTGTGGAATCCTTCCTGCGCAGCCAGGAGGCCTAACCCATGATGTCCAATCAACTCTGCGTGAGCGCAGAGAAGGGATCGGCTGGCTTGGAAAAAGCGGTTCTATCCCTTCCCGTACCCTTAAAAAATTTGGTGCATCCCCGCGAGGTCCAGCAGGGGCATAAGAGCGAGCGCGATCAAGCAGGCTGTGAAGGCGAGGGGGCATGAACATGGCAGACACTCCGCCTCTCAATAGTGGTTGCCCAGCGTGCGATAACAATGACACCAGCGGCAGCGCGCAGCGTATTCGCTTGCTTGCCCACTTGCGCCAGCACGGCTCGATCAACACCTTCCAGGCCATCGCGCAGCTGAACATCGTGCGCCCGGGCGCGCGTATTGCCGAGCTTCGCGCCCTGGGTCACAAGATTGCTACTCATCTGAGCACGCTGAAAGATGACCATGGTCGCGATCATCGCAAAGTGGCCACGTACTTCCTGAGCGCTGGGTCGGCGCAGAAGGTGGTCGAATGATGCCGTCACTAAAGATCCGCGATGAACGGTCGATAATTCTGGTTGCAGGCAATTGTGATGCTCGGTATGGTTCGCCGGTCGCTGCAAATTCAGCGGCCGGGTTTGGCGACCCGTCACACGTTAGGCGCAACAGCGCCCCCATCACGATTGCAGGCGCTTTTTTTGTGCCCGCAGTCCCGTGTTATGGCGGCTGTGCGCGGGAGACCTTCGGGTCTGCCGGGTTCCTAACGTCCCGGTTCGCCAACCTGCGTACAGCTGCCACCCATAATCGTTTGGCGACGGTTCGTGGCAGCTCCCACTCAACGTTAGGAGCTCGACCCATGCACGCCCTCAATCCATCCAAAATCCGCGCACACGCCCACCGGCGTCTGGCCCTGGCCGCACTTCGCGCAAATTCTTCCCTGTCTGTCCGTCTCGCCCGCTATAACCATCACGCCGAGATCGCCCGCGCCCTGGAAGGGCAAGGCGGTGCTCAGTGACTCACATTCAGCAAGTCGTCGAGGCCATACAGGGCTTCATCCAGTCTCAGGTCGTGGTCACGAATCCAGGGCAACAAGTGTTCCGTCTACCCCCAGTGGTTGGGGTAGGCCTCGCAGGTGATATCGCCACTTTGGCAAGTGCGGACTTTCCGCAAGCAGCTGTGAGCATCCTGGGTCGTTGCCGTGGCTCTTTGGCCGGGCTGGACGAGGCCATGCGTGTGTCGGATGAAGTCCGTGCCGCGTTGGAGGAATGCCGGCGACAGGCGCACCCAGGCGCAGCTCTGGTGGAACACTTTCAGGCGGCTGTCAATGTCGGAGGTGCCCAATGAATCACTTCCCAATCGATGCAACCATTGAAGGCGAGGTGCTTTCAGAGGCGGTTCTTGATGCCCGCGAGATGTGCTGCATGAACTTTGCCCGCGACGAGCACAAGAAGCTGGAGACGATCCTGTTGACGCTCGTGATCCCAGCGCTGGGCGGGTATGACAACGAGCTGGCCTGCGACATTGCCCGTCACCTCGAGCAGATCCAGTCCTTCAGCGGCAATTATTGTTGGCGCCATCGCCACCTTGGTGCCTCGCATGGTGTTGTTGGCCAGCCTGCTGCTAACGGAGGTCTTGTATGACTTCCGTTATCCAGATGCCGGACGATATCCGGGACGATCTTCGCGACGTGCAAGGCATCCTTGTGCTGTTGAGCATGGCCCTGGCAGTGATCGCCTCGCCTGCCACCCCAGTCATCGTTGCCCGTGTCACTGCCGTGATGGCGCAGCACACCGCCATGGCCTGGGCCGAAATGCTGGACGGCATGATTGCTGAGCAAGGGGGTGATCTGTGAAGACCGACACCACCCAGCGCATCACCCGCACGCAATACCGTGACTTCGCCGAGCTGGCCAAGGAGAGCGGCCTGGCTTTGACGATTGCCACCTTCACTGAGCTTGGTGGCATCTGGGGCGAATACAGCTGCTGGGCGCAGCCGATCGTTCGTGACGCATTGAGCGATCAAACCCAACGTGACGAGCGGGTTGCTATCAAGCTGGCAACCAGTATCAATGCGGGCCGTTTCCGCAGCGCTACTCGTCCGGAAATTGACTGGTCGGCGCTGGATGACAGCGAGATTTATTCATTCATCTTGCATCACGAGATTGGCCACCACCTCGACAACTTCTCGCTCTGGGACTTGATCCTCGCTCCCGATCAGGTGGTAGGCGACCAATGCCACAAGGTGATGTACCGCGTGAACGAGATGCTGGCAGACCGTTATGCGTGGGAGCAGGTGCGGCCTGGCGAGCCACTGCCGCTGAGCGAGACGGGTAAGCGCATGCAGGAGGTAATGGCCGATGACCTGGATCTGTTGCAAAGGCACCTCCCCCGTAAGCGCAGAAAGCCCAGGGCACTGCCGGGCGGCCAGTACGCCTATGTGCCTGCCTCGATGCTGAAAACCGAGGAACTGGCCGCATTCGTCGGGCCGCACGTCTCCCCGGCGCTGATTGAGCACACCCGGAACCACCGCCGCGTTCATCGTCGCGACTCCAGACTGAGGGGTTAAACATGACCAATTTTCAACAGCGCCGCGCTGCGCTGAGGGATTCGTTCATCCCGAAGAAAGCCACCGAGCTGTATTACGTGAGACATCCGAAGGTCGACCGGGCGCTACTGGGGCCGTTCTTGAGCCTGGCCGACGCCGAGTGTGGGCGCGTAGTTTTGCGTAGTCCTGATGCGGTGGTGACGGCCTGCCGCGTCGAGTCGCTCGGCGCGCTGACCTACTGGCACGCGGTGAACAATGGCCAAGTTTGCCGGACCTTCGCAGGCGCTGAAGGGGTGAACCATGAGTAAGGTCACTTCCATTCGACGCAAGGGTGCCGGTGGTCCGCCGACTGCTGGCGCCTACATCGACAGCGCCAGCTACACGCTGCTGGTGGAGAGCCTGGTGGGGTTTCTGGAACTGCGCATTGCCGAGGGTGACGCTGGCCGTCACTGCCCTGAGCTGGAGCGCCTGACCAATCAACTGGAACGGCTGGCCAAGCGCTTCACGCCGCCGCAGGGGGCCGCATGACTGATCCTGTGATCTTGTTCAGCGACGTGCTCCAGTCGGCCTATGGTCTGCTCGACTGGTTACCACTGGACGATGGCGACATTCACCGCTTCCACGTCCCCGGCGACAAGCCCGGCACGCTCAATGGCTGGTACTGCCTGTTTGCTGATGGCATTGCCTCGGGCGCGTTCGGGAGCTGGAAGACGGGCGGCACCAACACTTGGTGTAGCCGTGAGCCGGTGGACGCCCGCGAAGCCGAGCAGGTGCGCCAGCGCATGGAGCAAGCCCGGCGCCAGCGGGAGGCCGAACGGCAGCGGCGCCAGCTTAGGGCGGCCGGCCTGGCGCAGCGCTGGTGGCGTGACGCCCGTCGTGCTGATCCGGCCCACCCCTACCTGGTCGCTAAGTCCATTCGAGCTCACGGTTTGCGCCAGCGTGGTGACGACCTGCTGATCCCTCTGTACGCGGCTGGTGTGCTTGTGAACCTGCAGCGGATCGCCCCAGATGGCGACAAGCGCTTCCTGTATGGCGGGCGAATCAAGGGCGCCTATTCGCCGCTGGGGCGCATCACCCCGGGCATGCCGCTGTGCATCTGCGAAGGCTGGGCTACGGGCGCCACGCTCCACGCAAGCGGCTACACGGTCGCCTGTGCGATGAACGCCGGGAACCTGAAACCGGTGGCACTGGCGCTGCGGGCCGACCACCCCGGCACCGAAATCATCATCGCCGGCGACGACGACCGCGAAACCGAGGCCGAAGGCAAGGGCAATCCGGGGCGCACAGCCGCCCATGAGGCCGCTGTCGCGTGTGGCGGTCTAGTGACCTTCCCCGAGTGGCCGGCCGACGCGCCGCTGTCCCTTTCCGACTTCAACGACCTCGCCGCCTGGAGGTGCCGTCATGCGCCCGCCTGATACCAACGTCATCAACCTGCGCCCCGAAGCACCCAAAGTCGAGCCTGACCGCCCGTGCTGGGGTGTGTATGAGCACTGGGTGACAAATGAGAAAGGCCGCAGGCTCAAACCCGGTGTGTACTGGCACGGCTTCAAGCGCAGCGCCGGCGACGACGACAGCGACGACGATAAGGCAGATCGCCCGATCACTGACGAGTGGATCGCCACGCCCGTGACCGTCGCCGCTCGCACCACCAACAGCGACGATGGCAGCGAAGGCCGGTTTCTGCGCCTGCTCACCGACAGCGGCACCAAGGAGTGGATCATTCCCATGGAGGTGTTCGGTGGAAGCGGCGAGGACGCAAGGCGGACGCTGTTCGGCATGGGCGTCATCATCGCCCTGAAGAAGCGCGGCCAGTTCATGGAGTACCTGCTGGACCAGCACCCTGCAGAGGTGTTCGCCACCACCTGCCGCCCCGGCTGGCATGAGTCAGGCGCCTTTGTGCTACCTGGGCGCACCATCGGCAGCGACAAAGTGCGCTATCAGGCCAGCGCCAGGGGGCAGAACCTGTTCAGCGTGCGCGGGAGCCTGGAGGGTTGGAAGATCGAGGTAGCGGCCAAGTGCGAGGGCAACCCGGTGCTGACCCTGGCCATCGGCTGCGCCCTCGCTGGCCCGCTGCTGAGCTTGGTTGGCGTGTTGGGTGGCGGTGTTCACCTGGTGGGCGACAGCTCCAGCGGCAAGTCGCTGGCGCAACTGATCGGCTCGTCCGTATGGGGCGACCCAGGCATCTTCGCTGCGTCCTGGGATATGACCAAGGGCGGACTGGAGATCGAGGCGTCCAGCCGCAACGACACCATGTTGCCTTTGGACGAGATCAAGCGGGCTGACCCCAAGCGCGTACAGGAAATGGCCTATTCGCTCGCCAACGGCCAAGGCAAGGGCACCATGACCCGCGACCGGGAAGCCCGCGGCAAACTGAGCTGGCGCCTGCTGGCGCTTTCCAGCGGCGAGCGCTCCCTGTCCGAGCACGCGGCCATCAGTGGGAACGCCGCCCATGCTGGCGCTGAGCTGCGCATGGTCGACGTGAACGCCGGTACCCGCACGCACCGCGCCTTTGATGAATTGCACGGCCTGGAGGGCGCTGACTTCCACCGCCAGCTCACGGTGGCCGTAGGAGCGAATCATGGGCACATCGGGCCGGCCTTTGTGGAGAAGCTGCTGGCCAGCGATGACCGCCCCGGGCTGCTCGAGGACTTCGCCGGTATCCGTGCACAGTTTGTCGAGGACAACGCCCAGGCCGGGCGAGTGGCTGATCGCTTCGCGGTGATCGCCCTGGCGGGCGAAATGGCCATTGCCTACGACCTGCTGCCCTGGGCGCCAGGCACCGCTCTGGCCGACTGCCAGCTGCTGTACGGCGAGTGGCTGAGCCGTGTGGGCGGCGGCAATGCCGAAGACCGCCAGATCCTGGCCGGCATCCTCGACTTCATCGACAAGCACGGTAGCAGCCGTTTTTCGGACGTAGAAGACCAGACGCTGGACACCAAGGTGTTCAACCGCGCCGGGTACTGGGAGGTGGTCGGCGCCAAGCGGCTTTATCTGTTCAACAAGTCCGCGCTGACCGAGGCCGCCCATGGTCACGGGCTGGCGCGGGTTGTGAAGGCGCTGGAGGGCGCTGGCGCTCTCGCCAAGCACGATACCGACCGGGACAGCCGCAGGACCAAGAAGTACCGCCTGCCTGCTGGTGGGTCTGCTCGCCTCTATGTGATCGATCCCGACGCCATGGATAGCGAAGGCGGTGGCCTATGACAGTCATCACCACCCAACGCCAATGCCCGAATCCACAGGAACCTAAAAACGTGGGGAACAGGGGGAACGGGGGAACAGCCAGTAAATACGCGGTCTGTAGCCGTTCCCCCTTATTGAAGTGTTGGGGAACAGGGGGAACACAAACATGTTTTTGAATATAAGCGCCTGCTGTTCCCCTTCTGCTTGGTTATCACTGTTCCCCAGTTTTTCGGGTGGGGAACACGTACCCCAGCTGGAGACCCCGGAAATACTGGGGGTTCCCCGCGTTCCCCCGTTCCCCCGATCTTTTTTCACAGACACATTTGGGCGTTATGGGAATCCGGGGGAGGTGACGCCATGAGCCTCCTTTCCGACCTGCTCAATCACATGCCGCCGAACGGTGCCGGCGCTAGCAAGCCACCGATGGCGAAACGCGCTCCGGATCGCCCGCGGCTGGTGTTGGTCGAGCCTATGCAATTGCCATCCGGCCCCTACGCCAACGCCGCCAATGCCACGCCTGCGTGGCGCCAGGCCCGCGACCGGTACATCAGCCACGTCATGACCTGCCGAGGCTGCTATGCGCCTGCCGGTCGCCATTGCCTGACCGGCGCCGGACTGCGCGCCACCTACGACAACACGTCCATGGAGGCCTACCCATGACAATGACCCCGACCATGCGCCTTTGCGATATCGCCCTGAAACCCGGTATAAGCGCCAGCACGCAGCTCATCACCACCCGGCGAATTTGCCGCAACATAGGTCGCAACCTTGATGCGATCCGTGCTGAGCGACGTGCCATGCGCCGCCAGGCTGGCAAGCTGAAAGCGTTCCTGCCGTTCACCCGCCAGGCCATTGCCGATCTGGAGCAGCAGGCAATGGCGCATCGAGATAATGAGTGGAGCAAGGCCAAGGCCGCGCTGGCCGGGTTCGGCCAGTCATTGCTGTTCGATAATGACGGTCTGGCCCGCGCCCTGGGATTCGACCGTATGTGCGACCTGCTGAGTGTGAACACCGTGGAGCGGGAGCAGGCCAGGCGGGATGGCATCACCAGCCTGAACGACCTGGTGTTCACCCATGCGCTGGAGGATAGCGCAGAGCGCCGGGCACAGGACTGGAATGACGCCCCGCTGTTCAACGCCTGCCACGCTGCAATGGCGGACTTCATCAGGGAATGCCCGGATGGCGTGTTGCCTGACCCCTTCGCACCTGGGGCGCCATTCGGGCCAAGGCAGCCACCGAAGCTGCGGGTGGTGTGAGCCATGACCAAGCCAGAATCGAAACAGCCTGATTCACCCGTGAAGACGAAACAACGGGTTTCAGACAAGCAGCGGCGGCAAGTGCTGGACCTGCGCCGGCGTCACTCGCTCCGTGAGGTGGCCCAGATCACCGGCATACCGCTAGGAACGGTGAAGACCCTAGTTTCACGCTCTGGGGCATTCCGCGACAACGAGCAGCATCGTGCCTTGTTCACCCTGCCGCCGATTAGCGCCAGTGCCGAGACCCTACCGAGCGTGCCCGAGCTGCCGCCCCAAGAGGTGGTTACCGGGGACACGGAGGTGGATGCTGTGCTGTGGCTACGCTCGATCATCAGCACCGGCCAGGCCGCGCTGATTGGCCTGGCCATGGAGGGTGCCAAGAAGATCAAGACGCCGCTCAATGTTCTAGAGAAGCGGTACCGGGATTACTTGGTGGCCACCAATCCAGGGCACCTTTTCGCTGCTATGTCGTCGTTCGGCTTCGCTGACTTGGATGCGCTGGCCTCCCGGGCCATTGAGCAGAACCGGCTGAGGCTGGAGGGCGTCGCTCGCTTCGGTGATACCCTGCTGGCCGACACCGAGGCTGAAACGTTCTGCATCGAGGCGCTGCGCGGACTGCGTGCTACCGGCCAGTTCGGTGACTTCGATAAGCGCCAGGTAGCCGCGCGGTTCAACGCCCACCCTGAATTGCTGCCTCATACCTTAGCGGATTGCCTGTACGAGCTGGGCTACTGGGACCAGCTCTACCGGCTGCGTAACGCCGTCGACCGTGACGCCAGCGACGGACCACCCGATGCGACTGCACGGGACTGGTTCGTGTTCGGCCTGCTGGCGCAGATCCGGCCCCGTGACAAGGCCGAGGGACTGGCAGTGTTCCGCTACCTGGTCGCCAGCCAGCGCGACGATATGCCGGAATCGGAAGCAATTCTTGTAAACCTCATTGGGTAGCCGATTCACGATGTCCCGCGTCTTTACTGGCTCATCCCTAGGGTATCCAACAGCAGCGGGCCATTTGAGCAATTGGCATTGTAGGGAGTTGGCGGGTATAAAACCCTGGCCAAGAGCACTTGGCCATCACCTAAGGACGCAGTCGGGGCGCTTTCTGCCCGCTAAGAAGGATGAACATGAAACGACTCTGCACGCTTGCCCTAGCGCTGGCCCTAGCCGGTTGCGCAGGTGTAACTCCCGAAGTCGAATGGGTCACCGTCAGAAGCACTGACCAGTTCACGGACAAATCTACCTGTGGCGTGACTGTGGGCAGCTTCTACACAGGCGGAGGTGTATTTACTGCTTCCAACCACTACTACCCGTACATCGAGTCGGTGAATGGGGAGCTGAGGGTAGGGATTCGAAGCGGGGGCCGTTTCAAAATTCCTGTCGGAGATGTCCAGCTTAGGATCGACCAAAACCCCGCGTGGACCATTGCGACAGGGGAGACCCCAGTGGACTACGTGCCGGAGGGGCAGCTCAAAGCCATGCAGGCATACGGCGGGGATGCCAAGCAGCAGCAGATGCTGGAGAGCACCTACAAGGCCGCCCTGCAGGCCTCTGCCCAGGCTATGTCTCCATTCACCGCAGCGACTGGTGAAAAGGCCGAGAAGATCCTAGCGCAAATGAAGACTGGCAAGGTGCTGATCTATCGCACGCTAGGCATGAACCAGGCTGCCAGCACCACGGGCGAATATGCCCTTGATCAATCGCTGACCAAGGCCTTGGCCGAATGCGGCATTAAGTGATCCCTGCTCGCGCCACAAAACGTTGTACTCCTGTTTTGTGGTGCGCGCACAGCTGGTCAGCCTGGCGCGTAGCATCGTTGACGCCCTATCGTCGTTTCGTATCAATTTGAGTTGCCCCTAGATACTGCTACGAAATTCCCTTCTCGACCCCTCCGTTTGTTGTGTCAGGACGTGCCAGGATGTGTCTCTATTGAGGTGCACCCATAAAACACTGTCTATAAAGCCAGATTAAGCCTAATTTGACCTTTGTGATGCTTTCAACAGCGAACAGAGGACCGACCATGACAGCCACTCCTAAGATGCGCGGCCAGCAGACCAAGCCCACGACTGCAGAAGTCAGAGACGCCTGGGCGCGCCTCCGTGATGCCGCGGGCAAAGGTGATGTACAGGCGAACGCGCTCATCATCGCGCTGACAGAAAACAAGCCGACGTTTTCGCTTCCGCCAGTCTTTAGTCAGGCTGGTTGATTACCCCGCTGCGCCTACCTTTTGGCCGCGTGCGCACTTCGCCGCAATGTCGTGGGCACGCAGATAGGCGCCTGAACAAGGAACTACTCATATGGCGCTCACATCCCGCTTGGCTATTGAGGTCGACGGACGTTCTGCAGAGCAGCAGGTTAAAGACATAAGGGCTGCGCTCGAGGCTTTGGAACAAGCTGGTATCAGGGCAAGCGCCACGTTGCGCAAGTCCGGGGGCGACTACTCCAACTTAGCGATGTCTCTGGCCAGGGTGCAGGCGGCTAACGAAAAAGCTTCATCCTCGACAGATGCGGCCGCCAAGAGCGCGGAGGCAGCGGCAAAGGCTGCTGCCAGCCAGCGCAAAGAGCTAGACAGCCTTCTAGGCAAGATCGACCCCCTAACCAAGAAGCTGAACGACCTAGCGGCCCAGGAAGCCGCGCTGGCCCAAGCCAGAGATTCTGGCCAGATCAACTCGGCAGCCTACGACGCATACAGCCGCAAGCTGCAGGAGTCGCTGAACTCGCTCGCAGGTGTCTCGAATGCCCAGAAGGTGGTGGGCGAAACGGCAGAGCAGGCCAGAACCAGAATCCTGGCGATTGCCGATGCTTCAGTGAAGGCGGCGCAGGAGCAGCGCAACCTCGCCAGCGTTGCGACCGGTCTGTCTGAGGCAGAGCAGGGCCTGCTGTCCGGCAACATGGTCCTCGCGGCCAATCAAGGGCGACTAGCTGAGTCGACCCAAAAGGTAGCAGCGGCCAATCGCCAGGCAAAGGTGGCTACTGAGGCGCAGACCGAGAGCCTGAATGATCTTCTTGCCGCGATCGACCCAACCACTCGCGCACTCAACCGCCTAGATGAGCAAGAGCGCAAGTTGGCTCAACAGAAAAAGATCGGCGCCCTCGATGCAGATACCTTCACGTATTACCAAGGCAAGATCGACCAGGCCCGCGCAGCCCTCACGGGGTTCGATCAATCTCTGAACCGTACCGGGAATACAGCGAAGCAGAATGCCGCAGCGCTCAGGATGCTGCCGGCGCAGTTCAGCGACGTTGTGATCAGCCTGCAGGCAGGACAATCGCCGCTGACAGTCTTCTTGCAGCAAGGATCGCAGATCAAAGACTCCTTTGGCGGGATGGGTCAGGCCGCCCGCGCAACAAGCAGCTATATCATTGGCCTGGTCAACCCATTCACAGTCGCTGCCGCAGCGGCCGGCGTTCTCGCACTGGCCTACAAGCAGGGGAGTGACGAAGCTACCGCCTTCAATGCTTCGCTGGCTTTGACCGGCAATACGGCCGGCACGTCTACCGAGCAGCTTGCCGGGATGGCCCAGCAGGTTTCGGCAACCGGCGGCACGGTGGGTAAAGCAGCGGCCGTATTGGCCCAACTTGCTGCCTCGACCCGTATACCGGTTTCGTCTTTTGAGTCGATCACCAGGGCGGCCATCGACTTCGAGTCGGCCACCGGCCAGGCTGCAGAAGAGACCGTCAAGAACTTCGAGAGGATCGCCAAAGATCCAGCGGCCGAGATTCTGAAACTCAACGAGTCGATGAACTTCCTGACGGCCTCGACCTACGAGCAGATCAAGGCATTGCAGGAGCAGGGGAAAACCCAAGCAGCTGCAGAGCTTGCGAACGATGCGTATGAGCAGGGCCTGAATCGGACCTCGAAAGGTGTGCGGGACAACCTCGGCTACATCGAGGCGAGCTGGAAGGCTGTGACGGGAGCAGCTAAAGCGGCCTGGGATGCTGCTCTCAACGTCGGCCGAGAGAAGACTCTAGATGAACAGCTTAAAGCGCTGGACGAGCAACTGGCCACCATCGCGGAGGCGGCAAACCGGAGAACTCAGCGCAAGCCGGGCGGCGGCCAGGCAGACCCAATCAGCAATCTGGCACCGGCTGACACCTTCCGTCAGGAGGCCCTGGAAGCCGAGAAGACTCAGCTGCTTATCATGAAAGCCGAGAAGGATCGGCGCGCAATGGCCCAGGGTTTGGCCCAGCAGCAGCAAAAACAATCGCTGGATGACCAACTGGCCCTGGATAAGCTTCGCGAAAACTCCGAAAACAATGCAGCGAAGCGCGAGAAGGCTTTGGCCGAGTATCGTCTGCTTGTTGAGAGGAGGGTCGCCGAGGCAAGGGTTAAAAATGATCAGTCGCTACTCATCTCGGCCGATCAGCAAGCCAAAGATATCGCGGCGATCAACGAGAAATACAAAGATCCAAGGACGCCAAAAGGACCGCAGTACAGAGAGGACGCCGGCCAGCGCATGCTAGACGAGGCTCGGCAGCGCTACGCCGTCCTGCAGCAGCAGAGCCGCGTAATCGCCGGTGAGGTCGACCAGACCCAGAAGTTGGGCGCCGAAGCCAAGAAGCTGATCGAACTCGAAAACGAGATCGCCAACCTCAAGGAGAAAAAGACACTCACCACGTCGCAGAAGCAGGTTCTGGCGATGGCTGAGTTGAACCTGGCCCAGCAGAAGCAGAACGCTGAGCTTGAGAAGGCGAATCAGCTGACCCAGGCGCAGTACGAGGTCAAAGCAAAGCTCAAGGCCTACCAGGACAACCTTGATTCTCGAGCTGGCCTTGAAAAGGATCGCTACAGATCTGAACTGGAAGGTGCTGGCCTCGGTGATCGCGCCAAGCAACGAGCGCAGGAGGCGCTGAAGATCCAGCAGGACTATCAAAAGCGCGTCAACAAGATCACCAATGACTACACCGACAGCAACGACAAGAGCGACAGTCGGAAGCAGCTGTATGAAGGCGAGCTTGCAGCTGAGAATAAGGCCTTGAACGATAGCCTTGAGCGGCAGAAGCAGCACTACGCTGACCTTGATGCATTACGTGGCAATTGGCTTTTGGGGGTATCGGAGTCGTGGCAGAACTATGCGGATATGGCCACCGATTACAACGAGCAGGCTAGAGCAGCAACCGAGTCGATTTTGGGTGCGGCCACCATGTCGATTTCGGACAGCTTGGCCGGGATTATTAAAGGCACTCAGTCTCTAGGAGACGCTTTTGGTGACTTGGCCGCGAATATGGCTAACTCAATCATTAATGCTCTGACCCAGATGGCTGCTCAATGGCTGGTTTACCAGGCTGTGCAGTTGGTGGCCGGCAAGGCTACCCAGGCGAGCGCTGCAGGAACTATGGCGGCGAATGCGACAGCGACTTCGTTGCAGGCGGGCTTGGCCGCGTTTGCCTCTACAGCAGCCATTCCCATTGTCGGCCCAGTGCTGGCACCGGAGGCAATGGCCACAGCACTTTCTATTACAGCTCCAATGGCTGCGGCAGTAGCGACTGCCGCTACAGCCGGTATAGGCTTTTCTGATGGCGGTTACACGGGCCCGGGCGGTGTCTATGAGCCGGCCGGCATCGTGCACAAGGGCGAAGTCGTCTGGTCGCAGGCTGATATTCGCCGCTTCGGAGGTGTGTCTGCTGTTGAGGCGCTGCGTGCTGGCAACGTTGTCCCTTCAGGTAACCCTCAAGCGCCTGGGCGACACCTGATAGCGGCTCGGGATGTGCGCACTCCCCCAGCGGCGCATCAGGTATTTATCGTGAACAATAGCAACTCGGTGGTTGAGACACGTACTGGCGAGGATGGCCGTTTAGAGGTTCTCGTCCAGGCGGTGGAGGACCGCTTGGTGGACCAGGTGGCTGCCGGCTGGGGTAACTTCACTCAAGTGCTTGAGCAGTCGTATTCGATGAAAAGGAATGCTTCATGAGTGATATTCAGTGGGACGAGGATGAGCTTCAGCGCAGGCTAGCCGGTTTTTTCTGCGAGTTTTTTGGGATGGAAGATTTGTCGGAAATGCCGATGCATGAGGTGCGAGCGAGAGCTGAGCTTGCGGGCACTTTCATCGGCAGAGCGTTGGCTGTCATTCAGCACAAGGGCCCGGTTGGCTCGGACATAGCGATGACGATTCGCTCTAAGGAGCAAATCTGGAAAACCGCTCTCGTGGACAGCGTGGGACACCTATGTACCCCAGGGGGTGAGCTACGCGAGAAATGGAATAGACGGGAGGGTATCGAATGAGGCGCTCTCGCTAAAGCAGATGTAACCTCGGGTATGCCTGGGCTGATACGGTCTAATTTGACCAAATCAGCCCTTTTCGCTTGATAAGTAACACCCAAAATGCAACAGTATTAGGACAACACCCTAACTGATACAGGTTGCATCATGTTCATTCGCGCCTACCTTCGAGCATCCACCGACGAGCAAGACGCTGGCCGCGCCCGGGCCTCATTGGAAAAGTTTGCCAGCGACCACAACAAGGTCATTGCCTGCGAATACTTGGAGAATGCCAGCGGTGCCGCTGCGGATCGACCGGAGCTGCTGCGCCTGCTCAAGGATGCTCGGAAGGGTGACGTGCTGCTTGTCGAATCTATTGATCGCCTGTCCCGTCTGCCGGCCGACGACTGGGCGAAGCTCAAGAGTGCGATCGACGCCAAGGGTCTGCGCATCGTGGCGTTGGACCTGCCCACCAGCCACCAGGGTATGCGCGACACGAAGGGCGATGAGTTCACCGACCGCATGCTGTCCGCGATCAACTCGATGCTGGTCGAAATGATGGCCGCCATCGCCCGGAAGGATTACGAGCAGCGCCGCGAGCGCCAGGCTCAGGGGATTCAGAAGGCAAAAGCCGAAGGCAAATACCAAGGTCGGCCTGTGGACGAGGAGCTTCACAAGCGCGTGAAGGAGCTTCTCGGCGCCGGGCTAGGTATCCGAGCCACTGCCAGGCATGCGAACTGCTCGACAACCACTGTGCTGCGCATTCGCGACACTGTTGCCTGATACCGTATCGCTCCTGCCCGGCAGCATCACAACCACCTCTCTCGCCAGGCGGTCGAACCTTGACAATTGTTAACAGGGAACTGGGCCGATCAACCAGGGCAAATACTAACTTTTGCTAACAGGCCGGCCCACTAACGCCCGCTCCGATGTCAACATTTGTCAACATGCGGTCCAGTCGTCGAGGTGGATTTCATGACAGGTTTTGACTGGCCGCTAGTGCTGAACATGGCGCTATGATGTGGCGATGAAATGGCGTTCTTGTGCCACGGAATTAGCGCGGATTGGACATTGCTGATGCCGACGAGATGGGCTTCGCACTTTCAGTCCATTGTTGTGCCACAGGAATGCCATTGCGTGCCGCGTCAAAGCCACGGCTACGCCACCATTCAGGTAAACCGAACCCGTACCAGGGTCAGGACTATTTTTGTACCGGGGTCAGGACGTTGTCATTTCAAGCCTGAAAGTGTCCCGAGTCTATTACGGTTTTGGTGAATTTGCCGGTACAGCAGCTGTGTAACACCGTCTCGGACCAATCCAGTTCGGCCTCGGTATCCGCACCGGTATCTAGGGTTTGGGCTAATCATGCTGGATACCTGGCCTAGTTCGCGCAGCGCTTCACGCACGATCGTCACGCAGTCGAAGTGCGCGATCCTTCCACGATGCGCAGCCAGGTACGCACCGGTGGTACGCATTATGGTGTGTGTACCGGCCAGTTCGCGCGCCAGGTTCGCAACCGCCTATGCGCGAACCTGGGCGGCCTGCCTGTTATTAAAAGTTATGGTTTCCAGGTGGAGGTTTCCACTGTGGTTTCCACGGTATCGCAGGTGCCCGGTGACCCACATGC
Source organism: Pseudomonas putida (assembly GCF_025905425.1). Classification (NCBI taxonomy): domain Bacteria; kingdom Pseudomonadati; phylum Pseudomonadota; class Gammaproteobacteria; order Pseudomonadales; family Pseudomonadaceae; genus Pseudomonas; species Pseudomonas putida. Next base: position 4,961,882 of record NZ_CP109603.1, on the reverse strand, counting down.
CGCAGTGAATGACCACATGAAAACCGCAATGCTCGCTGCCCAGCGCCAGCCGATCCGATCTCAGGTTTTCTCGGGTTCCACCGTGTAGAAAGCGACACGCTGTGTAGAAATCAACACGGCATACTGGTCAGCGTAGTTTTACCGGGCCTTTACCGAATGTGAGACAGGCATGAGACGGAACCTGCGTGCGCGGACGTCCGAGGCCAGGTGCCAGGCCGCTCGGGTAAAAGCTGACGGTCGGAGTCGTCTCTCATTTCTGCATGCCACGGTAGCCAGTTGCCAGCTACATCCAAATGCCGCACCATCGCTGCCGACGTAGGATCATCAGCGATCCTCTGTGACTCAGGTAAGGGACTGTATGACTGACAGAATGCGGAAGTATGCGATTGACTTTTTCACGGGACACATCGGGCCAGCGAACTCGAAAGAAAAGTTAAGCGCTTTTCTACGTAAACATAGCGGGAAGCTTTGTCCACATGTGGAAGGTGTGACTTATGACGTTGAAATTCGCGGCCTAGTCGAGGCAGAGCCGGGTATATTTCATGGGGTTTTTGCGAAGATTAGAAAAGACGAGTTGCCACATGCTGGTAAGGCTGGTCATCCTGATCGTGACTTAGGGCTGGCGCAGGATGAAGGGCTGGTAGATAAAAACCACTTTGTGTATTACGAGCAGAACGAGCTTTTAGTTATGCAGGCCAACAGGCATGCCGGTACTGCGGTAGCCTTGGGTAAGTATCTTACTGATATACATGGACAGCTTGCAGTTTCATTCAATCCCGTACTTCAGCCCGATGCTACACGCCGGTTGATGCGAGAAGATTTGACCCCGGTCCAGATTGAGACGAGCTTTGCGCGTCCGACGAACCCCGATCTATACCCTGATGACGATTGGTCGCCAGGTCTCCTCGATATGCTTTCTCAGCTTGGCGGCGGGAACGTCAAGCTCTCAGTGACGGCAGACCGCAAGCGAGCCGCGGAAGGAGCGGACAAGCTGACAGACCGTGCCCGCAGGGTTGCACAGGCTTTCAGACAGATACCGAATGTCCGAAAGGTGAAAATCAATATGGAGGATGATGAAGGCATCATCTACCCTATCGACCTTATTGCCGATCGGCTCAAAGTGAAAATTGAAATATCCGTTTCTGGACGCTACCCCAATGAAGCAGGGATGTTCAAAGCATTGAAAGGGGCGAAAAATGACCAGCTCGACAACTTGCAGCAAATATTCGGAATTCCAGGTGCTAACCTTAATTAAGGTCGCCGTGTTTTCTGGAGTTGCAGTGTGTGTTAGCTTTGCGCCTGGCATGACTGATAATGCCGCGAGTTCAATTTCAATTGTGGCGTCGGTCACTAGCACTTTGTTGGGTTTTATTATCGCGGCGGCTGCAATTTTGGTTGCGGTTATCGACAAGCCTTTTATGCAGAATCTAAGTAAAACTGGACACCTGCGCAAGGTCTTACGACAACTGATGCAGTCGGGGTTGTGCATGCTGATGGCGCTAGTTAGTTGCCTGGTTGCTTTGTTCGTCTCCAAGACGATTATGGTTTATGTCTGTGCAGTCAGCTTTGGATTTTTAGCTGTAGCGCTGGCTGACTTAATAGACTGTTCAAATAAATTAATGAAAGTCATGGCGCGACTGTGAATGCAACGAAGTAGAGGCCCGATTGCCAGCGGGCCTTCGTTTTTTGTTTTGCCTTTTGACTTAGCATTGACGGAGTGGAAACTAACCTCACGACGTTGGTGGCCGTCGACAGATGTCTGAGGTTTCCCGCACGCTGGAGGCCGTCCTAGTAGCGGGGCTGATAATGTCGTACCCCAGACAGACCTCAGACGGATTTTGGACAGCTTTGGACGGATCGCCGCTGGTGCTGCTGGCGCTATGGCGTGTGATGGCTAGGCCGACGATCTGGTGGCGGCTTGCTCCGGCCAGACGCTCGTCCAGAATCGCCAGGGGGAACTAGACCGACACTAGACGGCAATAGACGATGGTCGGTAGCCCGGTTCGCTGGATCACTGGCCAGGCTTGGCCTGGTCCTATGCGTGATGGTCTGGCGCGGGCAGTCCCGTCTAATGCCGAAGCCCGAATTCTGGACAGGCTCTGGACGGATCAGCGCCAGCACCAGCAGGTGGAATGGCGTGGGAGCGGTGATTTACCTGGGGGGCGCGGGAGGTTGGCCACCGCCGTCCGGCGTATACCCGTCCAGAATGGCCAGATGATGGCGAAATTCTTGACAGGCCTTGACGGAATCCTTGACAGACCCCTGACGGATTCAGCTGCTGGCGCTTGAGCAGGATCGGCTGTAAGCCTTGCTGTACAAGGGTTGGCGCTGTATATGGCGGGCCTGTGGGAGTGGAGGCCGTCAAGAATTTCCGTGGGTGCTCGTCAAGGTAAAACCGGGTGGTCCAGAACCTGACAAAACCTGACATGCCAGGCTTGCCAGGGACAAAAAAGTGCCAGCTCCTGACACTCTGGCCAGCGGGATGTGGGCTAGGCCGATCGGGCCTCTTCGAGCCAAAGCGCATGCTAGTCCCGACCGTCGTTTCAGAACGCCCCACGATTTGTCAGTGGTAGCCTGATCTGGAACCACCCTCAAGAGAGGGCCCCGGAATGCGTAAGGAGTCGGATATGGAGCCCGAAGTTATCCACGTCCCAGAGCTTGCCATACTGCTCTGCCGATCAGAGTCGGCAATCAGAAGTGCGATGCAGGCGGGGGCGGCCTGGCTTCCGCCATCGTTCAAGCAGGGCCGCCGGATTTGCTGGCGGGTCAGTACCGTCAGGGAGTTCTTGCGAGAGTGTGAGAGCGGACTTCACAAGCCAGTGACACCTGGGCGAAAGCGCCGACCTCCGCCGAGTTTTGCCCGCGTGAAATAGCCCGGATGTTGACCGCGGCGAAACTACCAATTTCGATCGACTCGATTGTCAATTCTGCTACCCGGCAGAGTTGGCCGACCAGGCGGTAGAGCAGCACCCTGGTAGCAGGCCGGAACAGGTGGCCGGGCGGGTCTGTTACAAACTACCCGGATGCTGGGTAGTTATCAGATAATCTGGTGCCTAGCTCGCCACGTTGAGCACCATCACATCGAGGGCCGCGATATGTCCGTTATCGACTGCGACTACCTACCCCAACCGGAGCCGGTCCAGTTCCCGCCAGAGCTGGCGCTACTAATCGTCAGGAAGGCCGCTGCCATGGCCGAGGCATTCGAGAGCAAGGCGCTCGATCAGATGACCATGGACGCCAGCCGGGCGCTTCGCGATGGGATGGAACCGCGCAGGATCATCAGGCAGATGGGGCTGTAGATCCCGGCAAACTTTCCGGTATCTGCTTGAGCAAGGGGTTGCTGTCATCGCAACACCCGCCGGCGAGCAGCCACGGTCATTGGGTGGTGAAGCGCCACCCCACCGTTCCAGGGGAGTGGTGCCCGGCTATACACAACCCCCTGCGCATCGCTTAAACAATGGCTATACACAACCCCCCTCTCACCGACGCAATTGCCCTATGCGCGCCTGCCGGTTACCTGTCGGCCTGAGCCGGATCTTAGTCAGTGCAGAAAGCCGATTGTCATGTAGGCAGCTCATTCTAGGCGGGGCTGTTAGCCTGAGTTAGACCAGAGTTGGCCGAGCGCACCTATCATGAGCCGTGACCAGGTAATGCCAAGAATTCTCAGGTACCGTGACGCCCCTGGGTACTTAGGAATGTGCAGGCTGGAGTTCAACAGGACAGTAAGGCCGTTTGTTGCAGAGTTTCCTATTGGAGTCAGGGGCATCGGTTTCGATCGTTATGAGTTGGACGCATGGGCTGATGCATACATCGCTGCCACACGCGTCCAGAAGGAGCCGAGACAGCGATTGAAGCAAGCTGCTCGGGATCATGAGCAGCAATCTATTGATGCTTCCAAGAAGGCGTTTGAAGATGCGGTACGGCTCGCCACCGGAAAGAAACTGCGTCGAGGCGCGCAGTGAACACTACCTTCTTACTCCTCGCTCAGTACGATGGGATGGTTGTGATCCCAATTGAACGGGTCTGCACCGATTACTTCCCACATCTCTCTGTTGAAAAGCTGAAGGGCAAGATCGCACGCGGCGAAATTCGGCTCCCACTTATCTCGATCGAGAAAAGCCAGAAGTCAGCGCGTGGTGTGCACATTGGGGACCTGGCTTCTTACATTGACGCCAGACGCGCGGAGGCATTGAAAAGTTTGAGATAGGGGCCGCCGCGACCCGTTACGTTCGTGCAGCGAGCGCATAGCAGTTTTGATTGCCGCGGCGGCGGTACCATCTTACCGCCCCGGCGTCAGGCCCAGTCTGTTTCAGATGAAGGGTCTGAACCTCACTCGGCCTCTGATTCATCTGACATCACCGAGGTCATCCAAGCGGAGATATCCGACTGCAACCAGGCGACTGAGTTTGGCCCGAGCCTCACCTGCTTTGGAAATGTACCTTCCCTCATCCGCTTGTAAATGGTGTTTCGGCTGAGTGCGGTGACTCGCGTGACTTCAGCGATACGCATGAAGCGATCATTCTCGGCAGAGACCATTTGCCCCTCCGTCGTAGACAGCGGATTGAGGTCGTCGAATACCCGAAAGGCTTCGCGTTGGCCAAGACGGCCCATCCTTTTACTTTAGCCAAGCGCTTGCGGCTGAGGTGACACAGAGGCCTCTGAATAGGTCAATGCCAAAGCCGGGCTGTGAACCTGGCATGACTCCCGAACCGTCCGGCCGTCCGGCCCTGTCAATGCGCCGCATGGCTGGAGAGCTTTTGCTGCCGGATGTCACGATAGGGCGTTGCGAGGCAGTAAGGAACCAAGGAACAGAGGCAAGCGGAAACGGGGAATGAACGGGGAAAAATGGGGAGTTCAAAGCCCAGAAACGAAAAAGGCCCACCGTGAGGTGAGCCTAAGTCGTTGATTTATATGGTGCCGGCACCAGGAATCGAACCCGGGACCTACTGATTACAAGTCAGTTGCTCTACCATCTGAGCTATACCGGCAATGGGGCGTCATTATAACGATCGTTTGGCGCCTGTAAACCACTTCCTTGCGATTGTTTGCAAATGAGCTAAGTCACCGGCCTAAAAGGAGATTTTTCCTACCAGCCGCGATGGATCGTGTTGACGTTTGGCTCGGTTTTGCCGGGGTTGAAAAACAGCTTGTCGTTGTCGCAGCCGCGCTTGCGGCACGGGGACTCGACGCGCAGGGGCAGGCCTCTGTCGCCGCCCAGCTGCATGCCAGGGGTGTCCCAGCCCAGATTGCTGGAAGGGTGGCTTGAGGTGCCGCTGGCGCACGCGGTCAGGGCCATGGCGAGGGTCAACAGGGCAAGGGTTTTGGCTTGGGTCACGATGAGAAGTCCGTTATTCCATTGTCGGTTCTGGCGCAACGCCAGAAGGTCGCGGGGCTGGCGGTCAGCGCGCGACGTGTCTTTTTAATGATTTGGGTGATGGATGATACACCGTGGAAGGGGAGCGGTGCGTCAGCTGTAAGGCATTTCTGAAGCTGAAACCAAATGCTTCGGGGTTGGCCTGCTTCGGACCTATCCTACGCGCGCTGCCGAAGTATCGCTGTTGTCGGGGAAGTACCTCACGGATACCGTTTTCGGGTCGCTCCGGCGACCGGGTGTGAGAACCCGATTGAGAAATGGCGGCATCGTAATGGTGGCCGTGCGCGGGCAGACTTCGGTCTGGCCGAGTCTTTTCGCGTTTTTCTCCTCGGTTTCTCACCCCGCGTACGGCTGCCACCTTTGATCCGTGAGAAAGATCGGGTGGCAGTTCCTTTTTGAGAAAAATGGAAGTCCGCCATGATCAAGATCGTCCCCGATCCACCCCAGCCCCACATTGAGATCACCACCGCAGGCCTGGAAACCTTCCTCGAAGTCGGCAACCCACCGGTTGGCCTGCTACGCGTACAACCCGGCATCCCCATCGGCGACGCCTACGAGCAGGTCTCGGTCCTGCTCGGTTACATCAAGCACCTGCTCAGGGAGGGTGATATGGAAGACGACCACAAGCTGTTGGGCGCGGCCGATTACCTGACCGCGATGGCCAAGGCACTGATGAACGATATCGAGTTGGCCAACAACAAAAACCGTTGACTCATCGTGCCGCTTTGCGGCCCCTGCAGAAAGCACAACAAAAGTTTATGCACAAGTAGCATTGCCAACTTGCGCGAAAGGCATGCCGAATCCATGCGCCGCTGGTCTTTGCGCAAACGCCTGTTTTTGCAGGCCTTGAACTGCCTCAAGGAATAAGCCAAACGCTTGAAATAGCGCTTGGATCCAACCATTCATCAAAAGCTTGTGCACAGACTTATCCACAGGTTGTGCTGCGGCTAACGGTCGCGTTCCGCCAGGATGAGCATGTTGCGAGGTGTGAGCGGGTAGTCGCAGAACAACCCGAGCCGCACGCTGTAACCCTGTTCTTCCATAAAGAGGGCGCGGTCGAGCACCAGCCACAGTTCCAGTGGGCGGCGGAACAGGTTGCGCACGCGTTCCAGGTTGCGTACTTCGGCCAGGCGCTGCCAGCCGGCGGCTTCAAGGGCAGCCCAGTCCGGCGTGCCGCTCAGGGGCAATTGCTTGAGTGCGGCCAGGTCGCGGCAGTACGCCTCGAAAGGCTTGTCCAGCCAAGCCACCGGCAGCGAGGGGGTGGGCAGGTACTCATCACAGTGGCGCTGCTGGCGTTGCAGCAAGTCGAAGCCCAGGCGGCGGGCCATCGAGGTGTCGCGCTGGCGGCGCACGCGGGCGCCGGCGGTGACGGTTTCACTCAAGGGCAGGCCGAGGTCGTCCAGCGACAATTGCAGGCCGGAAGCTTGTGCGGCTGTGGATAACGGTGGGTAGTGCTGCGCTTCGATGCGGTTGAAGCAGCACGGGGCTACCGCCACTTGCCGGCAGCCTTGCTGGCTGGCCAGGCGCAGCAGGCGCACGTGCAGGTCGCCGCAGGCGTGCAAGGCGACCACGGTTTTTTCGCTGTCGAGGTGGCGGGCGCTGTCGGCGGCCATCACGTCTTGATGCACATGGCGTGCGGTCAGGTGGTGGTGGTCACTCAGGGCTTGGCCGGCGGTGACGAGCTCGGCGTCGTATTCCAGGCAGGTCAGTTGCTGGCCAGGCTGCAGCAGGCGGCGGCCTAGGTGGCCTTTGCCGGAGCACCAGTCCAGCCAGTGTTGCGGTTGTTCGTTGAAGGCCAGGCGGCGGGTGAAGGCTTCGATCTGCTGCCACTTGCGGCCGGGCACGCCGACGTCGAGGCGGTGGGCGGCGGGTGGCAGGCCGGCATCCGGGAGTGCATCGAGGGCGCTTAGGTGGTGGGCTTGCCGGGCCAGCTGGGGGAAGGGCGCAGGCAGGGTGTTTGGGTCGGGCTCGGCTTCGGCGTCGGCCAGGGTGGCTTGGCGCAGGTGGGTGGCGAGCGCTGGGTGTTCGGCTTCCCAATCCAGGCGCAGGGCGGTAAATGGCCTGGGTTTCCACAGGTGCTGGTGCTCGGTCAGGAACTGGTCCAGGGCCTGGAAGCGGTCGCTTAGGGGGTGGCTGTGGAGGATGGGGGGTTGGGTCATGATTGTGGTCGGCAGGGTTGGGGCTGCTTTGCAGCCCTTCGCGAGCAAGCTCGCTCCTACAGGGGGGCATGAGGTCTGAGCCTAGCCTGTGGGAGCGGGCTTGCCCGCGAAGAGGTGGGTGAGGTTTAGCGCCCTTGGCAGGCGTCTACCCGCAACCAGCGCTCCAGCAGTTTGAAGCCTTGCACCAAAACAAACGAGATCGCCAGGTAGAACAACCCGGCGGCAAAGAAGATCTCCACCGGCAGGTAGGTGCGGGCGATGATGGTCCGCGCCATGCCGGTCAGTTCCAGCAGGGTGACGGTACTGGCCAGGGCGCTGGCCTTGAGCATCAGGATCACTTCGTTGCTGTAGGCCGGCAGGCCGATCCGCGCGGCGCGCGGCAGCATTATGTAGAACAGGGTCTTGCCCCGCGACATGCCCAGCGCCCGTGCCGCTTCGATCTCGCCTTTAGGGATCGACTGCAACGCGCCGCGCAAAATCTCGGCGATGTAGGCGGCGGTGTGCAGGGTCATGGTCAGCACGGTGCACCAGAACGGATCGCGCAGGTAAGGCCACAACGAACTGCTGCGCACGGCGTCGAACTGGGCCAGCCCGTAATAGACCAGGAACAGCTGCACCAGCAGCGGCGTACCGCGGAAGAAGAAGATGTAGCTGAACGGCACGGCGCGCACGTACCAGTGGCGCGACGAACGGGCGATGCCCAGTGGGATGGCCAGGATGAGCCCGGCAACCACCGCGATGGCCACCAGCTCAAGGGTCAGGGTCGCGCCCTGGGCCAGGCGTGGCAGCCATTTGATGATGACTTCCCAGTTCATTATTCAGCCCTCGCAAAGCCGCGAGCGGCGCGTTTTTCCATGAAGTGCATGCCGGTCATGGCGACGACGGTCAAGCCCAGGTAGATGCAGGCCGCGACCATGTAGAAGGTGAACGGCTCCTTGGTCATGGTCACGCCGATTTGCGCGTGGCGCATGATTTCTTCCAGGCCGATGACCGAGACCAGCGCGGTGTCTTTCATCAGGATCATGAACAAGTTGCCCAGGCCGGGCAGGGCGATGCGCCACATCTGCGGCAGGATGATCCGCGACAGAATGCGCGCCTTGGACAGGCCCAGCGCCAGGCCAGCTTCGCGGTGGCCCTTGGGGATTGCCAGGATGGCGCCACGGAACACTTCGGTGGCGTACGCGCCGAAGCACAGGCCGAGGGCGATGACGCCGGCGGCGAAGGCACTGAGCTCAAGGCCGGGCATGTTGAGCGCCTCGCCGAGGCTGTTCATCAGGCCGACAGTGCCGAAATAAATAAGCAGGACCCAAAGCAGTTCGGGCACGCCGCGAACCAGGGTCGAGTAGAAGCCACCAAGCCATTGCAGTGGCTTGACCGGGGACGTTTTGGCGAGGGCACCGAGCAGGCCCAGGACTAGCCCCAGCAGCAGGGCGCAAAGCGCCAGTTTTACGGTCATCAAAGTGCCAGCCGCCAGGGCCGGACCGAATCCGTGCAGGTCGATATTCATGGGTAGGGTCGTTCTAGGGACCGGCACGCCGCAAGGGCGTACCGGTCGGGGCGAATCAATAGATGCTGAACGGGAAGTACTTGTCGTTGATCTTTTTGTAGGTGCCGTCGGCGACAATTTCCTTGAGTGCGGCATTGAGCTTGTTGCGCAGCTCATTGTCACCTTTGCGTACGGCAATGCCGACCTTGTCGCTATCGTTCACCGGTTCGCCTTTGAACTCGAAGCTTTTGCCGGCGTCGGACTTCAGCCAGTCGTAGTTGGCGTACTTGTCGGCGAGGATGGCGTCGAGGCGGCCGGACGTCAGGTCCAGGTAGGCGTTTTCCTGGCCATCGTACAGGTTGACCTTGAACTCGCCGTCCATGCCGCCGTTGTCGTCCAGCCAGGTCGCTGCCTGGGTGGCGCGCTGGGTACCGATGGTCTTGCCTTTGAGCGAGGCGCGGTCGGTCTTGAAGTCGACGTTTTTCGGTGCGATGAACTGCTGTTTGTTCGAGTAGTACGGGTCGGTGAAGTCGACGGCCTGCTTGCGCTCATCGGTGATCGACAGCGAGGAGATCAGGAAGTCGAACTTCTTGGCGTTCAGCGCCGGGATGATGCCGTCCCAGTCAGAGGTGACCACTTCGCATTCGACTTTCATCTTGGCGCACAGTGCGTCGCCGATGTCTTTGTCAAAGCCGACCACCTGGCCGCTGGCATCCTTGTTGTTGAAGGGCGGGTAAGCCGCCTCGATGCCCATTTTGAGTTTTTCGGCTGCCATGGCATTTGCCGAGAACACCAGGGTGGCGGCAGCGGCCAGGAGGAATTTCTTATAGGTCTGCATTCGTGTTGCTCCGTTAGCGGTGGCTGGACATGAATTGCTTGCAACGCGCCGAGGTCGGGTTCTCGAAGACCTGTTGCGGCGATCCTTGCTCTTCAACCAGGCCCTGGTGCAGGAAAACCACTTCACTGGACACCTGGCGGGCAAAGTTCATCTCGTGCGTCACCAGCAGCATGGTACGGCCTTCTTCGGCCAATGCGCGGATAACGTTTAGCACTTCCTGGACCATTTCCGGATCGAGCGCCGAGGTCGGCTCGTCGAACAGGATGACTTTGGGCTTCATGGCCAGGGTACGGGCAATGGCGGCGCGCTGCTGCTGGCCACCGGAAAGCTGGGCGGGGTAGCTGTGGCGCTTGTCGTAGATGCCGACCTTTTTCAGCAGTGCTTCGGCGGCCTCGATGGCTTCAGCCTTGCTTTGGCCAAGCACGCGGCGCGGCGCCTCGATGATGTTGTCGAGGATCGACATGTGCGGCCACAGGTTGAAGTTCTGGAAGACGAAGCCGATCTCGCTGCGCAGGCGATTGATCTGGCGGTTGTCGGCGGCGATCAGGTCACCGTTTTTGGCGGCCTTGAGCTTGAGGGATTCACCGGCGACCAGGATTTCGCCCTGGTGCGGGTTCTCCAACAGGTTGATGCAGCGCAGCAAGGTGGACTTGCCGGAACCGGACGACCCCAGGATGGAGATCACGTCACCATCGCGTGCGGTCAGCGAAATGCCCTTGAGAATTTCCTGCTCGCCGTAGCGTTTGTGCAGATTGCGAATTTCCAGCGCGGGCGTGGCCTGGGCCATGTGCGGTCCTCTTGTGTTCGGGTGCGTTCCCAGCTGTTGGCGGCCTTCCTGGCGTGCGCCAAGCTAGCATAGCGGCATTATGACGGCCAACAGGGTCGCTAGGGGCTCGGGTCGCTGTCGGGGCAGATTGTCGCATCGCTGCAGCGCAACGTCGCGAGGATGACCGCGAAGGTCTAGCCCAACACCAGAGCCTTGATGAAAAAAGGCGCGATGGTGCCAGTTTTGGCCCGCGCTTGGAAGCGCCAATCCTTAACTCGTTCAATGAGCGGGCCCTGAGAGGATCGCTTGTAACGGTGGGAGCAACTGTCTTCTTGTGGAAGCTGGCCTTGCCGGCGATGGGGCGCGTAGCGCCCCAGGCCCGGCTGTGCCGGGCATCGCCAGCAAGGCTTGCTCCTACGAATGAGCTATTTGCTCCTTCCAGGGCGTTCCGGTCTTGAGCATCGCATTTAGCCTCACTATCAATACTCGCATACACGCCACCACCGATACTTTCGCGCACTTCCCCTGGGCTCGCAGTGCTTTGTAGCGCTCGCAGAAGTCCTTGTTGTGCCGTATCACCACCCAGCAGGCCATATAGAGCGCCCGCCTGACTTGTGAGCGTCCCCCCCAGATTGAACGCTTGCCCGACTGCTTGCCGCTGTCCTGATTGAACGGCGCAACACCGACCAAGGCGGCAATTTCCTTCTTATCCACCTGGCCCAGCTCTGGCAGCAAGGCCATCAGCTTTCCGGCAGTAATCAGACCAATTCCTTTGACTTGAGTGAGCTGTTTAACCCGATCATCAGGCAAAGCTGCTGCCTGCTGTGCGATCTCTTGTTCCAGCGCTCGAATTTCACCCTTCAGATAGGCGATGTGTTGTTCCAACCGCAAACAAACACTGGGAGCCCGCGCCTGCTTCAGGCGCCGCTTGTCATCGTCGCGCTGTTGGACGAAGCGATCCCGCTGCATAAGCAGTTCGCGCAGCAAGGCCCGCTCGGGTGTCATCACCTGGCAAGGCCGTGGGGGCATAACTTCAGCCAGGTGAGCCAAAACAGCTGCGTCAATGGGATCGGTCTTGGCGCGTTTACCCATCGACTTGGCAAAGTCCCGGGCACGACTGGGATTGATCCGGCAAACCGGAAAATCGGCATCCTGCAGCGCTTTGAGGACATTGCACTCGTAGCCACCGGTAGCTTCGAGCAAGACCATTGAAACTGCATACCCGCCAAGCTTTTCGACGAGCAGTTGGAATCCCTTCAAGTCATTGGAAACACTGAAGTTCACCCCCTCAGGGCGGATGTGAACAGCAAGTGTGGCACTGGAAACATCGATGCCGACAGAGGAAGACATGGCCAAACCCTCTTAAACTCAAGGAGTGAGAGCGCTTTGGCTTGGCCCACGCTTGTGATTCGAGATTACGCCCCTCATCCAACTGTTCGGGCTCTCGCCAAAGTGGAACGGTGAATGGCAGCTTTTGCTCCCACACGTGCTCTGGGCACCTCGGGCTATCAGCTTGCCATTCACCGCTCTCACTTCAGATTCTATTCCCTCTCCAAGACACAAGCGGGCTAGACACCTCAACCAATCCGCTCCAATGGTTGTACCTATCGGTTGTACTTTTTTTGCATGGCAATGGTGCGCAGGTGTTACCTAGGGGCACCTTTGGTGCGTTTGTAAGTGGGTATTTCCGTAATCCGGACTTGGCACGGGGATTTGGCGACCTTTCGGTCAAAGCATGGCCGAAAGCCCTGCAAGCCGCGCCCTTTACGGCTGCCAGATTTTTCTGACGAATGCATTCAGCAAATGGCGCGCTTATTGCCAGTAGGAAACCGCCGATTGCAGCGACGCCTAATTAACCCCAGGCGCGCTTCGTTCCCGTAGTCGGAGTGGTCCACTCCTTACAAAGGTAGTTTTATGAGCGGTAACAATTCCAATGACCTCGCTCAGGGGCTCAAATCGCGGCATGTCACCATGCTGTCCATCGCTGGCGTAATTGGCGCCGGTCTGTTCGTGGGTTCCGGTCACGCCATCGCTGCTGCGGGCCCTGCCGTACTGCTGGCCTATGCTGCTGCCGGTACGTTGGTCGTGCTGGTCATGCGCATGCTTGGCGAGATGGCCATTGCTTCACCTGACACGGGTTCTTTTTCGACTTATGCCGACCGCGCCATTGGGCGTTGGGCCGGCTTCACCATCGGCTGGCTGTACTGGTGGTTCTGGGTGCTGGTGATCCCGCTGGAGGCCAACGCGGCCGCAGCCATTCTGCACGCCTGGTTCCCTGCCGTTGACCTGTGGGCCTTCTCCCTGGTCATCACCCTGCTGCTGACCCTGACCAACCTGTGCAGCGTGAAGAACTACGGTGAGTTCGAGTTCTGGTTCGCCTTGCTCAAGGTACTGGCGATCATCGGCTTCATCGTCGTGGGCTGCGTGGCCATGTTCGGCCTGGTGCCGGGCAGCCAGGTGAGCGGTGTCAGCCACCTGTTCGATACCCAAGGCTTCATGCCCAACGGCCTGGGCGCTGTGCTGGCCGCCATGCTGACCACCATGTTCTCGTTCATGGGTACCGAAATCGTCACCATCGCCGCTGCCGAGTCCAAAGACCCAGGCAAGCAGATCAGCCGCGCCACCAATTCGGTGATCTGGCGTATTTGCCTGTTCTACCTGGTGTCGATCTTCCTGGTCGTGGCGTTGGTGCCTTGGAACGATCCGGCCCTGGCTGAGCTGGGCTCCTACCAGACCGTGCTGAGCCGCATCGGTGTGCCGAATGCCAAGCTGATCGTCGACATCGTCGTGCTGATTGCCGTCACCAGCTGCCTGAACTCGGCGCTGTATACCTCGTCGCGCATGCTGTTCTCCCTGGGCAAGCGTGGCGATGCCCCAGCCATGTCGCAACGCACCACCAAGGCGGGTACTCCGCATGTGGCGGTACTGATGTCCACGGCGGCGGCGTTCCTGTGTGTGTTCGCCAACTATGTGGCGCCGGCCCAGGTGTTCGAGTTCCTGCTGGCAAGCTCTGGCGCCATTGCGCTGCTGGTGTACCTGGTGATCGCGGTCTCGCAACTGCGCATGCGCAGCCAGCGTGAAGCGCGTGGCGAGAAAATTGCCTTCAAGATGTGGCTGTTCCCGGGCCTGACCTGGGCGACCATCGCTTTCATCATTGCTGTGCTGGTGGTGATGGGGGTGGGTGAGGATCACCGTGCCGAGATCATCGCCACTGCTTTGCTGAGCATTGGTGTGGTGGCGGCCGGGCTGCTGGTGCATCGCAAGCGCGAAGCGGCTGGGCGGGTGGCGCTGGATAACTGATCTGCGCTGCTTTGAATGAAAAGGCCGCGCCCTGTGTAGGGCGCGGCCTTTTTTATTACATCTGTCGGGCCTCTTCGCGGGGCAAGCCCGCTCCCACTGGTATGGCGCTGCATGTGAGGCCTGCACAGTATCTGTGGGAGCGGGCTTGCCCCGCGAAGAGGTCGGTGATGGCTCAGCCGAACTGCTTCTGCTGCTGTTGCTGCTTGGCCACGACTTCTGAAGCGGCGATATAGGCCTCTTGGAACTCGTCGCTTTCCAGCCAGGCCATGGTGGTGTCTTCGTCGGCGCCATCAAGCCAGGTGCGGTAGGCGTTGAACACCAGCACGATGTAGTCGGTGGCGTGTTCTTCCTTGTGCCCCTTGAGCACCAGTGCCAGCAGCGGGTCGACCAGGAACACCGAGATCATCGCGACCAGGCTGGTTTCCTGTGCCGCCTTCATCTTGTCGAACAGCTCCTTGTAGCTGTCCGACTCCATGGCCTTGTTGAACACCTGCTCGATGCTGGCGCTGTCACCGGCGCTGGCCTTGACCGCCTGGCCGCTGCGCACCATGCGGTTTTGCTTGGCCTTGCTGGCGGCGCGCTTGGCGCGTTTCTGTTGTTTGGTCGTGGTGGCCATGGGTGAATCCTTGGGGGTGCCTGAAAAAGTGCGCGTATTGAATCGCACTTGCCTGCGAAACCCAAGCGACAAGCGATGGTCTCAGGCAGGCGGCCGGATGTCCGGTAACCACTCATGAGGAATTCAGGGATGAAAACAGCAATCTCGCTATGCCTGCTGGCTGTAGCGCTGTCTGGCTGCGGCAACATTGCGGCGGTCAAATCGTTCAACACCCCTTATGGTTCACCGACGTCAGGCGATACCGCTCGCCTGCGGGTGATTGCCGACGGCATGGTGCGCGCGGTGCCGGGCAAGGATTGTGTCGATTGGTACAGCCCAGGCGCAGGGGTGATTGCAGTGCCCAAGGAGGGCTTCGCCGACCGCAATGGTGAAACCCTGGGCATGCCTGCCAGCGCCCCGGTGATGCAGGGGGATGCGGTCAGCGAAGTGCTTGTGCCGGCCGGCAAGCCGTTCACCCTGCACTTTCTCGATGGCGGCCGCGGTAGCTACAACAGCGTCACCAACTGCCTGGGCATGTTCTACTTCGTGCCGCAAAAGGGCGCCGATTACGAAGTGGTGGTGCGCGGCTACAGCGCCTGTGGCGTCAAGCTGCGGCAGTTGGGCGTGGAGCAACCCGTACAGACCACCAAGGCCGAATACTGCAGCGCCATGGCCAACTTCTGATTGCCCTTGTCAGTGGACGGCTGGCGCTTCATCTTCTTCGAAGTCACGAGACGCACGCCCCACCAGTGACGGGTCGGGGGCATACGCCACGGCCGGGTCCTTGCCTGGGTAGTCCAGTGAATGCAGGAAGTGCCGTATGCAGTTGATGCGCGCACGCTTCTTGTCATCGGACTTGATCACCGTCCACGGTGCATCGGCGGTATCGGTATGGAAGAACATCGCCTCTTTGGCTGCGGTGTAGTCGTCCCATTTGTCCAGCGACTTGATGTCGATGGGCGACAGCTTCCAGTGTTTGAGCGGGTCGTCGCGGCGTGAGATGAAGCGCCGTAGCTGCTCCTCGCGGTTCACCGAGAACCAGTACTTGAACAACAGGATGCCGCTGTTGCATAGCATGCGCTCAAGGTCCGGCGCCTGGCGCATGAATTCGAGGTACTGCAGCGGCGTGCAGAACTCCATCACCTTCTCGACCCCGGCGCGGTTGTACCAGGAGCGGTCGAAGAAGACCATTTCACCTGCAGTCGGCAGGTGCTGGACGTAGCGCTGGAAGTACCACTGGCCCTTTTCCTGCTCGGAGGGCTTCTCCAGTGCCACGATCCGTGCACCACGCGGGTTCAGGTGCTCCATGAAGCGCTTGATGGTGCCCCCTTTGCCCGCAGCGTCCCGCCCTTCGAACAAGATCACCACGCGCTGGCCAGTGTCCTTCACCCAGCTCTGCACTTTAAGCAGCTCGATCTGCAACGCGTGCTTGGCCTTTTCGTATTCCTGGCGTTGCAGGCGGGTGCGGTATGGGTAGCTGGCTGGCAGGCGTGCGCGGGTGCTGTCTTCGTTGCTGCCTTTGGGGGCGGTGGCCACTTCCAGTGCAGCGGGCTGCTGGCTGATCTGGGTAATGGTCGGTTCGGGCTTGCGCTGACGTGGGCGACGCGTGCGAGGGGGGATTGGGGCGGGGAGCAGGAGGGTGGATTCTTCGCTCATGGAGGTCCTTGCGGGTAGTCGAATGGCCACCTGGTATTTTAAGGACGAGCGGGTAATGGCTTTTTGATGTTGGTCAATGTCGGTTGCTGATTTGTGACCTTGTCGCTGGGGGCGGCTCAATAGTTTGAAACACGTGAAGATTGGATGTAGTGTGAACTGTGGTTTACATTTTTCCCATGCATATACTCATTCAAACCGAGACGTACAAAGGGTGGTTCGCTGCGTTGCGGGATGCTCGTGCGCAGGCGCGTATCAACGTGAGGCTGCGCCGAATCGAGCTTGGGATGCTGGGTGACTGTAAGCCAGTTGGTGAGGGAGTGTCCGAAGCGCGGATCAACTATGGCCCGGGCCATCGAGTCTACTTCGTTCAACGGGGCTACGAAGTGATCATCCTTTTGGCAGGTGGCGATAAAGCCAGCCAGGCGAGGGATATCAAAGCTGCACTCAAGCTTGCGCGCGATCTTTAGGAGGCCGTCATGACAGATATCAAACTGACCAAATGGGATGCTGTGGACCATTTGAAGACCGAGCAAGACATAGCCTTGTACCTTGAGGCCTGTCTTGAAGAAAACGATCCAGCCTTGCTTGCCGCTGCGTTGGGTGATGTTGCCCGGGCGCGCGGGATGGCTCAGTTGGCCCGGGACACGGGGCTGACTCGCGAAGGCTTGTACAAGGCGCTCTCTGCAGAGGGTAACCCCAGCTTGGCGACCATCATGAAGGTCATGGCGGCGCTTGGAGTAAGGCTGCATGCTGAGGTGGTGCAGCCTCAGGTAGCGGGCTAGAGATTTGGGATATCGACAACGTAATGCAGGCCGAAAAATCGCAGACAACAAAAAACCCGCACTGGGCGGGTTTCTTGTTGTCGCTTCGGGTAACTTTGCAACCACCAGAAGCTGAAGGTGGTGCCCAGAGACGGAGTCGAACCGCCGACACGAGGATTTTCAATCCTCTGCTCTACCGACTGAGCTATCTGGGCGACGAGGTGAATTAAATAGATTTCCAGACCGTCCGTCAACGACTTTTTGAAAAAATTTTAAATTAATTCCGTCGCTTACGTTTTCTGGGGTCATTCGGCCGGTGGAACGTAGCCTTCCGCCTGGGCGTACTCTTCGCCGGCGAAAAACTTGTCCATCTCGCCCTGGAGGAATTTGCGGTCCTCGCCATTCATCATGTTCAGGCGCTTTTCGTTGATCAGCATGGTCTGGTGTTTCTGCCAGTCGGCCCAGGCCTTCTGCGAGATGTGATCGAAGATGTCCTGGCCCTTGGCGCCTGGGTAGGGCGGGCGCTCCAGGCCTGGGAGTTCTTCTTTGTACTTGCGGCACATCACGGTGCGGGTCATCGGGCATCTCCTGCAATCAGTTCGTCGGCCGCGCGTTTGAGCAACTTCTTGACCGGGGCGGCGAGGCCCAGGCGCGGCGGGGTGGCGAGGTTATACCAGAGCCAGTCGGGGTCGGCCACGTGCTGGCCGACCGGGTCGACCCTCACCAGCCAAGGCTCGATCGCCAGCTGGAAGTGGCTAAAGGTGTGGGTCAGGCCGTCTAGTGCGCGGCTATCTGCCAGGCGCAGGCCGTGCTGGTAGACGAGGTCGTCGAGTTGTTCGAGGTTCTCCAGCTCCGGCAAGCTCCACAAACCGCCCCACAAGCCGCTGGAAGGGCGGCGGTAAAGCAGGATCGCGCCTTCGTGGTTGGCCAACAGTGGCATCAGCGTCCGCCGTTGCGGCAGCGCTTTGCGTGGCTTGGGCTCGGGGTAGCGGGTCTCTTCGCCGTGCAGGTGCGCTTCGCAGCCACGTTGCAGCGGGCAGATCAGGCAGCTGGGCTTGCTGCGGGTACACAGCGTGGCGCCCATGTCCATCATCGCCTGGGTGTAATGGTTGGCGCGGGTCAGCGGGGTGAAGCGCTCGGCGCTGGCCCACAGCTGGTTGGCCACCTTGGGCTCGCCGGGGTAGCCCGCCTGGGCGGTATAGCGGGCCAGCACGCGCTTGACGTTGCCGTCCAGGATCGGCGCACGGATGCCCATGCTGATGCTGGCGATGGCACCGGCAGTGGAGCGGCCGATGCCAGGCAGTTCGGTGAGTTGCTCGACGCTACGTGGAAACTCGCCGCCATGCTGCTCGACGACGATCTTCGCCGCCTTTTGCAGGTTGCGGGCGCGGGTGTAGTAGCCCAGGCCCGTCCACAGGTGCAGCACTTCGTCCTCCGGCGCTTCGGCCAGGGCCTGCACGGTGGGCAGGGCCTGCATGAAGCGGTCGAAGTAGTTGAGCACGGTGCTGACCTGGGTCTGCTGCAACATGATTTCCGACACCCACACCCGGTACGGGGTGATGCCCTGTTGCCAGGGCAGATCGTGTCGGCCGTGCTCGTCATACCAGTCGAGCACGGCGCTGGAGAACTGCTCGGGGCTCATCGCTTGAACAGCCCCTTGAGCGCGTCTTTCACTTCCGGGCTCACTTTGTCTCCGAGTTTCTCGTCGAGTTTTTCATCGATCTTGTCTTTGAGGCGGTTGCCGGCCAGTTTGGCGGCAACCTTGCCCATGCCGTCCTGGTCCAGGCGGCAGGCCTTGGCGCCAAGCTCCAGCGGGCCGCGGCAGCGCAGCGGCACTTCAACGCCGACATAGCGCTGGTTGACCTGGCAGGCCGGGTCCGGCATGGCGCGCTGGTCACCCTCGACGATCACGCCGACGTTGTAGTCCATGCCCAGTACGCGCAGGTCGACGTCGCCGTGGCCGTTGACGGTGAGGCCTGGGATGCGTGCCTTGAGGTCTGGGTTGCTGGCCACGCCATTGCGCACCACCAGGCTGCCACGCAGTTCCTGGAAGGGCGTGTCCTTGGCGCGGGGTTCGCCGCTGAGCGACTTGCGGTTGAGCGTGGCGATGGCCTGGCACAGTTGCTGTTCAAGGTTGGCATTGACCAGTACGCCATCGTTGATGGTGAAGTTGGCGTTGCCATTGAGGGTATCGACCAGCGCCTTCTGGCTGTTGCCGGTCGCGGTCAGGTCGCTGGTCAGGGTCAGCAGGCCCTTGACCGGTGGCGTCTGCTCTTTGCCCTCGATCTTGATGAAGTGCTCTACCGGTACCCGCTCGATCCGGGTGTTGACGCCAAGCTGCGGCACAGCAGGGCGTACATCGACGGTGCCCTTGGCCTCGAAGGTGCCGTTGTAGAGCTCGCCGCGCAGGGTCTGCAGGGTCACCAGGCCGCCTTGGCCGATGGCCTTGAGCTGAGCATCTTGGATGGGCAGCTTGTCCAGGGTCAGCGAGCCGAAGCTCAGGTCGGCCTGCAGGTCCAGGGCACGCAGGCGGTCCACCGGCAGCAGCTTGTCGTCACTCCAGGCGACCTGGGTCGGAGCGTTGGGCAGGGGTGAGCTGCCGACACCGGCAACGGCGCTGGCTTCCTGTTGCTTGACCTCGGCCTGGCGCGCGGCGGTAGCGCCCTTGGCTTCTTCGCTCTTGGCCGGCAGGTAGCGGTCGGCGTCGAAGGTATCGGCCTTGAGCTGCAGGCGCAGGGCCTGCTTGGCGAAGTCTTCGACGGCCACGCGGCCGCTGAAGGTGCTGTCGTCCAGCTTCACCGCCAGGTCCGCCAGGGCCAGGCTGTTTGGCGTGCCTTGCAGGCGGGTGACCAGCTCCAGTTTGGTGAATGCGGCCGGGTCGTTGGTCGCCGGCAACGGGCGGCCGATGCCATCGAGGAAGGTGCGCAGATCGAACTGGGCGATGGACAGGCCACCGCTGAGTTGCGGCGCCTTGTCCAGGTCGCGCAGGTTCAGCTCGCCCAGCGCTCGCAGCTGGTTGGCCGAAATTTTCAGGCCGTTCCACGAGGCAACATTGGCCGCCAGGTCTACCAGCAGTTGGCCCTGGGCGGCGAAGGTCACGGTCTTGCCGGCCAGCGGTTCGCCCGAGGTCTCGCCCGACAGGCGCATGTCTTCAAGGTTGTAGCGTTTTAGCTTGCGGTCGAAACGCAGTTCGCCGGCAAGCTCGGTGCGGGCCTTGATGTTCGGCTGGCTGGCACTCAGGAACGCACTGGCCTTGAGCGGAATGTTCGCCCCTTCGTGGACCGGGCCGGTGCTTAGCTGAATGCTTTCGGCGCTGTAGCTCTGGCCGCTTTTGGCATCGGTGTACTGCACACGGGCGTTGTTCACGGTCAGGCTGTCGATGTCGAGTTTGACCGCACGCTCGCTGCCGCTATCGGCTTGCGCCGGGGCCTGCTCGGTTGGTGCCTGGGCCGGTGTTGTGGCAGGCGCGCCGGTGGGTGCCGGCAATGGCTTGCCGATGTCTTCCCAGTTGCCGTGGCCGTGTTCGTCACGGGCCAGGGTCAGGTTCAGGCCCTCGACGCGCACGTCGCTCATCTGCACCTCGCGGCGCAGCAGCGGCAGCACACGCACCGACAGACCGAGCATCTGCAGGTCGGCGAACGGCTCCTTGGGTTTGTTCAAGGTGGCGATGCTTGCTTCGTGCAGCTCCAGGCCCAGCCACGGGAACAGGCTCCAGCCTATGTCACCGTTGAGGGTCAGCTCGACATGAGCCTTGTCGCGCGCCAGCTGGCGAATCTCGTCTTTATAGTCGTTGGGATCGAAGAGGTGGGTCAGGGCGAAGCCCAACGCCACGATGATCAGCAGCAACCCGAGAAGCCCCAGTCCCAGGATTTTGCCGAACGCTTTCATGGGCGAGTCCTTGTAGTCCAGTTTGAAATTCAGCGGCAGAGTATAGCGCCGCAGTGGTTATCTCTGCGTATTCGACTGGCGATACAGCGTATTTCCCTACGAATGGATCAGAGGTTGCGGCTTTCGACAGCCGCAGTACTGGCAGTTCCGTTTGTGTTGCCTGTACCGGTCTCTTCGCGGGCAAGCCCGCTCCCACAGGGTTCATCCGATCATGTGGGAGCGGGCTTGCCCCGCGAAGAGGCCGGTACAGGCGAACCGAAATACCGTTTCAGCTACGGAGAAATCCACGATATCAGATTGCTTTCATCCCACCGGGTGCTGGTAACCTTGCGCCGCTTGCGGTGTGCCCGCGACCCATTGTCGCGGTGCGTTGCCCTGTAAAGGCCCTACAAAAAGGATTGAACCCATGAGCAGTACCGTCACGGCAGGCACCTTGGCCGGAGCGCCGAGCTTCCTGTCGAAGGAGCGCATCATTGCCCGTCCGGGCTTCAACCGTTGGCTGGTGCCACCGGCAGCGTTGGCTATCCACTTGTGCATCGGCATGGCCTACGGCTTCTCGGTGTTCTGGTTGCCGCTGTCGCAAGCCATCGGCATCACCGCCCCGGTCGCCTGCTCGGCAGACATGGGTTTCATTGCGCGAATGTTCAGCGCCGAGTGCGACTGGCCGATTTCGATGCTGAGCTGGATCTACACCCTGTTCTTTGTATTCCTCGGTTGCTCGGCCGCGGTACTTGGCGGCTGGCTGGAACACGCCGGGCCGCGCAAGGCCGGGCTGGTGTCGGCGCTGTGCTGGTGCGGCGGCATGCTGATTTCGGCGATTGGCGTGAAGACCCATCAGCTGTGGCTGATGTGGCTGGGCTCTGGCGTGATTGGCGGTATCGGCCTGGGCCTGGGCTACATTTCGCCGGTCTCGACCTTGATCAAGTGGTTCCCAGACAAGCGTGGCATGGCCACGGGCATGGCGATCATGGGCTTTGGCGGTGGCGCGATGGTGGGTGCACCGCTGGCGACCGCGCTGATGGGCCACTTCGGCAACGCGCAGGACGTGGGGGTATGGCAGAGCTTCGTGGTCATGGCGGCGATTTATTTCGTGTTCATGACGGCGGGCGCGCTGGGTTACCGCGTGCCCCCGACCGGCTGGAAGCCTGAGGGCTGGACCGCCCCGGCGAAAAAGGCCGGCAATGGCATGGTCACCGACCGCCATGTGCACGTCAGCGTGGCCTGGAAAACCCCACAGTTCGCGCTGGTGTGGCTGGTGCTGTGCCTGAACGTCTCGGCGGGCATCGGTATTCTGGGCATGGCGTCGCCGCTGTTGCAGGAAGTGTTCGCCGGCAAGCTGCTGGGTAACGAGCTGAGTTTCAGCGAGCTCAATGCCGCGCAGCTGGCGCAGATTGCAGCGATCGCGGCGGGCTTTACCGGCTTGCTGAGCCTGTTCAACATCGGTGGGCGCTTCTTCTGGGCGTCGTTCTCCGACTACATCGGCCGCAAGAACACCTACTTCGCTTTCTTCGCCCTGGGCGTGGGCCTCTACAGCCTGGTGCCGAACATGGGCCACTTGGGCAACGTGGCGCTGTTCGTGGCGGCGTTCTGCATCATTTTGTCGATGTACGGTGGCGGCTTTGCCACGGTGCCGGCGTACCTGGCCGACCTGTTCGGGACGCAGATGGTGGGTGCGATTCATGGGCGTTTGCTGACGGCGTGGGCAGCGGCGGGCGTGCTGGGGCCGGTGCTGATCACCTACCTGCGTGAGTATCAGTTGGCGGCGGGCGTGGAGCGGGCTGTGGCGTACGACATGACCTTGTATATCCTCGCGGGCCTGCTGGTGTTGGGCTTTATCTGCAACTTGCTGATTCGCCCAGTGGCGGACAAGCACTTCATGAGCGACGCGCAATTGGCCGCCGAACGTGCGCTGAGCCACGACAAGGGGGCCGATGGGGCGCGTTCGCTGGAGTGGCATGCCGCGCCGGGTAGCTTGCCGCTGGTGCTGATTGCCTGGGCTGCGGTGGTTGTGCCGTTGGCTTGGGGGGTGTGGATTACGTTGCAGAAGACGGCTGTACTGTTCCATTGAAAGGGGCTTGCGGGGGTTGCAAACCAGCCCCCGAATCACAGCTTGTATAGACCTGTAACTGCATCCACCCCCCGTAATTGCTTGCTCTGCCATATGTCATCCGCGTTTCAAGCTGGCGCGATCTGGGCCTATAATGGAGCCCTTTTCGCCCAATGATTTTGCGGAGCTGGTGATGGTCGAACGTAAGGCTTCCGTCGAGCGCAATACCCTGGAAACCCAGGTCAAGTGCTCGATCAACCTAGATGGCAGCGGCAAGGCCCGATTTGATATCGGTGTGCCTTTCCTTGAACACATGCTCGACCAGATCGCCCGGCATGGGCTGATCGATCTGGACATCGAGTGCAAGGGTGACCTGCACATCGACGATCACCATACCGTCGAAGACGTCGGTATCACCCTGGGCCAAGCATTCGCCCAGGCGATCGGCGACAAGAAAGGCATCTTCCGCTACGGCCATGCCTATGTGCCGCTGGACGAAGCGCTGTCGCGCGTGGTCATCGACTTCTCGGGCCGCCCAGGCCTGCAGATGCACGTGCCGTTCACCCGCGCCACGGTCGGTGGCTTCGATGTCGACCTGTTCCAGGAATTCTTCCAGGGCTTCGTCAACCACGCCCTGGTGAGCCTGCACATCGACAACCTGCGTGGCCACAACACCCACCACCAGATCGAAACCGTGTTCAAGGCGTTCGGCCGCGCGCTACGCATGGCCATTACCCTGGACGAGCGCATGGCTGGGCAGATGCCTTCCACCAAGGGATGCCTGTAAATGCAGACGGTAGCCGTAATCGACTATGGCATGGGCAATCTGCACTCGGTGGCCAAGGCACTTGAGCATGTCGGCGCCGGCAAGGTGCTGGTCACCAGCGACGCCGCGGTGATCCGCGAGGCTGATCGCGTGGTGTTCCCAGGCGTGGGTGCGATTCGCGACTGCATGGCTGAAATCCGTCGCCTGGGCTTCGACAGCCTGGTGCGTGAGGTTAGCCAGGACCGCCCGTTTCTCGGCATTTGTGTCGGCATGCAAGCGCTGCTCGAGCACAGTGAAGAGAACAACGGCGTCGACTGTATTGGCCTGTTCCCCGGCCAGGTGCGTTTCTTCGGCAAGGGCCTGCAAGAGGATGGCGAGCACCTGAAGGTGCCGCACATGGGCTGGAACGAAGTCAGCCAGGCCAACCAGCATCCGCTGTGGCACGACATCCCTGACCGCGCGCGCTTCTATTTCGTGCACAGCTACTACATCGATGCCGGCAAGCCGGCCCAGGTGGTCGGTCGCGGCCACTATGGCGTCGACTTTGCTGCCGCGCTGGCCGACGGCTCGCGCTTCGCCGTGCAGTTCCACCCGGAGAAAAGCCATACCCATGGCCTGCAACTGCTGCAGAACTTCGTTGCCTGGGACGGGCGCTGGTAAATGAGCAAATCGAAGACCAAGGCCCCGGTCATCACCCTGGCCGCCGAGCAGGAGCGCGAAGCGCTCGACACGCTCAAGCGCTTTCTCGAAGACCGTTTCGAGCTGCAGCTGGGGTCGTTTGAAGTGGCCGAGGTCCTCGACCTGTTCAGCAAAGAGATTGCACCCCATTACTACAACAGGGCGATTGCCGATGTTCAGCTGCACCTCAAGGAGCGGTTCGAGAGCATCGAGAGCGACCTGTGGGCACTCGAGAAGCCCTGAAACCCAACAAATAGACAGGTTCCCAAGATGCTGATTATCCCCGCTATCGATCTGAAGGACGGTGCTTGCGTGCGCCTGCGCCAGGGCCGCATGGAAGACTCCACGGTATTTTCCGACGACCCGGTGAGCATGGCCGCCAAATGGGTCGAAGGTGGCTGCCGCCGCCTGCACCTGGTTGACCTCAACGGCGCCTTCGAAGGCCAGCCGGTCAACGGTGAAGTGGTTACCGCCATCGCCAAGCGCTACCCGACCCTGCCGATCCAGATCGGCGGCGGTATCCGCTCGCTGGAAACCATCGAACACTACGTCAAGGCTGGCGTCAGCTACGTGATCATCGGCACCAAGGCGGTCAAGCAGCCGGAGTTCGTCGCCGAGGCCTGCAAGGCGTTCCCGGGCAAGGTCATCGTCGGCCTGGACGCCAAGGACGGCTTCGTTGCCACCGATGGTTGGGCTGAAGTCAGCACTGTTCAGGTCATCGACCTGGCCAAGCGCTTCGAGGCCGATGGCGTCTCGGCAATCGTCTACACCGACATCGCCAAGGACGGCATGATGCAGGGCTGCAACGTGCCCTTCACCAAGGCCCTGGCCGAAGCCACGCGCATTCCGGTGATCGCCTCGGGCGGCATCCACAACCTGGGCGACATCAAGGCCCTGCTGGACGCCAAGGCCCCCGGCATCATCGGCGCCATCACCGGCCGTGCCATCTACGAAGGCACCCTCGATGTTGCCGAGGCTCAGGCCTTCTGCGACAACTACCAAGGCTGAGGACTGAACCATGGCACTGGCCAAGCGCATCATCCCTTGCCTGGACGTGGACAACGGCCGGGTGGTCAAGGGCGTCAAGTTCGAGAACATCCGTGATGCCGGCGACCCGGTAGAGATTGCCCGTCGCTACAACGAGCAAGGTGCTGACGAAATCACCTTCCTCGACATCACCGCCAGCGTCGATGGCCGCGACACCACGCTGCATACCGTCGAGCGCATGGCCAGCCAGGTGTTCATCCCGCTGACCGTGGGCGGTGGCGTGCGCACCGTGCAGGACATCCGCAACCTGCTCAACGCCGGTGCCGACAAGGTATCGATCAACACGGCTGCGGTGTTTAACCCGGAGTTCGTGGGCGAGGCGGCAGACCGTTTTGGTTCGCAGTGCATCGTCGTCGCCATCGATGCCAAGAAGGTTTCCGCGCCGGGTGAAGAACCGCGCTGGGAGATTTTTACCCATGGCGGGCGCAAGCCGACCGGGTTGGATGCCGTTGAGTGGGCGAAGAAGATGGAAGGCCTGGGTGCCGGTGAGATCCTGCTGACCAGTATGGACCAGGACGGCATGAAGAACGGTTTTGACCTGGGGGTTACTCGGGCCATCAGTGATGCGCTGGGGATTCCGGTGATTGCGTCGGGGGGTGTGGGTAATCTGCAGCACCTGGCTGACGGCATTCTGGAAGGGCATGCCAGCGCGGTGCTGGCGGCCAGTATCTTCCACTTTGGCGAGTACACGGTGCCGGAGGCCAAGGCCTACATGGCTTCGCGCGGGATCGTGGTTCGCTGATTCGGTGATTGGGGCTGCTTTGCAGCCCTTCGCGGGCAAGCCCGCTCCCACAGGGAAAAGTACATAGCTCAGGGCTTGTCATGTACCTGTGGGAGCGGGCTTGCCCGCGAAGGGCCGCAAAGCGGCCCCAATGGCATCACCCATGGTTCTTGCCAAGCAACGCGTGGTAAAGCTCGGTATCCCCAAGAATCCCCACCACCTTGTCGTTATCCTGCAGCACCAGTTTGTTGCCCGTCTGATAACGAATCTGCAGCGCCTCGCGCATGCCGATATCGGCGTGCACCACCGTCGGCCTGCGCTCCAGCAGTTCTACATTCTGCCCCGGCGCCCAATTCTGCATGTCCAGACCGTTCTGGCCTTGGCGTGCACGCTTGAGCGAGCCGCCTTCACCAATGTCCAGCCATGAGTCGATACCCGGGTCCAGGCACACCGAGCCATTGACCCGCTTGCAGTTGTCGAGGCTGCGCATCAGGCTGCGACCGCACAGCACGTTCAGTGGGTTAGTGTGGGCCACGAAGGTGCGCACATAGTCGTCCGCCGGGTTCAGCACGATCTCTTCCGGTTTGCTGTACTGGATGATCCGCCCGTCTTTCATGATTGCAATGCGGCTGCCCAGCTTCAGCGCTTCGTCCAGGTCGTGGCTGACGAACACGATGGTCTTGCTCAACTTGCGTTGCAGCTCCAGCAGCTCATCCTGCAGGCCTTGGCGGATCAGTGGGTCGAGCGCTGAGAACGGCTCGTCCATCAGCAGGATGTCGGCATCCATCGCCAGCGCCCGGGCCAGGCCCACACGCTGCTGCATGCCACCAGAAAGCTCATCGGGCTTTTTGTTGCGCCACTGGGTCAAGCCGACCAGTTCGAGCTTCTCGTCCACCAGCTTGCGCCGCTCTTTCTCCGGGCGGCCCTGCATTTCCAGGCCAAAGCTGATGTTCTCGCGCACGGTCAGCCAGGGCATCAGGGCAAACTTCTGGAACACCATGGCGATGCGCTTGGTGCGCATCATCTTCAGCTCGGCCGGGGTGCAGTGGGCGATGTCGATGTGCTTGCCTTCGTGCTCGACGAACAGCTTGCCACGGCTGACGGTGTTCAGGCCGTTAATGCAGCGCAGCAGGCTCGACTTGCCCGAACCGGACAGGCCCATGAGCACGCAGATCTCGCCTTTTTCGATATCCAGGTTGGCTTTTTCGACGCCCACCACCAGGCCGGTCTGCTTGAGGATCTGCTCGCGGGTCTTGCCTTGGTCGAGCAGCGAGAGTGCCTCGCGTGGTTTGTTGGAGAAGATGACGTCGACGTCTTCGAAACGAATGATGCTCATGCTTCACCCCTTACCGTGACTTCCGGTTGCTTGCAGATACGGTCGAGCATGATTGCCAGCAGCACAATCGCCAGGCCCGCTTCGAAGCCCAGGGAGATATCGGCGGTGTTCAGTGCGTTGACCACAGGTTTGCCCAGGCCGTCAGCACCTACCAGTGCCGCGATCACCACCATCGACAGCGACAGCATGATGCATTGAGTGACACCGGCGGCGATGCTCGGCATCGCGTGGGGCAGTTCGATGCGGGTGAGCAGTTGACGGCGCGAGCAGCCAAAGGCCTTGCCGGCGTCGAGCAGCTCTTGTGGCACATCGCAAATGCCCAGGTAGGTGAGGCGGATCGGCGCGGCAATGGCGAACACCACCGTCGAGATCAGCCCCGGGACCACGCCCAGGCCGAACAGGGTCAGGGTCGGGATCAGGTAAACGAAGGTTGGCACCGTCTGCATCAGGTCGAGTACCGGACGCATGGCGGTATAGAACATCGGTTTATGCGCAGCGACGATGCCCAGCGGCACGCCGATGGCCACGCAGACCACGGTGGCGAAGGTCACCTGCGCCAGGGTTTCCATGGTTTCCTGCCAGTAACCCAGGTTGAAGATAAGCAGGAACGACAGCGCAACGAACGCGGTCAGCCCCCACTTGCGCTGGATCAGGTGCGCCAGGGCGGCAAACAGGGCGATGAGGACGAACGGGTTGAACCAGGTCAGGGTACTGGTGACGCCATGGATCATGAACTCCAGGCCCTGCGCGATGGCGTCGAAGTAATTCGCGCCGTTCTGGGTCAGCCATTCGACGAACGACGCGATGTACTGGCCCAGGGGTATTTTCTGATCGATAAGCATGATAGCGAGCTTCCACCTGCAAAGATTGAAATCAGTCCGGGGCGGGCACGGTCCCGCCCCGAGGTAGCGCTATTGCGTGGTTCGTTATTGCGCCAGCTTGGCCTTGGCCGCCTCAAGGCCGGGTTTGCCATCAACGGTGGTAACGCCGGCCAGCCAGGTATCCAGCTTGCCGGGGTTGTCTTTTAGCCACTTCTTGGCGGCTGCTTCGGGTTTCATCTTGTCGTCCAGGACATAGCCCATCATGGTGCTTTCATCCTTGAGCTCGAACGACAGGTTCTTGAGCAGTTGGCCAACGTTGCTGCATTCCTGCGCGTAGCCCTTGCGGGTATTGGTCAATACGGTTGCTTTGCCGAACTCGGGGCCGAAGAAGTCATCGCCGCCGGTCAGGTACTGCATCTTGAAGCGGGTATTCATCGGGTGCGGTTCCCAGCCCAGGAACACCACCGACTCGCCGCGTTTCTGCGCCCGGTCGACCTGCGACAGCATGCCGGCCTCGCTGGACTGCACGATCTTGAAACCGGCGTCCTTCAGGCCGAAGGCGTTCTTGTCGATCATGCTCTGGATGGTGCGGTTGCCGTCGTTACCCGGTTCGATGCCGTAGATCTTGCCGTCCAGCTCCTGCTTGAACTTGGGGATGTCGGCAAAATCCTTCAGACCCTTGTCGTACAGCGCCTGAGGTACGGCCAGGGTGTACTTGGCGTTTTCCAGGTTGGCGCGCACGGTATCGACAGTGCCGGCGTCGCGGTACTGCTTGATGTCGTTCTCCATGGTCGGCATCCAGTTGCCGAGAAACACGTCCAGGTCCTTGCCGGTTGCCAGCGACTTGTAGGTCACCGGTACCGAGATCATGGTGGTGTGGGTCTTGTAACCCAGGGCTTCGAGCACAACGCTTGTGGTTGCTGTCGTCACAGTGATGTCGGTCCAGCCAACATCGGAGAAGCGTACCGTCTGGCACTGCTCAGGCTCGGCGGCCTGGGCCAGCAGCGGGGTGGACAACAACGCAACCAGCAACAGCGAGGGTGAACCTTTCATGGATGGACTCCTGTGATTTTGTCTTCGGGTTCGCGTGGGTCGCCGGGCTTTCTGAAGGTCCGGTCGACCAGGCCTGCAGAGGGCAGGTTGCGTGGCCGTGCTATACGAGTCGCTTTTGATAATCCTCCAGCGCCGGGCAATCGCCTACTGGTGGGGTCGTATCCAGTACGGAACGGGTCGTATCCAGTACGGGCGATGTCGCATATGGGTTTTTCCACCCCCTCGGCCGCGTTTTTGCGTCACCAGACCGCTGGAAAGCGGCGTATGGCTGGCTGTTCCTCAGGTAAAAACAGCGCGGCGCAGTTGAACAAAAGTACGTCGGTTGCAGACGGCGAAGGGGTAGGCAAAAGCCCGATGATGCGTGCATTCATGGCGGCTCGCAGCTTCAGCCTAGCAGTTGCCCCGCCCTGCGCATGGCGCGCAGAGACAAGCCCAGCAAGAGGTGATTCGACAATGGCCATCAGCGTGTTCGACCTGTTCAAGATCGGTGTCGGGCCTTCCAGCTCCCACACCGTCGGCCCCATGCGGGCTGGCGCTCTGTTCGTCCAGGGGCTGCGTGAGCGCGGCGAGCTGGAGCAGGTAAAACGGATCGAGGTGCGGCTGTATGGTTCGCTCTCGGCCACCGGCATCGGCCACGGTACCGACAACGCCACCATCATGGGCCTGATGGGCGATTGGCCTGACGCCATCGACCCGACCCAGATCGTCCCCCGCATCGCAGACCTGCGCGAAACCAACACGCTGTTGCTGGATGGGCGGTTGCCCATCGAGTTCGTCTGGGCCCGCGACATGCTGCTGCTGGACGAGAACCTGCCGTACCACCCCAACGCCATGACCCTGATCGCCGAAGGCGCGCAGGGCGAGCTGCACCGCGACACCTACTACTCGGTGGGCGGCGGTTTTGTGGTCGATGCCGCGCAGGCCGCCAGCGGTGTGCTGGACGCCGACCAGACCGTGCTGCCCTACGACTTCAACAGTGCCGCTGAGCTGCTGCAACTGTGTAAGCAAAACGACCTCAGCGTGTCGCAATTGATGATGGCCAACGAGAAGGTCTGGCGCAGCGAGGAAGAGATCCACGCCGGCCTGCAGAAGCTCTGGCAAGCCATGCAGGAGTGCGTCACCAATGGCCTTAAATACGAAGGCACGCTGCCCGGTGGCCTCAACGTCCGGCGCCGCGCCGCCAAGTTGCACCGCAGCTTGCAGGAGATCGGCAAGCCCAACGTGATCGGCTCGACCATGAGCGCCATGGAGTGGGTCAACCTGTTCGCCCTGGCGGTCAACGAAGAAAACGCCGCCGGCGGGCGCATGGTCACCGCGCCCACCAACGGCGCTGCGGGCATCATCCCGGCGGTGCTGCATTACTACATGCGCTTCAGTGATGTGGTGGACGAGTCGAACGTGACCGACTTCTTCCTCGCGGCGGCAGCGGTCGGCATCTTGTGCAAGAAGAACGCTTCGATTTCCGGTGCCGAAGTCGGCTGCCAGGGCGAGGTCGGTTCGGCCTGCGCCATGGCGGCGGCTGGCCTTGCGCAAGTGTTGGGGGCCACACCGCCACAACTGGAAAACGCCGCCGAAATCGCCTTGGAACACAACCTTGGCCTGACCTGCGACCCGGTCGGTGGCCTGGTCCAGGTGCCGTGCATCGAGCGCAACGCGATTGCCGCGGTCAAGGCGATCAACGCGGTGCAGATGGCCCTGCGCGGCGACGGCGAACACTTCATCTCCCTCGACCAGGTAATCCGCACCATGCGCGATACCGGCGCCGACATGCACGACAAGTACAAAGAGACTTCGCGCGGCGGCCTGGCGGTCAGTGCTATCGAATGCTGATGCGCTAATCGCGCACGCATTCTCATCACAACGCCCCGTTATGGGGCGTTTGTGTATGACCGGCCGTCAGATGTCGTGATGAGTGTGGGTATTGTCGGTGACACTTAAGAGTGTCGTTTCTGGGCAACCCACAAGGCACGTGTCACCAAAGTGCTCACCAGTTACACGTAGCACGCCTAGCACGGCGGTTCTAGAAGACCAGCCAGCTCGCTCCGAAGGTCCTGATTTGCCGAACAAAGGCGTCGTTTTCAGGTTTTTTCGGATAGCCGTTCAATTTCAGGCACGGCGTTTGCGTTGAGATTGGCAACAAGCCCCTACCTACGAAAAAGGGGCCATAACAAAAAATCAGTGTCCGCCTGAGGCACACCCTGCATTTGTGTGAGGAGAAATCGCGATGACGTCGTACACCTCCGGGAATCCAACCCAGAACCGCACAGCCCCCCAGTCCATCGGGTTTCTTCTACTGGACAACTTCACCCTGATTTCCCTGGCATCGGCCGTCGAGCCGCTGCGCATGGCCAACCAGCTTTCTGGCCGCGAGCTGTACCGTTGGCACACCCTGACCGTTGATGGCGGCCAGGTTTGGGCCAGCGATGGTCTGCAGATCACCCCGGACGCGGCGATGCACAGCGCCCCGCCAATCGACACGGTGATTGTCTGCGGTGGCGTCGGCATTCAGCGCACCGTTACCCGTGAACACGTGACCTGGCTGCAGGCGCAGGCCCGCCAGTCGCGCCGCCTGGGCGCCGTGTGTACCGGCAGTTGGGCGCTGGCCTGTGCCGGGCTGCTCGATGGATTCGATTGCAGCGTGCACTGGGAATGCCTGGCCGCCATGCAAGAGGCTTACCCGCGGGTGAACATGAGCACCCGCCTGTTCACCCTCGACCGCAACCGCTTCACCAGCTCCGGTGGCACCGCGCCGCTGGACATGATGCTGCACCTGATCAGCCGCGACCACGGCCGTGAGCTGTCGGCGGCGATTTCCGAGATGTTTGTCTACGAGCGTATTCGCAACGAGCAGGATCACCAGCGCGTGCCGCTCAAGCACATGCTCGGCACCAACCAGCCGAAGCTGCAGGAAATCGTCGCGCTGATGGAGGCCAACCTGGAAGAGCCGATCGACCTCGACGAACTGGCGGTGTATGTAGCCGTGTCGCGCCGGCAGCTCGAGCGGTTGTTCCAGAAGTACCTGCACTGCTCGCCGTCGCGCTATTACCTCAAGCTGCGCCTGATCCGGGCGCGGCAGCTGCTGAAGCAGACGCCGATGTCGATCATCGAAGTGGCGTCGGTGTGTGGTTTCGTCTCTACCCCGCACTTCTCCAAGTGCTACCGCGAGTACTTTGGCATTCCGCCGCGTGACGAGCGCGTGGGCTCCAACACTGCCCAGCAGGTGGCGATGATGCCGATTCCGCAAGCCATGACCCTGTCGCCGCACAGCGGGCCGATGGCGGCACTGAGCCAGGCGCGTAACGAGTCGACCTTTGCCAGCGTAAGGCTCTGATACCGAGCCGGCCCCTTCGCGGGGCAAGCCCGCTCCCACAGGATCACCGCTGGCTCATGTCCAGCGGATAACCTGTGGGAGCGGGCTTGCCCCGCGAAGAGGCCGGTAGAGGGAAAACCGATCAGGCTCGCTTGCTGAACTGCGCCAGCGCAGGCAAAAGCTGTTTCTCGATCGCCTGGCGCACTGCCGGCAGGATCGTCGCGCTGCCGGTATACATCTGCTCCACCATCCCCTTCAGCGCCCGCGCATTGGGCTCGGTCAGCCCGCGCACCACCGCTTCGCAGGCCTGCTCGGCACTGGCCCCGGCGGGTATCTCGAACCCCCGCGCGCGCAGGTGGCCTGCCAGGTCGTCTTGGTCAATCAAATCCGCATGCATCATGGCTGTTGTCCCTTTTATCGCTAAGAGAGTGCTGCTGTGATTTACGACCGATTCTGTGTCGCCGGCGACAGGCCCGCAACAACAGAATGGCGCCATGGCTGCATTGGCTAAGAACAGGTCGTTTACGGCTAAATCACCCTGCGCTGAAGTGCGCACACTCAAGCCATCTACCGCAACGGAGGGTTTGGTCACCCTCGTTCGTGCACAGTGGATGTTGCTCGCTCTTGGCCCCGGATGCTCACGGCTTTCCGGGGTTATTTTTTTGGCAGACCAATCACACGTCCAACATAACTGGGCGCTTGTAATTGAAGCTGTTGAGCGACCAGCTCTTCTAGCAACGCCACGCTATGGTTGCTGAACACCGCCGACTTCGGCCCCGCCAGGTCCACATGCAGCAGCATCTGCTCACTGGCCGCTAGCGCCTCGTCGAGCCCTGCCCGGTGCAGGCTGTGGTACACCTGCAGGCGTTTGCTGTCAAAGTTGAGGATTTGCGTCTGTACCCACACCTCGGTGCCCAGCTTCACTTCATGCAGGTAGTTGATGTGCGCCTCCAGGGTGAACAGCGAGTTGCCGCTCTGCCCACGGCTGACGGCATCCAGGCCGATGCGCTCCATTAGCGCATCCGTGGCATAACTGAAAATCAGCAGGTAATAGGCATCGCGCAGATGCCCGTTGTAGTCCACCCAGTCTTCCTGGACTGGGGTGCGGTAGGTGATCAGTGCGGGCATTGCAGTCTCCTCAATCGCCAAAGGCCATGCCGTGGTTGGCTTTGCTGGTCTTCACCGCTTCCAGTACGGCCAGCAGGGTGTCATCACGATAGCGCTCCAGCGCGGCGATGCTGCGTTCGCCCAGTTGCTCCGAGGTGCCGTTCACCACATCGTCGATCAGTTTGTCGGTCAGATGCGGCGCAGGCAGGTACGTCCATGGCAGTTGCAGGGCCGGGCCGAACTGGGCCATGAAGTGGCGCATGCCAGCATCGCCACCGGCCAGGGTGTAGGTGAGGAAGGTGCCCATGAACGACCAGCGCAGGCCGGCGCCAAAGCGGATGGCATCGTCGATCTCGCCGGTGGTCGCCACGCCGTCGTTGACCAGGTGCAGGGCCTCGCGCCACAGCGCTTCGAGCAGGCGGTCGGCGATGAAGCCGGGGACCTCTTTGCGCACATGCAGCGGGCGCATGCCGAGTGCTGTGTAGATGGTTTTTGCGGCTTCGACCGCTTCAGGCGAAGTCCGGTTGCCACCCACGATCTCTACCAGCGGCAGCAGGTACACCGGGTTGAACGGGTGGCCCACCACGCAGCGCTCCGGGTGGGTGGACGATTCGTAGAACTCGCTGGGCAGCAGCCCTGAAGTGCTGCTGCCGATGATGGCGTCGGGCTTGGCTGCAGCGCTGATTTTTGCGTGCAGGTCGAGCTTGAGGTCCAGCCGCTCTGGCGCGCTTTCCTGGATGAAGTCGGCATCGCGCACGCAGGCTTCGATGGTGGTCACGAACTTCAGGCGCTCTTGTGATGCGCCGGGTGCCAGGCCTTGCTTTTCAAGTGCCGGCCAGGCGTTGGCGATACGTTTGCGCAGGGCCTGCTCGGCGCCGGGCG
The DNA here is from genome assembly GCF_025905425.1 of Pseudomonas putida. Taxonomy (NCBI): domain Bacteria; kingdom Pseudomonadati; phylum Pseudomonadota; class Gammaproteobacteria; order Pseudomonadales; family Pseudomonadaceae; genus Pseudomonas; species Pseudomonas putida. The sequence goes on along the minus strand of NZ_CP109603.1, from coordinate 4,927,291 downwards.
CCGGGTCCCAGGCGACTACATCCAGGCCGTGGGCGAGGGCACGGGCGACCCAGCCGCTGCCGATCACGCCGCTACCCAGGGCGGCGAATGTCTTGATCTCGGTAATGAAGGTCATGTTGGTCTCCTGAAAGGATCAGCGGCGCTTGAGGTTCATTTTTTCCCGGCCCTCGGCCGGGGTCAGTACGCGGGCGCCGAGGCGCGAGATGATCTCCACCGCGCGCTCGACCAGTTGGCCATTGCTGGCCAGCACACCACGGTCCAGGTACAGGTTGTCTTCCAGGCCCACGCGTACGTTGCCGCCGAGCAGGACCGCCTGGGCTGCCATGGGCATCTGCATGCGACCGATGCCGAAGCCGGCCCAGGTGACGTTGGCGGGTAAGTTGTCGACCATGGCTTTCATGGTGGTGGTGTCGGCCGGTGCGCCCCACGGGATGCCCAGGCACAGTTGGAACAGCGGGTCGTCGAGCAGGCCTTCCTTGATCATCTGCTTGGCGAACCACAGGTGGCCGGTGTCGAAGATTTCCAGTTCGGCTTTAACGCCCAGCTCGGTGATGCGCTTGGCGCCGGCGCGTAGTTGAGCCGGGGTAGAGACGTAGATCGAGTTGCCGTCGCCGAAGTTGAGCGTGCCGCAGTCGAGGGTGCAAATTTCTGGCAGCAGGGCTTCGACATGGGCCAGGCGCTCCAGCGGGCCGATCAGGTCGGTGCCGGGGCCAAATTCCATGGGGGTCTCGCCTGGGCCGATCTCCAGGTCGCCGCCCATGCCGGCGGTAAGGTTGACGATGATGTCCACGTCGGTTTCGCGGATGCGTTCCATGACTTCGCGGTACAGGTTCACGTCGCGGCTGAAGCGGCCGGTTTGCGGGTCGCGGACGTGGCAGTGGACCACGGTGGCGCCGGCTTTGGCGGCTTCGACGGCGGCTTCGGCGATCTGTTTGGGGGTGACCGGGACCAGGTGGCTTTTCGAGGCGGTGTCGCCGGCGCCGGTGAGGGCGCAGGTGATGATGACGTCGTGGTTCATGGCGGTTCCTTGTGGTGTCTGTGCTGGCCTATTCGCGGGCAAGCCCGCTCCCACAGGATCAAGGTGACCCTGAGCTTTGCGCTGTACCTGTGGGAGCGGGCTTGCCCCGCGAAAAAGCCGGATCAGTTGGCGGTGAGCTTGAGGTTGTCTGCGGCAGGCTTGCCATCGAAGGTAGTCACCCCTTCAAGCCAGCGGGCCTTGTCCTCGGGGTGGTCCTTGAGCCACTGGCGGGCCGATTCCAGCGCATCCTTGTGGTCGAGCAGCGGCTGCATCATGCGACTCTCGTCCTCGGCGCTGAACTTCAGGTTGGCCAGCAGGCGGTGGGCGTTGGGGCAGCGTTCGGCGTAGTCCGGCGCAGTCACCGTCCACACCGTCGCACGGCCCTCGTCAGGGCCGAGGGCATCCTGGCTGTCACCCAGGTAGGCCATGTCGATGTTCACGTTCATCGGGTGCGGCGCCCAGCCGAAGAACACCACCGCTTCCTTGCGCCGCACGGCACGGTCGACCGCAGCGAGCATGCCGGCCTCGCTGGACTCGACCAGCTGGAACTTGCCCAGGCCGAACTGGTTCTTGGCGATCATCGCCTTGATTTGGGTATTGGCCCCCGAGCCAGGTTCGATGCCGTAAATTTTCCCGCCCAGCTCTTTTTCGAACTTGTGGATATCTGCAAAGGTCTTCAGGCCCTTGTCAGCCAGGTACGTGGGCACTGCCAGGGTGGCGCGGGCGTCTTCCAGGCTGGGCTTGTCGAGCACCTTCACCTGCTTGGCGTCGATGAATGGGGTGATGGTCTGGGTCATGATCGGGTTCCAGTAACCCAGGAACATGTCCAGGCGCTTGTCGCGGATGCCGGCAAAGATGATCTGCTGCGAAGCGCTGGTCTGCTTGGTCTGGTAACCCAGGCCGTCGAGCAACACTTGGGCCATGGCGCTGGTGGCAATGACGTCGGTCCAGTTGACCACGCCCAGGCGCACGTTCTGGCAGGCGGCGGGCTCGGCGGCTAGAAGCGGGGTAGAGGCGATGCTGCTCACGGCAAGGGTCAACAGGCTGCGGCGGATCAAGCTGTGCATGGTGGCTCTCCATCGGCAGTGCATATTGTTATGGGGTTCGGTCTCTCTGGACCGTGTGAACACGCTACGCTGCTGGCAGGGTGGAAAATCGCACCCTGGCGACCAACACTTGCACCCAGGCGACCACCTTCACTGTGGAGCACAGCAATGCCGCAGATCATTCATTTCCTGTTGTTGCCAGGCTTCTCGGCCATGGGCTTTATCAGTGCGCTGGAGCCACTGCGCGTGGCCAACCGGTTCAAAGGCCCGTCGTACTGCTGGCAGGTGCTGAGCCTGGATGGCGGCGCGGTGCAGGCCAGCAATGGGATGTCGGTAAACGCCGATGCGGCGTTGGGCGCGGGCGAGGCGAGCGGTATTTTGCTGATCGTCGCCGGTTTCGAGCCGTTGGCCTGTTATGGGCCGCCACTGCAGCAGGCGTTGCGCCGTCTGGATCATGACGGGGTGATACTCGGTGGCATCGATACCGGTGCGGTGGTGCTGGCCGAGGCCGGCTTGCTCGACGGCCACCGCGCTACCGTGCACTGGGAAGCGCTGGAGGCGTTCAAGGAAAACTACCCAGGCTTGCAGGCGACCCAGGAGCTGTTCGAAATCGATCGGCGGCGTATCACCTGCGCGGGCGGCACCGCCTCGATTGATCTGATGCTCGACCTGATTGCGCAAGCCCACGGCAGTGAGCTGGCGGTGCAGGTGTCGGAGCAGTTCGTGCTCGGGCGTATCCGCCCGCGACAGGATCACCAGCGCATGCAGATCGCCAGCCGCTATGGCATCAGCAACAAGAAGCTGGTGAAAGTGATCGGCGAGATGGAGCGCAATACCGAGCAGCCGCTCAATACCCAGGTGCTGGCCGATGCGGTGCAAGTGACGCGGCGGCAGTTGGAGCGGCTGTTTCGCCTGCACCTGGACGACACGCCCAGCGGCTTTTACCTGCGGTTGCGGTTGGACAAGGCGCGGCAGTTGTTGCGCCAAACCGACATGAGTGTGCTGGAGGTGGGGGTTGCTTGTGGGTTCGAGTCAGCGTCGTACTTTACCCGCTGTTACCGGGCGCGGTACCAGCGTTGCCCGCGGGAGGATCGGTTGGCCCGGGCGGTTTGATGTTTCTCAGTGCTGGCCTCTTCGCGGGACAAGCCCGCTCCCACAGATAGGTGTGGTCCCAAGGCATGCGTAGCACCTGTGGGCGCAACTGCCTTGCTCAAACTTTGAAAGCCCGCGCGATCTGTGTGGGAGCGGGCTTGTCCCGCGAAGAGGCCAGTACAGGTTTACTGCTGGCCGATGGACTGCAGGTATTCCGAGCGGTCATCACTGCGCTGTGCCACGCAGGTATCCCACGCCGCCTCGAACGCCTTGCTGCCGGGCTTTTCGGCATAGGTCTCGACCTTGCAGTCGGCATCGCGCAGCTGCGTCCACACCTTCTCGGCTGCCTCCATGCGCCCAACCAAGGCCGTGGCCTGGTCGGTTTCGTCGGCATACTGGTCGCGAATACGCTGCATCAAGTCATCGTAAGCCGATTTCAGCTCACGCTCGGCGGTCTGCTTGTTGAACGCCGCGCACGCGTAAGTCTGCTGGTCGGTCTCGACGTTGTCGCACGGGGTGCTTTCTTCCTCGCCGGCCTGGGCGCCCGACACGACGGCCAGCAGTACCAGCCATGCCAATGATTTCATCCTTTTCTCCTCCACAGGCTGACGAATCGCAGGGATTCTCGCTCAGCCGAAGGCAACGCGGTAGCTCCCTGACGAAATGTTCATGAAAGCCTGCAAAATGTCGTTATCGAGACTGTCTCTCATCGCCAAACAGCGGCGCAGAGGGCCTGTTGTCGCGCATTGACGCTTTCGGCAAACCCCCTGTCGTTTTTGCATCGGGGCGCCTCGGGGCACAGGCATATGCTGGCCCCAAAGCGCCGGCACAATGTTCGGCGTGACCCAACTCAATAAAAGGGGACAGCCTGATGAGCCCAGCCGAATTACACGCCGACAGCATCGTCATCGACGGTTTGATCATTGCCAAATGGAACCGCGAGCTGTTCGAAGACATGCGCAAAGGCGGCCTGACCGCGGCCAACTGCACGGTGTCGGTCTGGGAAGGGTTCAAGGCCACGGTCGACAACATCGCTTCCAGCCAGAAGCTGATTCGCGACAACAGCGACCTGGTCATGCCCGTGCGTACCACCGCCGACATTCGCAAGGCCAAAGAGCTGGGCAAGACCGGCATCCTGTTCGGCTTCCAGAACGCCCACGCGTTCGAAGACCAGATTGCTTACGTGGACGTGTTCAAGCAGCTGGGCGTGGGCATCGTGCAGATGTGCTACAACACCCAGAACCTGGTCGGCACCGGCTGCTACGAGCGTGACGGCGGGCTGTCCGGCTTCGGCCGCGAGATCGTCGCCGAAATGAACCGCGTCGGCATCATGTGCGACCTGTCCCACGTCGGCTCCAAGACCTCCGAAGAAGTCATCCTCGAATCGAAAAAGCCGGTCTGCTACTCCCACTGCCTGCCGTCGGGGCTCAAGGAGCACCCGCGCAACAAGTCGGATGAAGAGCTCAAGTTCATCGCCGACCACGGCGGCTTCGTCGGCGTGACCATGTTTGCGCCGTTCCTGGCCAAGGGCATCGATTCGACCATCGACGACTACGCCGAAGCCATCGAATACACCATGAACATCGTCGGTGAAGACGCCATCGGCATCGGCACCGACTTCACCCAGGGCCACGGCCAGGACTTCTTCGAATACCTGACCCACGACAAGGGCTACGCCCGTCGCCTGACCAACTTCGGCAAAATCATCAACCCGCTGGGCATTCGCACCGTTGGCGAGTTCCCCAACCTCACCGAGACCTTGCTCAAGCGCGGCCACTCCGAGCGTGTGGTGCGCAAGATCATGGGCGAGAACTGGGTAAACGTCCTCAAGGATGTCTGGGGCGAGTAAGCCGCTCTCCAAGCCTGAAAGCCCCTGCCAGCAACGCCGGGGCATCCCAATAAAAAATTTTATGGAGTTGAGTTTCCATGGCCAAGATCGCCCCGCAATTGCCAATCGAAGTCGACAGCGAGACCGGTGTCTGGACCAGCGACGCCTTGCCGATGCTGTATGTGCCACGCCATTTCTTCGTCAACAACCACATCGGCATCGAAGAAGTGCTGGGCGCTGACGCCTATGCCGAAATCCTCTACAAGGCCGGCTACAAGTCCGCCTGGCACTGGTGCGAGAAGGAAGCCGAATGCCATGGCCTGGAAGGCGTGGCGGTGTTCGAGCACTACATGAAGCGCCTGTCCCAGCGGGGCTGGGGCCTGTTCGAGATCCAGGACATCGACCTGGATAAAGGCACCTGCAGCGTCAAGCTCAAGCATTCGGCGTTCGTGTACGTGTACGGCAAGGTGGGTCGCAAGGTCGATTACATGTTCACCGGCTGGTTCGCCGGCGCAATGGACCAGATTCTCGCTGCCCGCGGCAGCAAGATCCGCACCGTGGCCGAACAGGTCTACGGCGGGTCGGAAGAAGGCCACGAAGATGGCCTGTTCGTTACAAAGCCGTTGTAAGCCGGAGATAGCGTCATGGCATTCGAAGCAATGTTCCAGCCGATCCAGATCGGCAAACTGACCATCCGCAACCGCGTGCTCAGCACCGCGCACGCCGAGGTCTACGCCACTGACGGCGGCATGACTACCGACCGCTATGTGAAGTACTACGAAGAGAAGGCCAAGGGCGGCATCGGCCTGGCGATCTGCGGCGGCTCGTCCGTGGTCGCCATCGACAGCCCGCAAGAGTGGTGGGCGTCGGTCAACCTGTCGACCGACCGCATCATCCCGCACTTCCAGAACCTGGCCGACGCCATGCACAAGCATGGCGCCAAGATCATGATCCAGATTACCCACATGGGCCGTCGCTCGCGCTGGGACGGCTTCAACTGGCCGACCCTGATGTCGCCGTCGGGCATCCGTGAACCGGTGCACCGCGCCACCTGCAAGACCATCGAGGTGGAAGAGATCTGGCGGGTCATCGGCAACTACGCGCAGGCTGCGCGTCGTGCCAAAGAAGGCGGCCTGGACGGCGTCGAACTGTCAGCCGTGCACCAGCACATGATCGACCAGTTCTGGAGCCCACGGGTCAACAAACGTACTGACGAATGGGGCGGTACCTTCGAAGGCCGCATGAAGTTCGGCATGGAAGTGCTCAAGGCGGTACGTGCCGAAGTCGGCGACGACTTCTGCGTGGGCATGCGTATCTGCGGCGACGAATTCCACCCCGATGGCCTGAGCCACGAGGACATGAAGCAGATCGCCGCGTACTACGACGCGACCGGCATGCTCGACTTCTTCGGCGTGGTGGGTTCGGGTTGCGACACCCACAACACCCTGGCCAACGTCATCCCGAACATGAGCTACCCGCCGGAGCCGTTCCTGCACCTGGCGGCCGGCATCAAGGAAGTGGTCAAGGTCCCGGTGCTGCACGCGCAGAACATCAAGGACCCGAACCAGGCGACGCGTATCCTTGAAGGCGGCTATGTGGACATGGTCGGCATGACCCGTGCGCACATGGCCGACCCGCACCTGATCGCCAAGATCAAGATGGGCCAGATCGACCAGATCAAACAGTGCGTCGGTGCCAACTACTGCATCGACCGCCAGTACCAGGGCCTGGATGTGCTGTGCATCCAGAACGCCGCGACCTCCCGTGAATACATGGGCGTGCCGCACATTATCGAGAAGACCACCGGCGTCAAGCGCAAGGTGGTGGTGGTCGGCGCCGGCCCGGCCGGCATGGAAGCCGCCCGCGTGGCTGCCGAGCGCGGCCATGACGTGACCCTGTTCGAGAAGAAAGACCAGATCGGCGGGCAGATCACCATCGCCGCCAAGGCACCGCAGCGTGACCAGATCGCCGGTATCACCCGTTGGTACCAACTGGAACTGGCGCGCCTGAAAGTCGACCTGCGCCTGGGCACTGCTGCCAGCGTGGACGCCATTCAGGACCTGCGCCCGGACGTTATCGTGCTGGCGGTGGGCGGCCATCCGTTCGTCGAGCAGAACGAACACTGGGGCGCCGCCGAAGGGCTGGTGGTCAGCAGCTGGGACGTGCTCGACGGCAAGGTTGCGCCGGGCAAAAACGTGCTGGTGTACGACACCATCTGCGAATTCACCGGCATGTCGGCGGCGGACTACATCGCCGACAAAGGCAGCCAGGTCGAGATCGTCACCGACGACATCAAACCGGGCGTGGCCATGGGCGGTACGACCTTCCCGACTTACTACCGCAGCATGTACCCCAAAGAAGTGATCATGACCGGCGACATGATGCTGGAAAAGGTCTACCGCGAGGGTGACAAGCTGGTGGCGGTGCTGGAGAACGAATACACCGGCGCCAAGGAAGAACGCGTGGTCGATCAGGTGGTGATCGAGAACGGCGTGCGCCCTGACGAAGAGCTGTACTACGCGCTGAAGGATGGCTCGCGCAACAAGGGCCAGATCGATGTGGAGGCGCTGTTCGCCATCAAGCCGCAGCCGATCCTCAGCCAGCCGGGCGAGGGCTACCTGCTGTACCGCATCGGCGACTGCGTGGCCCAGCGCAACGTGCATGCGGCGATCTACGACGCCTTGCGCCTGTGCAAGGATTTCTGATCCAGCAGGCATAAACGCCGTAGACCCCTGTGGGAGCGGGCTTGCCCCGCGAATGCGTCAGCAAGAACAACGATGTTGTCAGGCCGGACGTCTTCGCGGGACAAGCCCGCTCCCACAAGGGGCATAGCGGCGCAAGAATTCAGCTGTTTGTGGGAGCCTCCCATGTTGAACACCCTTCTACCCATCCTGCTGTTCGCTGCCCTTGGCCTGGCGGTGCTCGGCGCCCTGCGCCGGGTGCGCATGTGGCGGCGTGGCCGAGCGTCCAAGGTCAACCTGATCGGCGGCTTGCTGGCCATGCCGCGACGCTACCTGGTGGACCTGCACCACGTGGTCGAACGCGACAAGTACATGTCCAAGACCCACGTCGCCACGGCGGGCGGCTTCGTGCTGTCGGCGGCCTTGGCGATCCTGGTGCACGGCTTCGGCCTGCAGAGCAAGATCCTTGGCTATGCATTGCTGGTCGCGACGGTGATAATGTTCACCGGTGCGATCTTTGTCTTCAAACGCCGCCTTAACCCACCTGCGCGCCTGTCCAAGGGCCCGTGGATGCGCCTGCCGAAGAGCCTGCTGGTATTCGCCGCAAGCTTCTTCATCGCCACCTTGCCGGTGGCCGGCATCCTGCCGGCCAACACCGGTGGCTGGGTGATGGTCGGCGTACTCGGCCTGGGTGTGCTGTGGGGCGTGTCGGAGCTGTTCTTCGGCATGACCTGGGGCGGCCCGATGAAACACGCCTTCGCCGGTGCCTTGCACCTGGCCTGGCACCGCCGTGCCGAACGCTTCGGCGGCGGCCGCTCTACCGGCCTCAAGCCGCTGGACCTGGAAGACCCGAACGCGCCGCTGGGCGTGGAAAAACCGGTGGACTTTACCTGGAACCAGCTGCTCGGGTTCGATGCCTGCGTGCAGTGCGGTAAATGTGAAGCCATGTGCCCGGCCTATGCCGCAGGCCAACCGCTGAACCCGAAAAAACTCATCCAGGACATGGTCATCGGCCTGGCCGGTGGCACTGACGCCAAGTTCGCCGGCAGCCCGTACCCCGGCAAGCCGATCGGCGAGCATGGCGGCCATCCGCACCAGCCGATCGTCAATGGCCTGGTCGACGCCGAGACGCTGTGGTCGTGCACCACCTGCCGCGCCTGCGTCGAGGAATGCCCGATGATGATCGAGCACGTCGATGCCATCGTCGACATGCGCCGCCACCTCACCCTGGAAAAGGGCGCGACCCCCAACAAGGGCGCCGAGGTGCTGGACAACCTGATCGCCACCGACAACCCCGGCGGCTTCGCCCCTGGCGGGCGGATGAACTGGGCGGCCGACCTCAACCTGAAACTGCTGTCGGAGGTGAAAGCCACCGAGGTGCTGTTCTGGGTCGGCGACGGTGCCTTCGACATGCGTAACCAACGCACCCTGCGTTCGTTCGTCAAAGTGCTCAAGGCCTCCGGCGTGGACTTTGCCGTGCTCGGCCTGGAAGAACGCGACAGCGGTGACGTGGCCCGTCGCCTGGGCGATGAAGCAACCTTCCAGCAACTGGCCAAGCGCAACATTCAGACCCTGGCCAAGTACAAGTTCCAGCGCATCGTCACCTGCGACCCGCACAGCTTCCACGTGCTCAAGAACGAGTACGGTGCGTTGGGTGGCGAGTACCAGGTGCAGCACCACAGCACCTACATTGCCGAACTGATCGCAGCCAACAAGCTCAACCTGGGCCAGCACAAGGGCGGCAGCGTCACCTACCACGACCCGTGCTACCTGGGCCGTTACAACGGTGAATACGAAGCGCCCCGCGAAGTGCTCAAGGCGCTGGGTATCGAAGTGCGCGAGATGGAGCGCTCAGGCTTCCGTTCCCGTTGCTGCGGCGGTGGCGGCGGTGCGCCGATTACCGACATCCCGGGCAAGCAACGTATCCCCGACATGCGCATGGACGACATCCGCGAGACCGAGGCCGAACTGGTGGCAGTGGGGTGCCCACAGTGCACCGCGATGCTCGAAGGTGTGGTCGAACCGCGCCCACAGATCAAGGACCTCGCCGAGCTGGTAGCCGATGTGCTGATCGAAGAGGAAACCCCCGCGACCCCAAAGTCGCCAACGGTTAAACGTGAACCTGCGGAGGTGCACTGATGAGCGACATCATCCGCCGCGACCCACGCGCCGAGTGGATCGCCCGTAACCGTCTGCATCCGCTGCATGCGGCGATGCAGACGCAACAGACCAGCTGGATGGGGCCCAACGGCGTCATCCGCAAAAACCCCCATGCGATTGCCGCAGGCTTCATCGGCCCCAGTGGCATCAAGCGTATCGACCGCAGCGGCGCCCAGCAGGGCACCGGTGTGGGCGGGCGGCGCACGGCGGCCGCTGAAGTCCAACTGCCGTTGCACCAGGTGCCGACGCCGGCGTTCTACATTGGCGTGGTGCCGGACATGGTCGGTGGCCGCCTGAGCAGCCACGACCGCGACCTGCTGGGCCTGGCCCACAGCCTGGCTGGCAGCGACGGCGCAGTGTTGGCCGTGGTATTTGGCGAACACAAGGAAAGCAACTTTTCCACAGCCGGCGTCGACCGCTTGCTGGTTATCGAGGGCGAGGCGTTCGAAGGGTACGCGCCAGAACAATTGGTCCAGGGCCTGCGGGCTGTGGATAACCAGTTCACACCGCGCCACTGGCTGCTGCCCGATAGCCGCACCGGTGGCGGCGAATTGGGCCGGCGGTTCGGGGCGGCGTTGGGCGAACGCCCGGCGACGCGGGTCTGGCAGGTCAAGGATGGCCAGTGCATAGGCCGCGCGGGCGCAGGTCAACAAGACCTGCAACGCGCCGTGCCACGCTTGATCCTGGCAGCGGCGGAATGTGCCGAACCTGTCAGCGAAACCCGTCACGAGGCGCAGCCGGTGGAGTTGTCCACAAGCGTCGCACGCAGCCTGTCGCGTATCGAAGACCTGGGCTCCGTGGCCGTAGACCCGGCCACCATTGCCATGGCCGAGTCCGAGTTCATTGTCTCGGGCGGTAATGGCGTCAAGGACTGGGACCTGTACCACAAGGCAACCGCAGCCCTCGGCGCCACCGAAGGCGCCTCGCGGGTGGCGGTGGATGACGGCTTCATGCCGCGTAACCGCCAGGTGGGGGCCACCGGTACCTGGGTCACTGCACGGGTTTATGTAGCTGTGGGTATCTCTGGCGCGATCCAGCACCTGCAGGGCATTGGTGCCTGCGACAAGGTGGTGGCGATCAACATGGACCCAGGCTGCGACATGATCAAACGGGCCGACCTGTCGGTAATTGGCGACAGTTCGGCGATTCTCAAGGCACTGATCGAGGCTGTGGACAACTACCGCAGCGGCGGCCAGCGCGACGCGGCATAAGGGCACGAGCATGAGTACGAAAGTCATCAGCCTGGTTTCCATCGGTGCCCACCCAAGCTCTGGCCGCGCCCGCCGCGCCGAGCAGGATGCCCGCGCGGTGGAGCTGGGTTTGCAGCTGGCTGGGGATAACTTGCAGGTGGTACATGCCGGCGATCCTCGGGAAGAGGCGCTGCGTGCGTACCTGGGCATGGGGCTGGAGCACCTGGATGTGCTGGAGCAGCCGGCCGGCGCCGATGTGCTGGGCGTGCTCGGGGATTATCTGCGCGATGCTGGCGCCCAGCTGGTGCTGACCGGCAGCCAGGCCGAGACGGGCGAGGGCTCGGGCATGTTGCCGTTCCTGCTGGCCGAGAAGCTGGGTTGGCCGTTGATCGTCGGCCTGGCGGAGGTGGAGTCCATTGAAAACGGCACCGCCCAGGTGCTCCAGGCCCTGCCTCGCGGGCAGCGGCGTCGCCTGAAGGTGCGCCTGCCGTTGCTGGCGACTGTGGATAACGCTGCGCCCAAGCCACGTCAGAGTGCGTTTGGGCCTGCGCGTCGAGGTGTATTGGCAGCGCGTAACGTGGCGATTGTCGAAGACGAGCTGCTGGGCGAAGCTGAGCTGCAACCTGCCCGCCCACGGCCTAAGCGCCTGAAGGTCATCAAGGCCAAGAGCGGTGCCGACCGGATGAAGGCGGCAACGGCCAAGGCCAGTGGCGGCGGGGGCAAAGTGCTCAAGGATGTCTCGCCGCAAGAGGGCGCTGAGGCGATCCTCAAGCTGCTGGTAGAAGAGGGCGTGTTGCGTTGACGCCCCTGTGTAGGAGGGCCTTGTGTCGCGATGGGCTGCGCAGCAGCCCCGACACTCTTGAGCCAGGTTCGAGATCCTCGGGCCGCGCTGCGACCCCTCGCGACACAAGGCCGCTCCTACACTGAATCTTACCCCCGGAATCTGTTCGCCAAGGTGTGGATAAAGTGTTCGTGCATCGCTACAGGCCTCTGGATTCAGGCGGTACGTGGGGTTGATCAAAAAGTGATCATAACCGGCGCGCGTTCCACCTATGTGGCATAAATCGAGGCTTCCGAGCGTTATCCACAGGCATTTTCAGTTGCGCGGAGTTTTGCACACAATCTCTGTTTGTGTCCCTGTGGACAAGGTGTACAGAATTCGCTGCAGCCCAGGTTTCATAAGGTCTGCCTGAGATTGATCAAATAATGATCAATATGCACCTAGTATTTTTGCCAGTACGCACACGTTTAAGTGCTCGCTAAGGTATCCACAAGATTCGGCAATTGTGGATAAACCATGTCGACGTTATTGCTATGCACTGATCGGCAACAGTCAGTCATGAGGGGGCATTCCTCCCAACCGCGCGCTTATTCACCCTATGGCGACGTCAAAGCTGCTCCAATACCAGGGCTAGCTTTTTGCGGCCAATATCGTGATTCATTGACTGGTCATTACCCGCTGGGGAATGGCCGTCGTTGCTACAGCCCGGTCCTGATGCGGTTTATCTCGCCCGATTCGCTAAGCCCGTTCTCCAGGGGCGGCATCAATGGATACGCCTATTGTGGCGGTGATCCCGTGAATCGCCATGACCCAAGCGGCGCATTCTGGAGCGTTCTGCTAAGAACCATCGGCGTCGCGTCAAGCGGTGCCACCTTGTTTGGGTCGTTGGCACGTACTGCCCAGAATGTAGTGAAGCGCAGAGCCGCTTTTCAGGCTGCGGGTGGCGGCTCGAGCGTGGAAACCCCTATGGCTCCTCAGGAGCTGCTTCATGCCTCCAGGGTCTCAAATCAGCAGTTCTTCATAACAGGGAGTGCTGGTACAGCCGGGCAGGTGGTCGCTGCGATCTCTGGGATGAGACCTACATTCCAATCGGCAACTGATGTATTAGGCGTGGTGAATGCAGTGACGAACCTGAGCGGCGGTTTGATAGGCAACTTTACCGCAGCCCGTGAAGTGGTGACCTACTTGCGGGCAAAACCGCGTGAGATCCCAAGTGTAGCTCTAGAGACGATAATGGATGTCACGATGATTGACGAAATGCTAGCTGCCTTCGGCCGGGGGTTTGCTTACGTAGGGCAGGGGCTTACAAGCGCTGCGGCCAGGATAAGGTCCTGGAGAACGCCTCCCCATGATGTTCAGATCTAGCATATTCGCAGATACTGCAGGTGACCTGACGCGCTCCGCCTCTTAGCAGGCAGAGCGCTGTCAGGATGCGGATTGCTTACTGCGCCTGCACTTCCTTCAAATACGGCGCCGGCTCCGCCCCGAGGTTCTCCAGCACCCGCTGGCTATACCAGTCAATAAAGTTCACCACACCAAACTCATAGGTCTTCGAGTAAGGCCCTGGCTGGTAAGCGGTAGAGTTGATCCCGCGCTGGTTCTCTTCCGCCAGGCGGCGGTCCTGGTCGTTGGTGGCGTCCCACACCTTGCGCATCTGCGCTGGGTCGTAGTCGACGCCTTCGACCGCGTCCTTGTGCACCAGCCACTTGGTTGTGACCAAGGTCTCCTGGGCGCTGATCGGCCACACGGTGAAGACGATCATGTGATCGCCCATGCAGTGGTTCCACGAGTGCGGCAGGTGCAGGATGCGCATCGAGCCCAGGTCCGGGTTCTTGATGCGGCCCATCAGCTTCTGGCAGGCCTGCTTGCCGTCCATGGTCATCGACACGGTGCCCTTGAGCAGCGGCATGCGCACGATGCGGTTACGCAGGCCGTGGCTCTTGTGCAGGTACGGGATTTTCTCGGCTTCCCAGGCGGCGGCAGAAGCGGCCACGTGGTCTTTGAATTCCTGGCTGGCACGCGGGTCGTTGGTGTCGTCCCATTCGAGCAGGGTCTTCAGCAGCTCTGGGTGCGAACCGCTGCAGTGGTAGCACTCGCGGTTGTTTTCCAGTACCAGCTTCCAGTTGGCCTTTTCCAGCAACTGGGTCTGCACCGCGATCTTGGTGTTCTCCATGTCGTACGGTTCCATGTAATGGTCCAGAGTGGCCAGGAACTCGTCGATGGCTGGCGGGTTTTCCGCCAGGCTGATGAAGATGTAGCCACCCGCAACCTTCACGTTCACAGGCTTGAGGCCGTATTCCTTCATGTCGAAGTCGGCGCCCATTTCGGTGCCGGCGAACAGCAGGCGGCCGTCCAGCTCGTAGGTCCACTGGTGGTAATGGCAGACCAGCTTGGCCACCTTGCCCTTGTCGCTGGTGCACAGGCGCGAGCCGCGGTGTCGGCAGACGTTGTGGAAGGCATGCACCTTACCTTCGGCGCCACGGATGACGATGATCGGGTTCTTGCCGATCTGCAGGGTGATGAAGTTGCCTTTGGCCGGAATCTCGCAAGTCATGCCGGCGATCAGCCACTCTTTGTGGAAGATCTCCTGCATGTCGATCTGGAACAGACGCTCGTCGGTGTAGAAAGGCTGGGGCAGCGAGTAGGTGCGCTCGCGGGTCTGCAGCATCTCGGCGGTGGCCGTGCGTGCTGCTTCCAGTGGATCGCCCAGGCTCAGGGTTGCGGTGACGTCCATCGTGTGGTCCTCGGGGCCGTGTGCGGCCGGCAAAAGGTGGCTAATCATTGTTGTGGTGCCGCAAGGCTGTCGTAAAAAAAACAGCAGGTTCTTTTGCCGTGGAGTGTGCGTCCGAAGGCGTCGTGAACCGTATCCATGGGCGACATGGCCGATTTGAATAACGACGCCACAGCCCTTGCAGCATGGGGCTGGTCGCGATAAGTACGCCGATGTCGCAGGCAGGAATGTACGTCGCCTTCAGCTTGCGCATTATCGACGCCATAAAAAGGCCAATAGTCGGCTGCTGGAGATGAACATGTCCGATACCTTCCTCAATCCGGTCACCACCCAGACCTGGGCCAACGGCCGCCACATCGTGCGCTGCGTCAAGGTCATCCAGGAGACCTGGGACGTGCGCACGTTCTGCTTCATGGCCGACCAACCGATCATGTTCTTCTTCAAGCCCGGGCAGTTCGTCACCCTGGAGCTGGAGATCGAAGGCAAGCCGGTGATGCGCTCCTACACCATCTCCAGTTCGCCGTCGGTGCCGTACAGTTTCTCGATCACGGTCAAGCGGGTGCCGGGCGGGCATGTCTCCAACTACCTGCACGACACCATGCACGAAGGCGCCGAACTGCCGGTGCACGGGCCGGTGGGGTTGTTCAACGCCATCGACTTCCCGGCGGGCAAGGTGCTGTACCTCTCGGGCGGTGTCGGGATTACCCCGGTGATGTCCATGGCGCGCTGGTTCTACGACACCAACGCCAATGTCGACATGGTCTTCGTGCACAGCGCCCGCTCGCCGAAGGACATCATCTACCACCGCGAGCTGGAGCAGATGGCGTCGCGCATCCCCAACTTCAGCCTGCACATCATTTGTGAGAAGCACGGGCTGGGTGAGCCGTGGGCGGGCTACCGTGGGTATCTGAACCAGCGCCTGATGGAGCTGATTTCGCCCGACTACATGGAACGCACGGTGTTCTGCTGCGGCCCGACGCCGTACATGAGCGCGGTCAAGCGCATGCTTGAAGCCGTCGGCTTCGACATGAAGAACTACCACGAGGAATCGTTCGGTGCCACGCCTGCAGAGGCCAAGGCCGATGCCGTGGAACACGCCGAGCAGGCCGCCGATGCGCCGGAACTGGATGTCTCGGACCTCAACCTGGTGGAGTTCATCGGCAGCGAGAAGAGTATTCGCATCGCCCCGGGCGAGACCGTGCATGCGGCGGCGGCGAAGGTCGGGCTGATGATTCCCAAAGCATGCGGCATGGGCATTTGCGGCACCTGCAAGGTACTCAAGCTGGGCGGCGAGGTGGAGATGGAGCACAACGGCGGGATTACCGAGGAAGACGAGGCCGAGGGGTACATCCTGTCGTGCTGCAGTGTGCCTAAAGGGGATGTGCGGATCGATTACTGATCCAAAGACCCAAGGGGCCGCTCTGCGGCCCATTCGCGGCACAAGGCCGCTCCCACAGGTTCACCGCGGGCTGAAGGTTACGGGGGACTTGTGGGAGACCCAAGGGGCCGCTCTGCGGCCATTCGCGGCACAAGGCCGCTCCCACAGGTTCACCGCAGGCTTGAAGGTTACGGGGGGCTTGTGGGAGACCCAAGGGGCCGCTCTGCGGCCATTCGCGGCACAAGGCCGCTCCCACAGGTTCACCGCAGGCTTGAAGGTTACGGGGGGCTTGTGGGAGACCCAAGGGGCCGCTCTGCGGCCATTCGCGGCACAAGGCCGCTCCCACAGGTTCACCGCGGGCTTGAAGGTTACGGGGGACTTGTGGGAGCGGGCTTGCCCCGCGAAAGGGCCATCAAATCCAGACTGCATCCCAATGTGGATAATCGCCAGCACGGTCTACCAGCCCTGCTCTTACGGGGTTGGCAACGATGTACCTCGCCACCTGCACGACACTCTCCTCCCGACGCAAGGCCCGGTCCTGATAGCCCGGCTGCCATACCTTTGCGCGTGGCATGCCCCGCTTATAAAGTGCATGACTGCTGCATGACTTGAACCTGCGCATCAGGCAACACAACGTGCCACTTCGCAATTCGATCAGCCAATGCACATGGTCAGGCATTACCACCCAGGCCAGGGATCGGCAAAGCCCATCGGTTTCTGTCTGCCTCAGTTGCTGGATCACGCCCCGGGCGAACTGCAGTTGGGTGAAGATCCGCTTTCGCTCATGGGTTGCCGTGGTCAGTAGGTAGAGACCACCGGGCTGTGAGAAACGGCCACGGCGCAGCAGGTGGGATTGGGCACGGTCCATGTGATGTTCCCTGAAGTAAGATTCAGGGAAACACTAGGTTAAGTGGCCGTGTCGTGAGGCGGGGAATGGTTGCTGGATGTTGGGTAGCAGTGTCGGCCCCTTCGCGGGGCAAGCCCGCTCCCACAGGTGACCACTGATTTCAGACCTGTGATAAGCCTGTGGGAGCGGGCTTGCCCCGCGAATGGGCCGCAAAGCGGCCCCAGCAGTTTTCAGGTACGGAAGCGGGCCACCAGCCCGTTCAGGTCCACCGCCAACCGCGACAACTCCGCACTCGCCGCGCTGGTCTGATGCGCCCCGGTCGCGCTCTGCACCGACAGGTCATTGATATTCACCAGGTTGCGGTCCACCTCCCGCGCTACCTGCGCCTGTTCTTCCGCCGCGCTGGCGATCACCAGGTTTCGCTCGTTGATCTGCGCCACGGCACCCGCAATGGTATCAAGCGCCATGCCCGCACCACGGGCGATGTTCAGGGTCGATGCGGCACGTTCGGTGCTGGTGCGCATCGACTCCACCGCCTCTTCGGTACCGCCCTGAATGCTCCCGATCATCCGCTCGATTTCGCTGGTCGACTGCTGGGTACGATGGGCCAGTGCCCGCACCTCATCGGCCACCACGGCAAAGCCACGGCCTGCCTCACCGGCACGGGCCGCTTCGATCGCGGCATTAAGTGCCAGCAGGTTGGTCTGGTCGGCCAGGCCACGGATCACGTCGAGCACCTTGCCGATGTCGCGCGACTGCTCGGCCAAGTGGGTGATCAGCGTGGCAGTGGCCTGTACATCACCGCTCATGCGTTCGATGGCGCCAACAGTCTCCAGTACCAGGTCGCGCCCGTCGCCGGCCGAACGGCTGGCTTCGCCCGAGGCCTCCGAGGTGCTGACCGCGTTGCGTGCCACTTCTTCCACGGCGCTGGTCATTTCGGTGACGGCGGTAGCGGCCTGTTCGATTTCGTTGTTCTGCTGTTGCAAACCGCGGGCGCTTTCATCGGTGACGCTATTGAGCTCTTCCGCCGCAGATGCCAGCTGGGTCGCGGAGCCTGCAATCAATTGCAGAGTATCGCGCAGCTTATCCTGCATGCGGGCCATGGCGCGCAGCAGGCGGGCGGCTTCGTCGGTGCCTTCGGCGCGTATGACGTGGGTCAGGTCACCGTCGGCAACCTGCTCGGCGCATTTGAGCGCGTCTTCAATCGGTTTGACGATGCTGCGGGTCAGCAGGAACGCGCACACCAGCGTCAACAAGGTGGCTGCGATCAACAGACCGATCACCAGCGCGAAAGCAGATGCGTACTGGCCGGCAGCCGTTTCGTTGGTGGCGCGGGTCTGGTCGGTGTTGATGCGCACCAGGGTGTCCATGACCTTGTTGATCTGCTCGGAGTTGGCCAGCAGGTCGCGGTTGAGCAGGTCGCGCAGTTCGTCGGTGCGGCCCGCCTGGCTCAGGCTGCGCATGCGCGCCTCCAGCTGGCGGTACTGATTGAGCAGTTGGCTGTATTGATCGTAGGCGGCTTGCTCGTCGGGTGCGCCGATCATGGGCTCGTAGGCGCGGCGCGCCTGGTCGATCTGGGTGTTGCGCTGGTCCAGCAGGTTGAGGGTGTCGCGCTGCGTCTCCGGTTCGCGGTTGAGCAGCAGGCGATAGGAGAGGGTGCGCATACGCAGGTTCAGCGCAGCGAGCTCGTCGAGCGACTTGATGCTGGGCACGCTGATGCTTTCGATGGCGACACCCGCCTGGCGGATGTTGCCCATCTGCATGAGCGAGAAAATGCCGAGGCCGAGCATCAGCAGGCCGATCAGCGCGAAGCCGAGCAGCGCGCGCGGGGCGATGTTCATGTTGCGTAGGGACATGGAAGGAGCAATCCAGGCAAAGGGAAGAGGTCGCAGGGAGCAGCGACGAAATATGACTTGCCTGGCTATCGGTCGTGACGGGTTAGTCTTGAGCGAGCGCAGTGAAAATTGTGAGCGCGCTAACCTTTTCCTGACCGGCGGTTGATCCAGGTCGGAACAAGCGGGCGGTTACCCTGTCAATCTGCGGGTTAGAAACCTTAAGAATCCGATATTTAATGGCGAGGACTCACGCTTTTCTTTATCGTGTGCGGCCTTTGCAACAACCTGAGATAGACCCATGCTGGAAGCCTCCCTGAATCAAATCGAGCAACTGGTCAGCGACCTGATGCAGAAAAACGCTCAACTCACCGAGCAGAACACCACCCTTGGTCAGCAACTGGCCCAGGCCAAGGAAGAAAACGAAACCCTGCAGCTGTCGCTGATGGAGCAGGAAGAAAAGAACGGCGCCACAGCCGCACGTATCCAGGCGCTGGTTGATCGCGCCAATGCGGGTGTCGTCAACGCATGAGTCTGCAAGCGCAGCCGGTCAATGTCGTGTCGATCCTCGGCAGCGACTATTCGATCAAGGCGCCCGAAGGCCAGGAAGAAACCCTGGCGCAGGCAGTGCGGATGCTCAACACCGCCCTGGCTGAGACCAAGCGTTCTTATCCGACCCTGATCGGCGATAAGCTGCTGGTGCTGGCTGCACTGAACCTGTGCTCCAAGCAGGTTGAGCTGCAGAAGGAACACCAGCAGACGCTTGCGCGCACCCAGGCGCAGATCGACGCCACGGTGGATGCGATCGTTCGGACTATCGCCGAACAATAAGCAGCACCCTGCCGAACCCCTGTGGGAGCGGGCTTGCCCGCGAATGCGATGGTGAATTCACCGCTGCATTCGCGGGCAAGCCCGCTTGTGTCTTGGAGAGGGAATAGAATCTGAAGTGAGAGCGGTGAATGGCA
The DNA here is from genome assembly GCF_025905425.1 of Pseudomonas putida. NCBI lineage: Bacteria > Pseudomonadati > Pseudomonadota > Gammaproteobacteria > Pseudomonadales > Pseudomonadaceae > Pseudomonas > Pseudomonas putida. Next base: position 4,907,742 of record NZ_CP109603.1, on the reverse strand, counting down.
AGCTGATAGCCCGAGGTGCCCAGAGCACGTGTGGGAGCAAAAGCTGCCATTCACCGTTCCACTTTGGCGAGAGCCCGAACAGTTGGATGAGGGGCGTAATCTCGAATCACAAGCGTGGGCCAAGCCAAAGCGCTCTCACTCCTTGAGTTTAAGAGGGTTTGGCCATGTCTTCCTCTGTCGGCATCGATGTTTCCAGTGCCACACTTGCTGTTCACATCCGTCCTGAGGGGGTGAACTTCAGTGTTTCCAATGACTTGAAGGGATTCCAACTGCTCGTCGAAAAGCTTGGCGAGTATGCAATTTCAATGGTCTTGCTCGAAGCTACCGGTGGCTACGAGTGCAATGTCCTCAAAGCGCTGCAGGATGCCGATTTTCCGGTTTGCCGGATCAATCCCAGTCGTGCCCGGGACTTTGCCAAGTCGATGGGTAAACGCGCCAAGACCGATCCCATTGACGCAGCTGTTTTGGCTCACCTGGCTGAAGTTATGCCCCCACGGCCTTGCCAGGTGATGACACCCGAGCGGGCTTTGCTGCGCGAACTGCTTATGCAGCGGGATCGCTTCGTCCAACAGCGCGACGATGACAAGCGGCGCCTGAAGCAGGCGCGGGCTCCCAGTGTTTGTTTGCGGTTGGAACAACACATCGCCTATCTGAAGGGTGAAATTCGAGCGCTGGAACAAGAGATCGCACAGCAGGCAGCAGCTTTGCCTGATGATCGGGTTAAACAGCTCACTCAAGTCAAAGGAATTGGTCTGATTACTGCCGGAAAGCTGATGGCCTTGCTGCCAGAGCTGGGCCAGGTGGATAAGAAGGAAATTGCCGCCTTGGTCGGTGTTGCGCCGTTCAACCAGGACAGCGGCAAGCAGTCGGGCAAGCGTTCAATCTGGGGGGGACGCTCACAAGTCAGGCGGGCGCTCTATATGGCCTGCTGGGTGGTGATACGGCACAACAAGGACTTCTGCGAGCGCTACAAAGCACTGCGAGCCCAGGGGAAGTGCGCGAAAGTATCGGTGGTGGCGTGTATGCGAGTATTGATAGTGAGGCTAAATGCGATGCTCAAGACCGGAACGCCCTGGAAGGAGCAAATAGCTCATTCGTAGGAGCAAGCCTTGCTGGCGATGCCCGGCACAGCCGGGCCTGGGGCGCTACGCGCCCCATCGCCGGCAAGGCCAGCTTCCACAAGAAGACAGTTGCTCCCACAGTTGTTTTTGGTTGTTCCAAGTCACTGGAATAACTGGATACGCAAGTGTATACACTTCCCCCAAAACAATAATTGGCGGGGAGCAAGGGCATGCGTATCTGGCGTAAGAGCATCCAGTGGCAATTGATCGCAAGCATGGGCGCGGCCCTGCTGGCGAGCATCCTGGTGGTGGTGATCATTTTCACGGTGGCGCTCAACCGCCTGACCGAACGCTACCTGGTCGACACAGCGTTGCCAGCCAGTGTCGAAGCCATCCGTAACGACATCGAGCGTATGCTCGGCCAGCCGTTGGTGGCTGCGGCCGACATTGCTGGCAATACCCTGCTGCGCGATTGGCTCGCCGATGGCGAAGACCCTGCCCAAGCCTTGCGCTTCATCGAGTACCTCGACGCTGCCAAGCAGCGGAACAAAGCCTTTACCACGCTGTTCGCCTCGACCGAGACCGGCCACTACTACAACGAGAATGGCCTGGACCGCACCCTGAGTCGGGCCAACCCCAAGGACAAGTGGTTTTACGGCTACATCGACAGCGGCGCCGAGCGCCTGATCAATATCGATATCGACGGCGCCACCGGCGAGCTGGCGCTGTTCATCGACTACCGCGTGGAAAAGGACGGCAAGCTGGTGGGCGTGGCCGGCATGGGCCTGCGCATGACCCAACTGTCGAAACTGATCCATGACTTCAGCTTTGGCGAGCACGGCAAGGTGTTTCTGGTGCGCAACGATGGCCTGATCCAGGTGCACCCGGACAATGCCTTCAGCGGCAAGCGCCAGCTCGACGAACAGCTCGATGCGCACGCGGCGAAGGCGGTCATGAGTGGCGACCAGGGCCTGCGCACCAGCCGCTTCCAGCGCGATGGCGAAGACTACCTGGCGTTGGGCCTGCCGCTGCGCGACCTGAACTGGACCCTGGTCGCCGAGGTGCCTGAGGCCGAGATCTTTGCGCAGATGCACCAGGCGGTTTGGCTGACCACCGTGATCGGTGGTGGCGTCGCGCTGCTGTCGCTGCTGTTGGTGGTATTGCTGGCGCGTGGACTGGTGCGGCCTATCCGCCGCGTTACCGCTGCGCTGGTGCAGATTGGCAGTGGCGCGGGTGATCTCAGCCATCGCCTGGATGATTCCCGCCAGGACGAATTAGGCGACCTGGCCCGCGGCTTCAACCGTTTTCTCGACAGCCAGCGCGGGTTGATCGGTGAGGTGCTGCGCACGACCGAGCGGTTGCACCTGGCCGTTGAACAGGTCACTCAGGTGGTGGACAACACAGCTGAACGCTCGGGGCGGCAGCAAGAAATGACCGAGATGGTTGCCACCGCCGTCCACGAAATGGGGCTGACGGTGCAGGACATTGCCCGCAATGCCGGCAATGCAGCCGAGGCTTCACAGTCGGCGCGCGACGAAGCCTTGCAGGCGCGTGATGTGGTGCGGCGCTCGATCCAGGGTATCGAAGGTATGTCGGGTGACATCGGCAAGGCTGCGGATGCGGTAGCGCAGTTGGCCGATGAAGTCGCCTCGATCGATGAAGTATTGGCGGTGATCCGCAGTATTTCCGAGCAAACCAACCTCTTGGCGTTGAATGCTGCCATCGAGGCGGCGCGGGCAGGGGAGATGGGGCGTGGCTTTGCCGTGGTTGCCGATGAAGTACGTACCCTGGCGCGGCGAACCCAGTTGTCCACGGATGAAGTGCAGCAAATGATCCAGCGCCTAAAGCAAGGGGCCGGTTCAGCGGTGACGTCGATGCAGGCCGGGCAGCAGGCGACGGGCTGTGGCGTTGAGTCGAGCCAGCGTACCGGGGCCTCGTTGGGGGCGATTACCGATCAGGTCGAGCACATCAGCGACATGAACCACCAAGTGGCTACAGCGACTGAAGAGCAATCGGCGGTGACTGAGGAGATCAACCGGACTGTGCAGGGGATTTCCGACCTGGCCCGGGAAACGGCGGCGGAGGTGCAGGGGTGCCGGGAGGAGTGTCAGGCGTTGCGTGGCTTGGCTGATGACCTGGCGCGGCAGATGAGTGGGTTCAGGCTTTAGATCGCTGGAGCTACTGCCATCGCATTCGCGGGCAAGCCCGCTCCTACAGGGGCATGCACAACCCTGTGGGAGCGGGCTTGCCCGCGAATGCGATCTGTCAGGCAGTGATGATCGAGCGGATATCCGCCGCCAGTTCCCGCACCCGCGCTTCCTCGGTATCCCACGAACACATGAACCGCGCCCCACCACTACCAATGAAGGTATAGAACCGCCAGCCCCTGCCACGCAGCGCTTCAATCGCTGGCTCCGGCATCTGCAGGAACACCCCGTTGGCTTCCACCGGGAACATCAGCTCCACCCCCGGCAAGTCACTGACCAACGATGCCAGCAACTGCGCACAGTGGTTGGCGTGGTTGCCATGGCGCAGCCAGGCGCCGTCTTCCAGCAGCCCGACCCAGGGCGCGGACAAGAAACGCATCTTCGACGCCAACTGCCCGGCCTGCTTGCAGCGGTAGTCGAAATCTTCCGCCAGCTGGCGATTGAAGAACAGGATCGCCTCACCCACCGCCATGCCGTTCTTGGTGCCGCCAAAACACAGCACATCGACACCGGCCTTCCAGGTCAGCTCGGCCGGGCTGCAACCGAGGAACGCGCAGGCATTGGTAAAGCGTGCCCCGTCCATGTGCAGGTTCAGGCCCAGCTCCTTGCAGGTGGCACTGATCGCCCTGAGCTCGTCGGGGCGGTACACGGTGCCCACTTCGGTGGCCTGGGTGAGGGTGACGACGCGTGGCTTGGGGTAGTGGATGTCCTGGCGCTTGAGCGCCACTTCGCGGATCGATTGTGGCGTCAGCTTGCCGTTGACGCTGGGCGCAGTCAGCAGCTTGGAGCCGTTAGAGAAGAACTCCGGCGCGCCGCATTCGTCGGTTTCGACGTGGGCGGTCTCGGAGCAGATCACGCTGTGGTAGCTCTGGCACAACGAGGCCAGGGCCAGGGAGTTGGCGGCGGTGCCGTTGAAGCCGAAGAACACCTCGCAGTCGGTTTCGAACAGGTTGCGAAAGTATTCCGAGGCACGCTCGGTCCACTGGTCGTCGCCGTAAGCGCGGTCGTGGCCGTGGTTGGCTTTCTCCATCGCGGCCCAGGCTTCGGGGCAGATGCCGGAATAGTTGTCGCTGGCGAATTGTTGGCTCTTATCTGTCATGGCACGGTCCTGTGAACGACGCAGAACAGCACTCTAAACCATCGATTCAGCAGTTGCCTATACAACTGTGCAACCTCCACTTATGCGTTGTTCATGCCGGCCTCTTCGCGGGGCAAGCCCGCTCCCACAGTGGCCCTGTGCACGCGGCCATTGTGGGAGCGGGCTTGCCCCGCGAAGAGGCCGGCATGCACAACACAAATGCCAATGTCGTAAACGCGCCATTGCAAGGCGTGCGCAGGCATCTGACCCGACCCCGCCAGTCATAACATCGCCATAAAGGGCCACAGTGCCCCACGACAAAAAACGATCGCTGCCGGGAGATACACGATGTTCAGCAAGCAAGACCAGATCCAGGGTTACGACGACGCACTGCTGGCGGCGATGAATGCCGAAGAACAGCGCCAGGAAGATCACATCGAACTGATCGCCTCGGAGAACTACACCAGCAAGCGCGTCATGCAGGCCCAAGGCAGCGGCCTGACCAACAAGTACGCCGAAGGCTACCCAGGCAAGCGCTACTACGGTGGCTGCGAGCACGTGGACAAGGTCGAGGCACTGGCCATCGAGCGCGCCAAGCAACTGTTCGGTGCCGACTACGCCAACGTTCAGCCGCACTCCGGTTCTTCCGCCAACGGCGCGGTCTACCTGGCCCTGCTGCAGGCCGGTGACACCATCCTGGGCATGAGCCTGGCCCACGGCGGCCACCTGACCCACGGCGCCAAAGTGTCGTCTTCGGGCAAGCTGTACAACGCTGTGCAGTACGGCATCAACACCGACACCGGCCTGATCGACTACGACGAAGTCGAGCGCCTGGCGGTCGAGCACAAACCGAAAATGATCGTTGCCGGCTTCTCGGCTTACTCCAAGACCCTCGACTTCCCACGCTTCCGCGCCATCGCCGACAAGGTCGGTGCGCTGCTGTTCGTCGACATGGCCCACGTTGCCGGCCTGGTTGCCGCTGGCCTGTACCCGAACCCGATCCCGTTCGCCGATGTGGTCACCACCACCACCCACAAGACCCTGCGTGGTCCGCGTGGCGGCCTGATCCTGGCCAAGTCCAACGAAGAGATCGAGAAAAAGCTCAACGCCGCAGTCTTCCCGGGCGCCCAGGGCGGCCCGCTGATGCACGTCATCGCCGCCAAGGCCGTGTGCTTCAAGGAAGCGCTGGAGCCTGGCTTCAAGGCTTACCAGCAACAAGTGATCGAAAACGCCCAGGCCATGGCCCAGGTGTTCATTGACCGCGGCTACGACGTGGTTTCCGGTGGTACTGACAACCACCTGTTCCTGGTCAGCCTGATCCGCCAGGGCCTCACCGGTAAAGATGCCGACGCCGCCCTTGGCCGCGCGCACATCACCGTCAACAAGAACGCCGTGCCGAACGACCCGCAGTCGCCGTTCGTCACCTCGGGCCTGCGCATCGGCACCCCGGCCGTCACCACTCGCGGCTTCAAGGTCGCCCAGTGTGTGGCCCTGGCCGGCTGGATCTGCGACATCCTCGACAACCTCGGTGACGCTGACGTCGAAGCCGATGTGGCGAAGAACGTCGCGGCGCTGTGCGCAGACTTCCCTGTTTACCGCTGAGTGGAGTAAACGACCATGCAACGCTACTCGGGCTTCGGCCTCTTCAAACACTCCCTCAGCCACCACGAAAACTGGCAGCGCATGTGGCGCACGCCGACCCCTAAAAAGGTCTACGACGTGGTCATCGTCGGCGGTGGCGGCCATGGCCTGGCCACGGCCTACTACCTGGCCAAGGAACACGGCATCACCAACGTTGCAGTGATCGAGAAGGGTTACCTGGGCGGCGGCAACACCGCCCGTAACACCACCATCGTGCGCTCCAACTACCTGTGGGACGAATCGGCGCAGTTGTACGAACACGCCATGAAGCTGTGGGAGGGCCTGTCCCAGGACATCAACTACAACGTGATGTTCTCCCAGCGCGGCGTCTACAACCTGTGCCACACCCTGCAGGACATTCGTGACTCCGAGCGCCGTGTCAGCGCCAACCGCCTCAATGGCGTCGATGGCGAACTGCTGAACACCGCCCAGGTCGCGGCCGAAATCCCGTACCTGGACTGCTCGAAGAACACCCGTTATCCGATCCTCGGCGCGACCGTTCAGCGTCGTGGTGGTGTTGCCCGTCACGACGCCGTGGCCTGGGGTTACGCCCGTGCCGCCGACGCCCTGGGCGTGGACCTGATCCAGCAGACCGAAGTGATCGGTTTCCGCAAGGAAAACGGCGCGGTCATCGGTGTCGAAACCAACAAAGGCTTCATCGGCGCCAAGCGCGTCGGCGTGGTCACCGCTGGTAACTCCGGGCACATGGCCAAACTGGCCGGCTTCCGCCTGCCGCTGGAATCGCACCCGTTGCAAGCATTGGTGTCCGAGCCGATCAAGCCGATCATCGACAGCGTGATCATGTCCAACGCCGTGCACGGCTACATCAGCCAGTCCGACAAGGGCGACCTGGTGATCGGTGCCGGTATCGACGGCTGGGTCGGCTACGGCCAGCGCGGTTCGTACCCGGTGATCGAGCACACCCTGCAGGCCATCGTCGAGATGTTCCCCAACCTCTCGCGCGTGCGCATGAACCGCCAGTGGGGCGGCATCGTCGACACCTCGCCGGACGCTTGCCCGATCATCTCCAAGACCCCGGTCAAGAACATGTTCTTCAACTGCGGCTGGGGCACCGGCGGCTTCAAGGCGACCCCGGGCTCGGGCAACGTCTTTGCCGCAAGCCTGGCCAAAGGCGAGATGCACCCGCTGGCTGCGCCGTTCTCCATGGACCGTTTCTACAACGGCGCACTGATCGACGAACACGGCGCCGCCGCCGTCGCCCACTAACCGGAGACACCGTCATGTTGCATATTTTTTGTCCCCACTGCGGCGAGCTGCGCTCCGAAGAAGAGTTCCACGCCTCTGGCCAGGCGCACATCGCCCGCCCGCTGGACCCTGCTGCCTGCTCCGACGAGGAGTGGGGTACCTACATGTTCTTCCGCGACAACCCGCGCGGTATTCACCATGAACTGTGGGACCACGTTGCCGGCTGCCGTCAGTACTTCAACGTCACCCGCGACACCGTGACCTACGAGATTCTGGAAACCTACAAGATTGGCGAGAAGCCGCAGGTGACCGCCAACGGCAAGCAAAACAGCGCACCGTCGACCGTCAAAGGCCAAGGGGAAAAAGTATGAGCCAGACCTATCGCCTCGCCAGCGGCGGCCGTATCGACCGCAGCAAGGTCCTGAACTTCACCTTCAACGGCAAGACCTACCAAGGTTATGCCGGTGACAGCCTGGCCGCCGCGCTGCTGGCCAACGGCGTCGACATCGTTGGCCGTAGCTTCAAGTACTCGCGCCCGCGCGGCATCATCGCCGCCGGTACCGAAGAGCCGAACGCCATCCTGCAGATCGGCTCCAGCGAAGCCACCCAGATCCCCAACGTGCGTGCCACCCAGCAGGCGCTGTACGCCGGCCTGGTCGCCACCAGCACCAACGGCTGGCCGAACGTCAACAACGACGTCATGGGCATCCTCGGCAAGGTCGGCGGCAGCATGATGCCGCCGGGCTTCTACTACAAAACCTTCATGTACCCGAAATCGTTCTGGATGACTTACGAGAAGTACATCCGTAAAGCGGCAGGCCTTGGCCGTGCGCCGCTGCAGAACGACCCGGACAGCTACGACTACATGAACCAGCACTGCGACGTGCTGATTGTCGGCGCCGGCCCTGCTGGCCTGGCCGCCGCCCTGGCAGCAGCCCGCAGCGGCGCCCGCGTGATCCTCGCCGATGAACAGGAAGAGTTCGGCGGCAGCCTGCTCGACACCCGCGAAACCCTCGACGGCAAGCCTGCCGCTGACTGGGTGAATGCCGTAGTCAAAGAGCTGGCAAGCCTGCCTGAAGTAACCCTGCTGCCTCGCGCCACGGTCAACGGCTACCACGACCACAACTTCCTGACCATCCACGAGCGCCTTACCGACCACCTCGGCGACCGCGCGCCGATCGGCCAGGTGCGTCACCGCGTGCACCGTGTGCGTGCCGGCCGTGTGGTACTGGCCGCTGGCGCCCACGAGCGCCCGCTGGTGTACGGCAACAACGACGTGCCGGGCAACATGCTGGCCGGTGCCGTGTCCACCTACGTGCGCCGTTACGGCGTGGCCCCAGGCCGCAAGCTGGTGCTGTCGACCAACAACGACCACGCCTACCGCGCCGCGCTGGACTGGCACGACGCAGGCCTGCAAGTGGTCGCCATCGCCGACGCTCGCCACAATCCACGTGGCTCGCTGGTTGAGGAAGCACGTGCCAAGGGCATCCGCATCCTCACCTCCAGCGCCGTGGTCGAGGCCAAAGGCAGCAAGCACGTGACCGGCGCCCGCGTGGCCGCCATCGACGTGCAGGCCCATAAAGTCACCAGCCCAGGCGAAACCCTTGAGTGCGACCTGATCGCCAGCTCCGGCGGCTACAGCCCGATCGTCCACCTGGCATCGCACCTGGGCGGTCGCCCGGTATGGCGCGATGACATCCTCGGCTTCGTGCCGGGCGATGCCCCGCAAAAACGCGTTTGCGTCGGCGGTATCCATGGTGTCTACGCCCTCGGCGACGTGATTGCCGATGGCTTTGAAGGCGGCGTTCGCGCAGCCACTGAAGCCGGCTTCAAGGCCAGCACCGGCACCTTGCCGAAAACCGTGGCGCGTAAGGAAGAAGCCACCGTGGCACTGTTCCAGGTGCCGCACGACAAGGGCAGCAAAGGGCCGAAGCAGTTCGTCGACCAACAGAACGACGTGACCGCTGCCGGTATCGAGCTGGCCACCCGTGAAGGTTTCGAGTCGGTCGAACACGTCAAACGCTACACCGCGCTGGGCTTCGGTACCGACCAGGGCAAACTGGGCAACATCAACGGCCTGGCCATCGCCGCCCGTTCGATCGGCATCACCATTCCGGAAATGGGCACCACCATGTTCCGCCCCAACTACACACCGGTAACCTTCGGTGCAGTAGCGGGCCGTCACTGTGGTCACCTGTTCGAACCTGTACGCTTCACCGCGCTGCATGGCTGGCACGTGAAGAACGGCGCCGAGTTCGAGGACGTCGGCCAGTGGAAGCGCCCTTGGTACTTCCCGAAAGCCGGTGAAGACATCCACACCGCCGTGGCCCGCGAGTGCAAGGCTGTGCGTGACAGCGTCGGCCTGCTCGACGCCTCGACCCTGGGCAAGATCGACATCCAGGGCCCGGACGCGCGTGAGTTCCTCAACCGCATCTACAGCAACGCCTGGACCAAGCTCGACGTGGGCAAGGCCCGCTACGGCCTGATGTGCAAGGAAGACGGCATGGTCTTCGACGACGGCGTGACCGCCTGCGTCGGCGACAACCACTTCTACATGACCACCACCACCGGCGGCGCCGCCCGCGTGCTGCAGTGGCTGGAGCTGTACCACCAGACCGAATGGCCAGAGATGAAGGTGTACTTCACCTCGGTCACCGACCACTGGGCGACCATGACCCTGTCCGGCCCCAACAGCCGCAAGCTGCTGAGCGCGCTGACCGACGACATCGACCTGGACAAGGACGCCTTCCCGTTCATGACCTGGAAGGAAGGCACCGTCGCTGGCGTACCGGCCCGTGTGTTCCGCATCTCGTTCACCGGTGAGCTGTCGTACGAAGTGAACGTGCAGGCCAACTACGCCATGGGCGTGCTGGAAAAGATCATCGAGGCGGGCAAGCAATACAACCTGACCCCGTATGGCACCGAGACCATGCACGTGCTGCGTGCCGAGAAGGGCTTCATCATCGTGGGCCAGGACACTGACGGCTCGATGAACCCGGACGACCTGAACATGAGCTGGTGCGTGGGCCGCAACAAGCCGTTCTCGTGGATCGGCCTGCGTGGCATGAACCGCGAAGACTGCCTGCGCGACAACCGCAAGCAGTTGGTCGGCCTGAAGCCTGTGGACCCGACCCAGTGGCTGCCTGAGGGCGCGCAACTGGTGTTCGACCCCAAGCAACCGATCCCGATGGACATGGTCGGCCACGTCACTTCCAGCTATGCCTCCAACTCCCTGGGCTATTCGTTCGCCATGGGTGTGGTCAAAGGCGGCCTCAAGCGCATGGGCGAGCGTGTGTACTCGCCGCAGGCCGACGGCAGCGTGATCGAGGCGGAAATCGTGTCTTCGGTGTTCTTCGATCCGAAGGGTGAGCGGCAGAACGTTTAAGGCCCTGAGATAGGTCTGCTTGAAATGCAAGCCCTGTGGGAGCGGGCTTGCCCCGCGAATGCGATGGTGGCTTCACCGCCCTCTTCGCGGGACAAGCCCGCTCCCACAGGCCACAGCTAGCATTCGGGCATTGCATCTGACCTCCGGTCTTACGGACAACAGAATTCAAGGCAGGTAAGAAATGAGCGCTATCAACGTCTTCCAGCAAAACCCCGGCGCCGAAGCCAAGGCTCAGTCGCCGCTGCACCATGCCGACCTGGCCAGCCTGGTTGGCAAAGGCCGCAAGAACGCAGGCGTGACCCTGCGTGAGAAAAAACTCCTCGGTCACCTGACCCTGCGTGGCGACGGCCACAATCCGGAATTCGCCGCAGGCGTGCACAAGGCCTTGGGCCTGGAGCTGCCGGTGGCCCTGACCGTGGTTGCCAACAGCGACATGTCGCTGCAGTGGATGGGCCCCGACGAGTGGCTGCTGATCGTCCCAGGCGGCCAGGAGTTTGCCGTTGAGCAAAAACTGCGCGCGGCCCTTGAAGGCCAGCACATCCAGGTAGTTAACGTCAGCGGCGGGCAAAGCCTGCTGGAACTGCGCGGCCCGAACGTGCGTGAAGTGCTGATGAAGTCCACCAGCTATGATGTTCACCCAAACAACTTCCCAGTGGGCAAGGCCGTCGGCACCGTGTTCGCCAAGTCGCAACTGGTGATCCGCCGCACCGCCGAAGACACCTGGGAACTGGTGATTCGCCGCAGCTTCGCCGATTACTGGTGGCTGTGGCTGCAGGACGCTTCGGCCGAGTTCGGCCTGAGCATCGAGGCCTAAGGAGAGCAGAACATGAGTCGGGCACCGGATACCTGGATTCTCACCGCCGACTGCCCGAGCATGCTCGGTACCGTCGACGTGGTGACGCGTTACCTCTTCGAGCAGCGCTGCTACGTGACGGAGCACCACTCCTTCGATGACCGGCAGTCGGGGCGCTTCTTCATTCGCGTCGAGTTCCGCCAGCCGGACGATTTTGATGAGGTCGGCTTTCGTGCCGGCCTCGCCGAACGCAGTGATGCGTTTGGCATGGCTTTCGAGCTGACCGCGCCGAATCATCGCCCCAAGGTGGTGATCATGGTGTCCAAGGCCGACCACTGCCTGAACGACCTGCTGTATCGCCAGCGCATCGGGCAACTGAGCATGGACGTGGTTGCGGTGGTGTCCAACCACCCAGACCTCGAACCCTTGGCGCACTGGCACAAGATTCCCTACTACCATTTTGCCCTCGACCCCAACGACAAGGCCGGGCAAGAGCGCAAGGTGCTGCAAGTGATCGAGGAGACTGGCGCTGAACTGGTCATCCTTGCCCGTTACATGCAGGTGTTGTCGCCCGAGTTGTGCCGGCGCCTGGACGGTTGGGCGATCAATATTCACCACTCGCTGTTGCCGGGGTTCAAGGGCGCCAAGCCTTACCACCAGGCGTACAACAAGGGCGTGAAGATGGTTGGCGCTACGGCGCACTACATCAACAACGACCTGGATGAAGGGCCGATCATTGCCCAGGGGGTCGAGGTGGTGGACCACAGCCATTATCCCGAGGACCTGATTGCCAAGGGGCGGGATATCGAGTGCCTGACCTTGGCGCGGGCGGTGGGGTATCACATTGAGCGGCGGGTGTTCCTGAACGCCAACAGGACTGTCGTTCTCTGACAGTCTGTTCCGGCCTCTTCGCGGGCAAGCCCGCTCCCACAGGTACAGCGCCGCTTTCGAAGGCGGCGCTGTACCTGTGGGAGCGGGCTTGCCCGCGAATGGCCCAACACATTTTTCCCTGCCGTAAAAAGGCATCTTTCTGTCGTTTCCAGTCACTGCCCCCCGCCCCATCAGGCCCACAATTCCCTGCATTCCAGTAACACATGCCGCCCATGGATGGCGGCGCTTCAACCAATGCTGCATACATAATAATCAAGCGAGGTAAGAGCATGTCTGGCAATCGTGGAGTGGTATATCTCGGCGCCGGCAAGGTCGAGGTGCAGAAGATCGACTACCCGAAAATGCAGGACCCGCGCGGCAAGAAGATCGAACACGGCGTCATTCTCAAGGTGGTCTCCACCAACATCTGCGGCTCCGACCAGCACATGGTCCGCGGTCGCACCACTGCCCAGGTCGGCCTGGTTCTGGGCCACGAAATCACCGGTGAAATCGTCGAGTTGGGGCGTGATGTCGAACGCCTGAAAAAAGGCGACCTGGTGTCGGTACCGTTCAACGTGGCGTGCGGCCGATGCCGCTCGTGCAAAGAGATGCACACCGGTGTCTGCCTCACCGTCAACCCGGCCCGCGCTGGCGGCGCCTACGGCTACGTCGACATGGGCGACTGGACCGGTGGCCAGGCTGAATACGTGCTGGTGCCGTACGCTGACTTCAACCTGCTGAAACTGCCGGATCGCGACAAGGCCATGGAGAAGATCCGTGACCTGACCTGCCTGTCCGACATTCTGCCGACTGGCTACCACGGCGCCGTGACTGCGGGCGTTGGCCCAGGCAGCACCGTTTACGTCGCGGGTGCTGGCCCGGTTGGTCTGGCCGCTGCTGCCTCGGCGCGTCTGCTGGGCGCCGCCTGCGTGATCGTGGGTGACCTCAACCAGGCCCGCCTGGCCCACGCCAAGTCCCAGGGCTTTGAAGTGGTCGACCTGTCCAAGGACACCCCGCTGCACGAGCAGATCATCGACATCCTCGGTGAGCCAGAAGTGGATTGCGCGGTGGATGCTGTCGGTTTCGAGGCCCGCGGCCACGGCCACGAAGGCGCCAAGCATGAAGCCCCGGCCACCGTGCTGAACTCGCTGATGCAGGTTACCCGCGTCGCCGGCAGTATCGGTATCCCGGGCCTGTACGTGACTGAAGACCCGGGCGCCTCCGACGCCGCCGCCAAGATCGGCGCACTGAGCATCCGCTTTGGCCTGGGCTGGGCGAAGTCGCACAGCTTCCACACCGGCCAGACCCCGACCATGAAATACAACCGCCAGCTGATGCAGGCGATCATGTGGGACCGGATCAACATTGCAGAAGTGGTAGGCGTGCAGGTGATCAACCTGGATCAGGCGCCGGAAGGGTATGGCGAGTTTGATGCGGGTGTGCCGAAGAAATTTGTGATCGACCCGCATAAGATGTGGGGTGCTGCGTAAATAACGTCGAATTAGAAGAGCCCCTCTGTTCGAGGGGCTTTTTCATAAAGGTTCCGGCCCAATAGCAGCCTCGAGCCAGAGTCATGCCCGCGAAAATATTGGCTCTAGTAGCTCAGGAAATCGATCCGCTCAACCCTTTGCCGTGCTTTTTATATGTTAGATTTGTCCAGATCTTAGTCTCGTAATTCGGTCGTTCATTTGATTGTATTCATTGGTCTTAGAATGAATTTCTCTATCGACTTGTGAGAGTAATCTTTTTTCACCTGCAGGCTTATTGCCGATTCTAGTTTGCCTGCTTATTGCCGCTTTAAGCCTGGATCTTTCCCCACCTAAAGCCAATAGATTACTTTCAATGTCGTTCAATTTGGAATTTAGATAACTCGCTTGATCTGCGTCGTTTGGAGAGGAGTATCCAATGCCTGATTGGTTGTTGCTGCGCGATTCTGCTATCCGCCCTCCCACGGGGGGCTCTGGCAGTGGTCTACCCTCATTGGGTCGGCGTACGGGACCTGATGAATAGTCGTTGTTTGCCGTTCTTGCGGGGCGGTTGGGCATATTAGGACGATTGCGAGATGGGGTTCTGAAACCCAGCGCGTTTCCCAGTCCCTTCAGACCACTGATAAGCCACATTGACGCTTGCCCAGATGAGTCTGTTTTGTTAATTGGATCATTTTCGCAGTAAGCGTATGAGTTTGCTCCACCATCGCCAAATGGGCTCTGAAGTACGTCTGGAGCGCAAAAGCGTCTGATTGCAGTATTAAATGGACGGTATCCATTACCCAGAATGTCCATTTGGCTTAAAGGGTCGCGCCATTGTCCGTTGAATATGATTAATGTCCTGATGTCTTGGGGCGGGAGATATCCATAAGGTGGTAGTGAGACAGCCTCAAACGGCATTCCGAGAATTGAGTTGGCACGGTCGACCGGCAGCAAGCTTATTTGTTTGGACTGTCCGAGCTGTGCAATAGGTGTTTCTTGCGCCCATAGTATCTGTCGATTGCCCTGAATTGATATTTCGGTTGCTATGTGCCCGTTCTGGTAAAAGTGAATTATATCTGAGGCTGCCAATTTCTCGGGCGCCCGCGTTGCCATCTCAGTGTTCCGCAGAACCCGAGATACTGGACTTTTGGTCATGGATTGCTGCCTTTGAAAAGGTATCGAGAGTGCTTACTTTGCATGCCCCAATTTGCCAGTACAACTAGCAGATTTATCAGGTGCTGAGGCATTTGGAACAAACCCCCAAACCTAGAGTCAAATCCTCGTTTCCCCCTGCCATCCCGGCCCACGAGGTCCCTCCCGATGAAAGCCTTCACCCTTGCAACCCTGATGACCCTGGCCGCAAGCCCGGTGTTCGCCTTCAACCTTAGCGATGCCGCCAACGCCGTATCCGCCATGCAGAACCAGAAACAGCAGGGCCAGGTGCAGGCGCCCGAGGCGCAGGCCAATTTGCTCAATACCCTGGGCAGTGAACTGAAGATCACCCCGGAACAGGCCGTGGGCGGGGCAGGGGCGATGTTGGGGTTGGCGCGCAATAACCTGAGCTCTGACGATTATGGTCAGCTGACCAAAGCCGTGCCTGGGCTGGACCTGCTGTCGGGTGCCAATGCGCTCGGCGGGTTGAGCGGGCTGGGCGATTTGCTGGGCAAGAACAGCGAAAGCCAGTCGGCGCTGAGCAATGCCCTGGGCAACAACGTCGAGAACCGCAACGACCTGGACACTGCGTTCAAGGCGCTGGGGATGGACACCGGGATGATCGGCCAGTTTGCCCCTCTGATTCTGCAGTACCTGGGCCAGCAGGGCATCGCCGGGTCGTTGCTGCAGAACCTGGGGAGCCTGTGGACCACGCCGGCGCCAGTGAATACGCCATCGGTTTGATTGGGCTGGACATGGGGTTGGTCAGGAGTGGAACCACCTGACCATCGCCACGTTCAATCAATCTTGCTGTTTTGGCACTTCACTACGGATGCTGGCGAGTTTCGCAAGGTAATTGGCACGCATTTTCGGGTCATGCACGTATGTCAGAAACTCTGGAGCATCTGCAAGGGACCGCTTCGCCCCCGCCAATCAGATATTCCTCATGCTTGACCATTAGACTGGATAGCTTCTGAGTGTGGAGTTAAGGTTTTTCAACCGATCTTGCGCGTCGTCAAGCCATGTGGCGAGTGCCTCCAGCGAAGTCTGGTATCTTTTCTCACTGATGCCAAAACTTTTCGCGAGGTCAGGCGTCGACGGCTCCATGAGAAAATTGAAGTCTTCTGTTTTTCGTTTTACGCGCTGAGTGAGCTTGTGAATGTAAACTTGTAATGACTGTTTTTCTTCAATAAGCCTGCCTGTCTGTACGTCGTGTTCGCCCGGATAGATACGGCCAGTTATCTTTCTGTTAAATCTCACTTTCTTTGTTGGCGCTCGTTTTAAAGGGGTAGTTGAGGATTGGGCCGACTGGATAAGATCAACCCAGAACTGCCGTCGCTGAGCAATTGTTCGCGCATGACCTGTATCATCCCGGAAATTGATCGGATCACAGTTGCAGTATGCGTAAGTGTTATATCCGCCCTGCCCAAAGGGGCTCAGGTTATCGGGCTTATGGAAGCGCATCAGGGTTGGACTGTAGCTACGGTAACCTTGTCCTAATGGGTAGATGCTGGTGAGGGGGTCGTTCTTTTCGCCATTGAAGCCAAGCAGGGTGGCCAACCAAGCTTGACTGTCGATGTATCCGTATGGGGTGTAGGCCAGGGCGGCTGTTCTCAATGGCGGGTACCTCGCAAAAGACGGTGTTACGTAAGTCTTTGTCTTCGCGAGGCCACGCACAACTGGCAGAATTGTCAGTACTTGCGGCGGACCTCAGCCCGCCTCGGAGAAGTCCGTCAGTAGAACCGGACGACGGAAGCCGGCAGTCAGAACGGCAAGATACGCCAGCCCCAGCGCAAACCAGCACAACCCAATCACCAACGTCAGCGCCGACAGGCTGGTCCACAGCCACAGTGTCAGCCCCAACCCCACCAGCGGCACCACGCCATAACTCAACAGCCCCTTGGCATTGCGCTGGCTGGCATCGTCCATCAGGTGGGTCTTCACCACTGCTAGGTTCACCGCCGAGAACGCCACCAGCGCGCCAAAGCTGATCAGCGAAGCGAGGGTGGACAGGTCGATCACCAACGCCAGCAGCGAGAACGCCGACACCAGCAAAATGGCGAACACCGGCGTACCAAAGCGCGGCGACAGGTAAGCGAAGCTACGGCGTGGCAGCACCTTGTCCCGGCCCATGGTGAACAGAATGCGCGACACTGCCGCCTGCGAGGCCAGTGCTGAACCCAGGCTGCCGGCAACGAACGCTGCGGTGAAGAAGTTGGCCAGGAATTGCCCGCCTGCCTTGAACATCACCTCGTTGGCTGCCGCATCGGCATTGGCAAAGGTGCTGCCTGGCAGCACCAGTTGGCTGACGTAGGCCAGCGCGGTGAACAGCACTCCGGCAAACAGCGTGGTGAGGATGATTGCCCGTGGCACATCGCGGCGGGCATCGCGGCATTCCTCGGCCAGGGTCGAGACGGCATCGAAGCCAAGGAAGGACAGGCACAGCACTGCAGCACCGGCCATCAGCGGGCCGAAGCCAGGTTGTGTGCCGTCACCCATCAGCGGCGAGAGCAGGTCTACCGGTTGGCCGGCCAGGGTCTGGCAGGACAACGCCACGAACACACCGATGAACACGATTTGCGCGCCGACGATCAGGTTGCTGGTCTTAGCCACCGAGTTGATGCCGACCACGTTGAGCACGGTCACCAGGGCGATGGAGGCGAGCACGAAGGCCCAGGCGGGCACCGCTGGGAAGGCGATGTTGAGAAACAGGCCGATCAGCAGGTAGTTGATCATTGGCAGGAACAAGTAATCGAGCAGCAGCGACCAGCCCGCCAGGAAACCAACGTTCTGGCCAAAGGCCATGTTGGTATAGGAATACGCCGAACCCGCGACCGGGAAGCGTTTGACCATGACGCTGTAGGACGCGGCGGTGAACAACATGGCCACCAGGGTGACCAGGTAGGCGCCTGCGGTGCGGCCACCGGTGAGTTCGGTGACGATGCCGTAAGTGGTGAAGATGGTCAGCGGGACCATGTACACCAGGCCGAAGAACACCAGGGCGGGCAGGCCCAGGACGCGACGAAGTTGGGCGGGGTTGGAGCTGGTTTGGTTGGCCATCGATCGATCCAGGCAATTTTTTGTAATTGTGCTTTGGTCGATTTTTATCCACTTAGGTGGAAGGTGACAAAGAAGTAATCCTTATGCTGATTATTAGCCAGGGTTTTAATCGGGCTTTGGCAGGGGATTAATTGGCCTCTTCGCGGGGCAAGCCCGCTCCCACAGGTTCACTACAGGTCTTAGAGCGGTGGTAGAACTGTGGGAGCGGGCTTGCCCCGCGAAGAGGCCGGACCAGGCAAATGACCTAGCGCAATTCTTCGCGCAACTGCTCAATCCGCTGATCCTTCTCCAACCACAGCTGGTTCACCCAAGCCTGCACGGTCTGCCGGAAGGCCGGGTCATTCTCGTAATCCCCCTCCCACAATGCCGGGTCCAGCTCACGCACCTGAATGTCGATAATCACCCGACTGATGCTGCCATTGAGCAAGTCCCAGAACCCAGGCGCTTGGTTGCCGGGGTAGACGATGGTCACGTCCAACAGCGCATCCAGCTGCTCACCCAACGCCGCCAGCACAAAGGCGACGCCGCCGGCTTTGGGCTTCAGCAGGTAGCGGTAAGGCGACTGCTGCTCCTGGCGCTTGGCCTCGGTGAAGCGTGTACCTTCAAGGTAATTGACCACAGTCACCGGCTGGCGCTTGAACAGCTCACAGGCGGCCTTGGTGATTTCCAGGTCCTTGCCCTTGAGCTCGGGGTGCTTGTCCAGAAACGCCTTGCTGTAGCGCTTCATGAACGGGTAATCCAGCCCCCACCAGGCCAGGCCCAGCAGCGGCACCCAGATCAGCTCCTTCTTGAGGAAGAACTTGAAGAACGGCGTGCGGCGGTTGAGGCTTTCGATCAGCGCGGGGATGTCGACCCAGGTCTGGTGGTTGCTCACGGCCAGGTACGAGGTGTCCTTGCGCAGGCGCTCGACGCCGCGGATGTCCCACTGGGTGGGGATGCACAGGGCGAAGATCGCCTTGTCGATCTCCGACCAGGTTTCGGCAAACCACATCACCGCAGCGGAGGCGTAGTCACGGCCACGGCCTGGCAGCACCAGTTTGAGCAGGGCGAAGACCATCAGCGGGCAGATCATCACCACAGTGTTGAGCAGCAGCAGCAGGGTTGTGAGAATGCCGGTCAGCAGGCGACGCATAAAAAAACTCTTGTTGTCAGATAAAAACGGCCGGCAATGATAAGCAGCGATGCGGCCCACGCCAAATGTCCAATGCCCAGCGGCGAGGACAAATGTTTCACATTGTGTTGATTACCGTGTGACGACGAACCTATTCAACTCGTGCAGTCTAAGCACTGTCTGCAATCAAGGAAGCGTAACCCGTGAAATCACTGCTTGCCCTGTTGTCGCTGTTCGCCTTGCCGGTCATGGCCGCCGAGCCGACGATTTATGGCCGTTACGAAAACATTAGCCTGCCGGAAATTGGCGAGACCCTGAAGGCCAAGATGGACACCGGCGCCTTCACCGCATCGCTGTCGGCCAAGGACATCGAGCTGTTCACCCGCGATGGCGATGAGTGGGTGCGCTTCCGCCTGGCGACCAAAGAGTCCGACGGCAAGGTCTACGAGCACAAGGTGTCGCGCATCAGCAAAATCAAAGGCCGTGCCGACGAAGAGGAAGAGGGCGATGCGCCGGAAATCTCCAAGCGCCCGGTGGTGGACCTTGAGCTGTGCCTGGGTGACGTGAAGCGCACTGTAGAAGTGAACCTGGTGGACCGCAGCAGCTTCAACTACCCGCTGTTGATCGGCTCCAAGGCGCTGCGTGAATTCAAGGCGGCGGTCAACCCGGCCAAGAAGTTCACCGCTGGTAAGCCAGACTGCTGACCTGGAACCTGACTGGCCCCTTGTAGGAGCGGCCTTGCCGGGGCGCCGGACCGGTCGGAAAGGGCCGCAAAGCGGCCCCACGATTTCAGCGTTGCTGCAGATTTTGCCGGGGCCGCTCTGCGGCCCTTTCGCGACACAAGGCCGCTCCTACACAATAGTGCGTCGCCATTGATCTCTGCACAGGCCGCGCACCATGCCCCATATCCTCATCGTCGAAGACGAAGCCGCCATCGCCGACACCTTGGTCTACGCCCTGCAGGCCGATGGCCACAGCACCGAATGGGTGACCCTGGGCAGCGCCGCCCTCGACCAGCAGCGCCAGCGCCCGGCCGACCTGATCATCCTCGACATCGGCCTGCCCGATATCAGTGGTTTCGAAACCTGCCGCCAACTGCGCCGCTTCAGCGAAGTGCCGGTGATGTTCCTCAGCGCTCGTGATGGCGAAATTGACCGGGTGGTGGGCCTGGAGATCGGTGCCGACGACTACGTGGTCAAACCCTTCAGCCCGCGCGAGGTGGCTGCACGGGTGCGGGCGATCCTCAAACGCATGGCGCCACGTGTTGAGCCCGCCGCAGCGGCAATGCTGTTCCAACTCGACACCCTGCGCATGCAGATCAGCTACCGTAACCAGCCGCTGAGCCTGACCCGCCATGAATTTCGCCTGCTGCAATGCCTGCTGGAACAGCCCCAGCGGGTCTTCAGCCGCGAGCAGCTGCTTGATGCCTTAGGCGTGGCCTCGGACGTGGGCTACGAGCGCACCATCGACAGCCACATCAAGAGCCTGCGCGCCAAGTTGCGCCTGATCGCCAGCGAGGCAGAGCCGATCCAGACCCACCGCGGCCTCGGCTACAGCTACAGCCCGGATCACGCCTGATGCGCCTGGGCATCCGCATCTTCCTGGTGTACTTCCTGTTCGTCGGGCTGGCGGGGTATTTTCTGCTCAACACGGTGCGCGAACAGATCCGCCCGGTGGTGCGCCAATCGTCCGAAGAAACCCTGGTAGACACCGCCAACCTGCTGGCAGAAATCCTGCACGATGACGTCAAGGCCGGCACCCTCGGGCAAAGCCGTTTGCCTGAAGTGCTCAAGGCTTATGGCTCGCGTAGCCCGGGCGCGCAGATCTGGGGCTTGGCGAAAAACCAGGTCAGCCACCGCATCTACGTGACCGACGCCAAAGGCATAGTCCTGCTCGACTCCAGCGGTGAGGGCCTGGGCAAGGATTACTCGAAGTGGAATGACGTTTACCTCACCCTGCGCGGCGAGTACGGCGCCCGCTCCACGCGCAGTGTCGCCGATGACGAAAGCACCTCGGTGATGCACGTGGCCGCGCCGATCATCGATGACGGCCAGATCATCGGCGTGGTTACCGTGGCCAAGCCCAACAGTTCGCTGCAACCCTACATCGACCGCTCCGAGCAGCGTTTGCTCACGTTGGGCCTGGGCTTGATTGGCCTGGGCTTGTTGATTGGCGCAGCGCTGTCGTGGTGGCTGGCGCGTTCGCTGCGCAGGCTGGCCCGTTACGCTCAGGCGGTCAGCGAAGGTGAGCGGGCGGCATTGCCGCATTACAAGGGCGGTGAGCTGGCGCACCTGGCCAATGCAGTGGAGCGCATGCGCACGCAACTGGAAGGCAAGGCCTACGTCGAGCGCTACGTGCACACCTTGACCCACGAGCTGAAAAGCCCGCTGGCGGCCATTCGCGGGGCCTCCGAGCTGCTGCAGGGCGACATGCCGGCCGAGCAGCGGGCGCGTTTTACCAGCAACATCGAGCGCGAGAGTGAGCGCTTGCAGCAGATGATTGAGCGCCTGCTCAACCTGGCCCGAGTCGAGCAGATGCAGGCGCTGGAAGATGAGCAGCAAGTGGCGTTGGCGGCGCTGGTCGACGAGTTGTTGCTGGCCCATGCGGCACGCATCGAAGGGGCGGGCCTGCAAGTGCGACAGCGGGTGCCGGCAGGGCTGCGGTTGTTGTGCGACCCGTTCCTGATGCGCCAGGCATTGGCCAACCTGCTCGACAATGCGCTGGACTTTACTCCGGCCGGTGGCGCGCTGTTGTTCGAGCTGGAGCGCGATGGTGGGCGGGTGGCCTTGAGCCTGTTCAACCAGGGGCAGGCGATACCGGCGTATGCCATCGGGCGGGTGAGTGAGCGGTTTTACTCGCTGCCGCGGCCGGGGAGTGGGCGCAAGAGTACTGGGCTGGGGCTGAATTTTGTGGCCGAGGTGATGCAACTGCATGGCGGTTCGCTGGCAGTGGATAACG
The DNA here is from genome assembly GCF_025905425.1 of Pseudomonas putida. Classification (NCBI taxonomy): domain Bacteria; kingdom Pseudomonadati; phylum Pseudomonadota; class Gammaproteobacteria; order Pseudomonadales; family Pseudomonadaceae; genus Pseudomonas; species Pseudomonas putida. Next base: position 4,885,751 of record NZ_CP109603.1, on the reverse strand, counting down.
TCGATGGCGGGGTGCGGGTACGGTTGTGGCTGCCGGTGCGGCGTATCAGCTGAAAAACACTCAATCTCCACACAGTCTCCCCAAGGCCTCCACGCAAGGCGCAGACACTGCGCCCACTGCCAAAGGAGGCCCCATGAACAAGACCCTTGGATTCAAGCTCGGCATGATTGCCTTGCTGATGTTGTTGTTGCTGATCCCCCTGCTGCTGATCAATGGGCTCATCGACGAGCGCCAGAACCTGCGTGACAGCGTGGTGCGGGACATCGCCCAGAGCGCCAGTTTCGAGCAGCAGCTCAGTGGGCCATTGCTGGTGGTGCCCTATCGCAAGTACCAGCGCCGCTGGATCGACAAGGACGGCGAGCGTACCCAGGAGACCAGCACCATTGCCGGCCATCTGTACTTCCTGCCGGAAACCTTCGACGCCGACCTGGGTGTCGATACCGAGCTACGATCTCGCGGCATCTACCAGGCCAGGCTGTTTCACGCCAAAGGCCGTATCAGTGGCCGTTTCAAACTCCCTGAGCGTTGGGGTATCGACAAGGATTACGAAGACTACCGGTTCGACACGCCCTTTCTGGTGGTGGGTATCAGCGACATTCGCGGCATCGAGAATGGCCTGGAGCTGACGCTTGACGAACGTAAGTTGCCGTTCGAAGCCGGGACCGGGCTCGACTGGATGCGCGGTGGCGTGCATGCCAGCCTGCCAGGGCTGGATGGTTTGCAGGCGCGTGCGTTCAGCTACGGCTTCGACCTGGCGCTGCAAGGCACTGGCCAGCTGCATGTATTGCCGGTTGGCCGTACCAGCAGTGTCGATCTGCGCGCCAACTGGCCGCACCCAAGCTTTATCGGCAGCTATCTGCCCAGCCGCCGCGACATCGATGCCCAAGGCTTCACTGCGCACTGGCAGACGTCGTTCTTCGCCACCAACCTTGAAGATGCCCTGCGCCAGTGCGCCACTGCCGGGCAATGCGAGGACTTCAGCGGTCGCACCTTCGGCGTCAGTTTTGTCGATCCGGTGGACCAGTACCTGAAGAGCGAACGGGCGATCAAGTATGCCTTGCTGTTCATTGCCCTGACCTTTGCCGGGTTCTTCCTGTTCGAGGTGCTGAAGAACCTGAGTGTGCACCCGGTGCAGTACATCCTGGTCGGTGTGGCGCTGGCGTTTTTCTACCTACTGTTGCTGTCGTTGTCCGAGCACATTGGCTTCGGCCCGGCATACGGGCTATCGGCTTCGGCGTGTGTGCTGCTGATCGGCTTCTACCTCAGCCATGTGTTGCACAGCCTGGGGCGTGGGGTTGGGTTTGCGGCGGGGCTGGCAGCGTTGTACGCGATGCTTTATGGGCTGCTCAGTGCAGAAGACTATGCGCTGTTGATGGGGTCGTTGCTGTGCTTTGGTTTGCTGGGTGTATTCATGGTGCTGACCCGGCGGCTGGATTGGGCGCGGGTGGGGAGGGCGGCATGAGGGAGGACAGAGAGATCGGGCGGTGGTTGGCCCGCAGGATTGGGCAGTTGTTTCCTGTGATACCGAGGTGGGGCCTGGGGCTGCTGTGCAGCCCATTCGCGGGGCAAGCCCGCTCCCACAGTGCCGGCGGCGCTGCATGGTTTGTGGGAGCGGGCTTGCCCCGCGAAGAGGCCGGTCAGGCCACTGGAGCTGTAGCCACCATCGACGGCCGCTTGATCACCTCGGCATACCAGGCCGCCAACCCAGGCTGGCGCTCACGCCAGCCAAACTCAGGCTGACGCAAATCCAGGTACCCCAGCGCGCACGCCACGCCAATCGCCGCCAGATCAAAGCCCGAGATCAGCTCCGCCAGGTGCTCCTGCTCCAGGTTGGCCAGGCTGCGGCGGATCTTGTCACCTTGCGCCTCAAGCCAACCTTGCCAGCGCTTGTCTTCAGGCCGCAGGAAGCTCTCATAGCGGCTCAACACTGCCGCATCCATGATCGCATCGGCCTGCGACGCCAAGGTCATGCGCCGCCAGCGCGCCGAGCCTTCACGCGGCAGCAATGGCAGGCCGACGTGTTGCAGGTCGAGGTATTCGCAGATCACCCGGCTGTCGTGCAGCACCGTGCCGTCGTCCAGGCGCAGGGCCGGGATCTTGCCGATCGGGTTGTCCTGGTTGAGCTGCTCATCGCCGCTCACCGGGCTGATGTTCACCGGCTGCAGGGTGACGCGGTCAAGCTGGCCGGTCTCGTGCAGCACCACCATGACCTTGCGCACGAAGGGCGACAGCGGCGAGTGGAACAGGGTCATCGTGGCCATGGTTCAGTTGCCCTGCAGGCTGGGTGGCAGGCATACACCGGTACCGCCGATACCGCAGTAGCCGTCCGGGTTCTTGGCCAGGTACTGCTGGTGGTAGGCCTCGGCGAAGTAAACGGTTGGTGCCTGGTCGATCTCGGTGGTAATCGCGCCGAAACCGGCCTTGTTCAGTTCGGCCTGGAAGGCATCGCGGCTGGTCTTGGCTTGTTCAAGCTGCTCGGGGCTGGTGCAGTAGATGGCCGAGCGGTACTGGGTGCCGACGTCGTTGCCCTGGCGCATGCCCTGGGTCGGGTTGTGCAGTTCCCAGAACATCGCCAGCAGCTCGCGGTAGCTGACCTTGTCTTTGTCGAACACCACCAGCACCACTTCGGTGTGGCCGGTCAGGCCCGAGCAGACTTCTTCGTAAGTGGGGTTGGGGGTGGAGCCGCCGGCATAGCCGACCACGGTGCTGACCACGCCCTCACGCTGCCAGAAACGGCGCTCGGCGCCCCAGAAGCAGCCCAGGCCGAAGATGGCGAAGTCGATGGCACCTTCGAAGAACGGGCCGAGCAGGGGCGTGTCTTTGAAGACGTAGTGAAATTCAGGCAGAGACATTGGCGTTTCGCGGCCAGGCAGGGCCTGTTCCGCGGTTGGCAGGACGTTTTTGTTCACCAGGATTTCCGAACGCAGGACCATGGCCGTTCCTCTGTATGTCAGGTAGATAGGTGCTGGGGCATTCGCGGGCAAGCCCGCTCCCACAGGTACAGCACAGGTTTCAAAGGCTGTGATGACCCTGTGGGAGCGGGCTTGCCCGCGAAGAGGCCCTTATGGGCTCTTATAGTGCCCGAGGTTAACGCTGCTGTCAGGCCATTGGACCGCGCGGATAACGCTTCAATCGTTCGGCCAGCTCACGCCCGGGAATCGGCCGATCAAACAGATACCCCTGGCCCACATCGCACCGGTGCCTGCGCAGAAACGCCAGCTGCGCCGGGGTCTCGATCCCTTCAGCCACAACCTTGAGCTTGAGGTTGTGGGCCATGGCCACCACCGCCGAGGTGATTTCCATGTCGTCCTGGTTGTCCGGGATTTCGTTGATGAAGCTGCGGTCGATCTTGATGATGTCGATCGGAAACTTCTTCAGGTAGCTCAACGACGAATAGCCCGTGCCGAAATCGTCCATCGCCAGGGTCAGGCCCAGGGCCTTGAGTTCGTCGAGTTGGCGGTGGGTGTCTTCGGTCGCTTCCAGCAGCAGGCCTTCGGTCAGCTCCAGTTCCAGCAGGTGCGGCGGCAGCGCCTCTTCCTTGAGGATCGAGCTGATCGAGGCCACAAGGTCTGGGTCGGAAAACTGCTTGGGCGACAGGTTGATGGCCACGTGCAGGTTGCCCATGCCGGCCTCGCGCAACTGCTGGCTCATGCGGCACGACTGGCGCACCACCCACTTGCCGATGGGGATGATCAGGCCGGTTTCCTCGGCCACGCTGATGAACTGGTCCGGGCGGATCATGCCGCGCTCGGGGTGGTTCCAGCGCAGCAGCGCTTCCAGCCCCAGCAGGCGGCCGCTGCGCAGGCACAGCTTGGGCTGGTAGAACACCTCCAACTCGTTCTGGGTCAGGGCGCGGCGCAGGTTGTTTTCAACGAACAGCTTGTAACTGGCTTCGGCATTGAGCACTTCGGTAAACACCTGCACCTGGTGCTTGCCGTTGGCCTTGGCCTTGTGCAGGGCAAGGCCTGCGTTTTTCATCAGGCTCGCCGGGTCGATGCCGTGCAGCGGCGCGCAGGCAAGGCCCACCGAGGCGGTGACGTTGATCAGCTGGTTGTCGACGAACATCGGTTTGTCGAGGGTGCGCAGCAATTGCAAGGCGACGCCCTGGCCGTCTTCCAGGCGGGTATCGTCGAGCAGCACGGCAAACTCGTTGCTGGCAAAACGCGCCAGGATGCCACCGGCGCTCAGGCTGTTGCGCAGGCGGCGGGCCAGGCTCACCAGCAGCTTGTCGCCGGTCTGGTGGCCGAGGCTGTCGTTGATGCGTTTGAAATTGTCGATGTCCACCAGCAGCAGGCACATCGAGTTTTCGTCGTTGCGGGCAAAGCGTTCGTCGAGGCTGCGGATGAACGCCGGGCGGTTGCCCAGGTTGGTCAGGTTGTCGGTGTAGGCCAGGCGCTCGATGCGCTGCTGGGCCAGCTTGGTCTGGGTGACATCCTCGTAGATACCGATGTAGTGGGTCAGCTCACGGTTATCGCCGTACACCTTGGAAATCGACAGCTGGCCCCAGTAAGGCTCGAGGTTTTTGCGTCGGCTCTTGAATTCGCCCTGCCAGCTGTTGCCCATGGCCAGGCTCGAAGGCGAATCGAACAGCAGCTCGCTGAGGTTTTCCAGCGCCGGCAGTTCGGCCAGTTGGCGGCCTTGGACTTCGTCGGTGCTGTACTGGGTGATCGCCGTAAAGCTTGGGTTGACGTATTCCACCACGCCATCGCGGTTGACCAGCAGGAAGGCACTGGCACTCTGTTCTACCGCGCGCTGGAACAGGTGCAGGGCGCTGGCCGCGGTGCGCCGGTTGTGGTTGGTGATGACCTGGGCGAACTGGTCGGCCAGCTCACCGGCAAACGCGATTTCGTCGGACTGCCAGGCCCGCGGCTGGCCGCTCTGTTCCAGGCACAACACGCCGATGACCTGGCCATCGACACGCACGCTGGCATCGAGCATGGCTTTGTTGTCGGGGCGCAGGCTTTGGGTCAGGGCGCGGGTGCGCGGGTCGTGGCTGGCGTTATGCGCGTCGATGGCGCGGCTGGCGTGCAGGGCGTCGAGGTAATCGGGAAAGCGGCTGGCATCGATGGCTTCGGGCAGGCGGTGTTCCTGTTCGTGCCGGTACCAGGCGCTGATCGGCTCCAGGCGCTGGTCTTCCAGGTGCCAGATGCTGGCGCTGTCGACCTTGTAGATTTCGCAGGCGCTCTGGGTAATCAGTTCGGCGGCTTCGAGCAGCGAGTTCTCCGCGCTGTAGCGCTGGCGGGCCAGGCGCAGGATCAGGTCTTGCTGGCCACGCACCCGCTCCAGGTGTTCAAGTTGTTCTTGCTGGGCACGCTGGTTGAGCTTCAGAGCCAGTTGCAGGCGGCTGTTGCGTGATTCCAGGTCGCTGGCATCTGCGTCGCTAGCGTCTTCGGGCGGGTCGTCGAGCACGCTCAGGTAGCCGCGCAGCAGTTGGCGATTGTGTTGCCTGTAGGCTTCCCCGGCCTCCAGCAGGCGTAGCGAAGCGCCAGGGGCATGCAAGGTGTAGCGCACCCGGTAATAGCCGCGCCGGGCCAGCTGCGACTGGATTTCATCGTGCAGCCTGTAACGGGCTTCGGGCTCCATCAGGCTGGCATAGGGTGAATCGATCAGCGCGCAGAGTTCGCCTGCCTGCAGGCCGAACTGGCGCTCGCAGGCAGGGTCCAGGTAGAGCATTGCCCACGTGGCTTCGTTGAGCCTTTCGAAACGCAGCATGCCGAGCCGCGAGGGCACGGGTAGCTGCGTGACGACCTCGGCCGCCACACGGCTGGCGGCATCGGGTTGGCTTTTCATCGAAGACTCGCTTGAAGAGGGTGACACGGCCTGGTCGGCGGTGTATCTGGCAAGGTTGCATCATGTCCCGAGGGCTGGCAAGCGGCCATGTGTGATGCTGTGTACGGGTTATCGGCGGGTGGGCGGGAAATCTTAGATCGCCTTGATATTTTCGGCGCTCGATCTCACAGGCGCCAGAACCGTATCGGCGAACAAAAAAAAGCCCCGCCAAATGGCGGGGTTGAGGTACGAGCGTGGCAGCTCGAAAAGGGTACTGCCCCTCTTGCGAGGGGCAGCGTGCCGCCTTACAGCAGCAGGGTGCGGATATCCGCCAGCACGTCGCCCAGGCGCTTGGTGAAGCGCGCGGCGGCAGCGCCGTTGATCACACGGTGATCGTAGGACAGCGACAGCGGCAGCATCAGCTTCGGCTGGAAGGCCTTGCCATCCCAGACCGGCTGCATGGTTGCCTTCGAAACGCCGAGGATCGCCACTTCAGGCGCGTTGACGATCGGCGTGAAGCCGGTGCCGCCAATGTGACCGAGGCTGGAGATGGTGAAGCAGGCGCCTTGCATGTCGTCGGCCGACAGCTTTTTGGTGCGCGCCTTCTCGGCCAGTGCAGCGGCTTCGGCAGCCAGTTGCAGCAGGCTCTTCTGGTCGACGTTCTTGATCACAGGGACCAGCAGGCCATCCGGGGTGTCCACGGCAAAGCCGATGTTCACGTACTTCTTGCGGATGATGGCCTTGCCGCTTGGCGCCAGCGAGCTGTTGAAGTCAGGCATTTCCTTGAGCAGGAAGGCGCTGGCCTTGAGCAGCAGCGGCAGCACGGTCAGCTTGACCCCAGCCTTCTCGGCCACGGCTTTCTGCGCTACGCGGAAGGCCTCCAGCTCGGTGATGTCGGCGTTGTCGAACTGGGTTACGTGCGGCACGTTCAGCCAGCTGCGGTGCAGGTTGGCGGCACCAACCTGCATCAGGCGGGTCAGGGCCACTTCTTCCACTTCACCGAACTTGCTGAAGTCCACGGCAGGGATTGGCGGAATGCCAGCGCCGCCGGTTGCGCCAGCGGCTGCTGGCGCGCCCGATGCCTTCTGCATCATGGCCTTGACGTAAACCTGCACGTCTTCTTTCAGGATGCGGCCGTGCGGGCCGGTGGCCGCGACAGCGCCCAGCTCGACACCGAATTCACGGGCCAGCTGACGAACGGCTGGGCCTGCGTGAACCTTGGCGTTGTTGCCGGCAGCCGGTGCGGTAGCGACCGGAGCAGGGGCAGCGGCTGGGGCGGCAGCGGCAGGCGCGGCAGCTTCAGCCTTGGCCGGTGCAGCAGCGGCAGGAGCCGGAGCGGCAGCCGGAGCGGCGCCAGCCACTTTCAGCTTGAAGATCAGGTCGCCAGTGCCGACTTCATCTTCCAGCTTGCACAGGACTTCTTCGACCACGCCAGCAGCAGGCGATGGAATCTCCATGGAGGCCTTGTCGGACTCCAGGGTGATCAGCGACTGGTCGGCTTCGACGGTGTCGCCGACCTTGACCAGCACTTCGATGATCTTGGCCTTGCCCGACGAGCCGATGTCCGGCACGTGGATGTCCTGCACGCTGGCGGCAGCAGGGGCTGCAGCCGGCGCAGGGGCCGCTTCGGCAGCCGGCTTTTCAGCGGCAGCCGGAGCAGCGGCAGGGGCGGCCGGAGCCTCAGGCGCCGCAGCGGCGCCCTCGACTTCCAGCACCAGCAGCTCGTCGCCTTCTTTCAGGCGATCGCCCAGCTTGACCTTCAGTTCCTTGACGATGCCGGCCTTGGGGGCCGGGATCTCCATGGAGGCCTTGTCGGACTCCAGGGTCAGCAGGCTCTGGTCAGCCTCGATACGGTCACCGACCTTGACGAACAGCTCGATGATTTCACCTTCACCGCTGCCGATGTCAGGTACGCGAATGAGTTCGCTCACTTAAAAATACTCCTCAGCAGTCCAGTGGGTTGCGCTTGTCCGGATCGATGCCGAACTTGACGATAGCGTCAGCCACCACTTTCGGTTCGATCTCGCCACGGTCAGCCAAGGCTTCCAGGGCAGCCAGCACCACGAAGTGACGGTCGACTTCGAAGAAGTGACGCAGCTTCTTGCGGCTGTCGCTGCGACCGTAACCATCGGTACCCAGGACTTTGAACTCTTTGCTCGGTACCCACTGGCGAATCTGTTCGGCGAACAGCTTCATGTAGTCGGTGGAAGCGATTACCGGGCCTTTGCGACCGTTCAGGCACTCTTCGACGTAAGTCAGCTGAGGCTTCTGGCCAGGCTTGAGGCGGTTGGCGCGTTCCACGGCCAGGCCGTCGCGGCGCAGTTCGTTGAAGCTGGTGACGCTCCACACGTCGGCACCGACGTTGAACTCTTCACGCAGGATCTTCGCCGCTTCGCGGACTTCGCGCAGGATGGTGCCGGAGCCCATCAGCTGAACGTGGTGCGCGGCTTCGCGGGTGTCTTCTTCGAGCAGGTACATGCCCTTGATGATGCCTTCCTCGACACCGGCCGGCATGGCTGGCTGCTGGTAGGATTCGTTCATCACGGTGATGTAGTAGAAGATGTCCTGTTGCTCTTCGGTCATCTTCTTCATGCCGTCCTGGATGATCACCGCCAGCTCGTAGCCGTAGGTTGGATCATAGGTACGGCAGTTCGGGATGGTGCCCGCCATCATGTGGCTGTGACCGTCTTCGTGCTGCAGGCCTTCACCGTTGAGGGTGGTACGGCCGGCGGTACCGCCGATCAGGAAGCCACGGGTGCGGCTGTCGCCAGCGGCCCAGGCCAGGTCGCCGATACGCTGGAAGCCGAACATCGAGTAGAAGATGTAGAACGGCAGCATCGGCTGGTTGTGGCAGCTGTACGAGGTACCGGCAGCGATGAACGACGACATGGCGCCGGCTTCGTTGATGCCTTCCTCGAGGATCTGGCCCTTCTTGTCTTCGCGGTAGAACATCACCTGGTCTTTATCGACTGGCTCGTAGAGCTGGCCGACCGACGAGTAGATGCCCAACTGGCGGAACATGCCTTCCATACCGAAGGTACGGGCTTCGTCCGGGATGATCGGGACGATGCGCTGGCCGATTTCCTTGTCCTTGACCAGCTGCGCCAGGATGCGCACGAAGGCCATGGTGGTGGAGATTTCGCGGTCGCCCGAGCCGTCCAGGATCGCTTTCAGCGTTTCCAGGGATGGAGTCGGTACGCTGAAGCTCTTGGCACGGCGCTGCGGCACGAAGCCACCCAGGGCTGCGCGGCGCTCGGCCAGGTACTTGGCTTCGGCAGAACCTTCTTCTGGCTTGAAGAACGGCAGGTTCTCGAGGTCGGCATCCTTGACCGGGATGTCGAAGCGGTCACGGAAGTGACGCAGGCTGTCGACGTCGACCTTCTTGGTGTTGTGCGCGGTGTTCTTGGCTTCGCCTGCACCGGTGCCGTAACCCTTGATGGTCTTGGCCAGGATGACAGTCGGCTGCTCTTTGTGGTTCACCGCCTGGTGATAAGCCGCGTAGACCTTGTACGGGTCGTGGCCGCCACGGTTGAGCTTCCAGATCTCTTCGTCGGACAGGTCTTCGACCATGGCCTTGAGCTCTGGGGTGTTGAAGAAGTTCTCACGCACGTACGCGCCGTCTTTGGCTTTGTAGTTCTGGTACTCGCCGTCGATGACTTCGTCCATGCGGCGCTGCAGGGCACCGTTGGTGTCCTTGGCCAGCAGTGGGTCCCAGAAACGGCCCCAGACGACTTTGTTGACGTTCCAGCCACCGCCACGGAACACGCCTTCGAGTTCCTGGATGATCTTGCCGTTGCCGCGAACCGGGCCGTCGAGGCGCTGCAGGTTGCAGTTGATGACGAAGATCAGGTTGTCCAGCTTCTCGCGGCCGGCCAGGGCGATTGCACCCAGGGATTCCGGCTCGTCGCACTCGCCGTCGCCCATGAAGCACCAGACCTTCTGCTTGCCGGCCGGGATGAAGCCACGGGCTTCGAGGTACTTCATGAAGCGCGCCTGGTAGATCGCCTGGATCGGGCCCAGACCCATCGAAACGGTCGGGAACTGCCAGAAGTCAGGCATCAGCCATGGGTGTGGGTACGAAGACAGGCCTTTGCCGTCGACTTCCTGACGGAAGTTGTTCATCTGGTCTTCGCTGATGCGGCCTTCCATGAAGGCACGGGCGTAGACGCCTGGCGAAGCGTGGCCCTGGAAGAACACCAGGTCGCCGCCGTGTTCTTCGGTCGGGGCCTGGAAGAAGTAGTTGAAGCCGATGTCGTACAGGGTGGCGCTGGAGGCGAAGCTGGAGATGTGGCCGCCCAGGTCCGAATCCTTCAGGTTGGTGCGCATGACCATGGCCAGGGCGTTCCAACGCACCAACGAGCGAATGCGGCGTTCCATGAACAGGTCGCCAGGCATGCGTGCTTCGTGGGTGACAGGGATGGTGTTGCGGTATGGCGTGGTGATCGCATACGGCAGCTGGGAGCCACTACGGGTGGCCAGCTCGCCCATACGGGTCATCAGGTAATGAGCGCGGTCTTCGCCTTCTTTGTCGAGGACCGACTCCAGGGCATCCAGCCATTCCTGGGTTTCGATTGGATCGAGGTCTTGCATGGCTTGCTCCAGGGCGGAAAGGCAACCAGAATCGATTTGCCTGAGTTTGCGACTGGCCTTATGGGCAGACGTCGTGAATTCTTGGATTACCGGAGTGTGATCCGGCGCCGTGTAGTTTTACTACAAATGCATTCGTATTTCATGCTTTTAGACAGCCGGGGTAGTAGTAAAACTACACAAATGCGGCTTTTGGTCGCACCCCGGCTTGTGGGGAAAAACGTTCATGTTGGTTGGCGGTGTGTCGCGAACGGGTGATTCTTGATGTTTTTTGCCAGTGATTCGTTTTTTTTAGCTATTTCCAACTTTTGTATGACAGTCCAACCGTGGTCCGCCTTCCATTTGGCCGCCTCTACCCCTCTCTTTCACGCCGATCAAGGATAGTCCATGCGCCTGCCTTTGCCGCTCGATCTGCCCGCCACCCTGCAACCGCTGGTCGCTCGTAATCAGCAGTGCCTCAGCGATGCCGTGGCTGGCCACCCCGAACTTGACCTGAACGCCTGGAGCCCGGCCCATCGGCAACAGTTCGATCAGGTTGCCGCCGCCAGCGACTTCGTCCTCGGCCAGGCCCAGCGCGAACCGGCCATGCTGTTCGCGCTGATGGCCAGTGGTGAGCTGGAGCGCCGCTATGCACCCGGTGAGTTGCGCGGGCAGATCGCCGCCGTGGCCCAGGCAGCGCAGAGCGAGGACGAGTTGGCGCGTAACCTGCGCCGCGAGCGCAATCGCCAGCAGGTGCGCATCATCTGGCGCGACATCACCCGCCAGGCCGAACTGGGCGAAACCTGCCGCGACCTGTCCGACCTTGCCGACGCCGCCATAGATGAAGCCTACCAATGGCTGTACCCGCGTCATTGCCAGCAATTCGGCACGCCCGTCGGCCACCGCAGCGGCCAGCCGCAGCACATGGTGGTGCTGGGCATGGGCAAGCTGGGCGCCGTGGAGCTGAACCTGTCGTCGGACATCGACCTGATCTTCGCCTTCCCCGAGGGCGGCGAGACCGAAGGGGTCAAGCGCTCGCTGGACAACCAGGAATTCTTCACCCGCCTGGGCCAGCGCCTGATCAAGGCCCTGGACCCGGTCACCGTCGACGGTTTCGTGTTCCGCGTCGACATGCGCTTGCGCCCCTACGGTTCGGCAGGTTCCCTCGTGCTGAGCTTCAATGCCCTGGAGCAGTACTACCAGGACCAGGGCCGCGATTGGGAGCGCTACGCCATGATCAAGGCCCGGGTGGTGGCCGGTGACCAGGCGGCAGGGGCCCAGTTGCAACAGATGCTGCGTCCGTTCGTGTATCGCCGTTACCTGGACTTCTCGGCCATCGAAGCCCTGCGCACCATGAAGCAGCTGATTCAGCAGGAAGTGCGGCGCAAGGGCATGTCCGAAAACATCAAGCTGGGCGTCGGCGGCATCCGCGAGGTGGAGTTCATTGCCCAGGCCTTCCAGCTGATCCACGGCGGACGTGACCTGAGCCTGCAGCAACGGCCCTTGCTCAAGGTGCTGGCGACCCTCGAAGGCCAAGGTTACCTGCCGCCCGCGGTGGTGGCCGAGCTGCGTGAAGGCTACGAGTTTCTGCGGTACACCGAGCACGCCATCCAGGCCATCGCCGACCGCCAGACCCAGATGCTGCCGGACAACGAAACCGACCAGGCGCGTGTGGCCTACATCCTGGGCTTTGCCGACTGGCAGGGCTTCCATGACCAGTTGATGTACTGGCGTGGTCGGGTCGACTGGCACTTCCGCCAAGTCATCGCCGACCCAGATGAAGAAGACGGCGAGGGCGAATTGGTGGTCGGTGGCGAATGGTCGCCGCTGTGGGAACAGGCGCAGGATGAAGACGCCGCCTGCAGGCAGCTTGAAGAAGCCGGTTTCAAACAACCCGCCGATGCCCTGCGTCGCCTTGCCGGGTTGCGTGGCAGCCCGCAGTTGCGCTCGATGCAGCGCATTGGCCGCGAGCGCCTGGATGCCTTCATCCCTCGGTTGCTGGCCCAGGCCGTGGAACATGAAAACCCTGACTTGGTGCTTGAACGTGTGCTGCCACTGGTCGAGGCCGTTGCTCGGCGTTCGGCCTACCTGGTGCTGCTCACCGAAAACCCAGGCGCCTTGCGCCGCCTGCTGACGTTGTGCGCGGCCAGCCCCTGGATTGCCGAGCAGATTGCCCGCTACCCGTTGCTGCTCGACGAACTGCTCAACGAAGGCCGGCTGTTCAGCCCGCCACTGGCGCCGGAGCTGGCCAGCGAGTTGCGTGAGCGTTTGACGCGCATCCCCGAGGACGACCTTGAGCAACAGATGGAGGCGCTGCGCCACTTCAAGCTGGCCCACAGCCTGCGCGTGGCCGCCTCGGAAATCAGCGGCAACCTGCCATTGATGAAAGTCAGCGATTACCTGACCTGGCTGGCCGAAGCCATCCTCGACCAGGTGCTGGCGCTGGCCTGGCGCCAGACCGTGGCTCGCCATGGCCAGCCCAAGCGCAGTGACGGCAGCCTGTGCGACCCGGGCTTCATCATCATTGGCTACGGCAAGGTCGGTGGTCTGGAGCTGGGCCATGGCTCGGACCTGGACCTGGTGTTCATCCATGACGGTGACCCGCAGGCCGAAACCGATGGCGACAAGCCCATCGACAGCGCGCAGTTCTTCACTCGCCTGGGCCAGCGCATCATCCACCTGCTGACCACCCAGACCAACTCCGGGCAGCTGTATGACGTGGACATGCGCTTGCGCCCGTCTGGCGCTTCGGGCCTGCTGGTGAGCTCGCTCGGTGCCTTCGAGCGCTATCAGCAGAATGAGGCCTGGACCTGGGAGCACCAAGCCCTGGTGCGGGCCCGCGTGCTGGTCGGCTGCAAGCAGGTGGGCGCGGCGTTCGAAGGTGTGCGCGCCAAGGTCCTGGGCCAGGCCCGTGACCTTGAGAAGTTGCGCACCGAAGTCAGTGAGATGCGCGCCAAGATGCGTGGCAATCTCGGCACCAAGGCCACTGCCGCCGGCACTGCGGCCAATGCGTTCGAAGCGGGTGTACCGTTCGATATCAAGCAGGATGCCGGCGGTATCGTCGATATCGAATTTATGGTGCAATACGCGGCTTTGGCCTGGTCCCACGACCATCCGGCCATACTCCGATGGACCGATAACATCCGCATTCTGGAAGAGCTGGAGCAGGCGGGTTTGATGCCGGCCAGTGACGCGGTGCTGTTGCGTGAAGTGTACAAGGCGTTCCGCTCTGCCTCGCACCGCCAGGCCCTGCAGAAGCAGGCCGGGGTGATCGATGCGGCGCAGTTTGCCGATGAACGCCGTGAGGTGCGGCGGATCTGGGGTGAGCTCGGTTTGACTTGAGAGGGCTGGGGCCGCGTGGCGGCCCTTCGCGGCACAGGGCCGCTCCCACAGGTACCGCGCTGGCTCCCGGTGTTACACTGTCCGCCACATAGCCTGAATATAAAGAGGGGAGGCCAGGCTGTACTGCAGTCTGCAGCCTCCCCGAGCGTTTCTGGACTAAGCATGAGAATACTGATCATTGGCCCCAGCTGGGTCGGCGACATGGTGATGGCGCAGACCCTGTTCCAGAGCCTGAAACAGCAGCACCCCGACTGCGTGATCGACGTGTTGGCGCCCGAGTGGAGCCGGCCGATCCTCGAGCGCATGCCCGAAGTGCGTCAAGCCTTGAGCTTCCCGCTCGGCCACGGCGCGCTGGAGCTGGCCACGCGTCGGCGCATCGGCAAGTCCCTGGCCGGCCAGTACGACCAGGCGATCCTGCTGCCCAACTCGCTGAAATCGGCGTTGGTGCCGTTCTTTGCCGGTATTCCCAAACGCACCGGCTGGCGCGGCGAGCTGCGTTTCGGCCTGCTCAACGACGTGCGCAAGCTGGACAAGGCCCGCTACCCGCTGATGATCGAGCGCTTCATGGCCCTGGCCTATGCGCCGGGCACCGAGCTGCCACAACCTTACCCACGCCCCAGCCTGCAGATCGAAACGCAAAGCCGTGACACCGCCCTGGCCAAATTCGGCCTGGCGCTGGACCGCCCCGTGCTGGCGCTGTGCCCCGGTGCCGAGTTTGGCGAGGCCAAACGCTGGCCGGCCGAGCACTACGCTGCCGTAGCGGAGGCGATGATTCGCCAGGGCTGGCAGGTGTGGTTGTTCGGCTCGAAGAGCGATCATCCGGTCGGTGAGCAGATCCGCGACCGGCTGATCCCCGGCTTGCGTGAAGAATCGTACAACCTGGCGGGGGAAACCTCGTTGGCCGAGGCCATCGACCTGATGTCCTGCGCCGATGCGGTGGTGTCCAACGACTCTGGCCTGATGCACGTGGCCGCCGCGCTGAATCGCCCGCTGGTCGCCGTCTATGGCTCGACCTCGCCGGGCTTCACGCCGCCGCTGGCCGAGCAGGTGGAAGTGGTACGCACCGGCATCGAATGCAGCCCCTGCTTCGACCGCACCTGCCGCTTCGGCCACTACAACTGCCTGCGCCTGCTCGACCCGCAAAAAGTCATCGCCGCCTTGCACAGCCTGGGTGGCCCGAACCTGATCGATACCGTGGCTGAGGTCGACTAAGTGCGGGTACTGATCATCAAGACCTCGTCGCTGGGTGATGTGATTCACACCTTGCCGGCGCTTACCGATGCGGCCCACGCGATCCCGGGCATCCGCTTCGACTGGGTGGTGGAAGAAGGCTTCGCCGAAATCCCCAGCTGGCACCCAGCGGTCGACCAGGTGATCCCGGTGGCCATCCGGCGCTGGCGCAAGAATATCTGGCAGACCCTCAAGAGCGGCGAGTGGAAGGCGTTCAAGCAGCGCGTTCGCGCGCGCAAATATGACCTGGTGATCGATGCCCAGGGCCTGGTCAAGTCGGCCTGGCTGACCCGCTACGTCAAGGCACCGGTGGCCGGGTTGGACCGTTACTCGGCGCGCGAAGGGTTGGCCAGCCGCTTCTATGACCGCCCGCTGTCGGTCGCTGTTGGCCAGCACGCCGTTGAGCGCGTGCGGCAACTGTTCGCCATGGCCTTGGCCTACGACCTGCCGGAAGGCATCGGCAACTACGGCCTGGACCTGGACCGCCTGCAACTGCCGCCGGCCGCACCTTACGTGGTGTTCCTGCACGGCACCACCTGGGCCACCAAACACTGGCCCGAAGCCTACTGGCGCGAGCTGGCCGAGCGCATGGGCCGGCGCAAACTTGAGGTGCGCCTGCCGTGGGGCAACCCGGCCGAGAAGGCACGCGCCGAGCGCATCGCCCAGGGCTTGAACAATTGCCAGGTGCTCCCCAAATTGAACCTTGTCGGTGTCGCCCGTGTGCTGGCGGCGGCCAAGGCCTGCGTGGCAGTCGATACTGGCCTGGGCCACCTGGCCGCAGCCCTGGACGTGCCGACCATTTCACTGTTTGGCCCGACCAACCCTGGCCTGACCGGCGCCTATGGCCGCGCCCAGGTTCACCAGGCCAGCGATTTCCCCTGCGCACCCTGCTTGCAGAAAAAGTGCACCTACAAACCGAGCGCCGATGACCTGCGCCGGTTCGATCTCAAACGCGAGTGGCCGCTGTGCTTCACTCGCCTGAATCCCGAGCATGTGGCGAGCCGCTTGAGCGCGTTGCTGCTGGCTGAGGATGTTCGTTGATGCAACTGGCTTTCGTGCTTTACAAATATTTCCCCTTCGGCGGGCTGCAGCGCGACTTTATGCGCATTGCCCTGGAATGCCAGAAGCGGGGCCACCAGATCCGTGTGTACACGCTGATCTGGGAAGGTGACATTCCGCCTGGCTTCGAAGTGCTGGTGGCGCCGGTCAAGGCGCTGTTCAACCACCGCCGCAACGAGAAACTCAGCGCCTGGATGGAAGCCGACCTGGCCAAGCGCCCGGTTGACCGCCTGATCGGCTTCAACAAGATGCCGGGGCTGGACGTGTACTACGCCGCCGACGGCTGCTTCGAGGACAAGGCCCAGACCCTGCGTGGCGGCCTCTACAAACGCTGGGGCCGCTACCGGCACTTTGCCGAGTACGAGCGGGCGGTGTTCGCCAAGGACTCGAAAACCGAGGTGCTAATGATCTCGGAGGTGCAGCAACCGCTGTTCGTCAAACACTACGGCACCCCGGCAGAACGCTTCCACCTGCTGCCGCCGGGCATCTCCCAGGACCGCCGGGCCCCGGCCAATGCTGCCGAGATCCGCGCCGAGTTCCGCAAGGAATTCAACCTGGGCGGCGATGACCTGCTGCTGGTGCAGATCGGTTCGGGCTTCAAGACCAAGGGTGTCGACCGTAGCCTCAAGGCGCTGGCCGCGCTGCCATCGGCCCTGCGCAAGCGTACCCGGTTGATGGTCATCGGCCAGGACGACCCCAAGGTGTTCCAGCTGCAAAGCGCCACCCTCGGTCTGGGCGACCAGGTGCAGTTCCTCAAGGGGCGTAGCGATATCCCGCGCTTCCTGCTGGGCGCCGATCTGCTGATCCACCCGGCTTACAACGAGAACACAGGTACCGTGCTGCTCGAAGCCCTGGTGGCAGGCTTGCCGGTGCTGGTTTCCAAGGTGTGTGGCTATGCCCACTACATCGCCGAAGCCGACAGTGGCCTGGTGCTGGACGAGCCGTTCGAGCAGGAACAGCTCAACGGCTACCTGCAACGCATGCTCGAAGACCCGCAGGCCCGTGCCGACTGGTCGCGCAATGGCCTGGCCTTTGCCGATACGGCCGACCTGTACAGCATGCCGCAGCATGCTGCCGACGTGATCCTGGGGCAGGAGACCGCATGAAGCTGATATTGGCCGAACCCTTCAAGCGCCTGTGGGCCGGGCGCGATGCCTTCGAGGCCGTGGAGGCGCTGCAAGGCGAGGTGTACCGCGAGCTGGAAGGGCGCCGCACGTTGCGCACCGAAGTCGAGGGCGAGGGCTTTTTCGTCAAGATCCACCGCGGCATCGGCTGGGGCGAGATCTTCAAGAACCTGTTCAGCGCCAAGCTGCCGGTGCTGGGTGCCGGCCAGGAATGGCAGGCCATCCAGCGCCTGCACGAAGTCGGCGTGCCGACCATGACCGCAGTCGCCTATGGTGAGCGCGGCAGCAACCCGGCCACCCAGCATTCGTTCATCGTCACCCAAGAGCTGGCGCCGACCGTCAGCCTGGAAGACTTCAGCATCAACTGGCTCAAGCAGCCGCCCGCGCCACGCCTCAAGCGCGCGCTGATCGCCGAAGTGGCGAAGATGACCGGCGGCATGCACCGCGCCGGGGTCAACCACCGCGACTGCTACATCTGCCACTTCCTGCTGCACACCGACCGGCCGGTGACGCCCGATGACTTCAGGCTGTCGGTCATTGACCTGCACCGCGCCCAGACCCGGGCGAAAATCAGCCGCCGCTGGCGTGACAAGGACCTGGCCGCGCTGTACTTCTCGGCGCTGGACATTGGCCTGACCCGGCGTGACAAACTGCGCTTCTTGCGTGGCTACTTCCAGCGCCCGTTGCGCCAGGTGCTTGCCGACGAAGCTGCGCTGCTCGCTTGGCTCGAACGCAAGGCGCAGAAACTGTATGACCGCAAACAACGCTATGGGGATGCACTCTGATGGCGGGTTGGACACTGGCGCCGGGCTATGAACACCTGGCGGCGGATTTCGGCAGCCTTGACGCAGTCTTTGCCCTTGAGGGCGAACGCCTGACCCGCGACCCGCTCAGCGAGGTCGTGCGTATCGAGCGTGCGGGTGTCAATTACTACGTCAAGCGTTACACCGGCGCCGGCAAACACATGCGCCGTTACCTCGGCCGCCCGCGCATCAAGGCCGAATGGCAAAACCTCAAGCAGTTCGACAAGTGGGGCATCCCCACTGCTGAAGTGGTCGCCTGGGGCCTGGAGCGCAATGGCCTGGCGTTCGGCCGCGGGGCGATGATCACCCGTGAGCTGCCGCGCACCGAAGACCTCTCGGCCTTGGCCGAACGCAAAGACCCTCGCCTGGCTGACCGGGCATGGGTCGACCATGTCAGCCGCCAACTGGCGCGTCACACCCGGGTCATGCACGAGCACCGTTTTGCCCACAACGACCTGAAGTGGCGCAACCTGCTGGTCGATGACCAGGGCACGCTATTCTTCATCGATTGCCCAACCGGCGACTTCTGGCGCGGCTTCATGTGGCGGCACCGGATGATCAAGGACTTGGCGTGCCTGGACAAGGTCGCCAAATACCACCTGTCGGCGACCCAGCGCCTGCGTTTTTACCTGCAATACCGCGGTCGCGACAGGCTCAATGCCCGCGACAAGAAGCGGATTCGCCAGGTGCTGAGCTTTTTCGAGGGAAGGGAATGACCGATTACCTGGCCGGCGCGGACCTCGCGCTGCTCAAACGCCATGGCTTGAACGACTTCGAGGCGCTGTGGGCACTTCAGCTCGATGCCGTGGACGAGCCCAACACGGGGCGTGGTGGCTGGAGCAGCGTGTTCCGCCTGGAGCTCGAAGGCAAAGGCTATTACCTCAAGCGCCAGAGCGACTACCTCACCCGTACCTTGCACAGGCCCTTTGGCGAGCCCACCTTTGCCCGCGAATTCCGCAATATCAGCCGTTACCAGAAGCTGCATATTCCGGCCTTGCAGGCGGTGTTCTATGGCGAACGCAAGCAGGCCGGCCAGCACCGGGCGATCCTGATGACCCGCGCCCTGGACGCGTGGGCCGACCTGGACAGCCTGCTGGCCCAGTGGCCACAGCTGGGCGATGGCGAACGCCAAGGTATCCTTGATGCCTGCGGCCAACTGGCGCGCACGCTGCACAGCGCCGGCCAGGTACATGGCTGCTTTTACCCCAAGCATATTTTCTTGCGCCAACGCCGCGAGGGTTGGGACGCGCAACTGATCGACCTGGAAAAGACCCGGCCGTTGCTGTTTGGCATGCGTGACCGCCTCAAGGACCTGGAGCCGTTGTTGCGGCGTGCCGGTGCCTGGAGCGAGGCGGATGTGCGTCACCTGCTGGCGGCCTATTTGGCGCAGCCGGCGGACAGCGCACTGGTTGACACCTGGCTGCAACGCCTGACGCAACGCCGTCGTGAAAAAGAGGCCCGCTGATGCGTTTGTCTGAATTGAAAGATGCCGGGCGCCACCCGTCATTACCCTTGAGCGTCACCCTGGCCGATGCCGCGGGTAGCGCCGATCTGCAAGTGCTCAGCCTGCTGCGCGTATTGCCCGGCCAGCGCTATGTTGGTGCCGGTGTCTGGCGGGGGACGCCGGTGCTGGCCAAGCTGCTGGTGGGTGGCAACGCTGCACGGCATTTTCAGCGTGAGCTGCAAGGCGTCAAGCTGTTGGCCGAGCAGGGCCTGACCACGCCGAAGCTGCTGGCCGATGGCCTGAAGGAAGGCGAGGGTGGCTGGTTGTTGTTCGCGTTTCTCGATGGCGCCGAAAGCCTGGCCGATGCCTGGGCCGAAGTGGAACACCTGCCGGTACTGGCTGACGAGCAGCATCTGGTGCTGGGCGAGGCGCTCACCGCAGTGGCGCAGATGCACGCCAAGGGCCTGTGGCAGGAAGACCTGCACCTGGACAACCTGCTGCGCCATAACGGCAAGCTGTACCTGATCGATGGCGCCGGCATCAAGGCCGAGACACCGGGCCAGCAGTTGTCGCGCCCGCGTGTGCTGGAAAACCTCGGGGTGTTCTTCGCCCAGTTGCCCAAGCGTCTGGAACCGTTCATCGAAGAGCTGCTGGTGCATTATTTGCTGGCCAATGGCGAGCACGCGTTGCCACTGGAAGCGCTGCAGAAGCAGGTGGACAAGGTGCGCAGCTGGCGCCAGAAGGACTACCTGGAAAAGGCCGGACGCGAGTGCACGCTGTTCAGCGTCGAGCGCAGCCTCTCGGGCCTGCGGGCGATTCGTCGCGGTGAGGTCCAGGCCATGCTGCCGGTGCTGGAGCACGCTGACGAGCTGATCGACAAAGGCCACCTGTACAAGACCGGTGGTGCCGCCAGCGTGGCCCGCATCGACGTCGATGGCCGCCCGCTGGTGCTCAAGCGCTACAACATCAAAAACACCGCCCATTGGTTCAAACGCTTCTGGCGCCCGAGCCGTGCCTGGCACTCGTGGATCGAAGGCCACCGCCTGGAGTTCCTCGACATCGCCACGCCCAAACCCTTGGCAGTGCTGGAGCAGCGCGTCATGGGCCTGCGCAGCCGTGCGTATCTGGTCACCGAATACGTCGATGGCCCGGACCTGACCGCATGCTTTGCGCCCTATGTGGAAAACGGCGATGCGCCCGAGGAGCAGGTCGATGCGTTGGTGCATGTGATGCAGCAACTGATCCGCGAGCGTATCAGCCATGGCGACTTCAAAGGCCACAACCTGTTCTGGCACAACGGCCAATGGTCACTGATCGACCTGGATGCGATGTGCCAGCATGCCACCCAGCTCAGCTTCGCCCCGGCCTACGCCCGAGACCGTGCGCGGTTGCTGCGCAACTGGCCGCGTGACAGTGCCCTGCATCAACGGCTGGACCGACTGCTGCCGAGGCTGTCCGAGTAATCTGCCGGCAGCGCCAGCCAGTCGCTGCTGCGGCCGGTCTGGCGCACGCGGATGCGCCAGCCATCGTTCTGTTTGCGCAGCACTGCCCAGGCGGGCACCGCGCCGCGCAGGGCCTCAGGCAATATGAGGTGGTAGTGGCCTGCGAGCAGGTGACGGCGCACTGGGAGTTGATGCAGGCCCAGTTGCAGGTACAGCAGGGTGTTGTCGTCGTACAGGTTGCCATCGCCTTCGACAACGTCACCTTGCAGTCGTGCATCCAGGCGGCAGTCGTCCAGCAGCTGCTTGATGTCGGGCATCCCGTCATACCAGAGCGTCGGTGAGTCAACCACCCAGCTGCCATCCACGCGGCGTTTGATGGGCAGTTTCAGGTAGGCATTGGGCAGCTTCGGATCAATGGCGCGCCAGCGCGTACCGTCAAAGGTGACATTGAAATAACGGCCCAGATTGTCCTTCACGTAGTACTGGGACAGGCCGGCATTTGCCGTTTGCAGTTCGTAGACGGCCTCTTCGTGTGAAGCATCGATCCGGTAGCGCAGCTTGGCAACTTCGGGCCTGGCCTCATAATGCTTGGGCACGGGCACGGGCGGTGGTTTGGGCAGCCCCAGCATGACGCGCCGCATCAGCCCTGAACCCGCCATGTCGTTGAGGCCCGCAGTGGCATGCCCGAGCGCGGCGATGGCGTGATGCAGTGCGCGGCCGTGGTCGTCCTGATCGTAGGCTTCCAGGCCATCCCAGATCGAAATGCCCATGCGTCCGAACGCCAGAGCAATCGCGCCAGTCTGCGGCAGTACCAGTGTCACCATGTCCAGCAACAGCCTCAGTGCATTGACCGAATACTCACCGAGTAACTCCTCGTTGCTGCGGGTGACTGCATCGGTTTGCGCTATCAGGGAGTTGACCTCGGCCAGGTAAGCCGCTTCATACAGGTTGCCTGTAATGGTCTGCAGTTTGATGTGCGAGCCCAGGCGGCCTTTGAGCAGGAGTTTTTCGATGTCTTTCGGATTGCTCAGCGGTAACCGCTGAAGCACATAGCTGCGCAGATCCGCATCGGTGCGCACGGCGCGGATAAGCGCCCTTGCGTTCGTGTATTCACGCCAAGGGCGGCGGTCTGGCGCGTCGGGGCAGTAGGCCACAATGCGGTTCGAGTTTTCCGGTGAAACAAGTAGAAAAACACCGTGCAGGGTCTCTCCCTGGACCAGCAGTTGACGTGCAATCACCTGTTGCTCGTTGTAATGCGGGTGCGCATGGCTGTCGGGCGAGTGGATCACCGTGCTGGCCCAGCCATACCCTTGCTCGAACGTGTCCTTTTGAAAATGCCCGGCATAGCGTGCCTTGACCGCTTCGGCGTTCATGCGGGTGCGGTTGAGTTGGGTGTGCGCCCGTTTGCGCCACTCGCCGTGTGGTGAATCGAGCAGGTGCGTGCGCAGATAAGCCTGGTAGCCATTGCCGGCATTCAGGCGGCGAATGATCTGTTTGACGCGCAGCGGGGTGAGGGCGGGAAGCGGTTGGTTGTCGTCAAGGTGCACGCGTGCGGTTACCCAGTAATCGACATCGAACCAGGCGATGTTGAGCAGCGCCAGTTCGTCCAGCCGGTAGGTCTGCTTGACCAATTCGACAGTGCCGCCCACTTGGGGGCGACTGGCCACGGGGATATAGGCGCTGGTGTCGAGCGGGTTGAGGGAGGGGCCGATCTGGCGGGCCAGGGTCACGCTGACGTAGATGGCTTGGGGATCAGTGTCGATGCCTGGGTCGCGCTGCAGGAATTCGCTCAAACGTGCGCGCACCCAGGCCAGTAACGAATGCCGCTGGTTGAATTGCTCAAGGGTCAGAATGCCAGGCGCTGCCGCAGCTTCAATGGCAGCCACCTGCTCTTGCATGGCCTGCATGATATGCGCGACGCCTTGCAGTGAGGTTGAACGCAACCAGTTCGGCAGATGTTTTTCGAGCAACAGGCCGTAGCGGGTTGCCAGCAGGCCCTGGCTTGCGATGTCGGCGCGAAAGTCCCAGATGCTGGCCAGCGCCGCGTCGAGCTGTTCGACATTGCGTTGCAGGCCGCGCTTCCATGCCGCCAGCCAGGTGAGGGACAGGCGCTTGGTGTGAGCATCGCGAATGGCCATTGCCTGGGTCTGCACGATGTCTTCGGTGAACCAGTTATAGCGCAGCTGTTCGGCTCGGCAAGCGCGCAGTTGTTCATCAGGGTCGATCAACAGGCGGGTCAGTGGTTCGCGCTGGTGTGGGTCTTCAAGGCGCTCGCAAAGCTCCTCATGCAGTGCTGCGAGGCTGTCGAACGCTTCGACGCCACGTACAACGCTGTACAAGACCACTCGCCCGACTGGCGCTTGCGGCTCAAGCGGATGCCCCTCCGGGCCTTGCTCGGTCAAAATCAGTACACCTGGCAAGTAACTACGCCAATTGGGTGCCGTGCCGCTAAGCAGTGGGCGATACACCTGGGGGCGATGGGTTGTGGGCAAGTGACGGCGCTGCGAGGGGTG
Source organism: Pseudomonas putida (assembly GCF_025905425.1). NCBI lineage: Bacteria > Pseudomonadati > Pseudomonadota > Gammaproteobacteria > Pseudomonadales > Pseudomonadaceae > Pseudomonas > Pseudomonas putida. The sequence continues at coordinate 4,862,459 of NZ_CP109603.1, read as the reverse complement.
CGGGAATTCAAGGCAGGTGGTCAGCAGTAGGGCATGCTCTGCAGAGAGCGTCTCGTCGTGCCGGCGTAAGCGTATTTCGGTGAACAACTGATCGCGGCGCAAGGACGCCAGGCGCACCAGGCGGCTCAACCCCTTGCTGTCGCGCTCCAGCCAGTAGGCGGCCAGGTCGGCATGCAAGGCTTGGCGAACACTGGCGCAAAAGCGGCCGATACGAACACTGAAATCGCTCGGCAGGATGAGCTGCGGATAAGCATCGTGCCGGGGTTCGGCAGCGGGGGGGAGTTTGAAGGTACCGCCGTCAAACAGGTGAAAACCGATCAGGTCCAACAGGCGAAAGCGGCCAAAGTACAGGGTGCGAGCGGTAACAGCCTGGCCGGGGAAGAGCCCTGCCAGGCACCGGTCGAGGCTATGTTCCACACCCTGCAAGGGGGGCAGCAGTGCTTTAAGTTGGCTGTCCAGTGACTGCAGTTGCAGCAGCGGTGTCATGGTTCATCTCCGGTTAAGGGGCGGACCATGCTGTACCGCTGCTGCCAGCTGCCTGTGTTAGCCGGCTACCTCAGCGCCGCCATAAGCCGCGCATTGCCAGCCATGCCGGAACGCCCAGCCCGACCCAGGACAACCCGTCCCACCCACCGTCGCCAAGCAATGCCGCGAACAGGCCGAGTGCGCTCAGTACGGCGATCAGTACTGGCCAGGCAAAAATGCGCCGCGTCGATCGCGAGGTGTGGCTCATGCCTTGGCCTCCCGTGGTTTGCGCTGCTTGCTCCACCACAGGTACAGGCCGCTGCCGAGCACGATGAGGGTGAGCACATCCAGCACCGCCCAGAGTATCTGCATGGGGCGCCCGCCGTAGTCGCCGAAGTGCAGCGGCTGCGACAGGCCCATGGCGTCCATGTACCACGGCCGCTCGCCGACAGCGGTCACCTGCAGGGTCTGGGCATCGATCAGCACCGGGGTGAGCAGGTGCGAGGTCAGGTGCGTGGCGCCTTTCATGAACACGGCGTAGTGGTGCTCGCTGGAGAAGCGCGTGCCGGGGAAGGCGATGAAGTCCGGGCGCATGCCGGGCGCGGCCTGCTCGGCGATGGCCAGCAGGCGGCTGGCCGGGGCGCGTTCGGTGAGCGGTGGGGCGTGACGGTAGGGGGCGACCATGGCGGCCAGGCTGTCGTTGCGCCAGGCGGCGATGACCAGGTCGGACAGCGCACTGATCACCCCGGTGACACCGACAGTCAGCGCCCAGGCCAGGGTCACCACGCCGATCAGGTTGTGCAGGTCGAGCCAGCGCAGGCGGCGGGACTTGTCGTGGCGCACGGTGGCGAACTTCAGGCGGCGCATGAACGGCGCATAGAGCACGGTGCCGGAGATGATCGCCACGACAAACAGCACGCCCATGAAGGCCAGCAGCAGCTTGCCAGGCAGCCCGGCGAACATGTCCACATGCAGGCGCAGCATGACCATCATGAAACCGCCGTTTGCAGCCGGCATGGCGACGGCTTCGCCGGTGCGGGCATCGAGCATGAAGGTGTGCGACGCATTGGGTTCGGTGCCGGCGGTCGCGGCTGTGATTGCCACCACGCCGTTGCGTTCGTCCTCGTCATAGCCAAAGTACTGCATCACCTCGCCGGGGCGGTGTTGTTCGGCCTTGAGCACCAGCTGCTGCAGGTCGAGGTGCGGGGTGCCTGCGGGCATCTCGCGCAGTTCGGGAGCGTCACCGAGCAGGTGTTCCAGCTCGTGGTGGAAGATCAGCGGCAGGCCGGTGAGGGCCAGCAACAGCAGGAACAGAGTACAGACCAGGCTGCTCCAGGTGTGGACCACGGACCAGCGGCGGATGGTTGAGCTTTTCATCACGGAATCGTTTTTATGTTTGAGAAGCATTGGGGCCGCACGGCGGCACCCGCTTCACTCAGAACTTGTAATTGACGCTGGCCACCACGTTGCGTTCGTCGCCGTAGTAGCAGTAGTAACCGTCACAGGTCGACAGGTAGTCTTTGTTGAACAGGTTCTTGGCATCCACCGCTACGGTCACGCCCTTGAGGGTGCCGTTGAGACGCCCCAGGTCGTAGTGCACCGACGCATCGTAGACGGTGTACGAACCGACATGACCCCAATCGGTATTGGTGGTGTTGCCATAGGTGTCACCCACATAGCGCACGCCGACGCCCACACCGAAGCCATCGAGCGGGCCTTCATGCCAGGTGTAATCGGCCCATGCTGTCGCCTGGTTTCGCGGTACTTGTGCCATCCGCTTGCCTTTCTCGCCATCGTTGCCTTTGGTGATCTCGCTGTCGTTGTAGGTGTAGGAGCCAATCAATTTGAGATTCTGGGTCACATCCGAAGTGGCTTCCAGCTCCAGGCCTTTGACCCGGACCTCACCGACCTGGCGGGTTACGCTGGCTTCGGTCACCGACATATTTTCCTGGGTCAGGTCGAACACGGCCGCGCTGAGCAGGGTTCTGCTACCCGGCGGCTGGTACTTGATGCCCAGCTCGTACTGCTTGCCTTCAGTGGGTTTGAACGCATCGGTGCTGTTCACCGAAGCGCCAGTCGCCGCCTGGAACGACTCGGCATACGAGAAGTACGGGGTAATGCCATTGTCGAATACATAGCTCAGCGCTGCGTTGCCACTGAATTGCTTATCACGCTGGGTGTTGGTCGCATCGCCCTGATTGTGGAAGGTGGTGCCGGTGTGGACCCAATCTTCGCGCCCCCCCAGGGTCAGACGCCAATTGTCCAGGGCCATCTGGTCCTGGATGTACAGGCCGGTCTGCTGGGTTTTCTGATCGTAGTCGTACATCTCGAAGTACTGGACGTTCGAGAAATCCTGGCCGTAGATCGGGTTGTGGATGTTGCTTGACGGCACGCCGGCCGAGCCCCAGCGCCAGCGGGCATTGCTGTCCGAGCGCTGGTGATCGAGGCCCAACAGCACGGTGTGGGCGACCTTGCCGGTCTGGATGTCGGCCTGGAAGTTGTTGTCCACGGCGAACTGCGAGATGTCTTCCTCGACGATACCGGCGGTGCGCTGCACGGTGCCATCGGCGCTGACCGCTTCGTCCGGGCCCGCCGGCCAGATCGAGCCCCCGGCGGTAATGCCCTTGAAGTCCAGTTCGTTGCGCGCGTAGCGCAGGTTCTGGCGGAACTGCCAGGTTTCGTTCAGGCGGGTCTCGAACGCGTAGCCTAGGTGGTAGTAGGTGCGATCGTAGGATTCCCAGTCCGGGTCCCCGAGATTTTTATGGTGGGAGATCTTGCCTGCCGGGCTATCCAGCTTGGTGCCCTGCAGTGGCAGAAACTGGCCGGTGATACCGGTGTCGTCGCGGGTGTATTGGGAAATGAACGTCAGCTTAGTGTCGTCGTTAATGTTCCAGGTCAGGCTGGGGGCGATGTTGTAGCGTTTGTCCGGAATATGGTCGATCGGTGTGCCACTGTCACGTACGGTGCCGCTCACGCGGTACTGGAACAGCCCCGCGTCATCGACCTTGCCGGTGCTGTCGAAGTTGATCTGCCGATGGTTGTTGCTGCCTACCTGCGCTTCGACTTCGTGGCTGCTTTCAAGCTCCGGGCGGCGGCTGGTCATGTCCAGCAGGCCGCCTGGTGGGGTCTGGCCGTAGACGGATGACGCCGGACCACGCAGCACGGCGATTCGCTCCAGGTTCCACGGTTCGATCTTCGGCGAAGCGTAGTTGCCTTTGGGCAATGGCAGGCCATCGAGGAACTGGGTGGGAACAAAGCCACGCACCAACAGCCAGTCGCTGCGCGAGTCCGAGCCGTAACCGCTGCTCTGTACGCCAGCGGTGTAGCGCAGTGCGTCGTTGAGGTTGAGAACGGGGCGGTCTTCCATCTGCTGGCGGGTGATAACGGTCACCGAGCGTGGCAGCTCGGCAATGGCTGTATCGGTCTTGGTGCCTGCGGCAGTGCGGGTGGCGGTATAGCCTTCAACCGGGCCCCATGCGCTTTCGTACGAAGCATTGGCGTTGATTGCTGTTTCCGGCAGGGCCAGTGCACCTTCCTGTGCAGCTATCAGGCTGTAGCTGCCGACGATGCTCTGCTGCAACTGCAAGCCGGTGCCGCGCAGGGCGGCCTGCAAGGCGCCGATGCCATCGTACTGGCCGTTGACCGGTGCCGAGGTGCGGCCGCTGACCAGTGCCGGGTCGATGGCCAGGGCGATGCCCGACTGGCTGGCGATCTGGTTGAGGGTGCTGGCCAGGGGGGCGCTGGGCAAGTCGTAGGCGCGTGGGGCGGATTGCTCGGCGGCGAACAGGGCAGGGCTGGCCAACGGCGCCGCCAGGCCAATGGCGAGGGCCATCAGGCTGGGGCGCAGGATACGATCGACAGTACGGGACATGCAGCGGCTCCTCGACGGATAAGTGCTTACTGCTTCCTTGCCGAGCGAGATTTCAGAAGTGACAGGGGCTGTCAGAAAAAAAGTGAAAAGAATCGAGAGCCGGCGATAGGCCCAAAGAGATCTATCTAGCTTTGATGGTCACCCACCATGGGGTATGCCGCTCGATCTTCACCGGCAGTGCCGGCACCAGCGATTCCAAGGCCAGGTCGGTGTTGGTCAGCGGGAAGCTGCCGGTAACACGCAGGTCGGCCACGTCGTCGGCCACCCCGAGATGGCCGCTGCGGTAGTGGCCGAGGGCGGCCAGCAAATCTGCCAGGCGTACGTTGTCCACCACCAGCATGCCGCGGGTCCAGGCATCGATGCCAGCCGCGACCTGGCCAACCTGGCCGAGGCCGTTGGCATCCATCAGCACTTGCTGGCCTTCGTGCAGTACCTGTTCGTCGCCACTGTTCAGCGGCATGGCGGCGACAGAGGCCTGCAGTACTTCCAGGCGTGTGCCGTGTGCCTCACGGCGTACCAGGAAGCGCGTGCCAAGCGGGCGCAGACGGCCGTCGTCGGTGCGTACCAGCAAAGGGCGGGGGTCTTGGTGACCGGTTTCGACCGAGATTTCGCCTTGGTGCAGCACGATTATCCGTTGCTCGCCTTCGTAGTCGATATCCACCGCGGTATGGGTGTTCAGGCTCAGCAGGGTGCCGTCTTCCAGGCGCAGGGTGCGCAACTCGCCGGTGGCGGTGCGCTGATCGGCCAGCCAGTATCCCGGTGACAGCGAAGGGGCGCCGACCCAGGCCAACAAGGAACCCAGCAGGAACATTCCGGCCAGGCCACCGCCCAGCTTGCCGATCCGCCGCCGCATCCCGGCCCGCGACTGCAGCAGCGCCTGGCGCGCGGGCCCGGCAGCAGCGCTCACGCGCTGGTCGAGGCTGCCCAATTGACGCCAGGCGCGGGCATGTTCTTCGCTGGCGGCGTGCCAGCGCATGAATTCGCTGCGCTCGTCGGCTGTGCTGCTGCCTTCATCGATGCTCAGTTTCCAGGCGATGGCTGCTTCCAGCACGCGGGACGATACCGGTGAGCTGTTCACGTCGGCTCCCCGTACAAGGCCACATAGCACTGGCGCATGCCCTGGGCGATGTACTGGCGTACCCGAGAGACCGAAACACCCAGCCGCTCGGCGATTTCGGCGTGGCCCATGCCGTCCAGGCGGTTGTACAGAAAGGCTGCACGGGCTTTGCTCGACAACTTGCTCAGCAAGCGGTCGATGGCCTTTAGGTCTTCGAGAATCAGGTGCTGGGTTTCCGGGGAGGGTTGTTCGGCTGCCGGCAGTTGGGCGAGTTCGGCCAGGTAGGCTTGTTCCAGCGCGGTGCGGCGGAAATGGTCGAACATCAGCCCTTTGGCCACGGCTGCCAGAAAGGCGCGGGACTCGCGGGGGGTGTCCAGCCGATCGCGGCCGAGCAGGCGCACGAAGGTATCCTGGCTCAGGTCTTCGGCACGCTGACGGCAGGCCATGCTGCGTTGCAGCCAGGCGAGCAGCCAGCCGCGATGGTCGCGGTACAGTGCACCGACCAGCTCGGCGTGTGGGCTCTGTGCAGAAGACAAGCAGCGTCCCCCCGGAACGAATGCATTAACTAACGATAATTATTCGCGATTGTTGCAGAGGCGGGGGGCGGGGCGCAATGGACGCTTATCGGATTGCCACCAGGGAGATGTGTTGCCTGTGCCGGCCTCTTCGCGGGCAAGCCCGCTCCCACAGGATCTCACTGGCTTCAGAGGGCGCGCATTCCCTGCGGGAGCGGGCGTGCCCGCGAAAGGGCCAGTGGGGCCATCATGAAAATCACAGGCCGTGATTGTGCAGCTTGCGCCGCCGCCAACCCCGCAACCGTTGCTCCAGCTGCAATGGGCTGTCCAGCTGCTGGCGGCGGGCCTGGCTGAACAGGATCAAGGCCAACTCAGCGGTGACCTGGGCATCGGCACTGGCATGGTGGCGCTCTTCCACTTGCAGGCCAAAACGCGCCACCCAGTCATCCAGCCCCGCCTCGCGCAGCACTGTGTCGGGGTTGAGCATCGGTGCCAGTTCGGCAACATCGAGAAACGGCAACTGCAGGCGATAGCCCAGGCTTTCTTTCAGGGCGCGCGCGAGCATGCGCTGATCGAAAGGGGCGTGGAACGCCAGCACCGGGCTGTCGCCAATGAAGTCGAGCAGGTCGATCAACGCCTCGACCGGGTCGCAGCCGGCCGCCAGGGCACTGGGCCCCAACCCGTGAATCAGCACGCTGGCGTTGGTCTTCTGGGTCGGGCGGTACAGGGTGCGTTCGAACTGCTGGGCAAAGTCGATGGCGCCGTCTTCGATGGCCACGGCGCCAATCGACAATACCTGGTCACGGTTAGGGTTAAGGCCGCTGGTTTCCAGGTCCAGCACCACCCAGCGTTGCTCGCGCAACGTGCACACCCCAAGCGGCGCGGGCTTGGGCAATTGCGCCAGGCGCTGGCGCGAGGCCTCGTCCAGGTCGGGCATGCTGGGGCGTAGCCAGGCGAACAGGCTCATAGCTGGTACCGCAGGGCCAGGCTGCTTTGCAGGCGCTGCGCCTGGCGCAGCGATTCACGCAGGATGCGCCGGTCCAGGTGGTTGAGGCTGTCTGGGTCGACACGGTTGGAGTAGGGCAGGTTATCGCGGGTCTGGCGCTGGTGCTGCTGCATGCGGGTTTGCTGGATGAAGTGGTAAGCCTCTTCATACGCCGCACCGTCGAGTGGTTCGATGACGCCCTTGGTCACCAGCTGACGCAGGCGTTCGAGGGTGTTGCAGGCATCGATGCCATTGGCCAGGGCTAGCAAGCGCGCGCCATCGACGAAGGGCGTCAGGCCCTGCACCTTGAGGTCGAGGGTGGCGGCCTTGTCGTTGCCTTGGCGGGTCAGCACGAACTCGCGCAGGCGGCCAACCGGTGGGCGCTGGCGTAGCGCGTTGTCGGCCATCATGCGCTGGAAAATACGGTTATCGGCAACCTGATCCAGCAGGCTTTGGCGCAGTTGCTCACACCCTTGCTCGTCGCCCCAGACCACACGCAGGTCGAAATAGATGCTCGAACCCAGCAGGTTTTCAGGGCTGGCCTCGCGGACGAAGCCGGCAAAGCGCCGCGCCCATTCGCCGCGTGACAGGCACAACTCGGGGTTGCCGGCCATGACATTGCCTTTGCACAGGGTAAAGCCGCACTGAGCCAGGCACTGGTTGATGTATTGCGCCAGTGGCAGCAAGCGGGCTCGGACCGCATCGGCTTCGGCGCTGTCGCGGGCTTCGAACAGAATGCCGTTGTCCTGGTCGGTGTGCAGGGTCTGCTCGCGCCGCCCTTCGCTACCGAAGCACAGCCAGCTGAACGGCACGCCCGGGTCACCACGCTCGGCCAGGGCCAGCTCGATCACCCGGCAGACCGTATGATCGTTAAGCAACGTGATGATCTGGGTGATCTGCGTCGACGAGGCGCCGTGAGCAAGCATGCGCTCGACCAGTTGGCTGATTTCACCCCGCAGGGAAACCAGGGTTTCCAGGCGTGGCGCATGACGAATGGTACGCGCCAGGTGCACCAGATCGACCCGTTGCAGGGAGAACAGGTCCCGTTCGGACACCACCCCACACAGGCGCTGGTTGTCTACCAGGCAAACATGGGCGATGTGCCGCTCGGTCATGGCCATGGCGGCGTCGAAGGCGCTGGCTTGCGGGCTGAGGTAGAACGGCTTGGCGGTCATGTGCCGCTCGATCGGCGCACCCAGGTCGGCATCGGCGGCCGCCACCACCTGGCGCAGGTCGCGCAGGGTGAAGATGCCGATCGGGTAGCGCGTGGGGTCGACCACGACAATGCTGCCAACCTGTTGCTCGTGCATCAGCCGCACAGCATCACGCAGCGGCATGTCGGGGCAGCAGACCACCGGGTGACGCATGGCCAGTTCGCCCAGGGGGGTATTGAGCGAATACTGGGTGCCGAGGGTTTCCACGGCGCGTTGGCGCACCTGCTGATTGACCTGGTCGAGCAAGCTGCTGACCCCGCGCAGGGCGAAGTCGCGGAAGGCTTCCGACAGGGAGAACACGCGGATGAACGCGGCCTTGTTCAGCTGCAGGCAGAAGGTGTCCTCGCCGGCCAGGTGCTCGGTGCGCGTGGCGCGCTCGCCCAGCAGGGCGGCCAGGGGGAAACATTCGCCGCTGGTGATCTCGAAGGTGGTTTCCACACCGGGTTTGACCAGGTGCTGGCGCTCGCCGACGACTCGCCCCTGTTTGACGATGTAGAAGTGCTCGACCGGGCCATCGGCGGGTTTGACGATGCTTTCGCCGCTGGCATAGAAACGCAGCTGGCACTGCTCGACCAGATACGCCAGGTGGCCGTGCTCCATCTGGTTGAACGGTGGGAAGCGCTGCAGAAACTGCAACGTACCTTGTATGTTCTGCAGCACTGCCGTCCTGCCCGCCTGGCTGTAGGCGTCCTTTTTGCTCATGAAACTGACCGTATCGCTACGCCGAACTATATATATCTATATATAGATACCGGCCTTGTTGTTCTCGGTCCCCATGGTCGGCTGGCTGCGCTGTGGTGCCCATTGGACGTAAGTCTATGAGTGGCGTGTGATCAATATCGCAAGGTGGGGCCTTACCGTGAGCAAGACTTTTTGACGAGATGACCATGGGTGAGCATGACGACCTCCTGAGTGACGCCGAACGCGAGGCACTGGCTGTGGTGAGTGCGCCTATTGCGCCCCGACCGGTGGTGTTGGTGGTCGATGACAATGCCGTGAACAGCAAGGCGCTGAGCTACTACCTGAAAAGCAGAGGCATCGATTGCATGACGGCCGACGGTGCTCTGGAAGCGCTGTGGAAACTGCACTGGGAGCCCAGAATTGCCCTGATGATTACTGATCTGCGCATGGAACCCAAGGATGGAATGGAGCTGATCCGGCAGATTCGAGAGTCGAGGTGGGCGGCGTTGTCGATCATAGTGGTGTCGGGCGACACCGATGTGAAAGAGGCCGTTGACGTGATGCACTTGGGGGTGGTGGATTTTTTGCTCAAACCTGTGGATTTGGAGAAACTGCTGGGGTTGGTGAAGAAAGAGTTAGGGCTCAAGTAGGGCGGCTGCTTGTGCCATAGCATTCGCGGGCAAGCCCGCTCCCACAGGTACCCCACTAAGCTCGAATGCAGTGGGGTACCTGTGGGAGCGGGCTTGCCCGCGAATGGGCCGCACAGCGGCCCCTTGCGTTTTACAGCCCGTTACGCGCCTTGAACTCGCGACGACGACGGTGCAGTACCGGTTCGGTATAACCGTTCGGCTGCTTGCCACCTTCGATCACCAGCTCCACAGCCGCCTGGAACGCGACGTTGTCGTCGAAGTTCGGCGCCATCGGGCGGTACAGGGCGTCGCTGGCGTTCTGCTGATCAACCACCACCGCCATGCGCTTCAGGCTTTCCAGCACCTGCGCCTCGCTGACCACGCCATGGCGCAGCCAGTTGGCCAGCAACTGGGCCGAGATGCGCAGGGTGGCGCGGTCTTCCATCAGGCCGACGTTGTTGATGTCTGGCACTTTCGAGCAACCCACGCCCTGATCGATCCAGCGCACCACGTAGCCAAGGATGCCCTGGGCGTTGTTGTCCAGCTCGTTGCGGATCTCTTCGTCCGACCAGTTGGTGTCGGCGGCCAGCGGGATGGCCAGGATGTCGTCGACCGAAGCCGGGGTGCGCGTAGCCAGCTCGCGTTGACGTGCCTGCACATCGACCTTGTGGTAGTGCAGGGCATGCAGGGTCGCGGCAGTCGGCGAAGGTACCCAGGCAGTGTTGGCGCCGGCCAGCGGGTGAGCGATCTTCTGCTCGAGCATGGCCGCCATCAGGTCGGGCATGGCCCACATGCCTTTGCCGATCTGCGCGCGGCCTTGCAGGCCGGTGGCCAGGCCCACGTCGACGTTGTTGTTCTCGTAAGCGCCGATCCACTTCTCGTTCTTCATGGCGCCTTTGCGCACCACGGCGCCGGCTTCCATCGAGGTGTGGATTTCGTCGCCGGTGCGGTCGAGGAAGCCGGTGTTGATGAACGCAACGCGCTCGGCGGCTGCCTTGATGCAGGACTTGAGGTTGACCGTGGTGCGGCGTTCCTCGTCCATGATGCCGACCTTGACGGTGTTGCGCGGCATGCCCAGCAGGTCTTCGACCTGGCTGAAAATTTCGGCGGCAAAGGCCACTTCTTCAGGGCCGTGCATCTTCGGCTTGACGATGTAGACGCTGCCGGTGCGGGTGTTTTTGCGGCTGGTGTTGCCGTTGAGGTTGTGCAAGGCGATCAGGTTGGTGAACAGGCCGTCCTGGATACCTTCCGGGATTTCGTTGCCCTGGGCATCGAGGACCGCCGGGTTGGTCATCAGGTGACCCACGTTGCGCACGAACAACAGCGAACGCCCGTGCAGGGTGACGCTGCCACCGTTAGGCACGGCGTACTCGCGGTCTGGGTTCATGGTACGGGTGAAGGTCTTGCCACCTTTGTTCACGCTTTCGGCCAGGTCGCCTTTCATCAGGCCCAGCCAATTGCGGTAGACGATGACCTTGTCATCGGCGTCTACGGCCGCGACCGAGTCTTCGCAGTCCATGATGGTGGTCAGTGCCGATTCCATCAGGATGTCTTTGACGCCGGCGGCATCGGTGCTACCCACCGGGGTGCTGGCATCGACCTGGATTTCGAAGTGCAGGCCGTTGTGCTTGAGCAGCACGGCGGTCGGCGCGGCGGCGTCGCCGACGAAGCCGATCAGTTGTGCGTCGTCACGCAGGCCGCTGTTGCTGCCGCCCTTGAGGGCGACGACCAGCTTGCCGTCCTGGATGCTGTAGGCGGTGGAATCGACATGCGAGCCGGCAGCCAGTGGCGCGGCTTCGTCGAGGAAGGCACGGGCAAAGGCAATAACCTTGTCGCCACGCGCTTTGTTGTAGCCCTGGCCTTTTTCGGCGCCGCCTTCATCGCTGATGACATCGGTGCCATACAGCGCGTCGTACAGCGAACCCCAGCGGGCGTTGGCGGCGTTCAGGGCGAAGCGGGCGTTCATCACCGGCACGACCAACTGCGGGCCGGCCATGCGGGCGATTTCTTCGTCCACGTTCTGCGTGGTGGCCTGGAAATCGTCGGCTTGTGGCAGCAGATAGCCGATTTCCTGGAGGAAGCTTTTGTAGGCTACGGCGTCATGGGCCTGGCCTTTGCGTGCCTGGTGCCAGGCGTCGATCTTGGCTTGCAGCTCGTCGCGCTTGGCGAGCAGGGCTTTGTTCTTTGGAGCGAGGTCATTGATGATCTTCTCTGCACCTGCCCAGAACTGCTCGGCGACGATGCCGGTCCCGGGGATGGCTTCGTTGTTCACGAAGTCGTACAGGACCTTGGCGACCTGAAGGCCACCGACTTGAACGTATCCAGTCATTGCTTGCCTCACTCTGCTCAGCTATTTCGCTCATCGTATTAAGCCTGTAGCGCTTCTCTAAACACGGCACCAGTGCGTGCCCTGGGTGAATGAACCCAAGGGCGGCTGGGTGCGGCCTGCCAGACAGGCTGGCGGGCAGTGTGCGTATTTTCACAGGCGCCTTGGCAGACATCCAAACGACGTTTTGTAGTCCGCGCCACGGGATACTACATGAAGCAGTAGGCGGGGCAAAATCAGACTAAAAGCGTCGTTGTGCGACCCGTTGGTCGCGTATGGTCACGCTGGGAGTGGGTATGTTCGCAAAAAACAGGTGGATTGTTCCAGATAAATCTTGAAACAGTACACGATTCGTTATGTCGATTGCCCTGCGGCAGGTTGCCGCGCCTTGCCTATACTGAGTCGATCCCCCGGTTTATTGCCGCCCAGCGCGGTTCGACACAGAGGAAGGGCTTGTGGATCATCTTGTACTCACTGTGATTGCCCCTGACAAGGCCGGCCAGGTCGAGCGCATTGCCCAGTGCATCGCCGACCACAGCGGTAACTGGCTGGAGAGCCGCATGTCACGCATGGCCGGGCAGTTCGCCGGCATCTTGAGGGTGGCTGTGCCGGCGGAAAACTACGCGGAACTGGTCGCGTCGCTGCAGGGCTTGGCGCGGTATGACATTCGTGTGTTGATTGCCGAGAGTGGCATCGAGCCTTCGTGCACCTGGAAGCCGATCGCCATGGAGCTGGTGGGCAATGACCGGCCAGGGATCGTGCGTGATATCACCAGGCTGCTGGCCGAACTTGGAGTGAACCTGGAGCGTTTTACCACCGAAGTGCGGCCTGCACCGATGAGCAGCGAGCCGTTGTTCCATGCCAATGCGTTGCTGGCGCTGCCGTTGACGTTGTCGCTTGAAGAATTGCGGCAGCGGCTGGAGAGCTTGGCGGATGATTTGATGGTGGAGTTGGAGTTGCGGGCGGAGGAGTGATCCTAGATTGCTGGGGCCGCTGTGCGGCCCTTTCGCGACGCAAGGCCGCTCCCACAGGAAAACCGTGATCCCTTGTGGGAGCGGCCTTGTGTCGCGAAAGGGGCGCGCAGCGGCCCCGGGGTTATCCCCTGTTTCACAGGGACGGCCCTGTGGATAACCTGGGGGCGTACCTCTCCAGCCCAGGCGCATCAAGGCTTCCCCAGGTTTGATCAAAAAACATCCAATAATCAGCAGCTTGTGCACAAAGCACGGGGACGAGGGTGTGGATAACCTCTGGAGATGTCTCTGCAGGCCACGAAAGGCGTGCCCTGCAGAGATTTGATCATTATTTGATCAGCGCCGCTTGCGCAAATTCAGCCAGGCATCGACGCTATAGATCGCCAAACCCGCCCAGATGAACATGAACGCCACCAGCGTGCTCGACGACAAATGCTCGTCAAACAGCAACACCGCCTGCAGCAACACCAGGGTCGGCGCCAGGTACTGCAAGAAGCCCAGCGTGGTGTACGGCAGATGGCGCGCGGCGGCGTTGAAACACACCAGCGGCACCAGGGTCACCGGCCCTGCCGCCATCAACCACAGCGCTTCGCTGCTGGTATAGAACGCGCCCTGCGCGCTCATCGCGGCGGGGTGCAGTAACAGCCAGCCAAGGGCCAGTGGCACCAACATCCAGGTTTCCACCACCAGACCCGGCAGCGCCGCCACCGGTGCCTGTTTGCGGATCAACCCATAGAAGCCGAAGCTCAGCGCCAGTACCAGCGAGACCCACGGCAGACTGCCCACCTGCCACACCTGCTGGGCCACCCCCACCGTTGCCATGGCCACCGCCAGCCATTGCAGGCGGCGCAGGCGCTCGCCGAGGATGAGCATGCCCAGCAGCACGTTGATCAACGGGTTGATGTAGTAGCCCAGGCTGGCTTCGAGCATGCGGCCATTGTTTACTGACCATACGTACGTCAGCCAGTTACCGGCGATCAGCGCCCCGCTCAATGCCAGGATAGCCAGCCTGCGCGGGTTGTCGCGCAGTTCGCGCCACCAGCCGGGGTGCTTCCATACCAGTAGCAGGAGCGATCCGAACAGGGCCGACCAGAGTACCCGGTGGACGATGATCTCCACCGCTGGCACGCTCTGGATCGCTTTGAAGTACAGGGGGAACAGGCCCCAGATGATGTAGGCACTGAGGCCCAGGATGTACCCGCGTTGCGGGTTTGCGGCGTGCATGCAGAATCCTTGCTTAGGTAGCTAAATAAAGCGCCGAGCTATTTCAGCACAGGTTGGTGCGTTGTGCTGACTTGTTCGGGTATTTCCTGCGCGCTTGTGGAGCGTTCTCTCGTGCGGCCGATGCTGCTGAGGTAAAGGAAGGCGGCCCAACTGTGTAGCCAGAAAATGCGATAACCAGGGCTGGGCCCTGGTTCTCGGTGTGGACGGCATTGCAAAATAGGGCCGTCAATACGCTCGACTGGTCATTTCTGGTTTAGGCGCAACCTACGTGCCTTGTCACTGGCTTCTACAGATTCGTAAAGCGACACGAACTGTTCAGCGTCGATAAAGGGAATGGGCACAATAATACTGGCGTATTGAATCGTCATTTGCGATTCGTCTATCGCGACGATGACAATGCAGTCCTCGTCGGGCTTTGACGCATGTGGCGTGTATACACCGTCTTCTATGGTGCCGTTACCGATGCGTACATACCATGAAGTATCGTCCGCCGCCACTTGCTGTTCCGGTTTGCCCCTGGGCTTGAACCAGAACTCGAGCTTTACGCTGGCGCCGGCCGTGACGGGCTTCAGCCAATAAGCCGCTTGGGTTTCAACAGGCAGGAGTATGTGGACGGTTTTGCTGGAAGCCCCGTTGCTGACCACGACTTGGTCAAGGCGCATGACCTCATCAACTGCGGGCATGCTTGCTTCAAAATCTGGAACTTCTTTGGGGGAATAGTACCGTTTAGAGGCTTGTGCCAGAGGGTCGGGCGTCGGGTTATCTTCAATGCGGCCTAGCCCTTTGACTTGCCAGTTGACTGTTTGGCCATTCATCTCACCGCCTATGATATCGCCATAGGAGTCTAAGTTAACTGTCATGACCGTGGGGTAAGCGTTGACGGTGGTCCGCAATACGCTTACCAAGACATGCGAAACGGCAGTGCCTTTTTTAGCGGTAACAATGACCTTGATATGACTGCCTTCGAATTTGTCGGCAGCGGGCGCGCTGTAAGCCCCGGTAGCCGGGTCGATCGTACCAGTGGGGTTCTCACCTTCGTAATCAGGGATGTGACGTACGCTCCATGTTACGCCTTCAGTAGCAGGGGTGGTCTTGAAGGTCAGAGCAGTACCGGACAGTATACTGGTTTCACCGTTATCGATTGGTGTGTTGTCGCTCCTGGTAATGGTGAGCTTGTTGCGGTCAGGAGCCAGTTGACCCAGTGCCATTACATCATTTGGCCAGTGTGCGTATTCAAGGTTGATCTTAGAGTTCCGGAAAAGCAGGGAAGACAAAATGAAGGTGTCAATATTCGCGCCGACACTACGCAGTGTCTCATTCGCACTACTTGTAACGTTGGCCAGAAACTTCTCTGCCTCGGCGTACATGGCTTCCTTTTTAAGAATGTGACTTATGTAGTCATCCCAGTAGCGATCAAGGTTGCCGCTCAGTCTCACAGAAGAGTTTTCGTGGCCTCCCACCCGAGAGAGTACGATGTGATCTGAATCACCAGAGCTATCAACGGAAAATGCATACTCGTGACGAACATCCCATTCAACGTGGAGTGCTCCTCGCTCTCGGTCGTTCCCATTAAGTATCTCTGCGGGCGTATTGAAATTCCCAACCCAGGTAATCACGAGCTTGTCATCTTTAAATGCTATCCGTAACCGTTGAGTAGCATTATAGTCAGTGGGAGCATAATAATTATGTGCCGCCGCCACGAAGCGCCACGGACCTGCAGCCATGACCACCGAGTCCACCCAGCCATTACCCACAGCCATATATTCGAAATCTTTCGCTGCTGCCGCGCTCATGAGTTTCCATTCCATATGTTTGAGCAATGAATTGCTTGACTTAAGCGCGGGAAAGATGAAATTGTCCATCACTAGAGTTCGATTGATCATCACCGACGCACTTAGGTCGTCAGGCAAAAGATATGTAAGTTTGCTGTTCTCATCAGGTGGTACAGCGTCTTTACTATCGAATCCTTCTATTTCTACAAATAATACGACTGCCCCGTCACCAAAACTCTCTTCATTTCTAAGCGTTGATCCGGGACCTCCGTGGGTACGAATTGCAAACTTTTCTGGCTTTATGGTTGAGTTTTCTAAATTGGAAAGCTTGCCCAATGTATATTGAATTTTTCTAGGTCTCAGTGATGCGAAGTAAATGCTGAAGTGCTCGCCCAGTTTATCCTTTTTAAATTCCGTCACGCCACCGTGGAATGTATAGTTTTTGCCGGTGGCAATGTTGAAGTAGACCTCGCCTTCCTCAGATATCTGCGCATTACTTCCTTTTAATTCAACATCAAACACAAGCGTTGGACCATTGATAGGGGTCGCCTCTGCCAACTTCGACACCCGTCTGCGTGTGCTGCCGGATGCTTGGCTCAACTGAATTTGCTTTCCCCTGACCGTTCGCATCAACAGTTTTGCTCTAGAATCGCTGAGGTCTGCGTTTTCAAAGGATAGCCTGGGTTCATCCAGGCAAAAATCCAGTAGCTTGTGATAGGAGATGCCTGGGTCGAGATCAATTTCGCTAGTCAGAGGGGGGATAAATTCTCCCTCCGTATAATGTTCAATGAACTCCTGTTTCAATACATGGTTTGCGGTGGTTCTATCGAACGCCACGATCACCGGGTACTTCCAGTTTTGTCGTTTCTTACCCAGCTCTTTCAGGAAGTCTTCAAGCGATTGCTTTGTCGAGTTACTCATGAGCGTATCATCTCCGGGCATATGTTTAGATTTACACTGCGCTTGCGATCGAATGTGTCGCATGCCTACTATTGAAGGGTTTTGAGCACGCGCTAACTGTTTGCGAATGCAAAAAGAGGGAAACTCAGGGCGGCAGACGCCGACACCCGCGCGCGCTCGGTGCCGGGGTAAGTTGTGTTTTCATGACTAAAACTCCCACGCTGACTTGGGAGTTTTTTACACCCAGCCCTCGCCCTTGCCTACTGGCAAAAATACTAGGTCGAGCCGGTGAGAAAGTTCTGTTATTCCAGGCTGAAAGGCTTAGAACAACTTCAGCGGCGGCTCATCCAGTGCAGCCATCTGCTCGCGCAGTGCGAGAATCTGGTCGCCCCAGTAGCGAGGTTGGCCAAACCACGGGAAGCTGCGCGGGAAGGCCGGGTCGTCCCAGCGGCGTGCCAGCCAGGCGCTGTGATGCAACTGGCGCAGGGCTCGCAAAGGCTCGATCAGGGGCAGCTCGCGCGGGTCGAAGTCATGGAATTCGTTGTAACCGTCGATCAGCTCTGCCAACTGGCCGAGGCGTTCCTCGCGGCTGCCGGCAAGCATCATCCACAGGTCTTGCACCGCCGGGCCCATGCGGCAGTCGTCGAGGTCAACGACGTGATAGACCTCGTCGCGATGCATCAGGTTGCCCGGGTGCAGGTCGCCGTGCAGGCGGATTGCCTTGTGTGGGGTACGGGCGTAGATATCCTCGACCCGTTTCAGTACGTCGCGGGCAACAGACTCGAAAGCGGGTAGCAATTCTCGCGGTACGAAGTTGCCCTCCAGCAGGGTTTTCAGTGACGCGTGGCCGAAGTTGTCTACAGCCAGCGCTTCGCGATGCTCGAACGGGCGTGTCGCTGCAACGGCGTGCAGGCGGCCGAGCAACTGGCCGAGGCGATACAGCTGGTCGAGGTTGCCGGGCTCCGGCGCATGGCCGCCGCGGCGGGGGAACAGGGTGAAGCGGAAACCCTGGTGTTCGAACAGCGTTCGGCCATCGTGCTGCAGAGGTGCGACCACGGGCACTTCACAATCGGCAAGCTCGGCGGTGAAGCGGTGTTCTTCGAGGATGGCCTCGTCGCTCCAGCGGCCTGGGCGGTAGAACTTGGCGATCAACGGCTGTGAGTCTTCGATGCCCACCTGGTAGACGCGGTTCTCGTAGCTGTTCAGGGCCAGGATGCGGGCATCGCTAAGAAAGCCAATGCTTTCCACGGCGTCCAGGACCAGGTCGGGGGTGAGGGTGTCGAAGGGGTGGGACATGGTGACTCCGGGGATGGGCGGCGTGGGGCCATGGTAGCGCATTCCAACCCGCCCAACCGGTCCTACACCGGCACCCCCAGCAGTACATAAGAAGGATGGAACTGCACCCGCACCGTGCTGGCGGTATCAACGCGATTGCGTGCCAACCAGTCCTGCTCGGCAAACGCGCACAACGTTTGCCCGTTACCCAACGCCAACCGCACCTCGCTGGGCCCGTCGGTTTCGGCCAGCACCTGCTCGACCGTTGCCTTCAGGCCGTTGCTGCCAGCGTCGGCTTCATCGCCATCCCCCAGCAGTTGCACCCATCCTGCCTTGAGCAGCGCCACGACCATTGTCCCCAATGTCAGCTCCAATCGCGCGGTGCTGTCGTGGGTAATCAGCGCCTCGATTTCCAGGCCGCCGCCCAGTGCCAGGCTTACCCGATCATGCCGGCCTTCCCGGCGCAGGCCGCTGACCTTGCCCTGCAGCTGATTGCGCGCACTGGTGCGCAGCATCAGGCGCCCGAGCAGGTCGAGGTCGCTGGAGTGTTCGGCCGCCTCCAGTACCTGCGCCTGCAATGCCTGCAAGCGCTGATACAGCCGCAGCACGCGCTCGCCTTCGGCCGAAAGCCGCGCCCCGCCGCCGCCCCGCCCGCCGGTGCTGCGCTCGACCAAGGGCTGGCTGGCCAGGTTGTTGAGCTCGTCGATGGCGTCCCAGGCAGCTTTGTAGCTGATGCCTGCGGCCTTGGCGGCGCGGGTGATCGAGCCTTGCTCGGCAATGTGCTGCAGCAGCGCGATGCGATGCGGGCGGCGGGCGATGTGTTGGGTAAGGAGGCTGGGCAGGGGCATGGGCAGGTTAGTCAGCAGTTGATCAAGGGACGGTGCCTTCATGGCAACGCATCGTCAAGCCATACCGCCCCACGCAGATTACATCTGCCCAGGCTTGGGCGTGCGCGCCAGGCAATACACATCCACCCTGCGTGCCCCGGCCCTGGATAGCACCTCGGCAATCGCCTGCGCCGTGGCACCGGTGGTCAGCACGTCGTCAACGACTGCTACATGCCTGCCCTCCAACGCGCCATGGCCGGTGACACAGAATGCCTGGCGCAGGTTGCGCCGCCTGGCCTTGGCATCCAGATGCTGCTGCGCCGGGGTCTCGCGTTTACGCAGCAGCACCCGCTCGTCGCACGCAATGCCCAACTGCGACGACAGCCAGCGCGTCAGCATGCCCGCCTGGTTGAAGCCGCGCTCACGCAGTCGACGCTTGGCCAACGGAACAGGCAACAGCAGGTCAGGTGCTTGCAAGCCTTCTGCATAGCGGTGTTGCAGACCATGGCCGAGCAATTCGGCCATCAACCGCCCCAAAGGCCACTGGCGGTTGTGCTTGAAACGGCTGATCAGGGTGTCTACCGGAAACCCGTAGTGCCATAGCGCGATGACTTGGTGGAACACCGGCACCCGGCGACAACACTGGGCGCAGGTCAGGTTGGCCATTGGCAAAGGCAGGGCGCAACGCAGGCAATAGTCTGTCAGCCAGGGCAGCTCCTGCTCGCAGGCGATACACAACGGATACGCCTGTTCGGCAGCCGCGTCGCATAGCAAACAGCGTTGGTTGATATTTGTACACTTGTAAACCAGTGATTTCAGGTTGGGTTGACAGTTCATAGGCCTTCCATGACTATGCGAGCTATCCGTGATGCGCTGGCGGGCATTCCTGTCCCGGCGCCAGTTACAGCCTAAACAAGGAAACGCCGATGAGCGCCAGCACAACTGCAACAACACGTCACGACTGGTCCCTGGCCGAGGTCAAGGCGCTGTTCCAGCTACCGTTCAATGACCTGCTGTTCCAGGCGCAGACTGTGCACCGCGCGCATTTCGACCCAAACCGTGTGCAGGTTTCGACCCTGCTGTCGATCAAGACCGGCGCCTGCCCGGAAGATTGCAAATATTGTCCGCAGTCCGGCCACTACAACACCGGGCTTGAAAAACAGAAGCTGATGGAAGTGCAGAAGGTGCTGGAAGAAGCCGCCCGCGCCAAAGCCATTGGTTCAACCCGCTTCTGCATGGGCGCGGCGTGGAAACACCCGTCGGCCAAAGACATGCCCTACGTGCTGGAAATGGTCAAAGGTGTCAAAGCCATGGGCCTGGAAACCTGCATGACCCTCGGCAAGCTCGATCAGGACCAGACCCTGGCCCTGGCCCAGGCCGGCCTCGATTACTACAACCACAACCTCGACACCTCGCCGGAGTTCTACACCAGCATCATCACTACCCGTACCTACAGCGAGCGTCTGCAGACCCTGGCCTATGTGCGCGATGCGGGGATGAAGATCTGCTCGGGTGGCATCCTCGGCATGGGCGAGTCGCTGGACGACCGCGCCGGCCTGCTGATCCAGCTGGCCAACCTGCCCGAGCACCCAGAATCGGTACCGATCAACATGCTGGTCAAGGTGGCTGGCACGCCCCTGGCCGAAGAAGAAGATGTCGACCCGTTCGACTTCATCCGCATGCTGGCAGTGGCCCGCCTGCTGATGCCCAAGTCGCATGTGCGCCTGTCCGCCGGCCGCGAGCAGATGAACGAGCAGATGCAGGCCCTGGCCTTCATGGCAGGCGCCAACTCGATCTTCTACGGCGAGAAGCTGCTGACCACCGCCAACCCGCAAGCCGACAAGGACATGCAGCTGTTCGCCCGCCTCGGCATCAAGCCTGAGGCCCGCGAAGAGCATGCCGATGAAGTGCACCAGGCCGCCATCGAACAGGCGCTGGTCGAACAGCGCAGCAGCGAGATGTTCTACAACGCAGCCTCGGCCTGAGATGGCCTTTGACCTGGCAGCGCGCCTGGCCGAACGGCGCGCTGCAGACCTGTATCGGCAACGGCCATTGCTGGAAAGCCCCCAGGGGCCGGAAGTGGTGGTCGATGGCCGGCCGCTGTTGGCGTTCTGCAGCAATGATTACCTTGGCCTTGCCAATCATCCCGACGTGATCGCGGCCTGGCAGGCTGGCGCCGAGCGCTGGGGTGTCGGCGGTGGCGCATCGCACCTGGTGGTCGGCCACAGCACGCCGCACCATCAGGTCGAGGAGGCGTTGGCGGAACTCACCGGGCGCCCGCGTGCATTGCTGTTCTCCACCGGCTACATGGCCAACCTGGGCGCCATCACCGCGCTGGTGGGGCAGGGCGACACGGTGTTGCAGGATCGCCTTAACCACGCCTCCCTGCTCGATGGCGGGCTGCTCAGTGGCGCCCGTTTCAACCGCTACCTGCACAACGACCCGGTCAGCCTGGGCAGCCGCCTGGACAAGGCCGTCGGCAATACCCTGGTGGTGACTGACGGCGTGTTCAGCATGGATGGCGACCTTGCCGATTTGCCGGCCCTGGCCAAGGTCGCCCGTGCCCGCGGCGCCTGGTTGATGGTCGATGATGCCCATGGGCTGGGCACCTTGGGCGCCCAAGGTGGCGGCATCGTCGAGCACTTTGGCCTGGGCGTCGATGACGTGCCGGTGCTGATCGGCACCCTGGGTAAAGCCTGCGGCACCGCAGGCGCCTTCGTTGCCGGCAGCGAGGAACTGATCGAGGCGCTGGTGCAGTTCGCACGCCCTTACATCTACACCACCAGCCAGCCGCCGGCGTTGGCCTGTGCCACGCTCAAGAGCCTGGAGCTGTTGCGCCGCGAAACCTGGCGCCGCGAGCACCTGGCCGCGTTGATCCGCCAGTTCCGCCAGGGCGCGCAGCAGATCGGCCTTGAGTTGATGGACAGCCCGACGCCGATCCAGCCGATCATGATCGGTGACAGCGCGCAGGCACTGCGCCTGTCGCAGATGCTGCGCGAGCGTGGCTTGCTGGTGACGGCGATTCGCCCGCCCACCGTGCCCGCCGGCAGCGCCCGTCTGCGGGTGACGCTGAGCGCCGCGCACAGTGAAGCGCAGGTGCAGCTATTGTTGAATGCATTGGCCGAGTGTTATCCACAACTGGAGGCCGCCGATGCGTAACAGACTGATCCTTCTGCCCGGATGGGGGCTGGGTACTGCGGCGCTGGAGCCGTTGGCGGCCAGCCTGCGCGCTCAGGATGCCCGCCTGCAGGTCGAACTGATGCCTCTGCCGGAGCTGGCCGATGCTGATGTTCAAGCCTGGGTCGATCACCTCGATCGCAAGCTGCCCACCGACACCTGGTTGGGCGGTTGGTCGCTCGGCGGGATGCTGGCCAGCGCGTTGGCAAGCCAGCGCGGCGATCACTGCTGTGGCTTGCTGACCCTGGCCAGCAACCCCAGCTTCGTGGCGCGACCGGACTGGCCCCACGGCATGGCCGAAGACACCTTTGGCACGTTTCTGGACGGTTGCCGCAGCCACACCCAGGTGACGCTCAAGCGCTTTCGCACCCTGTGCAGCGACGGCGCGCTGCAGCCGCGTACATTGCTGCGTCAGCTTGGCGTCGGGGTGCCAGACACCGACCCGCTGTACCTTGCCAGTGGATTGCAGGTGCTGGCGCAACTGGACACCCGCGCTGCGCTGCAACACTACGCTGGGCCGCAATTGCACCTGTTCGCCGGCAGTGATGCGCTGGTACCGGCGGAGGCCGCCAAGGCCCTGAGCGAACTGTTGCCGGACGTGGAAGTCGGCCTGGTCGAAGAGAGTTCCCACGCATTCCTGCTGGAGTACCCACAGGAGCTGGCGGCGGGCATCAAGAGTTTCCTGCATGAGAGTGGCGATGACTGACCTTTCCCGTCCGACCCTGCCCGGCGCGCTGCCGGACAAGCGCCAGGTAGCGGCCTCGTTTTCCCGCGCGGCGGCCAGTTACGACAGTGTCGCGGCCTTGCAGCGTGATGTCGGCATGAGCCTGCTGGGCCAGCTGCCGGAGGGCCTGGCACCGTCGCGCTGGCTGGACCTGGGCAGCGGCACCGGGCACTTCAGCCGGGTGTTGGCCGAGCGCTTCGCGCAGGCCAGTGGCGTGGCAGTGGACATCGCCGAAGGCATGCTGCGCCATGCCCGCACTGAACAGCGCGGCGCGCAGTACCACGTGGCCGGCGATGCCGAACGCTTGCCGCTGCGCGACGCCTGCGTCGATCTGGTGTTCTCCAGCCTTGCGGTGCAGTGGTGCGGGCAGTTCGCCAGCGTCCTGGACGAGGCGCGCCGGGTGTTGCGCCCGGGCGGTGTGCTGGCCTTCAGCAGCCTGTGCGTCGGCACTCTCGATGAGCTGCGTGCCAGTTGGCAGGCCGTGGATGGCCTGGTGCATGTCAACCGCTTCCGCCGTTTCGACGATTACCAACGCCTGTGCGCGGGCAGTGGCTTGGAGCAGGTGACGCTGCAGCAGCGCGCGCACGTGCTGCACTACCCCGATGTGCGCAGCCTGACCCACGAGTTGAAGGCCCTGGGCGCGCACAATATCAACCCGGGCCGCCCCTCGGGGCTCACCGGCCGTGCCCGCATGCAGGGTTTGTTGCAGGCATATGAGGCATTTCGCCAGCCCCAGGGGCTGCCCGCCACTTACCAAGTGGTCTATGGTGTGTTGCGCAAGCCACAGGCGTAAGGGGAGTCAGATGAGCCAGGCCTACTTCATTGCCGGTACCGATACCGACGTCGGCAAGACCACCATTGCCGCCGGCCTGCTGCATGCGGCGCGATTGCAGGGCATGAGCACATTGGGCGCCAAGCCGGTGGCGTCAGGTTGCACGGTAACGCCAAAGGGGCTGCGCAACAGCGATGCGCAGGCGCTGATCGATGAAAGCACCATCAAATTGCCGTACGAACAGGTCAACCCGTTCGCCTTCGAGCCTGCGATTGCGCCGCATGTCGCCGCACGCGAGGCGGGCGTCACGCTGGGTGTGCCCGAGCTGCTGGCGGCGATGCGTAACGTACTGCAGCAAAACGCCGACTTCACGTTGATCGAAGGCGCCGGTGGCTGGCGTGTGCCGCTGTCGGGCCAGGCCAACCTGTCCGACCTGGCCATTGCCCTGCAACTGCCGGTAATCCTGGTGGTTGGGGTGCGCCTGGGCTGTATCAGCCATGCCTTGCTCAGCGCCGAAGCGATTGCCCGCGATGGGCTGCAACTGGCGGGCTGGGTGGCGAACATTATCGAGCCGCGCACGTCGCGCCTCGAAGAGAACCTGGCCAGCCTCGCTGAGCGGTTGCCGGCGCCTTGCCTGGGGCGGGTACCGAAGTTGAAGTTGGCGAGTGCCGATATGGTGGCTGAGCATTTGCAGCTGGATTTGCTGGACTAACCGGCGCTGTCTATTGACTGGCACTGTGCTATTAACGATTTTTACGGGCCTTTTCTGCCGTCGGCTGCTTTAATTAGGCCTGTTCGTCATCCAGCGTCAATGGAGTCCTGACATGGAAATCACCGGTAGCTCCGCCTACTACGCGGGCCTGAGCGCAATCCACACCGGCCAGAACCGCGTCGATCAAGCCGCCAGCCAGATCGCCAACAACACCGCCGAGCGCACCGCCACCAGCCAGTCGAGCGACTTTCAGGCAGAACGCCTGCGCGCTGTCGATCGCAGCCAGCAGATGGACCTGGCGACCAGTACCGTGCAATTGGCACTGGGCAAACATGAAGTCGAGCTTGGTGCGAAGGTGGTCAAGGCATCCGACGAAATGCTCGGCCGGTTCATCGACACCTACGCCTGATTCCAGGCTTCTCGCCTAACGCACCCGTCCAACCTTATGGGAGCGGGCTTGCCCGCGAATGCGTCTGCCCAGACACTTCTGTTATTTGGGCAGGCCTATTCGCGGGCGAGCCCGCTCCCACAGGTGTTTTTGTCGACTTGAAAAGCAGGGTGGCGTAAACGCCATTTTTCGTGGCGCAAATGGCACTATCGTCCCTCCTTGACATCCGGCCGTGCTAAACGTAAGTTTCAAACAACTGTTTGATCGAAGGCCGCCAAGCGCTTCTCGGTAGTACCGATCACCCCCCGAACTCATCACAGAGGTTCATCGCAATGCCTGACTACAAAGCCCCCTTGCGTGATATCCGTTTCGTTCGCGACGAACTGCTCGGCTACGAAGCGCATTATCAGAGCCTGCCGGGTTGCCAGGACGCCACGCCCGACATGGTCGACGCGATCCTCGAAGAAGGCGCGAAATTCTGTGAGCAGGTATTGGCCCCGCTGAACCGTGTTGGCGATCAGGAAGGCTGCACCTGGAGCGAGTCGGGTGTGAAGACGCCGACCGGTTTCAAGGCAGCTTACGAGCAGTTCGTCGAGGGTGGCTGGCCGAGCCTGGCCCATGATGTGGCCCACGGCGGCCAAGGCCTGCCAGAGTCGCTGGGCCTGGCCCTGAGCGAGATGGTCGGTGAGTCGAACTGGTCGTGGGGCATGTACCCTGGCTTGTCCCATGGCGCCATGAACACCATCTCCGAGCACGGCACGCCCGAGCAGCAAGAGACCTACCTGACCAAGCTGGTCTCCGGTGAGTGGACCGGCACCATGTGCCTGACCGAGCCGCACTGCGGCACCGACCTGGGCATGCTGCGCACCAAGGCTGAGCCGCAGGCTGACGGTTCGTACAAGGTGTCTGGCACCAAGATCTTCATTTCTGCTGGCGAGCACGACATGGCCGACAACATCGTCCATATCGTCCTGGCCCGCCTGCCCGATGCACCGGCCGGCACCAAAGGCATCTCGCTGTTCATCGTGCCCAAGTTCCTGCCCAACGCCGAAGGCGCTGCCGGTGAGCGCAACGCGGTGACCTGCGGCTCGATCGAGCACAAGATGGGCATCCACGGTAACGCCACCTGCGTGATGAACTTCGACGGTGCTACCGGCTACCTGATCGGCCCGGCCAACAAAGGCCTGAACTGCATGTTCACCTTCATGAACACCGCTCGCCTGGGCACCGCGCTGCAGGGCCTGGCCCACGCCGAAGTGGCCTTCCAGGGTGGCCTGAAGTACGCCCGTGAGCGCCTGCAGATGCGTTCGCTGACCGGCCCTAAAGCGCCTGAAAAGGCTGCCGACCCGATCATCGTCCACCCAGACGTGCGCCGCATGCTGCTGACCATGAAGGCCTTCGCCGAAGGCAACCGCGCCATGGTCTACTTCACTGCCAAGCAGGTGGACATCGTCAAGTACAGCCAGGACGAGGAAGAGCGCAAAAAAGCCGACGCCCTGCTGGCCTTCATGACCCCGATCGCCAAAGCCTTCATGACCGAAGTCGGCTTCGAAGCCGCCAACCACGGCGTGCAGATCTACGGTGGCCATGGCTTCATCGCCGAGTGGGGCATGGAGCAGAACGTGCGCGACAGCCGTATTTCCATGCTGTACGAAGGCACTACCGGCATCCAGGCCCTCGACCTGCTCGGCCGCAAGGTACTGATGACCCAAGGCGAAGCGCTGAAGGGCTTTACCAAGATCGTGCACAAGTTCTGCCAGGCGCAGGAAGGCAACGCTGCGGTCAAAGAGTTCGTCGAGCCTTTGGCGGCCATCAACAAGGAATGGGGCGAGCTGACCATGAAGGTCGGTATGGCTGCCATGAAAGACCGCGAAGAAGTGGGTGCCGCTTCTGTCGATTACCTGATGTATTCCGGTTACGCCTGCCTGGCCTACTTCTGGGCTGACATCGCCCGCCTGGCGGCCGAGAAGCTGGCTGCCGGTACCGCAGAAGAGGCGTTCTACACCGCCAAGCTGCAGACCGCGCGCTTCTACTTCCAGCGCATCCTGCCGCGTACCCGTACCCACGTGGCGACGATGCTGTCGGGTGCTGGGAACCTGATGGCAATGGATGAAGAGCACTTCGGTCTTTCTTACTGATCCACCGCTTGCCCAAAAACCCGCCTGCCTTCATCGGCAGGCGGGTTTTTGCATTTTTGGGCGCCTTGTAGTGCGTGACTGTAAATGACTATGCGGTCTAGTGATGACCCTATGTCTCGTAAAAGTTGTTCGGTTACACTGCCAACAACCCAGTGTCGCGGTTCTCCGAGACCGCCCCGACCCTACTAGCGAGAGGTTGTCATGGCCGACTATAAAGCGCCCCTGCGCGACATGCGCTTCGTTTTGAATGAAGTCTTCAACGTGACCGAGCAATGGGCGCAGTTGCCCGCGCTGGCCGAAGTGGTCGATGCCGAGACCGCCCTGGCCGTGCTGGAAGAGGCCGGCAAGGTGACCGCCAGAACCATCGCCCCGCTCAGCCGCGCTGCCGACGAAGAAGGCTGCCACTGGGACAGCGGCGCGGTGCGCACGCCGGCCGGCTTTATCGAGGCCTACAACACCTACGCAGACGGCGGCTGGGTGGGCGTTGGCGGTGACCCGCTGTTCGGTGGCATGGGTATGCCCAAGGTCATCTCGGCCCAGGTCGAAGAAATGGTCAACGCGTCGAGCCTGGCCTTCGGCCTGTACCCGATGCTGACCGCTGGCGCTTGCCTGTCGATCAATGCCCACGCCAGTGAAGCGCTCAAGGCAAAGTACCTGCCCAACATGTACGCCGGTGTGTGGGCCGGCTCCATGTGCCTGACCGAGCCCCATGCCGGTACCGACCTGGGCATCATCCGCACCAAAGCAGAACCCCAGGCCGACGGCAGCTACAAGGTCAGTGGCACCAAGATCTTCATCACCGGTGGCGAACACGACCTGACCGAGAACATCATCCACCTGGTGCTGGCCAAGCTGCCTGACGCGCCAGCCGGGCCTAAAGGCATTTCGTTGTTCCTGGTGCCTAAGTTCCTGGTCAATGACGACGGCAGCCTGGGCGCGCGTAACCCGGCCACCTGTGGCTCGATCGAACACAAGATGGGCATCCAGGCTTCGGCCACCTGTGTGATGAACTTCGACGAAGCGGTCGGGTACATCGTCGGTGAGCCCAACAAGGGCCTGGCGGCCATGTTCACCATGATGAACTACGAGCGCCTGGGTGTAGGCATCCAGGGCCTGGCCTCGGCCGAACGTTCCTACCAGAACGCCGTGGAATACGCCCGCGACCGCCTGCAGAGCCGTGCCCCGACCGGCCCGCACGCCAAGGACAAGGCCGCCGACCCGATCATCGTCCACCCCGACGTGCGCCGCATGCTGTTGACCATGAAAGGCTTGATCGAAGGTGGCCGCGCCTTCTCAAGCTACGTGGCGATGCAGCTCGACAGTGCCAAGTACAGCGAAGACGCGACCACGCGCAAGCGCAGCGAAGAGCTGGTGGCGCTGTTGACCCCGGTGGCCAAGGCCTTCCTCACCGACCTTGGCCTGGAGTGCACCGTGCATGGTCAGCAGGTGTTCGGTGGGCATGGCTACATTCGCGAATGGGGGCAGGAGCAATTGGTGCGTGATGTGCGCATCACGCAGATCTACGAAGGCACCAACGGCATCCAGGCCCTCGACCTGGTGGGGCGCAAGGTGGTTGCCAGTGGTGGTGCGTACTACAGGCTGTTCTCGGACGAAATCCGTGGGTTTATCGCCAGTGCTGGCAGTGACCTGGACGAGTTCGCCAAGCCGCTGGGCGCTTACCTCGACCAACTGGACGGGCTGACCGAGTGGGTACTGGAGCAGGCCAAGGGCAACCCCAATGAAATTGGCGCAGCCTCGGTCGAGTACCTGCATGCCTTTGGTTACGTTGCCTATGGCTACATGTGGGCGTTGATGGCGCGGGCTGCCAAGGCCGGCGAGGGTGATGAAGCATTCTATTCGGGCAAGCTGGGGACGGCGCGGTTCTACTTCGCGCGCCTGCTGCCGCGGGTGCAGTCGTTGGTGGCGTCGGTGAAGGCGGGGAGTGAGTCGTTGTACCTGCTGGACGCTGAGCAGTTCTGAGGACGCCGGGGCCGCGTTGCGGCCCTTTCGCGGCGCAAGGCCGCTCCCACAGGGACAGCACCGCCCCCATTGCCTGTATGACTAGCAATGAGTCGTCTTTGTAAGCTTTCTCCTACACGACGTGGTGACTTTTCACCACTGTTCTCAGATTGGATCCACGTGTAATCTTTACCACATGGACGTTGCGCAGGAAGCGCAAAGGACAGATCAAGGATGACGACGAAGGACCACCTGCCAGGATGGCGGGGCGATACGGATGTCACAGGGAAACAGTCTGGGAAACCCCGCTTCGGCGGGGTTTTCTTTGTGCGCGTGTTTTGTCAGCCGAGCACATCCAGCGGCGAGCCCCCCAGCTGGCGCGCGTCTGTCTCTTCTTCCAGCAACGTACGCAGCAGCTCGACCGACGCTTGCTGGCGCTGCGCATCGCGGAACACCAGGCCAACCTTGAGCGGTACTCGCGGCTCGCTCAGCGGCTTCCACAGCAGACCCTGGTCATCCTCGGCCGCATCCTTGGCCCGACCCGGCAGAATGGTGGCCAGCGCCGTGTGCGCCAGGCTGTCGAGAATCCCCGCCATGTTATTCATCTCTGCCTGAACCTGTGGCCGACGGCCCTGGCTGGCCAGTTGCGCCTGCCAGATCTGGCGAATCTGGAACTCCTCGCCCAGCATCAGCATGGGCAGCTCGGCGGCCTGGCGGATCGATACCTTCTTGAAATCCTTCAAGGGGTGGGTATCGGGGATGACCAGCTGCAGTTCATCTTCGTACAACAGCAGGCCATGCAGGCCAGGTTGGCGCGGCGGCAGGTAGCTGATGCCGATGTCCAGGCTGCCATTGAGCAGGCGCCGTTCGATTTCCAGCCCCGACAATTCGTAGATCTGCACGACGAGATGCGGCTGCGCCCTGCGCAAGCGTTCGAGCAACTGCGGCACCAGGCTGGGCCGCACGGTCTGCAGCACGCCGATGGCCAAGGTGCGCAGGGACTGGCCCTTGAAGTTGCGCATGGCCTCATGGGCCCGCTGCAGGCCATCGAGTAGCGGCAGGGCATGGTTGTACAGGGTGTGGGCGGCCAAGGTCGGCAGCAGGCGCTTGTTGCTACGTTCGAACAGGCTCAGGTCGAGGCTGTGTTCCAGTTGGCGGATCTGCTGGGAAAGCGCCGGTTGGGACAGTGACAGACGCTCGGCGGCGCGGCCCACATGGCCTTCTTCGTACACCGCGACGAAATAACGCAGTTGGCGGAAATCCATAAGTAACACTTATCGAAAATGCTGGAAAAACGGAATGGTCGAAAACCTTCGCGAAGCCTAGTCTATCGCCGTATTCCAGTGGGTTACAGCGGTTAATCAGCCGATTGTTACCTGGAATGAAAAACACTTTTGATAGGCAAGGCTGAATATCAAGTGCTGGCATCAAGACCGCACGTTGGCCGCCCTTTACCGTGATTGGTTGGAGCCCTGATGAACCTGTTCAACCTGCGCCGCTCGGCTACTGCCGCCGTCGCCGAGGCCGAGCGTGCGCCGGTGATCGTGGCGGATGCGCCGCAGTTGTCCCGTGAGCGCCTGATGCCGAGTACCGAACGTGCTTCGCAGGTTTTCGTGCGCGGCCAGGGGTCGTGGTTGTGGGACAGCGAGGGCCATGCCTTCCTTGACTTCACCCAGGGGGGCGCGGTGAACAGCCTGGGCCACAGCCCCAGCGTGCTGGTCAAGGCGCTGGGTAGCCAGGCCCAGGCGCTGATCAATCCGGGTGCGGGTTACCACAGCCGTGCCCTGCTGGCCCTGGTCGAGCGCCTCTGCCAAAGCACCGGCAGCGACCAGGCCTACCTGCTCAACAGCGGCGCCGAAGCCTGCGAAGGGGCAATCAAGCTGGCGCGCAAATGGGGCCAACTGCACCGCAACGGCGCCTATCACATCATCACCGCCAGCCAGGCTTGTCATGGCCGCAGCCTGGGCGCGCTGTCGGCCTCCGACCCGCTGCCGTGCAATCGCTGCGAGCCCGGCCTGCCGGGCTTCAGCAAGGTGCCGTTCAATGACCTGGCGGCGCTGCATGCCGAAGTAGATTCACGCACCGTGGCGATCATGCTTGAGCCGATCCAGGGCGAGGCGGGGGTTATTCCGGCCACGCAGGCATACCTCAAAGGGGTCGAGAAGCTGTGCCGCGAGCTGGGCATCTTGCTGATTCTGGATGAAGTGCAGACCGGTATCGGCCGTTGTGGCGCATTGCTTGCCGAGCAGACCTACGGTGTGCGTGCCGACATCATCACCCTGGGCAAGGGCCTGGGCGGTGGTGTGCCGCTGGCCGCCTTGCTGGCCCGTGGCAGCGCTTGCTGCGCCGAGCCCGGTGAGCTGGAAGGCAGCCACCATGGCAACGCGCTGATGAGCGCGGCAGGCCTGGCCGTGCTGGACACCGTGCTGGAGCCTGGTTTCTTCGAGCAGGTGCAGGACAACGGCCGCCACCTGCGCGAAGGCCTTAGCCGCTTGGCTGGGCGTTATGGCCAAGGCGAGGTCCGTGGCCAAGGGTTGCTATGGGCCTTGCAATTGCAAGAGCGCGTTGCCCAGGACTTGGTAAAGGCAGCCTTGCACGAAGGCCTGCTGCTTAACGCACCGCAGGCCGATGTGGTGCGCTTCTCGCCGGCGCTGACCGTGAGCAAGGGCAACATCGACGAAATGCTCCTGCGCCTGGCCCGCGCCTTTGCCCGCCTGCATGCACAGCAGCAGGCCCGCCGCGAAATGCCGGCGTAACCGAATTCAACGAACCGTCTGGCGTTCCTGCGCATCGCCCCTGGCCTGTTTCATTTGGTCAGGGGCGTTTTTTTTGCCTGGCATTGGGGGCGTGTGGAACCTCTACGATGCGCGGCTAGTCTCTGTTGAAACCCCTTCAGGAGAGACTTGCATGGACTTCATTCGCATCATCATCGCCATCTTGCTGCCGCCGCTTGGGGTATTTCTGCAGGTGGGGTTCGCCGGGGCGTTCTGGCTGAATATCCTGCTGACGCTATTGGGGTACATTCCGGGGATCGTGCACGCGGTGTATATCATCGCCAAGCGCTGACAACATCGGGGCCGCAACGCGGCCCCCTTGGCTTTACTGCCCCAACACCCGGCAATAGAACTTCCATTCTTCTTCCAACGCATGCGCCAGGTTCTGGGCCTTGCGGAACCCGTGCCGCTCCCCCGCATAGAAGTGCCCTTGCGCATCGATGCCATTTGCCTTGAGTGCATCGAGCATCAGGCGTGTCTGTTCCGGCACCACCACCGCATCCAGCTCACCCTGGAAGAAAACCACCGGCACCTTGATCTGCGCTGCATGCAGCAGTGGCGTGCGGGCGCGATAGCGTTCGGCGTCCTGTAGCGGGTCGCCGATCAACCAGTCCAGGTAATCCCCTTCGAACTTGTGCGTGGCGCGGCCCAGGGCGATGGGGTCACTGACGCCGTAAAGGCTGGCCCCAGCCCGGAACACGTCATGGAATGCCAGGGCACACAGCGTGGTGTATCCCCCTGCGCTGCCGCCCCGAATAAAGGCTTTGCTCGGGTCGATCAGCCCCTGATCCGCCAGGTGCGCGACAACCGCGCAGGCATCCTCGACATCGCTCTCGCCCCAACGCAGGTGCAGTGCCTGGCGATAGTCGCGCCCATAGCCTGTGCTACCCCGGTAGTTGAGGTCAGCGACGGCGAAGCCTCGTTGGGTCCAGTACTGGATGCGTGGGTCGAGTACCGGGTAGCACGCCGAGGTCGGCCCGCCATGGATAAACACCACCAGGGGGGCGGACGCGCCAACGTTCATGGCCGGGTAGAAGAAACCATGGGCGATGCCGTTGCCGCTGGCGTAGCGGATAGCGTGCGGCTGGCTGATGGATTCGGCGGGTAGCACCTCGGCACCACCGGCCAGCACCCGTACCTCATGATTGCTACGGTCGATGGCAATGACTGCCGGTGGGCTGATGGGTGATGCGGCGATGGCATAGAGCTGCTCAGCATCCATGGCCAGGCTGCGAAAGCGCGTGTAGGCGCTGGCGAAGCGCTCTACCGGTTGGTCGGCGGTGCGCAGCCCCAACTGGGCAAAACCGTCCACGAACCAGCTGGCCACATAGCGTTGCGGCCCCAGGGCCAGCCAGGTGCAGGTGCCAAGTTGCCAGGGTGCGGCAGCGTGGTCGGCGGCTTCGGCGGGCAGGGCTTGCCAGTGCCCGTCGATTTCGGCCCAGGGTTGCCAGAAGCCGTTGCGATCCGACAGGCAATACACATGGCCGTCTTCGTCGAAGCGCGGTTGCTGCAAGGACTCTTCCACGCCTGCCAGGCAACGCGCAGCCCCCCAAGCGCCGCTGCTGTCACGCTCGCGAAGCATCAGGCGAGTGTGTGTCCAAGGCTGCGCCGGGCGGTCCCATTCGACCCAGGCCAGGCGCTGACCGTCGTGGCTCAAGGTGGGTGATGCGTAGAAGTCGGCACCTTCTGCCAGCACCTGGCGGGCGCCTTCGCCCAGGGCGATGAGGCGATGCTCCACGGTTTGCCCATGACATTCTTCGACCGCCAGCACCTGGCCGTCATGCCATTGCACATCGCCGTAGCGGCAGTCGTCGGCCTGGGTAAGCGGGCGCGGCATCTCGCCATCCAGCCCTTGGGTGTAAACCTGTTGATCCTTTTCGTTGACGAAGACCACCCCGTCACCGCCGATACAGAAGCTGCCGCCCCCGTATTCGTACACCCGGCTGCGCACGCTGAAGCCATCCGGTGTCAGGCACTGGGCCTGGTGCTGGTGCCAGTGCCAGATTCGGCAAGCACCGTCGGCTGGGCGAAACTCGTTCCAGAACAACCCGGTCGGGTCGACCTTGAGCTCGGCGAAGTCGGTGCCTGCGGCGACTGCCTGGGCCGCGCTGAAATCAGCCGCGGGCGATGACACGGGAGTTTCGTTCATTGCGGAAGGTCATCTGTTCAATGGCGAGTTGGGCGGTTTCTGCCTCCTCGCGGGCCTTGAGGATGATGCCGTGGTCAGCCGATTTTGCGCACACCGGGTCGGCGTTGCTGGCATCGCCAGTGAGCATGAACGCCTGGCAACGGCAGCCGCCGAAGTCCTTTTCTTTCTCGTCGCAGGAGCGGCAAGGCTCAGGCATCCATTGGTAACCGCGGAAGCGGTTGAAACCGAACGAGTCGTACCAGATGTGGTGCAGGTCGTGGTCACGCACGTTGGGGAACTGCACCGGCAGCTGGCGGGCGCCGTGGCAGGGCAGGGCGGTGCCGTCCGGGGTGATGGTCAGGAACAGGTTGCCCCAGCCATTCATGCAGGCCTTTGGGCGCTCTTCGTAGTAGTCCGGGGTGACGAAGATCAGCTTGCAGGGGTTGCCTTCGGCCTTGAGCTTGTCGCGGTACTCGTTGGTGATGCGCTCGGCCCGCTCCAGCTGCGCCTGGGTCGGCAGCAGGCCCAAGCGGTTGAGGTGCGCCCAGCCATAGAACTGGCAGGTGGCGAGCTCGACGAAGTCGGCTTCGAGCGCGATGCACAGCTCGATGATGCGGTCGGTCTTGTCGATGTTGTGCCGATGGGTAACGAAGTTGAGCACCATCGGGTAGCCGTGGGCCTTTACGGCACGGGCCATCTCCAGCTTCTGCGCGAAGGCCTTCTTCGAGCCGGCCAGCAGGTTGTTCACCTGCTCGTCGCTGGCCTGGAAGCTGATCTGGATGTGGTCCAGGCCAGCTTTTTTGAACTCGGCGATGCGGGCTTCGGTGAGGCCGATGCCGGAGGTGATCAGGTTGGTGTAGTAGCCCAGCCGACGGGCCTCGCCGATCAGTTCGGCGAGGTCCTGGCGCACCAGCGGTTCGCCACCGGAAAAGCCGATTTGTGCGGCGCCCATTTCGCGCGCTTCGGCCATCACCTTGAACCACTGCGCGGTGCTCAGCTCCTTGCCCTGCTCCGCAAAATCCAGCGGGTTAGAGCAATACGGGCATTGCAGCGGGCAACGGTAGGTCAGCTCGGCCAACAGCCACAACGGCAAGCCGACCTCGGGCGTGGCCGGCAACTCAGGTGAGGACGATCCAGTGTTCGCCACGGGCCACCTCCATGAACTGCTCAATGTCGTCGGCAACTTCCGGTACATCGGGGAACTGCCGCGCAAGTTCGGCAATGATCGCCGCGACGTCGCGCTGGCCATCGATCAGGCCGCCGATCAGCGCGGCGCTTTCGTTGAGCTTGATCATGCCTTCGGGGTACAGCAACACATGGCCTTTCTGGGCCGGCTCGTACTGGAAGCGGTAGCCGGGGCGCCAGTTCGGCACCTGCTTGCGATCGAAACTCATAGGGCGATCCCCTTGTGCCAGACCCGTTCCTGGGTGACCGAATGATAAGGCGGGCGGTTCAGCTCGTAGGCCATGCTCATGGCATCGAGCATGCTCCAGAGGATATCCAGCTTGAACTGCAGGATCTCCAGCATACGCTCCTGGCCCGCGCGGGTGGTGTAGTGCTGCAAGGTGATCGCCAGCCCGTGCTCGACATCACGCCGGGCCTGGCCCAGGCGAGTGCGGAAGTATTCGTAGCCGGCGGGGTCGATCCAGGGGTAGTGCTGTGGCCAGCTGTCCAGCCGCGACTGGTGGATCTGCGGGGCGAACAGCTCGGTCAGCGAGCTGCTGGCCGCCTCTTGCCAGCTGGCGCGGCGGGCGAAGTTGACGTAGGCATCGACCGCAAAACGCACGCCGGGCAGCACCAGCTCCTGGGAGCGCAGTTGATCGGGGTCCAGGCCCACGGCCTGGCCAAGGCGCAGCCAGGCTTCGATGCCACCGTCTTCGCCAGGTGCACCATCATGGTCGAGCAGGCGCTGGATCCACTCGCGGCGTACTTCGCGGTCCGGGCAGTTGGCCAGGATCGCGGCATCCTTCATCGGGATGTTGACCTGGTAGTAGAAGCGGTTGGCTACCCAGCCCTGGATTTGCTCGCGGGTGGCGCGGCCCTGGTACATCGCCACGTGATACGGGTGATGAATGTGGTAGTAGGCGCCTTTGGCGCGCAGGGCCTGCTCGAATTCGGCAGGGGACATCGGCAATGGGTCGCTCATCAGGCCTCCTTAAAGCTCGATGCTCATGCCATCGAAGGCGACTTCAACGCCCCGACGCTGGACCTCGGCCCGCTCTGGCGAATCTTCATCGAGGATCGGGTTGGTGTTGTTGATGTGGATAAGTACCTTGCGCTGGCGCGGGAAGCCATCGAGCACTTCGAGCATGCCGCCTGGGCCGTTCTGCGCCAGGTGGCCCATTTCGCGACCGGTACGGGTGCCGACACCACGGCGCTGCATTTCATCGTCTTCCCAGAGGGTGCCATCGACCAGCAGGCAATCAGCGCCGTGCATCATGGTCAGCAGCTTGTCGTCGACCTGGCCCAGGCCTGGGGCGTAGAACAGTTTGCCGCCGGTAGCGGTGTCCTCGACCAGCAAGCCCAGGTTGTCGCCCGGGTGTGGGTCGAAGCGGTGCGGCGAATAGGGCGGTGCGGCGCTGCGCAGCGGGAAGGGCGTGAATCTGAGGTTGGGGCAGGCGTCGATGACGAAGCTGCCTTCCAGCTCGATGCGGTTCCATTGCAGGCCACCGTTCCAGTGGCTGAGCATGGTGAACAGCGGAAAGCCGGTGGTCAGGTCTTGGTGGACCATGTCGGTGCACCAGACCTGATGCGGGCAGCCTTCGCGCAGGCTGAGCAGGCCGGTGGTGTGGTCGATCTGGCTGTCGAGCAGGACGATGGCATTGATGCCGGTATCGCGCAGGGCGCGGGCCGGCTGCATCGGCGCGAAGGCCTGGAGCTGGGCGCGGATGTCGGGCGAGGCATTGCACAGGATCCAGTGCTCGCCGTCGTCAGACAGTGCGATGGACGACTGGGTGCGCGCCGTGGCCCGCAGGCTGCCGTCGCGGTAGCCCTTGCAGTTGACGCAGTTGCAGTTCCACTGGGGGAAGCCGCCGCCAGCGGCAGAACCGAGAATCTGGATGTACATGGCCACTCTCTACCGGAAAACCGTATTCGAAAAACACAAACGCCCCGGCGGGCCGAGGCGTCGAACCGTAAGCAGGGCTTAGCGGTTGGCGAAGTACATGGTGACTTCGAAGCCGATACGCAGATCAGTGTATGCAGGTTTGGTCCACATGGGATGACTCCTTCCGAACAGGGTTGGGTTGGTCAGTTACTTGATTGGGTACCGCCGTGCGGCGGAGGTTCCCTTGACTGAGATTGCGCTATCTTACAAGAAAAACTTGTACCGAAAGGTTAATTATTCGAAAAGTGCCCTTGCAGTTCACGTAACAATCCTCGTTTTGCTCACTGCCATGATGGGTCTGGCGCTGCGGCATTGGCCAGGCAGAGCCAGGGGGCATCAGGGCCTAGAAGGCTGCCGAGCAGCGCGTCCAGATCCGCTTGCCGAGTCATCAGGATAGACCTGTGCAGGTCAGTCAGCCTGTCGGGTTGTGTCGCCAGGTATGTCTGCCACGCCCATTCGGCCACTTCGGCATTGGCCATGGCAGGCTCGACGAACTGTTCGGCCAAGGCGTGCTGGGCCGTGCTGTCCAGTACCACGCCTTGGCTTAGCAAAGGCTGCAGGTGAGCGAGAATATCGGCGTGGCTGGCATGGGGCGATTGCACGCCAAACAGCAGGCCACCACAGCCTTCAATCTGACGGAAGGCGCTGAAAACGGCGTAACCCAGTTGCAGTTCTACCCGCAGGCGTTGATACACCGGCCCCTGCAACAGGTGGGCGAGCAGGCGGCCGCTGGCGTGCTGGTTGGCCGGAACAGGGCAGAACAGCAACAGGGCGTTTTCGCTGCCGGCGACGCCTGCGTCAACCCATCGACGGCCCTTCCACAGGGGCAGCGCAGTCGCGGCGGCGGCGTGCCCTGGGCAGTTGCTCAGCACGCTGCCAAGGGGGGCGGTGTTTTCAAAGCCCAGTGCCAGGCCTTGCCAGCGGGCATTCTGCAACACCTGATCAAGCCGTTGCTGGTCAAGTGTGCAAGGCGGTAGCGGTTCGGGGTTGCTGGCAAGAATGGCATCAGG
Organism: Pseudomonas putida; assembly: GCF_025905425.1. Classification (NCBI taxonomy): domain Bacteria; kingdom Pseudomonadati; phylum Pseudomonadota; class Gammaproteobacteria; order Pseudomonadales; family Pseudomonadaceae; genus Pseudomonas; species Pseudomonas putida. The sequence goes on along the minus strand of NZ_CP109603.1, from coordinate 4,824,859 downwards.
CAGTTGTTTGAGCAGGGCTCTGATCGGGATCAGCGCGGGCTCTGGGCTCGGCTGGGCTTGCCAACTGTCGGGTGAGGGCGCGTTGAGTATCGCCAGGGCTTCATCGACGGCGTGGATGACCGCTGACGGTTGGCCAGCACAACGTAGCTGCCAGTACTCGCCAGCTTCGCTGAACTGTAAGTGCAATGCGGCGCGTTCGGCACGTTCTTGCAAGGGGCGCAGCGCCCGGCAAAGGATCGGGAAAAACCCACGACGCAGACGCGAGGGCAGGTGCCAGCGTAGAGAGAGGGCGGCGTACTGGCGTGCTGCGGGGAGCAAGTCGCTGAGGGCCAGCGCTTCGGGGAGCGGCGCCTGCGTGGAGCTTGATTCGGCTGTCAGCAGAGGGTCTGCGACGGGTATCTGCCAGTGGCCCTGTTCACCGCCGGGAAGGCTGGCGAGCAGCGCTTTCAGTGCGTTCAGGCCTTGCTCGTCGAGTGCTGCGAAAGGCTGGCCTGAGCTGTCCCGCCGTGCCAGCTCCAGAGGGCTTGCAGCCCACTCGCGGCTGCGCTGCAGTTGCCCGAATTGGGCATTGAGTTGCGCAAGGTCGGTCTGACGGATAAAACCGAACCAGCCGTGCAGCAATGCGACAGCCTCGTCTTTACATGCATCGGTACCGAGCTGCAGGTCGATGTGCCAGAGCATCTGCCCGGCGAACGCATACAGCGGTTCGGCTTTGCGCCTCTGCAGCCAACCGCGTTGGCGCAGTGCGCCCAGCCATCCGCCCGGGCGGCTGTCATCGAGCAGATCAATCAGCCATCCCAGTGCCTGCTCGGCCCCCTCTGGTAGGCGTTCGTGGGCGAACGTGAGCGGCTGTTTGGCGGCCAGCAGTGGCGGCGGCAATGCCTGCGCGACACGGCCACCAGTCGGGAACAGGCTGCCGAACTGTCGGCCCAGGCGCTCCAGCGCTTCCAAAGGTTGTGGGCCGCACAGGCTCAGGGTGATCTGCCCGCCTTGGTAGAAGCGTTGGTGAAACAGCCCGAGCGCCTGTTGGAACGCCGGGTCCTGCAGGGCAAGGGTAAACCGATTGCCCGCATGAAAGCCGCTCAGCGGATGCTGAGGCGAAGCCGATTGCAGCAAGGCGAATTGCTGTTGTGCCTGCGCGTTACGCGACCATGCGATGAATTCGGCATGAATCACCTCACGCTCCCGGCGCTGGCGCTCGATGCCAAGGTCGGGTTCGGCCAGCATCTGGCACAGGCGCTCCAGCCCTCCGGCCAAGGCCGCTGGGGGGACTTCAAAGAAAAAGTCGGTGGTGCGCTCACGGGTGCTGGCGTTGACCTGGCCGCCAAGGGACTGCACATAACGCATCAGGCCGTCTTCCAGTGGGAAGCGCGTTGTGCCCAGGAAGAACAGGTGTTCGAGAAAATGCGCCATCCCCGGCCATTTTGCCGGGGCATCATGGCTGCCTGCATGCACCCGCAACGCGGCCGCCGCACGCTTGAGGCGTGGGGCATGGCGCAGGGTCAGCTGCAGGCCGTTGGCGAGGGCTACGTGGTGCGTGGCGTCAGGCATGGGAGCTCCGGGTAGGCGTTCATGCTAGCGCATTTGCACTGCCATAACCCTTGCCGCTCCTACAAACCCTTGCGCACATGCAACTCCTGGCGCAAATCGGTGAGGTAGGAAAACGCCTTGCGACCTTGTACCACCTGCTCACGCTCAAGCTCTGCCAGCAATTGGCACTCATCCCGCCTGGCCATGGCCAGCAGGCTGCCATCCGGGCCGATGATGCTGCTTTGCCCACAGTACTGGATGTCTTCCTCGGCCCCGCAATAGTTGGCGTACACCAGGTAGCACTGGTTCTCCTGCGCCCGTGCTCGCACCGTCACCTGGCAGATGAAATCGTAAGGCGTCATGTTCGCCGTCGGTACCAGGATCAGTTCAGCGCCATCCAGCGCCAGGCGCCGGGCGTTCTCTGGGAACTCGATGTCGTAGCAGATCAGCATGCCGACCTTCCAGCCCTCCAGTTCCACAACCGGGAAATGATCGGGGCCTGCGCTGAACATCGAGCGGTCCAGCTCACCGAACAAGTGCGTCTTGCGGTAGTTGCACAGGCTGCGACCGTGGGCGTCGATCAGTTGCACGCTGTTGTAGAACGCGCCGTCATCGCCCCGCTCCGGGTAGCCATAGGCGATGGCGATGCGATGGGCTTGGGCGATCTCCACCACGTCCATGGCCGCAGGGCCATCGCTGGGCTCGGCCAGGCGCTCGACCTGGGCCAGGCCAATGTTGTAGCCGGTCAGGAACATCTCCGGGCACACCAGCAGTCGAGCGCCGCGCTCAGCCGCCAGTTGGGCCTGGTGCTGCAGCCGTTGCAGATTGCCGGGCACGTCCAGTGGGTTGGGCGCGCCCTGGAACAGAGCGATGCGCATGGCGCCTCCTTGTCTCAGTCGGCCAGCGCGATCGGGCCGATTTCGTCGAACACATCGCCTGGGCCTGGGTTTTCCGGGTGGGTCTGGCCACCGAAGTGATTCATGATACCCCACACGGCATTGAGCGAGGTCTGCACCGCGCCTTCCACCCAGGCCGGCGTCCACGACACATCGTCACCGGCGATGAACATGCCGCGCTGTTCGGCGGGCATGTCCTGTTGCATGAAGTGCGCGTACATGCGCTGGTTGTAGCGGTAATGGCCCGGCAGCGCGCCCTTGAAGGCGCCGAGGAAGTGCGGGTCGGCCTCCCAGGAAATGGTGATCGGGTCGCCGATGATGTGCCCGGCGATATCGGTCTTCGGGTAGATTTTCTTCAGTGCGTCGAGGGCCAGTTGCACGCGCTTTTCGACGGGGTGCGGGAGCATCTTCAACGCATCGCTCATCCACGCGTAGGACAGGCAGATCACCCCTGGTTTGTCGTCACCGTTGTCGAACAGGTAGGTTCCCCGGGTCAGGCGATCGGTGAGGGTCATGCTCATCAGGTCGCGGCCGGTTTGCGGGTCCTTGTCCTTCCAGAATGGGCGGTCGACCATGACGAAGGTTTTCGACGATTGCATGTAGCGGGTCCGGTCCAGGGCCATCCACATCTTCTGCGAGAACAGCGACTCTTCGCAGTCGATCTGCGTGGTCAGCAGCCAGGTCTGGCACGTTGCAAGCACGGCGGCGTATTGGCGGGTGTCGCCCCAATTGTCGGTAACCGCGATGCGGCCATCGGCGGCGCGGGCGATGCGCTTGACCCCGGTGCGCGGCGCGCCCCCGTGCAGCGAGCTGAGGCTGGTGCCTTGCGGCCAATGGGCGCAGCGTTCCGGTACATGACGCCAGATGCCTTGTGGCACCTGCTCGACGCCGCCTACGACCAAGTGCTGGTGATCGTCGCAGTTGGTCATTACCACGCGGAAGATTTCCAGCATCGAGTTGGGGAAGTCCGAGTCCCAGCCGCCGGTGCCGAAGCCGACCTGGCCGAACACCTCCCGGTGCTGGAAGCTCAACTTGGCGAACGAGCGCGAGGTGGCGACGAAATCGTAGAACGTGCGGTCGTCCCACAACGGCACCAGTTCGTTCCACAGCGCCTTGAGGCGCGGCACGTCACGGTCGCGAATCGCCTGCTGGATATCGGCAAATTGCGCGCCGCTTTCCAGGGCGTCGGCCCAGGCGTCGGCCACTTCGTGGAACAGGTCGGGCAGGTCGGCGGCCTTTTCGGCGTAGTAGGTCTGGCCTTCCAGGTCGATCACCGTGCTGCCGGAGGCTGGGGTCAACGGGTTGGGAAAGGGCTTGGTTTCCAGGCCCAACTTATCCACATAGTGGTAGAAGGCCGTTGAAGAGACCGGAAAGCGCATGCCACCCAGCTCGGCGATGATCCCGTCGGTGCCGTTGAAGGCTTGCGAGCGCAGCCGGCCGCCCAGCTTCGACGCTTCGTAGACCACGGGCTTGAGGCCCAGCTTCATCAGCTCGTAAGCCGCCACCAGTCCGGCGATACCGGCACCGACGATCGCCACTTCCTCGCCATGGCGCTCGGCGGGGATGCTACCCAGGCCAGCGGGGTGTTCCAGCCAGTCGTCGAAGGCGAAGGGGAAGTCCGGGCCGAAGATGGTGATGGGCTTTTTGCCGTCGGCGGGGTGGCGGTTCTTGTTATTCATGAAGTGACCTTGCCAGAGGGGCTGCGCGGAGAGCGGAGCCTGAGTATAGGAGATGGCTGGGGGTCATTTTAGGGAGTGAAGTATTCGTAATTAAGGTGCAGAGTGTTGTCTTAATGTATGTTTTTTAGTCGAAATGATCAGCTATTGGTTGTTTTTGACGAAACCGGCGGGACGGGCCACAAAATGCAAGCCAGGCACCTCGTGCCCCTCACGTCAGAGCGGCTGCCCGCGGTCCACCTTGCTGCTCAGAATGATCGACGTGGTGGTCTTCTCGACCCCGTCGACACTGCCGATCTGGTCGAGCAACTGGTCCAGCTGCTCCGGCGAGTCGGTGCGCAGCCAAGCCACATAATCGAACTCACCACTCACCGCGCACAGTTGCTGCACCTGCCCCATGGCACTCAGACGCCGCACCACCTCCTTACCGGAACGGGGCTGCACCTTGATCCCGACATACGCCTGCAAGCCACCGCCCATCACGTGTTGGCCCAGGCGTACGCCGTAGCCTGAGATCACCTTGTTCTTCTCCAGCCGCTCCAGCCGCGAGTTGACCGTGGTACGTGCGATACCCAGCAGGCGGGCGAGGGTGGCAACGCTCTCGCGGGCATTGATTTGCAGCAGGGCGATCAGCTGGCGATCGATTTCATCCAGCGTGATGGGGCGGGCATCCGACATGGCAAGTCTCTACAGTGGGCCCGCTAGCCTAGCCAGCCAATGGCAGCCAGGGCAAGGCTGCGTCGCGGGCTTTCTTTCGGCATCATGACAAACCGACCGTACTGGACTCGCGCCGTGAACCTCGCAAACCTGCTCGAATGCTGGCGACTGGAAGTCTCCAACAAGAAAAAGCCCGGACGCCGCATCAGCCTGCTGTTCAACGTGCTGCGCCGCGCCCGCAAGGACAACAAGCTGCGCTTTCTCTTTGCCTTTCGCCTGGCCCAGTACCTCGACGCACGAGGCGGCCTGGCCCAGCGCCACGCCAAGCGCATGCAGCAACGGCTCAATCTGAAGTACGCCGTGGACATCGACATCGGCGCTCAAATCGCCCCAGGGCTGCGCATTGCCCACCTTCCTGGCGTGGTGATTACCCGTCACGTGAGCATCGGGCGTAACTTTTTCATCCGGCAGAATTGCTCGATCGGCATCAAGACCCTTGGGTTGGAGGCGTATGCGTTGCGCATTGGCGATAACGTCAGCGTGGGCGCCAACAGTTGCATCGTGGCGGACCGGATCAGCATTGGCGATGACGTGGTGATTGGTGCGATGTCGCTGGTGATGCGGGATATTCCGGCGGGGACCACGTTTTACAACACGCGGCAGGTTGAGATGCAGCCTCGGGCGAGCTAGGGAGCTGTATTTTTGCGCTGGGCAACAGGCACAAAAAAGCCGCGCTATTGCGCGGCTTTGTCGTATTTGGTGGGCCCACACGGACTCGAACCGTGGACCAAAGGATTATGAGCGAGCTAAGGTGGCGTTTCGCGGTGTCGCTTACCGTTCCTGCTATTCCATAAAATCCAGTAAAAACAGACAGTTTCCACGTTTCTTTGTTTTCCGGCGTTTCAGTCAGTACCCTAGCTTTTCGTCCGAAACGGGGAAGGAACGGGGAAGGCAATGGCAAAACGTGCAAGATTGACCGACCTGGAAGCTCATGCGGTCAAGACCAGGAAGTCGGAGCCAGTCGGTTCGCGAGGCAAAGGAACGTTGCTCCTGGAGCGCAAGGCATCAGGAGCCATTAACGCCTACTACCGTGAGAGAACACCCACCAGCGATCAGCGTCTGCCGCTTGGCACGCTAGCCCGCAAGCCCCGACCAGGAACAGGTGAGCGAACACTAGATGGGCTGAGGTCTGATGCTATGCGCCTGGCTGGCGAGGTAGGGGCCGCAGGCGGTATTGGAAAGTACCTGGTACAGCTGGCAGAGCATAGCGCGGCGATGGAGGTGGAAAGGCTTCGGCTACAGCGCCAGGCGGAGGCTTTGGCGCGGCGCGGTACCTTTGGTGAGCTGCTGGATAGTTACGTGAGCAAAATGGTGTCAGAGGGCAGGGTGAGCGCCAAGGAAATCGACAACATGTTTCGACTGCATGTGAAGGACTACCATCCGGGGCTGGTAGACCGTGTGGCTGCCGACATCGAGCCAGAGGATATACAGCTCATCCTGGCAGGCGTGCTGGGTCGTAAACCCAAGGGGCGGGGGATTGGCCATAAGGCTGCGGGGACATCGGCCAACGGCATGCGCACGACGTGTGACAAGCTACGCCGCTACCTGCAAGCCGCCTTTAGCCATGCTGCAAAAGCCCACCTTGCTCCTGAGCGGATAGCCAATGAGGGCAAGGTCTTTTCGATCCGCTCCAACCCAGTGAGAGACATTCCTGTCACTCAAGGCACTGGGGCCGGTGACACCGAGTCGCTCACACCTGATGAGTTGGGAGCCCTTCTGAGGCACCTCGACACACTGCCCGTCAGGCACGCGGCGATCGCCAAGGCAGCCATTTACCTGGGTGGTCAACGCCTCACCCAGCTATGCACTGTGCCTTGGGAGGCCGTCACAGACGACACGCTGTGCCTTATGGACGGGAAAGGGCGCAAGCTCCAAGCGTGGGAGCATTTGCTACCGATCACCGAGCGAATCGGCCAGATCCTCAAGCCGCTGCTAGATGACCGCATTGGCCCTGGGCCTTTCTCGCTGACGCTCGGGAAGTCTGCTAATCCAAATACTGTCTCGGCCATGTTTATCGATGCAGGTCGATCACTTTCGGCAGCCGGTAAGTCCCGTGCGTTCACCTGGAAGAATGTCCGCGTGACGGCTGAATCACTCCTGGCACACCTGGGCGTCGGCGCTGAGGTGCGGGCTTGGCTGCTATCACATGGCCGTAGTGGAGTGCAGGCAAAGCACTACGACCGTTATAGCTACCTGCCTGAGAAGCGCGCGGCTCTGGAGCAGTGGGGTAGGTACTTAGATGGCCTGGTCAACGGCGATTCACCTGCCAATGTGGTGTTATTAACCCGTCGCCCAAAAAAATCCGACGAACGGTAAGTTCGTCTCGGTTAATGGATATGTGGCCCACATATCCGTGCATATCCCTCAGAGTGATAACGAGAAAGCTAAAAGCCTTCTAAATCAGCTGCTTGACCGGCTTTTCTGTGCTCTTTGCGCATTGTTTTAAGTGAGAAACCGTAGATACCATTCGATCACTGGATGACCTCCACGAACATCTCTGAAACACCCGAATTAGAGGGTTCTGACCAGAATGACTTCGTGGACTTGTGTGTACTGCAGGCATAAGAAGCCCCGGTATTTGCCGTACCGGGGCTTATCAGATGAGGGCGATATCAGCGCCCTCCTGCGTACATGGGAAAAACCAGTACACGTTCCGAGAGGTGAAGCGGTTGCAGAGATTTCGACATGGGTCGTAAGCCCAGCCGGAACTGTATTGCGAGTGGTGGGGCCATGCAACATCTGCCTTCCACTCGTGCTCCACCGTCTCGGTTTTTCATAGCGCTTAGAGAAATCGACGATGACACCCGCCATTGACAATGCGCCAGTTCCGAATGTTCCGCGTGCTGGTATCCGCGCCACCACCGAACAGCTATGCACCCTGTACCAGATCAGCCGTACGACGTTCTGGCGTTGGACCAAAATCGACAACTTTCCCATACCGATCCGTGCTGGCCGTGTCCTGCGCTGGGATGCTGAAGCTGTAGATGCCTTCCTCACCAACAGGAAGGGTTAAGCCATGGCGATTAACACCGCGACCCAACCGAGGGTTGCAAAGTCACGTGTGCGCCGCTATCGTTTGGCTGTCGTTGCAAATTCAGCGACCGGGTTTGGCGACCCGACTAGTAACAGGCGCATAGGCGCCCATACCATCATTGCAGGCGCTTTTTTTGTGCCCGCAATGTCCTGTTATGGTGGCCGTGCGCGGGAGACCCTCGGGTCTGCCGGGTTCCTGTTACCCCGGTTCGCCAACCTGCGCATGGCTGCCACCCATAATCGTTTGGCGACGGTTTGTGGCAGCTCCTTATCAGTAACAGGAGCACTACCGATGACCTCCCTCATTCCGTCCGCAATCCGCGCACTAGCTCACCGCCGCATGGCTTTGAGCGCCCTCCGCGCAAATTCATCTCTCTCTGTACGTCTCAAGCGCTACAACGACCACATGAACATTGTTCGAACCCTGGAAAGCCAAGGGTGCGCAATGAGCAAGCAACAAATCAACAACCCTGATGCCTTCGCCCCTGCGGGGCTCAGCTCGCTACGCTCGACTCTTTACCAGCGTGGGCTGCTCGCCCACACCCCGGCAGGGCAGTGCCCTGCACCCATGGGCTGCACATCGCCGCTGCTGAATCCGGCCGATTGATCACCTGGGGCACTGGTTGCCATTGATTCGAGCTGTTGCGAAGCGGGTTACAGGCGTATCAGCCCTGTGATCTTCCTCCCCTCATTACGGGACGATTGAGATGAACATTTTCAAAGAGCGCAGTGATGCGCTGACGGGTTCGGCTTGCCTGGAAAAAGCCTTTGATGTGTTGCACCTGGATGCGCACAGCGCTCAAGTCGGGTATGTGAAGCCTATTCGGACATATCGCTTGGTTGGTGACCAAGATAGCGTCCAGGCGGGCGACTACGGAACGGCAATTGGCGGGGACAGTGGCACTGCCATGACCGGGGAAAGCGGAATGGCAGTCGTGGGCGATCGGGGCTCAGCGCTGGCAGGAATGTTCGGGACGGCAAGTGCTGGAGAGTGGGGACGTGCCACCGCTGGTGATGGCGGTGTGGCCTCTGTTCTTACTTGCGGTATCGCCGTTGCTGGGCACTGTGGGGTAGCAAATGCCGGAGATCACGGTACCGCCTCTACCGGAGCCCAGGGTACAGCCAGCGCAGGAGTCGGTGGGACGGTCTGTGCCGGTGAGCAGGGGGAAATTCGCCTCAAATATTGGGATGGTCGGGCGCAGCGCTATCGCACCGCTGTTGGTTACATAGGAGAGAAGGGTTTATTGGCCGGAGTTTTTTACAAGCTGGACAAAAACCATCGCTTCATCGCTGTGGGCGCTTGCAAGGGAGACGTTCAATGAAAATTGGCGTTAAAACCTCCCCACTTACGATAGAGCAGCTATCGCAGCTCTCCGGTCAGTCCATCTCTTCGATCCGTCGTGAGATCAAGAATGGGGCCTATCGCACCATTCCAAAGACTGACGGCACAAAAGGCGTGCTCATCGACATGGAAGACTTGGCGCAGCAAGCAACGCAGCAAGCCGAAGAAGCGCTACTCCAGGTCCGTGGGACAACGTTTCTCCGAAAGGAGCAGAAATGATGAGCCACTTGCGACCTGTTGAATTGATTCGTCATGCAGCAGCCGGAGCCCTGAGTGCGGCTGATGTGCTTTTGGCGGAGTGGCTTCCTGAAGGCAAACGTAAAGGCCGCGAGTGGGTGGCGGCGAACATCGCCCGGGGGGATCGGCAAGCCGGTTCCTTCGGTGTATCGCTCGACACAGGCCGGTGGAATGATTTCGCTGACAGCGGTGCCCATGGCGGCGACCTGGTGTCGCTGCTGGCCTATCTGCGCGGATGCGGTCAACTGGATGCGGCCAAGGAAGTGGACGAGCGCCTGGGCCTGGGCCTCTTCAAGCTTACGGTTACGGATGCTCAGCAGCTACAGGAACGCCAACAAGTGTCCGAGCGCGAGCGTGCCTCTTGGCGCCTGCGTGAACAACAGCTCCAGGAGGAAAAGCAGCTCCAGGCTGCCCGTGAAGCCGCGCAGCTCTGGAAAGTAGCGAAGGCCGCCGATCCACTGCACACCTACCTGTTGGCCAAGGGGGTGAAACCGCACCTAGTGCGCCAGTTGGGCCAAGGGCGGTTGGTGGTGCCGCTCTGTGATAACGGGCGCTTGGTGAACCTGCAGATCATCACGCCGGATGGCAGCAAACGCTTTCTGATGGGTGGGCGTGTCCAAGGCTGCTATTCGCCACTGGGCAAACTCTCCGAGGGATGCCGCCTGTATGTGTGTGAGGGGTGGGCCACGGGCGCCACGCTGCACCAAACCACCGGGTGTCCGGTGGTCTGTGCGATGAATGCCGGAAACCTTAAGGCTGTAGCCATGGCCATGCGTGAGCGCTATGGCGCCACGCTTGACCTAGTTATTGCCGGTGACGATGACCGCAGCACGGCTAGTAATCCGGGAAAGCGTGCTGCCAACCAAGCCGCTCGTGCTGCCGATGCTCGTGTGGTTTTCCCTGAGTGGCCCTCTAACGCCCCCTCCGCCCTATCCGATTTTAACGACCTGCACCTCTGGCTTGCGGGTCAATCCAACAAGAGCTGCAAGCCATGAGCACACATGAAAAGCCCCCGACCTTGAGTCTGGTGGGCGAGCCACAAGCACCTGCATTCGAAAAGCTGGAGCGGCCCCGCTACGCCGTTTACGAGCACCCTTGCACCGTGGAGGGCAAGCTCTATAAGGCCGGCACCTGGTATCACGGATTGAAGCAAAGCGGGCCTGATGAGAAGGCCATTCCGGTCGATCACTGGATCTGTGCTCCCTTGAATGTAGAAGCTGAAACGATTAATTCAGAGGACGGCACCATAGGCCGCTTGCTGTCGTTCACTCACCGGGGACGGCGCATCGAATGGGTCATGCCTATGGAGGCACTGGGTGGGAAGGGTGATGAGGTATTGAAGGTACTGCTGAGTCGCGGCCTTGTCATCGAGCACCACCAGCGCCGCCAGATCGTGCCCTACTTGGCCAGCCACCAGTCACCTGAGTTGGTGATCGCTACCACCAGCAAGCCGGGCTGGCATGAGTCGGGGGCGTTTGTACTGCCGTCTCGCGTCATTGGCGGGGACAACGTGCGTTTCCAAGACTCTGGCAGGGCAGCCAACATTTTCACCAGCAAGGGCACCGTCGACGGTTGGCAGACCGAAATTGCCGCCCGGTGTGTGGGCAACCCCGTGTTGATCCTGTCAGTTTGCTGTGCCCTGGCGGGCCCTTTGCTCGCCAAGGTGGGGGTGAATGGCGGCGGCGTGCACCTGGTGGGTGATTCGTCGAGTGGTAAATCCCTTGCCCAGCTCCTCGCAGCGTCCGTATGGGGCAATCCTGGGGCGTTCGCCGCGTCCTGGGACGTATCGAAGGGCGGTATCGAGATCGAGGCCGCATCGCGTAATGACACCATCCTGATCCTGGACGAAATCAAGCGGGCTGACCCAAAGCGGGTTCAGGAAATGGCGTATGCCATCGCCAACGGCATGGGTAAGGGCACCATGACCAGGGAGCGAGAGGGTCGTGCCAAGTTGACCTGGCGTGTCCTGGCGCTATCCAGCGGGGAGCGTTCACTGTCAGACCACGCCGCCATTGGTGGCAGCAACGCCCACGCCGGTGCCGAACTGCGCATGGTGGATGTCAATGCGGGTACTCGCGCACACCGCGCTTTTGATGACGTGCATGGGTTGACGGGCCAGGAGTTTCACCGAGTTGTGAGCGATGCCGTCACCCAGCATTACGGCCACGTAGGCCCGGCGTTCGTGGAGTCGCTCATTCAGCATCCGGAAGATCTGCACAGCACATTCCGGCAGGTACGGGAAGCCTTTGCCACCGAGAGTTCACAGGCAGGCCGGGTAGCGGATCGCTTCGCAATCATGGCGCTGGCTGGTGAATCGGCTATTCGCCGCAAACTGCTGAAATGGCCGAAAGGGACTGCCGTCAAGGGCTGCCAAACGCTGTTCAACGAATGGCTGCAAACGATGGGTGACGGTAGTGCAGAAGATCGGCAGATACTCAGTGGTATTAGCGAATTTATCGCCCTACACAGTGATAGTCGTTTCTCAGACATATGCGCAGAACATGCCAATGTCACTGTTCGTGAACGCGCTGGTTACTACCAGGTTGAATCCGATAAGCGTCTCTATTTGTTTAACCCTCCAGGTCTTAAAGAGGCTGCCTCGGGTTTTAGCCAGGCACGAATCGTACGCGCCTTGATCGGCGTGGACGCTTTGGTGCAAAAGGATAGTGAAGACAACCGGTGGACGAAAAAGCGACGCACGCCAGGTGGTGGGAATTCCCGTTTTTACGTGATTGACCCCGATAGGCTAGAGAAAGAGGGGTAAGCCGGCCGCGCTACCCCACAAGACATGGGCGCAGAGCTATTTTTGATCGGGAACACCGGGAACACCGGGAACGGCCAGAGAATACGGGGCTTCTGGCGTTCCCATTTAAAACACAAGAGTGGGAACATGGGAACACAACTCTGTTTAATAGGGTACGGCCCACCCATTTTGTTCCCGGTCAAAAAAATACGGGAACAGAAAAATGCTCTGGAGGCCGTATTCTAGAAGGGTTTTCCCGAAAATCCCGCGTTCCCCGTTTTTTTGAAATCAGACGCGGTAAATAGGGGGTGTCGGTGGTTTTTGTTGACAGATATCTGAAACTTTGACCTATGCGAGTGTTTTGCACGCCAGGTGGTGGGGTTGAGGCAAGACGCCGACCGTGACCCCCCATCCCCTTGGCGAGCCGCTTCGAGTCGTTGCCGTCTGGCATCAAATGACGTCTGCACCATACTTATCATCGCTGTCCGGTTTGATACCCCCCGCCTGATTGATTAGATCGATAGTTGTCCAGGGGCCCGAGCGACCACGGAATATCCTTACCCCTTGATCTATTAAGCACCGCTCAACATCAGAGCGCCGTTGGTAGCCTGTAATCTGCTGCAGGTCTTGGAACGTCAGCACACCAGGTACGGCCCTAGTCATGTCAATAGGTCCAGCTGCTGGAGTATCTGTCTTTGCTGTTCCTCAGTGAGCTGCAAGATTCGATCAATAATTGTGTTTCCTACTCTCTTTAAACTTGAAGGCTTTAGAGTATGAGAAAAACTGAACTCTGAAACAAAGCTATGCCCGCAGTGCGACTCAAGACAAATGCAATAGAGTTTTGCATAGGTTGGTGATTCTTCTTCCACTCTAAAAATACGTGCCTTTTTTCCACAAGATCTACAATAAATCCGCATTCGTTGCGCCTCAAAAGGACGGATTGGTGTCTGCTGTATGTTAATATTAACATGTTGGTGCGGCATGTTGCGCAAGTTTGCAGCGGTTGCACTTGTCAGATTTATTACCTTCGCTGAGTGAGGCTATTAATGCCCCGATCACTTATAACCTCCTGGAAGCGTGTCGCTACGAGTGGGCCGACTGCTGACGGGCGAGAAATCAAAGCGCAGGACTTACGTGACTGTGCCGAAACCTATTCGCCATCTAAGTATACCGCCGTTATCTGGAACGATAACCAGCGCGGCTCCGGCGCGCACGGTACGGTTTATTCTGTACGCTTAATTGATAATGATCCTGAGCTTGCAAAGGGCCAAGTAGCATTAGAAGTACAGATGAAGCCAAACGCCCGCTTGCTCCAGTTGAACCGCGACGGGGAAAAATTATTTTCTAGCGTCGAGATAACACCAAACTTCGCAGGGTCTGGTAAATCTTATATGACAGGTCTTTCTGTGACTGATGAGCCCACCAGTCTCGGTACGCAAGAGCTCTTTTTCTCCAGAAAAGCCAATACAGCGACCTATCGCACCAAAGCTATGCCGATGCGCCCTGCACCCATGAGCAAGTCGTTGGCTACCAACTTGAAGAGCGTTAAGCGGGATGTAAGTGCTCTGGTGAGAGCCTTCAGGGCGCGCAAGTACCGAGCCAAACCCACCAAGCGACTGCTCTAGCCACGGTCGTATCAGGGCGCTCTAAATAATGATTTAATAATTAAGGAACAATCATATGAATACCCAAGCCGTAGACGTCGGGAGCCTTACGCCTGATTTGCAACATCGCTTAAATTGCTTTGAGGCGGATAAGGCTGTGTATGTCGACCTGCAAAGTAAGCTAGTGGCAGTAACACAAGAAAACCAACGTCTGCTACAAAAGGCTGCTGAGCTTGAGGGGCAAGCTAGCCGTACTGATGCGTCCTGGAAAAGGCTTGCAGCAACGGGTGATATCGACCAAGCTAAAGTCAATGAAGAAATTGAACGCGCCGAGAAGCTCAGGAAAGAAGCCAAAACCATGCGCGCTACTGTTGAGGCGCGTGCCGAGCTTGAAAACAATTTGATCTTGCGTGCAGCAAAGGCGCGCATGGCGATTGTCAAAGAACCGGGAGCTATCAATAAAGATTTCTGGCAAGGCCAGCTTGAAAGAATTCTGGCTCGCGATGGTCTGCGCGATGAGTTATTGAATGCCTTCATTTTGTCCAGGGCGCTATGTCTCCGCGATCTTGAAGCGAACGAAGTTCTTTTGAGTTCCTGTAATGGCCAGCGCGAGAGAAAGGCAAAGACGGATGAACTTATCTGGGGGTATTTCAGGAAAGAACTGGAAATTATTTTTGATGGGGGCGAGGTTGATGCGAGACCGCCAGCTTTGGCCACTATTCCTGCTGCCTTAGCGAAAGAGGCAGTTGTGAACTCGCCTTCTGCACTGCACAAACTGCAATTCCAGAACGCCAAATCCTGACCTACCCCCCCGCTTGGCGAGCAAAGCGGCTCACGCGGTAGCTGCCGGGGCTGGGCAATCGGCCTCGGTGGGTTTGCGGATTTTTCGCAGCGTCCTTTGATCCACATTCTGCTGCCCCGCAATCAGCTCTGCCGTGCTGTTGAGTGCAACCGCCAAAACCTCTCTATCGAGCCTGAAAGCCTTGCGGTTGCTGGGAGCAAGGCTTTATTCCTGCGTCCTATGGAGCAGAAGTAGCACCGTCAAAACTGAGCGGTGCATTTTGAAAAAATCCGGGCGCCCCCCTATTGCCATTGGGTCTGATGCCGCAGAGCGCGGCCACAATCTGCCAGTTTCTCGTGCAATGGCTTTGCATTAATTTGCAGAACTTTGCACTCAGTGCAATGGCCGATCAGTTGCCAGAGCCCGCAGCGGGCCTGGGCCGGGCATTCAGTTGCACTACCCATAGCCTTTGCACTTTTTTGCGACGGGAAGCGCGTCGGCGGGAGGGGGATAAGTGATTTTACGCCTCAATTTTTCTTCGCAGCTGAAATTTGTCTAGGTGATGCTCATGCAGCATCCAACTGGCCTGACCAGGGTGCTAATCTGCGCCCAGGACGATCATTCGATTACGATCAATAGGAGAGGATATGCGACGTGAGGTAACCATTTGGGAAAACAACTTCGTGCTGATCTTCACGGATGCAGTGATGCTGTATGAGGCTGCCGTCGCCTGTGATAACTCGGACTTGAACAGCGCGATGGCTAAGGCGTCGATCTTGTCTGTAAACTGCGCGATTGAGGCAGCGGCGAACTCGTTTCTTCAGTCGCTCGAAATTAACGACAAGCTGTCGAAGGAGCTAGATAAGCTGAAGACTTTGGATAAGTTTGATTTTGTATTGCAGTGGCATACAGACAAAGAGCTGCCCCGTGGTGATGCTCATGTCCAGGCGATCGCCAAAATGATCGGAAATAGAAATAACATGGTTCATCCTAAGGTGAATTCTAGAAAGGTGATAGCTGAGACAAGCGCTGGGCCTAACGGTATAACTCATACAATGATAAAGCCGCCGTCCAAGAAAGGGCAGGATACTAAGCATAGGTTGCTTGGCGAGGACTTCGAGCTTTATACGGACAAAGACGCAAAGGCTGCTCTAATAGCAATGACAACATTCCTTAATGCGTTTGTACAGTATTGGGGTATTGGATATGAGGAGGCGGAGAAGTTTCTATTTCAGGTGTGGGATGGATCGATTAATGCGCGCCCGGTTATGTTTAGAACGAATCAAATAGAAACTTTAGTCAGGAATGATTACTTTTTAAATATCCAGTTTATGGGTGTTCATGGCATGATAAAGCCCGAGGTTTGATTCGGATGTAAATTGTCTTGGGAAGGCATTTCTAATGCATAATTATCTATCTAGCCCAAGCAATGCGTCATCACGCTGGATGTTCAGAACCAGAGTCCGGTACGCAAGTATAGATGATTTATTTGCGCCTGACTGGAGCATCATTGTTTCAATGCTTGGTAGTTCGATCTCTTTATTCTCAAGTACGCATAGCGTTACCTTGAATACATCGTGCAGTGATGTGAGTAAATTTACTAGGGTCTTAGATATTTTGTACAAGGACTTCTCGGATGGTGAGTCGTTTATGGCTCGTAGTCCTTCATTTATGTCGTCAATGTATCTGAATATTAATTTTATCCATATTTGCTGGTCTGCGCTAAAGGAGCTGGCGATTTCGGGATACATTTTTTCTAAAAGTATAAGCTTTACATTGGATGGAAGACTGTGTGCTTTGGGACGCTTCTTTGTCGCTAGGTCTGCGACCAATACTGATACTTCCTTTGAGGAGTATCCGCAAATACTCTTCAGTTCCTGAATGTCCCTAACACAGCAATCCTTCTTCGCTGTTTCGGTTCGCTTCTCTTTTTTACCTGTTACCCAATGGTTCAACCAGAAGCCAAAGCCGGTGCCAGCTAGCGTACCGGCTATGCCGAGGTAAGCGTCGAATGAATTTTTGGTATTAGCCTGCATATAGAGCAGGCACTGATTGAAAGTATCGATATCCACGTTACAAACCATTCTGAAAGCCTAGAGGCAGTATGCCATGACTCTCCCTCGCGGTGCCGCCACGTCTTTGGACTGCGTTAGGTAGGCGAGCGCATTTGGATGCTTACCTCTCCCTGCCACCAAGCCCATATCTTGTCAGCAGGTTTGCATCGCGGGCGATCATGTCTGGTTCAGTGCGTGGAAGATGCGTTAGATCTCACATACGCGTGGCACGGCGCTGCGTGAAATCTGGGCTAAGAACTGGCCTTGTCCCCTGCGCTTTGCGCCAGGGACCGCATCGGTCACTGGCATCGTAGGATGGCGCGGACGAAACGGGGACGAAACGGGGAAAATTTTGGCCCAAAAACACAAATGGCTTACGCATATTTTGCGTAAGCCATTGATTTCATTGGTGGGCCCACACGGACTCGAACCGTGGACCAAAGGATTATGAGTCCTCTGCTCTAACCAACTGAGCTATAGGCCCTCAGTAAGTGGCCGGATTATAACGAGGGTTTTGAAAGGGTGCCATCCGAAAGATCGGATAGTGCTATACGAAGAAACGCCGCTGCGAACTCCTCCGGCGGCAGGGGCAGGCTGACGATGTAGCCCTGGATCTGTTCGCAGCCCTCGGCGGCCAGGAAGCGTTGCTGGGCCTGGTTCTCCACGCCTTCGGCAATGATCGTCAGTTGCATGCTGCGGCCAAGGGCGATGATCGCGCGGGCGATGGCGGCGTCGTGGGGGTCGTCGGGCAGGCCACGGATGAATGATTTGTCGATCTTGAGGATGTCCAGCGGCAGGCGTTTGAGGTAGCTGAGGGATGAATAGCCGGTGCCGAAGTCGTCGATGGCCAGTTGCACGCCCAGTTTTTTCAGTTGGTGCAGCACGGCCAGGGCTTCCTCGGCTTGGCTCATGATGAAGTTTTCGGTGATCTCCAACTGCAGGTCGCCCGCCTTGAGCTGATAGGTCTTGAGCAACTGCTCAATGCGCCGTGCCAGGTGGGGGTGGCGTAGCTGGGCGCCGGCCAGGTTGATCGACAGTGGGCCAAACACCTCGTAGTGGGTTTTCCAGATGTGCATCTGCTGGCATGCCTGCTCCAGCACCCAGTCACCCAACTGAAGGATGGTGCCGTTTTCTTCCGCGAGGTGGATGAAGTGCTCTGGCGGCACCTCGCCGAAGGTCGGGTGGCTCCAACGGATAAGCGCTTCGGCGCCGACCAGGCTTTGAGTCTTGAGGCTGAGTTTGGGTTGGAAGCACAGGCTCATCTCGTTGCGTTCGACGGCGCGGCGCAACTCATGTTCAAGCGCGATGCGTTCGCTGGCCTGGGCGGTGAGGTCGCGGGTGTAGGCTTCGACGCGGTTACGGCCTTTGGCCTTGGAGCGGTACATGGCGGCGTCGGCATTGCGGATCAGCGTGGAGACGTCGCTGCCGTCCTGCGGGTACAGGCTGATGCCGATGCTGGCACTGGTGAAAAACTCGTGCTCGCCGGCCTGGAAGGGCGCGCTGAAGCACGCCAGCAGTTTGCCGGCGATGCTGTTGGCGTCACTGGGCCTGTGCAGGCCGGGCAGGAGGATGATGAATTCGTCACCGCCCAGGCGGGCCACGGTGTCGACGTCGCGCACCTGCTCTTTAAGGCGCTGGGCGATGCCTTTGAGCAACAGATCGCCGACCGGGTGCCCCAGGCTGTCGTTGATGTGCTTGAAGCGGTCGAGGTCGAGGAACAGCACCGCGCCCTGGCGATTCGAGACCTGGGCGCAGGCGAGCACGGCCTGCAGGCGGTTCTCGAACAGAGCACGGTTGGGTAGGCCGGTGAGTGGGTCGTGGTGCGCCTGGTAGTCAAGCTTGGCCTGGGCGTGCTTGAGGCTGGAAATGTCGGCGAACACGGCAACGAAGTGCGTGATCTCGTACTCGCTGTTGCGCACCGCGCTGATGGTCAGCCAACTGGGGTAGAGCTCACCATTCTTGCGTTTGTTGTAGATCTCGCCCTGCCAATGGCCTTCGTCGGTCAGCTGGTGCCACATGGCGGCATAGAAGGCACTGTCGTGCTGGCCGGAGGCGAGCAGGCGTGGGGTCTGGCCGAGCGCTTCGATCTCGCCGTAGCCCGTGATTTCGCTGAACGCGCGGTTGACCGCGCTGATGCGCTGGTCGATATCGGTGATCAGCACGCCCTCGGCGGTGTTCTCGAACACCGTGGCGGCCAGTTGCAGTTTTTCCTGCATCAGGTGGCGCTCGGTGATATCGCGGGCGATGGTCAGCATGCAGTCGACACCGCCTATCGGCAGGGGCCGGGCAGACAGTTCGCAGAGGCGGATTTGCCCATCGCTGCGGCGGATGTGGCAACTGAAGTCGCGCACGAAACCATCCTGCTTGAGCTGCTCGACCAGCCGTTTGCGTTCGTTGAGGTCAACCCAGATGCCAAGGTCCAGCGAGGTCTGGTCGATACTCGGGTTCAGGTCGTAACCGGTGAGGCGGCAGAAGCCCTCGTTGACTTCGATCAGCAGCCCGTCACTCTGGCGCGACAGCAACAGGCCGTCCGGCGATGCATGGAACGCCTTGGCGAACTTCTCTTCCGAGGTCTGCAGTTGCTCCTGGGTTTCCTTGAGCTGGCTGATGTCACGCACGGCCACCACCAGTGCCGGGGTGCCATCGAGCTCGAACGTTTCTGCCGAGGTCAGCCCTGTGAACAACTGGCCATTGCTGCGCCGGAAGCTCATTTCCAGGTTGCGGATGCCGCCTTGGTGCAGGCGTTCGAGCAGCCGTGGCCCGGTGCCTTCCACGGCCCACAAGTTCAGCTCGGTGGCGGTGCGGCCGATTACTTGGCCTGGCGTCAGGCCGATCTGCTCTTCGAAGGCTTCGTTGACTTCCAGCAGGCAGCCGTCGCTGTGGCGGGCGATCAGCAGGATGTCCGGGCATTGCTGGAACACCGAGGCAAACTTCTGTTCCGACAGGCGCAGGGCATCTTCGGTGCGTTTGGTTTCGCTGATGTCGATCATCAGCCCGCGCATCACCGACCGGTGGCCGTGCTCGATCATGCTGACGATGTTGCGCACCCAGAGGGGTTGGCCATCGGCGCGGATTACCCGGTAATCAAGGCTGTGATCACGCCCGGCGGCGGTTTCACTGTCGCAGTAGGCCTGGGCCCAGAGCGCATCCTCTGGGTGCAGGATGCTGCGCCAGAAGCCGGGCTTGAGCCAGTCGTGCAGAGGATAGCCGAGCAGGTCTTCGGCATGGGGCGAGACATAGCTGTAGTTAAAATCGTTGGCGTCCGCCTCCCAGGCGATTGCTGACAGGCTTTCAACCAGGCCGCGGTAGTGATACTCGCTGCTGCGCAGCTCTTGTTCGAGGGCGATGCGCCGGGAAATTTCCGAGCTGAGCCGGCGATTGATGCGGATGACCACGGCGAGAATCGCCACCAGCAACAGCACCGCAGGCAGGCCATAGACCAGCATGTCGGACCAGAACAGACGCTGGTCCACTACGTTGCCGACCCAGCGTTGTTGAATATGGCTGACTTCGGCGCTGCTCATGTCGGCCATGACTTTGTCGAGAATGCCCACCAGGATTTTCTTGTCCCGTGGTGCGGCCATGGCCAATTGGTAGCGGTAGGGTGTTTCGCCGCTGACGTAGAGGCCGTCGAGCTTGAGCTGACGCAAGCTCCAGATGCTCGAAGCGAGGTCGCCCACCACGGCGTCGACTTCGTCGGTGGCCAGCGCCTGCAGCGCCGAACTGACATTGGGCATGGCCGCCAGGTTGAGGTCCGGGTGGTGGGTGCGCAGCAGTTCGTGTGGTGCGTAGTTCTCGACCACCGCGATCTTCAGGCCGTAAAGGTCCTTTAGTGAGCGTGGTTGCGCTCCGCCTTTGTGGGCCAGGATGACAATGGGGAAGTCGAGGTAGGGGCGGGTGAAAGCCAGATAGCCCTGGCGTTCGGGGGTCGACATGATGCCGGGAAGCAGGTCGAGCTGGCTATTGCGCGCCTGCGCCAATACCTCGGTCCAGCTCTTTGGCTCGACCGGTTTGAGCGTCACACCCAGGCGTTCCTGGATCATGGCGATGTAGTCGGCGGCCAATCCCTGGTACCGGCCCTCCTGGTCGCGAAACTCGAACGGTGGCCATGAGGCGTCTACGCCCAAGCTCAACTGCGGATGAGCAGCCAGCCAGGCTTTCTCCTCGTCTGTCAGGGTCAGGGCGCCGGCCGTTGTGTTCCACAGAATAAGGAGCAGCAACAGGATGGCCGGCATCAGGGGCATAGCGGCCTCGCGATCAGAGTGTCTGACGTCGAGTGTAGACGGGCATTGCGCGGGATGTGGGGTAGAAATCAGGCATTGTGTTGCAGCCGTGGCCGCAAAAGAAAAACCCCGGCCTGGGCCGGGGTTTGTCATCACTCGTCGAGGAAGGAGCGCAGATGCTCGCTGCGAGTCGGGTGGCGCAATTTGCGCAACGCCTTCGCTTCGATCTGACGGATCCGTTCACGGGTCACGTCAAACTGCTTGCCTACCTCTTCGAGGGTGTGGTCGGTGTTCATGTCGATGCCGAAGCGCATGCGCAGCACTTTGGCTTCGCGGGCGGTCAGGCCCGAGAGCACGTCACGGGTGGCTTCCTTGAGGCTTTCGACCGTGGCCACGTCGATCGGGGACTGCATGGTCGAGTCCTCGATGAAGTCGCCCAGGTGCGAATCTTCGTCGTCACCGATCGGGGTTTCCATGGAGATCGGCTCTTTGGCGATCTTCAGTACCTTGCGGATCTTGTCCTCAGGCATTTCCATGCGCTCGCCCAGCTCTTCCGGGGTCGGTTCACGACCCATTTCCTGCAACATCTGCCGGGAAATACGGTTGAGCTTGTTGATCGTCTCGATCATGTGCACCGGAATACGGATGGTGCGCGCCTGGTCGGCGATCGAGCGGGTGATCGCCTGGCGAATCCACCAGGTGGCATAAGTCGAGAACTTGTAGCCGCGACGGTACTCGAACTTGTCCACCGCTTTCATCAAGCCGATGTTGCCTTCCTGGATCAGATCGAGGAACTGCAAGCCACGGTTGGTGTACTTCTTGGCGATGGAGATCACCAGACGCAGGTTCGCCTCGACCATTTCTTTCTTGGCGCGGCGGGCCTTGGCTTCACCGATCGACATGCGACGGTTGATTTCCTTGATCTCGGCGACGGTCAGGCCAGTCTCGGTCTCAAGGTCGATCAGCTTCTGTTGGCAGGCGACGATAGCAGCGTCTTTCTCACCCAGGGCGGCAGCCCACTTGGTGTTACGCTTGGCCAGGTCACCGCTCCAGGTCTGGTCGGTTTCGTTGCTTGGGAACATGCGCAGGAAGTCGGCACGCGGCATGCGGGCGTCACGAACGCACAGTTGCATGATGGCGCGTTCTTGCTGACGCAGGCGGCTCAGTGCATCACGCACGCGCTCGACCAGTACCTCGAACTGCTTGGGTACCAGCTTGATCGGCATGAACAGGTCGGCCAGGGCCTGGAGGGCCGCGATGCTTTCCTTGTGGGCACGACCGTTCTTCTTCACGACCTTGAGGGTCGCCTGAAGCTGGTCGGATACCGCACCGAAACGCTGAGCTGCAACGACTGGGTCCGGACCGCTTTCGGCCTCTTCCTCATCGTCGCTCTCTTCGCTTTCTTCTTCGTCGTCCGATTCTTCCTTGGCAGCCGCGGCCTTGGCGCCTGGAACAGGCACTTCTTCGGTCGGGGCAGCGATGTTGTCATCAGGGTCGATATAACCGCTGAGAACATCGGACAGACGGCCACCTTCGGTGGTGACACGGTCGTATTCGCTGAGAATGTGGTCGACAGTACCCGGGAAGTGAGCGATGGCGCCCATGACTTCACGGATGCCTTCCTCGATACGCTTGGCGATTTCGATCTCGCCTTCGCGGGTCAGCAGCTCGACAGTACCCATTTCACGCATGTACATGCGCACTGGGTCGGTCGTGCGGCCGATATCGGTTTCAACGGCCGCCAACGCTGCTGCGGCTTCTTCGGCCGCGGCTTCGTCGGTGTCGGCTTCCGCCAACAGAAGGGCATCCGCATCCGGAGCACTCTCGAATACGTTGATCCCCATGTCGTTGATCATGCGGATGATGTCTTCCACCTGTTCAGGATCTGAAATATCCTCAGGCAGGTGGTCGTTGACCTCCGCGTAAGTCAGGTAGCCCTGCTCACGACCGCGGGTGATCAACTCTTTGATACGAGACTGCTGTTGCGCTTTTCCGGACATAACACCCTATCCACTGAAGGTCTTGGCGGGCAAAAAACAAGCCGAGGATTATACCCGAGCATGGGCCTCACGCGCCAGATGAGGTCGGCGTTTGTGCGGGAACATTCCTGCTAAGCAGGGCGAGAAGCTGCGATTTTTCCTCACTGCTCAACTCGCTTTGACGTGCTTTCCTGAGCAGATGTTCCAGGCTGCGCTCGCGTTGGCGGGCGGACAAGCTAGTTATAGTGTCGAAAAACTGTTGTTCAAGGTTGTCGGCCACGATCAGCCATTCCTTCTCGGCCAGTGCGCGCAGCAAGCGGCCCTGTTCGGTGCCGTGCCAGCGTGCGATCAACTGCATTGAGCTTAGCCCAGGATTCTTCTGAGCGGCTTCGATCAAGGCCACCAGCAACTGGCTGTACAGGTGCTCTTCGTCGGCGAAGTGGCTGGCATCTTCCACCTTGCCGGCCAGCAGCGGGTGGTGCAGCAGGGTGCGCAAAGCCGCCAGGGTCGGGGGCTCCACGGGGGCCGGGGTGCGCGGTGGTGCCTCGTCGCGTTGCTGCCAGGGCTTGCCACCTTTGCGATTCTTGTCCCAGGGTTTGTCGCTCCACGGCTTCTTGCCACCGGCCTTGTTCGGCTTCCATTGCTGCTCTTGCTGCGCCGGCGCGTAGTCGTGCTGCGGCATGTCGCCGTAGTCTGGCGTGTAGCTGGCCATGGCATCGTAGTCATAGCCCGGATCGTAGTCCGGTACGCTGCTGCTGGCTGCAGGTTGCTGGGCCAGTTGCTCTACTTGCTGCGGGTCGAGGCCGGTGATTTCCTTCAAGCGGTTACGCATGAGCTGACGCAGGTTGGCGCCAGGGATTTTTTCGATCAACGGTGCGGCCAGGGTCGCCAAATGCGCCTTGCCTTCCAGCGAGCGCGGGTCGGCCTCGGCGCTCAGTTGCTCGAAAAAGTAATCCGCCAGTGGCTGGGCGTGCTGGTTGATGCGTGCCATGAAGGCGTCGGTGCCTTCGGCGCGTACCAGGCTGTCCGGGTCTTCGCCTTCGGGCAGGAACAGAAAGCGTGCTCGGCGGCCATCCTGCAGGGTCGACAGGGTCGACTCCAGCGCGCGCCAGGCAGCCTTGCGCCCGGCCTGGTCGCCGTCGAAGCAGAACAGCACGCTGGGCACCACGCGGAACAGGCGTTTGAGGTGTTCTTCGCTGGTGGCGGTGCCGAGGGTGGCCACGGCGTTGCGCAGGCCCTGCTGGGCGAGTGCGATGACGTCCATGTAGCCCTCGACGACGATGATTTCGTCGAGGTTGCGGTTGTGCTTGCGTGCCTCGTAAAGCCCGTAGAGCTCTTGGCCCTTGTGGAAAACCGGGGTTTCCGGGGAGTTGAGGTACTTGGGCTTGTCGTCGCCCAGCACCCGGCCACCGAAGGCGATCACGCGGCCACGGCTGTCGCGGATCGGGAACATCACGCGGTCGCGGAAGCGGTCATAGCGCTTGCCGCTCTCGGCGTTCTCGATCAGCAGGCCGGCATCGATCATGACCTTTTGCTGCAGGGTGTCGGCGCCCAGGTGCTTGAGCAGGTTGTCCCAGCCGGGTGGCGCGAAGCCCAGGCCGAAGTCGCGGGCAATCTCGCCGGACAGGCCGCGGCCCTTGAGGTAATCCACCGCTGCTTTGCGGGTGGGGTGGTTGCGCAGGGCCTGGCGGTAGAATTCGGTGGCGGCATCTAGGAGTGGGTACAGCGGCGAATCCGTCGGCTGGCGCGGCTTTTGTGCGCGACGGCCCTCTTCGCGTGGGACTTCCATGCCTGCCGCGCGGGCCAGCTCCTCGACCGCCTGGGGGAAGTCCAGGTTGTCGTGGTCCATGACAAAGCCGAGGGCGTTGCCACCGGCGCCGCAGCCGAAGCAGTAATAGAACTGTTTGTCGGGGCTGACCGTGAAGGAGGGGGTTTTTTCCTTGTGGAACGGGCAGCAGGCGGAGTAGTTCTTGCCGGTTTTTTTCAGCTGGACGCGCGAACTCACCACGTCGACAATGTCGAGGCGGTTGATAAGGTCGTCAATGAAACTCTGGGGAATCAGCCCGGCCATGGCAGTCTCGTCATCTGGCAACTGGCAAGTCTAATCGCTCACGCGCCGGTTGGGGCGAATGCTGCAAGGGGAAGTGCGAGGGAAGATGTGCTCGTCGCCAGCCAATGAAGGCTCGTCAGACAGGACGTGCACGACTGGTCAAGGACCAGCTCTGACGTTTCAGGCGGGTTGCCCAATACAGTTCGCATGAGCGAGTGCGTAAGGGCCTTGAGCTAGCTGCCCAAGTTTGAAGCAATTGTGTAGCAACCGCTGCCATCGGCCCGGCGGTGAGCCGGGCAGGGCAGAAGCTTTGCGTAGAACGTCTGTATTAGTACAGACGAACGGCGCGGCGCTGTTCGCGCTGAACTTTCTTGGCGTGGCGCTTAACAGCAGCAGCTGCTTTACGCTTACGCTCGGCGGTCGGCTTCTCGTAAAACTCGCGGCTACGAACTTCAGCCAGTACACCGGCTTTTTCGCAGGAGCGCTTGAAACGACGCAGAGCTACGTCGAAGGGTTCGTTCTCTTTAACTTTGACGGCTGGCATCCAGGGCTACCTTAATTCATTACCGGGGTAGACGTGCTCCTGGCAAAACAAAGGTGTGCTGGAGAACGTCGGTTTTCAAGGGTTGCGGATGTTAACCCTTAGCTGGCCGGAATGCAAAGCCTCTGATCGAAAACCGCTGGTCGGCACCCGACACGGCGACTATCATGCGCGGCTTCGAATTCAGCCCCCACAAGGGACGAACCCATGCTAGTACTGGGATTGGAAACATCCTGCGACGAAACTGGCGTCGCATTATATGACAGTGAGCGCGGTCTGTTGGCCGACGCGCTGTTCAGCCAGATCGACCTGCACCGCGTGTTCGGCGGTGTGGTACCGGAGCTTGCCTCACGCGATCACGTCAAACGCATGCTGCCGCTGATTCGCCAGGTGTTGGACGAGGCTGGCTGCGTGGCCACCGAGATCGACGCCATCGCCTACACCGCGGGTCCTGGGCTGGTCGGCGCGCTGCTGGTCGGCGCTTCCTGCGCCCAGGCCCTGGCGTTTGCCTGGGATATCCCGGCGATTGGCGTGCACCACATGGAAGGCCATCTTCTGGCGCCCATGCTGGAAGAAAACCCACCCGAGTTTCCGTTCGTCGCTTTGTTGGTATCCGGCGGCCATACCCAGCTGGTACGTGTCGATGGCATCGGCCAGTACGAGCTGTTGGGCGAGAGCCTGGACGATGCGGCCGGTGAGGCATTCGACAAGACGGCCAAGCTGATCGGCCTGAACTACCCCGGCGGCCCTGAAATTGCCCGGCTGGCCGAACAGGGTGTGCCGGGGCGCTTTGTCTTCCCGCGGCCGATGACCGATCGACCCGGCCTGGAATTCAGTTTCAGCGGCCTCAAGACGTTCGCTTTGAATACCTGGCAGCAGTGCCGCGATGCTGGCGACGACGGTGAGCAAACCCGTTGCGACGTGTCCCTGGCGTTCCAGCAGGCCGTGGTGGAGACTTTGACCATCAAGTGCAAGCGGGCACTGAAGCAGACTGGCCTCAAGCGGCTGGTGATTGCCGGTGGCGTGAGCGCCAACAAGGCCCTGCGTGCGTCCCTTGAGGACATGCTGGGCAGCATGAAGGGCAACGTCTACTACGCGCGCCCGCAGTTCTGTACCGACAACGGCGCAATGATCGCTTATGCCGGCTGCCAGCGCCTGTTGGCCGGGCAGCAGCAGGACTTGGCGATCAGTGTGCAGGCGCGTTGGCCGATGGAGCAGTTGCCGCCGGTCTGAAACCTGTCAGAAGTGGCGTTCGCGCCCGGCGAACAGGTCGCGCAGGTTGTTGCGATGGCGCCAGACGATCATCACCGTGAGCACGCTGATCGGCAGCAACGCCTCTGGCTCGCGCCAGGCGAGCAGGGGCAGGGTCAGCGGCGTGGCGATGAGCGCCGCCAGCGAGCTGGTACGTGTGAGGTAGAAGGTCAGCAGCCAGGCAGCGATGGCCAGCAGTGCCGCCGGAAAGTACAGGGCCATGAGCATACCGGCCGCGGTCGCCACGCCCTTGCCACCCTGGAAGCGGAAGTACAGCGGGAACAGGTGGCCGAGCACTGCGCATACGCCCACCCAGGCCTGTTCGTGCAAGTCGAGCCCGGCAAGGCGGGCGAGCAATACTGGCAACAAGCCCTTGCACAGGTCGCCAAGCAGGGTCAGGATCGCCAACTTGCGGCCTGCCAGGCGTAGCATGTTGGTGGCCCCGGCATTGCCCGAACCGCTGGAACGAGGGTCCGGGCTACCGGACAGGCGGCTCAGGACAATGGCGAAGGACAGCGAGCCGAGCAGGTAGGCGAGCAGCGCCAATAACCAAAACATGCTAACTATTCCGGGCGAGGACGCCTTGATTCTAACGGCGCCAGTCGCCCTTGTCGTGCTGTGGAGAGAAGTGCTTGGACAGAGTGTTCATCGAAGGCCTGGAAGTCGATACCGTCATCGGTGCCTATGACTGGGAGCGGGATATTCGCCAGTGCTTGCGCCTGGACCTGAGTTTTGCCTGGGATAACCGCCCGGCAGCGGCCGGCGACGATCTGAGCCTGGCGCTGGACTACGCCAGCGTTTCGGCGCGTATCCAGGCATTTTCCGAGCAGGCGCGCTTCGAGTTGGTCGAAACCTTCGCCGAGCGCCTGGTCGCGGTGCTGATGGAGGAATTCAACATCCCGTGGGTGCGGTTGAAACTGACCAAGCCAGGCGCGGTCCCCGCTGCCCGTGGCGGTGTTGGCGTGGAGATCGAGCGCGGATGTCTCTGAACACGGTTTACCTGGGCCTTGGCAGCAACATCGACCGCCATGCGCACCTGTGCGCTGGGCTCGATGCCTTGGCGGGCATACTCACCGATATGCGCTGTTCGCCGGCTTTCGAGAGCCAGGCGGTGGGGATCAAGAGTGGTCCGTTCATCAACTTCGTGGTGACGGGCAAGACCGATTTGCCGTTGATCGAGCTGGACCGTCGGCTCAAGTTCATCGAAGCCGACAACGGCCGCTACGCGCCCGAGCGCAAAGGGCTGCCGTTGGATATCGACGTGCTGCTGTATGACGATCTGCATGGTGCATTCGATGGGTTGGTGCTGCCCAGGGCCGAGATTCTGAAAAACGCGTTTGTGCTGTGGCCGTTGTCGCTGCTGGCGCCCGAGCTGGTGCACCCTGGGGTGGGCAAGCCTATGGCGCAGGTGTGGCAGGAGGCGCGGATCGATCAGGTGTTGGCGCCTGTCGCGTTTGAGTGGCGCGGGTTGCAACTGACGCCGGCTTGAGCCGGACTCTCGTATTCCCTGGCCTGGCCCTTTCGCGGGGCAAGCCCGCTCCCACAGTAGTTCACTGATCCATGAGCAGTGGGGTATCTGATGGAGCCACAGTAGTTCACTGATCCATGAGCAGTGGGGTATCTGTTGGAGCCACAGTAGCTCACTGATCCATGAACAGTGAGGTATCTGTGGGAGCGGGCTTGCCCCGCGAAAGGGCCCGACGAGGCAATCGATAAATCAGCCTTCTGCAACGCCTTTGTAGGCAACTAGAGCCTTCAATCGCTCACCTTTCAGCGCCTCCCCAAGCGCCTGCCCGGTCAGCCCAGCCTGTACCAGCGGCTTAACATCCACAGCCCTCGCCGCTGCCGCCGCGCCCCTCAGGTAATCAGCCTGTGGATAAGCCAGACTGCCCTGGCGCGCACGCGCATCCATCTGGCAGGCGTTGATGAAGTCTTCAAAGCGCTGCGGACGGCGGTACACATCAAACTTCTGCAGCAGCTCCAGCAATGCCTGGGGAGGCAATTCCAGGGCCTGGTTGCAGTGTGTCAGGCACTCACCCACCAGCACGGCCAGCTCCTGGCAGTCTCGCGGCGCCTTGAAGCGCTGGCTGACAGCCTTGATCACTGGTGGCTCCAGCTCTCGCAGCAGGCAGGCCCAGCGCACGTGCAGCGGTTGCTCATGCAGGGCGGCCTGCTCCAGGCCTGCCAGGGCGTGGGGGCTATCCTTGAGCTCAGGCAGCAGCTCCTGCAAGGCATCGCACGCGTGCAAAACTTCGAAGAACACCTGGGGCTGTGCCTCCATCAGCGCGCGCTCGATCTCTTTCCAGCTACGCTCGGCGGTGAGCGCTTGCAGCTCGCCGGAGGCACTGATCTGGCGCATCAGCGCCAAGGTCTCGTCAGCGACCTTGAAACCTAGCGGCGCATAGCGTGCGGCAAAGCGGGCAACCCTGAGTACCCGTAGGGGATCTTCGGCGAATGCAGGTGAAACATGGCGTAAAAGACGCCTGTCGAGGTCATCTTTGCCGTGGTAGGGGTCGTACAGCGTGCCGTCTTCGTCCTCTGCCATCGCATTGATGGTCAGGTCGCGGCGTATCAGGTCTTCTTCGAGGGTGACGTCGGGGCTGGCATGAAAGGTAAAGCCACCATACCCTCGCCCGCTTTTGCGCTCGGTACGCGCCAAGGCATATTCCTCGCCGGTTTTCGGGTGCAGGAACACCGGAAAATCAGCGCCCACCGGCCGATAGCCCTTAGCGTGCATTTCTTCGACGGTAGCGCCAACCACCAGCCAGTCGATATCGCTGACGGGGCGCCCGAGCAAGCGGTCGCGCACGGCGCCGCCGACTTTGTAGATGTGCATGTACAGCCTCCATAACTGCCCACAGGATAACCTGTTGGCAGTGATGGAGGGGGCTCGGTGCTAGAGGTGGCGGATGACGGCCAGGTCCATGCGGCCATAGTCGGCGCTGTCGCCGTGCTCACCGCGGGGTGGCATGTGGTGGGTCTTCATGATTTGGTCGCCCTGGACGGTCTCCAGGTGGATGTCGAAGCCCCAGAGGCGATGCAGGTGCTTGAGCACTTCCTCGGTCGAGTCGCCCAAGGGTTTGCGGTTGTGCTGCTGGTGGCGCAGGGTCAGTGAGCGGTCGCCACGGCGGTCGATGCTCCAGATCTGCACGTTCGGCTCGCGGTTGCCCAGGTTGTACTGGGCCGCCAGTTGCTCGCGAATGACCCGATAACCGGCTTCGTCATGGATGGCGGGAACCAGCAGGTCATCGCGTTGGTCGTCGTCCAGAATGCTGAACAGCTTGAGGTCGCGGATTACCTTGGGTGACAGGTACTGCAGGATAAAGCTCTCGTCCTTGAAGCTGCTCATGGCGAACTTGATGGTAGACAGCCAGTCACTGCCGGCAATGTCGGGGAACCAGTGGCGATCTTCTTCAGTCGGGTTTTCGCAGATGCGGCGGATGTCGGTGTACATCGCAAAGCCGAGCGCATAGGGGTTGATGCCACTGTAGTAGGGGCTGTCGAAACCTGGCTGAAACACCACGCTGGTGTGCGATTGCAGGAACTCCATGATGAAACCGTCGGTAACCAGGCCTTCGTCGTACAGGTCGTTCATGAGGGTGTAGTGCCAGAAGGTCGCCCAACCTTCGTTCATGACCTGGGTCTGGCGTTGCGGGTAGAAGTACTGGGCGATCTTGCGCACGATGCGCACCACTTCACGCTGCCAAGGCTCTAGCAGGGGGGCGTGCTTTTCGATGAAATAGAGGATGTTTTCCTGAGGTTCGGCGGGGAAGCGCGCATCGTCGCGATCACCCCCTTTATCCGCGCCCTTGGGAATGGTGCGCCAGAGGTCGTTGATCTGCCGCTGCAGGTGTTCTTCACGCTCCTTCTGCCGGCGACGTTCCTCTTCGGCGGAAATCGGGTAAGGGCGCTTGTACCGGTCGACACCGTAGTTCATCAGTGCGTGGCAGGAGTCGATCAGGTCTTCGACGGCATCGATGCCGTGGCGCTCTTCACACTGGGCGATGTACTGCTTGGCAAACACCAGGTAGTCGATGATCGAGCTGGCATCGGTCCAGGTGCGGAACAGGTAGTTGCCCTTGAAGAAGCTGTTGTGGCCATAGCAGGCATGGGCGATCACCAGTGCCTGCATGCACATGGTGTTTTCTTCCATCAGGTAGGCGATGCAGGGATCGGAGTTGATCACGATCTCGTAGGCCAGGCCCATCTGGCCTCGGCTGTAGGACTTTTCGGTACTGAGGAACTGCTTGCCATAAGACCAGTGGTGATAACCCAGCGGCATACCTACCGAGGCGTAGGCATCCATCATCTGCTCGGCGGTAATCACCTCGATCTGGTTGGGATAGGTGTCCAGGGCGTAACGCTCGGCCAGGCGGCTGATTTCCCGGTCATAGGTCTGGATCAAATCGAACGTCCACTCGGACCCGGTGGAAATGGGTTGGCGTTTCTGAGCTCTGGCGGTCATGTGGCTAACCTGCGCTGGAAGAGTTCACGGAAGACCGGGTAGATGTCGCCGGCCGATACCAACTGCTGCTGGGCGAACGTGTCGGGGAAGCCCTCGCCGATTCGCTCGTACTCGTACCACAGCGCCTGATGCTCACGGGGGGTGATCTCAACGTAAGTGTAGTACTGCACATGCGGCATGATCTGCTTGGAGAGGATCTCGCGGCAGATTGGCGAGTCGTCGTTCCAGTTGTCGCCGTCGGAGGCTTGGGCTGCATAGATGTTCCAGTCGCTGGCCGGGTAGCGTTCGGCCATGATTTCCTGCATCAGCTTGAGCGCGCTGGACACGATGGTGCCGCCGGTTTCCCGCGAATAGAAGAACTCTTCCTCGTCCACTTCCCGCGCACTGGTGTGGTGGCGGATGAAGACCACTTCGATGCGGTCGTAATTGCGCTTGAGGAACAGGTACAGCAGGATGAAAAAGCGCTTGGCGATGTCCTTGGTGGCCTGGGTCATGGAGCCGGAAACGTCCATCAGGCAGAACATTACGGCCTTCGAGCTGGGGTTGGGCTGCTTGACCAGCAGGTTGTACTTCAGGTCGAACGTATCGAGGAAGGGCAGGCGGTTGATGCGTGCCTTGAGGCGTTCGATCTCTTGCTCGACTTCCTGGATATCGGTGAAGTTGTCAGGCTCTTCGACCTTCAGGCGGTCGAGTTCTTTCTGCGCTTCGCGTAACAAGGCGCGGCTGCTGCCGGTCAGGGCAATACGCCGGGCATGGGCCGAACGCAGGGTGCGAACGATGTTGATGCGCGATGGGTTGCCTTCGTTGGCGATACCGGCGCGTACGGTCTTGAAGGTGTCGGTACCGGTCAGGTGACGTTTGACCAGGTTGGGCAGTTCAAGGTCTTCGAACATGAACTCGAGAAACTCTTCCTGGGTGATCTGGAAGACGAATTCATCCATGCCCTCGCCAGAATTGCCGGCCTTGCCACGGCCGCTGCCGCCTCCACCGCCCTGGGGCCTGGCGATGTGTTCGCCGGCGGTGAACTCCTTGTTGCCGGGGTGCACGATGGTCTGCTTGCCGCCACGACCGTGGTGCAACACCGGTTCATCGATGTCCCGTCCCGGAATGCTGATCTGCTCGCCATGCTCCATGTCCATGATGGAGCGGCGGCTCACGGCCTCTTCGACGGCCTTCTTGATGTGTTCACGGTAGCGCCGCAGAAAACGCTGGCGGTTGACCGTGCTCTTGTTCTTGCCGTTCAGGCGTCGGTCGATTACGTAGCTCATGGTCCCTCCGGTAGCTGGGAACAGCTGCACGCTTCAAGCTACGAGCTGCACGTAATAGCAGCCGCCGCCGCCCAAGGCAGGCACTGCAGCCTTGGGCGTGCGGTGTGTAGCTTGCCGCTTTATTGCGATTTCCTGACCCGCAGGTACCATTCCGACAGCAGACGAACCTGCTTGTCGGTGTAGCCACGCTCCACCATCCGGGTGACGAAGTCGTTGTGTTTCTTCTGGTCTTCCTTGCTGGCCTTGGCATTGAAGCTGATGACCGGCAGCAGGTCTTCGGTGTTGGAGAACATTTTCTTCTCGATCACCACCCGCAGTTTTTCATAGCTCAGCCAGCTCGGGTTCTTGCCGTTGTTGTTGGCGCGTGCGCGCAATACGAAGTTGACGATCTCGTTGCGGAAGTCTTTCGGGTTGCTGATACCGGCTGGCTTCTCGATTTTCTCCAGTTCTTCGTTGAGGGCGATGCGGTTGAGGATCTCGCCGGTTTCCGGGTCGCGGTATTCCTGGTCCTGAATCCAGAAGTCGGCGTACAGCACGTAGCGGTCGAAGATGTTCTGGCCGTATTCGCTGTAGGACTCAAGGTAAGCGGTCTGGATTTCCTTGCCGATGAACTCGATGTAGCGCGGCGCCAGGTATTCCTTCAGGTAGCGCAGGTAGCGTTCGCGCACTTCAGCCGGGAACTGTTCCTGCTCGATCTGTTGTTCGAGCACATACAGCAGGTGAACCGGGTTGGCCGCAATCTCGTGCGGGTCGAAGTTGAACACCTTGGAGAGAATCTTGAAGGCGAAGCGGGTGGACAGGCCGTTCATCCCCTCGTCGACACCTGCCGAGTCACGGTACTCCTGGATCGACTTGGCCTTTGGATCGGTGTCCTTGAGATTCTCGCCGTCGTAGACGCGCATCTTCGAGTAGATGTTGGAGTTCTCAGGCTCCTTGAGGCGTGAGAGCACGGTGAACTGGGCCAGCATCTTGAGGGTATCGGGCGCGCAATGGGCCTTGGCCAGGGAGCTGTTGACCAGCAGTTTGTCGTAGATCTTGATTTCGTCACTGACGCGCAGGCAGTAAGGCACCTTGACGATGTAGATCCGGTCGATGAACGCTTCGTTGTTCTTGTTGTTACGGAAGGTGTGCCACTCCGATTCGTTGGAGTGGGCCAGCAGAATACCGGTGTAGGGAATTGCACCCAGCCCCTCGGTACTGTTGTAGTTGCCTTCCTGAGTCGCCGTAAGCAGTGGATGCAAGACCTTGATCGGCGCCTTGAACATCTCGACGAATTCCATCAGGCCCTGGTTGGCCCGGCACAGCGCACCCGAATAGCTGTAGGCGTCGGCGTCGTTCTGTGGGTATTCCTCAAGCTTGCGGATATCCACCTTGCCGACGAGGGCAGAGATATCCTGGTTGTTCTCATCGCCAGGTTCGGTCTTGGCGATGGCGATCTGGTTAAGGATCGACGGATAGAGTTTGACCACCTTGAACTTGGAGATATCGCCGCCGAACTCCTGCAGGCGCTTGGTGGCCCAGGGCGACATGATGGTGTTCAGGTAGCGCCGTGGGATCCCAAACTCTTCCTCAAGAATGGCCCCATCTTCGGTGGCGTTGAACAAGCCCAGTGGCGATTCGAATACAGGCGAGCCCTTGATGGCGTAGAAGGGCACCTTCTCCATCAGTTGTTTGAGCTTCTCGGCCAGCGATGATTTGCCGCCGCCTACCGGGCCCAAGAGGTAGAGGATCTGTTTCTTCTCTTCCAGGCCCTGCGCCGCATGGCGGAAGTACGAGACGATCTGGTCGATGCATTCTTCCATGCCATGGAAGTCTTCAAAGGCCGGATAGCGCCGAATCACCTT
Source organism: Pseudomonas putida (assembly GCF_025905425.1). Lineage (NCBI taxonomy): Bacteria > Pseudomonadati > Pseudomonadota > Gammaproteobacteria > Pseudomonadales > Pseudomonadaceae > Pseudomonas > Pseudomonas putida. The sequence goes on along the minus strand of NZ_CP109603.1, from coordinate 4,790,625 downwards.
GTTGGAGAAGATCCGCGAAAGTCTGGAATTGTTAGAGGTGTCGACAAGCTCCGGTTCGCCGATGGCCAGCAACAGCCGTTCTGCCGCCGAAGCGTAGGCGCTGCGATCCTGTTTGCACAGTTCCAGGTAATCCTGCAGCGAAAGTTCTTCCTGGCGGGTGGACTCGAAACGTTGTTGGAAGTGGCTAAAAATACTCATGACGTCACCTCGCTCGATACGTGGAGACGACGCCGGATCAGTCAGCTGATGCTGGCATGCAACCGGGTTCGCCGATTGCTGTATACCCCCCAGAACACCCTTGAAACGCTACCGATGACCCGCACGCCGGTGTACCGGCTCTCCCCTTTTTTGGATGGCCTGGGCTTAAGGATAGTTGGTAATACGCAAGGTCAAGGGCGCGAGGCCGAGAAGTTGCTCGCGACCGTTCGTCAGGTGAGCCGCAAGCCCGCACGGGGCGCGGGCTGCAGTAAAAATGAAAAAATTATTCGGCAGAGCCTTGCGCGGTCTGGTCCGGGTAGGTGGCGCGCCACAGCTCAAAGCCGCCATCGACGCTGTACACCTGCGAAAAGCCTTGGCCGGCCAGGTAGGCGGCGGCGCTCTGGCTGGAATTGCCGTGGTAGCAGACCACCAGGGTCGGTGCATCGAGGTCGGCATTGCGGATGAAATCGGCGACCGAATGGTTATCCAGGTGGGTGGCGCCACTGATGTGGCCGGCGGCAAAGGCCTGTGGGTCGCGAATGTCGACCACTACCGCACCTTGCTCGCGCAGGGCCAGGGCCTGCTCGGGAGGGATGCGTTTGAATTCGCTCATGGCTACGGTTTCCTTCAGGGCTGATCGTTGATTCTAGTGGGTTGTTCCGGTGGGCGTACGGTGCCGTCGTCGGAACAGTCGCAGCGATGGTATTCACCGCTGTCGACGTTGTAGAGGGTCATGGCGCCACCCCACACGCAACCGGTGTCCAGGGCAATGATGCCGGGCTCGTCGACGCGCCCTTCAAGGGCGGCCCAGTGGCCGAAGATGATCTTCACGTGCCGCGAGCGCCGGTCCTTGTGCGCATACCAGGGTTTGTAGCCTTTGGGGGCCGTGCCCAGGCCTTCCTTGCTCTTGAGGTCGAGCTTGCCCTCGGGGGTGCAGAAGCGCATGCGCGTGAGGTAGTTGGTGATCACCCGCAGGCGCTCGATGCCTGTGAGGTTCTTGCTCCATTTGTTCGGCTCGTTGCCGTACATGCCATCGAGGTAGAGCTTGAGGCGGCCGTCATCGCGCAATACTTCCTCGACTTCGGCTGCAAGCTCCAGGGCTCTGCCCAAGGTCCATTGAGGCGGTATGCCGGCATGCACCATGGCGATGCCGCGGGGCTCGTCGTAATGCAGCAGTTTTTGCTGGCGCAGCCAGTCGAACAACAGGTCGGCATCCGGTGCTTCGATGATCTCGCGCAGGGTGTCGCTCTTTTTCAGGCGTTCGACGTTGTGCCAGGCGGCCAGCAGGTGCAGGTCATGGTTGCCCAGCACACAGACCAGCGACTGTCGGATCGAGTAGAGAAAACGCAGGGTTTGCAGTGATTCGGGGCCGCGATTGACCAGGTCGCCGACCAGCCACAGGCGGTCGACGGCGGGGTTGAAGCGAACACGTTCGAGCAGGCATTTGAGCGGTTGCAGGCAGCCTTGCAGGTCACCGACGGCGTAGGTTGCCATCAGTGCAGGGCCCCCGGTACCGCGAGGCGGAAGGGCGCGATTTCGGCATCGAAGCGTTTGCCGTCCTCGGCGAACATCTGGTAGCTGCCCTGCATGGTGCCGACACGGGTGCTGATGACCGCGCCGCTGCTGTAGGTATGGCTTTGGCCCGGGTCGATGCTGGGTTGCTGGCCGACCACGCCGGCGCCGCGCACTTCCTCGACTTCGCCGTCACCGTTGGTGATCAGCCAGTGTCGGGACAGCAACTTGGCCATGACTGAGCCGTTGTTTTGCACGGTGATGGTGTAGGCGAAAGCGAAACGACTGTTTTCGGGGTCGGATTGTTCTTTGAGGTAGCGGGTCACGACGCTGACGTCGATCTGATAACGGGGATCGGACATGCAAAGGCCTTGGGGGAACTGACGCAATAATGCAGTCTAGGCCATTGGTGGGGGGGAGGGCCAGCGGTGTGGTCGCGGGCAGGCATGTGCAGGAGGGGTGGGGTGACAGGGCTGGCCCCTTCGCGGGCAAGCCCACCCCCACAGTATTCAAGATCAGTGGAGATCCTGTGGGAGCGGGCTTGCCCGCGAAGAGGCCGTAACAGGCGCTAATCAGGCCTGCTGATCGGCCAATTGGTCAGCCAGGCGCACGAATGCAGCCAGGTCCAGCTGCTCAGGCCTCAGGCTGCCATCAACGCCAGCCGCTTCAATCGCCTGGCTGTCGAGCAGGCCTTTGAGGGTGTTGCGCAGTGTCTTGCGACGCTGGTTGAAGGCTTCGCGAACGACGCGCTCCAGCAACAGGTGGTCCTTGGCCGGGAACGGCAGCACCTCGTGTGGCACCAGGCGCACGATGGCCGAGTCCACTTTCGGCGGCGGGTTGAACGCGCCTGGGCCAACGTTGAACAGGTGTTCGACCCGGCAGTGGTACTGCACCATGATCGACAGACGGCCCCAGTCACCGCCACCTGGGCCTGCGGCCATGCGCTCGACCACTTCCTTCTGCAGCATGAAGTGCATGTCGCGGATCAGCCCAGCGTGGCTGAGCAGGTGGAAGATCAGTGGGGTGGAGATGTTGTAGGGCAGGTTGCCGACCACCTTGAGGCTGCGCGGTGGCACACCCAGCTGGTTGAAGTCGAACTTCAGGGCATCGCCCTGGTGCAGGCGGAAGTTGTCGCGGCCGGCGAACTTGTGCTGCAGGATCGGCACCAGGTCCTTGTCCAGCTCCACGACGTCCAGTTGCGCACCGCTGCCTAGCAGGCCCTCGGTGAGGGCGCCCTGGCCTGGGCCGATTTCCAGCAGGTGTTCACCTGCCTTGGCGTTGATGGCGCGCAGGATGCGGTCGATGACGCCGGCGTCGTGCAGGAAGTTTTGGCCGAAGCGCTTGCGCGCCCGGTGTTGGTATTGCTCGTTCATGGTCGGTTCTCGGCCATCTGATAGGCGGTTTCCAGGGCAACCCGCAGGCTGCCGGTATCGACCTTGCCGGTGCCGGCCAGATCCAGGGCGGTGCCGTGGTCGACCGACGTGCGGATGATCGGCAGGCCCAGGGTCACATTGACCGCGGCGCCGAAGCCTTTGTACTTGAGTACGGGCAGGCCCTGGTCGTGGTACATCGCCAGCACTGCGTCGCAGTGCTCCAGATATTTGGGGGTAAACAGGGTATCGGCCGGCAGCGGTCCGCGCAGGTCCATGCCTTCGGAGCGCAGGCGGGCCAGTGTCGGTTCGATGATGTCGATTTCTTCGCGGCCCAGATGGCCGCCTTCTCCGGCGTGCGGGTTGAGGCCGCAGACCAGGATGCGAGGGTGGGCAATGCCGAACTTGTCGCGCATGTCGGCGTGCAGGATGCGGGTGACACGCTCGACGCGTTCGGCCGTGATGGCGTCGGCAATCTCGCGCAGTGGCAGGTGAGTGGTCACCAGGGCCACGCGCAGACCACGGGTCGCCAGCATCATCACCACCTGTGCGGTGTGGGTCAGCTCGGCAAGGAACTCGGTATGCCCGGAAAAGGCAATGCCGCTTTCATTGATCACACCCTTGTGCACAGGGGCGGTGATCATCCCGGCGAAATGCCCATCAAGGCAGCCTTTGCCTGCGCGGGTCAGGGTTTCCAGCACGAAGGCAGCATTGGCCTTGTCCAGTTGCCCTGCCGTGACGGCGGTGGCCAGGGGTGTATCCCAGACATACAGGCTACCCGCAGGCGCCGGCTGGTCGGGCCAGTGATCCGGCGCTACCGGCAGCAGGTTGACGGCCAGCCCCAGCTGCGTGGCCCGCTCGGCGAGCAGGTCACGGCTGGTGATGGCGATCAGGGGGTGGGGCTGGACGTCTGCGGCGAGCAGCAGGCACAGGTCGGGACCTATGCCAGCGGGCTCACCGGGGGTGACGGCGAAGCGCAGAGGCTTCACTGTGCAGCCTGGTCGGCGCCAGGCAGCTTGATTTCAACGTAGGCTTCGTCGCGGATCTGGCGCAGCCAGGTCTGCAGCTCTTCGTCGTACTTGCGGTTGCGCAGCACGTTCAGTGCCTGTTGCTCGCGCGCCTGTTCAGTGCTGTCGGTGGCGCGGCGGCCCAGCACTTCAAGGACGTGCCAGCCGTACTGGGTCTTGAATGGCTTGGTGACTTCGCCTTGGGCAGCGTTGGCCATCTGCTCACGGAACTCCGGCACCAGGCTGTTCGGGTCGACCCAGTTGAGGTCACCGCCGTTAAGCGCCGAGCCCGGGTCTTCCGAGAAGCTCTTCGCCAGCTCGCCGAAGTCTTCGCCGTTCTTGATCCGGTCGTACAGGCGCTCGGCCAACTGCTCGGTGGCTGCGTCGCTGCGGATTTCGCTCGGTTTGATCAGAATGTGACGCACATGGACTTCGTCACGCAGCACGTTCTCGCTGCCACCACGCTTCTCCTCGAGCTTGAGGATGATGAAGCCGTTGGGGATGCGGATTGGCTGGGTGATGTCGCCCACGCTCATGCTGCTGAGCATCTTGGCGAAGTCGGGTGGCAACTGGCCGGCTTTACGCCAGCCCATCTCGCCGCCTTCCAGGGCGTTCTCGCTGGCGGAGCGGGCGATGGCCATCTGACCGAAGTCCGCGCCTTGCTTGAGCTGCTGGTACACATCACCGACTTGGCGCGCGGCTGCCTGGATAGCGTCCGAGTTGGCGCTTTCCGGGGTCGGGATGAGGATGTTGGCCAGGCGGTACTCTTCCGAGAGCTGCATCTTGCCCAGGTCGGAGGCGAGGAAGTTTTTCACTTCCTGCTCGGACACCTGGATGCGCTCGGCCACACGGCGCTGGCGCACCCGGCTGATGATCATCTCGCGCTTGACCTGCTCGCGAGCGTCGTCGAACGACAGACCATCGTGGGCGAGGGCGGCGCGGAACTGCTCCAGCGACATACCGTTGCGCTGGGCAATGGTGCCGATGGCCTGGTTCAGCTCTTCATCGGTGATGCGGATGCCGGAGCGATCGCCGATCTGCAGTTGCAGGTTCTCGACGATCAGGCGCTCGAGCACCTGCTGTTCAAGGGCGCTGGTCGGTGGCACGCCGGCGCCACGCTTGGCGATGGTTTGCTGAACTTCGTGGACGCGCTGGTCCAGTTGGCTCTGCATGACCACGTCGTTATCGACGATAGCCACCACGCGGTCCAGGGGTTGTACCGCGGCATGCACCGCGCCACTCAGCAAAGCGGCGCCCAGCAACACTGGGCGCAGACGATCAATAAGCTTGGTCTTCACGTGTACGGTAACCTTGAATGCCTTCGTCGAGGAAAGATTCGACCTTGTTGCCCACTACACCACCGAGGCCTTTCAGCACGATCTGCAGGAAGATACCGTGGTCGCCTTTTTCGTTCGCTGGAAGGGCTTGGCTGAAGTCGTCGTAGTCGATCCAGTAACGGTTGATCAGGCGCAGCTTCCAGCAGCAGTTGTCATACTCGAAACCGCCCATGGCTTCCAGGGTGCGGTTGCGGTTGTAGTCATGCTGCCAGCGAGCGATGACGCTCCACTGCGGAACGATCGGCCAGATGACCGAGAAGTCATGCTGCTGGATCTTGTAGTAGTCCTTGATGTAGTTCGGATTACCCGGAACGCTGTAGTCACCACCGCCCACTTTCCAGGTACCCGTGGTCGAGTCGTAGGAAATGGTGTCGTTGCGATAGCGATAGCCGAGGTTGACGACCTTGTTCGGATTGTCTTCAGGCTGGTAGTGGAACATCGCGCTACCCGAGCGGGTGCTGCGGCTGTCCGGGTCCCAGTTGAAGTCCGAGTTGAAGCGCCAGTCGCGGTTGAAGGCGTAGTTGTACACCAGGGCGTACGGCGAAACATTGGACTGCGAGTCTTGGCGAGTACGGTAGTCGATACCCGGCAATTGGACTTTGCGATCCTTGAAGTAGTAGGCCTGGCCGATACTGAAGCTCTGGCGCTCGAAGCCATTGTCTTCGATCCAGCGCGTGGTGACACCCAGGGACAGCTTGTTCTCGTCACCGATGCGATCGGTACCGCTGAAGCGGTTGTCTCGGAACAGCGAGTCGTAGCTGAACAGCGTTTCGCCCGAGTCGAACAGCGGGATGTCGGTCTGGTCCTTGTAGGGAACGTTCAGATAGAACAGGCGCGGCTCGAGGGTCTGGCGGTAATTGGTGCCGAACATCGAAGTGTCACGGTCGAAGTACAGGCCGCTGTCGACGCTGAAGATCGGCACGTCGCGGTTTTGGTTGCTCTTGAAGTCGCCGTACAGGGGGATTTTGCCGGGGTTCTGAATAAGATCGTTCTTGCCCTTGCTGTCCAGGTCCAGATCGTAATGGGTGTACATGTACTTCAGCTTCGGCGTGATATAGCCGTAGCTGGCTTCCATCGGCAGACTGATGGAAGGGGCGACGTTCAAGCGCGTGCCGTTGGAGCGTGCAACGCCGAAGACATTCTCGTCGAGGCGTTTGCCACCTGGGCCAGCAGTGAAATCCAGATTGCCGTCTTTGTCGCGTACGACGTCGTTTCTCAGGTCCCGGTCAAAGCGAACCGCTTCAGTCTCATAAGCAAGGTTCAAACCGCCCGGTTCGTAGGGCAGCTTACCGTTGAAGGTAATCTGCGGCAGGCGGTCATACGGCGTGATCTTCGAAATGGTCGCCATTTCGTAGGCATGCACGTTCAACCGCGCGGTGTAGCTGTCGCCGCGATAGGTCAGGGCGCCCTGCTGGTTGAGCAGGTCCTGGGATTCAACGCCGATCTGGTCGGATTCCAGGTCCTGGAAGTAGAACGGGTCGCTGATGTCGGTGTAGTCCACCTCGGCCATCAGGCGCTCGTCCAGCCCACCCTTGTGCTGCCAGTTGACCATCCAGCGCTGTTCTTTGTAATCAGTCTGCTCTTTACGGTCGTCGTTCTTGTCGTTCAGGTACGCGCCGCCGAGCTGGCCTTCGCTGGACGGGGTGAGGTAACGGAACTCACCTTCCATCAGCAGGCCGCGCTTGGTCATGTAGCGCGGGTACAACGTGGCGTCATAGTTGGGCGCCAGGTTGAAGTAGTACGGCGTGACCAGCATGAAGCCGGTGTCGCTGCTGGTGCTGAACGATGGCGGCAGGAAGCCGGACTGGCGACGGTCGTCGATCGGGAAGTAGATGTACGGTGTGTAGAACACCGGGAAATCCTTGACCCGCAAGGTAACGTTGGTCGCCGTACCGAAACCGGTCGCCGGGTTCAGGGTGATGTTGTTGCCCTTCAGCTGCCAGGCGTTGCTGCCCGGTTCGCAGGTGGTGTACGTACCGTCCTTGAGACGGATGATGGCGTTTTCGCCACGCTTGGCGTACAGGGCGTTGCCGCGAATGTGCGACTTGTGCATCACGTATTCGGCGTTGTCGACCTGGGCTTCGCCCGTGTCGAGCTGGATCTGCGCCTCGTCACCGACCACCAGCGAGCCGTTGTCACGGATCTTGACGTTGCCTTTGAGCTCGCCACGGTTTTCGGTCTGGTAGAGGTTGGCTTCGTCGGCCTCGGCCTGCATGCTGCCCTGGCGCATCACCACGTCACCGGCGAGGGTAGCGATCTGCTGCTCCTGCTGGTATTTGGAAACCTTGGCATTGATGTAGGTCGGCGATTCGTCCTTGGGCGTGGTGTCAGCCATGCCAGGGCGGGGCGGCTCGATGTACGCGCCACCACAGTACGGGCCGGTTTCGGCCAGTTGGGCGGCGGTGAGCTTGTCACGGGGGACCCAGTCCAGATGGCTGTAGTCTTCGCTGCGCGACTTCAGGCCACGGCCCTTGGCCTCGGTGACCAGCATCGGCTTATCCGCGGTTTCGGCCTCGGCCGCCTGGGCCTCGGTACCGGAACTGAGGGCAGCACCCTCGTGCACCGGACGCGGCGGCAGGTTATTGACAGGAGCCTTGGGCTTGCAGTCCCAACCACCGGAGGCGGACACTTGGCAGTCGAACTGTTCGGCTGCCACGACGTACGACGTGGCCAGAGGTTGCAGGGCCAGCAAACCGCCGGTTACCAGCAACGGAAACTTTCTACGAAACGCGGGGGATTTCAATGCCATCTTATTAGTCCGGGCTTCCTGCGTGCCATCTGCCCGCGTGTGGGGCCGCACGCCTCTCGATGGTCTGAAAAAGATGCTGGATAATAAAGCATGACCCGCTTGACGGCTAGGGCCGTCGGAGACCCTTGTAATGCCTGATCACGATGTACGCTTGCAACAACTGACTGTCTGGCTCGATGAGCAGCTCAACAATATTTTTCTGGAAAACGCCTGGGGCGAAGTGCCAGCAGGCAGCCTGACTGCCGCCAGCAGCGATGCGAGCTTCCGCCGCTACTTCCGCTGGCAGGGCGCTGGCCGCAGTTTCGTGATCATGGATGCACCGCCACCCCAGGAGAACTGCCGACCATTCGTCGCCATCGATCACCTGCTGGCCAGTGCCGGCGTGCATGTGCCGGTGATCCATGCCCAAGACCTGGAGCGCGGTTTCCTGTTGCTGGGCGATCTGGGCCATCAGACATACCTGGACATCATTGATGCCGACAATGCCGATGGCCTGTTCAGTGATGCTATCGATGCACTGCTGGCGTTCCAGCGCCTGCCGATGGACGCGCCACTGCCAAGCTACGACGATGCGCTGCTGCGTCGTGAAGTCGAACTGTTCCCGGAGTGGTACGTCGGGCGGGAGCTCGGCCTGACCTTCAGCGAAGCCCAGAAGGCCGCCTGGCAACGTGTGAGCCAGCTGCTGATCGACAGTGCCCTGGCCCAGCCCAAGGTGCTGGTGCACCGCGACTACATGCCGCGCAACTTGATGCAGAGCACGCCAAACCCAGGCGTGCTGGACTTCCAGGACGCGGTCTACGGCCCGGTCACCTACGACATCACCTGCCTGTTCAAGGATGCCTTCCTCAGCTGGCCGCAGGCACGGGTGGACGGCTGGCTGCGGGATTATTGGCAAAAGGCGCAGGCGGCGGGTATTCCGGTGCAGGCCGACTTCGAGGCGTTCCAGCGCGCCAGCGACCTGATGGGGGTGCAGCGCCACCTCAAGGTGATCGGCATCTTCGCCCGCATTTGCCACCGTGACGGCAAACCGCGCTACCTGACGGACGTTCCGCGTTTCTTCGCCTATATAAATGAAGTGATCGGGCGCCGCCCCGAGTTGGCGGAGCTGGGCGAGCTGATTGCCGAGCTGAAGGCCGGAGCGCGTGCATGAAGGCGATGATTCTGGCAGCAGGCAAGGGCGAGCGCATGCGCCCTTTGACCCTGCACACGCCCAAGCCTTTGGTGCCGGTGGCAGGCCAGCCGCTGATCGAGTATCACCTGCGGGCCTTGGCGGCTGCCGGTATTACCGAGGTGGTGATCAACCATGCCTGGCTTGGCCAGCAGATCGAGGACCACCTGGGTGATGGCAGCCGTTTCGGCCTGAGCATCCGTTACTCGCCCGAGGGCGAGCCGCTGGAGACCGGCGGCGGTATCTTCAAAGCGTTGCCCCTGCTGGGCGAGGCGCCGTTCCTGCTGATCAATGGGGATGTCTGGACCGACTACGATTTCGCTCGCTTGCAGGCGCCGCTTGCGGGGCTGGCGCATCTGGTGCTGGTCGACAACCCAGGGCATCACGATCGTGGCGACTTCCGCCTTGCCGGCAGGCAAGTCGTGGATGGCGATGAGGCGCCGGGTACCTTGACCTTCAGTGGCCTCTCGGTACTTGACCCGGCATTGTTCGCCGGCTGCCAGCCGGGTGCTTTCAAGCTTGCGCCGTTGCTGCGCCAGGCCATGGCAGATGGCAAAGTCAGTGGTGAGCACTACCGTGGCCATTGGGTCGATGTCGGGACGCTCGAACGCCTGGCGCAAGCCGAGCGGCTGATTGGCGGGCGCGCCTGACATGTGGTGGCCAAGCACGGTGATTGGTGCCGGCGCCGGTTTTGCCGTCGCCAGCATCCCGGGTGCCCTGCTCGGTGCGTTGCTGGGGCAGGCCATGGACCGGCGCCTGCGGGTGCGCGGCTGGGAGGACATGCGCGAGCGTCTGGGCGGGCGCCCGGCCTTGCGCGACGAGGAGTTGCTGTTCGTGCTGCTCGGCAGGCTGGCCAAGTGCGATGGGCGGGTTGCCGAGCAGCATATCCAGCAGGCACGCCAGGAGATGGTACGCCTGGACCTGGCCGATGCGGCCCGGCTACGAGCAATTGCAGCGTTCAACCGCGGCAAGGCCGGCAAGGACCGGCTGGCCGGCCATCTGCGCCGGATCCGCCAGCAGCCGCACGCTGCGGAAGGCACCTTGCGCGCGTGTTGGCGTATGGTCTGGGCCGACGGCAAGGTCGGCGCCAAAGAGCGCGAATTGCTGTTGGACTGGGGGCAAAAGCTGGGTTTGAGCAGGCGGCAGGTGCAAGCCTTGTCGCTGGAGTACGAGCCGCGCAAGACAGGGCTGGACGGTGGCACCATGACGTATGCGGCGGCCTTGCGGCTGTTGGCCGTCGAGGCCGATACCGAGGGCGATAAGGTCAAGCAGGCCTATCGCCGCCTGGTCAGCCGGCATCACCCGGACAAACTGGCGGGCAGCGCTGCTACGGAGGCTCAGGTGCGCGAAGCAACTGAGCGGACCCGTGAGCTGCATCAGGCGTATGCGCTGATTCGCAAGCGCCGGGGGTTGTAGAAAAAAACGGGGCGCGATGCGGCCCCGGCGACCTCAGATCAATGCTGCGGGTTCATCCAGCCTCGCACTCGGCGGAACAATTGTTCCTGCTCGGCCGCCTTGTTACCGGGCATGGCAATCAGCGACAACTGCCGATACTGGCTGTCCTTCTGCCGCTTGCTGGCCTGCAGGCGCAGTTCTGCAGCACGGCGGTCGCCCGTGCGGGTGGCGTAATAGAGGTCGGCGGTTGGCACCTTGAGGGTCGGCGCCAGGCTTTCCAGGTCGTGCTCCACCCGTGCTGGCGTCTGCGCGGCGACCATCACCAGCTTTTGCACCTGCGCGGGTTGTTTCTCGCTCAGGTAGCGCGCCGCCCAGTATGCGCCGCTGCCATGGCCGATCAGCACGATGCTGCGCGAATCCTGTTGTTGCGCGTAAGCGAGCGCAGCGTCGAGGCGGGCAAAGATGCGTTCGGCGTCGGCCGGGTCGTTCTGTTCGCTGGCCTGCTCGGCGTCGGTGCTTTCGGCGGCATCGGCGTCGGCGGCGGTCGCCTGGGCGACGTTGGCGTTGGCATCGGCTGGTGTGTCCTTGGCCGGTGCACTTTCGCCCTTGTCTTTGGCGGGCGCCTCAGTGGGCTTGGCTTCGACCCGCGCCTGCGGGCTGTCGGCAAGCAGGTCGGGCAGGCTGACGCTCAGGCTGTGCCAGCCCACATCGGGGAACTTGCGCCGCAACGGGCCGACCGCGTTCGGCCAGTCGGCCGTTTCACCTGCACCGGGAACAATGATCACCGCGCCTTGCGGGTCGTCGCTGTTGGCCGGTTTCCACAGTGCCAGGAAGCTTTCGGCACCCGCCTGCAGGGTTTGCTGCTCGGCCTTGGGCACCAGGCGTTCCAGGGCCTGGGCGTCTTCCTGGCTGCGCTCCAGCAGGGGAGGCCGGGTAACCTCGACGGGTGGCGCTTCGGCGGTGGTGGGTGGTGTTTCGGCGTCGGCGGCCAGGGCGCCGAACGGAAGGATCGAGGCTAGGCAGCACATTGCCAGCGTCGTGCGATAAAGTGTGGACATGCGTCAACCCAAGGCCAGAATAATACCGGCAGCCTAATAGTATTTGCCCGTGACGGCCATGCTGCATGGCCGCCCTTGCCAAGACGAGCGTGTAGATGAAGCGAATGCGTCGCCTGTTGGTTATCGGCTGCTTGTGGCTGCCCTTGATCGCGTTGGCAAGGCCTGAGGTAGCGCCGACCGTGGCCCTTGACCCCGCCCAGCAGCAGTGGCTGGAGGCGCACCGCAGCCTGCGGGTTGGCGTGGTGTTGCAGGCACCCTATGCGCAGTTCGACCGGCGTCTGCAGCAACTCTACGGGGCTAATGTCGAGCTGGTGAACTGGCTGGCCCAGGCGCTGGGGCTGGACCTGACCTGGCGCAACTTTGCCGACCAGGCCAGCCTCGAACACGCGTTGCAGGCAGGCGAAATCGATTTTGCCCCCGGCCTTACCCAGACCCCGACGAGCCTGCGGCTATGGCTGTTCAGCGACCCGTACATGCGCGTGCCGCAGCTGGTGGTTGGCCCACGCACGGGCGCGATGGCGGTGGAGCTGGAAAAACTCGAACCTGATCAGCGCGTCGCGGTACGCATGCCCAGCCCGTTGGCGGATTACCTGCGCAGCAATTACGGCAACCTCAACGTGCAGGGGGTGCCCAACGAGCGCGAGGGGCTGCAATTGATTGTGGGTGGCCAGGCCAGCTACGCGGTGCTCGATGAAGCCCAGCTCAGCCGCCTGTCGCGTGAGAGCGAGTTCGGCGAGCTGGCGGTGGTTGGCGATATCGGCCTGCCGCAGTTGCTGCGGGTGGGCTCGCGGCGTGACTGGCCGCTGCTGGCCGACGTGCTCGAACGCGGTTTGCAAGCCATGCCGGCCAAGGTGCTGGAGCAGCTTCACCAGCGCTGGCTGCAGCCCAAGTATCCGCGCTTGAGCGAATCGGCCGGCTTCTGGCAGAACCTCGCCTTGCTGTTCGGCATGTTGTTGCTGTGCGCGCTGGCCACGCTGATTTGGCAACGCCGGCAACAGCGCCAGCTGGAACGTAGCCTGCTGGCAACGCGTGAGAGCCTGGTCGAACGCCAGGTGCGTGAAGAGGCGCTGCGGCTGAGCCAGTTCGCCATCGACCAGAGCACCGTGGGTATTTTGTGGGTCAACTGGGACAGCCATGTGCGTTATGCCAACCATGCCGCAGAGCGCATGCTTGGCTATGGCGAAGGCGAGTTGCTGGAGCGCCCGCTGATCGACTTCGAGCCGAACCTGAACATGGACCGTTGGCTGGAGCTGTGGCGGGGCGCGCGGGCGGGGGAAGGCGGCGTAGGGCAATTCGAAACCCATTGTCAGCGAGCCGACCACAGCTTGTTGCCGGTGGAGCTGTCGTTGAGTTTTCTGCGCTTTCGGGACGCTGAGTACCTGGTGGTGTACATCGCCGATGTCACCGAGCGCCACCGCGCGCTGGCAGCGCTGCGCGAAAGTGAAGCGCGGCTCAAAGGGATCGCCGGCAACGTGCCGGGGCTGGTGTTCCGGCTGGAGCGTGACCCTGCCGAGGGCGACCTGGAGTTCCCTTACATCAGCGAGGGCAGCGAGGCGTTGGTTGGCTACGCACCCGCCGAGATCCAGCACCCGCACATGGGCCTGCGCAATCTGGTTCACCCCGAGGACCGCAGCGACTATCACCGGGTGCAGGACCTGGCCCTGGCCAGCAACCAGGACTGGTCGTGGCAAGGGCGTATCCTCACGCGCCAGGGTGAACAGCGTTGGGCCGACATCAAAGCCAGTACCCGGCGCCTGGTCGATGGCCGGGTGGTGTGGGACGGTATTGTCTGGGACATCACCCAAGGCAAGCGTGCAGAGCTGGCGCTGGCGCGTTCCCAGGAGCAACTGCGCGAGTTGTCGGCGCACCTGGAGAGCGTGCGCGAAGAAGAAAAGGCGCGCATCGCCCGTGAGGTGCACGACGAACTGGGGCAGATGCTGACCGTGCTCAAGCTCGAACTGTCGATGTGCGAGCTGGCCTTTGCCGAGTTGGACCCAGGGCTGAACGAGCGCTTGTCGAGCATGAAACGCCTGATCGCGCAGCTGTTCCAGCTAGTGCGTGACGTGGCCACGGCACTGCGCCCGCCCATTCTCGACGCTGGCATCGCCTCGGCCATCGAATGGCAGGCGCGGCGTTTCGAGGCGCGTACACAGATCCCCTGCCTGGTGCAGGTACCGGATAATCTGCCAGCATTGAGTGATGCCAAGGCTACCGGGCTGTTTCGTATCCTTCAGGAGGCGCTGACCAACGTCATGCGCCACGCCCAGGCGCACAGCGTGGAGATCGAGCTGGTGCGTGAAGAGGGGCAACTTCGAATGACCGTCAGCGACGACGGCACCGGTTTTTGCCGCGACCAGACCAGGCCCACGTCGTTCGGCCTGGTAGGTGTGCGCGAACGGGTGCTGATGCTCGGTGGCAGCATGATGCTGGACAGTGAACCGGGCGAGGGCACCAGCCTGAGCGTGGCCATTCCGTTAGAGTAGGAGAGCGATCGTGATTCGAGTGCTGGTGGCGGAAGACCACACCATTGTCCGTGAAGGCATCAAGCAATTGATTGGCCTGGCCAAGGACATGCAAGTGGTGGGTGAGGCCGGTAATGGCGAGCAGTTGCTGGACGCCTTGCGGCATAGTCCCTGTGAGGTGGTGTTGCTGGATATCTCGATGCCTGGCGTCAACGGCCTGGAGGCGATCCCGCGGATCCGCGCCCTGAGCGACGCGCCTGCGATCCTGATGCTGTCGATGCACGACGAAGCGCAGATGGCGGCGCGGGCGCTGAAGGCGGGCGCCGCCGGTTATGCCACCAAGGACAGTGACCCCGCCTTGCTGTTGACCGCCATTCGCCGGGTTGCGGGGGGAGGGCGCTACATCGACCCGGCCCTGGCCGACCGCATGGTCTTCGAGGTCGGCCTGACCGAATCGCGGCCGTTGCATACCTTGCTCTCGGAGCGTGAGTTCTCGGTGTTCGAGCGCCTGGCCCAGGGCGCCAACGTCAACGACATCGCCCAGCAACTGGCGCTGTCCAGCAAGACCATCAGTACCCACAAAGCGCGGCTGATGCAGAAGCTCAAGGTCAACTCGCTGGCCGAGCTGGTGAAGTACGCCATGGAGCACAAGCTGGTCTGAGTGTTCTGGTTGCGACATGGCCTGACGGCTGGCAATGAGCGAGTACTGTGGGAGCGGGCTTGTCCCGCGAAAGGGCCGGCAAGCTCAACCTCATTGCCTAGGGTGGCGCATTCGCGGGGCAAGCCCGCTCCCACAAGGTGAAGTGGTGTGCCTGGGGTCTATTCCAATTCCGCCATTGTTGTAGGGCGATCCCTACAACGAATCTTCCATCTGGATGATGGCATTCTCTCAGCACCCCCGATTTTCGGGCGCTTGCGTCTTGTCTAGTCTTTGCCTACGCAGTCATCCAACAAGAAGGTGCAGGCATGAGCGAGGCGAATTCGAACGCTGCAACCAGCGAAACGCTGGTCAGCTTCCGCGGTGTGCAGAAGAGCTACGACGGCGAGTCGCTGATCGTCAAAGACCTCAACCTGGACATCCGCAAGGGCGAGTTCCTCACCTTGCTTGGCCCGTCCGGCTCGGGCAAGACCACCAGCCTGATGATGCTGGCCGGTTTCGAAACCCCCACCGCAGGTGAAATCCAGCTGGCCGGGCGCTCGATCAACAACGTGCCGCCGCACAAGCGCGACATCGGCATGGTGTTCCAGAACTACGCGCTGTTCCCACACATGACCGTGGCCGAAAACCTCGCCTTCCCGCTGAGCGTGCGCAATTTGAGCAAGACCGACATCAGCGAGCGGGTAAAGCGTGTGCTCAACATGGTTCAGCTCAATGCCTTCGCCAAACGCTACCCCGGCCAGCTGTCTGGCGGCCAGCAGCAGCGGGTGGCCCTGGCGCGTGCCTTGGTGTTCGAGCCGCAGCTGGTGCTGATGGACGAACCGTTGGGCGCGCTCGACAAGCAACTGCGTGAACACATGCAGATGGAGATCAAGCACATCCACCAGCGCCTGGGCGTGACCGTGGTCTACGTGACCCACGATCAGGGCGAGGCGCTGACCATGTCCGACCGGGTGGCTGTGTTCCACCAGGGCGAAATCCAGCAGATCGCCGACCCCCGCACCCTTTATGAGAAACCGTGCAACACCTTCGTCGCCAACTTCATCGGCGAGAACAACCGCATCAACGGCACCCTGTTGGCCAGTGATGGCCATCGTTGCCAGGTGCAGCTGGCGCGGGGCGAGCGGGTCGAAGCACTGGCCGTGAATGTCGGCCAGGCCGGTGAGCCGGTGACCTTGTCGATCCGCCCGGAGCGTGTGCGCCTCAACGGCCACAGTGAAAGCTGCGTCAACCGCTTCTCCGGCCGTGTGGCCGAGTTCATTTACCTGGGCGACCACGTACGGGTGCGCCTGGAAGTGTGTGGCAAGGCCGACTTCTTCGTGAAGCAGCCGATCGCCGAGCTCGACCCGGCCCTGGCCGTGGGCGATGTGGTACCGCTGGGCTGGGAGGTGGAGCACGCCCGCGCGCTCGATCCGATTGCCGAAGCCCATTGATGGATTGCTTCACCAACCCTGTACTGTGGAGAGAATAATAATGCGCAAGCAGTTGAAACTGACCGCCCTGGCCCTGGGGCTGTTCGCCGCTGGCCAGGCCCTGGCGGCCGACCTGACCGTGATCTCTTTTGGCGGCGCCAACAAGGCTGCCCAGACCAAGGCGTTCTACGAACCCTGGGAAAAGGCAGGTAACGGCAAGATCGTCGCCGGTGAGTACAACGGTGAAATGGCCAAGGTCAAAGCCATGGTCGACACCAAGAGCGTGTCCTGGAACCTGGTGGAAGTCGAGTCGCCCGAGCTGTCTCGTGGTTGCGACGAGGGCATGTTCGAAGAGCTCGACCCGGCGTTGTTCGGGGATGAAGCCGACTACGTACCCGGCGCCATTCAGCCCTGCGGCGTGGGCTTCTTCGTCTGGTCCACGGTAATGGCCTACAACGCCGACAAACTCAAGACGGCGCCTACCAGTTGGGCCGACTTCTGGGACACCAAGCAGTTCCCTGGCAAGCGTGGCCTGCGCAAAGGCGCCAAGTACACCCTGGAATTCGCCTTGATGGCCGATGGCGTCGCGCCCAAGGACGTCTACAAGGTGCTGGCCACCAAAGAAGGTCAGGACCGTGCCTTCAAGAAGCTCGACGAACTCAAGCCCAGCATTCAGTGGTGGGAAGCCGGCGCACAGCCGCCGCAGTTCCTGGCCTCGGGGGACGTGGTCATGAGCTCGGCCTACAACGGCCGGATCGCCGCCGTGCAGAAAGAGAGCAACCTCAAGGTGGTGTGGAACGGCGGCATCTACGACTTCGATGCCTGGGCGATTCCAAAAGGCGCCAAGAACGCCGAAGAGGCGAAGAAATTCATCGCCTACAGCGTCAAGCCCGAGCAGCAGAAAACCTACTCCGAAAACATCGCCTACGGCCCGGCCAACACCAAGGCCGTCAGCCTGCTGACGGACGAGGTGAAAAAGGACATGCCGACCACGCCTGAGAACATCGCCAACCAGGTGCAGATCGACGTGGCCTTCTGGGCCGACAACAGCGAGCAGCTGGAGCAACGCTTCAACGCCTGGGCGGCGAAGAAGTAAAGCGCCTCGTCGGAGCGCCAGGGTTTGCACTGGCGCTTCCCGTTTTCCTGTTTTGCGGAGTTCGCCATGGCCATTGCAGTGCCCCTCAACGAAGGCGCAGGTCCAAGTCTCAAGCAGCGCCTCAAGCACGCCGAGCGGGTCAACCGCTGGAAGGCGCAGGCGTTGATCGCGCCGCTGGCGCTGTTCCTTCTGCTGGTGTTTCTGGTGCCGATCGCCGCGCTGTTGTACAAGAGCGTCGGCAACCCGGAAGTGGTCGCCGGCTTGCCGCGCACTGTCGAAGCGGTGTCCCAGTGGGACGGCAAAAGCTTACCGGGCGAAGCGGTGTACAAGGCACTGAGCCAGGACCTGGCCGAGTCGCGCAAGAACCAGACCTTGGGCGACCTCTCCAAGCGCCTGAACATGGAACTGGCGGGCTACCGCAGCCTGTTGACCAAGACCGCCCGGGCGCTGCCGTTCAAGGCTGAACCGGCCTCTTATAAAGAAGCATTGCAGACCCTCGATGAGCGTTGGGGCGACCCCGCCTACTGGCAGGCGATCCGCCGCAATACCAGCACAGTCACCTCGTTCTACCTGCTGGCGTCGCTCGACCACCGTATCGATGACCTCGGCGAGCTGGCCAAGGCCACGCCCGACCAGGCCATTTACCTGGATATTTTCGCCCGCACCCTGTGGATGGGTGTGGTGATTACCGCCATCTGCCTGGTGCTGGCCTACCCGCTGGCGTACCTGTTGGCCAATCTGCCGGCGCGGCAGAGCAACCTGTTGATGATTCTGGTGTTGCTGCCGTTCTGGACCTCGATCCTGGTGCGGGTGGCGGCGTGGATCGTGCTGCTGCAGTCGGGTGGCCTGATCAACAGTGCGTTGATGGCCATGGGCATCATCGATGAACCGCTGGAGCTGGTATTCAACCGCACCGGTGTGTACATCTCCATGGTCCATATTTTGCTGCCGTTCATGATCCTGCCGCTGTACAGCGTGATGAAGGGCATTTCGCCCAGCTACATGCGTGCGGCGATTTCGTTGGGTTGCCATCCGTTCGCCAGCTTTTGGCGGGTGTACTTCCCGCAGACCTACGCCGGTGTAGGCGCCGGGTGCTTGCTGGTGTTCATCCTGGCCATCGGCTACTACATCACCCCGGCACTGCTGGGCAGCCCGAACGACCAGATGGTCAGTTACTTCGTGGCCTTCTATACCAACACCAGCATCAACTGGGGCATGGCGACTGCGCTGGGTGGGCTGTTGCTGCTGGCGACCGTGCTGTTGTACTTGATCTATAGCTGGCTGGTCGGCGCCAGCCGCCTGCGCCTGAGCTGAGGAGCCTTGTCATGCTGAGCCCTTACATGTCACCCGTGGAGCGGGTCTGGTTCTACAGCCTGCGCATTCTTTGCGGCTTGATCCTGCTGTTCTTGATCTTGCCGGTGTTGGTCATCGTGCCGTTGTCCTTCAACAGCGGCAGTTTCCTGGTGTATCCGCTGCAGGGCTTTTCGCTGCAGTGGTACCAGGACTTCTTCGGCTCTGCCGAGTGGATGCGGGCACTGAAGAACAGCATCATCGTCGCCCCGGCGGCCACGGTATTGGCCATGGTCTTCGGTACGTTGGCGGCGATTGGCCTGACCCGTGGCGATTTCCCGGGCAAGTCGCTGGTGATGGCGCTGGTCATTTCGCCGATGGTCGTGCCGGTGGTGATCATTGGCGTTGCCAGTTACCTGTTCTTTGCGCCGCTAGGGTTGGGCAACAGTTTCACCTCGCTGATTCTGGTGCATGCGGTGCTGGGTGTGCCGTTCGTCATCATCACCGTGTCGGCGACTTTGCAGGGCTTCAATTACAACCTGGTGCGTGCGGCCGCCAGCCTGGGCGCCTCGCCACTGCTGGCGTTCCGCCGGGTGACCCTGCCGTTGATCGCGCCGGGGGTGATATCGGGGGCGCTGTTTGCCTTTGCCACCTCGTTCGATGAAGTGGTCGTAACGCTGTTCCTCGCCGGGCCTGAGCAGGCGACGCTGCCTCGGCAGATGTTCAGCGGTATCCGCGAGAACCTGAGCCCGACGATTGCGGCGGCAGCGACCTTGCTGATCGCATTTTCGGTGGTGCTGCTGCTGACCCTGGAGTGGTTGCGTGGGCGTAGCGAGAAGCTGAGAACTCAGCAGCCCGCTTGATTGAGGTTGCCAGTGCCGGCCTCTTCGCGGGGCAAGCCCGCTCCCACAAGTACAGCGCAGGTTTCGAATGCTGTGCTGAACCGGTGGGAGCGGGCTTGCCCGCGAAAAGGCCGGTACAGGTCGAAACAGCGGGTCGACACGGATTGATACCAATCAGCCTCTATCCGTTCGCCTGAGTTACAATGCGCGCCACCGTGATTCTGCCCTACAGGTGCGCCATGCAGCCCTACGCTATTGCCCCCTCCATTCTCTCCGCCGATTTCGCCCGCCTGGGCGAGGACGTCGACAAGGTGCTGGCCGCTGGTGCCGACATCGTTCACTTCGATGTGATGGACAACCACTACGTACCCAACCTGACCATCGGCCCGATGGTCTGCACGGCCTTGCGCAAGTACGGCGTGACCGCCCCGATCGATGTGCACCTGATGGTCAGCCCGGTTGACCGTATCATCGGCGACTTCATCGAGGCCGGCGCCACCTACATCACCTTCCACCCCGAGGCCAGCCAGCACGTTGACCGTTCGTTGCAGCTGATCCGCGACGGTGGTTGCAAGGCCGGCCTGGTGTTCAACCCGGCGACCAGCCTGGATGCCCTCAAGTACGTGATGGACAAGGTCGACATGGTCCTGCTGATGAGCGTCAACCCAGGCTTTGGCGGGCAGAAGTTCATCCCCGGCACCCTCGACAAGCTGCGTGAGGCGCGCGCGCTGATCGATGCCAGCGGCCGTGATATCCGCCTGGAAATCGACGGTGGCGTCAACGTCAACAATATCCGCGAGATCGCCGCCGCAGGTGCCGACACCTTCGTCGCCGGTTCGGCCATCTTCAATGCGCCGGACTACCAGGAAGTCATCGCCAAAATGCGCGCCGAGCTGGCCCAGGCCCGCCCATGAGCGGCTTCGAGCAGCTGTTCCCGGGGACGCTGCCCAAGCTGGTGATGTTCGATCTGGACGGTACCCTGATCGACTCCGTGCCAGACCTGGCCGCCGCCGTGGACCGCATGCTGCTCGAACTTGGGCGCCCGCCAGCAGGCCTGGACGCCGTGCGCCACTGGGTTGGCAACGGTGCCCAGGTGCTGGTGCGTCGGGCGCTGGCTGGGGGTATCGAGCACGCCTCGGTGGACGATGCGCTTGCCGAGCAGGCGCTTACGCTGTTCATGGAGGCCTATGCCGAAAGCCATGAACTGACCGTGGTCTACCCCGGCGTGCAAGACACCCTGCGCTGGCTGCGCAAGCAAGGCGTGGAGATGGCGCTGATCACCAACAAGCCAGAGCGCTTCGTTGCCCCGCTGCTGGACCAGATGAAGATCGGCCGCTATTTCCGCTGGATCATCGGCGGAGACACCCTGCCTCAAAAGAAACCTGACCCAGCGGCGCTGCTATTCGTCATGCAAATGGCCGGCGTCACGCCGCAGCAGTCGCTGTTCGTAGGTGATTCGCGCAGCGATGTGCTGGCAGCCAAGGCCGCCGGTGTGCAGTGCGTGGGCCTGACCTATGGCTACAACCACGGCCGGCCGATCAACGACGAATCGCCGAACCTGGTGATCGACGACCTGCGTGCGCTGCTGCCCGGTTGCGCAGACCCGGCCACTGGGATAACGTTGGCGGACCTTCAAGCCTCACAAGACAGAGAGTCCACCGTGGCGGTTACTGGCAAATTCTGGATGAAAGTCATCAAGGCCCTGGCCCGTTGGCGTTGGCGCGCCTGACTTCTGCTTGCCGGCACCTGCCGGCCCGTCCGTTTGCCTGACCTTACTGCTGCTTGCCACGAGGCTACTCATGACCCGCGAAGAATTCCTGCGCCTGGCCGCTGCCGGCTACAACCGCATCCCCCTGGCCTGTGAAACCCTGGCCGACTTCGACACGCCATTGTCGATCTACCTGAAACTGGCCGACCAGCCCAACTCCTATTTGCTCGAGTCGGTACAGGGCGGCGAGAAGTGGGGGCGTTACTCGATGATCGGCCTGCCATCGCGTACGGTGATGCGCGTGCATGGCTACCACGTGAGTATCTTGCAGGATGGCGTCGAGGTTGAAAGCCACGACGTCGAAGACCCGCTGGCCTTCGTCGAGTCGTTCAAGGACCGTTATAAGGTCGCCGATATTCCTGGCCTGCCACGTTTCAATGGCGGCTTGGTCGGCTACTTCGGCTATGACTGCGTGCGGTATGTGGAGAAGCGCCTGGGCGCGAGCCCGAACCCGGATCCGCTGGGCGTGCCAGATATCCTGCTGATGGTGTCGGACGCCGTGGTGGTGTTCGACAACCTGGCGGGCAAGATGCACGCCATCGTACTGGTCGACCCGGCCCAGGAGCACGCCTTCGAACAAGGCAAGGCCCGCCTGGCAGGGCTGCTGGAAACACTGCGCCAGCCGATCACCCCGCGCCGTGGCCTGGACCTGAGCGGCCCGCTGGCTGCCGAGCCGGAATTCCGCTCCAGCTATACCCGCGAGGATTACGAAAACGCGGTTGGCCGCATCAAGGAGTACATCCTGGCGGGTGACTGCATGCAGGTGGTGCCGTCCCAGCGCATGTCGATCGACTTCAAGTCTGCGCCCATCGACCTGTACCGTGCTTTGCGCTGTTTCAACCCGACGCCGTACATGTACTTCTTCAATTTTGGCGACTTCCACGTGGTTGGCAGTTCGCCTGAAGTGCTGGTGCGCGTCGAGGACAACCTGGTCACTGTGCGCCCGATTGCCGGCACCCGTCCGCGTGGTGCGACGGAAGAAGCGGACCGTGCGCTGGAAGACGACCTGCTGTCTGACGAGAAAGAGATCGCCGAGCACTTGATGCTGATCGACCTGGGCCGCAACGACGTGGGCCGGGTGTCCTCGACGGGTAGCGTGCGCCTGACCGAGAAGATGGTGATCGAGCGTTACTCCAACGTGATGCACATCGTGTCCAACGTCACTGGGCACCTGCGCGAAGGCCTGACCGCCATGGACGCCTTGCGCGCGATTCTGCCGGCCGGGACCCTGTCGGGTGCGCCGAAGATCCGCGCCATGGAAATCATCGACGAGCTGGAGCCAGTCAAACGTGGCGTTTACGGTGGTGCTGTGGGTTACTTTGCCTGGAACGGCAACATGGATACCGCGATTGCCATTCGTACTGCGGTGATCAAGGACGGCGAGCTGCATGTACAGGCAGGCGGCGGTATCGTGGCCGACTCGGTGCCGGCGCTGGAGTGGGAAGAAACCATCAACAAGCGCCGCGCGATGTTCCGTGCGGTGGCGTTGGCTGAGCAGACGACTGCCAAATAGGGCAACGAACAGTGGTCATTGTGGGAGCGCCGTGCCGCCGCTCCCACAGGGCCCCATAACAGTTCAGAAGCCCACGCTGACCGCCAAGCTCACCCCCTGCTGCGTCAACTCATCACTCTTGCGCCAGTTGTAGTTCCCCCGCACATGTACCCCCGCCATCAACTCGTGGCTCAAACCCAGGCTGGCCCGGGTCAGGTCGCTGTGCGGCGTATACCCGGTCAGGGTGAAATCGTGCGCGGCCAACGTCGTCAGGTGCAAGGTCACATCCTGTTGGTCATCCTCGAACTCGTGCTCCTGGGCAACCTCGGCAAACAGCCGCGTCCCTGTCGCCACCTGCACACTGCCTAAAAGCCCGATACCCAGCCGCCGCGAGGTACGTTCCTGGTCATCGAAGCCCAGCGCGGTCGAGCGCCCGCTCTTCTCGTCATAACCATCGACTTTTACCCGGGCGTAGTCGGCACTGATGAACGGCGCCAGTTGCCATGGGCTGCTCTCGGCGGCCAGGTTGTAACCCAGCCGGCCTGTTACCGCCCACGCCTCGCCGTCGGTATCGCCTTTTTCGCTGCGGTCATTCACGCCGAGGGCGAAGGTGCGCTTGAGGTCGCTGTAGTCCAGATGGCCTGCCGTCAGTGCGGCATCCGCCCACCAGCGGTCCTGGCGGTACTGGGCGAAAGCCGTGGCCAGGTAACTGTCGAGCTTGTAGTCCGAGTCCTGTTCACCGGCCTCCAGTTTCTGCCGGTACACACCACCCGCCAGGCCCATGCGCCAGGCATCGTTCAATCGGTAGCTGCCACCCAGGGTAAGGTTGTAGCCACGACCATCGCCGCTGGCCGCACTGCGTTGGCCGTCAAAGTCCAGGTCCTGGGCGCCGGTGGCGACGAAGGCCTGCCATTGCCCAACCGCTTGCCAGGGTGTTTGCCACTGGTTGCGCAACTCGTCCTGGTGAGCGCGTAGGCTGGCGTGGGCCATTTCCGGCAACAGGGACAGCTCCCACGGCGCGGAGATGATCGAGTAGGCGTAGTCGGCAATCAGTTGCTGGCCGGCAATGGTCGGGTGCACCGAGTCGTTGAACAGCAGCTTGGTGGGGTCGGGTGTGGTGCCGTTGATACCGTATACCGGGTTTGCGACACAGCCTTGACCGCTGTAGCAGGTGCCGACCAGGTTCTGGCCGCTGGCCAGGCCGAATTGGGTCGGGCTGGCCAAGGCCTCGCCCAGCAATACCGGAATGTTCAGCGGGATGATCTCGGCGTCGATCTGCCCGAGCTGATTGAGCAGTGACTGGTTGAAGGCGCCGGACAGCAGTGACAGCGGGTTTTGTTGCGGGGTGCCGCTGAAGTTGGGCGTCTGGCCCAGGTCGGGCAGCAACCAGACCATGATGTAGCGCGCGCCGCCTTGTTGCAGGGCCTGGGCGCTGGCGGCCAGGCGGCCTCCGGCAGCGGCGGCGTCGGCGGGGCTGTTCACCAGGCCCTGGAGGAAGTCGTTACCGCCACCGGTAAGGTAGTAGAGGGCGTTGGGGTCGGCGCGCAGACCATTGGCCAGGTAGCCGGGGCGTTCACGGAAGACAAAGCCTGGTACAGGTCCATTGGGAGGGACGATCACTTTCGACGATTCGGTGATCGAATCGAGAATCTGCTGCGTCGTGTAGCCGCCCACTGCCCAGTTGTTGCCATCAGGCCGAATGCCGACCGATGTGGACGGGTTGAGTTCGTCCTGCACGATGCCCAGCCGACCGCCAAGAATCATCGGCGAAACCGGCGCGAAGTTGCCGTCGGCATCACGGTTGGTGAAGCGCTGGCCTGCCGTACCGCCGGTCAGGTCGGGAAATTGGCCGGCATCACTCAGGCTGTCGCCAAATACGATCAAGCTCGAATAGGGGGAAGGTGCAGCGAACGCCTGGCTGCAGGCCAGGGCCAATGTGGCGAGGGTAAAGCGCAACAATGGAGCTTTTCGCATCAGAGAACATCCTTTTCATTGTTTTTATGAGGACTACCCGATCGACCATAGCAAATCGCGGGGCTTGTCTCCCAAGTCCATTCGTTTCCCCGTGTTTACAGGCATATTGCGCCCATCGCCCCGGTAGGCTACTGTGCCGGGACGTATGAGCGAGACCTATCCTGTGTTGATCGTCAGCAAACTCTTGATGCGCGTAATCAAGGCCCACGCCCGTTGGCGTTGGCGCGCCTGACTTTATCTCCTGCCGGCCAGCCCGGCCCGTTTCTGTTTGCCTTCTTATCCGTTTTCGAATGCCCTTAGTGGCAATGCCGCGCTGCGGGCGGTGTAGGAAGGTTCGTATTCTGAAGTCAGTAGATTCAAGAGGTTTAGCCCGATGTTACTGATGATCGACAACTACGACTCATTCACTTACAACGTTGTTCAGTACCTGGGCGAGCTAGGTGCCGAGGTCAAGGTCATTCGCAATGACGAAATGACTATCGCTGAAATCGAAGCCCTCAATCCGGAGCGCATCGTTGTCTCCCCAGGGCCCTGCACGCCGAGCGAGGCGGGTGTGTCGATCGAGGCGATCCTGCATTTTGCCGGCAAACTGCCGATCCTGGGCGTCTGCCTGGGCCACCAGTCCATCGGCCAGGCGTTTGGCGGCGACGTCGTGCGGGCCCGTCAGGTCATGCACGGCAAGACCAGCCCGGTGCTGCACCGCGACCTGGGGGTCTTCGCCGGCCTCAACAACCCGCTTACCGTTACCCGCTACCACTCGCTGGTGGTCAAGCGTGAAACCCTGCCCGATTGCCTGGAAGTCACCGCCTGGACTGCGCATGCAGACGGTACGGTCGACGAGATCATGGGCCTGCGCCACAAGACTCTGAACATCGAAGGGGTGCAATTCCACCCCGAGTCCATCCTCACCGAGCAGGGCCACGAGCTGTTCGCCAACTTCCTCAAGCAGACCGGCGGCCGCCGCTAAGGATCGAACATGGATATCAAAAGCGCGCTGAGCCGCATCGTCGGTCATCTGGACCTGTCCACCGAAGAAATGAGCGACGTCATGCGTCAGATCATGACCGGCCAATGCACCGAGACGCAGATCGGTGCCTTCCTGATGGGCATGCGCATGAAAAGCGAGAGCATTGACGAGATCGTCGGTGCGGTCTCGGTGATGCGTGAGCTGGCCGACAAGGTCGAACTGAAGAGCCTCGATGGCGTGGTCGATATCGTCGGCACTGGCGGCGATGGCGCCAACATCTTCAACGTTTCCACCGCTTCTGCGTTTGTCCTGGCCGCAGCCGGTTGCCCAGTGGCCAAGCATGGTAACCGGGCCGTTTCGGGCAAGAGCGGCAGCGCCGACCTGCTGGAAGCTGCCGGCATCTACTTGAGCCTGACCCCGGTGCAGGTTGCCCGTTGCATCGAGAGCCTGGGTATCGGTTTCATGTTTGCCCAGAGCCATCACAAGGCAATGAAGTACGCCGCTGGCCCGCGTCGCGACCTGGGCCTGCGCACCCTGTTCAACATGCTGGGCCCGCTTACGAATCCGGCCGGTGTGAAGCACCAGGTGGTCGGCGTGTTCAACCAAGCGTTGTGCCGCCCGTTGGCCGAAGTGCTGCAGCGGTTGGGCAGCAAGCATGTGCTGGTGGTGCACTCCAAGGATGGCCTGGACGAGTTCAGCCTGGCGGCACCGACCTTTGTTGCCGAGCTGAAAAAGGGCGAGATCACTGAGTATTGGGTAGAGCCTGAAGACCTCGGCATGAAGAGCCAGAGCCTGCATGGCCTGGCAGTCGATGGCCCGCAGGCTTCGTACGAGCTGATTCGTGATGCGCTGGGCCGACGCAAGACCGAGAACGGCCAGAAGGCCGCCGAAATGATCGTGCTCAATGCTGGCGCCGCGCTGTATGCCGCCGATCATGCCATGACCCTGGCACAGGGCGTGGAGCTTGCCCATGACGTGCTGCACACCGGCCTTGCCTGGGAAAAACTGCAGGAGCTGGGCGCCTTCACCGCCGTATTCAAGCTGGAGAACGAAGCATGAGCGTACCGACCGTGCTGGAAAAGATTCTCGCCCGCAAAGTCGAGGAAGTGGCCGCGCGTAGTGCCCAGGTCAGCCTGGCCGAGCTGGAGCGCCTGGCCAAGGTCGCCGATGCCCCACGTGGCTTTGCCAATGCGCTGATCGAGCAAGCCCAGCGCAAGCAGCCAGCGGTCATTGCCGAGATCAAGAAGGCGTCGCCGAGCAAGGGTGTGATCCGTGAGCACTTCGTGCCGTCGGACATCGCCGTCAGCTACGAGAGGGGTGGGGCGACCTGCCTGTCGGTGCTGACCGATGTGGATTATTTCCAGGGCGCTGATGTGTACCTGCAGCAGGCCCGCGCCGCGGTGTCGCTGCCGGTGATCCGTAAGGACTTCATGATCGACCCCTACCAGATCGTCGAGGCCCGGGCACTGGGTGCTGACTGCGTGCTGTTGATCGTCTCGGCGCTGGATGACGTGAAGATGGCCGAGCTGGCCGCCACGGCTAAGGACGTCGGCTTGGATGTGCTAGTCGAGGTGCATGATGGCGATGAGCTGGAGCGTGCGCTGAAAACCCTGGATACACCGCTGGTGGGGGTGAACAACCGCAATCTGCACACCTTCGAAGTCAGCCTGGAAACCACCCTTGACCTGCTGCCGCGCATTCCGCGCGATCGCCTGGCGATTACCGAGAGCGGTATTCTCAACCGGGCCGATGTGGAGCTGATGGCAATCAACGAGGTTTACTCGTTCCTGGTGGGGGAGGCGTTCATGCGCGCTGAACAGCCTGGGCTGGAACTGCAGCGGTTGTTCTTCCCGGAGCAGGTGAACCAATAACAACATCAAAGGTGGATCAATGACCGATCAGCCCCTGGCCCTGACCGTTGAACAAGGCCTGCACGCCGAACAAGACCTGCTGGCCGCCGTTTGCCGCGGCGAGCACGATTACGGTGTACTGTTCTGGCGCCCGACCGACCATGCCCTGGTCATGCCGCGCCGCATGAGCCGCCTGGACAACTTCGAAGCCGCCTGTGCTGAGCTGGCGATCGCCGGCTGGCCGGTGCTGTTGCGCGAGACCGGCGGTGAGCCGGTGCCGCAATCGCATGCCACGGTCAATGTGGCACTGGTCTATGTGGCACCGCGCAGCGAAGGTGACCATGGGCGTATCGAAAATGCCTACGAACGCTTGTGCCTGCCGTTGTGCGAGGTACTACGGGAGTGGGGCGGGGTGGCTTCGGTGGGCGAGATCGATGGGGCGTTCTGCGATGGCCGCTACAACGTCAATCTCAATGGCCGCAAGCTGGTCGGCACGGCCCAGCGCTGGCGCCAGGGGCTGGGTGGCAAGCGCCCAGTGGTGCTGGTGCATGGCGCATTGCTGCTGGATAACGAGCGTGAGTCGATGGTCGCGGCGGTCAACCGCTTCAACGAATGCTGCGAGCTGGAGCAGCGTTGCCGCGCCGATGCGCATATCGCCCTGCACGAAGTGGCGCCCGAAGCGCCCTGGTTCGAGCGCCTCTCGCAGGCTTATGCCAAAGTGCTGGCAGATCTGCCCAAGGACTAACGGGTGCCGTAGACCACCATGGTCTTGCCCTTGACCTGCACCAGGCTGCGTTCTTCGAGGTCTTTGAGGACGCGGCCGACCATCTCCCGCGAACAACCGACGATACGGCCAATCTCCTGACGGGTGATCTTGATCTGCATGCCGTCGGGGTGGGTCATCGCATCAGGTTGTTTGCACAGCTCAAGCAGGCAGCGCGCGACCCGCCCAGTAACGTCGAAGAAGGCCAGGTCACCCACCTTGCGCGTGGTGTTACGCAGGCGCTGGGCCATCTGGCCGCCCAGGGCGTAAAGAATGTCTGGGTCCTGCCGTGAGAGTTCGCGAAACTTGTCGTAACTGATCTCTGCCACTTCACATTCAGTCTTGGCGCGGACCCAGGCGCTGCGCTGCTGTTCGCCTTCTACGGGTTCAAAAAGCCCAAGCTCGCCAAAGAAATCACCGTTGTTGAGGTAGGCAATGATCATTTCGTGACCCTCGTCGTCCTCGATGAGGATGGTCACCGAACCCTTGATGATGAACGACAGTGTTTCGGCCTTGTCGCCGGCGCAGATGATATTGCTCTTGGCGGTGTAGCGGCGGCGCTGGCAGTGCACCAGCAATTTGTCGATGTTCTTGATCTTGGCGGGTAGGGCGGAGGCAACCATCACGAAATCCTGTTCGATACGACGCATAGGTTTCTTATAGGAAGTGTCTGACGGCGAGCGCCAGTCATTTGGCGCCAGCTTATCAGACACAACGGGATGTTTCGGTACTAAACCGACACGTCTCGAGCTTTTCCCACAGCCACACAAGGTCTAAGCTGACACCCTTTTCCGAAAATTAGGAGTCCGGGTAGATGAAGGCACGTATCCAGTGGGCCGGTGACGCGATGTTCCTCGGTGAGTCGGGGAGCGGGCATGTCGTCGTGATGGACGGCCCGCCTGAGGCCGGTGGCCGAAACCTGGGCGTGCGCCCGATGGAAATGCTGTTGCTTGGCCTGGGTGGCTGCAGCAGCTTCGATGTGGTCAGCATCTTGAGAAAGTCGCGCCAGGCAGTGGAAAGCTGCGAGGCATTTCTGGAGGCTGAGCGCGCCAGCGAAGACCCCAAGGTGTTCACCAAGATTCACATGAACTTCGTGGTCAAGGGCCGTGGCTTGAAAGAAGCCCAGGTCAAGCGCGCGGTGGAGCTGTCGGCGGAGAAGTACTGCTCGGCTTCGATCATGCTCGAGCGTGCGGGTGTCGAGATTACCCACGGTTACGAGATTGTAGAGCTGGGTTAAGTTCTGGATTGTTGGGGCCGCAAAGCGGCCCCGGCGTTCTTCAGTTGCGCAATGCCGGAAGGGCTACCCGCAACCATTGCGGTACTACGTGTCTGAACGCCTGGCTCAACCGCTCCCGCCGCTTCTGGTAAACCAGACCCAGCCAGATCACACCCAGCCCGATCAAGGTCAGTACCACCGGGAACAGCAGCGACTCGGCAAACACCTCGTATGACAGATACCCCAGGTACGCCGCCACACCCAATGCCCCGAACACCATGAACACCGGCCTGCGCAACAGCACGGCCATGCCCATAAAGCCGATATTGATCAGGCAGTAGAGGGCTTTGCCCAGCTCGCTGCCGCTGTCCACCAGCGTCAGCCCACCCCAGAACGCAGCGAGCCCAGCCAGATAGCCCCAATGGGCATAGTCCTCACGGGTGCGGCCGTCCACCAGCAGAAATACCAGCAGCATGCCCAGACCGAACCAAAGTGACACCTCGCGTCGTTGCTCCCAGCTGAACGGCGAGCCGTAGAACCATTCGCTGAGGTCCATCGACATGAACCACAGTGCCACGGCAATTGGCATCACGATGAACGGGAAGGGGATCAGCCTTAGCATCAGCAGCCCAGCGACAACCGTTGCCGCCTCCATCAACAGCCAGCCGCCCTGCACATAGGTGTAGTACTGGTGATAGGCGCTTTGCCTGTCATCCAATGGCCACCAGCCAACCAGGCGCTCGATGGCGAACACTGCCAGCGGCACGATGCTGACTGCGACCGCAGCCAGTGCACCGGCGGCAATCGGCTGGGCGCGCCGTTGCAGCGTGAGGGCGAAGAGGGTCAGCAGGGTGATGTACAAGGTGGCGATGGCCAGCAGCGCCGAGTCGCCGATCTGCATCCACGCTTCGTTAAGCAGCCAGCCCATGGCGCCCATGATGAGCAAGGCGCCGAAATAGAAGGCGACGTGCGCCAGTTGGAAGCTGCCACGCGTTGCCGGTTGCTGGCGTAGAAACTGCAACAGGGCCTGGTCCTGGCCCGGTTGGAGGATACCGGCGTTCACGGCGCGCGCCAGGTCCTTGGCGCTGAAACGTTCCGTCATGGGCGTGCCTTCAGATGCGGTAAGTGCTTTTGGTCATGACCTTGGCCAGCAGGCTCATGCCGAAACGCACCGGGGCAGGGAAGCGATAGCCGCCCGCTTCGAGGGCAGACTCGGCGTGCTGCTCTTCATCGATGCGCATTTGCTCAAGGATGGCGCGGGACTTTTCGTCCTCGTGCGGGATCTGCTCCAGGTGTTCGTCCAGGTGCTTGCACACCTGATGCTCGGTGGCTGCAACGAAGCCCAGGCTGACCTTGTCGCTGACCAGGCCAGCGAGTGCGCCGATGCCGAACGACATGCCGTAGAACAGCGGGTTGAGTACGCTCGGGTGGCTGTTCAGCTGACGGATACGCTGTTCACACCAGGCCAGGTGGTCGATTTCTTCCTCGGCGGCGTGCTCCATGGCCTTGCGTACCTGGGGCAGCTTGGCAGTCAGTGCCTGGCCCTGGTACAGCGCCTGGGCGCAGACTTCGCCGGTATGGTTGATACGCATCAGGCCAGCAATGTGGCGGCTCTGGGTGTCGTCCAGGTCGGCATCCGGCTGGACGATGGCCGGGGATGGGCGGGACGGTTGGCCGCTGAAGGGCAGCAAGGTGCGCATGGCGGTATCGGCCTGCAGCAACAAGCGGTCGAGCGGCGAGTAGTGACGTTCGGTAGCCATCGGGCACCTCCGCAAGAGTGTGCCCGACAGTTTACCGCAATAGCGCAAGGGTCGCTTGCCCTGGATCAGCCCGGTGGCCAGCGCATCTGGCGCTGGCCAAGCACGTGCATATGGATGTGGTAGACGGTCTGGCCACCTTTCGGATTGCAGTTCATGACTACACGGAAACCTTCTTCGCAGCCTTGCTCGACAGCCAGACGCTGGGCAGTGAACAGAATGTGGCCGGCCAGGGCCTTGTCTTCCTCGGTCAAGTCGTTGAGGGTGCGGATGTGTTTCTTGGGGATAACCAGAAAATGTACCGGCGCCGCTGGGGCAATATCCTTGAAGGCCAGAATCTGGTCATCTTCGTAGATGATCTCTGCCGGGATTTCCCGGTTGATGATTTTGAGGAATAGATCGTCCACAGCACTTGCTCCATGGTGAGGGTCCGGGCCGAGTGTACTCAGCCGAGCGCCGCTCGCCCAGTGGCTATTCCATTCCGACCGGGCAGTAGCGGCGATGGATCACCCCGGCGAGCTTGCGCACCAGCCAGCGGGGTAGCAGGCGTGGCGCGAACGCCAGCCAACGGTTGCGCCGACCGGGGGTGATCAGCATGCGGTTTTTGTCCAGGGCGCGCACGGTGTACAGGGCCACTTCCTCGGGGCTGAGGCAACGTGTGCTGCCTTCGAGCCGGGGAATGCGCCGGCGTGATGAGCGCACCGGGCCAGGGCATAACACCGAGACCTTGATACCGGTACGCTTGAGCTCCTCGCGCAGTGCTTGGGTAAAGCTCATCACATAGGCCTTGCTGGCCGCGTAGGCCGCCATCCAGGGGCCCGGTGCGACAGCGGCCAGGCCAGCGACATTGAGGATCTGCCCGCCACCCTGTACGGCCATCAGGTTGCCGATGGCATGGCAGAGACGGCTCATGGCGAGGATGTTGACCTCCAGCAGGTCCTGTTCGTCGGCCCATTCGTGGGCCAGGAACGGCCCATAGGTGCGCAGGCCTGCGCAGTTGACCAGCAGGTCTATACGCCGCTCACCTTCTTCCAGCTCAAGCACGAAGCCCGACAGGCGAAGCGGCTGGCTGAGGTCGCACGCGCGGAACAACACCTCGACACCGAAGCGTTGGGTCAGCTCGATGGCCACCGGTTCCAGCGTCTCGCGCTGGCGTGCCACCAGGATCAGGTTGCGCCCGCGCCGTGCCAGGGCTTCCGCCAGGGCCAGGCCCAGGCCGCTGGAAGCACCAGTGATCATGGCGTAACGGGTCATGCAAAGGCTCCTGGGGGCTGAAGAGGGCGCCTAGTGTACAGCTTGGCCGGGCAAGGTGTTGCCTTTTGCTACAAGGCCTGGGTGCGAATACCCTGGCAGCGTTCCAGGGCCTCTCGGTACTCGCTTTGCAGGCGTTCGATCAGTACGCGGGCGTCGGGCAGATCATGAATGCCGCCTACTCCCTGGCCGGCCGACCATACGGTTTTCCAGGCCTTGGCTTCGTCGTCGATCGGCTTGAGTTTGCCCGGTGCGTGGCCATTGTTGAGCGCGTTGATGTCGTAGCCCGCCTGCTCCAGGCTCGGGCGCAGGAAGCTGGCCGGCACGCCGGAGACTGCCGGGGTGTGGACGATATCGGCGGCATGAGCATCGAGCAGCATCTGCTTGTAGGCATCCTGGGCCTGGCTTTGCGTGGTGGCGATGAAGCGGGTGCCCATGTACGCCAGGTCCGCGCCCAGCAGTTGTGCCGCGAGAATTTCATGGCCGTGGTTAAGGCAGCCCGCCAGCAGCAGGGTCTTGTCGAAGAACTGCCGGATCTCGGCCACCAGGGCGAACGGGCTCCAGGTGCCGGCATGGCCACCGGCGCCCGCTGCGACTGCAATCAGGCCGTCGACACCCGCCTCGGCAGCCTTCTCGGCATGGCGCCGGGTGGTGACATCGTGGAACACCAGCCCGCCGTAGCTGTGCACGGTGTCGACCACTTCCTTGACCGCCCCCAGGCTGGTGATGACGATCGGCACCTTATGCGCCACGCACAGCGCCAGATCAGCCTGCAAGCGTGGGTTGGTCGGGTGCACGATCAGGTTCACCGCATAGGGTGCCGGTGACTGCAGTTGCGCCAACCCCGCCTCGATTTCTTCAAGCCAGGCCTTGAACCCCGCACTGTCGCGCTGGTTTAGTGCCGGGAAGCTGCCGACTACGCCACTGGCGCAGCAGGCCAGCACCAGCCTGGGGTTGGAAATCAGGAACATCGGTGCTGCGACCACGGGCAGGCGCAGGCGTTGTTCGAGCGAGGCGGGCAATGACATGGCAAGGCTCCTGAATGGGGGTTACCGTCAGAACGGTTTGACCACCACGAGAATTACGATACCCAGCAGGAACAGCACCGGGACTTCGTTGAACCAGCGATAGTAGACATGGCTGCGGGTATTGGCGCCGCTGGCGAAGCGTTTGCGCTGCGCGCCGCACATGTGATGGTAGCCGGTCAGCAGAATCACCAGGGTGAGTTTGGCGTGCAGCCAGCCCTGGCTCAGCCAGCCCGGGGTCAGGTAGAGCATCCAGGCGCCGAATACATAGGTGGCGATCATTGCCGGGTTCATGATGCCGCGGAACAGCTTGCGTTCCATGGTCACGAAGCGTTCTTGGCTGATGCTGTCCTGGCTCTGGGCGTGGTAGACGAACAGCCTGGGCAGGTAGAACAAGCCGGCGAACCAGCAGACCACGCTGACGATGTGCAGCGCTTTGATCCATAGGTAAAGCATGGAGGGAGTTCCTTCAGGTTTTCACGGTCGTCAGATAGTAGTGGTCAAGCGCCCGAAGGGTCACCCGAAGAGTTGTTACAGGCGGCTTGCGCCCCTATTATCGTGCGCTTTCCAGTGGGCTCGTTGATAAGGGGCAAGCGTTATGATCAAGGTCGGTATCGTCGGCGGCACGGGTTACACCGGCGTCGAACTGTTGCGTCTGCTGGCGCAGCATCCACAGGCCGAAGTGGCGGTCATCACTTCGCGCTCCGAGGCGGGTGTGGCGGTAGCTGACATGTACCCGAACCTGCGTGGCCACTACGACGGCCTGGCGTTCAGTGTGCCGGACAGCAAGGCCCTGGCGGCGTGCGACGTGGTGTTTTTCGCAACGCCGCATGGCGTTGCCCACGCCCTGGCGGGCGAACTGCTGGCGGCCGGGACCAAGGTGATCGACCTGTCGGCCGACTTCCGGCTGCAGGACGCCACCGAGTGGGGCAAGTGGTATGGCCAGCCTCATGGCGCGCCAGAGCTGCTCAAGGATGCCGTCTATGGTCTGCCTGAGGTCAATCGCGAAAAAATCCGCCAGGCACGCCTGATTGCAGTGCCAGGCTGCTACCCGACGGCCACCCAGCTGGGCTTGCTGCCACTGCTGGAGGCCGGCCTGGCCGACCCGTCGCGCCTGATTGCCGACTGCAAGTCGGGTGTTAGCGGTGCTGGGCGTGGCGCTGCGGTAGGTTCGCTGTTCTGCGAAGCGGGCGAGAGCATGAAGGCCTATGCAGTCAAGGGCCATCGTCACTTGCCGGAAATCAGCCAGGGCTTGCGCCTGGCGGCGGGCAAGGATATCGGCCTGACCTTCGTGCCGCATCTGACGCCAATGATCCGTGGTATCCACGCCACCCTGTACGCAACCGTGGCAGATACGTCGGTCGACCTGCAGGCGCTGTTCGAAAAGCGTTATGCTGATGAGCCGTTCGTCGATGTGATGCCGGCCGGCAGCCACCCGGAAACCCGCAGCGTGCGCGGTGCCAACGTCTGCCGTATTGCCGTTCATCGCCCGCAAGGTGGTGATCTGGTGGTGGTGCTCTCGGTAATCGACAACCTGGTCAAAGGGGCCTCGGGCCAGGCGGTGCAAAACCTCAACATCCTGTTTGGCCTGGATGAGCGTATGGGCCTGTCCCACGCGGGCCTGCTCCCATAACGGGGTAAGCAAGCCAAAGGCCCGCCATGCGCGGGCCTTTTTGTGGGAGCGACTAAAGCCGCACAATTGTTGACCGATTTTCTCGGAGAAGCGGATAATGCGC
The DNA here is from genome assembly GCF_025905425.1 of Pseudomonas putida. NCBI lineage: Bacteria > Pseudomonadati > Pseudomonadota > Gammaproteobacteria > Pseudomonadales > Pseudomonadaceae > Pseudomonas > Pseudomonas putida. Next base: position 4,755,272 of record NZ_CP109603.1, on the reverse strand, counting down.
GTCATCGAGTTTTATGGCGGCAACTGCGCCGGGAGAATCAGCATGAGCGTCGAAACCTTCACCCCTACCGGTCTGGAATTCACCCAAGGGGCAGCCCAAAAGGTGAAGACCCTGGTCAACGAAGAAGGCAATGAGCGTCTGAAGTTGCGAGTGTTCGTGACCGGCGGTGGCTGCTCGGGCTTCCAGTACGGTTTCACCTTCGATGAAGATGTGGCCGAGGATGACACCATCGTCGAGCGTGAAGGCGTATCGCTGGTGGTCGACCCGATGAGCTTCCAGTACCTGGCAGGTGCCGAAGTGGACTATCAGGAAGGTCTGGAAGGCTCGCGCTTCGTCATCAAGAACCCGAACGCCGCCACCACCTGCGGGTGTGGTTCTTCGTTCTCGATCTGATCACGGGCTGTACGAAAACGCCGCGCATTTGCGCGGCGTTTTGCATTCTGCCAGGGCGTTACGCGGGGTAGATGGCGCCAAGCACGCGCAACCCGCGGGCAGCCGTCACACTGGGGCGGTTGGCGGGGATGCCTTCCAGGCAGCAATGGGCAAGCCAGGCGAAAGCCATGGCCTCTACCCAGTCCGGGTCGACGCCATGGGCTGCGGTGCTGTCCACCTGGGCACCTGGCAGCAGCTGGGCAAGCCGGCGCATCAGCGTGCCATTGCGGGCCCCGCCACCGCATACCAGAAGTGCCTCGGTGCCTTGCTGAGCGTTGCACAGTGAGTCGATGATGCTGCGAGCGGTTAGCTCCAGCAGGGTTGCCTGCACATCCTCGGCACGATAGGGCGGCTGGTTGCTCAGGTGGCTGTGCAGCCACGCCAGGTTGAACACTTCGCGGCCTGTGCTTTTGGGGCCGGCGCCGGCAAAAAACGGGTCGCGCAGCATCGCCGCAAGCAGGTCCTCGATCACCACGCCACTCGCCGCCCAGGCGCCGTTAGCATCGTAATGCTGGCCGCGCGTGTGCTCGATCCAGGCGTCCAGCAACACGTTGCCGGGCCCACAGTCGAAACCATGCACCGGCGTGTCGCTTGCGATCAGGCTGAGGTTGCTGAACCCCCCCACATTAAGCACGGCGAGCCGTTTGCCCAGGTGGCCGAACAACGTTTCGTGAAAGGCCGGGACCAACGGCGCCCCTTGCCCGCCAGCGGCCACATCGCGGCGGCGGAAGTCGCCGATCACGCTGATCTGAGTGAGTTCGGCAAGCAATGCCGGGTTGCCGATCTGCACGGTGAAGCCGCGGGCAGGCTCGTGGCGGATTGTCTGGCCATGGCTGCCGATGGCGCGAATGGCGCTTGCCGGTAGCCCTTGGCTTACGAGCAAATGGCCAATGCCTTCGGCCGCCAGGCTGGCCCAGCGGTTTTCGGCCAATGCAGCGCGCGCAATCTCGTCAGGCCCGCTGGCGCAAAGGCTCAGCAGGTCCTGGCGAAGGTCGGCAGGCATGGGGATATAGTGAGTGGCGAGCAGTTGCGGCTGCTCGCGCTGTTCGATCAGGGCGATGTCCAGGCCATCGAGGCTGGTACCGGACATGACCCCCAGATAAAGCGCCATATCTCAGCGCTTGTTCGCAGCGAGCATGGTGGCCTTTTCCTGATCCATACGGGCAATCAGTGGCTGGCTCTGCTGCATGAAACGTTGGCGTTCGGCCTTGGCAATCGGGTCGGCCATCGGCACTTTCTGGCTCAGCGGGTCTACGTGAACGCCGTTGACCTGGAACTCGTAATGCAGGTGCGGGCCGGTAGAAAGGCCGGTAGTGCCGATGTAGCCGATGATCTGGCCTTGCTTGACCGAGCCGCCGGTCTTGATGCCTTTGGCAAAGCCCTGCATGTGACCGTAAAGCGTCTTGTAGCGGTTGCCGTGCTGGATGACCACGGTATTGCCGTAGCCGCCACGACGCCCGGCCAGTTCAATGCGACCATCACCTGCAGCCTTGATCGGCGTGCCACGTGGTGCGGCATAGTCGACACCTTTGTGGGCGCGGATCTTGTTCAGAATCGGGTGTTTGCGACCCGCAGAGAAACGCGAGCTGATGCGCGCGAAGTCGACTGGGGTGCGGATGAACGCTTTGCGCAGGCTGTTGCCATCGGCAGTGTAGTAGTTGGTATTGCCTTGTTTGTTGGTGTAGCGCACGGCGGTGTAGGTTTTGCCGCGGTTGGTGAAGCGTGCGGACAGGATGTTGCCGGTCCCGACCACCTTGCCATCCATGACTTTCTGCTCGTACACCACGTCGAATTCGTCTCCCGGGCGGATGTCCTGGGCGAAGTCGATGTCGTAGCCCAGCACGCGTGCCATGTCCATGGTCATGCTGTGGGACAGGCCGGCGCGTTGGGCGGAGGCCGAGAGCGAGCTCTTGATCACACCATGGGCGTAGGCCGTGCGGACCACGGGTTTGCTGATTTCGCGGTTGAAGCTGTAGCCCTTGGCGTTCTTGGTCAGGCGAATGGTTTCGAGGTTGCTGACCTTGCTGTGCAGGTTGGTCAGCTGGCCATCCTTGTCGAGCTCGAACTGCAGCACCTGGCCGTGCTTGAGCTGGCTGAACTGCTTGGCCTGCTTGTTGCTGGCCAGCACCTCATGCACCGCAGTGGCAGGCAGGCCGACCTTTGCGAACAGGGTTGAAAGGGTGTCGCCACGCGCTACGGTGACTTCACGGTGGCCAGGCTGTTTGGCGGCTTCGGCTACTGGTGCTACCGCAGGCGCTTGCTGCTCAGCCTTTTGGGTGGCCGTATCGGCCTCTTCGATCTGAGCGAAAGGCGAGCTTTGCTCAGCGTCGGCCTGCACCAGGGGCGCGGCCTTGGATTCTTCTTTCAGTTGCTCGACCGGGCTTTCCAGTTCGAGGTTGAGGGTGGTCTTCTTGGCTTCGACTTCGCTGGAGGGAAACACCAGCAGGGCCAGGCTGAGCAGGGCGGCGATGCCGCTGGCGGCCAACAGATGGCTTTTCGGATAAAGCGGGGGCGCTTTAGGCGGTTCGTTGGTCATAGGTAAGGTGACTTTTTGAAGAAAAGTGAATATGGAAAAGATGAATGACATGATGAAGATGAAATAACTGTATAAAATATAACCAAATCCATTTTCACGCAAGGGCGCGTAGACGCCGCAAGCCTGCGGTCAGGTCACATTCCGTTGCGAAACTTGTATTTGATGGCCGATCTTGTATGGTTGGCTCCCCTTGAATCTGAGCCTTGCGGGTCTGTCTATGAAGTCGGTTGAAGAGCAGCTGGCGCTTATCAAGCGCGGTGCGGAAGAAGTATTGGTCGAGTCGGAACTGGTGGAGAAGCTCAAGCGCGGCCAGCCTCTGCGCATCAAGGCAGGTTTCGATCCGACCGCGCCTGACCTGCACCTGGGGCACACCGTGCTTATTAACAAGCTGCGTCAGTTCCAAGAGCTGGGACACCAGGTCATCTTCCTGATCGGTGACTTCACCGGCATGATCGGTGACCCGAGCGGCAAGAGCGCCACGCGTCCGCCACTGACCCGCGAGCAGGTCCTGGATAACGCCGAGACCTATAAGCAGCAGGTGTTCAAGATCCTGGATCCGGCCAAGACCGAGGTCGCGTTCAACTCCACTTGGATGGACACGTTGACTCCAGCCGATTTCATCCGCCTGGCGTCGCAGTACACCGTGGCGCGCATGCTTGAGCGCGATGACTTCGACAAGCGTTACACCACCAATCAGCCGATCGCCATTCACGAGTTCCTTTACCCGCTGGTGCAGGGTTATGACTCCGTTGCGCTGAAGGCCGACGTGGAGCTGGGCGGTACCGACCAGAAGTTCAACCTGCTCATGGGGCGCGAGCTGCAGCGCGCTTATGGCCAGGAAGCACAGAACATCGTAACCATGCCGCTGCTCGAAGGGCTCGACGGCGTGAAGAAGATGTCCAAGTCGCTGGGTAACTATGTGGGTATCCAGGAAGCACCGGGGGTGATGTACAGCAAACTGGTGTCGATCCCGGACACGCTGATGTGGCGTTACTTCGAGCTGCTGAGCTTCCGTTCGATGGAAGAGATCGAGCAGTTCCGTGCCGATGTTGCCAATGGCGCGAACCCGCGTGACATCAAGATCAAGCTGGCGGAAGAGATCGTTGCGCGCTTCCATGGTGAGGAGGCGGCTGCCAACGCTCACCGTGCGGCGGGTAACCGTATGAAAGAGGGCGAGTTGCCGGAAGACCTGCCTGAGATCGAAGTTGGCGCAGCTGAAGACTTGCCGATTGCGGCCGTGCTGAACCGTGCGGGCCTGGTGAAGAACTCGGCGATGGCGCGCGACCTGCTCAATGGTGGCGCGGTCAAGGTTGACGGTGCTGTGGTTGATCGTGACTTCATGTTTGCGCTTGGCTCGACCCATGTGTGCCAGGCGGGCAAGAAGGCGTTTGCCCGGGTCACCCTCAAGGCTGAGTGATCGCTTGCTGGTGTAGCTATATATAGAAGCGGGGAGGTCGGAAGGCCTCCCCGCTTTGTTTTCAGCGATATTAAGGTTTCTTGAAATTAAAGGTTGACGGGGTTTCGAATCCCCTTATAATGCGCCCCACTTCCAGCGTAGATGGAGCGAGAAACTCCTTGAGTATCAAAGAGTTAATCGATTCAGGTGATGATGGAAGGGCTTTGATCGAAAGATCGTCAGCGGTTGAAATGGTGGTTGACAGCGCTTCTAAACGCTGTAGAATTCGCCTCCCGCTACGAGAGATCGCAGCGAGTTAAGTGTTTGAAGCTAAACGAGATTCTCGCGAAAAACTTCAAAATAAACGCTTGACAGGCTCTGAGGAAAGCGTAGAATGCGCGCCTCGGTTGAGACGAAAAGCTCTTAACCAAACGCTCTTTAACAAATTGAATCAAGCAATTCGTGTGGGTGCTTGTGAGTATGGACTGATAGTCACAAAGATTATCAGCATCACAAGTGACCATGCGAGAAATCACATAGTCATTTGAGATTGCTGAGCCAAGTTTAGGGTTTCTTAAAAACCCAAGCAGTATTGAACTGAAGAGTTTGATCATGGCTCAGATTGAACGCTGGCGGCAGGCCTAACACATGCAAGTCGAGCGGATGAGAAGAGCTTGCTCTTCGATTCAGCGGCGGACGGGTGAGTAATGCCTAGGAATCTGCCTGGTAGTGGGGGACAACGTTTCGAAAGGAACGCTAATACCGCATACGTCCTACGGGAGAAAGCAGGGGACCTTCGGGCCTTGCGCTATCAGATGAGCCTAGGTCGGATTAGCTAGTTGGTGGGGTAATGGCTCACCAAGGCGACGATCCGTAACTGGTCTGAGAGGATGATCAGTCACACTGGAACTGAGACACGGTCCAGACTCCTACGGGAGGCAGCAGTGGGGAATATTGGACAATGGGCGAAAGCCTGATCCAGCCATGCCGCGTGTGTGAAGAAGGTCTTCGGATTGTAAAGCACTTTAAGTTGGGAGGAAGGGCAGTAAGCGAATACCTTGCTGTTTTGACGTTACCGACAGAATAAGCACCGGCTAACTCTGTGCCAGCAGCCGCGGTAATACAGAGGGTGCAAGCGTTAATCGGAATTACTGGGCGTAAAGCGCGCGTAGGTGGTTTGTTAAGTTGAATGTGAAAGCCCCGGGCTCAACCTGGGAACTGCATCCAAAACTGGCAAGCTAGAGTACGGTAGAGGGTGGTGGAATTTCCTGTGTAGCGGTGAAATGCGTAGATATAGGAAGGAACACCAGTGGCGAAGGCGACCACCTGGACTGATACTGACACTGAGGTGCGAAAGCGTGGGGAGCAAACAGGATTAGATACCCTGGTAGTCCACGCCGTAAACGATGTCAACTAGCCGTTGGAATCCTTGAGATTTTAGTGGCGCAGCTAACGCATTAAGTTGACCGCCTGGGGAGTACGGCCGCAAGGTTAAAACTCAAATGAATTGACGGGGGCCCGCACAAGCGGTGGAGCATGTGGTTTAATTCGAAGCAACGCGAAGAACCTTACCAGGCCTTGACATGCAGAGAACTTTCTAGAGATAGATTGGTGCCTTCGGGAACTCTGACACAGGTGCTGCATGGCTGTCGTCAGCTCGTGTCGTGAGATGTTGGGTTAAGTCCCGTAACGAGCGCAACCCTTGTCCTTAGTTACCAGCACGTTATGGTGGGCACTCTAAGGAGACTGCCGGTGACAAACCGGAGGAAGGTGGGGATGACGTCAAGTCATCATGGCCCTTACGGCCTGGGCTACACACGTGCTACAATGGTCGGTACAGAGGGTTGCCAAGCCGCGAGGTGGAGCTAATCTCACAAAACCGATCGTAGTCCGGATCGCAGTCTGCAACTCGACTGCGTGAAGTCGGAATCGCTAGTAATCGCGAATCAGAATGTCGCGGTGAATACGTTCCCGGGCCTTGTACACACCGCCCGTCACACCATGGGAGTGGGTTGCACCAGAAGTAGCTAGTCTAACCTTCGGGAGGACGGTTACCACGGTGTGATTCATGACTGGGGTGAAGTCGTAACAAGGTAGCCGTAGGGGAACCTGCGGCTGGATCACCTCCTTAATCGACGACATCAGCCTGCTGATGAGCTCCCACACGAATTGCTTGATTCACTTGTATAAAGACGATGCTGTAACGCGACCCTGTTATAGGTCTGTAGCTCAGTTGGTTAGAGCGCACCCCTGATAAGGGTGAGGTCGGCAGTTCAAATCTGCCCAGACCTACCATTACATGGTGCAGCCTAGACTACGGGGCCATAGCTCAGCTGGGAGAGCGCCTGCCTTGCACGCAGGAGGTCAGCGGTTCGATCCCGCTTGGCTCCACCACTTCCGCAGTATGCAGTAGCTTGTCAGAACTTAGAAATGAGCATTCGGTGATGAATGTTGATTTCTGACTTTTGTCAGATCGTTCTTTAAAAATTCGGATATGTGATAGAAATAGACTGAACACTACTTTCACTGGTAGTGGATCAGGCTAAGGTAAAATTTGTGGGCTCGAAAGAGCAAAACGAATTTTCGGCGAATGTCGTCTTCACAGTATAACCAGATTGCTTGGGGTTATATGGTCAAGTGAAGAAGCGCATACGGTGGATGCCTTGGCAGTCAGAGGCGATGAAAGACGTGGTAGCCTGCGATAAGCTTTGGGGAGTCGGCAAACAGACTGTGATCCAGAGATCTCTGAATGGGGGAACCCACTCAGCATAAGCTGAGTATCTTGTACTGAATACATAGGTGCAAGAGGCGAACCAGGGGAACTGAAACATCTAAGTACCCTGAGGAAAAGAAATCAACCGAGATTCCCTTAGTAGTGGCGAGCGAACGGGGACCAGCCCTTAAGTTGGTTTGAGATTAGTGGAACGCTCTGGAAAGTGCGGCCATAGTGGGTGATAGCCCCGTACACGAAAATCTCTTATCAATGAAATCGAGTAGGACGGAGCACGAGAAACTTTGTCTGAATATGGGGGGACCATCCTCCAAGGCTAAATACTACTGACTGACCGATAGTGAACTAGTACCGTGAGGGAAAGGCGAAAAGAACCCCGGAGAGGGGAGTGAAATAGATCCTGAAACCGTATGCGTACAAGCAGTGGGAGCCTACTTTGTTAGGTGACTGCGTACCTTTTGTATAATGGGTCAGCGACTTATATTCAGTGGCGAGCTTAACCGAATAGGGGAGGCGTAGCGAAAGCGAGTCTTAATAGGGCGTTTAGTCGCTGGGTATAGACCCGAAACCGGGCGATCTATCCATGGGCAGGTTGAAGGTTAGGTAACACTGACTGGAGGACCGAACCGACTACCGTTGAAAAGTTAGCGGATGACCTGTGGATCGGAGTGAAAGGCTAATCAAGCTCGGAGATAGCTGGTTCTCCTCGAAAGCTATTTAGGTAGCGCCTCATGTATCACTGTAGGGGGTAGAGCACTGTTTCGGCTAGGGGGTCATCCCGACTTACCAAACCGATGCAAACTCCGAATACCTACAAGTGCCGAGCATGGGAGACACACGGCGGGTGCTAACGTCCGTCGTGAAAAGGGAAACAACCCAGACCGTCAGCTAAGGTCCCAAAGTCATGGTTAAGTGGGAAACGATGTGGGAAGGCTTAGACAGCTAGGAGGTTGGCTTAGAAGCAGCCACCCTTTAAAGAAAGCGTAATAGCTCACTAGTCGAGTCGGCCTGCGCGGAAGATGTAACGGGGCTCAAACCATGCACCGAAGCTACGGGTATCATCTTATGATGATGCGGTAGAGGAGCGTTCTGTAAGCCTGTGAAGGTGAGTTGAGAAGCTTGCTGGAGGTATCAGAAGTGCGAATGCTGACATGAGTAACGACAATGGGAGTGAAAAACTCCCACGCCGAAAGACCAAGGTTTCCTGCGCAACGTTAATCGACGCAGGGTTAGTCGGTCCCTAAGGCGAGGCTGAAAAGCGTAGTCGATGGAAAACAGGTTAATATTCCTGTACTTCCAGTTATTGCGATGGAGGGACGGAGAAGGCTAGGCCAGCTTGGCGTTGGTTGTCCAAGTTTAAGGTGGTAGGCTGAGATCTTAGGCAAATCCGGGATCTCAAGGCCGAGAGCTGATGACGAGTTGCCTTTAGGCGACGAAGTGGTTGATGCCATGCTTCCAAGAAAAGCTCCTAAGCTTCAGATAACTGGGAACCGTACCCCAAACCGACACAGGTGGTTAGGTAGAGAATACCAAGGCGCTTGAGAGAACTCGGGTGAAGGAACTAGGCAAAATGGCACCGTAACTTCGGGAGAAGGTGCGCCGGCGAGGGTTAAGGACTTGCTCCGTAAGCCCATGCCGGTCGAAGATACCAGGCCGCTGCGACTGTTTATTAAAAACACAGCACTCTGCAAACACGAAAGTGGACGTATAGGGTGTGACGCCTGCCCGGTGCCGGAAGGTTAATTGATGGGGTTAGCGCAAGCGAAGCTCTTGATCGAAGCCCCGGTAAACGGCGGCCGTAACTATAACGGTCCTAAGGTAGCGAAATTCCTTGTCGGGTAAGTTCCGACCTGCACGAATGGCGTAACGATGGCGGCGCTGTCTCCACCCGAGACTCAGTGAAATTGAAATCGCTGTGAAGATGCAGTGTATCCGCGGCTAGACGGAAAGACCCCGTGAACCTTTACTATAGCTTTGCACTGGACTTTGAATTTGCTTGTGTAGGATAGGTGGGAGGCTTTGAAGTGGGGACGCCAGTTCTCATGGAGCCATCCTTGAAATACCACCCTGGCAACTTTGAGGTTCTAACTCAGGTCCGTTATCCGGATCGAGGACAGTGTATGGTGGGTAGTTTGACTGGGGCGGTCTCCTCCCAAAGAGTAACGGAGGAGTACGAAGGTGCGCTCAGACCGGTCGGAAATCGGTCGTAGAGTATAAAGGCAAAAGCGCGCTTGACTGCGAGACAAACACGTCGAGCAGGTACGAAAGTAGGTCTTAGTGATCCGGTGGTTCTGTATGGAAGGGCCATCGCTCAACGGATAAAAGGTACTCCGGGGATAACAGGCTGATACCGCCCAAGAGTTCATATCGACGGCGGTGTTTGGCACCTCGATGTCGGCTCATCACATCCTGGGGCTGAAGCCGGTCCCAAGGGTATGGCTGTTCGCCATTTAAAGTGGTACGCGAGCTGGGTTTAGAACGTCGTGAGACAGTTCGGTCCCTATCTGCCGTGGACGTTTGAGATTTGAGAGGGGCTGCTCCTAGTACGAGAGGACCGGAGTGGACGAACCTCTGGTGTTCCGGTTGTCACGCCAGTGGCATTGCCGGGTAGCTATGTTCGGAAGAGATAACCGCTGAAAGCATCTAAGCGGGAAACTTGCCTCAAGATGAGATCTCACTGGGATCTTGAATCCCCTAAAGGGCCGTCGAAGACTACGACGTTGATAGGTTGGGTGTGTAAGCGCTGTGAGGCGTTGAGCTAACCAATACTAATTGCCCGTGAGGCTTGACCATATAACACCCAAGCAATTTGAGCGTAAGGCGCCGAATTGTGGTGGTGAAGACGAAATAACCGAAAGTTCGTAACCACAAATATCGCATATCCGAATTCGCTGGGCTGTCCATCTGGACATTCTGGCTACAGAATTTCTTGACGACCATAGAGCATTGGAACCACCTGATCCCATCCCGAACTCAGTAGTGAAACGATGCATCGCCGATGGTAGTGTGGGGTTTCCCCATGTGAGAGTAGGTCATCGTCAAGATTCATTTCGCAAAACCCCTATCTGCGCAAGCAGGTAGGGGTTTTGTCTTTTGGGCTGAAAAACTCCCTGTTTGTAGTGTTTCTGGGCGGCCCTTTTCCTATGCAAGCCCACTACCCATAGCTATCATGCCAGCCTTATTCCAAGTCGAGACTGGCATGCTGAAGTTGTTGAATCTCCTCAAGGATGGCCGATTCCATTCCGGAGAAGCCTTGGGGGCAGCCCTCGGGGTGAGTCGCAGCGCCGTTTGGAAGCAGCTGCAGCACCTGGAGAGTGAGCTGAACCTCACCATTCACAAGGTTCGTGGGCGTGGCTACCAGCTAGCCGCTCCTCTTGCTCTGCTCGAAACGAAGGCGATCGCCGAGTTTGCCGAGGGTGAGCAGTGGCCCGTCTTCATCCACGAAACCATCGATTCGACCAACGCTGAAGGGTTGCGGCTTGCGGGCGAGGGGCAGGCTGCTCCTTTTCTGGTCCTGGCCGAGCGCCAGAGCGCTGGGCGTGGCCGCCGCGGTCGCCAATGGGTAAGCCCCTTCGCGGAAAACCTCTATTACAGTCTCGTCCTGCGCGTCGAAGGTGGGATGCGCCAGCTCGAAGGGTTGAGCCTGGTGGTGGGGTTGGCGGTAATGCGTACGCTGCAGGGCTTCGGTGTAAAGGATGTGGGGCTGAAGTGGCCCAATGATGTGCTTGTGCGTGGGAAGAAGATCACTGGCATCTTGCTTGAGTTGGTCGGTGATCCAGCAGATGTCTGCCACGTTGTCCTGGGTATAGGCATCAATGTGAACATGCAGACCAATGATCAGGTCGACCAGGAGTGGACATCGATGCGGCGCGAAGTCGGTACCGCAATTGATCGAAATCGGTTGGTGGCAATGCTCAGTCAGCAGCTGCAACATGAATTGGCACGTCACCGCCGCTATGGTTTTGCTGCGTTCCAGGAGGAGTGGGAGCAGGCGCACCTTTGGCAGGGGCGTAATGTATCGCTGGTAGCCGGCAGCACCCGAATTGATGGGGTGGTGCTAGGTGTGGACGGGCAGGGCGGCTTGCGCCTTGAGGTCGAGGGTGTGGAAAAGAGCTTCAGTGGTGGTGAGCTCAGTCTGAGGTTGCGTGATGATTCTTGAGCTCGATTGCGGAAACAGCTTCATAAAATGGCGGGTGATTCATGCCGCCGACGCTACGATCGTGGGTGGTGGTATTGTCGATACGGACCAAGCGCTGGTAGCTGAGGTCAGTGCGTTGGCGTCGCTGCGTTTGTCGGGCTGTCGTATCGTCAGTGTGCGTAGTGAAGAAGAAACTGCGGCACTTTGCGCGCTGATCGGTCAGGCGTTCTCCGTGGTGGCACGAGTCGCAGAGCCTGCCCTGCAAATGGCTGGGGTGCGTAATGGTTATGAAGACTATCAGCGCCTGGGGATGGACCGTTGGCTCGCAGCGCTGGGGGCATTCCACCTGGCCAAGGGGGCGTGTCTGGTCATTGACCTTGGGACCGCCGCCAAAGCTGACTTCATTGCCGCTGATGGTGAGCACCTGGGTGGTTACATCTGCCCGGGCATGCCGCTGATGCGTAGCCAGTTGCGCACCCATACGCGGCGTATCCGCTATGACGATGCTTCGGCGGCGCGTGCATTGACAAGCCTTGCGCCAGGGCGCTCGACCGTCGAGGCTGTGGAGCGTGGTTGTGTGTTGATGCTGCAGGGTTTTGCCCGTACTCAGCTCGAACAAGCGCGTGCGTTGTGGGGGGAGGACTTTACTGTGTTCCTTACCGGAGGGGACGCGCCGTTGGTGCGTGAAGCTGCGCCGCAGGCTCGCGTAGTCCCTGACCTGGTTTTCGTTGGCCTGGCAATGGCCTGTCCACTGGACTGAGGTGCTTTATGCGTTGGTTGTTTCTGCTGTTGCTGGTGCTGAACGTCTTCTATTACGTCTGGCATCAACAGGAAGCCCCGCTCAAGGTCAAGGATGTCGCCCCGCTGTCGCTGTACAAAGGTAATCAACAAGAGATCCGCCTGTTGCGTGAAACGGGCGTGTCTGCGCCGGCCCGTCGTCGTGATGAATGCCTGGTCGTAGGTGGTTTGGCGGGTAGAGAGCAACTCGACGCACTCCGCCAGCGCTTGCTGAGCTTGGATATCGATGCTCTGCCGGTGTTGGGCCAGTTGCCGGGTGCAGAGGGTCTCTGGCTCAAGATTTCCCCGGAGAGCGAGCGTTTGCTGGACCCAGAGGTGCTCGCCACTCTTTCCAGCGATTTCAAAGACTTAAAACATAAAATTATTTTCTGCCAGGGTATTGCAACTGGCGAATAGCTTGATAGAATGGCGCCCGCTTCACAGGGAACACCACTTAGGTGGTAGAGCTGGAAGCGGTGTCAACGCTGCTAAGTTTCAGATTTGATTGAAAAAATTTGAAAAAAAGCTTGACACTAGGACGGCAGACAAATAGAATGCCGGCCACATCTGGAGGGATTCCCGAGCGGTCAAAGGGGACGGACTGTAAATCCGTTGCGAGAGCTTCGAAGGTTCGAATCCTTCTCCCTCCACCAGTTTTAGCGAGAGCCGCAAGCTCCGCGGGTATAGTTTAGTGGTAGAACCTCAGCCTTCCAAGCTGATGATGCGGGTTCGATTCCCGCTACCCGCTCCAAGTTTGCTGGGTTTTGCGCAATGTGTTTCGCTCTTGTAGCTCAGTTGGTAGAGCACACCCTTGGTAAGGGTGAGGTCAGCGGTTCAAGTCCGCTCAAGAGCTCCATATAAACAAGGCAGATATGAAAATATCTGCCTTTGTTTTATCAGCTTTATCAGCGTAAGACTATTTCTTCTGCGGAGGACTGTATCGATGGCTAAGGAAAAGTTTGATCGTTCCCTACCACACGTGAACGTTGGCACTATCGGCCACGTTGACCATGGTAAAACCACTCTGACCGCAGCTCTGACTCGCGTCTGCTCCGAAGTTTTCGGTTCGGCAGTCGTTGATTTCGACAAGATCGACTCGGCTCCGGAAGAAAAAGCGCGCGGTATCACCATCAACACCGCACACGTCGAGTACAACTCGAAGATCCGTCACTACGCTCACGTCGACTGCCCAGGTCACGCTGACTACGTGAAGAACATGATCACCGGTGCTGCCCAGATGGACGGCGCGATCCTGGTTTGCTCGGCCGCCGATGGTCCGATGCCACAAACCCGTGAGCACATCCTGCTGTCCCGTCAGGTTGGCGTTCCGTACATCGTGGTCTTCCTGAACAAGGCTGACCTGGTAGACGACGCTGAGCTGCTGGAACTGGTCGAGATGGAAGTTCGCGACCTGCTGTCCACCTACGACTTCCCAGGCGACGACACCCCGATCATCATCGGTTCGGCTCGTATGGCGCTGGAAGGCAAAGACGACAACGAAATGGGCACCACCGCTGTCAAGCGTCTGGTTGAAACTCTGGACAGCTACATCCCAGAGCCAGAGCGTGCTATCGACAAGCCGTTCCTGATGCCAATCGAAGACGTATTCTCGATCTCGGGTCGTGGTACTGTTGTTACCGGTCGTATCGAGCGTGGCATCGTCCGCGTTCAGGATCCGCTGGAAATCGTTGGTCTGCGTGACACCACCACCACCACCTGCACCGGCGTTGAGATGTTCCGCAAGCTGCTGGACGAAGGTCGTGCTGGCGAGAACTGCGGCGTCCTGCTGCGTGGTACCAAGCGTGACGACGTTGAGCGTGGCCAGGTTCTGGTCAAGCCAGGTTCGGTCAAGCCGCACACCAAGTTCACCGCAGAAGTCTACGTTCTGTCGAAAGAAGAAGGCGGTCGTCACACTCCGTTCTTCAAAGGCTACCGTCCTCAGTTCTACTTCCGTACCACTGACGTGACCGGTAACTGCCAGCTGCCGGAAGGCGTTGAGATGGTAATGCCAGGTGACAACATCCAGATGGAAGTCACCCTGATCAAGACCATCGCAATGGAAGACGGTCTGCGCTTCGCTATCCGTGAAGGCGGTCGTACCGTCGGCGCCGGCGTCGTAGCAAAAATTATTGAATAAGTAGTTGATTTACTTGATCAGGCCGGTATAATGGCCGGCCTGATACAGCGTTACAGGTCAGTAGCTCAATTGGCAGAGCGACGGTCTCCAAAACCGTAGGTTGGGGGTTCGATTCCCTCCTGACCTGCCATTCACCTCGGTGTGATTGGCTTTCTTCTCACAGGATCCTCCCCGATGACTCCCAAAACTGAAGCCCAAGAATCGCGTTTTGATCTATTCAAGTGGCTGGCTGTAGTTGCTTTGGTGGTTGTTGGCGTCGTGGGTAATCAGTATTACTCCGCCTCCCCAATCCTGTATCGCGTACTTGCACTGCTCGCCCTGGCTGCGGCTGCTGGCTTTGTTGCCTTGCAGACTGCGAAGGGTAAGTCGTTCTTTACGCTGGCGAAGGAAGCTCGTACCGAGATCCGTAAAGTCGTGTGGCCGACCCGCCAAGAAACCACTCAGACCACGCTGATTGTCGTGGCTGTTGTTCTGGTTATGGCGCTGCTGTTGTGGGGTCTTGATTCCCTGCTCGGCTGGGCGGTCTCCTTGATTGTTGGCTAAGGGTGTCCCGTGGCTAAGCGTTGGTACGTAGTGCATGCTTACTCGGGTTACGAGAAGCATGTGATGCGCTCGCTGATCGAGCGCGTCAAGCTGGCTGGCATGGAAGACGGTTTCGGCGAAATTCTGGTTCCGACCGAAGAAGTCGTTGAAATGCGTAACGGCCAGAAGCGCAAAAGTGAGCGTAAATTCTTCCCTGGCTATGTTCTGGTCCAGATGGAGATGAACGAAGGGACTTGGCACTTGGTCAAGGACACCCCTCGTGTGATGGGCTTTATTGGTGGTACCGCAGACAAGCCTGCGCCAATCACCGATAAGGAAGCTGAAGCTATCCTGCGTCGCGTTGCCGACGGTAGCGACAAGCCGAAGCCTAAGACGCTGTTCGAGCCCGGTGAAGTGGTTCGAGTTATTGATGGTCCGTTCGCTGACTTCAATGGCAGTGTCGAAGAGGTTAACTACGAAAAGAGTCGCCTCCAGGTGGCGGTGCTCATTTTCGGTCGCTCTACCCCGGTAGAGCTCGAGTTCAGTCAGGTCGAAAAGGTCTAGGCGAACGAAGCATCCCATACCCCGCAGCCCTGTGTGCTGCGGGGTTTTGTCGTCACTGGGATAAAACGCAAGTCATCCGGGGAGCCATCTGGCGTTCGTACCCGATTTTGGAGTAGCTCATGGCTAAGAAGATTCAGGCTTACATCAAGCTGCAAGTTAAGGCCGGCCAGGCCAACCCAAGCCCACCCGTTGGTCCAGCACTGGGCCAACACGGTGTGAACATCATGGAATTCTGCAAGGCCTTCAACGCCCGTACTCAGGGTCAAGAAGCCGGCCTGCCGACTCCTGTGATCATCACTGTCTACAGCGACCGTAGCTTCACTTTCGAGACCAAGAGCACCCCTGCCTCGGTTCTGCTGAAGAAAGCTGCTGGCCTGACCAGTGGTTCGGCTCGCCCGAACACCGTCAAAGTCGGTACCGTGACCCGCGCTCAGCTCGAAGAGATCGCCAAGACCAAACAGGCTGATCTGACCGCTGCTGACCTGGACGCTGCTGTACGCACCATCGCTGGCTCTGCCCGCAGCATGGGCCTGAACGTGGAGGGTGTGTAATGGCTAAGCTGACCAAGCGCCAAAAGGCTATTGCTTCGAAAATCGAAGCTGGCAAAGTTTACAACTTCGAAGAAGCAGCAGTGCTGCTGGCCGAACTGTCCACCGTGAAGTTCAGCGAATCCTTCGACGTTGCCGTCAACCTCGGCGTTGACCCGCGTAAATCCGACCAGGTCGTTCGTAGCGCTACCGTGCTGCCACACGGCACTGGCAAGACCGTACGCGTTGCCGTCTTCACCCAGGGTCCAGCTGCTGAGGCCGCTTTGGCTGCCGGCGCTGACCGTGTAGGTATGGACGATCTGGCTGCTGAAATGAAAGCCGGCGACCTGAACTATGACGTTGTCATCGCATCGCCTGATGCCATGCGCGTTGTTGGTCAGCTGGGTCAGGTACTGGGTCCTCGCGGCCTGATGCCTAACCCGAAAGTGGGTACCGTGACTCCAGACGTAGCCGGCGCTGTCAAAAACGCCAAGGCTGGTCAGGTTCGCTACCGTACCGACAAGAACGGTATCATTCACACCTCCGTTGGCAAAGTCGGCTTCGAAGCTGGCAAGCTGAAGGAAAACGTTGAAGCCCTGATCGCTGATCTGAAGCGTATCAAGCCAGCTTCTTCGAAAGGTATTTACGTCAAGCGCGTTACCCTGAGCACCACCATGGGCCCAGGCCTGGTCATCGACCAGGGTTCGCTGAACGCGTAAGACCATGGCGGCACGATTCGTCGTGCTGCTAGCAAAAATTGGGGTCCCTGCCTGGCGGGGGCTATCCAAGACCGTAGGCGGCGCAAGCCTTAAACCATAAGCCTACGCAGATGGTGCTCCCGATTCGTTATCGAATCAGACACCAAAACGACATCCGGCCTCGGCCAGATGAAACGGTAGAAACCAGGAGTAAACCCGTGGCAATTAAACTCGAAGACAAGAAGGCCATCGTCGCTGAAGTCAACGAGGCTGCCAAAGTCGCTCTGTCCGCTGTCGTGGCTGATGCCCGTGGTGTGACTGTAGGCGCAATGACCGGACTCCGTAAAGAGGCTCGTGAAGCTGGCGTTTACGTACGTGTCGTACGTAACACCCTGCTCAAGCGCGCCGTTGCTGATACTGAATTCAGTGTCCTCAACGACGTGTTCACTGGCCCGACCCTGATCGCTTTCTCCAACGAACACCCGGGCGCTGCTGCTCGTCTGTTCAAAGAGTTCGCCAAGGGTCAGGACAAGTTCGAGATCAAGGCAGCTGCGTTTGACGGCAAGTTCATTGCCGCCAACCAGATCGATGTACTGGCTACCTTGCCGACCCGTGACGAAGCTATTGCACGTCTGATGAGCGTGATTCAAGGCGCTACCAGCAAGCTGGCTCGTACTCTGGCGGCCGTTCGCGACCAGAAAGAAGCTGCTGCTGCCTAAGGCGGCGTAACCTCTTTCAAAATCATTTGTTTAATTTGATGGCTGCGAAGGCTGTCACCCCAATACAGGATTTAAGTCATGTCCCTGACTAACGAGCAAATCATCGAAGCAATCGGCCAGAAAACCGTTCTGGAAGTTGTTGAGCTGATCAAAGCTATGGAAGAAACCTTCGGCGTTACCGCTGCTGTTGCCGCTGCTGGCCCAGCTGCTGCTGCTGCCGTTGTTGAAGAGCAAACCGAGTTCAACGTTGTTCTGGTTGAAGCCGGCGAGAAGAAAGTAAACGTGATCAAGGCCGTTCGTGAACTGACCGGTCTGGGCCTGAAAGAAGCCAAAGAGAAAGTCGACGGCGCTCCTCAGGTCGTAGCTGAAGGCGTTTCGAAAGAAGCCGCTGAAGACGCTAAGAAGAAGCTGGAAGAAGCAGGCGCTAAAGTCGAGCTGAAGTAATTTCGACTTTGCGATGCCAGCCTGAGCGTTGAGCAAAAGGCTGATGGCTGGTGGCTTATGCCACCGGCCTTTTTCCGTTATTGGTGGCCGATCAGAACGGCCCCGATAACGAGCTGCAAGACACCCATGTGGGTGGCGCAAACCAAGGGGTTTGCACGATTTTCTGGCTGCTCCCGCCGGGAGAAGCCAAACAAGCAGGTGACCAAGCTGGGGAACGCTGATGGCTTACTCATACACTGAGAAAAAACGTATCCGCAAGGACTTTAGCAAGTTGCCGGACGTCATGGATGTGCCTTACCTCCTGGCCATCCAGCTGGATTCGTATCGCGAATTCCTGCAAGCGGGAGCATCCAAGGATCAGTTCCGCGACGTCGGCCTGCACGCGGCCTTCAAATCGGTATTCCCGATCATCAGCTACTCCGGCAATGCTGCCCTGGAGTACGTAGGCTATCGCCTGGGCGAACCCGCCTTCGATGTGAAGGAATGTGTCCTGCGTGGCGTGACCTTCGCGGTCCCACTGCGGGTCAAGGTGCGCCTGATCATCTTCGACAAGGAATCGTCGAACAAAGCGATCAAGGACATCAAAGAGCAAGAAGTCTACATGGGTGAAATTCCCCTGATGACTGAGAACGGTACCTTCGTAATCAACGGTACCGAGCGTGTGATCGTTTCCCAGCTGCACCGTTCGCCTGGTGTGTTCTTCGACCACGACCGTGGCAAGACGCACAGCTCCGGCAAGCTGCTGTACTCCGCTCGCATCATCCCTTACCGCGGTTCCTGGCTGGACTTCGAGTTCGACCCGAAGGACTGCGTGTTCGTGCGTATCGACCGTCGCCGCAAACTGCCGGCCTCGGTACTGCTGCGCGCACTGGGTTACAGCACCGAAGAAGTTCTGAACACCTTCTACACCACCAACGTGTTCCACGTTTCCGGCGAAAAACTGAGCCTGGAACTGGTACCGCAGCGTCTGCGTGGTGAAGTCGCGGTCATGGACATCCATGACGAAAACGGCAAGGTCATTGTCGAGCAGGGTCGCCGTATCACTGCGCGCCACATCAACCAGCTCGAGAAAGCCGGCGTCAAGCAGCTCGACGTTCCAATGGAATACGTCCTGGGCCGCACCACCGCCAAGGCTATCGTGCATCCGGCTACCGGCGAGATCCTCGCCGAGTGCAACACCGAGATGACCACCGAGCTGCTGATCAAGGTCGCCAAGGCGCAGGTCGTCCGTATCGAGACCCTGTACACCAACGACATCGATTGCGGTCCGTTCATCTCCGACACCCTGAAGATCGACACCACCAGCAACCAACTGGAAGCGCTGGTCGAGATCTATCGCATGATGCGTCCAGGCGAGCCGCCAACCAAGGATGCTGCCGAGACCCTGTTCAACAACCTGTTCTTCAGTGCCGAGCGTTACGACCTGTCTGCCGTAGGCCGCATGAAGTTCAACCGTCGTATCGGTCGTACCGAGATCGAAGGTTCGGGCGTGCTGAGCAAGGAAGACATCGTCGAGGTCCTCAAGACCCTGGTCGATATCCGTAACGGCAAAGGCATCGTCGACGACATCGACCACCTGGGTAACCGTCGTGTACGTTGCGTCGGTGAGATGGCCGAGAACCAGTTCCGTGTTGGCCTGGTGCGCGTCGAGCGTGCGGTCAAGGAACGTCTGTCGATGGCTGAAAGCGAAGGCCTGATGCCGCAAGACCTGATCAACGCCAAGCCGGTTGCGGCGGCGGTGAAAGAGTTCTTCGGTTCTAGCCAGCTGTCGCAGTTCATGGACCAGAACAACCCGCTCTCCGAGATCACCCACAAGCGCCGTGTTTCTGCACTCGGCCCTGGCGGTCTGACCCGTGAGCGTGCTGGCTTCGAAGTCCGTGACGTACACCCGACCCACTACGGCCGTGTGTGCCCGATCGAGACCCCTGAAGGTCCGAACATCGGTCTGATCAACTCCCTGGCAGCCTATGCCCGCACCAACCAGTACGGCTTCCTGGAAAGCCCGTACCGCGTGGTGAAGGAAGGCGTGGTCAGCGACGACATCGTGTTCCTGTCGGCCATTGAAGAAGCAGATCACGTCATCGCCCAGGCTTCGGCCGCGATGAACGAGAAGAAGCAACTGATCGATGAGCTGGTAGCGGTTCGTCACCTGAACGAATTCACCGTCAAGGCGCCGGAAGACGTCACCCTGATGGACGTTTCGCCGAAGCAGGTTGTTTCGGTCGCCGCGTCGCTGATTCCGTTCCTCGAGCACGACGACGCCAACCGTGCGTTGATGGGTTCGAACATGCAGCGTCAGGCTGTACCCACCCTGCGTGCCGACAAGCCGCTGGTAGGTACCGGCATGGAGCGCAACGTAGCCCGTGACTCCGGCGTCTGCGTCGTGGCCCGTCGTGGCGGCGTGATCGACTCGGTCGATGCCAGCCGTATCGTCGTGCGTGTTGCCGATGACGAAGTCGAGACCGGTGAAGCAGGTGTAGATATCTACAACCTGACCAAGTACACCCGCTCGAACCAGAACACCTGCATCAACCAGCGTCCGCTGGTCAGCAAAGGTGATGTGGTCAAGCGTCACGACATCATGGCCGACGGCCCGTCCACCGATATGGGTGAACTGGCACTGGGTCAGAACATGCGCATCGCGTTCATGGCGTGGAACGGCTTCAACTTCGAAGACTCCATCTGCCTGTCCGAGCGTGTGGTTCAAGAAGACCGCTTCACCACGATCCACATCCAGGAACTGACCTGTGTGGCGCGTGACACCAAGCTTGGCCCAGAGGAAATCACCGCGGACATCCCGAACGTGGGTGAAGCTGCGCTGAACAAGCTGGACGAAGCCGGTATCGTCTACGTGGGTGCCGAAGTCGGCGCTGGCGACATTCTGGTCGGTAAGGTCACTCCGAAAGGCGAGACCCAGCTGACGCCGGAAGAGAAGCTGCTGCGCGCCATCTTCGGTGAGAAGGCCAGCGACGTTAAAGACACCTCCCTGCGTGTGCCAACCGGCACCAAGGGTACTGTCATCGACGTCCAGGTCTTCACCCGTGACGGCGTTGAGCGCGACACCCGCGCCCTGGCCATCGAGAAGATGCAGCTGGACGAGATCCGCAAGGACCTCAACGAAGAGTTCCGCATCGTCGAAGGTGCAACCTTCGAGCGTCTGCGTTCCGCCCTGAACGGCCAAGTGGTCGACGGTGGTGCGGGCCTGAAGAAAGGCACCGTGATCACTGACGAAGTACTGGACGGTCTGGAGCACGGCCAGTGGTTCAAACTGCGTATGGCCGAAGATGCTCTGAACGAGCAGCTGGAAAAGGCCCAGGCTTACATCGTCGATCGCCGTCGTCTGCTGGATGACAAGTTCGAAGACAAGAAGCGCAAGCTGCAGCAGGGCGACGACCTGGCACCGGGCGTACTGAAGATCGTCAAGGTCTACCTGGCTATCCGCCGCCGCATTCAGCCGGGCGACAAGATGGCCGGCCGTCACGGTAACAAAGGTGTGGTCTCGGTGATCATGCCGGTCGAAGACATGCCGCACGACGCCAACGGTACTCCGGTCGACGTCGTACTGAACCCGCTGGGCGTACCTTCGCGTATGAACGTCGGTCAGATCCTTGAAACCCACCTGGGCCTCGCGGCCAAGGGCCTGGGCGAGAAGATCGACCGGATGATCGAAGAGCAGCGCAAAGCCGCTGAGCTGCGCGTGTTCCTGACCGAGATCTACAACGAGATCGGCGGTCGTCAGGAAAGCCTGGAAGAGTTCACCGACGAAGAGATCCTCGCCCTGGCGAACAACCTGAAGAAAGGCGTGCCTATGGCTACCCCGGTCTTCGATGGTGCCAAGGAAAGCGAGATCAAGGCCATGCTGAAACTGGCAGACATGCCAGAAAGCGGCCAGATGGTGCTGTTCGATGGCCGTACCGGCAACAAGTTCGAGCGTCCTGTGACCGTTGGTTACATGTACATGCTCAAGCTGAACCACTTGGTGGACGACAAGATGCACGCGCGTTCCACTGGTTCCTACAGCCTGGTTACCCAGCAGCCGCTGGGTGGTAAGGCGCAGTTCGGTGGTCAGCGTTTCGGGGAGATGGAAGTGTGGGCGCTGGAAGCATACGGCGCGGCATACACCCTGCAAGAAATGCTCACAGTGAAGTCGGACGACGTGAACGGCCGTACCAAGATGTACAAAAACATCGTGGATGGCGATCACCGTATGGAGCCGGGCATGCCCGAGTCCTTCAACGTGTTGATCAAAGAGATTCGTTCGCTCGGTATCGATATCGATCTGGAAACCGAATAACACGTGACGCGAAGGGGAGCGGGGCAGGTATTGCCCGCTTCCTGCTCCGCCAGGAGGAAAGGCCTTGAAAGACCTACTGAATTTGCTGAAAAACCAGGGTCAAGTCGAAGAGTTCGACGCCATCCGCATCGGTCTGGCGTCGCCTGAAATGATCCGTTCGTGGTCGTTCGGTGAAGTTAAGAAGCCGGAAACCATCAACTACCGTACGTTCAAGCCTGAGCGTGACGGCCTGTTCTGCGCCAAGATCTTTGGCCCAGTCAAGGACTACGAGTGCCTGTGCGGCAAGTACAAGCGCCTCAAGCACCGCGGTGTGATCTGCGAGAAGTGCGGCGTTGAAGTTGCCCTGGCCAAGGTTCGTCGTGAGCGCATGGCGCACATCGAACTGGCCTCGCCGGTTGCCCACATCTGGTTCCTGAAGTCGCTGCCGTCCCGTATCGGCCTGCTGATGGACATGACCCTGCGTGATATCGAGCGCGTTCTCTACTTCGAGAGCTACGTCGTTATCGACCCAGGCATGACCACCCTGGAAAAGGGTCAGCTGCTGAACGACGAGCAGTACTTCGAAGCGCTGGAAGAGTTCGGTGACGACTTCGACGCCCGCATGGGTGCCGAGGCTGTCCGCGAGCTGCTGCACGCTATCGACCTGGAGCACGAGATTGGCCGCCTGCGCGAAGAAATTCCGCAGACCAACTCGGAAACCAAGATCAAGAAGCTGTCCAAGCGCCTGAAGCTGATGGAAGCTTTCCAGGGCTCGGGTAACCTGCCTGAGTGGATGGTCCTGACCGTCCTGCCAGTATTGCCGCCGGACCTGCGTCCGCTGGTACCGCTGGATGGCGGCCGCTTTGCGACCTCCGACCTGAACGACCTGTATCGTCGGGTGATCAACCGTAACAATCGTCTGAAGCGCCTGCTCGATCTGTCGGCGCCGGACATCATCGTGCGCAACGAAAAGCGCATGCTGCAGGAAGCGGTCGACGCCCTGCTGGACAACGGCCGTCGCGGTCGCGCCATCACTGGCTCGAACAAGCGTCCGCTGAAGTCCCTGGCTGACATGATCAAAGGTAAGCAAGGTCGTTTCCGTCAGAACTTGCTCGGTAAGCGCGTGGACTACTCCGGTCGTTCGGTAATTACCGTAGGCCCGACCCTGCGTCTGCACCAGTGCGGTCTGCCTAAGAAAATGGCCCTCGAGCTGTTCAAACCGTTCATTTTCGGCAAGCTCGAAATGCGTGGTCTGGCGACCACCATCAAAGCTGCCAAGAAGATGGTCGAGCGTGAGCTGCCAGAGGTATGGGACGTTCTCGCCGAGGTAATCCGCGAACACCCCGTACTGCTCAACCGTGCACCGACCCTTCACCGTCTGGGTATCCAGGCGTTCGAGCCTGTGCTCATCGAAGGTAAGGCGATCCAGCTGCACCCGTTGGTCTGTGCGGCGTACAACGCCGACTTCGACGGTGACCAGATGGCCGTTCACGTGCCGCTGACGCTGGAAGCCCAGCTCGAAGCGCGCGCGCTGATGATGTCGACCAACAACATTCTGTCGCCAGCCAACGGTGAGCCAATCATCGTTCCGTCGCAGGACGTTGTACTGGGTCTGTACTACATGACCCGTGAAGCCATCAACGCCAAGGGCGAAGGTCGCGTATTCGCCGACCTGCAGGAAGTCGACCGCGTATTCCGCGCCGGCGAAGCTGCCCTGCACGCGAAAATCAAGGTCCGTATCAACGAGACCGTGAACGACCGTGATGGCAGCTCCACCAAGAACACCCGTATCGTCGACACCACCGTCGGCCGTGCGCTGTTGTTCCAGGTTGTGCCGGCAGGTCTGCCGTACGACGTGGTCAACCAGCCGATGAAGAAGAAGGCGATCTCCAAGCTGATCAACCAATGCTACCGCGTGGTTGGTCTGAAAGAGACCGTGATCTTCGCTGACCAGCTGATGTACACCGGTTTTGCCTACTCGACCATTTCCGGCGTTTCGATCGGTGTTAACGACTTCGTTATCCCGGACGAGAAAGCCCGCATCATCGGTACTGCTACCGATGAAGTGAAGGAAATCGAGAGCCAGTACGCCTCCGGCCTGGTAACCCAGGGCGAGAAGTACAACAAGGTCATCGACTTGTGGTCGAAGGCGAACGACGAAGTGTCCAAGGCGATGATGGCCAACCTCTCGAAAGAGAAGGTCATCGACCGCGAGGGCAAGGAAGTCGAGCAAGAGTCCTTCAACTCGATGTACATGATGGCTGACTCGGGTGCGCGGGGTTCCGCTGCACAGATCCGTCAGCTGGCCGGTATGCGTGGTCTGATGGCCAAGCCGGACGGCTCGATCATCGAGACGCCGATCACCGCGAACTTCCGTGAAGGTCTGAGCGTACTGCAGTACTTCATCTCGACTCACGGTGCTCGTAAGGGTCTGGCGGATACCGCACTGAAGACTGCGAACTCCGGTTATCTGACGCGTCGTCTGGTAGACGTTGCGCAGGATCTGGTCGTGACCGAGATCGACTGCGGTACCGACCACGGCTTGCTGATGACACCGCACATCGAAGGCGGTGACGTTGTCGAGCCGTTGGGTGAGCGCGTATTGGGTCGTGTCATTGCCCGTGACGTGTTCAAGCCAGGCACCGAGGACGTCATCGTTCCTGCCGGTACCTTGGTTGACGAGCAGTGGGTCGAGTTCATCGAGCTGAACAGCATCGACGAAGTTATCGTGCGTTCGCCGATCAACTGCGAAACTCGCTACGGCATCTGCGCCAAGTGCTACGGTCGCGACCTGGCTCGCGGTCACCAGGTGAACATCGGTGAAGCTGTCGGCGTTATCGCTGCGCAGTCGATCGGTGAGCCGGGTACCCAGCTGACCATGCGTACGTTCCACATCGGTGGTGCTGCAAGCCGGACCTCGGCTGCCGACAGCGTCCAGGTGAAGAACGGCGGTATGGTACGTCTGCACAACCTGAAGCAGGTCGTGCGCGCCGATGGCAACCTGGTTGCCGTATCGCGTTCCGGCGAGCTGGCCATTGCCGATGAATTCGGTCGTGAGCGTGAGCGTTACAAGCTGCCTTACGGTGCGGTCATTTCGGTCAAGGAAGGTGACAAGGTCGAAGCTGGCGCCATCGTCGCCAAGTGGGATCCGCACACCCACCCGATCGTTACCGAGCTGAAAGGTACCGTGACCTTCGTGGGCATGGAAGAAAACATCACCATCAAGCGTCAGACCGACGAACTGACTGGTTTGACCAACATCGAAGTTCTGGACGTCAAGGATCGCCCTGCCGCAGGCAAGGAAATCCGTCCGGCAATCAAGATGGTCGATGCCAATGGCAAGGATCTGTACCTGCCAGGTACCGACGTGCCGGCTCAGTACTTCCTGCCGGCCAACGCCCTTGTCGGTGTGGCTGACGGTGCTCAGATCGGTGTTGGTGACGTTATCGCGCGTATCCCGCAAGAAACGTCCAAGACCCGTGACATCACCGGTGGTCTGCCACGCGTTGCCGACTTGTTCGAAGCACGTCGTCCGAAAGAAGCCTCGATTCTGGCTGAAGTCAGCGGCACCATCGCATTCGGTAAAGAGACCAAAGGCAAGCGCCGTCTGGTCATTACGCCGACCGACGGTAGCGATCCGTACGAAGAGCTGATTCCGAAGTGGCGCCACCTGAACGTCTTCGAAGGCGAACAGGTAAACCGCGGCGAAGTTATCTCCGACGGCCCGAGCGATCCGCACGACATCCTGCGTCTGCTGGGTGTGAGCGCGTTGGCCAAGTACATCGTCAACGAGATCCAGGACGTTTACCGCCTGCAAGGCGTTAAGATCAACGACAAGCACATCGAGACCATCCTGCGTCAGATGCTGCGTAAGGTCGAGATCGCCGAGTCGGGTGATTCCAGCTTCATCAAGGGCGACCAGATGGAACTGACTCACGTACTGGTCGAGAACGAGCGTCTCGCCAGCGAAGACAAGTTCATCTCGAAGTTCTCGCGTGTGCTGTTGGGTATCACCAAGGCGTCGCTGTCGACCGAATCGTTCATTTCCGCGGCTTCCTTCCAGGAAACCACCCGCGTACTGACCGAAGCGGCCGTCACCGGCAAGCGCGATTACCTGCGCGGCCTGAAAGAGAACGTGGTCGTGGGTCGTCTGATCCCGGCCGGTACCGGTCTGGCCTACCACAGCGAGCGCAAGCGTCGCCGTGATGCCGACAAACCGCTGCGTGTAAGCGCCAGTGAGGTGGAAGCCGCACTGACCGAAGCGCTGAATTCCAGCGGTAACTAAGTACAGGGCAGGGCCCCGGCAAGCCCCGAACGGCCATCGGTGACATGAATTGTTGCCGATGACCGGGCGGGGAGGGCCGGGGCCTCGTCTTGACTGGGTGCAAGATCCTCCGTAGACTTTTGTACCCTTAAATTTGGTGAGGCTCCGTCTCGTCAATTTTTGGCTTTCTTGCAAGACAATAGAGTCGCAAGACAATCAGTGGAGCTAGTAGATGGCAACTATCAACCAGCTGGTACGTCAGCCGCGTAAGCGTTCGGTCGAGAAGTCCGACGTTCCTGCGCTGCAGAACTGCCCGCAACGTCGTGGCGTGTGCACCCGCGTGTACACCACCACGCCGAAAAAACCTAACTCGGCACTGCGTAAAGTTTGCCGTGTGCGTCTGACCAACGGTTTCGAGGTTTCCTCGTACATCGGCGGTGAAGGCCACAACCTGCAAGAGCACAGCGTCGTCCTGATCCGTGGCGGCCGTGTAAAAGACTTGCCAGGTGTTCGTTACCACACCGTTCGCGGCTCTCTGGATACTTCGGGCGTTAAAGGCCGTAACCAGGGTCGTTCGAAGTACGGTACCAAGCGTCCGAAGTAATCGGTCGTTTGCACACATCCATTTTTTTGAGTCGATAAGAGTAAGGTCGGGCAGGGGTCGAAGACCCACGTCCCGGGCTAACCTGAAGACCGTTTGAGGGCTTATCATGCCAAGACGTCGTGTAGCAGCAAAACGTGAGATTCTGGACGATCCTAAATACGGATCCCAAATCCTCGCCAAGTTCATGAACCACGTGATGGAAAGCGGCAAAAAGGCCGTCGCCGAGCGCATCGTTTACGGTGCACTGGACAAGGTCAAAGAGCGCAAGAACAGCGACCCCCTGGAAATCTTCGAGAAAGCTCTCGACGCCATCGCTCCGCTGGTCGAAGTAAAGTCCCGTCGTGTCGGCGGTGCCACTTACCAGGTTCCGGTTGAAGTTCGTCCATCCCGTCGTAATGCTCTGGCAATGCGCTGGCTCGTAGACTACGCCCGCAAGCGTGGCGAGAAGTCGATGGCTCTGCGCCTGGCTGGCGAGCTGCTGGATGCTGCTGAAGGCAAGGGTGCTGCAGTCAAGAAGCGTGAAGACGTTCACCGTATGGCTGAAGCCAACAAAGCGTTCTCGCACTACCGCTTCTAATTCAAGCATCAATCATTTTGCGAGGGCTTTATGGCTCGTACTACAGCAATTAACCGCTACCGTAACATTGGTATCTGTGCCCACGTTGACGCGGGCAAGACCACCACTACCGAGCGGATCCTGTTCTATACAGGCCTGAGCCACAAGATGGGCGAGGTGCACGACGGCGCCGCGACCACCGACTGGATGGTGCAGGAGCAGGAGCGGGGTATCACCATTACCTCCGCTGCCGTTACCACCTTCTGGAAAGGTTCCGTTGGTCAGTACGACAACTACCGCGTAAACGTCATCGATACCCCCGGCCACGTTGACTTCACCATTGAAGTAGAGCGTTCGCTGCGTGTACTCGACGGCGCGGTCGTTGTGTTCTGCGGTACTTCCGGCGTTGAGCCGCAGTCCGAAACCGTATGGCGTCAGGCCAACAAGTACGGTGTTCCACGTGTTGTTTACGTGAACAAGATGGACCGTGCCGGTGCAAACTTCCTGCGCGTCGTAGGTCAGATCAAGAACCGTCTGGGT
This sequence comes from Pseudomonas putida, assembly GCF_025905425.1. NCBI lineage: Bacteria > Pseudomonadati > Pseudomonadota > Gammaproteobacteria > Pseudomonadales > Pseudomonadaceae > Pseudomonas > Pseudomonas putida. The sequence continues at coordinate 4,727,414 of NZ_CP109603.1, read as the reverse complement.
CACACCCCGGTTCCTGTTCAGCTGGCCATCGGTTCGGAAGATAACTTCCAGGGTCAGGTCGACCTGATCAAGATGAAGGCTATCTACTGGAACGACGACGACAAAGGCACCACCTATCGCGAGGAAGAAATTCCTGCCGATATGCTGGAGCTGGCTGAAGAATGGCGCTCCAACATGGTTGAGGCGGCTGCCGAGGCCAGCGAAGAGCTGATGAACAAGTACCTGGAAGGCGAAGAGCTGACCGTCGAAGAGATCAAAGCCGGTCTGCGCGCGCGCACCCTGGCCAGCGAGATCGTTCCGGCTGTCTGCGGTTCGTCGTTCAAGAACAAGGGCGTTCCCCTGGTTCTCGACGCCGTCATCGACTTCCTGCCTGCTCCTACCGAGATTCCTGCGATCAAGGGTATCCACCCTGACCTGATCGAGAAGCCGAAGGAAGAGTTGGTTGACGCTGACTTCGACGAGCGTCATGCCGACGACAACGAGCCGTTCTCGGCTCTGGCGTTCAAGATTGCCACCGACCCGTTCGTTGGTACTCTGACTTTCGTCCGTGTTTACTCGGGTATGCTGCAGTCCGGCGACTCGGTGATCAACTCGGTCAAAGGCAAGAAAGAGCGCGTTGGTCGTATGGTGCAGATGCACGCCAACCAGCGTGAAGAAATCAAAGAAGTACTGGCAGGCGACATCGCTGCTCTGATCGGTATGAAGGACGTCACCACTGGTGACACCCTCTGCAACGCCGACAAGCCGATCATCCTCGAGCGTATGGACTTCCCGGAGCCTGTGATCTCGGTAGCTGTAGAGCCGAAGACCAAGCAAGACCAGGAAAAGATGGGTATCGCACTGGGCAAGCTGGCTCAGGAAGACCCGTCGTTCCGCGTCAAGACCGACGAAGAAACCGGCCAGACCATCATCTCCGGTATGGGTGAGCTGCACCTGGACATCCTCGTTGACCGCATGAAGCGCGAGTTCAACGTCGAAGCCAACATCGGTAAGCCTCAGGTTTCGTACCGCGAGAAGATCACCAAGTCCAACGTCGAGATCGAAGGCAAGTTCGTTCGTCAGTCGGGCGGTCGTGGTCAGTTCGGTCACTGCTGGATCCGTTTCTCGGAGCCGGACGTCGACGAGAAGGGCAACATCACCGAAGGTCTGGTGTTCACCAACGAAGTCGTTGGTGGTGTGATTCCTAAGGAATTCATCGCCCCGATCCAGAAGGGTATCGAAGAGCAGATGAAGAACGGCGTTGTTGCCGGCTATCCGCTGCTCGGCCTGAAGGCCACGGTATTCGACGGTTCGTACCACGACGTCGACTCCAACGAAATGGCGTTCAAGATCGCCGCTTCGATGGCGACCAAGCAACTGGCCCAGAAGGGTGGTGGCGTGGTGCTTGAGCCGATCATGAAGGTCGAAGTTGTAACCCCGGAAGACTACCTGGGTGACGTGATGGGTGACCTGAGCCGTCGTCGCGGGATGATCCAGGGTAATGAAGACTCGGTGTCCGGCAAGGTAATCACTGCTGAGGTACCGCTCGGAGAGATGTTCGGTTACGCAACCGACGTTCGTTCCATGTCTCAGGGTCGCGCAAGCTACTCCATGGAATTCTCCAAATACGCCGAAGCTCCGTCGAACATCGTCGAAGCACTCGTTAAAAAACAAGGCTAATCCCCTTTAGGCAAGAGGTTCACTGTCGTGGCTAAAGAAAAATTTGATCGTTCCCTTCCCCACGTTAACGTCGGCACCATCGGCCACGTTGACCACGGTAAGACCACTCTGACCGCAGCTCTGACTCGCGTCTGCTCCGAAGTTTTCGGTTCGGCAGTCGTTGATTTCGACAAGATCGACTCGGCTCCGGAAGAAAAAGCGCGCGGTATCACCATCAACACCGCACACGTCGAGTACAACTCGAAGATCCGTCACTACGCTCACGTCGACTGCCCAGGTCACGCTGACTACGTGAAGAACATGATCACCGGTGCTGCCCAGATGGACGGCGCGATCCTGGTTTGCTCGGCCGCCGATGGTCCGATGCCACAAACCCGTGAGCACATCCTGCTGTCCCGTCAGGTTGGCGTTCCGTACATCGTGGTCTTCCTGAACAAGGCTGACCTGGTAGACGACGCTGAGCTGCTGGAACTGGTCGAGATGGAAGTTCGCGACCTGCTGTCCACCTACGACTTCCCAGGCGACGACACCCCGATCATCATCGGTTCGGCTCGTATGGCGCTGGAAGGCAAAGACGACAACGAAATGGGCACCACCGCTGTCAAGCGTCTGGTTGAAACTCTGGACAGCTACATCCCAGAGCCAGAGCGTGCTATCGACAAGCCGTTCCTGATGCCAATCGAAGACGTATTCTCGATCTCGGGTCGTGGTACTGTTGTTACCGGTCGTATCGAGCGTGGCATCGTCCGCGTTCAGGATCCGCTGGAAATCGTTGGTCTGCGTGACACCACCACCACCACCTGCACCGGCGTTGAGATGTTCCGCAAGCTGCTGGACGAAGGTCGTGCTGGCGAGAACTGCGGCGTCCTGCTGCGTGGTACCAAGCGTGACGACGTTGAGCGTGGCCAGGTTCTGGTCAAGCCAGGTTCGGTCAAGCCGCACACCAAGTTCACCGCAGAAGTCTACGTTCTGTCGAAAGAAGAAGGCGGTCGTCACACTCCGTTCTTCAAAGGCTACCGTCCTCAGTTCTACTTCCGTACCACTGACGTGACCGGTAACTGCCAGCTGCCGGAAGGCGTTGAGATGGTAATGCCAGGTGACAACATCCAGATGGAAGTCACCCTGATCAAGACCATCGCAATGGAAGACGGTCTGCGCTTCGCTATCCGTGAAGGCGGTCGTACCGTCGGCGCCGGCGTCGTAGCCAAAATCATCGAGTAATCACTCGATCGATTGAAAAAACCCCCGCTCAGCGGGGGTTTTTTTTATTGGGTTGACACTAAATTGAGCCGTCTATAGAATCACGCCTCCTTTTAGCGGGCGTAGTGCGTCCGTTGGGAACAGCCTGGAGTCTGAAATCCAATGCAAAATCAGCAAATCCGAATCAGGTTGAAGGCTTTCGACCATCGCCTGATCGACCAATCCACCCAGGAAATCGTGGAAACCGCGAAACGTACTGGTGCACAAGTGCGTGGTCCAATTCCACTGCCTACCCGCAAAGAGCGTTTCACCGTTCTGGTCTCCCCGCACGTCAACAAAGACGCGCGTGACCAGTACGAGATTCGCACTCATAAGCGTGTTCTGGACATCGTCCAGCCAACGGATAAAACCGTTGACGCGCTGATGAAGCTTGATCTCGCGGCAGGTGTGGAAGTGCAGATCAGCCTCGGCTAAGACTTCGGTCTTGTCCGTGTAACGCTCTGAAATGGGCGGCCATAGCGGGTGAAAGCCCCGTACACTCATGAGGTTACAACATGACTATTGGTGTAGTCGGTCGTAAATGCGGTATGACCCGCGTTTTCACCGAAGAAGGTGTCTCCATTCCGGTCACGGTCATTGAGATCGAGCCGAATCGCGTCACCCAGTTCAAGACTGAAGAAACCGATGGCTACCGTGCAGTGCAAGTCACTGTCGGCGAGCGTCGTGCTTCGCGTGTGACTGCTGCTCAAGCTGGTCACTTCGCTAAAGCGAACGTTGCCGCTGGTCGCGGTGTCTGGGAGTTCCGCCTTGAAGAAGGCGAGTTCCAGGCTGGCGACTCGATCAAAGCTGAACTCTTCACTGCAGGCCAGCTGGTAGACGTTACTGGTCAGTCCAAAGGTAAAGGCTTCGCCGGTACCATCAAGCGCTGGAACTTCCGTGGTCAGGACAACACCCACGGTAACTCCGTGTCGCACCGTGTCCCAGGCTCCATCGGCCAGTGCCAGACTCCTGGTCGTGTGTTCAAGGGCAAGAAAATGTCCGGTCACATGGGCGCCGAGCGCGTGACTGTTCAGTCCCTGGAAGTAGTTCGCGTAGACGCTGAACGCAACCTGCTGCTGATCAAGGGTGCCGTTCCTGGCGCTACTGGCGGCGACGTGGTTGTACGTCCGGCTGTCAAGGCTCGCGGTTAAGGGGAAACTGACATGCAACTTAATGTAAATGACGCTCAGGCGATCGAAGTTTCCGAACTGACTTTCGGTGGCGAATTCAACGAGACGCTGGTTCACCAAGCAGTCGTGGCCTACATGGCCGGCGGCCGTCAGGGCACCAAGCAGCAAAAGACCCGTTCCGACGTGGCTGGTGGCGGTAAGCGCCCATGGCGTCAGAAGGGTACTGGCCGTGCTCGTGCTGGTACCACTCGTGGTCCGATCTGGCGTGGCGGTGGTGTTACCTTCGCAGCTCGCCCTCAAGATCACTCGCAGAAGCTCAACAAGAAGATGTATCGCGCAGCTCTGCGCTCCATCCTCGCTGAGCTGGTGCGTAGCGACCGTCTGGTCGTGGTTCAGGACTTCGCTGTTGAAGCACCGAAAACCAAAGATCTGCTGAACAAGCTGAACGGCATGGGTCTGAGCGACGTTCTGATCGTTTCGGACGCTGTTGATCAGAACCTGTACCTGGCTGCTCGCAACCTGCCGCACGTCGATGTACGTGACGTTCAAGGTTCCGACCCGGTCAGTCTGATCGCATACGAGAAAGTGTTGATCACTGTCTCGGCCGTGAAGAAATTCGAGGAGCTGCTGGGATGAACCAGGAACGCGTATTCAAAGTCCTCCTTGGCCCGCACGTTTCCGAGAAGGCTACCGTTCTGGCTGAGAAAAAAGGCCAGTTCGTATTCAAGGTTGCTACCGACGCAACCAAGCTGGAAATCAAGAAAGCTGTCGAAGGCCTGTTCAACGTAAAAGTTGAAAACGTGTCGACTGTTAACGTTCTGGGTAAAACCAAGCGTACCGCACGTGGTCTGGGCAAGCGTAATGACTGGAAGAAGGCGATTGTCTCCCTTCAGCCAGGCCAAGATCTCGATTTCAGCAGCAGTGCTGAGTAAGGAAGGGGTGCATCATGGCAATCGTTAAATGCAAACCGACTTCCCCTGGCCGCCGTTTCGTGGTCAAGGTGGTCAACAAGGAGCTCCACAAGGGCGCTCCTCACGCACCGCTGCTCGAGAAGAAATCGAAGTCTGGTGGTCGTAACAACAATGGCCGCATTACCACTCGTCACGTTGGTGGTGGTCACAAGCAGCATTACCGTCTGGTCGACTTCCGTCGCAACGACAAAGATGGCATCCCAGCCACTGTCGAGCGTATCGAATACGATCCAAACCGTACTGCTCACATCGCCCTGCTGTGCTACGCAGACGGTGAGCGTCGCTACATCATCGCCCCTAAAGGCGTGAGCGCTGGCGACCAGCTGATCGCAGGCGCACTGGCCCCAATCAAGGCCGGTAACTCCCTGCAGCTGCGCAACATTCCAGTAGGTAGCACCATTCACGGCGTCGAACTGAAGCCGGGTAAAGGTGCTCAGATCGCTCGTTCCGCTGGTGCTTCGGCTCAGCTGATCGCTCGTGACGGCGTCTACGTGACTCTGCGTCTGCGCTCCGGTGAGATGCGTAAAGTACTGGCTGAGTGCCGTGCGACCCTGGGCGAAGTCTCGAACTCCGAGCACAGCCTGCGCTCGCTGGGTAAAGCTGGTGCCAAACGCTGGCGCGGCGTTCGCCCAACCGTTCGTGGTGTTGCCATGAACCCGGTTGACCACCCACATGGTGGTGGTGAAGGTCGTACCTCCGGTGGTCGTCATCCGGTATCGCCATGGGGCTTCCCAACCAAGGGTGCTAAAACCCGTGGTAATAAGCGTACCGACAACATGATCGTCCGTCGTCGCAAGTAACTAGAGGGATACGACAGTGCCACGTTCTCTGAAAAAAGGTCCTTTTATCGATCTTCACCTGTTGAAGAAGGTCGAAGTGGCGGTGGAGAAGAACGATCGCAAGCCAGTTAAAACCTGGTCGCGTCGCTCGATGATCCTGCCACAAATGGTCGGTCTGACCATCGCGGTTCACAACGGTCGCCAACATGTTCCAGTTCTCGTGAACGAAGACATGGTCGGCCACAAACTGGGCGAGTTCGCCGGTACCCGCACCTATCGCGGGCACGTGGCTGACAAGAAAGCCAAGCGTTAAGGGGTAAGGAAATGGAAGTAGCCGCTAAGTTGTCGGGCGCTCGCATCTCCGCCCAGAAAGCCCGCTTGGTCGCCGACCAGATCCGCGGGAAGAAGGTGGGCGAAGCGCTCAACCTGTTGGCCTTCAGCAGCAAAAAAGCCGCTGAAATCATGAAGAAAGTCCTCGAGTCGGCCGTTGCCAACGCCGAACACAACGAAGGCGCAGACGTTGATGACCTGAAGGTCTCCACCGTCTTCGTCAACGAAGGGCGTTCGCTGAAGCGCATCATGCCACGTGCCAAAGGCCGTGCTGATCGCATCGTCAAGCGGTCTTGCCATATCACTGTCAAGGTTGCGGACAAGTAACGGAGTCGATCAGATGGGTCAGAAAGTACATCCCACTGGCATTCGCCTGGGAATCGTCAAGGAGCACACCTCCGTCTGGTACGCAGACGGTGCTACTTACGCAGATTACCTGTTGAAGGATCTGAAAACGCGTGAGTACCTCCAAGACAAACTAAAAAGCGCGTCCGTAAGCCGTATCGATATTCATCGTCCGGCTCAAACAGCACGCATCACCATCCACACTGCTCGTCCCGGTATCGTTATCGGTAAGAAAGGTGAGGATGTCGAGAAGCTGCGTCAGGACCTGACCAAGCAGATGGGTGTGCCTGTGCACATCAACATCGAAGAGATCCGCAAGCCGGAACTCGACGCTATGCTGGTTGCGCAGAGCGTAGCTCAGCAGCTGGAACGCCGCGTAATGTTCCGTCGCGCCATGAAGCGCGCCGTACAGAACGCCATGCGTATTGGTGCCAAGGGCATCAAGATCCAGGTGAGCGGTCGTCTCGGCGGCGCCGAGATTGCTCGTACCGAGTGGTATCGCGAAGGTCGTGTGCCTCTGCACACCCTGCGTGCCGATATCG